>CAWFYC010000001.1:0-79132 GCA_963819855.1 uncultured Alphaproteobacteria bacterium
CGTCCACATTGCGTAACGCCTGCGCCCCGCCTAGACTCCGACAGCAAATCGTAACCACCCGCTGTCACCACTGGGCGGGAGGGCCGTTGCTGGTTCTCCGCAGCCCTGAGCTTCGTTCGAGGAATCCGATGTGCGCAGTTGCCCGCCGTCACCTTCTGGTGATCACCGCCGTGCTGCTCTGCAGCCTCGGCGGCTGCGCGACGCCTCCCCCGGCGGGCGATCCCGACGCCGTCGCGGACTTCAACGAGACCAACGATCCGCTCGAGCCGACCAATCGCGTCATTTATGCATTCAACGACGGTCTCGATACAGTGATCATGCGTCCTGCGGCGCAGGCCTATCGGTTCTTGATCCCGTCGCAGGTGCGCGGCGGCGTTCACAACGTGTTGTCCAACCTCGGCGCACCGGTGCAATTTGGCAACGATATCCTGGAAGGAAAGCCGCGGCGCGCCGGCGACACCACCATGCGCTTCCTGATCAATACCACTGTTGGTGTGCTGGGCATTTTCGATGTCGCAAAGGATTGGGGTTACCCTGACCACGACGCGGACTTTGGCATCACGTTGGCGCTCTGGGGCTTGCCGTCCGGGCCGTTCCTGTTTCTGCCGGTGTTTGGTCCGTCCGATCCGCGCGATGCAATCGGGCTTGGCGTCAACGTAGCGATGGACCCATTCACCTGGGTAGGTCAGGGCACCGCAGTGCAAGCGCTCGATTGGTCTCGGGTCGGGATGAACGGGCTTGACCAACGGGAGCGTCACTTGGACGACATCGACAGCATCAAGAAAACAGCGCTGGACCCGTATGCAACTTTCCGCAGCCTGTACCGCCAGCACCGGCAGGCCAAGATAGACGATGCCCGCAACGATAGGCGGGCTACCATTCCGGTATGGTTCCCGCGATCGCAGACGCCGGTTACAGTGAACTATTCGCCGGCCACATCGCCGGACTATTGAGCGAGGCCCTGCGCACCATGTCGAACCGTCGCACATTTTTGGTCCTGATCACTGTTTCGCTGTGGCAGGCTACCGGCCGGCTGGTGCGTCCGACGGCCGCCCAATCGCTGGATGGGCGCGCCGGCGCCTTCGTCAAGAGCATTGGCGACAAACTCGTGGCTGTCGTTAACGGATCGGAGAGCGATCGTGACAAGCGTGCGAAACTGACCGCGATCATTGACGGAGCGGTGGACGTCGATGGCGTGGCGCGCTTTTGCCTGGGACGATTCTGGCACAATGCGTCAGCAGAGCAGCAGCAGCGCTATACCGAGCTGTTTCACCAGGTGCTGGTGAACAACATCACCTCCAAGCTCGGTGAATATCGCGGCGTCCGCTTCACGATGGGCCGGACGCAGCAGCGCGATGATAACGTGGTGGTTTCCACGGTCGTGGAACGACCGAACAACCCACCGACCAACGTGGATTGGATCATCAGCAATTCAGGCAGCGATCCAAAGATCATCGATGTTATTGCCGAAGGTACGTCGTTGCGCCTGACGCAGCGTCAGGACTATGCATCCTACCTCAGCCGCAACAACAATAACATTGATGCGCTAATTAATGCGATGCGTCAGCAGGTGGCGCAGGCGGGGTAGCGAAGCCGCCGCGGCCAATTCACCTTCGTCCCTGTCGTCGAACAGATCGAATACGCGGTCGAACGCGTCGAGACACCCGCTCCGCGTCCAGTCCAACAAGAACGTGACGCACGCTCCCGCCGAGTCGTCCGAGTTATCCGGGCAGCGGCGTCAAGGTAGAAGCCACTCTGCCTCACCCCTCATAGTGTTCCGCGACCAGCCGGTCCAGCAACCGCACCCCGAATGCCGTAGCACCCTTCGGTACGCAGGGAGAATCCTTGGTGCTCCATGCCACGCCAGCGATGTCAAGATGCGCCCATGGCTTGTTGTTGACGAAGCGCTGGATGAACTGCGCCGCGCTGATCGAGCCGGCAGGGCGGCCACCAATGTTTTTCATATCGGCAATGTCGGAGCGGATCAGCTGGTCGTACGCGTCATCGAGCGGGAAGCGCCACACCTTTTCATCTACCAGCTGTCCGACCGATGAAAGCTTCTGCGCCAGCGCATCGTCGTTGCTGAACATCCCGGCATATTCGTGACCGAGGGCCACAATCATTGCACCTGTCAGCGTCGCCAGATCCACCATGAAGCGCGGATCGAATTTCTGTTGGCAATACCAGAGCACATCTGCCAGCACGAGGCGCCCTTCAGCATCAGTGTTGATCACCTCGATCGTCTGGCCGGAATAGCTCTTCACCACATCGCCCGGCCGCTGCGCCGTGCCGGAGGGCATGTTTTCTACCAGCCCCACCAACCCCACCGCATCGACCTTTGCCTTGCGTCCTGCAAGTGCCGCCATTAAACCGACCACTGTGCCGGCGCCGGCCATATCCCACTTCATGTCCTCCATGCCGCCGGCAGGCTTGATGCTGATGCCGCCGGTGTCGAATGTGACGCCCTTGCCGATGAACGCTAAAGGCTTGCTCTTAGCCTTGCGCACGTTCCCGGCGGCGCCGTTCCACTGCATGACCACCATGCGCGCCTCATTCGCGCTGCCTTGCGCGACGCCGAGCAATGCGCCGAATCCAAGCCGGCTCATCTCTCGAGGGCCCAGCACTTCGACCTTAAGGCCAAGTTCGCTCAGCTTTCTGCAACGATCCGCCATCTCTGCCGGGTGCAGCACATTGGGCGGCTCGCTGGTCAGATCGCGCGAGAGGAACACGCCATTCGCCACGCCTCTCAATGGCTCCCATGCCGACTTGGCGCGTGGTGGGTCACCGCTGAGTAATGTGAGTTTCGCGAGTTTCGGTTTTTCCTCAGGTTTTTCTTTGGTTCGATACTTGTCAAAGCGGTAGGCGCGCAGCGTAGCGCCGAACGCAACCTCCGCCGCCTGCGCGGCTTGCAGTGTGCCGGCTGACACAAAACCGGCAGCTTCGCGGAGCACCGCGGCCGCGGCTATGCCACCGGCCTCGTTCAGTGTGTGCACGGAAAGTTCCGCCGGCTTGCCGAGACCGACGGCCACCACACGCGATAGGCCTGCGCCAGGGGCCAGGATCGTGCAAGTCCTGCCCTTCGCCCCATTGAATTCGGCCGCCTTGAGGGCACGTCCAACCACCCCGCCCGTTACCTCATCGGCCTGCTGCCACAATCCCGATGGCAACTCGCCTTCACTTATCAGCAGCACGAGTGCTCCGGACTTTGGCAAAGCCGGTCTGGCAAATGTGATATCGAGCATGATGTGGGACCCCCTGGATTGGTGCTCGCATAGCCGTAGCAATTATTGTAGCAGCGCGTTCCGCCTTTGCCATGTCCGAACCATGTGGCTATCTGCATGCCATGACAGAGTTATTGCAAGCCGATGGACCCGGTATCGCGCGCGCCTCCGCATTACTGCGCGAGGGCGCGCTAGTGGCATTCGGCACCGAAACGGTCTACGGGCTCGGCGCCGATGCGACCAACGATCGGGCGGTTGCCGCTATCTTTGAGGTCAAGCAGCGGCCACGGTTCAATCCTTTGATCTGCCATTACCCCCACGCCGACGCGGCGTTCACCGATGTGGTCGCGAACGCGCAGGCGGAGTGCCTCGCTGCCAACTTCTGGCCTGGTCCGCTGACGTTGGTCCTGCCGCAAAAACCTAATTGCGAGGTGAGCCTGCTGGCCAGCGCGGGGCTCGACACACTGGCGGTACGGGTTCCAGCAAGCGATGTCGCGCTTACGCTGCTCCGCGCAATCGGCCGGCCAGTCGCCGCGCCCTCCGCAAACCTTTCCGGCAAGGTAAGTCCCACCATGCAGCGGCACGTCGTGGACGAATTGTCCGGGCGCATTGCCGCCGTGCTCGACAGCGGCTCATGTCCGGTCGGCGTGGAGTCAACCGTGCTCGATCTAACGGGTGGCACTCCCACGCTACTGCGACCAGGCGGCGCAACGGTTGAAGCGATCGAAGCAGTAATCGGACCCCTTTACAGCGGTGACGACAGTCGAGGTGTGGTTCGATCGCCCGGATTGCTCAGTTCGCACTATGCTCCGAAACTACCGGTGCGGCTGGACGCGGTGGATGTCGAAGATGACGAGGCGCTGCTTGCATTCGGTAGGCCATTGCCTGGTGCCTCCTTGGTATTCTGCCTGAGCTGCAAGGCCGATCTGACCGAGGCCGCCGCGCGTTTGTTCGCCGGCTTACGCCAGCTGGATGCGGACGCTGCGGCGCTCGGTCTGACGCAGATTGCGGCTATGTCGGTGCCGAACCGAGGCCTTGGTCGCGCGATCAACGACCGACTGTGCCGCGCGGCCACACCGCGCACGTGAGCGGATTGCGCGGCGTCCGCGGCTTTGCCACACGCGCGAAGGCAAATCGTGGATGCCGCGCCTACGCCCGCCATGACGACGGGACGGCAGCCGCAGAGTCGAGACTTCCGGCAAATGTTGGAGCCCGATTCCTATCGCTGCTCGAGACCTGAGCCGTTGCCACGCGGACCCCGTATTGATGGCGCGCGCTCCGTTATTCCGCGGCGACCAGCCGGTCGATCGTAACGCCCTTGCCGACGCCGATACGTTCCTTGTGCGGCGCGGTGTCGATCTCCTCGAGCTCGATCTCGCGATTCAGCACCTTCTGCTTCCACGCGTGATGTTCGGTTTCCATGCCGTGGAACTCCGGCATCACTTCCCTGGCGAACAGTTCCAGGCTTTCGCAGATGTGCTCGTGGCGGTTTCGCCCCGCCTGATTGAGCAGGATGATGCTGTCCACCTTTGACTCGGCGAACCGGTGCAGCTTGCGGCGGATGGTTTCGGGCGAACCGATCAGGCCGCCGCGCAGCGCGCGCTCGGCTTTCTCCGGGTTCTCCCGCTTCCACTTCAGATACTCGTCCCACAGGTTCACCGTCCCCGGCGCGGGGCGCTCGCGGTTGCGCGAACCGCTGTAATAGGCGAGCGAGAATTGGAAGAATGTGACGCCGTCGGCGCGCCGCCGCGCCTCTTCGTCGGTCTCGGCGCACATGAAATAGCTGACCATCGCGATATTGCAGTTGCTCTGGTAGTCGGCGAGTTTTTGCTGACGCTTGACGAACGCGTTGTAATAGGCGTGCACCCAGGCATGCGCCATTTCGGCGCTAAGGAATTGGAAACCCAGCGCGCCGATGCCGCAGCGGCCGGCCAGCTCGATCGTTTCAAGCTGCGAGCAGGCGACCCACAGCGGCGGATGCGGCTTCTGCACCGGCTTGGGAAGCACGTTGCGCAGCGGGAACTTGAAATACGGGCCGTCATATTGCCAGGCCTCATGGGTGAACATCGGCACGATGCAGCGCACCGCGTCTTCCCATACCGCCTGCTTGTCCTCCATCTGCCGATCGAACGGTCCGAGCTCCGTGATGCTTGCGCCTTCGCCCATGCCGAATTCCACGCGCCCGTTGCTCACCAGATCGAGGCAGGCGACCTTTTCCGCGACACGCGCGGGGTGGTTGGTGGTAAGCTGGATGATCCCATGGCCCAGCCGGATGTTCCTGGTCCGTTGGCTTGCGGCCGCAAGGAATACCTCGGGTTGCGGCGAGTGCGAGTATTCCTCCAGGAAATGGTGTTCCACTTCCCAGGCGTAGTTGTAGCCAAGCTTGTCGGCGAGTTCCACCTGGGTCAGGGCGTTCTGATAGAGCTGCCGCTCATCATCCTGTGCCCAAGGTCGCGGCAATTGCAATTCGTAGAAGATGCCGAATTTCATGGTGTTTCTCCGCTGGCGTCGATGCGAGCTTAACGCCCGCCGATGAGTTGGCAAATGTTGTGGACGCGCCACTCAGCTGCGATCAGATCGGACGTCGCGACCGGCCGCGTTCCGCCGCCGCACACGAGCATTTGCTTGACCACGTTCGAACGAGCTCGCGAGGTTGCGGTTATCGGCTTGCGCGCGCCACAACCGGCGAAGCGTCTGATCGGGGCACCAGCAGCCGAACGAGGAAAACGATGGCGATGAAAACGATGAACGACCTGCTGATCACGTTCATGCAGGATGTCTATTACGCGGAACGGCAAATTCTTAAGGCCCTGCCAAAGATGGCGAAGGCCAGCGAGAATGAGGAACTGAAGCAAGCGCTCATGCACCATCGGGAGGAGACCCAGCGTCAGGTCGAGCGGCTGGACGAGGCTTTCGAGGCCCTCGGCAAACGCGCTCGTGGCCAGACCTGCGAGGCGATCAAAGGACTGATCGAAGAGGGCGATGAAATCGTGGAGCAGTTCGAGGCAGGTACCGTGCGGGATGCCGGCATCCTGGCCTGCGCCCAAGCGGTCGAGCACTACGAGATGGCACGCTACGGCACCATCATCGCGTGGGCCAAGGCAGTGGGCGCCGATGACGTTGCGCGTCTGATGGAGGAGACGCTGAACGAGGAAAAGAAGGCCGATGCGACGCTGAACCTGTTGGCGCAGCGGCGCATCAATCAGCAGGCTGTCAAGCAGGCCGCCTGACGAGTTCGAGCATCGCCGGCGGCATCGCCGGCGGTGCTCGACGGAGGAACGGAAATGCCAAAGCAAAGTACGCCGCAGCGACGGCCGTCGGGCGCGTGATGCATGAGTGGAAGCATGGCGAATTGAAGCGCAGCCGCGGCGGCAAGGTAAAAAGCCGGCGGCAGGCTGTCGCTATAGCGTTGAGCGAAGCGGGCACGAAACAGCGGCACGGCCGGATTGCGCAGCAACAGAAGGAAGGCCCCGCGGCAACGCGGCGCAAGCAGCCGTCCAGGCACGGACGGCGTTCGGTCGGACCCACCAGGGAACAGCTCTACCGGCAGGCGATGCGTCGCAAGATCCCAGGCTGGTCGCGAATGAACAGGGCGCAGTTGCAACGCGCGCTGAGTTGCTAGGCCGCTAGAGCATTTTCAGACTGACTGGAAACCCGCGCAGTCATCTGGCTCGATGGGTTTCGCTGCGCTCTACCCATCCTACGAGTTGCTGCGCGCTCGTTGCCGTAGGATGGGTAGAGCGCAGCCAAACCCATCATGCCGTCGCGATTCCACTCTGCCTGAAGCCGCTCTAGCGCGCGGCGGTCCAACTCTCCGAGAACGCCAGCGCACAGGTGCTGAACGACCTGCCTTCGCGCTCGCGCGGCCACGCCTGGCCGACCGCCTGCACGCCGTTCCGTGTCAGCCGCGCGCCAAGCGCCGGTATCAGCACTGTGCATACGCCGTACGGCCGGCCGGGTTCGGCATTCGGCTGGGTATGGATCAGCAGCGGCTCCCCGATGCTGTACCAGGTCAGCGCGATCTCTTCGTCCCACGCCTCGACGCGTTCGGTCCAGAAGCTGTGCGGGTCGCCGTCCTTGGAAAACGCCGCATCGATTACCGGGATCGACTGATCCGCCGTCTCCGTGTTCAGCATGCCCTGCACGGTGGATTGCAGCCATCGCGCCATCGCGATGTTGTCCGAGTAGATCCGCAGGCGGTCGTTGGTCAGTTCGCTCTTGATGTAGAGCACGTGGCCCGGTCCCGCCGGACTGAGGATGATGCGCCAGAAGCTGGCGTTGGTGGTGAACGGCGCGCCGTCCGTCGCGCTCAGTCGGATGAACGGGTTTTCGCCTGTCAGGACCAGTTGGTTGGGATCGGCGCTCATTGAAAGCCTCCTCTGTTCAATCCGGGATCAGTCCGCCATCGACGTTGAATGACTGTCCGGTGATGTTGCGTGCTCCCGGCGATGCCAGGAACACCACCATGGCGGCGATGTCTTCGGGGTCGTTCGCGCGCTTCAGCGGGATCACCTCGGCTCGGCGACGTTCCATCTGCTCGACGCTGACACCTTCCTGCTGCGCGCGGATATGCAGGTTGGCGTCCGACAAGGCGGTGCGCGTCACGCCGGGGCAGACAGAGTTGACGTTGATGTTGTGCCTGCCCAGTTGCTGCGCCGCGGTCTTGGTCAGCGCGATCACCGCACCCTTGCTCGCCGCATAGGCTGCGTTGGAGGTACCCTCGTAGCCCTTCCCGGCGATCGAGGCGATGTTGATGATGCGTCCACTGCGCCGCGGGATCATCTCGCGCGCCACTCTCTGGAGGCAGAAGAACACCCCCTTCGCGTTGACGCGGTGAATGCGGTCCCAGTCGGCCTCGGTCAACTCCATGATGTCGGCGCGTCGGGTCACGCCCGCGTTGTTCAGCAGGATGTCGATTTGACCGAACTGTTGCAGCGTCTCTCGCACCATTCGGTCGATGTCGCGCAAATCGCCGACATCGGCCTGCACCGCAAGCGAGCGGCGCTGCTGCGACATGATCGCGTCGGCCGTCGCGTCGGCCTTCTGGCGGTCGATGTCGACGACGACGACATGCGCGCCGGCTTCGGCCAGCGCGAGCGCCGAGGCCTTGCCGATGCCCTGGCCGGCGCCGGTCACCAGGGCGACCTGATTGGTCAGGTTCATGCGACGCTCCCCCATGCGGTGCGAAGCTAGTCAACCCGCGATTGAACCGGGCGTCCAGCGCGTCGTCGGTGTCCAGCCAAGTCGCCGGTGCGCCGCCGCGTGGCTGACCGGCGAGGCACGCGGCATCCGTTGATACAACGCCGCGTCGTGCAAGGGGATTTTCGTGCCGTACAACGCTTCCAGCCTGGTGATGGTCGGCTGGGTCGAGAATGCATCGTCGGCGGCCAGGAAGAATGTCTCGAAACCGCAGTAGTCAGCTGTCGCCGCGGCGGCGAAGCCGCGGGCACAGTCCTCCGGCCCGACATAGGTGCATAGGTACGGCGTCGGTTCGGTGCGCCCCTCCGGCGCAGGCTTGCCGACCATGAAGTCCATCATCTCGGGAAACGCGACCAGGCAGGGGCGGATGACGATCACCTCCAGCCCGCGCCGCGAGTACGCTTCCGCGATCCGCTCGCCGCACATCTTGCTTAGCCCATACGCGTCCGTCCGCGCGTGCCGGATGCGCCTCGTCGATCGGCAGATAGCAAGGCGCCATATGCGGGTTGCTGATATCCAGCCCGAGCACCGAACTGCTGGAGCAATGGATCACGCGGCGGACGCCGACTTGAAGGCTGGCCTCGAACAGGTTCCACGTCCCCATCGCGTTGACCTGCATGGTCAGCGCATCGTCGGTGATGAAGGAACGGTCGATACCGCCAAGATGCACGACGACCTCGATGTCGCGCAGCCCCGCGCGCAGCGCGCCGATGTCGCGCAGATCGGCCGGATGGCATTCGGCCGCCGCACCGATGTCGAGCACGCGCACCGCGTGTTGCGCCAGCTCCCGCACCACGTAGCGTCCAAGCCGTCCGAGCCCGCCGGTGACCGCGATTTGCATGGTTCCTCCTCAATCCCGCAGATGTTCGCGCAACGTCGTGCCGGCATAGTCGCGACGGAACACCCCGCGCGCCTGCAACAGCGGCACCACTGCGCGCGTGAACTG
This sequence comes from uncultured Alphaproteobacteria bacterium, assembly GCA_963819855.1. Lineage (GTDB taxonomy): Bacteria > Pseudomonadota > Alphaproteobacteria > Acetobacterales > Acetobacteraceae > JAMXLO01. The sequence continues at coordinate 9,367 of CAWFYC010000001.1, forward strand.
CTCGAACATGCCGGGCATCAGCGTCGGTGTCAGGATGAAGCCGTCGCACGCATGCGCCTCGAACAGGTCCTGCAACTGGTCCGCCACGGTTTCCGGCGAGCCGACGATCTGGGGACACAGCTCGCTGGTGGCGAAGCGGCGCGCCGCCTCACCGAGCGTCAGTCCCTGCGCCTCGGTGCCTTGCAGGATCACGTCGAGCGAACCGCGCGAGCCTACCTCGATCTGCATGTCGGCCAGCGGCTGATCCGGCGGGAAGCGCGACAGATCGACACCGATGATGGCCGGACATCTGCGCCATGCCGGCGTCGGTCTGCACCAGGTCGTTGACGTAGTGCTGCCGCTCGCGCGCGATCGCATCGGTCTCGCCGATGATCACGTCGATCGACGGCAGGATCAGGCACTGCTCCGGCGCGCGGCCCTGCGCGACAACGCGCGACTTCAGGTCCTGGTAGAACGCCTGCATGTCAGCCTTGCTGTGCTGCAAGGTGAACACCAGTTCGCCCCAGCGTGCCGCGAAATCGCGGCCGCGCGGCGACGAGCCGGCCTGCATGATCACCGGCCGGCCTTGCGGCGAGCGCGGCACGGTGAGCGGACCGCGCGTGCTGATCCATCTGCCCCGATAGTTGGCGTAGTGCACCTTGTCGGGATCGGCGAACACGCCGCGCCGCTTGTCGAACACCAGCGCATCGGCGTCCCAGCTTTCCCACAGCTTGCAGACCGCCTCCACCACCTCGTCCGCATAGTCGTAGCGCATGTCACGCGCCGGCAGTTCATTCAGCCCGAAGTTCTGCGCCTCCAGATGACCGTGCGATGCGACCACGTTCCACGCGACGCGTCCGCCGCTCAGCAGATCGAGCGTGCCGAGTGAGCGCGCCAGGTGATAGGGCGGGTAGAAGGTGGACGATAGCGTGGCACCAAGCCCGATGCGGCTCGTGGCGCGCGACATGATCGACAGCAGCGGGATCGGATCGAGCAGCCCCATCTGCCCGCCGCAGCGCAGAATGGTGGCGAAGCTGCCGCCGTAGAGATCGTACAGCCCGAGGATGTCGGCGAAGAACAGGCTGTCGAACTTGCCCTGCTCCAGCACGCGGGCGATGTGCTCGTGCCACTCAGGCGTGAACATGCCGAGATCGGCTTCCGGATGGCGCCAGGCGCCATGATGGTGCGCAGTCGGCCCCGCCAGCAGGAAGGCCACCAGGTGCATCTTGCGGTGCGCTGTCATCGCTCGGACCATGGACCGATCATGCTGGTACACGGCGAGCATACAAGAGGAGAGATGCGGTGAGTTTGACCATAGCGCCCCGACGGATGCCCGACACGTTCCTCGGCGCCGCGCCGGTCACGTCGCTGGATGGTCTGGCCGCCGACATCGCGTTCCTCGGTGTCCCGTACGGCCAAGCCTATTCCTACGAGGACATCACCAACGACCAAAGCAACGCGCCGACCGCGCTGCGCGCCGCATCCTCGCGGATCGTGCGCTCGCTGGAACGCTACGACTTCGATCTGGGCGGGCCGCTCTACGCCGGCCGCGCGATCCGCGCGGTGGACTGCGGCGACATACGCAGCGACCTCGGCGACCCCGCTGCCCACTCGCGCCACACCGAGCAGGCGGTGCGCGCGATCCTGGCCGCCGGCGCGCTGCCGATCGTGCTGGGTGGCGACCACGGCGTGCCGATCCCGGTGCTGCGTGCGTTCGAAGGGCGCGGCCCGATCACGCTGGTGCAGATCGACCAGCACATCGACTGGCGCGACGAGGTGAACGGAGTGCGCGAGGGGCTGTCCAGCCCGATCCGGCGCGCCTCCGAGATGGCGCATATCGGCCAGATCTTCCAGATCGGCCTACGTTCCACCGGCAGTGCGCGGCAGGAGGAGGTGGACGCGGCGCTGGCCTATGGCGCGCACCTGATCCCGGCCTGGGAGTTGCACGAGATCGGCATGGATGCCGTGCTGGCACTGATTCCCGACGGCGGGCGGTATTATCTCACTGTCGATCTGGATGGCATGGATCCCGCGATCGCACCGGCTGTGGCAGCGCCCTGTCCCGGCGGCGTCACCTTCGAGCAGGCGCGCCGGCTGATCCATGGCCTGGTGCGGAAGGGCCGCGTGGTCGGCATGGACGTGGTGGAGATCACCCCGCGCGACGACGTGAACCAGATCACCTGCATCAGGGCGGGCCGGCTGATCGTCAACCTGATCGGCATGGCGGTGCGGGCGGGGTATTTCGACCGGTAGGAGGGTTCGCTCGTCGTTGGGCTAGCCCCGCCAGTAGCCGGGGTCAGAGTGAATATACATCGGCATCTCGTCGGGTTGACCGCTGCTTTCCAGCAGTTCGATCTGCGCCGCCCTTGTGTGGGTGTCCGTCAGCAAGGCACATCCGACCACGACGATGACCAGAGCGGCCAGTCCAGCGAGAGCATTCATGGTGATCTCCCGTGTTCCGATGTCGGCGTTGCCGACACCGAGAATCTGGCACGGGGTCATATTCAGCCGTATGAAGCGTTTCACATTGTGAGCACGAACTGTCGCGACGCTCGGATGGCCCCCTTGTGAAGCTCAAGTCCAGCAATGGGAGCCTGGTGGCGGTCCCGGCCCCACAGGCATCGGGAACCGCGGTCTCGTTGCTTTTCGATACAAGGTTGCGTGGCATGCGAAACCGCGCAGCCCAGGCTGGTCCGTACGCCGGTAGCGCACTCACGTTGCATGGGGTCTTGCCATCAACAACGAGGAGTCGCCGCGGTACTCGCGGGCGAGCCACAGGCAGTCCATGGCGTAGGCATTGGCAGTGAGGTGGCCTCGTCGACATTGACCGGCAGCAGCGAGGCGGCCACCGGGTCGAGCGCGACGGCAAGCGTGGGTAATCGCAGCGTTGTCGCGGCAGGCCACCTCCTACGGCGCGTCCGCGGCGGACGGCCGCAATCGGCGCGCAGCGTGTGTACGATCCGATAATAGGTGTCCCTGGGCAGCCGTATGGCGAGGGAGGGCGGAGCAGGCACCGTGTCCATGATGGGAATAAGCTGTAAAATCTATCTGTCAATGTTATGTCGGCCTGACCGATCACCGTCGGTTCTAGCAAGCGGGTGGTGGGTGCAGCACGCCGGTCAATCCGATGCGGGCGCCAAGGTGCTCTGGATCGGGCCCCGCGAAGCGGATCGCCCGCCGAAGCCGTGGTACCGTCCGACAGGCAGAGTTGAGGTGTGGCGCGGTTGCTGTAGGTCGAACGTATCTGTTGCCGCCCCTTTCGTTTGGCGGTGCCTCACTGGTCCGGCCCTGGCTCCGTCTCCCCTCCCCGCTCATCGAACTGGACATGCAGATCTCCCGCATCCGGCTCTGGGACAAGGCTTGATGCTCTTCTTTGATGGCCCTTGACCTAGGCGCGTTTGGCCGGTCCTCGCCGAATACATCCGCCCGAATGTGTATCCCAGGAAGTCGAACGCGCCCTCCGGCACCTTGCAGATTCGCGTCTTCTCCTCGTTCACCGTGAGCTTCCCCTTGCCCATGATCTCGCGCGGTCGTTGCAGCGCCTCCTCGGCGTTGCCCTTCCGGCACAGGATCACCAGGTCGTCGGCGTAAGTCACGATGCGCGTGCCAAGACTTCGCTCCAGCCCTAGCTTCTTCCATCCCAGCACGAACCGGCGCACGTAGACGTTCGCCAGCAGTGGTGAGACAGGTGAGCCTTGCGGGATGCCACACCGCTGGTCCCGAGCCTCGGTCGCGCGTGTCTTCCGCCCTCGATCGTCGGTTTCTTCCACGGGGCGCTCCGGCCACGTCTTGATGAGGTGCAGCACGCGCCGGTCAACGATCCGGCGTGCGACCGACTTCATCAGTTCCGCATGAGGGGCGCGGATCCCGCTCGGGCGGATGGGAACGGCGGCGGAGGTGGCGCAAGCGGTGCTGATGCTGGTGGGGAACGAGTACATGACGGGGCAGACAGTGCAGCTGAACGGGGGGACGCATTTCATCTGACGCGCGGCCTGTTATGCTCCCGGCACGTTGCCAGACTGCGGCGCCGGCTCGACCATCTGGGGCCCGCCGCGCTCGAGGGTGAACACCGCCAGTGCGCGGCGCACCTGGCCGTCCGCCAGCAGCGCGAACCAGCCATCGGCACCGACAAATCCGGACGGCTGCGTCAGCGCACCTACCGAGAAGCCGTGGCCGCCCACCACGCGCGCGATCGAGGCCGCGTCATACGCCAGGTCCGCGAGCGGCGTCGGGCCGCCGCCAAATTTGGCCGAATAGGCCTGCTCGAAGTTGCTGCGCGCCGCCGGGTCCGGCGCGGCATACCAGGCTCCGCGGAACTGGCCGGCACCGCTCGCCGACGAAGCCCATAGGGCCGGACCGATGATCTGCACCGCCGAGCGGTCAATGTCGTAGTACGGCAGCATCGCGGCAATCTCCGCCAGTGCCTCGCCGGTGTCCGCCAGCAACAAGGTGTTGAAATTCGGCGGCGGGATCGACGACTTGGCCAAATCCTGCGCCTGATGCCGACCTTCGGGCGTGCCGAGGGCGCGGGCGGCACGCATCTGTGCATCGATTGGCCCGCGCCGGCTGCCATAGTCAGACAGCTCTCGTGTCGCGACGTTGATCGCCTGCATGCCAGACGCATAGAACCGCACGTTCGGCGGCGAGGCCCCGTTGCTTGCGGTGGCCTGATTCAGCGCCTGGGCCATGACGTGGCCGAAGTCGTTGTCCGGCAGCAGTGCGGCGAACTGCGACTTGCCCTGGCCCTGCGCCGCGGCCACCAGGCGGCGTACCTGTTGGCCGGGCGTGATCCCCAGCGTCCACACACCGGGCTGCGCCTGCGACGGATCGTTGGTGAAGGCGAGCACCGCGACATTGGCCGCGCGTGCGATCGGCGCGACGGCGGCGGTTTCCGCCGAGGTCAGCGGTCCCAGGATCAGCCCGGCGCCGGCGGCGATCGCCGCCTGCGCGGCGGCGGCGGCTCCCTCCGGTGTGCCGCCGGTGTCCTTGGCGTCCAGCGGCGGCGCGCCCGGCGCATCCAGCGCAAGCTGTGCCGCATGCAGCATCGACTGGCCGATATCAGCGCGCGCACCCGACAGCGGCAGCAGGATCGCGACGCGCTGTCCGGTTGCTGCGGGGGCGCCGGGCACGCCGCCCAGCGGAACCGGTGCTCCGCCGTAGCCGCTCGGACCGTAGCTATAGCCGCCGCCGCAACCCGTGAGTGCTAGTGTGCCGAGAAGGAGCACGAATGCCCGACGAAGCATGCCCCGCATCTCCTGACCGCCGGCATGACGGACCGTCCGCCGTGCCGGATGGACTTGTGCTGGTTTCCACCCCGATCGGCAACCTCGGGGACCTGACGCCACGCGCACGTGAGACCTTGCTGGCCGCCGACCTGATCCTTTGCGAGGACACACGCCACACTGCACGACTGCTCGCGGCGATCGGCGCGAAGGTGAAATTGCAGCCGCTGCACGAGCATAACGAGGACGCCGCCATCCCCGCGGTGCTCGCGCGGTTGCGGCAGGGCAGGCGAATCGCGCTGGTCTCGGATGCCGGCGTGCCACTGGTGTCCGATCCCGGCTATCGCCTGGTGCGCGCGGCGTTGGCGGAGGGACTGGCGGTCGGTGCAGTCCCGGGCGCGAATGCCGCGGTCGCTGCGCTGGTACTGTCGGGACTGCCTCCGCTGCCGTTCCTGGTGCTGGGATTTCCGCCGCCGCGCCAGGCCGCCCGCCGCACCGCCTTCGGACGGATTCGCGGCGCCGAGCGGGCAGGGCTGGCGGCCACGCTGATCTGGTACGAGGCGCCGCATCGGCTGGCCGAGACGCTGGCGGACATGGCGGACGTATTCGGCGCACGCGCCGCCGCGGTGGCACGAGAACTCACCAAACGGTTCGAGGAGGTACGGCGCGGGCCGCTGCCCGATCTTGCCGTGCATTACGCCGTCACCCCCGCGCGCGGTGAGGTTACCGTGGTGGTCGGGCCGCCCGAACACGAGGATCCCGAGGACCTTGACGGTCGACTGCGCGCGGCACTTGCCGGCAACAGCGTGAAGGACGCCGCGGCCCTGGTGGCTACCGCAACCGGCCTGCCGCGCAAGCTGGTCTATGCACGCGCGCTGGCGCTGAGTGCTTGCTGAGCATTAAACGAATCAGGCGTTGCCGGGAGCGGGCCCACAACTCGTCATCGACGAAAATGTCACGTGCAGCTACGACTGGAGCGGTCATTTCATGGCAGATCCTAATTGGGGGCAGCGGCGGTTGAACGCTCTTCCGCTCGGCTACGCCTTGACCTGCTCACCGAGCCAGTCGATCGCCGCCTGCGCGCCGCCCCTGCCGTGCGGGATATCCAACGCCGCCAGCGCCATCTCGATCACGCTGAGCGTGCCGAGGACCATCGGCGCGTTGACATGCCCCATATGGGCGATGCGGAACGCCTTGCCGGAGAGCTCCGCGATGCCGTGACCCAGCACCACGCCGCACTTCTCGTTGCAGTAGGCGCGGAGCGCATCGGGGTCGTGGCCGTTGGTCAGCACCGGAGTGACGGTATCGCAGCGCTCGCGTGGCTCGATGATGTTGAAGCCGATCACCTGGCCTTCCGCCCAGACGGAAATGGCGCGGCGCACGGCCTCGGCGAGCAGCCGGTGGCGGCGGAACACGTTCTCCAGCCCCTCCTCGAACATCAGATCGAGCGCCTGACGCAGCCCGAACAGCAGATGCTCGGGCGGCGTGCCGGCATATTTCTGGTAGTGCTCCTCGCCCTCGCGCCCGGTCCAGTCCCAGTAGGGCGTACGCAGCCCCGCCTTCCTGTGCACCTCGCGCGCGCGATCGTTGGCGGCGACGAAGCCCAGACCCGGCGGCGCCATCAGCCCCTTCTGCGAACCCGACATCGCAACGTCGACGCGCCAAGCGTCCATGTCGAACGGCACGCAGCCGAGCGAGGCCACCGCATCGACCATCAGCAGCGCGTCGTGCCCTGCCGATCGCATCGCCTGGCCGATCGCCGCGATGTCGTTCATCACGCCCGAGGCGGTGTCGATCTGCGCCACCAGCACCGCCTTGATGGTGCTTCCCTTGTCCGCTTTCAGGCGCGCCTCGACCTCGGCCGGGCGTACGGCGCGGCGCATGTCGCCCTTCAGCACCTCGACCTCGATACCCATGCGACGAGCGTTCTCGCCCCAACTGGTGGCGAACCGGCCGCTCTCCAGCACCAGGATCCTGTCGCCCCTGGACAGCACGTTGGTGAGCGCGGCCTCCCAGGCGCCGTGGCCGTTGGAGATGTAGATGTAGGCGCGCCCGCTTGTGTTGAACACCCGCGCGACATCGCGCAGCAGGCTGTCGGTCAGCGCCAGCAGCGGGCCGGAATAGATGTCCATCGCCGGGCGGTGCATCGCCCGCAACACCTCGTCCGGCACCGTCGTCGGCCCCGGAATGGCCAGGAATTCACGCCCCGCACGTACGCTCATTCGGACTTTTCCTCCGCGCCGTTGTGGCGCGGCAGGGAGAGTAGCACGATTGAAAGGAGCAGTCTCAGGACCTCGTCGAACCGATGATCGCCGCGGTGTTCTCGATCAACTGCAGCGTCCCGCTAATCGCGCATTCTGCTTCGCCGAGGAAACCCAATTCTTCTGCTCGCAGTCGCACGAATTCGCTGCGGTGGCCGCGGTAAGTCTTTGGCAACTTCCTCACACGCGCGGCGATGAACGCCAGGGCCGCATTGCATCGGTCATGTCCGCAGCTCCTCCTTTCGACCAGTCTGGCGTGCAACGCGCGGTCGCGATATATCAGGGGGTGCTAGTCTGGGGGATAGTTACCAATGAAAACAAAATCAGGGGGGATAACGCGCCGGGAAATGCCGGCCGCCGACGGCGAGGCTTTCAGGTTGGAAGACTTCCTGCCGTACCGCCTGTCGGTTGCCGCCAATCGCGTCTCGCGTCTGTTTGCTCGCCGCTATTCCGACGCCTACGGTCTCAGCATTCCGGAATGGCGCGTGCTGGCGATTGTCGGCCGGTTCGACACATTGTCGCCAAGCGCAGTCGGCGAGTGGACGGCGATGGACAAGGTGAAGGTGAGCCGTGCTGCGGCGAGCCTGGTGGCGCGCGGCCTGTTGCGGCAGACGCAGGATCCGCACGATGGTCGCGGCCGCCTGCTGCGCCTCACGCGCCGCGGCGTCACGGTCTATGAAGGGATGGTGCCGCTTGCCTGCGAGCTGGAGGGCCAGCTTGCCGAGGGATTGAGCCGCTCGGAATGGGGTGTGTTGCTGAAGGCGCTCGACAAGCTCAGCGCGCATGCCAAGGGCTTCGAGGGCGCCGATCACGGCGTATCGATGGACTGAAGGGCCGCGCCTTTCCCCGTCACGCCCACGGAAGCGAACACCCAGGGCCTGCAAACGGAGCTATCGACGCACCGGGTTCCGCCCCCGCATTCGCGAGGGCGGGCTTTGCGCGGGAATGACGGTTGGGCAGGACTCGCCTGTCACAAAAACTTCGCTAGGATCGCGGGCGAAGTAGCTCATGGGAGGGCGCCCGCATGTCAGGAACACAGAACGGCAGAAGTCCCCGCTCGGTGGCGCTGGTCGGGCCGTACAGCAGCGGCAAGTCGACGCTGTTCGAGGCGCTGATGGAGGCTGCCGGCACGCCGGTCAAGCGGCCGGCCGATCCGCGCAACCGTCCGGCCACCACCGAGGTCCGGCTGGGCCATTGCTCGTTTCTCGGCGATGCGTGGACGGTGCTGGACTGCCCCGGCTCGGTCGAATTCGCCTATGAGACTGCCAGCGCGCTGGCGATGGTCGATCTCGCCGTAGTGGTGTGCGAGCCGGCACCGGCCCGCGCGCTGACGGTCGCGCCGATCCTCAAACAGTTGGCCGATGATGGCGTGCCGCACATGGTGTTCATCAACAAGATCGACACGCTGGAAGGCAGCGTGAGCGATACGCTCGCGGCCTTGCAGGGATATGCCGGCTCGCCGCTGGTGCTGCGCCAGGTGCCGATCATGGATGGCGAGACGGTGAGCGGGTATGTCGATGTGGTGAGCGAGCGGGCGTATCGCTACCGCAAGGGTCAGGCATCGGAGCTGATGCAGATCCCGTCCGAGATGCACGACAACGAGCAGGATGCGCTGAACAAGCTGGTCGAGGTACTGGCGGATCGCGACGACGTCCTGCTGGAGAAGGTGCTGGAGGATGTGAAGCCGACGACCGAGGAGATCTATGGCGATCTGCGCAAGGACCTTGCGGCCGGCGCGGTGATCGAAGTGCTGCTCGGTTCGGCGGAGAATTCCGGCGGCGTGCGGCGGCTGTGGAAAGCACTCCGGCATGACACGCCGGTGGCGTCCGAGACCATCACGCGCAAGGGCATCAACGCCGACGGGCCGCCGCTCGCGCAGGTGTTCAAGACGGTGCATGCCGGCCACACCGGGAAGCTGTCGTATGGGCGGATCTGGCGCGGGTCCATCAAGGATGGCGCCACACTCGGCGGCACGCGGCTGGGCGGCATCTACCGCATGCCAGGCGGCGAGCTTGCGAAGGTCAGCGAGGCGGCCGAGGGCGACGTGGTCGCGTTGGGCCGGTTGGATGGAGTACCGACCGGTGCGACAGTGTCGCCGGGCGCGACGGCGGAACAGCTGCCGTTCCCGGCCGCGCCACAGCCGGTGTACTCGCTGGCGATCGCGACGTCGGATCACAAGGACGACGCAAAGCTCAGCGGCGCATTGCAAAAGCAGCGCGAGGCGGACCCGACGCTGTCGATGGAGCAACAGCAGGACACCAGCGAGACGGTGCTGCACGGTCAGGGCGAGATGCACCTGATCTCGACCGTAGACCGGCTGTCGAAGGACTACGGGCTGAAGGTGACGACGCACAAGCCGCAGGTGGCGTTCAAGGAGACGATCCGCCGCGCGGTGCACGAGCACGGCAGGCTGAAGAAGCAGAGCGGCGGGCATGGGCAGTTCGCCGACGTGAAGATCGACATCAAGCCGCGGCCGCGCGGCGAGGGGTTCGAGTTCGTCGACAAGATCGTCGGCGGCTCGGTGCCGCGCAACTTCATCCCTGCGGTGGCGGAGGCGGCCGAGGAATCCGCGAAGAAGGGACCGTTCGGCTTCCCGGTGGTGGATATCTCGGTGACGCTGGTGGATGGCGGGTTCCATTCGGTGGACAGCTCCGACATGGCGTTCAAGACCGCGACGAGTCTGGCGATGAAGGAAGGGCTGACGAAGGCGGAGCCGATCCTGCTGGAGCCGGTCGATCACGTGACAATCAGCGTGCCGAACGAGTTCACGCCGCGCGCACAGCGTCTCCTGACGGGGCGCCGCGGGCAGATCCTTGGCTTTGCCGAAAAAGAGGGCTGGCCTGGGTGGGATGACGTGATTGCGCTGGTGCCGGAGGCGGAACTGCACGACCTGATCATCGAGCTGCGTTCCCAGAACTCTGGGCCTGGGTACCTATCGCCGCAAATTCGATCATCTGGCGGAGTCGCGTGCCGAAATGAAGCGCGGGGCGGCGTAGCGATGACTCTGTTTGATCTGAGCGGCAAGGTGGCGCTGGTCACCGGCGGCAACGGCGGCATCGGGTTGGCGATGGCGCAGGGGATGGCGTCCTGCGGCGCGTCGATCGTGATCGCCGGGCGCAATGCGGACAAGGCGGGGCCGGCGCTCGCCTCGCTGCGCGAGCTTGGCGTGAGTTGTGTGTTTGTGGCCGGCGATGTGACGAAGAAGGCCGCCTGCGTGAAGCTGGTCGCCGATACGGTGGCGGAGTTCGGTCGGCTGGACATATTGGTGAACAACGCCGGCACCGCGGTCCGCAAGATGCCGCAGGACTATACCGAGGAAGAGTGGCATCTGGTGATGGACACCAACCTGACCAGTGCGTTCCTGTGCTCGCAGGCGGCGTATGCGCCGATGCAGGCGGCGGGCGCCGGCAAGATGATCAACATCGGCTCGATGATGTCGCTATTCGGCGCTCCGTATGCGACGCCCTATGCGTCGAGCAAAGGCGGCATCGTGCAGATGACGCGCGCGATGGCGACCGCGTGGGCGAAGGACAACATCCAGGTGAACGCGGTGCTGCCGGGATGGATCGATACCGACCTGACGCGGCGTGCGCGCCGCGAGGTGGCGGGGCTGCACGAGCGGGTGGAAAACCGCACACCGGCCGGACGCTGGGGAACGCCGCCTGACATGGCCGGGATCGCCGCGTTCCTGGCAAGCCCCGCGTCGGACTTCGTCACTGGGACGGCGATCCCGGTGGATGGCGGATATTCGATCGGGATGTAGTCGATTCGTCATTCCCGCGCAGGCCGCGTTAGTCGTCAGTTTGAATGGAGCCTCTCGACCGAAAGGCAGACAAGACACCGTAATCAACCCGCGTAAGGTCCTGAGACAGCCCTTAAGGCAGGAGATTTCGGGTTGGAGAGACAACATAGCGTTCCGCTTCTTCTATCTTCGAGTTCGGGCGCCGCGGAACCGCTAAAACCCGTCGACCCGCAAGGCGGCAGCGCGGTGAGCGAGGCCTACATCCAGGCGCTCGTTCATGAGCACCCTGCATGCTTGCCGATCGCCGAGATCGACGCGATGTTTCTGGGTCCGGTGGCGATCTGCACCGAACTGAGCACGCCCGCCGGCCCGATCGATAATTTCATGGTCACGCCGTCAGGCCTGCCGGTACTTGTCGAATGCAAGCTCTGGCGCAATCCAGAGGCACGGCGCGAAGTCGTTAGCCAAATTCTCGACTATGCCAAAGAACTTAGTCGCTGGTCCTCATCCGATGTCCAGCGCGAAGTACGCCATCGTCTCAAGCGCGACGGCAACCCGCTTCTTGATATAGTACGGGCGGTTGACCCTCAGCTCGACGAACAGCAATTCAACGATGCGCTCACCGCAAACCTCCGGCGTGGGCGCTTCCTCCTCCTCATCGTCGGCGATGGAATCCGGGAGGGGGTGGAAGCAATAGCCGAGTACTTGCAACTTCACGCTGGGCTGCACTTCTCGCTGGGACTCGTCGAACTGCCTATCTACGTTATGCCAAACGGTGACCGCTTGGTGGCGCCCCGGGTGCTCGCACGAACCGCCCTCATCACCCGGAATGTGGTGGCGGTGCCCGATGGATACGCGCTTGACGAGGTGGCAGACCCGACAAGGGTCGCAGGAATCGACCCTGAGCGTACCGAACTCGCGGAGCAATCTAAGCAATTCTGGACGGAGTTCGTAGATCACTACCTCAAGCTCGATGATCCGGAACAGCCGAAGCCAAGGCCAGCGCGGCTGGGCTACATCTCCCTCTCTCTTCCGGCGCGCACCAGCTGGCTCACAGTCTATCGTGTCCTACACCCTGGCGAGGTCGGGATTTTTCTGTCGTGTTGGCGGAACACCCCAGGCGCCTACGCTATGCAGGCAATCGTGGATGAGTGGAAAGCGGGGGGTGCGGTCAAAGACGAGCTGGACGCGACTGCGAGACTGTATAAGGTTGCCGGAGGCAGCCTGGACAGCATTATCGACTCGTTGCAGGTAGGATCGCTGGAACAGCCGGAGGTAAGAAAGAGGGCGTTCTCCTGGCTCGCCGAGCGGGTGAACACCTTTGTAAGAGTTCTACGCCCTCGCATGCGCTCGGCGGCGGCCGACTACCAGTCACGAGGCGAATAAGACCATAACTCAAAGTCTGCTCCCAATCCTTTGCGAATATTCAAACTGACCGACTACCAAATCGGTAACCCGCGCCGTGATTGATGTGACATCGGCCTGGGTTCCAGCTTTCGCGGGAATGACGGTTGCAGCCACGCCCAGTCGAATGTGCGCGCGATCGCTTTGCGCTAGGAGGCGATCAGTTTCGTGCGCTGCTCATTGCGCATTCGCGGCTTCGAGGTGTGCTGTACCGCCCAGTTGCGCAGCAGGTCCTCCGTGCTGCGCTAGTAGCCGACCGCAAGGCCGGCAGCATACGCGGCGTCGAGAGTGGTGGCGTAGGTCGCGTGTGGACAGACGACCGGAACGCCGAGGATGTCGGTGTGGAACTGCATCAGCAGTTGGTTGCGCACCATGCCGCTATCCACGCGTGCGGATTTTTACACCAGAATCGGGCTGCATCGCATCGACGACGTCGAAGGTCTGGTATGCGGTTGCCTCCAGCGCGGCGCGCGCGAGGAGGCCGGCGGCGGCGTAGCTGGTCAGCCCGGCGATAATGATCGATAGCGCCGATGTAGCGGGTAATGGCTTGCGTACCATGCCGCAAGCGGCATTGATAGGCAATCGTCAACGAAGGAGGAGGGCCTCATGAGGGGGCGGTTCGCGAACCGCGTGGCCATTGTGACAGGTGGCGTATCCGGCATCGGTGCCGGTATCGCGGCGCGCCTGGCGCATGAGGGCGCGAGTATCAGCCTGTGGGACCGCGATGCGGCGGCGCTTGCCAAGGCCGAGGGGTCGTACAAGGCCACCGTCGATGTCACCGACGCCGCGGCTGTGCACCTCGCCGCCACCGAGACCGCGAGCGCACTGGGCCGGATCGACATCCTGATCGCCTGCGCGGGTATTACCGGGCCCAACGCCTCGGTATGGGACTATCCGGTTGCCGACTGGGACCGCGTGATCGACGTCAACCTCAACGGCGTGTTCTACTGCAATCGCGCGGTCGTGCCGCACATGCTGCGCAACGACTATGGCCGTATCGTCAACATCGCCTCGATCGCCGGCAAGGAAGGCAATTCCAACGCCGCCGCCTATTCCGCATCGAAGGCGGGCGTGATCGGCCTCACCAAGTCGCTCGGCAAGGAGCTGGCGAAGACCAATGTCCGCGTCAACTGCGTCACGCCCGCCGCGGTCCGCACGCCACTGTTCGCACAGATGACACAGGAGCACATCGACTTCATGCTGTCGAAGATCCCACTCGGGCGCTTCGGCGAGATCGACGAGATCGCCTCGCTGGTGTGCTGGCTGGCGAGCGAGGAATGCAGCTTCTCTACCGGCGGCGTGTTCGATATCTCCGGCGGCCGCGCGACATACTGAACAGGGATACCAATGGACAACGAGACACTCGCCTTCACGCCGGCCGTGCAGCTTGCCGAGATGATCCGGCGGAAGCAGCTCTCGCCGGTCGAGCTGATGACCGCGCTGCTGGCGCGCATCGATACGCTGAATCCACGCGTCAACGCATTCGCCTACCTCGCTTCGGACGCCGCGATGGATGCGGCGAAGCGTGCGGAAACGGCGCTGATGAAGGACGAACGCATCGGCCGGCTGCACGGCGTGCCCGTCACCATCAAGGACCTGGCGATCACCAAGGACATGCCGACGCAGATGGGCAGCCACATCTTCGCCGGCAATCAACCCGCCGAGGATACGCCGATCGTGCCGCGCCTGCGCGACGAAGGTGCGATCATCCTTGGCAAGACCACCACGTCGGAGTTCGGCTGGACCGGCGTCAGCCACAGCCCCCTCACCGGGATCACGCACAATCCATGGAAGCACGGCTACAACGCCGGCGCCTCGTCGGCCGGTGCCGGTGCCGCGGCCGCCGCTGGGTTCGGACCGCTGCACCAGGGCAGCGACGGAGCCGGATCGATCCGCATGCCGTCGCATTTCTGCGGCGTGTTCGGATTGAAGCCGACGTTCGGGCGCGTGCCGTACTATCCGGTGGGCAGCGGCGACTACACCTCGCATATGGGACCGATGACGCGTACCGTGGCGGACAGCGCGCTGATGATGCAGGTGATGGCCGGACCGCATCCGCTCGACCACACGACATGCGAGGCCGGACCTGCGGATTATCTCGGGCGGCTGCACGAAGGTGTGCGCGGCAAACGCATCGCCTACAGCCCCGATCTCGGCGTGGCGCGCGTCGATCCCGACGTGGCGGCGCTGGTGAAATCCGCTGTCGCGCGCTTCACCGAACTCGGCGCCATAGTGGAGGAAGTGAAGACACCCTGGGCCGCGCCAGGCCCGGAGATGATCCGCTTCTTCTGGGCGGCGCACATGACGCGCCTCACGCCGCATCTGGCGAAATGGGAAGCGAAGATGGATCCTGGTCTCGTGGCCTGCATCAAGGCCGCGCACGACTACTCGGTTGCCGACTATCAACTCGCACGCGATCGCAAGATGGCTTACGTCGCGGCGATCCATCGCTGGTTCGAGGACTGGGATTTTTTGGCGACGCCGTCGGTGTCGGTTGCCGCGTTCCCCGCCGAACTGCTGATGCCGAAGCACTGGCCGCAACATGACTGGGACTGGTTGTCCTGGGCGGAATTCTCCTACCCGTTCAACATGTCGTGGAATCCCGCTGCCAGCGTGCCATGCGGTTTCACCGCCGAGGGCCTGCCGGTTGGGTTGCAGATTGTCGGCCGCCGCTTCGACGATCTCGGCGTGTTGCAGGCCTCGGCAGCATTCGAACAGGCGCAGCCTTGGGCGGACAGGCGACCCGTACTGGCAGCGTGATCCGAGCCGCTGTCGACGGACCCCCTCCCTACCCTCCCCCGCTGCGCGGGAGAGGGAGTTAAATACGGAGCTACTGCCGCAGGATCTGCCCGAGGAACACACGACCACGTTCGGACTGCGGATGCGCGAAGAACTCCTCGGGCGGCGCCTGTTCGACGATCTCGCCCTGATCCATGAAGATCACCCGATGCGCGACGCTGCGTGCGAACCCCATCTCGTGGGTCACGCAAAGCATCGTCATGTCGTTCTCCGCCAGTCCGATCATTGTCTCCAGCACCTCCTTCACCATTTCCGGATCCAGCGCCGAGGTCGGCTCATCGAACAGCATGACCTTGGGCTGCATGCACAGCGCCCGAGCGATCGCCACGCGCTGCTGCTGCCCGCCTGAGAGCTGCCCCGGATACTTGTCCGCCTGCTCCGGAATCCGCACCTGCTCCAGGTGCTTGCGCGCCAGCGCCTCGGCCGCCTGCTTCGCAACGCCACGCACCTTCATCGGCGCCAACATGCAGTTCTCCAAGACGGTCAGATGCGGGAACAGATTGAACGATTGGAACACCATGCCGATCTCGCGCCGCACTTTGTCCAGGCCCCTGGTGTGTGCACCAACCTCCATCCCGTCGAAGATGATGCGTCCCTTGTCGTGGTGCTCGATCTGGTTGATGCAGCGGATCAGGGTGGACTTCCCCGAACCCGACGGCCCGCACAGCACGATCCGTTCCCGCCGCGACACTTGCAGGTTGATATCGTGCAGGGCGCGGAAGTTGCCGAAATACTTGTCGACACCTTCCATCCTGATGATGAGATCGGCGTCCATGGCGCGATCAGAACACCGGCAGTTCGGGCAGCGGTGCGTTGAACCACTTGCGGTGGATCGCGTCGAGATCGCCGTTGTTCTTGATGAAGTAGATGAACGTGTTGATCCATTGGTGCAGATCGCTCTGGCCGCGGCGCACCGTGATGCCGTTGGGCTGATGCCGCAGCACGATCTTCGGCTCGTAGTTCGCCGATGGGTTCATCCCCTGGATCTGCCGCGCCGTGATCATGTTGACGCCGATCGCGTCGATCTGGTTGGACAGCAACGCCTGCGCCGTGGTGGCGTCATCGTCGAAACGCATGATCCGCGTGCCCTGTGGCGCCACCGCGCTGATCGCGGTGTCCTGCGTGCTGGCGCGCGCCACACCCACACGCAGCGATGCCAGGTCCGCCGCGGTGGCGATCTTGCGATCCGCCGGCGCCATCAGCACGATGTCGATGCTGCTGTAGGGAATGCAGAACTGCACCTGGCGGGCGCGCTCCGGCGTGATGCCGAAGGTCGCCACCAGCACGTCCACCTTGCCGGTGAGCAGATAGGGTATGCGGTTCGGTCCGGTGACCGGCACCAGCTCGCACTCGACGCCGAGATACTTCGCCATCAGCTTCGCCACGTCGACATCGTAGCCCTCGTACTCGTTCTTGGCGTTGACCACGCCGAACGGCGGCAGATCGACGAGGATACCGACCTGCACCTTCTTCTTGCTCAGCACGTCATCGATGGTCTGCGCTTCGGCAGATGGTATGAATGCCGCGGCGGCCAGGCCGGTGAGGCCAAGAACGGCAAGCGGTCGGCGGGAAAAGTTCGGCGTGGACATTCGACATCTCCTTGTTGAGGTTGTCAGCGGCGCACGGTACCGAACCTTCGCTCGAGCATCTGGCTCAGGCGGGACAACGGCCAGCACAGCACGAAGTAGACGACTGCGACGAGACCGAACACGAGGAACGGCCGGAACGTCACGTTGTTGATGATCTGGCCCGCGCGGGTCAGCTCCACGAAGCCGATGATCGAGGCCAGCGACGTGCTCTTCACCAGCAGCACCAGGAAGCCGACGGTCGGCGCGATGGCGATCTTGCCGGCCTGCGGCAGAACCACGTAGCGCATGCGAGGCAGATGGCGCATGCCCAGCGCGGTTGCGGCCTCCCACTGTCCGGTCGGGATCGCCTGGATGCAGCCGCGCCAGATCTCGCCGAGAAACGCCGCAGCGTTCAGCGTCAGCGCGATCGCCGCGGCGAACAGCGGATCGATGCCGGTGCCCAGCATGGTGGAACCGAAGAACACCAGGAACAGCTGCATCAGCAGCGGCGTGCCCTGGAACAACTGGATGTAACCGGCGGCAGCCTGACGCAGCCAGGCCGGCGGCGCAGTGCGGGCGAGCGCCACGCCCAGTCCGGCGATGCCGCCGCCGATAAAGGCGATCGCGGACAGCAGCAGCGTCCAGCGCACTGCCTCGATGATGAACAATGCTTCGGCGGGGCCGAACTGGCGGATCATGCGCGTGCGCCCGGACGCGCGAACACGGCGCGGTAGATGGCGCCGAACGCGCCGGAGAACAGCAGCGACAGCACCAGGTAGATCCCGGTGACCACCATGTAGATCTCGAAGCTGCGGAACGTGCGCGCCTGAAGGTCGTTGGCAGTGGCGGTGAGTTCCTGCGCCGAAATCGTCGAGACGACGCTGGAGCTCAGCATCAGCAGGATGAACTGGCTGCTCAGCGCGGGATACACGGTGGACAGGGCCGGGAACAGCACGACGTAGCGGAACACCTGCAACGGCCGCATGCCGAGGGCGAGGCCGGCCTCGATCTGGCCGCGGCTGATGCTCTCGATGCCGGCGCGGACGATTTCCGTGGCATAGGCGCCGACGTTGACCACCATCGCCAGCAGCGCGGCCTGGTTCGAGCTCATGTAGATGCCGGCGCGCGGCAGACCGAAGAAAATCAGGAAGATCTGCACCAGGAACGGCGTGTTGCGGATCGCCTCGATGTAGCAGTCCACCGCCCAGCGAACTGGTTTCGGTCCCATGGTCTTGCCGAGGGCGCACAACACGGCGACCAGCAGGCCAAGCACCATCGCGCTGGCCGAGAGCTGGATGGTGAGCCAGCTACCCCAGAGCAGATCCCATCGGGCGGCCCAGACGTCGCCGAACTGGAACACATAGTTCATGTCGGCGAACGTCCGCTCCCTCAGATGGGAGCCAACCTCTACCGGGCGGACTCTTCGGGCATTGATTCAGATCAACCGGATGGCGTCGGCCACGCGGATCGCCTACCGTGCCCATCCCAATCCATGGCAATCAAGGAGGAAGACGGAACATGGCATTCTCTATGTTCGAGGCTTGCGTCCCCGCCTGCACGCAGATTCTCGGCAGCATGTCGGTGATGATCGACAAGGCTGCGGCGCATTGCGCGGAAAAGAAGTACGACGAGGCGTGGATGCTGAACGACCGGCTGGCCCCCGACATGTTCACGCTGGCGCGGCAGTTCCGTCAGGTCAGCGATTTCGGGCGCAACATTCCGGGCCGGCTGGCCGGCGCCGCGCTGCCTGACTTCCCGGCGACCGACGCGACGTCGTTCGCGGAAGCCAAGGCCCGGATCGACAAGTCGCTCGAGTACGTCAAGGGCTTCAAGCCGGCGCAGATCGACGGTTGCGAGGACAAGGACATCACCTGGACCCAGGGGCAGCGGCAGATGTCATTCAAGGGTCGCGTCTATCTGCTGCACTTCGGCTTCCCGAACTTCTACTTCCATGCGACCACCGCGTACAACATCCTGCGCCATCGCGGCGTGGAACTGGGTAAGCGCGACTTCCTGGGTTCGTTCTGAAAGAAGGGTTCACCACAGAGACACGGAGGCGCCGACTTCGTGCTGAAGCCTCCGTGTTCTCTACACTACTAATCTCCGCGCGACGCGAAGGTTTTGCGTCAGTCGCCATTCCTCGGGCCGCCACCACGGCTGGGGCCTAGTACCCCCCGTCATTGATTCCGCGGTGGATTTCCGAAATCGATGGCTCCGCAATGACGGAGATGCATCGTGACCGCGAAACAAGCTGCTGTGAAGAGGTATGTGGTGAAGCTCAGCGATGATGAGCGGGAGCGGCTCGACGCGCTGATACATGCAGGCAAACACTCTGCCCGGCTGCTGACCAAGGCACGCATCCTGTTGAAGGCCGACGCCGCGGAAGCCGGCGAAGGATGGAGTGACAGCCAGATTGCGGCGGCCCTCGATACCAGCATCGACACGGTGGCACGGACGCGCCAGCAACTGGTGGAAGAAGGGTTCGAGGCCGTCCTGGTCCGCAAGCATTCGCCGGCTTCGGCTAGGCCACGCATCTTTGACGGGGCAGCCGAGGCGAAGTTGATCGCGTTGGCCTGTTCCCGACCGCCGAAAGGCCGCAAGCGGTGGACATTGCAGTTGCTGGAGGGGGCGGTCGTGGAACTGAATATCGTCGAGCGCGCCAGCGACAACACCATCGGGCGCACGCTAAAAAAAACACACTCAGTGCGCCAGGCGAAGCTGGCGCTTTCCAACCGGTGAAAGTCCGGTGGGGGTAAGGCAGTAGCGAGCCGCCCTCTAGCAAGTGTTGCGGGGCCGCCGGCGACGACGGTCGCGAAGCGTACACAGCAATCACGTGGAGTGGGATATTGAGCCGCGAAAAGTTTAATCTCGCAGAGGCCGAGGCGGTTGAGAGCGTCGAAGGCAATATGTTGTGCACCGTTATGCAAGGTGTAACCGCTCTGCCGCGGTCTGAGACCCCATTACGCATGAAGGGAAGGCGTCGGAACCTGGGAGACCTCACCTCGCCCGTCCCCGCCTCGGCGGTGCAGGGCCACGACGGGAAGTCGATGAGATGAAGCCGTCGAGGAAGATGTGAGGAGTCGGACGGCTGCATAGTACCTGTGATGCCTCGAACAAAGCTGGTGAGAGCCAGCGGCGGAGACGGCGGAGGGAAGGCGGCCGATCGGAGGGAAGGCGAGCGGCGACACATGCCCCGGGCTCAGAACCGGAACCGGCATGTCACAGAAGCGGTGGACCTACGGATCGGCGGCGTCCAAAACCACGATCACGTCCGACCTTCGATAGGAGCCCGATGCGGGAAAGCCGCACGTCGGGATCTGTGCGGGGGGGCCGGGGTAACCCGGTTCCCTACCGCTACAACCACACCTGCAAAAACAATGGGTCATCCCGCCGGATGCCAATGCGGCGTTCGTAGCCAACATGGAAGATGTGCTGGAGGTCTATCATCGGCCGCACGATCCAGAGTACCCCGTGGTCTGCGTAGACGAGACATCAAAGCAACTGATCAGCGAAACGCGTGTGCCGATCAAGGTGAAGCCAGGACAGCCCGCGCGGCATGACTATGAGTATGAGCGGAATGGAACCGTCAACCTGTTCATGATGTTCGCTCCATTGGAGGGCTGGCGGCACGTCGCGGTAACCGATCGCCACACCGCTGTGGATTTCGCCCACATGCTCAAGGATTTGTCCGATACACATTTCCCCGCAGCCAAGAGGATTGTGCTCATGGAGGACAACCTCAACACCCACAAACCAGCGTCACTCTATGAAGCCTTCCCAGCAGCCGAAGCCCGTCGTCTCGTCGAGCGGTTCGAATGGCACTACACCCCGAAACACGGCAGTTGGCTCAATATGGCCGAAGCCGAGCTCAGCGTGTTGTCGGGTCAATGTCTCGATCGCCGGATCCCCAACAAGCTCAACCTCATCGAGGAGGTCGCCGCCTGGGAGGATAGCCGCAACCACAAGCATGTCAGAGCAGATTGGCAATTCACCACCGCTGACGCCCGCGTGAAGCTGAAGCGGTTGTACCCCGCACTATGAACGACTCGGGGTACTCTCATGTTCGCCGTTTCAAGCTGCAGGCGCAGAAATTCCTGGCCTATCCTTGAAGCTGTTCAGTGTGGCCGCCGCTGGGCAAGGCAGGGGGCACGATCATGAAACGACGGTTGATCATGCTCTGATACGCGGGTTGGTTACCGCCGGACCGGTGATACGTCGCGGAGCTTCCTCGGTCTAGTTTCCAGCGTCGGATGAGATCCGGCTGATAGTACCTTCGAGGGTTCTCCTGGCCGTGACCGTGCCTCCAGCCTTGCCCAGCATTGGATGTGTTGTTGCGTTGCGAGTCTTCTTGAAACGGTTTCCGATATCGATCTCTACTCGTTCAGGTAGCCATGGGCTGCACCTGTTTGGCGATCGCCCAGACAAAGCCCGCCAGCTCACGTGCGATCGCGGCAGTGATCACCGTCGGCTGCTTTCCTGTCCGGGCGAGCTTGCGATACCGTCGGCACAGCCGCTCCTGAGCTTTCCATGCGATGTCGCGGATCGGCTTGGCCAGTCGCTCTTGCCGTAGCAGCTGCTCTCGGGCGATCCGTGCAGGAAATCGATAGCTCCAGGCGGCTTCGATCAGCATACGTCGCGCCGCACCGTTACCGGCCTTGGTAATGCCGCCCTGGCGTCGCGTGCGGCCGCTGGAATGCTCGGATGGCACCAGACCGAGATACGCCATGAGCTGGCGGGGATTGGTGAAGCGCGTGATGTCGCCGAGCTCAGCCACCAAAGTGGCTGCGGCCACCAGTCGCACGCCGCGAAGAGCTTGCAGGGCTTCAACCACCGGTGCGAGAGACCACTCCGGCAACACTGCTTCGATATGTGCCTCCAGCCGGTCGCGCCGTGCCATCGCTGCCTCGACGGCCGCGATACAATCTTCCAGCACGATATGATGTACCGCCTGGTCGAACTTGAGGCTTGCCAACCAGCGCCGGTGCAACTGCGTCCAGGCCGGTCGGTGGTAGTGCCGGCCGTGGCGCAGCAGGAAGCCAGACAATTGCTGTCGCGCCTGGCGCAGGCTGCGCACCGCCGCCTGACGTGCACGAACGACGTCGCGGATCGCTTCATGGGCCTGATCCGGAACCCAGACCGGGGTCAGTTCACCGGCGCGGTGCAGCTTGGCAAGGTTGATCGCATCCCGCCGGTCGGTCTTGATCCGCTCGCCTGGCTTTCGCGGGATCAGCGAAGGCGCGACGACGGCGCATTCGTGTCCCGCTCCGCTGAGTTGTCGCTGAATGCCGTAACCGCATGGTCCGGCTTCGTAACAGAACCGCAGATCTCTTCCCGCAGGAGCCAGCTTCACGGCCAGCGCCTTCAAGGCAGCCGGCGTATTGGGGATCTTCCCGTACTCACGCACTTCTCCCCGCAGGCCCGATGCGGCCAACGCGACCGCTATCGTATCCTTGTGCACGTCAAGCCCGACATATGTGATAGGCTTCGCCATGACCGTCTCCTATGCATGAGGCTCGGTACCGGACCATCCGGCACAACCCTCGAAGCCTGCATACTGTGAGACGGGTCGCCCCTATCTCAGGCGAACATCTGGTCTAGAGCATTTTCAGCTTGGCTGGAAACCCGTGCAGTCATCTGGCTCGATGGGTTTCGCTGCGCTCTACCCATCCTACGAGTTGCTGCGCGCTAGTTGCGGTAGGATGGGTAGAGCGCAGCGAAACCCATCATCCCGTCGCGATTCCGCACGTGCCGATAGTGACGGAGCCGGTGGCCCGTGCGCGCGGCGCGCAACGCCGTCAACCGTGCGACCTCTCGCCAAAGCCATGCAGCAAGGCAAGCAGATTCGACGCAAATGCACGCGGATCAGAAGGGATACACGCAGACGGTCCTGAGTGGTCGATCCATCGATGCCCTGCCTCAAGGAGGCGCCGGCCTCGCGACCCCGCGGTGCGTCGCGTGTATCCCTTCTGATCAGCGTGCATCTGCGCTGAGTCTTGCTTGCTGGCGAGGCTACGGGATCAGCCGTTGGTTGCGGCCAGCTGACGCGCTGTGTCGCTTGGTGAATTCTCTTATCGCAACGGCCATTCCCACAGGATCAGCCCCGTCCCGCACACCGCCACCAGGATCGACAGCGGCAATCCCAGGCGCCAGTAGTCGCTGAACCGGTAGCCGCCGGGGGCCATCACCAGCGTGCTGTTCTGATGTCCGATCGGGGTCAGGAAGTCGGAGGCCGCGCCGAACGCCACTGCCATCAGGAACGCGTCGGGACCGAAGCCGAGATTCTTCGCGACGGCCGCCGCGACGGGACCCATCAGCAGCACTGCCGCGGCATGGTGCAGCAGCGGCGTTACCAGCATCGACACCACCATGATCAGCCCGACCGCGAGATAGGCCGGCAACTGCGCCGCCACCACCGTCAGCCCGCCGGCCAACAGCCCAGCGGTACCGGTGTCCTTCAGCGCCTCGCCGACCGGGATCAAACAGCCCAGCATCACGATGATCGGCCACTCGACCGCGTCGTACGCTTCGCGCGGCGTGATGAGCCGCAGCAGCACGATCAGCGTGGCGGCGATGAAGAAGCCGACCTCCACCTCGACCACGCCGACTGCGATCGCCAGCATCGCGGCGAGCAGGATCAACAGCGGCAGCCACCGCCAGCGCGGCCGCCCCATTGCGAGGTTGCGTTCGGCCAGCGGCAACAGGCCGAGTTCCGTGAGGGCGCGGGCAAGCTGGCGCTGCCGGCCCTGCAGCACGAGAATATCGTTCGGCGCGAAACGGCTGGTGCCGAGCCTGGTGGTGGTCCGCTCCTCAGCGCGACTGAGCGCAAGCAGATTGACCTCGTAGTTCTGCCGCAGATGCAGGTCCTGCGGCGTGTTGCCGATCAGCAACGAATCCGGCGCAACCACCGCCTCGACCGTCTCGAGCACATCATCCTTGTCCTCAGGCTTTAGCGCGGCGATTTCATCGGCGCCGAGCAGCTTGAGCTTTGCCTGATCCACGATCGGCTGCAGCGCGGTCGGATCGCCCTGCAGCACCAGGACGTCGCCGGCATACAGCGTCCAGTTGGGCCGCGGCACATAGCGATGCGTGTGCTCGCGGATGACACCGGTGACCGCGACCTCGCCTTCGCCCAGCGCCTCGAGGTCCGCGACCGTCTTGCCGAGCAGTGGGGACCCTTCCGGCAGCAGGGCCTCGCTGGTGTAGTCCTCGATGGCGAAGCGCTGCTCCGGCGTCGGTTGGCCACGGCGGTTCGCCGGCAGCAGCCGCCAGCCGACGCTGAGAAAGGCGACGGCGAGGCAGGTCAGCGGCAACCCGACAGGCGTGAAGTCGAACAGGTGGTAGGGCTTCCCCAGCACCTCCTGCCGCACCGCGGAGATCAGCACGTTGGGCGACGTGCCGATCTGCGTGATGGTGCCGCCGACCAGGGAACCGAAGGCGAGCGGCATCAGATAGCGCGACGGCGGACGGTTGCGGCGTTCCGCGGCCTGGATCGCGATCGGCATGAACAGGCCGAGCGCGCCGACGTTCTTCACGAAGGCGGACAGGAAGCTCACCGCGCCGGTCAGCGCAGCCACCTGCAGCGTGGTGGAGTCGAGCACCCGCAGCACGCGGCGCATGGCGTTGTCGATCACGCCGGAGACGGCGACCGCGCGGCTGATCACCAGCACCGAGGCGATGATGATGATGACCGGATTGGCGAAGCCAACGAACGCCTTGTGTGCCGGGACGACGCCGGTGAGAACCGCCGCCGACAGCGCGAGTGCGGCCACCAGGTCGTAACGTAGCCGGTCGGACACAAACAGGATAAGCATCCCGGCGACGATCGCCAGCGCTTCAATCTGGGGGAGGGTCAAACGATTGCCTTCCTGACAGGGGAGCCGTCAGGTGTGGGGCAGCGACGTTGCGACCGCAACCCGACCGCCGGTCAGATATCGGCGACCGGCGGCAGGTGCAGATGTTCCTCGATCCGCAGTACGCGCCACTCCGGTTCACTGATCAGGATGCCGTGGCCGAGCACCGACGAGTGATACCCGGTCACGGTCTGTCGGAGCGACGACATTTCCGAACGGAGGGCCCGGCGCAACCCAACGAAGTCCTGGCGCAGTGTTGCCATCTCCGTTCGGATCTCGTTGAACCGGTCGTCATGGGCAATCACCCGGTCCGCCACTTCGCGCAGCAGCTGATAGACCGCCGCGATGTCGACCCATTGCCGCTCACTGGACACGACTCTCCACCAACTCGTCCACCACCGCCGGATCAGCGAGCGTGGAGGTATCCCCCAAACTGTCGGTCTCGTTGGCGGCGATCTTGCGCAGGATCCGCCGCATGATCTTGCCGCTGCGGGTCTTCGGCAAGGCAGGCGCCCATTGGATCGCATCCGGCGAGGCGATCGGGCCGATCTCCTTGCGCACCCAGGCGACCAATTCCTTGCGCAGGTCCTCGGTGGGTTCCTCACCCAGCTTCAGCGTGACATAGGCATAGATACCCTGGCCCTTCAGCTCGTGCGGGAAGCCCACCACAGCGGCCTCGGCCACCTTCGGATGCGCCACCAGCGCGCTTTCGACTTCTGCGGTGCCCATACGGTGGCCCGACACGTTGATCACGTCATCGACGCGGCCGGTGATCCAGTAATAGCCATCGGCATCGCGCCGCGCGCCGTCACCGGTGAAGTAGAGCCCCTTGAAGGTCGAGAAATACGTCTGCACGAAGCGCGCATGATCACCGTACACGGTGCGCATCATGCCGGGCCAGGAATTTGCCAGGCACAGATTGCCCTCGCATGGACCGTGCAGCTCGTGGCCGTCGCCATCGACGATGATCGGCCGCACGCCGGGCAGCGGGCGCGTCGCGGAACCAGGCTTGGTCGGCGTCGCACCCGGCAGCGGCGAGATCAGGATGCCGCCGGTCTCGGTCTGCCACCAGGTATCGACGATCGGGCAGCGATGCTCGCCGACGACGCGGTCGTACCACAGCCACGCCTCGGGATTGATCGGCTCGCCGACGCTGCCGAGGATACGCAGCGACCTGCGCGAGGTCTTGCGCACCGGGCCCTCGCCGTCGCGCATCAATGCGCGGATCGCGGTCGGTGCGGTGTAGAAGATGTTGACCTTGTGCTTGTCCACCACCTGCCAGAAGCGCGAGCTGTCCGGATAGTTCGGGATGCCCTCGAACATCACGGTGGTGGCGCCGTTCGCCAGCGGTCCGTAGACGATATAGGTGTGGCCGGTCACCCAGCCGACATCGGCCGTGCACCAGTAGACATCGCCCGGGTGATAGTCGAACACGATCTCATGTGTGTAGCTCGCCCACGCCAGATAGCCGCCGGTGGTGTGCAGCACGCCCTTCGGCTTTCCCGTGCTGCCCGAGGTATACAGGATGAACAGCGGGTCCTCGGCGTTCATCTCCCGCGGCGGGCAGTCGGCCGATGCGGCGGCGCACAGTGTCGCGTAGTCGTGGTCGCGGCCTGACTGCATCGCCACGTTGCCGCCGGTCACCTTTACCACGATGACGTTCTTCACGCCTGGGCACGACTTCAGCGCCTCGTCAGCGTTTGCCTTCAGCGGTACTTTGCGTCCGCCGCGACGGCCTTCATCGGCAGTGATCAGCAGCTCGGACGCGCAGTCCTGGATGCGATTGGCAAGGCTGTCTGGCGAGAAGCCGCCGAACACTACCGAATGGATTGCGCCGATCCGCGCGCAGGCGAGCATCGCCACCGCGGCTTCCGGCACCATCGGCAGGTAGATCGTGACGCGGTCGCCCTGCTTCACGCCGAGGCCCTTCATCGTGTTGGCGAGGCGGCACACCTGCTCGTGCAGTTCCCGGTAGGTGACATGCTTCGATACCGACGGGTCGTCGCTTTCCCAGATGATCGCGGTCTGGTCGCCGCGCGTCGCCAGATGCCGGTCGAGGCACGACGCGGATGCGTTCAGCGTGCCATCCTCGAACCACTTGATCGACACGTCGCCGGCAAAGCTCGCGTTCTTGATCTTGGTCGGTGCCTTCATCCAGGCGACGCGGCGCGCCTGCTCGGCCCAGAATCCGTTCGGGTCGCGTGCCGCGTGCTCGAACATGTCCTGGTAGCGTGCGGCGGTAATGCGCGCTTTCGCGGCGATCTCGGGCTTGACCGGGAACACCTGGCCGTCGGCGGGGTGCACATCTGGCATGAGCGTGTTCCTTCCCTTCTTCTTGACCTACAGGCCGGCATTTTCCGGCACGTACACGATGCCGTCCTTGATCTGGATCACAACGGGCTCCAGCCGGTCACCGAAGCAGGGGCCGCGCAGGCATTCGCCGTCGGTGATCCGGAATTCGGCGCCGTGCGTAGCGCAGACGATACGGCTGCCATCGTGGGAGAGGAAGCGGTCGGGCGTCCAGTCGAGGGGTGTGCCGATATGCGGGCAGGCGTTCACATAGACGTGGACCGCGTCGCCGTGGCGGACGGCGAACAGGCCGGTGAAGCCGCCGGGTGCAGGTGGGAAGCCCTTGGAGGCACCGCCGGGAATGTCGTCGACGCGGCACAGCGCGCGCTGCCCCCTGCCCCCAGCCTCCTCCCGCAAGGGGAGGGGAAGCTCAGTGCCGGACCCTACTCCCCCTCCCCTTGCGGTAGGGGGTTGGGGGGAGGGGGCCTCGCCGTCTTCGCTCATTCCTTCCATCCTCCCATCCGGCAGATCCGGTCCCAGTGCGGCTTCGGCACTGGCACCACCGACAGCCGTGACTGCCGCACCAGAGCGAAATCGGCAAATGTCGGATCCGCCTTGATCGCCAGCAGCGTCACCGGTTCCGGCATCGGCGCCACCGCCTTCATATCGACGCACACCCAGTCGCCGGACTTCGCGGTCGGATCCGGATAGGCCTCACGCACCACCTCCACCACACCGACGACGTCCTTGCCCTGATTGGAATGGTAAAAGAACGCTCGATCTCCCTGCTTCATGGCCTTCAGGTTCTGCTTGGCCGTGTGGTTGCGTACCCCGGTCCACGGTTCGACGCCGTTCGCCACCTGCTGATCCCAGGAAAACGCGTCGGGTTCCGACTTCACCAGCCAATAGTGCATTGCGGCGGTTTCCCATCCCCGTTGGCCATCCGCAGCTACATTAGGCGAACGCCGGCTGGCTACAAACGCGGACGAGGGGTTTAGGCGACCTGCCGTGACGCCAGGCGCTCGAGGAGTGGACCAAGTGCTGCGGCCGCCGCTTCATCCAGCTCGAAAGCCAGATGCAGCACGTCGCCCTCGGTCCCGCGCACGACGCATGGCAGCGGCACCGCGACGCCATCGAGGTGCAACGTGCCGCGCGCGCCCGGAGCCAGGTCAGGTGCGCCGCGTATACGGGCACCGCCTTCGGAGAGGTCGACCACCCTGGCCAGGCGCTCGCCATGGCCAGCAACCGAAAGTTGGGCCGCCAGGTCGACCTTCTGCCGCCCGGTCTGGCGCCGATCCACCTCGGCGGTCGAGGTCCGCACCACCTCGATCACCGAATGCCGCAGCTCCTCCACGGCGTGGTTCAGTGCCATCGTATTGTCGCGGAGGTCCGCCGCATGGCGACCGGTGCCGACAGCCTCGGTCGAGACCTCGTTGGTGCGACTGGTCATTTCATTCGCCGCGCCGGCTGTCTCGGCCACGTTGCGGGCGATTTCCGCTGTGGCGGCATCCTGTTGCTTCACTGCGGCGGCAATCGACCCGGCGATCGCGCTGATCTCGCCGATGGTCTGGTCGATCCGCGCCACCGCCGCGACCGACGCACTGGTCGCCGAACGTACCTGACCGATGTGGCGTGCGATCTCTTCCGTGGACCGCGCGGTCTGCATCGCCAGCGCTTTCACTTCCGAGGCCACCACGGCAAATCCCCGGCCGGCGTCACCGGCGCGAGCCGCCTCGATCGTCGCATTCAACGCCAGCAGATTGGTCCTCGCGGCAATCTCCGCGATCATGTCGGCCACCGCGCCAATCCGCTCGACCTCCTGGTTCAACGCCACGATGGTGGAGCGGGTCTCGGTGCCCGCAGCAACAGCATGACCGACCACTGCGGTGGACTGAGTGACCTGGCCACCGATCTCGCGGATCGACGCCGCCAGCTGCTCGGCGGCGCTCGCGACAGTTTGTGCGATGCCCAGCGCCTGTCCGGCGGCCGCGGCGGCGTCCCGGGCGGACTCGCCGGTGCGGGTGGCGGACGCGCTCATGGCGTCCGCGGTTGCCGCCATCGCGGAGGTGCGATCGCGGATCTGCAGCAGTGCTGACCCGGTCGCGGCCTCGATCGTCGCCGCCATGTCGATCAGCGCCGCGCGCTTCTCCTCCTCCGCCTGATGTCGCTCGGCCTCCTGTTCGGCGGCCACCCGGTTTCCCTTGACCATGTGTTCCTTGAACACCAGCACCGCGCGGGCCATGCCGCCGAGTTCGTCGCGATGGTCCTGCCCATCGATCTCGGCTGCCAGATTGCCGGCGGCAAGCTCGGTCATCGTCCTGGTCAGCGCGCGGACCGGACGGGTGATCGCCGCCACCACCACCGGCAGCAAAATCAGCATGACCAGGGCGGACCCGCCGACGATCCAGTACGAGCGGATCAGCGCAGTGCGCGAACTGCGTCGGGCGGCCTGAACCGACGCCGCCTCGGTTGCGCGGTGCGCCGCCGACAGTCCGGCTATCTCCCCGCGCAGCGCCTCGAACGTCGCGTCGGTGCGACGGAACAGCCCGACCGCGATGGACGGATCCGCAACCAGGTCAAGCGCATCGCCGAGTTGCCTGGCGTACTCGGTCGATCGGGCGGCGATGGATTTGAGCCGCGGCAGGTCGGGGTCGCTTTCGGCGCGACCCGCAACCATTGCAGCGGCGCCGGTGCGCAACACGTTCAGTTCGTTTGCAATGTCCTTGACCAACCCATCGATCGTTGCCTCCGCCACCCCCGCCTGCTGCCAGACCAGCGCGCGCATCGCCTTGGCCTGGATCGTATCGACGCCATCCAGCAATTGCGCGCTCGCAGCAGCGGTCGGCAGTGCGTTGTCGGCAACGTCGGCCAATCGGCCCTCGGTTTCGGTCGCGCCCCACCAGATCGACACAGAAATGGCGAGTCCAGCGGCGAGAGCAGCGACGGGGGCAATCAGAACCTTCGCCCAGAGCGGCAGGTCGTGGAACCACCGGATGAGGCCGAAGTGACGGGGCACGTCAGATCAACGCGTGTAGACGCCGGCAAGGTAGGTGAAGTCGCCGGCCTTCTCGACGTAGTTTTCTTTCGGCAGGACCTTTCCGGTGATCGGATCCTTGAACATGAACGAGATCCAACCCTTGCCCGGACCTGCCGCTATCTTCTCGACGTCCTTGCCGTACTCCTTGCCGTTCACGTCGACGGAGTCGAAGTACATCTTGCCGACCAGCTTGGCGTTCTGGCCGTGCACAACGCGCGTGCCATCCTTGTCGATGACGATGAGATAAAGGTCGCGGTCGACGAATTTCCCACCGTGATCCATGAATTCCGGCTTTGCCTTGTCCATGCCGACCTCGGCGACACGGGCGATCGCCTGCTTCACCAGCGCCACGGCTTCGTCCTTGGTGGCGTATTCGGCCGCGGACGCGGGAATGGCGATGGAAGACACGACGCAGAGCGATGCGACCGCCGCGACGAGATGCAGATACCTCATCGACGAACTCCTGTGCTGCGCGGCCGACAGCGGACAACGGCACGCTTCGCTGCCACTTTGCGGCCGGGGGATGTGACGGCCGGTATCTTTCCCAGTGTCGGGTTAAGCGCCGGCTAATTCAGCACGGGCACATTCGAAAACAGCGCACCGAGTCCCAGCATCGCCGTCTGAACCACGGCCATGACCTCTCCGGCCTCCGTACCGATCATCGTGAAGCCGAGGATGCGGTCGCTGGCTGCGTCGACCAGCGCCTTCATGAAGCCGCGTGTCTCTGAAATCGTCGCGACCGCAGTACTGCGACGATCGGCAGCTTCGCGATGCGGACGGCGATGCCCCGGCGCTGCGCCTCGCCTTCGCTCAGGCCGATCCGCGCGAGCGGGGGGCCAACCGGTTGCGCGCGCTCATGATCGGCAAGCTGGTGCTTCGCGCTGCACCCGGAACAGGGCGGCGAAGTCCGTCTGCGACATCAGCTCGAGGCACTGCGGGACGAAGCCTGCCAGATCGGCATCCGCTCCGGCCTCCAACACCAGGACGAAATCGAAGCTGCGCAGCGCCGCCGAAGCGCGGCTCGGGTCGAGAACGAGTGCAGCGTGGGAGGGAATGTCATGCGCCTCCTGCGCCAGCCTTGCGTAGGCGGGTCGCAGACGGATCGGCTGCTGTGCCGGGTTGGCGAACAGGATCGGCCAGAACGCGCCACGCTCGATCAACAGCAGCGCGGGCAGGTGAAAATCGGCGCGCAGGCCGTTCGACAACCGCCGACTGCGCGGCCCCGCATCCCAGTAGGCGGGGGCTTCCTCCTGGGGCACGTTGGTCATGTATACCAACGCCCCGGGCGGCACCGCAGCGATGACAGTGCGCAGATCGGCCAGGTCACGCCGATGCTCCGCCCAGACCTCCGCCACCACCGTCATCCGTACCGCGAACAGCATGGCCAAGCCGGCGGCGACCGCTCGGCTTGCCTGCTTCGGCACGCGCACCGGATCGACGGCCGCGAACACCAGAAACCCCAGCATGACCGCGACCCGCGTGTCGAGGAAAGCGCCGCTCATCAGGTCGAAGGGCAGTGCCGCGTAGAGGACCGCAAGCACCGCGACGGCTGCCATCGCGCGCGGCGCAAGCGCGAACCAACCGGCCGCGACACCCAGCGCCACGCCGCCGTAGACCAGCACGGCACTGATGATATCGAGCGGGAAGAGATAATTGACGAACGGGCTGGCCAGCTGCACCAGCTTTTCCTGCGGGCTCATCCAGTGCATCGCGGAGGGCGCCCGGTGCAGCGGTGTCAGCGGCCACAGCAGCAGCGGTCCGGCCAGCACCGGCAGCAGCGCTATAAGCCGGCGCAGCATGGCCCGGCCTTGACACATCGCGTGCGCTTCCGCGCTGCCGATCAGCACGAGGAAGAACATCAGCCCCATCAGGTGACAGAAGAACAGCACCACCGAGGCCGCCGCGGCTCCCGCGACGGTCGCGACCGGCCGGCGCTCGCGCCAGGTCAGCCACGCGGCGGCGAACAGCATCGCCAGGCCGCTGCCGATCTGCCAGTTCAGGAAGCCGAGCAGGAAGCCGCTGTTGTAGCCGACGAGACCCGACGCCAGGGGCCAGAACGACCGCCGTCCGAACCACGCCCGGTGCAGCGCCACCACCCCGGCCAGGTTCAGCAGCAGGATGCCGCCCAGCAAGCAGCGCCCGGCGACGTGGACCGGCAGCAGACGCAGCAGCGGCGGCCCGATCAGGTCGGCCGCCAGATCCGGAATGATCGCCCAGTCCGGCATGAACAGCGGTCCCAGCACTGGGTCGTTCGGGCCGGCGGTGAGCAGCACGAAGCGGGCCAGGTGATTCGGATAGTCCAGCACCGGCGGGACGTCGGCGATCAGCAACGGGGCGACCAGGGCCACCGAGACCGACGCCAGAACCGCCCACCATGTACCGCGTCCGGTCATGACGCCGTATACCGCGTTGCGCCGGAGGGTCGCCTTCAAACCGGATACCCGATGCGGTAGGGTGGCGATCGTGGACGCCTCCGCTGCCGACGCATCACGTCAGAGCGCACCGAAGTCGGGGCGCTCGCTGCACCGTTTCGCCAACCCGGGGCACTTCCTGCGCCTGTCCGGGGCTGTGTTGCCATGGCTCATCGCGGCCGGCGTGACGCTGACCGCCATCGGCCTTGGCTGGGGCCTGTGGTTCGCGCCGGCCGACTGGCAGCAGGGTGACGCCGTGCGCATCATGTATGTGCACGTCCCGGCCGCCTGGCTCGCATCGGCGGGGTATTTCGCCCTGGCGCTCTGTTCCGTGCTGTCGCTGGTCTGGCGCCATCCTTTGGCGGACCTTGCCGCGGCCGAGATCGGCCCGGTCGGCGCCGGCTTCACCGCGCTGTGTCTGCTCACCGGCAGCATTTGGGGCAAGCCGATGTGGGGCGCCTGGTGGGTATGGGACGCGCGGCTGACCTCGGTGCTGGTGCTGTTCTTCCTGTATCTCGGCCACATCGCACTGGTGCGGGCGTTCGACGACCCGGTGCGAGGTTACCGTGCCGGTGCGATCCTGGCGCTGATCGGCGTGGTCAACCTGCCGATCATCAAGTTCAGCGTCGATTGGTGGAACACGCTGCACCAGCCGGCGACGATCAGCTTTACCGGCGCGCCGACCATGTATGTCGGCATGCTGTGGCCGTTGCTGTTCGCCGCGACCGGCTACACCCTCGTGTTCGCCGCAATCGTCGTGGCGCGCACCCGCGCGGCGGTGATGGAGCGGCGCATCCGCGCCCTGCTGATGGCCCGCGCCGATGAGGTCGCGGCGTGACGCACCTGCCCTATGTCGCTGCGGCCTATCTGTTGGGTGTGCTGATCCCCGCAACTTTCGCCGTGGCCGCGTTCATCCGCATGCGCACGGCGCGACTGCGGCTGGCCGCAATCGATCGCCGCCGCCGCACCCGATGACCCGCAAGCGCCGCCGCCTGTGGATACTGCTCGCCTGCGGCCTGGGGCTTGGCTCGGCGACCGCGCTGGCCCTGGCCGCGTTCCGCGACAACCTAGTGTTCTTCCTGGCGCCGTCCGACCTTGCCAGCAAGGCGCCGGCATCCGGCCGCATGTTCCGGCTCGGCGGCCTGGTCGAGCAGGGCAGCGTGCAGCGCTCCACCGACGATGGCCGTCCCGCGGCGAAATTCCGGGTGACGGACGGCGGTGCCAGCGTCGAGGTGACCTATGTCGGCATCCTCCCGGATCTGTTCCGCGAGGGGCAGGGTGTGGTGACGCTTGGCGCGCTGCAGCCGGACGGGACGTTCCGGGCGTCCGAGGTGCTGGCGAAGCATGACGAAACCTACATGCCCAAGGACGTGGCGGACGCGCTAAAGAAGTCCGGCCACTGGAATCCGTCCTCTGGCCCGCCGCCGCCCGCGGCGACCTGGAACACGATGCAGGTGAGGAAGACCGGGGGATGAGCACGACCCCACCACCTGTGACGGCGAGTTCCGCACCGGCCAGTCGGCCGACCCAGACGGGACCATACAGCCCCAGCGTCATTCCCGCGCAAGCGGGAACCCAGGGCGAGATCTGCGCGGTAGCCCCGGGTCCCCGC
The DNA here is from genome assembly GCA_963819855.1 of uncultured Alphaproteobacteria bacterium. Lineage (GTDB taxonomy): Bacteria > Pseudomonadota > Alphaproteobacteria > Acetobacterales > Acetobacteraceae > JAMXLO01. The sequence goes on from CAWFYC010000001.1 coordinate 43,541, forward strand.
TTTCGCGATTGGGGGAATGACAGGATAACCGGCAGGTTGGGCCGATGATCCCGGAGCTCGGCCACTTCGCCCTTGCGCTCGCCGTGGTCATCGCCGGCGCACAGGCGGTGCTGCCGCTGCTCGGTGCCCACAGACGCGATGCGCGCCTGATGCAGACCGCGCCGTCGCTGGCGATCGGGCAACTGATCGCCCTCGCGACCGCCTATGGCTGCCTGGTGTGGAGCGCGGTGGTGGACGACTTCTCGGTCGCCAACGTGGCGGAGAATTCCAACAGCCTGATGCCGCTGGTCTACAAGATCACCGGCACCTGGGGGAATCACGAGGGTTCTGTACTGCTCTGGTGCCTGATCCTGGCACTGTGTGGCGGCGCGGTCGCAGCGTTTGGCCGCGCCCTGCCATCGTCGCTGCGCGCCCGCGTGATCGGCGTGCTTGGCTTCACGTCGGCGGGGTTCCTGCTGTTCACCCTCACCACGTCCAACCCGCTGGAACGCGTCTGGCCGCCGCCGCTCGACGGCCGCGACATGAACCCGCTGCTGCAGGACCCCGGCCTCGCCTTCCACCCGCCGGTGCTCTACTCCGGCTATGTCGGCTTCGCGATCCCGTTCGCGTTCGCCGTCGCAGCGCTGCTGGAGGGCCGCGTCGATGCCGCCTGGGGCCGCTGGGTGCGGCCCTGGACGCTGGCCGCATGGTGCCTGCTGACTGGCGGCATCGCGCTCGGCTCCTGGTGGGCATACTACGAGCTAGGCTGGGGCGGCTTCTGGTTCTGGGACCCGGTGGAGAATGCCTCGCTGCTGCCGTGGCTCGCCGGCACCGCGCTGCTGCACTCCGCTATCGTGGTGGAGAAGCGCGAGGCGCTGAAGATCTGGACCATCCTGCTCGCGATCGGCACCTTCTCGCTGTCGCTGTGCGGCACGTTCCTGGTGCGCTCCGGCATTCTCAACTCGGTGCACAGCTTCGCCAACGATCCGACGCGCGGCGTGTTCATCCTGGTGCTGCTGGCAATCGTGATCGGTGGCTCGCTGCTGCTGTTCGCGTTGCGCGCGCCGGTGATGACGGCGACCGGCATCTTCGCGCCGATCTCGCGCGAGGGCGCGCTGGTGCTGAACAACATCCTGCTGTGCTCGATCTGCGCCGTGGTGCTGACAGGCACCACCTATCCGCTGTTCGCCGAACTGGTGTTCGGCGCCAAGCTCAGCGTGGGTCCGCCGTATTTCCAGGCGACGGTGTTCCCGCTGGCGATCCCGTTGTTCGCCGCGATGTCGCTCGGTCCGGTGCTGCCGTGGAAGCGGGCGGAACTCTGGCCGGCGCTGCTGAAGCTGTGGTGGGCCGCGCTGATCGCGACGTTCATCGGCATCGCCGCCGCACTGGGGCTGCATGCCGGCATGGCCGCGCTGGGCTTTGCCGCATCGGCGTGGCTGATCGCCGGCGCGCTGGCTGAACTGGTGGAACGCACGCGACTGTTCCGGGCTCCATTCGCCACCGTCCGTGCGCGGTTCGGTGCCCAGCCGTTGTCGGTGTGGGGTTCGGCCGTGGCGCATGCCGGCATGGGCGTCACCGTCGCCGGCATCGCCGGCATGTCGCTCGCATCGAGCACCATCGTGGCGCTGCATCCGGGACAGAACGTGGCACTTGGCGGCTACGACTGGACGCTGCTGGCGTTGCGCGACGAGCCGGGGCCCAATTACACCGCACGTGTCGCCGATATTCGCGTCAGTCGTAGCGGCGACGAGATCGCGATGTTCCATCCGTCGCGCCGGATGTTCACCGTCGAGAAGACCACGGTGACCGATACCGCGATCCAGACCAACGGATTGCGCGATCTCTACGCCGTGCTCGGCGAGGAGCGCGATGGTGCGGCGGTGCTGCGGCTGCACGTCAATCCGCTGGCGCCGTGGATCTGGTTCGGTGCGCTGGTGATGGCGGTCGGCGGCGCATTGTCGCTGGCGGATCGGCGGCAACGCATCGGCGCGCCGGCGCGGCGGGGCGCGGCGATACGGGCGGGAGTTGTGCCGTGAGCCTCCGATGATCCTGCTCCCGCGCCGCGCCCTCCTCCTCGCACCCCTTGGCGTCGCGGCGATCGGCGGAACGTCCTTCTGGCTGCTGCTGAACCGCATGCGCGAAGGCAGCTACGATCCGCACGGCGTGCCCAGCATGCTGATCGGCAAACCGCTGCCCGGTTTCTCGCTGCCGGGTCTGCCTCCCAGCGAGGGCTTCTCCCGCGCCGACGTCATCGCGACAGGTCGCCCTACGCTGATCAACTTCTTTGCCTCCTGGTGCATCCCCTGCGTGCAGGAAGCGCCGGCCTTGATGCTGCTGAAGCAGAAGGGCACGCCGATCTGGGGCATCGCCTACAAGGACAAGCCCGACGCCACCACTGAGTTCCTGCGTCAGAACGGCGATCCCTACACTCGCATCGCCCGCGACGAGCCGGGCAACACCGCGATCGACTTTGGCCTCTACGGTGTGCCCGAGTCCTACGTGATCGACAAAGCCGGCATCGTGCGCTGGCGCTGGGCGGGCGGCCTCAGCGAGGACATCCTGCACCAATCGCTCGCGCCGCTGCTGCAGAGCCTGGCGTGACGCGGACTGCCGCCGTCCTGCTTGGCGTCCTGCTCACCACCCCCGCCTACGCGGTGAGCGATCCGGCCGAGCTGCTGCCTGACCGCACGCAGGAACAACGCGCCGAGGCACTCGGCCACCAGCTCCGCTGCCTGGTCTGCCAGAACGAGAGCGTCGAGGAGTCCAACGCCGACCTCGCCCGCGACCTCCGACGCATCATCCGCCAGCGCGTCGTAGCGGGTGACAGCGACCAGCAGGTGATCGACTGGATGGTGGCGCGCTACGGCAACTTCGTCCGCCTGCGTCCGCCGTTCAACGCGATAACTCTCGGCTTGTGGGGAGCGCCAGCCATCGCGCTGCTGGCCGGTATCGGCGTTGCAGTGGCCGCGCGACGGCGACGCCCTGCCCCACCGGTACCGCTGACCGACGCGGAACGCCAGCATCTGGCCGACCTGCTCAAATCGTGATGGCCGGAACAAGTCCGGCTATGACGAAAGAAGTCCGGTCTGACGTCCGGAACCATGCATGATCTGGCTCGGCATTGTCCTGCTGGCGGCGATCGCGCTGGCGCCGCTGGCGTTGTCGCTGCGACGCACGGCTGCTGCACGCGGCCGGCAAGAGGCGGCGATCGGGCTGCATCGCGCCCAGCTTGCCGAACTGGATCGCGACCTAGCCGACGGCCGCATCGCTACGGCGGAACATGCCAACGCGGTACTCGAAGTGCAGCGCCGTCTGCTCGCCGTCGCAGCCAACGCCGAGGCGGAATCGCGCGCCAGTTCACCCGCTCCGGTGCTGCTCGCGCTGCTGGTGGTGCCGATCGGCGCGATCGCACTGTATCTGCTGGGCGGGTCACCTGATCTGCCTGCCGTGCCGCTCGCCGATCGCGTTGCCGCCGCGCGTGCGCGCGAAGCGCAGGAAGCCGCGCTGATCGCACAGCTCCGCCGCCGGCTCGGCGAACTCGATCCGCACGGCGAGCAGGCGCATCAGGGCTATGTCCTGCTCGGCAACGCGGAAGCGAGCCGTGGCCGGTTGCAGGAAGCGGCCGAAGCGTGGCGAACAGCCCTGGCCACGCGGTTCGATCCGACGATTGCCGCCGAAGCAGCCGAGGCGATCACCGAAGTGCAGGGACACGTCACAGAGGAAGCGGCGATGCTGTTCCGCCAGGCCCTGGCCCAGTCGCCGGCGGATGCTCCGTGGCGTCCGATGGCGGAGAAGCGACTGTCGGAGCTGAAATAGCCCGGATCGCCCACAGCGTTCCGGCGGGCAGCAACAGGAGCAACACCAGCAAGGCGCAGGCAATCGCCGATGCAGTCGGCCAGTCGCTGTTCTGAAAGAACTCCTGCCACAGCACGCGCCCGATCAGTTGTGCCTGCGGGCCGCCGAGCAACTCCGGAATCACGAATTCGCCGGTAGCGGGAATGAACACCAGCAGCATGCCGGCCCACACGCCGGGCAGCGACAGCGGCAGCGTCACCGAAAGGAAGGCCCGCCACGGTGGCGCGCCGAGATCCGCCGCGGCCTCCAACAGACGCATGTCGAGCTGTGACAGCCGCGCATAGAGCGGCAGCACCATGAACGGCAGGTAGGTGTAGACGATGCCGATGTACATCGCGGTGTCGGTGTAGAGCAGGCGTACCGGCGACAGACCCATCGTCACAATGATTGCGTTGATCCAGCCATCGTCCTGTAGCAGCCCGATCCAGGCGTTGATGCGCATCAGGAAGCCGGTCCAGAACGGCAGCATCACCAGCAACAGCAAAAGGCTGCGCCAGCGCTCGCGACTGCGCGCGATGGCGAGCGCCATCGGATAACCGGCGAGCAGGCAGATTGCGGTGGACCAGCCCGCGACCTTCAGGCTGAGTAGCAGCGCATGCGCATACAACGGATCGGACAGGATCAGCGAGAAGGCATCGATGCTGACGTGCGGGCCCGGCAGCATCGGCGCATAAGGCGGGACGCTGTCGGCGGGATACGAGAGTGCGATCTTCAGTACGATCAGCGTCGGCAGGATCAGCAGCACAAGCAGCCACGCCCAGGGAATGGCCAGGACGACGTACCGCTTCATGTCAACCGGGCTTCAGCGGGTCAGTGCCCAGCCTTGAAGCGGGCCCACATGCGCGTGCGCTCGCGAGCGGCGGACTGCGGCACCGGGCCGATGGTGAAGAACGTCGCCATCTGCTCCGGCGTGGGAAAGATGTTGGTGTCCGCCAGCAGTTCCGCCCGGATCATCTTCCGGCTCGCCGGCACCGCGTTGGCGTAGCGCACCGTGTTGGTGATGCCGGCCATCACCTCGGGTTGCAGCACGAAGTTGATGAACATCAGCGCCGCATCCTTGTGCTCGGCGTCCGCCGGGATCGCCAGCATGTCGAAGCCGAGTTGTGCGCCCTCTTTCGGCGCCACGTAGCGCACCGTAATGCCGCGCTTCGCCTCCGCCGCGCGGGCATTGGCCTGGATCACGTCGCCGGAATAATCCAGCGCGAGGCAGGTCTGGCCGGCGGCCAGTGCCTCCAGCGCGCCGCCAGAGGCAAAGCTGCGGATGTAGCGTCGGATGCCCATCAGCGTGTGCTCCACCGCGGCTAGGTCCGCTGAATCGGTGCTGTCGGGACTCTTGCCGAGGTATTTCAGCACACCGGGGATCACATCGATCGCCGAGTCCATCATGGTGATGCCACAGGGCGCGATGCGTTTGGCGTTCTCCGGCCTGAACAGCAGGTCCCAACTGTCCATCGGCGCGTCCGGCGCCAACCGCTTCACGCGGTCGGCAATCAGGCCGATGCCGGTGGTGCCCCACAGATAGATCGCTCCGTAGCGGTTGCCTGGATCGGAACTCTCGACCTGGTGCATCAGAACCGGGTCAAGGTTGTTCCAGTTGGGTACCCGGGCGCGGTCGATTGGTGCCAACGCACCGACCTTGATCAGGCGCGAGAAGGTCGGCTCGTTCGATGGCACCACGACGTCGTAACCCGAGTGACCAGCGAGCAGCTTCGCCTCGAGCGTCTCCAGGCTGTCGAATACATCGTAGTGGATGGTGATGCCGGTCTCTTTCTGGAACCGCTCCAAAGCGGCAGGGTCGATGTAGTCGGTCCAGTTGTAGATGTTCAGCACGCGGTCTTCGGCACGGGCGGAGAAAGGGAACGTGAGAACCAACAGTGTCATTGCGAGGAGCGACAGAGACGCAGCAATCTCGATCCAGGTGCGCACTCGGCCCGAGATTGCCGCGCTCCGCTCGCAATGACAGTGGATGCCGATACCCATGCTCCCCGCCCGTAATAGCATTCCGCACGCTATCACGGCGGACGAGGAATGCGAGGCTACGCTCGCTTCCGCGCCGGGGAGCGCTTCGCCTTCTTCGCAGGCGCCGACTTCTTGCGTGCCGGCGTGCCGGCGGCCCGCGTCCGCGTTCCTTGCCCCAGGCTTCGCTTCAGCGCCGCCATCAGGTCGATCACGTTGTCGCCACGGGGTTCCTCGGGTGCTTCCGGCTCGATGCCCTCGCCCTTCAGTTTCGCGTCGATCACCTCGCGCAGCCGTGTCTCGTAGCGATCCTCGGTGTCGGCCGGTGCGAACTTGCCCTTCTGCCGATCGATCAATTGCCGGGCAAGCTTCACCATTTCGGCATCCGGGCGCGCGTCCGGAACACGGTCAAACAGCTTGTCATAGTCATAGAGATCGCGCGGCTCGTGCAGCGTGTGCAGGACCATGCCCTGCTCGAGCGGCAGGATCGCCACCGCGCGCTCACGCCGTGCAATCACCAGGCGTGTCAGCGCGGCCATGCCCGACGCGGCAATGGCGTCGCGCAGCACCACATATACGTCTTGCCCCGCCTCACCGTCCGGCATCAGATAGTAGCTGCTGTCGAAGTAGATCGGTTGGATCGCGTCGCGCGCGACGAACTTGCTGACGGTCATGGTGGAAGAAGTCTCGATGCGGGCGCTGGCGAAATCAGCATCCTCGAGCAGGACATAGCGATCCTTCTCGAATTCGTAGCCCCTCACCAGCTCCGACCGTGGCACCTCCTTGTCCGTCTCGGCATCCAGTGTGACCGTGCGCACGCGGTGGCCGGTCTTCGGGTTGATGAAGTGAAAATGCAGGTCGCCACTCGCGCGCAGCACGCTGTGCAGCGACACCGGGCAGCTCACCAAGGCGAGCCGAAGATGTCCACGCCAGATCGGTCGCTCCGCCATCGTAGCCTCCGAAAAGATGCAACCTGGGATCGCCTCACTCGCCCCGCCAGCCAGGTCCGGCCGCACGTTCTTTTGTGGTCGGGTCTTGCGCAACCGCCAAGCGACGAGGCCGTTCGGGGCGTGTCCCAAAGGGAGACATGCAATCATGGCAAAATACGCTTCGATCGGTACCATGCTGGCGGCCACGGCACTGATTTCGTTGCCGGTCCTGGCTCAGACGACGACCAGCACCAGCCCTGCCGCACCGCCGGCCGGCATGACGCCGCCAGCCGGCATGACATCGAGCCGCACCACCACCACGACGACGACTCGCCCGGCCACCACCACTGAGACTTCCGCGATGACCAGCTCGTCGAAATACGTCACCGCCGACGGCCAGGTACGCGTGAGCAAGGTTGTGGGCGCCAGCGTCTACAACGACCAGAACCAGTCGGTCGGCTCGGTCGACGATCTGCTGATGGGCGACAACGATCACAAGGCGGCTACCGCGGTGCTCTCGGTCGGCGGCTTCCTCGGCATGGGCAGCAAGCTCGTGTCGGTGCCGTTCGACCAGCTCAAGATCCAGAACGACAAGATCGTGATGCCGGGTGCCACGAAGGCCTCGCTGGAAGGCATGCCGGAGTACCACTACACCAATGCGTGATCCGCTCCGGAATCGCCACATAGGATGCGGATAACGCGGGATGGGCGGCGATGAGCCGCCCATCTTTTGTACGGCGGCCTGTGCTGCCATAATTCCCTGGCGACGCCGGCGGGAGAACGCCATGAACGATCTGGCTGGGGCAGCGCACGCTGTCGACGAGGCGGCACTGCCGCGGCGCTATGCGGCGGTCCGCGCCTGGACCGAGCATCTCGCCGCATCGCTGAGCGCCGAGGATCAGTGTGTCCAGTCGATGCCCGATGCCAGTCCGGCGAAGTGGCATCGCGCGCACACGACGTGGTTCTTCGAACAGTTCCTGCTCACCGCGATGGTACCGGACTATCAGGTGTTCGATCGCGACTTCGCCTATCTGTTCAACTCCTACTACGAGACGGTCGGTCCGCGTCATCCGCGGCCCAATCGCGGGTTGCTGACCCGCCCGTCCACCGAACACGTCGGCGCGTTCCGCCGCCACGTCGATGCCGCGATGCAGCGTCTGCTGGCGCGGCTGCCGCACGGGGCCACGGGATTGGTCGAGCTCGGGCTGCACCACGAACAGCAGCATCAGGAGCTGCTGCTCACCGACATGCTGCACGCGTTCGCGCAAAATCCTCTGGCGCCGGCTGTGCTGCCCGGCTGGGGTGAGCCGGATGGCGCGGCCGGCCCCACACGTTTCGTCGAGTGCGCCGGCGGGATGGTGCGGATCGGCCACTCGGACGCAGGCTTCTGCTTCGACAACGAGACGCCGGCGCATTCGGTGTATCTGCCGCCGTATCGGCTGGCGTCGCGGCTGGTGCGCAATGGCGAGTGGGCCCAGTTCATCGCCGACGGCGGCTACCGCACGCCGACGCTGTGGATGTCGGACGGCTGGGCGTGCGCGCAGGCGAATGGCTGGTCCACACCGTTGTATTGGCGCGAAGCCGACGACGGCTGGCGGCAAGTGGGACTGTCCGGCCTGGCGCGGCTCGATGCGGATGCGCCGGTGCGCCATATAAGCTGGTACGAGGCCGACGCGTACGCGCGCTGGGCCGGCGCGCGGCTGCCGACCGAGGCAGAGTGGGAGGCGGCCAGCGAACGCGACGGCATCGCCGAACTGGATTCGCATGTCTGGCAATGGACATGCAGCGCCTACAGCCCATATCCGGGGTATCGGCCGGTAGCGGGTGCGGTCGGCGAATATAACGGCAAGTTCATGATCAACCAGATGGTGCTGCGTGGCGGATCGCTAGCCACGCCGGCTTATCATACGCGACGCAGCTACCGGAACTTCTTCCACCCCGACAAGCGCTGGCAGTTCAGTGGCGTTCGTCTGGCCCGCGACGTCTGACAGGGAAAATCCAGAGATGCCTGATGACTCCGTCTCGATGCTGGCGGCCGGCAGTGTCGCGGATGCGGCGCTGTCTGGCCTGTTGCAGCCGCAGAAAACACTGCCCGCGAAACTGTTCTACGACGAGGAAGGGTGCCGCCTATTCGGGCGCATCACCGAGTTGCCGGAGTACTATTTGACGCGAACAGAGCTTGCCTTGCTGGCCGAGGTAGCGCCGCGCGTGGCCGACATGGTGCGGGAACCCGCGGTGCTGGTGGAATACGGCGCGAGCGACGAGACGAAGGCGGAGTTCCTGCTGCGCACCTCGGTGTTCCAGGCCTATGTGCCGATCGACGTGGCCGCGCCGCAACTCGAGCAGATGCGCGCGCGGCTGCGCCAGCGGCGGCCCGATCTACCGGTTTGCCTGGTGCCGGCCGACTTCATGGATGTCGTGGCGCTGCCGACGCAGGTACCGCCGCTGCCGCGGTTTGGATTCTTCCCTGGATCGACGATCGGAAATCTGGATCCGCTGGAGGCGCGGCACTTCCTGCAACGCGCGCGCGACGCGCTGGGCGATGCGTCCTGGTTCCTGGTCGGTGTCGATCTGCGCAAGGATCCGGCGATCCTGCTGCCGGCGTATGACGATGCGCAGGGTGTCACGGCGGCGTTCAATCGCAATCTGCTGGTGCGGCTGAATCGCGAGGCCGGCGCTGACTTCGATCTGGCCGCCTTCGCGCATCGCGCCGAGTGGAACGACGAGGCGAGCCGGATCGAAATGCACCTGGTCAGTCTGCGCGATCAGGTGGTGCGTGTCGCCGGCCAGACGATCAGCTTCAGGCGCTGGGAAACGATTCATACCGAGAACAGCTACAAATATGCCCCGGAGCGCTTCGCCGCATTGGCCGAGGAGTCCGGATGGCACAGCGCGGAACTGTGGACCGATCCGGCGCGGTTGTTCTCGTTGCATCTGCTCGAGCCGCGGAGCGGACCGTAGACTTTGGCGGGAGTGCCGATGGGTTTCGCTCCGCTCAACCCATCGCGCCCGTCGGTATATCAGCTACGCCGCGTCCACCGCACGCTCGCCCATAAGAAAGGCACGCAACTGCAGTCGGGCGCGATGCACGCGGCTCTTCAGTGTGCCGATCGCACACCCTGTGACTTCGGCCGCATCCTCATACGACTGCTCTTGCAGCACGATCATCTGCAGTGCCTCGCGCTGATCGCGCGGCAGCCGATCCAGTGCCCAGCCTAGTTCGCGAAGCGCAGTGCGATCCTCGTGGGCCGCGGGTACAGGAACTTCCGGCACCGTATCCACGTCGGTATATTCGCGCCGGCTGCGCACGCCGCTGATGAAGTGATTCACCATAATGCGATGCACCCAGGCAGAGAAATTGGTACCGGGCGTGAAGCAATCCTGCGCTCCCAGCGCTTTGGTGGCGACGTCCTGCATCAGGTCCTCCGCCGCCGCGCGGTTTCGTGTCAGCGCCAACGCCCAGATGCGCATCTTCGGCAGGAACCTGATCAGTTGCTCCTGAAACTCCTGCGCCATGATTGATACTCCCGGTGCTGAAAGTGTGTGTGTTGTCGCACCTGAGGCGGGCAGGACGGGCGTGCAAGACGAATGACGCGAGCTTGAGTTACGCAGCACGATCGTTTGATCATGCGTGCGCGCTGGGTCATTCTCACATTCGTGAACGCGCCGTCCCCACGCAATCTGCTGACAGATGTCCCCGGCCTCGCGGTCGGCAATGTCGAGGATCTGCGTCTGGGTTCCGGGGTCACGGCGATCGTGTTCGATCGACCGGCGGTGGCCTCGGTGAGCGTGCTGGGTGGCGCGCCAGGCGGACGCGATACGGACCTGTTGGCACCGCACAACACGGTCGAGGCGGTGGACGCAATCGTGCTGTCCGGCGGGTCGGCATTCGGGCTCGACGCAGCGGGTGGCGTGCAGGCCGCTCTGCGCGAGCAGGGTCGCGGGATCGCGATCGGCGGCGTGCGGGTGCCGATCGTGTCTCAGGCGATCCTGTTCGATCTGCTCAATGGCGGCGACAAGGACTGGGGCCGGTTCTCACCATATCGCGACATGGGCTATGCGGCAGCCATCACGGTTGGTCGGGACTTCCCGCTGGGCAGTGTCGGAGCCGGTGCAGGGGCCACGACGGCGACGGTAAAGGGCGGGCTCGGGTCGGCGAGTGCCGTCACGCCAGGCGGCCACACTGTCGCGGCGATCGTGGCGGTGAACGCGGTCGGCGCGCCGACGATCGGGAACGGCCCGCACTTCTGGGCGGCACCGTTCGAGCGGAGCAGCGAATTCGGCGGCCGTGGTCTGCCGGCATCGTTCGACACGGCGCTGCGTACCAAGGGCGGCCGCGGCACCGGCACGACGATAGGGCTGGTTGCCACCGACGCGGTGCTGAGCAAGGCACAGGCGATGCGACTGGCGATCATGGCGCATGACGGGCTGGCGCGTGCAGTGCTGCCGGCACATGCGCCGCTCGACGGCGACACAATGTTCGCCGCCGCCACCGGGATGCGACCGATGAAGGACCCGGTGAAAGAGCTCACCGAGCTCGGCCATCTTGCGACCCAGGTGATGGCGCGGGCGATCGCGCGCGGCGTGTATGAAGCAACCGCATTGCCGGTGCCCGCTGCGCAAGCGTCCTGGCGCGACCGGTTCTCGGCATCGGGCTGAGGCCGTTGCGCACGCCGCTTACGGATCGGCGGTTGCCAGAAGTCGGATTCAGGCGAAAGCCGGCACAATTTTCTAGCCATTCTCACGGAAACGTGCGCAAGACAACCTGATGCGCCGTCTCCTCCAGGTTCTGATCCTCGTCGCCCCAACCGCCGCCGTAGCCAGCCCGCCACCGTCACCCAGCTTGCTGTGTGAAGCTGCCATCGTCGGCGCAGAAAGGTCGGCGCGCCTACCGCTCCGCCTGCTCGGCGCCATTGCCGAAGTGGAAAGCGGCCGGCTCGATGACGTCGGCAACGTCCGCCCCTGGCCCTGGACCATCAATGCCGAGGGACGGGGCGAGTTCTTCGCCAGCAAACAGCAGGCAATCGATGCGGTGCGCGCGTTACAGGCGCAGGGGGTACGTTCGATCGACGTCGGCTGCATGCAGGTCAACCTGATGTTCCACCCGAACGCCTTCGCCTCGCTGGACGAGGCGTTCAATCCGGCCGCGAACGCATTCTATGCCGCTCGCTTCCTCAACACGCTGTATGGCATGAGCGGGAGCTGGGTGCAGGCGACCGCGGCCTATCACTCGCAGACGCCGGCGATCGGAGCCGACTACGAGCAGCGCGTGATGGCGCGTTGGCAACACCGAGGTCCGGTATTCGGTGCGCCCTTGACGCAGACGGCGTACAGCGACTTCACCCCGAAGGCCCAGGTCTATGGCGCGTTCCAGCCGGCCGCTCAGGTGTACGGCGCGTTCGCTGAACCGGCACCCATGCCGACCCGTTTGGCGCATCGCTGACCGGCAGACGGCCGCGCCGGTTTGATACCGGGCTGACACGCACTTCCATCGAATTGGCCGCATCGCTAGGTTCCCAGCCAGACGAGGGGCCGCGCGGGAGGGCACCATGAGCGATGGCGGCGGGGTACGCCGGATCGAGATCACGGAACGCGAATCGCCGACATTCGGTGGCGCCGAATTCGGTGGGGTCGGCGGCTATGAGCGGCTGCACGGCACGGCGTCCTGCGAGCTTGATCCCGCGCATCCGCTGAACGCCGGCATCGTCAATCTCGACAGGGCGCCACGCAATGCGCGCGGCAACGTCGAGTACCAGTCCGAATTCCGCATCCTGCAGCCACTCGATCTCGCACGCGGCAATGGCTGTCTGGTGTACGACGTTCCCAACCGCGGCAACCAGCCGATCATGCCGCGGCTGAACGGCGCGCCGGAGGGCGGCCATCCACAGCACGCCGGCAACGGCTTCCTGATGCGGCACGGCTTCACGCTGGTGTGGAGCGCCTGGCAGGGAGATGTGCCGCCGGGCAACGACCGTCTGGTCGCTCGGTTCCCGGTCATCGCAGGCGTCACCGGCATGGTGCGCGAGGAGTTCATCGCCGAAGCGACCGGACTGCTCGGCGATGGCAACATCCAGGATGTATCCGACGATCGCTTCATCGGCACGTTGGTCTATCCGGTTGCCGATCCCGCCGGCGCGACGCTGACGGTGCGCGAACGCGAGGCCGATCCGCGCGCCACACCGTCCGGTCTTGCATGGCGGCTGATCGACGACCGCCATGTCGAGATCACGAGGCCGACCGCGCCAGGGTTCGATCGCGGCGCCATCTTCGAGTTCATCTATCGCGCGCGCGATCCGATCGTCATGGGCATCGGCTTTGCCGCGATCCGCGACATCGTCTCGTACCTGCGCCACACGACCCCGGGCATCCGGCACGCGCTGGGATTCGGTATCTCGCAAAGCGGCCGGGTACTGCGTGATCTAGTGTACTATGGATTCAATCAGGACCTCGCTGGACGGCCTGTGTTCGACGGCATTCTGCCGGTGGTTGCCGGCTCGCGGCGCACCTGCATCAACTGGCAATTCGCGCAGGCCGGACGCTATTCGCGCCAGCACGAGGACCATTGCTACGGCGATGATCAGTTTCCGTTCAGCTATCCGACGCTGAGCGATCCGATCAGCGGCCGCACCGACGGCATCCTGCAACGCGCACGCGATGCCGGCGTGTGTCCGAAGGTGCTGCACCTGGATACCGAGAGCGACATCTGGCAGGCGCGCGCCTCGCTGGTGGGCACCGACACCTCCGGCACCGACATCGCGATGCCGGACGAGGTGCGCGTCTATACGGTGACCGGCGTGCCGCACGCGCCGTTCCGGCCGCTGAGCAAGCCGGTCATGCAATTGCCCGGCAATCCCCTCGGCTATGGCGCGTTCATGCGCGCACTGCTGGTCGCGCTGACCGAGTGGGTGGCACACGGCACGGCACCGCCGGACAGCCGGTTCCCGTCGCGAGCGGCTGGCACGCTGCTGCCGTTGGCCGAGGCGCGTGCGACATTCCCGAGACTGCCGCAGGTGAATTTCCCGACCGTGCTGAACGAGCTGCGGCTGCGCGACCACTCCGTGGAGCCGCCGATCGAGAGCACGGCATATCCGGTGTTCGTGCAATCGACCGATAGCGACGGCAATGCGCTCGGCGGCATCCGCCATCCGTTGCTCGACGTGCCGCTGGCCACGCATGTCGGGTGGTCGTTGCGCGCGGCGGGATTCGGCGAGGGCGATCTGTTCACTGTCCAGGGCTCGATGATCCCGTTCGCTGCGACCGATGTCGACCGGCAGCGCAACGACGATCCGCGGCCTTCGATCGAAGCGCGCTATGCCTCACGCGACGCGTGGGCCGCAAAGCTGGCCGAGGCCGCGAAACGTCTGGTGGCCGATCGGCTGCTGCTGGCCGAGGATGCCGACCGGCTGATCGCCGCAGCCCGTGAAACGTGGGACGTGTACCGGGCATTGTAGGAACCAGCATGGAAACCGTCGGGCTTGGCTTCTACTTCGAGGACCTGCCGGTCGGTCGGCGCTTCCGCACCATCGGCCGCACAGTGACCGAGGCGGACATCACCAACTTCGTCAACTGCACCGGCATGGTGGAGGTGCTGTTCACCAACACCGAGTTCCTGCGCGAGGAATCCGACATCAAGCAGCGCCTGGCGCCGGCAGCGCTGAGCTACTGCTTCGCCGAGGGTCTGCTGGTGCAGGCGACCATGCAGCACACCGGGTTCGCGTTCCTGCACATGGAGCTCAACGTGGAACAGCCGGTATTCGCCGGCGACACGATCCACGTGGAATGCGAGGTGATCGAGGCGCGGCTGTCGCGCAACCGGCCGGGCAGGGGCCTGGTGCGGACGCGGAATCAGGTGGTGAAGCAGGACGGTACGGTGGCGCTGACCTATACGCCGCTGCGGATGATCAAGTGCCGCGGGGCGACGCGCTGCTGCGGAGCGAGCGACGGCAAGGCCGGATCGCGGCCTCGCCACTCACACGCCACCGTCCCGCAGCTTCGGATCCAGCACGTCGCGCAGCGCATCGCCGAACAGGCTGACGCCGAACACCGTCAGTGCGATCGCCAATCCCGGGAAGATCGCGATCCATGGCGCGGTGGATGCGTACTCCTCCGCACCGCCCTGCAGCATCAGCCCCCAGGCCGGCGTCGGCTCCTGCACGCCAAGCCCGAGATACGACAGCGATGCCTCCGCCAGGATCGCCTGGCCGACGAACGCGGTCAGCATGATCAGGAACGGCGCCATCACGTTCGGCACCATGTGGCGCAGGATGATGCGCGCGTGACTGTAGCCGCAGGCGCGCGCGGCATCGACATAGGGGATCTCGCGGATCGCCAGCGCGCTGGAACGCACCACGCGGGCGCAGCGCGGGATCAGCGGGATGGTGATCGCGACGATCACGTTGTGCACGCCGGTGCCGAAGATCGCCACCACGGCGAGCGCCATGATGATCAGCGGGAACGCCATCACGATGTCGAAGATGCGCTGGAAGATCAGGTCGATCCGGCCGCCGAAATACGCGCTGGCGACGCCCAGCACCAGGCCGGCAAAGCCGCCCACGATGCGCGGAGGTCAGCCCCACGATCAGCGCGGTGCGCGCGCCGAAGATGATGCGCGACAGCAGGTCGCGGCCGAACTGGTCGGTGCCCAGCCAGTGGGTCCAGCTCGGCGCTTCGGTCATCGAAGCGAAGTCGTTCGCCGTCGGGCTGTATGGCGCGATCAATTCGGCCGAAAGACCGGTCACCGCGATGATCAGCACCAGCACTGCGCCGAACGCGCCGAGCGGTTCGCGCCGGCAGAAGTGCAGCGTGGCCTGCCAGAGCGAACGCCGCAGCTCGATGGTGTCGTCCGCGGGAAGTGCGATCGGGGCGTGCACCGTGGTGGACATGACGCGGTCTCCCTCAGGCGAAGCGGATGCGTGGATCGAGCCACGCGTACATCAGATCGACGATCAGGTTGCTGAACACGAAGATGGCGACGGTGAGCATCACCAGCGCCTGGGTCAGCGTGTAGTCCTGGTTCTGCACCGCCTGCACGAACAGCCGGCCGATACCGTTGAGGTTGAACACCTGTTCGGTGACGACAAGGCCGCCGATCAGGAAGGCGAACTCGATGCCGATCACGGTGACCACCGGCAGCAGCGCGTTCTTCAGTGCGTGGCGATTGATGATGATCTTCTCGATCAGGCCCTTGGCGCGCGCGGTTCGGATGTAGTCCTCGCGCAGCACCTCCAGCATCGCCGAGCGCGTCATGCGCATGCTGACCGCGGCATAGCGGTAGCCGACAGTGATGGCGGGCAGGAACGCCATCGACAGGTTGCGCAGCGGGTCCCGCCAGATCGGTACGTAGTCGATCGGCGGCATCCACGGCGTGCCGGTGATCGCGTTGCTGATGTCGAGCACGAACAGGATGGAGATGATCCCCAGCCAGAACGACGGGGTGGCGATGCCGCCGATCGCCAACGTGCGCACCACCACGTCGATCCAGGTGTTCTGCTTCAGCGCCGAGATGGTGCCCAGGGGCACCGCGATCAGGATGGCGATCACCGTGGCGAGCAGCGCGATCTCCAGCGAGATCGGCAGCCGCGTGAGGATCTCCAGCGACACCGGTTTGCCGGACCACATCGAGATGCCGAAGTCGAAGCGGAAGAAGCCCCAGACGAAGCTGAGGAACTGCACGATCAGCGGGCGGTCGAGGCCGATCTCGGCGTGGCAGAGATCGACCGCGCGCGGATCGAACGAGCCACCGCCCGACCCCAGGCGCACCACACAGATGTCGCCGGGGATCAGGCGCATCAGGATGAACACCAGTACCGCCGCGCCGATCAGCGTCGGGATCACCAGCAGTACCCGCTTTGCGATGTATTGGTACATCCCTCCGTCGCCTTCCTGTCGCTATCAGCCGTTCGGCCCCTGGTCCAGCCAGATGTCGGACAGGTCCTGATTGATATAGTGGCTCGGGCCGATCTTCCAGCCGTGCACGTAGCTGCGTTCCGGAATCTCCCGGTACCACCAAAGCATGGGGAACTCCCGCGCCTCGGTATCCACGATGCGGGTTTCGTATTGCCGCATCAAGGCGCGCAGCCTGGTGAAGTCGGTCTCACGCAGCATCTTGTTGTAGGTGTCGACCTCTTCCGGGTCGGTGTAGCCGCCATAGTTCTCCACGAACACGTCGTGCGGCAGATATTTCTGCGTGTCCAATACCGGGTTGACCACGCTGTTGCAGTTGGCCTCGACAACCACGTCGAAGTCGCCGCTGCGCATCGCCGCAAACCAGGGGCCGGTCGGCACCACCCGCTGCGTCGCCGTCACGCCGATCTTGCTCCATTGATCGACCAGCCAGGTGCCGACATATTTGTACGGCTGATCGACGTTGCGGTTGAGCAGTTCGACGTGCAGGTTCTCCTGGCCCGCCTCCTTCAGCAGGCGCCGCGCCTCGGTGCGCGATTTCTCGATGTCAGGCCAGAACCCGGCCATCTTCTGCAGCTCATCTTTGGTCGCTGCCAGCGGCGAGCCAGGGAAGACGATGCCGCCCACGGTATGTACATTGGCGATCTTCGACAGCGCCGGCGCGCCGCCCCACTGATCGACCGCAAGCAGCAGAGCCTTGCGCACGCGCACATCGTCGAATGGCTTGCGCCGTTCATTGGGCGTGATCAGGTTGCCGCAGTTCCAGTCGCTGGTCTGTACCTTGATCTTGTCGCCGAGCTCGCGGTTGAGATCGTTGATGGCCGATGGCGGCAGACCACGGAACTCCATGGCGGCACGGCCGGAATGGATTGCCTCCACCCGTACCACCTGTTTCTCGGCGAAGATGCCGACGAAGCCGTCGAGATACGGCAATCCTTTATGATAGTAGTCCGGATTGCGCTCGCCCTTGATGTCCTGGCCGATGTCATAGGCGACGAATCGGAACGGGCCGGATCCCATCACGTGCTGCTCGAACCAGTGCGGATCCTTGTCGAGGATCGCCTTCGGATAGATCGCCGCGTACGGATCCGCGAGCGATGGCAGAAACGTGCTGGTACCGAATTTCAGCTTGAACACCACGGTCGTGGCATCCGGTGCTGCCACCGAGTTCGACCACCGAGTACCAGTTGGCCCGTGCGCTCAGCACGCCGGGTCGTGGGAAGATGATCTCATGCCAGCTTGCCGCAACATCGGCCGCGGTGAGCGGCGAGCCGTCCTGGAACTTCACATCCGTGCGGATCTTGAACGTGTAGGTCTTGCCATCGTCGGTCGGCGTGGGGATCGACGTGCACAGATCGCAGACGAACTGCGTCGTGTCGGCTGGATTTTCCGGATTGACCCGCATCAGCACGCTGTAGAATGGCGCGACCGCGTGCACCAAGGCGTAGGTCGCCTCGCGATGCAGGTCCAGACTTGGCGGGGCGTCCGCCGGTATCATGTAGGTGAGTGTGCCGCCGCGCTTCGGCGTCAACTCGCCGGTATTGTCCGCCATGACCGGGCCGGCTGCGATGATGACTGCGAGCCAGGCCGCGAACGAAACTGATCGCATGATTACTGCCTCCCTTGGTGTCGGTGCCTCCTGGATTTGTCCCGTTGTTATTGGCCGTGGCCGCAACTTTCGCAGCCAGCGGCGGGCGTCACCCGATCATCGCACTTCGCTGCACGCCACGAAATGCCCCGGCCGCACCTCGCGCAGCTCCGGCCGCGCCTGCTTGCAGCTTGCTACAGCGATCGGGCAGCGCGGATGGAACACGCAGCCGGACGGCGGATTGATCGGGCTCGGCACCTCACCCTGCACCGGGCGAAAGGTGCGGTGCATTTCAACCGACGGATCCGGCACCGGCACCGCGGCGAGCAGCGCCTGGGTATACGGATGCAGCGGATTGCCGAACAGCTCGTCGCTGTCAGCCGTCTCGACGATGCGGCCGAGATACATCACCGCGACGCGCTGGCAGAGATGCCGGACCACCGACAGATCGTGCGCGATGAACAGATAGGTCAGGCCGAACTGCTCGCGCAGGTCCTCGAGCAGGTTTACCACCTGCGCCTGGATCGACACGTCCAGTGCCGACACCGCCTCATCGCAGACGATGAACTCCGGGTTCAGCGCCAGTGCGCGCGCTATGCCGACGCGCTGCCGCTGCCCACCCGACATTTCGTGCGGATAACGGTCGGCGAAACGCGGGTTCAGTCCGCACACCGACAGAAGCTCGCGCACCCGCGCAGTGCGCTTCGTCGCGTCCGGTTCGATGCCGTGCACCTTGATCGGCTCGGCGATGATCTCGCCTACCTTCATGCGCGGGTTCAGCGAGCTGTACGGGTCCTGGAAGATCACCTGGATGCGCCGGCGCAGCGCCAGTAGTTCCGTGCGCTCCATCCGCGCGATATCGGCACCGTCGTACAGAATCTCGCCTGCCGTCGGCCGCTCCAGCCGCAGGATGCAGCGGCCGGTGGTGGTCTTGCCGCAGCCGCTTTCGCCAACCAGGCCAAGCGTCTCGCCGCGACGCACAGAAAAATCGATGCCATCGACCGCCTTCACCTCGCCGACCAGCCTGCGCGCGATCAGGCCCTCGGTGATCGGGAAGTGCATGCGCAGCCCCTTCACCTCCAGCAGCGGCCGGCCGATCGCGCTCACGCCGCCGCTCCGGTCTCGCGCACGTCGCGGCTGCGGAAGCACGCGGCGAGATGGCCGGCAACCCCCGCCGGATCCAGTGGTGGCCGGGCCGTGGCGCAGACCTCCACCGCAAACCGGCAGCGCGGGCGAAATGAACAGCCGGCATCGAGCCGCGTCAGATCCGGCGGCTGGCCTGCCACCGGATCGAGCCGCTCCTGGCGCGGCCGATCCAGCCGCGGCACCGAGCGCAGCAGTGCGATCGTGTAGGGATGGCGTGGATTGTGGTACACGTCCGCCGCCGGTCCGCTCTCCACCAGGCGGCCCGCGTACATCACGTTCACCCGGTTGGCGTAACGCGCCACCACCCCCAGGTTATGCGTGATGATGATCAATGCGACGTTCAGTCGACGCGTCAGGTCTTTCATCAGTTCCAGAATCTGTGCCTGGATCGTCACATCAAGTGCCGTGGTCGGTTCGTCGGCGATGATCAGCTTGGGATCGCAGGCCACTGCCATGGCGATCATGACGCGCTGGCGCATGCCGCCAGAGAGCTGATGCGGATACTGTTTCAGCCGGCGCGCGGCATCGGCGATGCCCACCAGGCCAAGCAGTTCCACCGCGCGCCGGTGCGCGGCGGCGCGATCCATGCCGCGGTGCTGCTCCAGTGTTTCCGTGATCTGTCGCCCGATGGTCAGCACCGGGTTGAGCGAGGTCATCGGTTCCTGGAACACCATGCCGATGTCTCCGCCGCGAACTTCGCGCATCTCTGCATCCGAGAGTTGCATGATATCGCGGCCGGCAAAACGAATCTCACCTTGCGTGATGCGGCCCGGCGGATCGGGGATCAGGCGAAGTATCGACAGCGCGCTTACTGACTTGCCCGAACCGCTTTCGCCGACGATCGCCACGGTCTCGCCAGGGTCGACGGTATAGGAGATGCCGTCGACCGCGCGCACGAGTCCGGCACCGGTGCGGAATTCGGTGTGCAGATCGTTCACTTCCAGGAGTGGTGGCAATACCTCTCCCCGACGCAGCCCCTGTGACGTGCGTATTGTTGGGTGTTTATTCTTGGTCGCGGGGAACTTGGTATCGGCGGCGGCGGCTCAAGTCAACGCCGCTGAGGCGGTATCGACCGCCGGGGTCAGGCCAACGAACCGAGCCGGGGCGCGGGGCGCGCCGCATCGCGTTGCAGCTTCGTCACCCTCCTGGTGAAATTCCACACCTCAGCCGAGCCGTGGTAGGGGTCGCGCCCCAGCAGGCCCTCGGCTGTCGACTCGGCCTGCGCGTCCGTTTCGCAGTCGAGATCATGCGCCTGTACGATGTGATCGTCGGCATCGAGGATGTAGCAGCGATAACCGACCATATGACCCCCTTGCGGCCCCCCGTCCCTTCGGCAGGCCAAGTCAAATCCTAGTGTTCTATTCGAATTGTGCCAACAATTTTTCAACGCAACGAAAAAATTCGCGACCGCGATAAATCGTGCCGTCATAGAATGTTCTGCGCCTGGATTAACGGAAAGACCTACCCTCCAGTCGACATAATTTGATTCCTCTCACGTCGTGGCTGATCGACCGATGAGGGCAAGTAAGGTCGGCAATGCAGCGGAAAGCCGCGGAACTATTCACTGAACCTTGACCTGCACTGGATGCATCCAAACGGAGGGTGAAGCCGTTTCAGTCGATGCACGAAGGCAGGAGCAATCATGGAGGGTCGGCACGCCATTGTCCTCGCGATCATGGCGCTGATCGGCTCCGCGTCGTTGCTCCGTGATCACCAGTGAAGGAGACGGACATGGACAAGGATCGCATCGAGGGCGCTGCCAAGCAGGCCAAGGGCAAAGTAAAGGAGACCTGGGGCAAGGTCACCGGTGACGCCAAGACCGAAGCCGAGGGCAAGACGGAGAAGGCCGAGGGCCGTGTACAGAACGCGGTCGGCGGCATGAAGGATGCAGCGCGCGAGGCACGCGACAAGGTGACCGGAAAGGAGTGATCCGCAGTGTCAACACTGCTTCTGATCATCCTGATCGTACTGTTGCTCGGTGCGTTGCCGACCTGGCCGTACAGCGCCGGCTGGGGCTACTACCCGAGCGGCGGGCTGGGCCTCGTCGTACTGATCCTCGTAGTCCTGCTATTGATGGGGCGAATATGACGCGGGTGGCGGCCTGAGCACTCAGGCCGCCACCTGCTCGGCGCGCACATCCTTGATGTCGCGGAAGGCCAGCGCCGGCGCCTGCTCTGCCGCGCGCCGCATCATGAACGGCGAGGTGGCGAGGAACACCGGATCGCCGTCCACATCGTCGGCCATCGCGCTGCGGTTCTCGGCGATGAACTTCTGCAGCGCCGTGCGATCGGCGGATGACACCCAGCGGGCCAGCGCATAGGGCGACGCTTCGAAGCCGATCGCCACGCTGTATTCCGCCGCCAGCCGCGCTGCCAGCACATCGAGCTGCAGCGTGCCAACCACGCCGACCAGCGGCGCGCCGCCATCCTGCGGGCGGAATAACTGCACCACGCCTTCCTCCGCCAGTTCCGCCAGCGCCTGGCGCAGCTTCTTCGCCTTCATCGCATCGTCCAGCCGCACGCGTCGGAGGATTTCGGGGGCGAAATATGGCACCCCGACAAAATTTATCTCTTCACCATCGGTAAGCGTGTCACCGATGCGCAGCGTGCCGTGGTTCGGGATCCCGACCACGTCACCGGCGAACGCCTCGTCGGCGATCTCGCGTTCGCGGGCGAAGAAGAACTGTGGTGCATGCAGCGGGATCAGCTTGCCGGTGCGCACCTGCTTCAGCCGCATGCCGCGTGTCAGCCGGCCGGAGCAGACGCGGGCGAATGCGATCCGATCGCGGTGGTTTGGGTCCATGTTCGCCTGGATCTTGAATACCAGTGCGGTCAGTCCGGGCTCGCTGGCGTCGACCGCGCGGACATCGGCGGGCTGCGCGCGGGGCGGCGGGCCGTATTCTGCCAGGCCGTCCAGCAGGTCGCGCACGCCGATGCCCTTTATGGCGCTGCCGAAATATGTCGGCGTCAGGTGACCGGCACTGAACGCATCGCGGTCGAATTCAGGCAGGGCGGCGCGGATCAGGTCCACTTCATCGCCCAGCGCGGCCAGGCGCGGATCGGATTGCCGCAGTTCCGCGATCAGGTGCAGGTCGCGCGTGCGCAGATCGTAGGTCCCGGCGAAGTCGGCGGCACGTCCCACCGGCCACGTAACCGGCGCAGTGTCCAGTGCCAGCGTCGATGCGATCTCGTCCAGCAGCTCGATCGGGTCGCGGCTCTCGCGGTCCATCTTGTTGATGAAGGTGACGATGGGGATGTCCCGCAGGCGGCAGATCTCGAACAGTTTTCGCGTGCGTGCCTCGATGCCCTTGGCGGCGTCGATCACCATCACCGCCGAATCGACGGCGGTCAGCGTACGGTAGGTGTCTTCGGAAAAGTCCTCATGGCCCGGTGTGTCGAGCAGGTTGAACACGCAACCGGCGTGCTCGAAGGTCATCACCGAGGTCACCACCGAAATGCCGCGGTCGCGCTCGATGCCCATCCAGTTGGAGCGGGTGCGACGGCGCTCGCCCTTGGCACGGACGTTGCCGGCAAGCTGGATTGCGCCGCCCGCGCGCAGCAGGTGTTCGGTGAGCGTGGTCTTGCCGGCGTCGGGGTGGGAGATGATCGCGAAGGTACGGCGACGGGCGATCTCGATTGCGGGGTCGGTCATCAGGGGCCTCACGGGAAAGCGCCGGGAGGCGGACCGCCCGGCGCTGCGGAGAACATATAGGTCCCGCGGGGAGCGTGGATAGGGGAATGCCTCTCGCGCGCGGTAATCGCCGCCACGGCGGCATCCCGCCAGCGTGCGAGTGTGGCGCGTCCCCTCTTTGGCGAACCCCAATGCCGCCCGCAATGCTAAAACGTCATCTATCAATAAATATTGATACGACTGTCGATATTTAGCACGAAATTTAGTTGAACTCGCCGTATGAACGGCTTAGACCCTGCCCCTAGCAGAGAAGGAACATCCCGGTGTCATTAGAGAACGCCACGCGCGTGGCGTGCGCCGGCCTCGCGGCCGCTGCCCTTGGTTTATTTGCGCCGCCCGCGGAAGCTGCCAATCTCGTCGTGAACGGCAGCTTCGAGAGCGGCCTGTTGGGCTGGGCCATCGGCGGCACCGACCTGCAGGGTTTCCCGCCGGTCGCCATCACTTACAATTCAGCCACCGGCTATCCCTCCGGCGCGTTTGGCGAGGCGGTACTACCCAACAACGCTCCGACCAATTCGCCCGACCCGGTCGGCTCGCAGGCGGCCTACTTCGTGACCGACCTGGCGAACGCCCAGAGCCTCTCGCAGAGTGTCTTTCTGACGCCCGGTACCTACCAGATCGGCTTTAGTGCCTATCTACCCGCGAACGGCTTCGCCAACGCCGGCGACGCCACCTTCTCGGGTGAGGTCGCCGGGGTGACGCTGGCGAACTTCGCCGCCTCGACCGGGACGCCGCAGACCTGGCAGACCTTCATGGGGTCGACGACGATCACAACGGCCGGCAACTATCCGGTGCAATTCATCTTCGACACCGGCCTGGTACCAAGCAAGGACGTCGTGATCGATCAGGTCTACGTTATCCCGGGCGACCCGCCGTTGCTCACACCCGAGCCGGCGACGGTTGCCTTGTTCGGTACCGGCCTGCTGGGCCTCACCTTCCTCCGGCGCCCGCGTCGCAAGGCCTGACGGCGGCGTCGCGCCCGGCGCAGTCGAGGATCGCTGCCGCACTGCCATAGAGCACTTCGGGGCTGGATTGCTTCGTCGCTGCGCTCCTCGCAATGACGGTACCGGGAGCGTTCCAGCCATCTCGAAGACGCTGTAGCCACTGACACTGAGCTCGTCGAATGCAACCAGTAGATTGAAATCGACCTTCCTGATATCGGTCATTGCGATATTGGGCATAGTAAAATTCGATTTGTCTAAACGGTCACGAAGCCTACGCCTGACGGCAAGGCGATCCCGCCCACGGGTAAGCCGTTCAAGGTGGTGTTCTCTGCGGGCGATCATTGGAAGGATGGGCTGATCGACGAGGAGTTCCCGTTCTGGGATAACCTGACGTTCATGCGGCAAGTCGGGATCGCACAGTAGCATCCGCCTCGGCGTGTCGGCGTAGCATGCCAGGACACCGCGTCAGCCCGGACACAGGAAGCCGCCATGGCCGATCAACCCAGCCGCCAGCACATCCAAGGCTACTGCGGCCTCTGTATTGCCCGGTGCGGCACGGTCGCGGTGGTCGAGAATCGCCGCTTCACCCGACTGGAGCCAGATCCCTCACACCCCACGGGCCAGGCGCTCTGCGCCAAGGGCCGCGCCGCACCCGAGCTTGTCTATCACCCGGAGCGACTGACCCACCCGTTGCGTCGCACCCGGCCCAAGGGCGATCCCGATCCCGGCTGGGAGCGCATTTCGTGGGATCAGGCGCTGGATCTGACCGCTTCTGCCATGCGTGGGATCGCGCGCCAGCACGGGCCCGAAGCGGTCTGCTTCAGCCAGTCCTCGCCCTCCACCACCGCAATCGGCGATGCCGTCCCGTTCATCCGGCGGCTGATGAATGCGTTCGGCACCCCGAACACGGTGTCCAGCCTCGACATCTGCGGCTGGGGCCGCGCCGGAGCGACGCGTTACACCTACGGCGTCGCCAGTCTCGGCACCAGCGGCGGCGGCGCCATGCCGGAGATCGCCAACACCGGGTGCCTGATCCTGTGGGGCTACAATCCCAGTTACTCGCGCCTCACCCACGCAACCGCCGTGGCCGATGCGCTGAAGCGTGGCATGCGGCTGATCGTGGTCGATCCGCGGCATGTCGGGTTCGCCAACAAGGCCGACGTCTGGCTGCGGGTGCGACCCGGCAGCGACGGCGCGCTCGCCCTCGGCATTGCCAACCTGATGATCCAGCGCGGCTGGTACGATCGCGACTTCATCCGCACCTGGAGCAACGGTCCGATGCTGGTGCGCGCCGACACGGGCCGGCTGCTGACCGAGGATGGCCGCAATCTGGTGTGGGACACTGCCGCCGGTCGCGCGGTGCCCTATGGCGGCGACTGCGCGAACCTCGCCCTGGAGGGCGAGTACCGCGTCGGCGACGTGGTCTGCCATCCCGCCTTCGAGCTCTACGCCCGGCTGTGCCGGGAGTATCCGCCCGAGCGGGTCGAAACGCTGTGCTGGGTGCCGCGCGCCCAGGTCGAGGATACGGCCCGGCTGATCTGGCACGCCCGGCCGGTCTCCTACTACGCCTATAGCGGCCACGAGCACCACGCCAACACCACCCAGACGGCGCGCGCCATGTCGCTGCTCTACGCGCTGACCGGCAGCTTCGACGCACCGGGAGGCAACGTGTTGCTGCCCGTGCCGCCGTCAGCGTCGATCACCGGCGAGGACCTGCCGGCGGCAAAGCGGATGGCGCCGACCCTGGGTCTGGCCGAACGACCTCTCGGCACTGCGCTCTCCGGCAACGTCACCACCCGCGAGCTGTACCGCGCCATCCTGGAGGGGAAGCCCTATCCGGTCCGCGGCCTGATCGGCTTTGGCGCGAACATGCTGCTGGCGCATCCCGATGGCGCGCATGGCCGCAAGGCGCTGGCCGCCCTGGAGTTCTACGCTCATACCGATCTGTTCATGACGCCGACCGCCGAACTCGCCGACGTGGTGTTCCCCGCCGCGTCGTGCTTCGAGCGCGAGGCACTCAAGATCGGCTTCGAGATCAGCCAAGAGGCGCAGTCGCAGGTTCAGCTCCGGCAGACAATGGTGCCGCCACCCGGCGAGGCCAGGTCCGACACGGCGATCGTGTTCGGTCTCGCCGCGCGCCTCGGCCTCGGCGAGCAGTTCTGGAACGGCGACATCGACGCCGCGTATCGCGCGCAACTGGCTCCCGGCGGCATCACGGTGGAGCAGCTGCGCGCCGCTCCCGGCGGTGTGCGTGTGAAGTTGCAAACGCGGTATCGCAAATACACCGACAAGGGCTTTGCCACGCCGTCGGGCCGGATCGAGCTCTACTCGCAGACCTTCCTGGATCACGGCTACGCGCCGCTGCCCGAGTTCGAGGAACCGAAGATCGGCCCGTCCGCGCCGCCCGAACTGGCCGCGCGGTTCCCGCTGATCCTCACCAGCGCGAAATCGACGCTGTTCTGCCAGACCCAGCACCGCGCGTTGCCCAGCCTGCGCCGGCGCGCCCTCGATCCCGAGGTGGACCTGCATCCGGAGGCCGCGCAGGCACGCGGCATCGCCGGCGGCGACTGGGTGGCGATCGAGACGCCGGAAGGCAGTGTGCGTGCGCGTGCCCGGCTGAACGCCACAATCGATCCGCGCGTCGTGGTCGGCGAGCACGGCTGGTGGCAGGCCTGCGCCGCTCTCGGCGTGCCCGGCTATGATCCGTTCGGACCGGACGGTGCCAACCTCAACCTGATCCTCGGCGTGAAGGCGCTCGATCCGGTCAGCGGCACGGCATCCCACAAGTCCTATCTATGTGAAATCCGGCGTGCCGCCTGACGCGGGACGCACCAGCCGCTTGCGCAGGAAACAGCGGGTCTGGCCGGCGGGATATTGATCCAAGGCGCCGAACTGCTGATAGCCCAGGGCGAGGTAGAACCCGCGCGCCTGGAATGTGTCCAGCCAGGCGGAGTGACAACCTTCGGCCAGCGCACGCGCCTCGGCCCGCGCCAGCAGCGCTCGCCCGATGCCGCGGCCGCGCCAGGCATCCCCGACCCATAGCGCTTCGACAAACAGCCATTGCCAGGCCAGCACACCGCTGAGCCCCGCCGCCAACCGGTCGTCCTTCGCGTGCAGCAGCAGCGCAAAGCGCCGCGTATCCTGCGGCACCGTCCGTGCGTTGAAGGCATCGATTTCCTGGCCGAGTGCGACGCGCGTCTCCCTTGAGGGGGCGGCATCGAAGCTGAGACGGAGCTGCTCGGGGATACCGGTCGTGTCGTGCTCCATGTTCCCCTCACTATGCCATAACAGTTAGCCGATCCAGCCTTGGAGACTGTTCGACGATGTGCCGCCACTGCCTCTCGCGCCGGACCCTGCTGGCGGCTTCGGCCATGCTCCCATTGCCGCCGGCTTGTGGGGCGACGGCGGCTAACGCGCCGGTCGAGCCGCGCATGCGCCTGGCGGACCCGCCGCCGGATCGCCTGGTGGTCGCCGTGACCCTCGATGCGTGTCCTGGCGCTTTCGACCAACGGATCGCCTTGGCATTGGTCGAGCATTCCATCCCGGCGACGATTTTCGCCACCGGCCTCTGGATGCGTCAAAACCCAGCCGGCCTGGCGTTCCTCCTGGCGCATCGCGACCTGTTCGCCATCGAGAACCACGGCGAGCTGCATATCCCACCGGTCCTTGGTCGCGGCAAAATCTATGGCATTGCGATCGCCGGTGATCTTGCCACTGTACGGCGCGAGGTGACCGATGGCGCCGCCTCCATCGCCACCGCGACCGGATCGGCGCCGCGCTGGTATCGCGCGGCGACCGGGTATTACAGCCCGGAGGCGATCGCGGAAATCCAGCGGCTCGGCTTTGGTATCGCCGGATATTCGCTCAACGCCGATGCCGGCGCCTCGCTGCCCGCCCGCAGCGTCGCCGGCCGTATCGCCAAGGCGAGCAACGGTGACGTCATCGTCGCGCACATCAATCAACCAAATCGGCCGAGCGGTCTTGGGGTGGTCGCCGGGATCCGGGAGTTGCAGCAGCGGGGCGCCAGCTTCCTCCGCCTCGATCAGCTCGGCGCGACCGGACTCGCCGACGCCTGACCCAGGGTAATCGGATGAACGGACCGGTGATTTCATCGAGTCGGCAAAAAGCAAAAGTTTACACGGAGTTTCACGGAGGAAGAGGTTCGCACTACGCGCGCAGCGCATGCAATTTTTCTCCGCGAAACTCCGTGAAAATTTGGCACAGGACAGGCGGCGAGCGCGTCGCTTCGCCCGATTGCCCTGACGCCTGACCGGCGTCGCGTTGCTGCCACCGCCCGATCAGCGCATTGTCGCGGCATCTGACCACGGAGGGTCGCGATGAGCGCGCAGCCGGAAACCGCCACCCGTGAATGGCCGGACGCAGGAAGTTCTCGTGTGCCGAACTGGGTCTACACCGACCCGCAGATCTTCGCGCGTGAACTGGACCGCGTGTTCGGCGCGAGCGACTGGCTCTATGTCTGCCTCGAAACCGAAATCCCCAATCCTGGCGACTTCAAGCGCAGCCAGCTCGGCAACCGCGAGGTGATCGCGGTGCGCGGCACCGACGGCGCGATCAACGTGCTGGTGAACCGCTGTGCGCATCGCAGCATGCAGGTCTGCACCGCCAGCCGCGGTTCGGCGAAGGAGTTCGTCTGCCCCTATCACCAATGGACCTACGACCTTGGCGGCAATCTGCTCGGCATACCGTTCCGCCGCGGCTATCGCGGCCAGGGCGGCATGCCGGCCGATTTCCGTCCGGAGGAGCACGGGCTGCAGCGCCTCGCGGTGACGCATCGGCATGGGGTGGTATTTGCCAGCTTCGGCGCGCCGAACGAGTCGCTGGAGACCTATCTCGGCGAGCGCATGCTGGGTTACTTCGACCGCGTATTCGACGGCCGGCAACTCGTCGTCCTTGGCCACATGCGCCAGCGCATCCCCAGCAACTGGAAGCTGATGTTCGAGAACATCAAGGACCCCTACCACGCCAGCCTGTTGCACGTGTTCCTGGTCACCTTCGGCCTGTTCCGTCTCGATCAGCAATCCGCGGTCGAAATGGATGAGACCGGCCGCCATGCCGTGCTGGTCAGCCGCCGCGGCGCGCAGGAGACCAACGAGGCGACCGCGCAGATGCGTGCGTTCAAGCCTGGCTTCGCGCTGCAGGACAAGCGCCTGCTGGACCCGGTGCGCGAGTTCCCCGGCGACGCCACCGTGGTGATGCAGACGTTGTGGCCCAACCTGATCGTGCAGCAGCAGTCCAACACCTTGGCGATGCGGCAGATCGTGCCGCACGACGCGCGCAGCTTCGATCTGGCATGGACGTTCTTCGGTTACGCCGACGACACGCCCGAGATGCGCCAGCGCCGCCTGCGCCAGGCCAATCTGATGGGACCCGCCGGTCTGGTGTCGCTCGATGACAGCGAGGCGATGCTGCTGTCGCAGGCCGGCATCGACACCAACGACGAGGAGACGTGTGTGGTCGAGATGGGCGGACGTGCCGTGGTCAACGAGCCGCACATGGTGACGGAGACAGCGATCCGCGGCTTCTACCAGCACTACCGCTCGGTGATGGAGCTATAGCCGGCATGATCGCGGTGGCGCCCGGCGTGGCGGTCGGGCTGGAGTTGCGGGCGCGTCTGGCCGATCTGTATTGCGCCTACGACGATGCGCTCAACGATGGCGCGCTGGAGCGCTGGCCGGAGCTGTTCACCGAGGCGTGCGTCTACAAGGTGATCCCGCGCGAGAACGTCGAGCAGGGTTTTCCGGTGGCACTGATCTACTGCGAGAGCCGCGACATGCTGGTGGATCGCGTCGTGGCGCTGCGCGAGACGGCGCTGTTTGCGCCGCGAATCGCGCGCCGCATCACCAGCGGCGTGTGCCTGCGCGCGATCGAGCCGGACGGGCTGCGTCTGACCGCGAGCTTCGCGGTGTTCCAGACCATGCAGGACCAGCCTAGCGAATTGTTCCTGTGCGGACGCTGTCAGGATCGCGTGGTCGACGATGGCGGAGCGCTGCGCTTTGCCGAACGGCTGTGCATCTACGACTCCACCATCATCCCGACGTCATTGGTGTATCCGGTCTGACCCGCGCTACTGCATCGTCGAGCGGGATGTCGGCACGATGCGCTGGATATGCATCTTCTCGCGGTCCAGGCACTCCGGGACGCGCGGCCCGATCTTGGTCTTCCAGTGGTCGGTCTCGTAGACCGCCTTGTACTGCGCCTCGCGCTCGGCCTCGCTGTCGAAGCGGCGGATCCAGATGTAGCAGGATTCGTCGGTCTCGCCACGGAAGCTGCCGCAGATCACCATGCCCTTGGAGACCTGAAAGGGAATGATCTCCTCCTCCATGATCTTCACCCACTCGTTCATCTTGCCGGGCCGCACGAAGTACTGGCGGAGTTCGTAGAAGGCCATTGTGTCCGTCTCCTCTTGGATTGCCCGGGGCGCAGCATAGTCGGGGGACCGCGGGATGACCAATTCACCCGCCGGCAAACTGCTGGCTTTCGCCGCCGGGTCCAGGAACTGAAGGCCGGGTAGCCCGAGGGTCAATGCTCGGGCGCGGTTCTCAGCATATCATGCAGAAAGGCACGCACCCGTGCTTCGGCGTCGCCGGCTGCCGCGGAATCGTGGGCAATGGCATGTCCGAGATAGGTGTGAGGTTGCCCAGGTGAATCAAACGCGTGCACTGCGTCGGGATACACGACCAGTTGTATCGGCGCGCCGTGTCCGGGCCATCGGGTGATCCCGATATCGCTTTCGTGCGCTGCGAGCTTCCGACACGCATCTGCCGTCGTCCAGTCGTCGCGTTCGCCGATCATGATAAGCAACGGAACGGTCATGTCGCCGTTGCTGATCTGGCAACCTGGGTAGTACGCGACAGCAGCGCGAAAGTGCTGCGGCTGCATGCGTTCCAGTGGTCCCGCCTCGGTAGCGCTTAGCACCGCGCTGGCGCCCATCGAATAACCAATCACCGCGATCCTGCTGCGATCGACGAAGTCCTGCGCCACGAGCCAGCGCAGCGCCGCATAGGCATCGACCGATTCTGCGGCGGAGCCTGAGCCATGCTGGCACAGATTCTCGTCGCCCAGACTGTCCGGCGCCAGCGCCACGTAACCCCAGGTCTTCAGTTTCAATGCCGCTGCGATGTCATGACTGCCGAAGCCGCTGCACCAGTGCAGCACGACGACCGCGGGCAACCGGCCCGGCAGATCCGGGCGGGCCAGATACCCCAGCAGAGGCGACGCGTCGACGGAAGATCCCGGCACGGCCGAAGCACGCTGCGGCGACACTTGCACAAGCTCGTCAGCCGACGCGGCAGGCTGGCCAATCAGCAGACCGAACATCGCGGCGAGCCGTGACCAGTGCAGCAAGTCACGCAAGGATCGCATCCGTGCGGGGAAAATCGTTGCCCTTGCACAGCAGTGCGGCGTCCAGCCGGCGCGCGCAGGCATAGGCGAAGCAGTCACCGAGGTTGAGCGCAGCGGGGTG
Organism: uncultured Alphaproteobacteria bacterium; assembly: GCA_963819855.1. Classification (GTDB taxonomy): domain Bacteria; phylum Pseudomonadota; class Alphaproteobacteria; order Acetobacterales; family Acetobacteraceae; genus JAMXLO01. The sequence goes on from CAWFYC010000001.1 coordinate 75,014, forward strand.
GCGTCCCTTACCGAAACGCTCGAATGCATCGATGGCCGCGCCACCCAGCTCGGCATCGATCGCCATCGTCATCGCGCCTGTCTCCGCGCAGAACTGTTCGAGTACCGGCATGACCGCCGATGGCGTGACATTGTTGATGCGGGCAAGGCCTAGCGCCGCCTCAAAGATAGCGATCGGCGAAATCCAGACCTCGCTCGCCTGGTCGAGACGCGCCGCGAGGCTGGCCGCGTCGTCCTCCTGCGCAATGATCGCGATGATCGCCGAGGCGTCGAGGAACGTCATGTGTTCCCGGACAACTCGTCAAAGAAGGCCTTGTCGGCCGACAGACCACCGGGCTTGCGGAGCGCCATGAAACGCTCATGGATCGGCTGCAACCGAATGATCAGAGGAACCCTGGACTTCTCGCGCGCGTACTCACGCTCGACCGCCTCCCGAACGGTTTCGGTGAGGGTCTTGCCCTTGAGGCGTGCCAGGCGACGAACCGCCTGATCGGTATCCCGATCCCTGATATGAAAAGCCACGATCTATACCAGTTCGTCTAGACGCGATGAAGGGTTGGTGTATAGGACGATGCCGTCAGTTTGGCAAAGGGGCGTATTTGCCTCTGGCCTCACGCCGGCCTGCGACATACATCAGCGATGCCCAGCGACCCAAAGAGGCACCTCATGGCCCCTCGGTTCCCCACCACCCGTCTCCGCCGTCTCCGCCAGACTGAGTCCTTGCGCTCCCTGGTGCGCGAGACCTCCGTCACCGCCAATGACCTGATCCAGCCGCTGTTCATCGAGGAAGGCATCGACGATCCGCTGCCGATCGCCGAGATGCCCGGCGTCTCCCGTATCCCCGAGCGGAAGCTCGACCACGTGGTGGAGGGGCTGGCCCGCGACGGGGTGAAGGCGCTGATGCTGTTCGGCATTTCGCACCACAAGGACGCCTCCGGCAGCGACGCGTGGAACCACGACGGCCTGGTGGCGCGCATGGTGCGGCAGGCGAAGCGGGCCGCCCCGGAGCTGGTGGTGATCCCCGACATCTGCTTCTGCGAGTACACCGACCACGGCCACTGCGGCGTGATCGAGCACGATCACGTGGCGAACGACGTCACCATCGAGAACCTGGCACGTCAGGCGGTGGTGGCGGCGGACGCCGGCGCGGATCTGGTGGCCCCGTCGGCGATGATGGATGGGCAGGTGGCCGCGATCCGCCACGCGCTGGACACGGCAGGGCATCCTGACACGCCGATCATGGCCTACTCGACCAAGTTCGCATCAGCGTTCTACGGGCCGTTCCGGGTCGCGGCGGGGTGCGAGCTGAAGGGTGACCGCAAGACCTATCAGATGGACCCGATGAACGGCCGCGAGGCACTGCGCGAATCGCTGCAGGACGAAGCCGAAGGCGCCGATCTGCTGATGGTGAAGCCGGGCCTGGCGTATCTCGACGTGCTGGCGCGGTTGCGCGAGCGGACGCTGCTGCCGATCGCGGTGTACCAGGTGAGCGGCGAATACGCGATGATCAAGTTCGCCGCCGCCGCAGGGGCGCTGAACGAGCAGGTGGTGGTTCGCGAGACACTTGGCGCGTTCAAGCGGGCCGGAGCCGACCTGATCCTGTCGTATTTTGCGCGGGATGTGATCCGCGAGGGATTCTGAGGCTTTACCGCGAGTAGTATTCCACCACCAGATTCGGCTCCATCTGCACCGGGTACGGCACATCCGTCAGCTTCGGCGTGCGGGCGAACCGGCCCTTCATCGCCCGGTGATCGACCTCCAGATACTCCGGTACATCCCGCTCGGTGCTCTGCGCCGCATCCAGCACCATGGCCAGCTGCTTCGACTTCTCCTTCACCTCTATGGCATCGCCGTCCTTCACCCGGTACGACGCGATGTTCACCCGCCGCCCGTTCACCTGCACATGCCCATGCGAAATGAACTGCCGCGCCGCGAACGGCGTCATCGCGAACTTCATGCGATACACCACCGCGTCCAGCCGGCGTTCCAGCAGCTCGATCAGCAACTGCGAGGAGTCGCCGCGCACCCGCACCGCCTCCTGGTAATAGCGGCGGAACTGCTTCTCGCTGATGTTGCCGTAGTAGCCGCGCAGCTTCTGCTTCGCCGCCAGCTGAGTGCCGTAGTCGGTGGCCTTCTTGCGGCGCTGGCCGTGCTGGCCGGGGCCATATTCGCGCTTGTTGATCGGCGATTTCGGCCGCCCCCAGAGGTTCACCCCCAGGCGGCGGTTGATCTTGTACTTACTCTCGGCGCGCTTGGTCATCTGCGCGTTGCCCTTTCGTCTGGCTCTTGTTGCACCGGTAGGCCACGCGAAGCGCGGCGGGCGCAGGCCCCGAAGGCCTGTCCACGTTCCCGGCAGTGAGGCGCCGCTTCTAAGAGCCGGCCTGCGCCTTGTCAAACCACGCGCAGCCCCCTAGCACCCCTGGCGCATGGTCAATCGCGGCGACATCGTCTGGCTCGGGATAGCGTCGGGGGTGATCGGCTGCCTGGTCGGCGGCATGATGCTGGGCATCGGCATGGATCTGATCGTCAACGGCCAGCCGTGGGGCTGGCTGCTGATGCTGCCGGGCGCACCGGTCTCCGCCATCCCCGGTTGGCTGCTCGGCCGCCGGTTGGCGCAGCAGCTTTAGGTGCGCCGCCTCGACATCTGTCGGCGTCGCCTGTCTGATTGCGGCCGCGCAGCCGCGTCTGCGGAGTCGTGAGGAGCAGGCCTATGGAAAAGACGGTTGCTTCGGGTCGTCCCGGCGGGCCGCTGACGTTGGCGATCGATGTCGGCGGCACGCATCTGAAGGCGGGCGTGCTGTCGCCGGCCGGGGACATGTCGACCGGCCCCGCTCATGTCGAGACGCCGCACCCGGCCACGCCGGATGCCGTGATCGCGGCGCTGGACGAACTGGTCGGCCCGCTCGGGAAGTTTCAGCGCATCTCGATCGGATTTCCCGGCGTGGTGCGCAACGGACACGTGCTGACCGCACCGAATCTCGGCACCGATGCGTGGCATAGCTTTCCGCTGGCCAAGGCGCTCGTCGACCGGCTGGGCGCGCCGGCACGGTTGGCGAACGACGCGACGGTGCAAGGGTTGGGAGTGATCGCCGGGCACGGGCTGGAGTGCGTGATTACTCTCGGCACCGGCATGGGCTTCGCGCTGTTCGAGGACGGCAGGCCGGGGCCGCATCTAGAGCTCAGCCAACACCCGGTGCGCGGCCGCAAGACCTACGACCACTATGTCGGCAACGCGGCGCTGCACGAGGTCGGGCGCAAGCGCTGGAACCGCCGGGTGCGCAAGGCGATCGGCTTCATCGCCACGCTGACCAGCTTCGATATGCTCTATATCGGTGGCGGCAATTCGCGGAATATCCAAGGCGACCTGCCGGAGAAGGTCCGCGTCGTGTCGAACGAGGCCGGCATCACCGGCGGCATCCGGCTGTGGGATCCGCATCTCGACGCGCTGTTCGTGGCGGTCTGACGTTCACCCCGTCGCGGCGCGTCGGGCTGCCTGCACCGCCGCGTCCAGTGAGTTCAGGAACCGCGACCGGTCGGCGCGCGTCAGTGCCGCGGGGCCACCGGTGTTCAGACCGATCTCGCGCATGTGCCGCGATACCTCGCGGCCGGCCAGCGCATTGCCGATATTATCCTGCGTCCAGAGCGTGCCGGCCGGCGCGACGGCTCGCGCGGCCTTGCCGAGGCAGCGTGCTGCCAAGGGGATGTCGGCGGTGACGCAGACATCGGCCGAGGTGATCCGCTCGGCGATCCAGTCGTCCGCCGCGTCGGGCGTGGCATCGACGATGACCATCTGCACGTTGGGGAGACCCGGTGGCCGGATCGGCCGCGAGCCGTTGGAGACGACGAAGACCGACAGGTTGAGGCGGGTTGCGACGCGATAGACTTCTTCGCGCACCGGACAGGCATCGGCGTCGATGTAGATCGAGGTCATGGCGGGACTTATACCAGCGGGTCTGTCCGATGACTGCATTCGACCCACGGCGGACCTTCGGTCCGATGCCGGTGGGTACGCGCTGTTTTTTCCGGCCTGAGCACCGGGATTTACTTTGAGACCATCGCGGAGACTTTGCGAGAACTTGGAAAAACTTAACATATTGCGCCTTATGCGGCAGATTTTTGT
>CAWFYC010000002.1:0-130597 GCA_963819855.1 uncultured Alphaproteobacteria bacterium
AGATCACCGATAGAAATGTCACCCGCGTCCCCGATAGAGATGTCACTGAGGCAAGCTGTCGTCGAGACGTTTGGGGTGGCGTGCGATGACGGTGATGCAAATGAGCGAACGGGAGCTGGCCCGGCTTCGTGTGCTGATCGATCTGTCGGATCGTCGGGTGACGGTCGAGGCGGCGGGCACGTTGATGGGTGTGGGGCGACGCCAGGTCTATCGTCTGCGTCGCGCGTTTGTCGCTGCTGGGCCTGTCGCGCTGGCTTCGCGCAAGCGTGGCCGTGCCAGCAATCACCGCCACGGCGAGACATTCCGCCGAACTGTTCTGGCCCTGGTGCGCGAGCATTACCCGGATTTCGGTCCGACGCTCGCGGCGGAGAAGCTGGCGGCACGGCATGGCGTGCGGCTGGGCGTCGAGACCTTGCGCCAGTGGATGATGGCGGATGGGCTGTGGGTCGACCGCCGTCATCGTCTGCCCTCCCCGCACCAGCCTCGTCGACGGCGCGAGTGCCTGGGCGAACTGGTGCAGATCGACGGATCGGAACATGCCTGGTTCGAGGATCGCGGCGCGATGTGCACGCTGCTGGCGTTCGTGGACGACGCCACGAGCCGGCTGATGGCACTGCGGTTGGTCGCCTCGGAATCGGCGTTCGACTACTTCCGGACGACGCGCGCCTACCTGGAGACCCACGGCAAGCCGGTGGCGTTCTACAGCGACAAGCACAACATCTTCCGGGTGAATAACGGCGAAGGTGGCGATCGTGTCACCCAGTTCGGCCGTGCGCTGGCGGCGCTGAATATCGACATCATCTGTGCCAACAGCCCGCAAGCCAAGGGCCGGGTGGAACGCGCGTTCGGCACCTTGCAGGACCGGCTGGTGAAGGAACTGCGGTTGGCGGGGATTGCCTCGATCGAGGCGGCGAACACGTGGCTGCCCGGGTTCATCGCCGGTCACAATGATCGGTTTGGCCGCGACCCGGCGAATGCCAAGAACCTGCACCGACCGCTATGCGCAGCGGACGACCTGGACGAGACCCTGGCCTGGCGCGAGGAGCGGACAGTGACGCAGAACCTCGCCCTGCACTACGACCGGATGATGCTGATCCTGGAACCGACACCGCTTGCGCGCAACCTGGCGCGGAAGAAGGTGGAGGTGGTGAACTATCCCGATGGACGGTTCGCCGTTCAGTTCGACGGCAAATCGCTGCCATACCGGCTGTTTGACAAGATCCGCACGGTCGAGCGCGGTGCGATCGTCGACAACAAGCGGTTATCAGCGGTGCTGGCGATGGTGAAGGCACGGCAGGCGGACTACGAGCCGAAGCGCCAGCGTGGTCATGCCGCGCGGCAGCGGCCGCCGAACAACCTCAAAGCGCCTGGCCAGCCCTCCAAAGGGCGGCCACCACGCCACGTCACTGCCGTTGCACTCGCCTGATGCGCAATGGAACCGGTTGTCCACTCCCCTTGGAATTTCGTCACGTAACGGAAAACCCACATGCCGAGCGGCCGCAAACCCGAAGGCGAGAGCCCGCTGAGTCATGCCGAACGGCAGGCCAGGTATCGGTCGCGCCATCATGGAACGCAGCCAGCTGCCGTGGTCCGTCCACGCAAGGCAGCGGACCGTCGCAGCCGTCCGCAGCGCTGGGACGCCGCGGTCGCCGAGCTGCTCACCCTGCAGGCCGACTACGCTGCTTGGCTGGAAGCATTGCCAGAGGCGCTGCAGGGCACGCCCGCCGCCGAAGCCTTGCACGCGGTCGTCGATCTCGATCTGGAGACGCTGGCCAACATCGAGCTGCCACGCGGATACGGTCGGGACTGACGACACGCAACGGATCGGACGGTCGCACGGCTCTGCGATGATGCTGGGCGCGAGCGGCGGCCTCAAGGGCTGCGCTGCGCGCACCGGCTGGCGCCGGCTGCGGCCCTTGACCCCGTCGCCCGCGCCCAGCCAGGGGGCAATGGTGCCACTTCGCTCAGGCCCCGTCCGTCCGCCGGAGTGACATATCTATCGGGGAGAAATTGTGACTTCTCTATCGGGCACCGACAATTTTTCTGCCGTCCCGACAGCGCCAGCCAAGGTGAGGATTAACCCTCTCAACTTGGCGGCTTGGTGGCCGGCGACGAGAAGGGCTTGGTTGCATCGTTCACAAACATGACCAAGGCGCTTAGGTCGCTGCTACCGCTGCTGGACACCTGCATCGGCGTGTTAGGCGGGTGTCCGGGCATGGACTGACCAGCCGAGACACGGTGCACGCCGTCAGGCGTCTTCTGGGTGAGTTCGCCCCTCAGCACGTAAAAGGTTTCCGACCCCGGATGCGTGTGCACCGGGGTTTTAGCGCCAGGCGGGCCGCCAGACCGGACGACGCGCAAGAGGTATTCAGGAGCGGCAATCGAGGGCACAGGCCCCACCTCAACCACTTTGCTACCGCCATGCGACGACCCGCCGGACGGCCCAAGCGTGAAGAGCCACGCCTTGCCATCGACTTCAGCGGCGAGTGCCGTAGGGCTAGCAACGGCTTGCGCCGCGGCGAGAGTTGGGAAAGTGTCGACGCGCCAGAACAACGGGCCGGGCGGTAGCTGTGCGACCTTCTTTTCTGCCACCGGCGTGATATCGAATTTCTGCGCCTGGGCCGCTGTCGACAGCAGCAAACCCACTATCGCGGTTACGCATACGAGACGTGCGCATCGCAAAGCCAGCGAGGGAATCAATTCGCCTCGTCCTTTTCTTCTGGAAAGGTGAACAATATCTAACATTGGAGCCTATGCCTGACGACTTAAAATATTTTCATCCGTCCTCCCGGCGTCACAATTTGCCGACCGCATTTGCAAATCTCAAAACTTCCGGACGTGTCCCCTCTGCTGCGCTGCGCCGGAGCCACGCCCTTCGCCATGGCTACAGGCCTGTCTCCGCCCATCGGGTGACGCTCGCTGACGTGCTTTTCCCGCCTGCCGGCGGACGCCTGTTTCCCCAGCTGCTGCTTAAGGGCGCTCCCCTCGCGCTCTGCAAGGGTCTTCTGCCGTAAAAGCAGTGAATATTGTGACATTTTGTATCATTGCTGGTCTGTAACCCCACGGTCCTCTTTGTTGAGGTAAAGTGCGCGTAACTTATCTGTAAATGCGTAGAGGCGGATAGCCTAGACCGGTGTGTAGACCGCGCGGGCAGGTCAATGGCGCGCCAAAAGGCCGATTCCGAGGGGAGGAATGAAACAATTCAGCATATTGGTTGTGGTGGCCGGCGCACTGATTAGTTCGACTGCGTGGGGACAGCAACCGTTGAAGGCAGCGGGGCAAGACGCGAAGCCGTGGGTTCTCCACGACCAGAACGAGTTGTCGGGCGTGGCTGTCGATCTGACACGCGCAATAAGCAAGCAAATCGGTGTTCCCATCGAGTACCAGCCGATGGTCTTCGCAGACCTCATCCCGGCGGTCGACAGCGGTGAGATTGACGTAATCGCGACGAATATGGCGATCACTCCGGAGCGGGAGCAAAAAGTTGACTTTAGCAGGCCATACTACAATGCACTGCCTGAAGCCCTGGTCGTACAATCGAGTGACGTAACACCTTACCGTACGCTTGCAGACCTGAAAGGCCTGCCCGTGGGCGCGCAGAAGGGAAGCATCCAACTGGCCTTACTCCAAAGAATTGGTGGTTTCTCCGAGATCAAAATCTACGGCACCCAGAAGGACGCCTGGGAGGCCGTAGCATCGGGACAGATAAAGGCGACCATCACACCGGGCGTCGAGACGCGATACGCGGCCAAAACAGGTGACCTACCTCATGGGGCACGGGTAGTCGACACGTATCAGTCTGCGTCTCCAAAGCCCAGGGCTGCACTAGCGGTCCGGAAGGGAAACCATGAATTGCTCGGAAAGATAAACGCCGCGCTTGCCACGCTGGAAGCTGATGGGACGTTGAAGTCAATCTTCAACAAGTATGGCTTAGACGATTGGGCACCACCGAAATAAAAGGGAGCACGTCACTCGCCGCGTCCGCCAGCACCGCAAACCGCCGTGGTGCTTTTCGCGGTAACTCCATGAACCGTCAAACGGCGGCGGCCTGAAACCTGTAGAAATCGCTTTAGCTCTGGGAGGGAGGCATCATGAACATGCTCATTTCTCGACGATTGGTAGCGGGCGGCCTTGGGTTTGTCGGTGTAGGTCTCGCCCGACGCTACGCGCAGGCAGCGCCGACCGAGTTCCATGTCGGCTACCAGAAAGCTGGCTTGCTCAGCGTTGCCAAGGAGCAGGGTGTATTTGAACGGCGGTTGAAGTCGGTGGGTGTAGAAAGGGTGAAATGGTCGGAGTTCGAGGTCGGGCCGCCGATGATGGACGCGATCAGTGCAGGTGCCATCGACTTCGGGTGGGTTGGCGATGCGCCCGCCATTATTGCGCAGTCGGCAGGCGCTAAGCTTGTTTATGTGGCATGCATGCCCGCATCGCAGCATGGATTGTTGGTGGTGGAAGGATCTGCCATCCGCTCCCTGGCGGATATTAAGAGAAAGAAGGTCGCGTTTGCTCGCGGCAGCAGCGCACAAAACATCATGCTACGCCTGCTCGCCAAGGCGAGCCTTAGCTATGGCAACATCGTGCCGGTTTATCTTTTGCCGGCGGATGCCTCGGCGGCCCTCTTGCGCGGCGACGTCGACGCGTGGGTTATCTGGGACCCATTATTTGCGCTAGCGGAGCATCGTCAAAAGGTGCGCGCGATCGCCACCACGAAAGATATCGTGAACGGTAATTCCGTCTACGTGGCCAATCCCGATTTCCTCGCGAAATATCCCAAAGTCCTCGCTGCGGTAGTTGACGAAGTGACAAAATTAACCGAATGGGGGGCGCAGAATCGGGACAAGTTTTCTGAAGTCACTTCGACTGCCACCGGTATCGAGCTCGACGCGGTACGGACTGCCGTTGGCCGCACCGACCTGGTTGTGGGACCCGTTACGCCCACGGTCATTGCTCAGCTGCAGGAAACTGCCGACGCTTTCCTCAAAGTCGGAGTCATTTCCAAGCCCATTGTCATTCACGACGCCGTCTGGTCCCTGCCCACCGGCTGACCAGGACCATTGGGTGCGAGCGGGCAGGAACTTCCGCTTCGGGTCAGTTTCGGAAGATCGTGACCACTCGAATGTCCGCTCACCACCCCTTGCGGTCATCGAGCAGGGCCGTTGATATTATACCGATCAGCACGGCAAAACGAATGACTTACCGCACCCTGCGCCAGGCATGACAGCGGTGGCACCGATGCCACGACCGCACCGAAGCTCGGTCTGCGCTTGGTACTACCTCTCCGCACGCAGCGCCGCTCCCGCAAACCAAGACATTACTCGGCGGCGGCGGCGGCGGCGGCGGCGGAATATATTCCTTGACATCCGCCGCCCGTTGGTGTTCTTGTTACGTTCATGTCCGCCGCGGCCCAAGCCTCAGTCCCAACCACCCAGCCCAGCCGCAGCGCGCGCCTGCTCGACCTGCTCCGCAAGCTGATCGGCTACGGCCGCGAACTCGCCGCCACCATCCGGCAGCAAACCGCCACCGACCCCTACTTCGTTAAAGCCCGTTTCAACACCATCGATCTCGCAGTGATCCTCGCGCGCATCGCCCGCGGCCTGCTCCTCGCCGAAGCGCTCGAGGCGCGAGTACTCCGCAGCGCTGCCCAGCTCGACGCGGAACCTAAGCCCGGCAGGGCTCGAGCGGCACCCAGGGCGCCTGCCGTCCCTCGGGTTGCCGCCGAGACCGATCCGCGGCTCGCACACCTGCCCACCGCCGAGCAGATCGCCGCCGAGGCCCGCCGCCGGCCGATCGGTGCCGTCATCGTCGATATCTGCCGCGATCTCGGCATCACCGGGAGCCATCCGCTGTGGCGGGAGGTGCAATGGGCCATCATCAAGCACCGCGGCAGCCTTGTCCGCCTGGTGATGGCCATCCTCGGCCGGCCATTCCCCACGCCTGCCCGGTCCGCGTCCGCAGCCAGCCCGGCCGGGCCACCGAACGCGCGGTTCGAGGCACCAGGCGGCACCGGGCCGCCCTGAACTTTACTCGGGCTTGACCCGAGGGCTGCCACTCGAAGATCGCGGCGTCACACGCGGGGCCAGCCATGGCCGGCCCCGTCGCGCCGATTCGTCCAATGCCAACCGTCGAAAGGCCGAGATTGCTTCCGCTTCGCAAGCCGTGGATGGCCGGCCAAGACGGTGGGCGGACCGACTACTCGATTGCTTCGCTGCGCCCGCAATGACAGCCCGTCATATCGGCACATCACCCTTCAGCATGATCCGGTACAGATACCGCACCTGCCCCATATCGTAGTCGCCGTTCGCCTTGTGCAGCAGGCATCGGTTGTCCCACATCACCATGTCGCCCTGACGCCACTGGTGGCGGTACTCGTACTGCGGCTGCCTTGCGTGCGCCAGCAGGTCATCGAGCAACGACAGCGCCTCGCTCTCCGCCATCCCGGCGATGCCCTCGATGCGGATCGGATTGAGGTAGATCGCCTTGCGTCCGCTCTCCGGATGGGTCCGCACCAGCGGATGCAGCACCGCATCCGGTACCCGTTGTCGCGCCGTCTCGGTCAGCGCCATCAGCTTCCGCTCGCTGTGACGGCTCTGGTACACGTGCATCGCACACAGTCCGTCGATCCGTTGCCGCATCGTCGTGGGCAAATCCTGATACGCAAGTTGCATGTTGACGAACTGCGTATCGCCGCCGTGATCGGGCAGTTGCACCGCATGCAGCACCGTCGCCTTCGGCGGTTCGGCAGCATTCGAGTGGTCCGTGTGATAACCTTCGCCCGGGATGTAGCGCTTGCCGTCAGGATAGGAATCCTGATTTGAGATGTAGTGGATCTGCGGGCACTCCGGCAGCGCGAAGCGTGTGTTGTGCTGTGGAAACACGTCGCCAAACAACTGGACCGCGTCGAACAATTGCCGCGGCGACAGACGTTGGTCGCGAAACACCAGCACCGAATGGTTAACGAACGCGCGGTTCAGTCGTTCCCGCAGCGCCGCGCCCACCGGTTGCGTCAGGTCGACGCCGCGGACCTCGGCGCCGGTATGCTGGGAGAGGGGTGTAATCATCGCCGCAGATTGCGCAGGAAGCCGCCGGCGCGCAACCTGATCCACCCAGCAGGGAAAGGACGTAGCCATGGCAAGCGGTCCGCAGTTCAGCACGGACTTCACCAAGTTCTTCGCCGACATGAAGCTCCCGGCACTGCCGGACATGGAGATTTTCGTGGCGGCGAGCCGCAAGAATCTGGAGACGCTGTCCGCGGCCAATCGCATCGCGCTGGAAGGCGCGCAGGCGGTGGCACGACGGCACATGGAGATTGTGCAGAGCAGCATGGCCGAGCTGACCGAGGCGATGCAGGCGCTTGCGGCTGCCGACGCGCCACAGGCAAAGGCCGCCAAGCAGGCGGAACTGCTGAAGCATGCCTATCAGCACGCGGTGACGCACATGAAGGAGCTCAGCGACCTGATCCAGCAGTCCAACGCGGAAGCCTTGTCCTTGATCAACCAACGCTTCGTGGAGGCGATGGACGAAGTGAAGGCATTGGCGGAAAAGGCGAAGTGAGGATCCTGCGCGTATGCGCCGCTGACCGTCCGCTCCGACATACCATGGCATTACGCGATCACGCGTTCCGCTGAAACCATTTGCTAATGCCTTTACTGGCATGGTCGCTGCACACAGGGCGATCCATGGCAGATGGTTGACCGGATTGAAAATGAGCAACCGCCGTTCGAAATCGTCAGGCTGATTGATCGGCGGCGGCCGGGACGGGTGGAGTACCAGAATCCTGACCTGGTAGATCTGCTGCGCGATGAGGCCCATGCCGACACAGTGCCTGATCAGTCCATTGGGAATCTCGCCGATGTGGCGACGGGCATCGAGGAGGATGCGTTGGCCGCTGCCCGCGGAGTAGGGACCGGCATGCTGGTGGGCGCCTGCATTTGGACGATCGCGGGTTTCGGCCTGTGGCTGCTGTTCTGATTTTGGTCGCCGGTTCCGGCTACCGGATATCCGCTAGACCGGCAGCCTGATCCGCGCCCGCAGGCCGCCTAGCGGGCTGTCCTCCAGCACGATCTCGCCGCCATGCGCGCGGACGATGTCGCGCGCAATCGTCAGGCCAAGGCCGGTGCCGCCGGTGGTGTCGCTTTCGAACGGGCGGAACACGCTCTCGCGGCGCTCCGGCGGGATGCCGGGGCCGTCGTCGTCCACCGTCACGAACACCATGCGGCCCTGCGGCATCGCCGCCAGCGCGACCCGGTGCGCATGGCGGCGTGCATTGTCCACCAGGTTGGTGATGGCGCGGCGCACCGCGTCGGCACGCAGCGACAGAGTCAACGCCGGCGGCGCATCCACCGCCACGTCGGCGCCGGAGCGACGCGCGCCGGCCGCGACCTCCTCCAGTACTGCCGACAGGTTCACCGGTTCGGCCTGCTCGGCGCCCTCGCCGCGCGCAAACGCGAGGTAGCCGCCGATCATCCGCTCCATCTCCTCCACATCGGCGGTCATTTCCGCGACGTCCTGACGGAGCTCCTCGCGCGCCGGCATCATGGCCAACGCCAGCCTGAGCCGGGTCAGCGGCGTGCGCAGATCATGCGACACACCGGCCAGCATCTCGGTTCGCTGCACCAGGAAACGGCGCACCCGCTCCTGCATGCGATTGAACGCCGTCGCTGCCTGCCGTACCTCGGTGGCGCCCTCCGGCTTGATTGGCCCGATATCGCGTCCCATGCCGAACGCCTCGGCCGCGGTTGCCAGACGGCGGATCGCGCGGACCTGATTGCGCATGAACAAGGCAGCGATGCCGAACAGCACCGTCGCCATGCCGACGATCCAGACCACGAAGATGTAGATCGTCCCTGCGTAAAGCCGCTTGCGGGGCGCGTTGACGTGCAGGACGCCTCGTGGAAGCTGCACGCGGATCACCACGAAGCGGCTATCGGACAGCCAGTCGGCAACGAATGGCATGCCGATCCGCTCGCGCAGCGAGTTGGCGAGGTCGTCGTCCATCGGGCCGAGGATGTTGACCCTCGGCGCGTTGGGGAGCACGGCGCCGGGTTCGATGGTCATATCCAGATCGAACTCGCTGTTTGCCTTTCCCAGAATCCAGGCGCGATCGGCCTCGTCCGGAAATCGGCGCAGCATCTCCAGCGTGTAGGCGACCTCGCCGGCAATGGCCCCCGACAGCCGACGCGAGACGATGTCGAGATGGCTGCCGTAGAAAATCTGCAACGAGACCGCCAGCAGCAGCACCAGCGGCAGCAGGATCATCAGCAGGCTGCGTCCGAGCAGCGAGCGAGGCAGCACCTTCCGGATGCCGCGGTTCACGATCCGCGTGGGCTGGATGTCAGCTGGCAGCATCGCGGAGCATCCGCCTAAACCCCGGGCTTCAGCACGTAGCCTCGCCCGCGCACAGTATGCAGGAAGCGCGGCTCGCGCGGATCGGCCTCGACCTTGCGGCGCAGCCGCGTCACCTGCACATCGATCGCTCGCTCGCCGGCCTCGTCCATGCCGAGTTCGGCGGCGATCTCCTCGCGCGACAGCACCTCGTTCGGTTTGCGCGCGAGCGCGGCGAGCAACGCCGCTTCGCCGCCGGTCAGCCGCACGACCCCATCCGGCCCGCTCAATTCGCCGCGCTCGATGTCGAACGTCAGCGCGCCAAGCTGCACCGGACCGGACGGCGTTTCCGGCAGCGATGCCGGTGCGCGGCGCAGCAGGGCGCGGATGCGCAGCACCAGTTCGCGCGGCTCGAACGGCTTGCCGAGATAGTCATCGGCGCCGGCCTCGAACCCGGCGATGCGGTCTTCCGGCGCGCCACGGGCGGTAAGTAGCAGGACCGGCACCTCGCTGCCCTGGTCGCGGCGCAGCGATTCAGTCAGCGTCAGGCCGCTTTCCCCGGGCATCATGACGTCGAGCACCAGCATGTCCGGATGCATGAAACGCAGCTTGTCGCGCGCGTCGGTCGCAGTCTCCGCGGTGGTGACGCGGAAGCCTGCTCCGGCCAGGTAGCGCGACAGCAGCGCGCGCAGTCTGGCATCATCGTCCACCACCAGGATGTGGGCATCCTCCGCCATTAGTCTCCCCCTGCATGGCCCATGTCGAGATAGGCGCGCGCGGCATCGTCCATGATGCCGCGCATGACCCGGCGAAAGCCATCCACCGCGGCGGTGCCCGCTTCGCGGTAGGCCGGCCGCAGACGTTCCTGCTGGCGCTCGAACAGCCGGCGCTCCAGTGCCGCGCCGGCGGCGGTGAGGCGGAGCAGCCGCTGGCGTCGATCTGTGCTGCCCGGCGACTGTGCGACATAGCCTTGCTGCATCAGCGCACCAAGTACGCGGGCGAGCGACTGCTTGGTGATGTGCAGAATGCCGAGCAGGTCTGACACGGTAATGCCGGGATTGCGGCCAACAAAGTGCAGCGCTCGATGGTGCGCGCGGCCGAGGCCGAGTTCGGCCAGTGCCACGTCCGCGGCGTTGGTGAAGTCGCGATAGGCAAAGAACAGCAGGTCCTGGGCCATGCGCATATCGGCCTCAGCCGGGTCGAGCTTCGATTCGGGCATGGCAGGTATTCCTCGGCGCGGCGGCTATTTATGGCAGGGTTGTTGACATATCGGTGCAGTCAACATACCGTCCTCCTGCTTCACGAAATAATATTACCAGGAGTGGTGCCATGGAGCTGGTTCCTTTCGACGACCGCGACGGCTGGATCTGGTGGGACGGCGCCCTGGTTCCCTGGCGCGACGCCAGGCTGCACGTTCTGACACATGGGCTGCACTATGCCAGCGCCGTGTTCGAAGGCGAACGTGCGTACGCCGGCAACATCTTCCGGCTCCGCGACCACACCGACCGGCTGATCAACTCGGCGCGGATTCTGGGCTTCGAGATCCCGTTCTCGGCCGACCAGATCGATGCCGCGTGCGAGGCGGTGCTGGCGGCGAACGGTCTGACCGACGCCTATGTGCGGCCGATCGCCTGGCGCGGCAGCGAGATGCTGGCAGTGGCGGCGCAGCATACCAAGATCCACCTGGCGGTCGCCGCGTGGTCGTGGCCAAGCTATTTCGGCGACGACCGGTTGGCGGGAATTCGCGTTGGCATGGCGGAATGGAAGCGGCCCTCGCCGGAGACCGCGCCGACGGCGGCGAAGGCGACCGGACTCTACACGATCGGCACGATGTCGAAGCACAAAGCGGAGCAGGAGGGCTATGCCGATGCGCTGATGCTGGACTGGCGCGGGCGGGTGGCCGAGGCGACGGGGGCGAACATCTTCTTCGTAATGGACGGCGCACTGCACACGCCGGAGCCGGACTGCTTCCTGGACGGTATCACGCGGCGTTCGGTGATGAGCCTGGCAAGGCGACAGCAGATGAAGGTGGTCGAGCGGCCGATGGAACTTGCCGAGATCGGCCGTGCGACCGAGGTGTTCCTGGCCGGCACCGCGGCCGAAGTGACGCCGGTGCGCGAGATCGCCGGCAACCGCTACACTCCGGGACGGATCACCGAAACGCTGCTGCGCGGCTACGACGCGCTGGTGCGGCAGTCGCCGGCGGAGGTCGCGAAGGTGGCGGCGGGATAGTGCCCCCGAACGCCGATCTCACGGTTGGGCTAGATGCGGTCGCCGACAAAAGCATAGATACACGCCGACCCATCAATCTTGCCATCCATATGCGTGCCATCTATTCGCCCGGAGATGGTTCCGGTCGTGATCTCACCATGGAACGACCCGTCCCCTGCAATAGTCGCGGGGAAGGCTGTCACCAGACCGACTGAGAGGTTGGGGTGCGGCACGGTGTAGGTGAACTGACCGTTCTCCACCGTGATGATCGGTTGGCCCGGCGAGTCACACCAGGTGTTCATCTGGCCGGCGAATGGGCGGATAGCATGAATCGTGCTGCGATATGAGCCGTCGAACGTGGTGACGGGCGGCGGCGGCGGGTTGCTGTGAATGGTCCCTAGTGAACCGGCGCATCCGCCGATCATCAACAGCAGAACCGTCATGCCTAACCTGACCTGTAGCATGTCAGCGATCCTGTATCTGGTGGCGCTGGCTCAACACATGTCCTCGGCTTTGTCGCGGACCAATTGTGTGCGGCCTTTAAGTCCTCGTCCAGACGCAGCCGGCATTCCCCGGTGGCGGCGGAGTCACTGCCTGCATTCTGCGGACACGCCACAGTGGCACGGACCGGCCCGCAGCGGCCCTACGGCGTACCCGGATCAGCATGACCCTCGGCCGGGTCCGAGGACCCGATCGGCCTCCGCCGGGGACATCGCCAGGTTCATGCTGCGATGCGGCGGCACGCTGTGTATCGGCGGTTGACGCATTGCATCACCCTTGGTCGAAATCAGCCCTGCTCGAACGACATCTGTCCGGCCGTGCATGTTGCCGGCCACGACGAGTGAGGGAGACCACCATGCAATACATGCTGCTGATCCATTCCAACGAAGCCGCGATGCAGTCGACGCCGCAGGACGCCATTGCCCGGATGCACGCCGCCTATATGGCCTATACCGACGCCCTCGCGCAGGCCGGCGTAGTGGTGAACGGCAATCGCCTGCGACCCACCAGCGCGACGACCACCGTCCGTGTCGTTGACGGCAAGACTCAGGTGCTTGACGGCCCCTATGCCGAAACCAAGGAACAGCTTGCCGGCTACTATCTGATCGACGTCCCCGACCTCGACGCCGCACTCTCCTGGGCGGCAAGGTGCCCCGGTGCCAGCGTCGGTGCGATCGAGGTCCGGCCGATCTGGACCATGTGATGCCGCCCGCGGCGGCAGCGGCCGAGGCTGCGGCGCGCCGTAGCTACGGCAAGCTGGTTGCCTTCCTGGCGGCGCGCACCGGCGACGTGGCCGCGGCGGAGGATGCGCTGGCTGATGCGTTTGCCGCCGCACTGGTCGACTGGCCCGCCGCCGGTATCCCGCGCAGTCCGGAGGCGTGGCTGTTGGCGGTGGCGCGGCGCCGGGTGATCGACGCCGCCCGGCGCCGGCGCACGCGCGCCGACGCGGCCGATCACCTGCGTCTGCTGGCCGAAGAGTGGGGTGAGTCGATGGAAGCTGCAGCAATCCCGGACGACCGTCTCGGCCTGATGTTCGCCTGTGCCCATCCGGCGATCGATCCCGCAATCCGCGCGCCGTTGATGCTGCAGACCATTCTCGGCTTCGATGCGGCGGCGATCGCATCGGCTTTTCTCGTCGCACCGGCCACCATGGGCCAGCGTCTGGTGCGGGCAAAGTCGAAGATCAGGCAGGCCGGCATCCCCTTGCGCGTCCCGGAGCGCATTGAGATGCCTGCGCGGCTGGATGCCGTGTTGGCCGCAATCTACGCCGCGTTCGCTGGCGGTTGGCTGAATGCGATGCGTCGCAACCTGGCTGAGGAAGCGTTGTGGCTCGGCCGCCTTGTCGTCGCGTTGCTGCCGGACGAACCCGAGGCAATCGGCTTGCTCGCGCTGATGCTGCATGCGGAGGCGCGGCACGCAGCGAGGCGGAATACAGACGGCGCCTACGTCCCGCTCGCCGAGCAGGACACGACGCAATGGGATGCAGGCTTGACCGAGGAGGCCGAGGAACTGCTGCTGCGCGCCAGCGCGTTAGGGTTGATCGGGCGGTATCAGCTTGAGGCCGCGGTGCAATCGGTGCATGCCGCGCGCCGGCTGACCGGGCAGAGGGACTGGACCGCGATCGAACGGCTTTACGCGGCGCTGTCGGCGATCACCGATTCGCCGGTGGTGGCGATCAACCACGCCGTCGCGGTCGCCGAGACACGCGGAGCGGAGGCGGGACTGGCGTGTCTCGATGCATTCGCGACAGACACGCGCCTGACTGACTACCAACCGTACTGGGCGGCGCGCGCCGAACTGTTGTCGCGGCTTGGCGAGAGCGACACTGCTGACCAAGCTTATCAAAACGCAATTAGTCTTGAACCTGACCCAGCGGTACGCGATTTCCTGCTGCACCGGCGAGTGGCGGCGGCGAGTTCACGAATATCGCGCGATCTGTGAACCGCATCACATGCCGCAGCGATCGTCGCAGGCAAAATGACCGTTGTGCGGTGTGCACCGAGCTGGTGACAGAATCGTGATTTCGGTATAGAAGCGTTGTCGACGACCCTGCTCGAACGCGTATCGATAGAAAATCCTTGTTGATGGACGCCTATACGCAAGATCGCCGCTTGCTGCGCATCGATACGGTGCTTGGTCAGGACCATGTGCTGCTGGTGTCCGTGCGCGGACGGGACAGCGTGTCGTCATACTTTTGGTATGACCTTGAACTGGCCTCGACCGACGCCGCGATAAAGCCCGACGCTCTGCTGGGCACGGCGGCCACCATCTGGCTGACCGACGGCGCCGGCCTCAGCATGCCCATCAACGGCATCATCTCCCGGTTCGCCATGGTGCGACGGGCTGCCCATGAATTGAGTATTTATCGCATTCGGGTGGTGCCTGCCCTATGGCTCCTCACCCGCACCAGCGATTGCCGGATCTTCCAGGACAAGAGTGTCCCCCAGATCGTCGATGCCGTGCTTGGCGACTACGGCGTAAGCCACAAGGCCTGGCGGCTGAACGGCGATCACCAGAAGCACGACTACTGCGTACAGTATCGGGAGACCGCGTACGACTTCATCTGCCGGCTGCTGGAGGAAGAGGGCATCTTCTTCTACTTCCTCCACGACGACCGTAAGCACACGGTGGTCTTTACCGACAACAACCGCGGTCTAACGAAATGCAGCACAACGCGCATCGTCGCGTCGCCGGATGTCGGCGCGATGGGGGGCATCTGGGAGTGGGAGAACTCGTATCAGGTCCGCTCCGGCCAATGGGCGCTCAACGATTACAACTTCGAAACGCCGTCGACACGGCTGAACGCTGAGAAGAAGACCATCAATCCGGTGCTGGCGAAGCAGCCGCTCGAGATGTTCGATTATCCCGGCCGTTACCAGGCGACAGGTCCGGGCGGGACGGCGGCGAAGCTGCGGATCGAATATGAGGAATCGGCCTATCAGGAGATCGTCGGCCAGAGCGCCTGTATCGGCTTCGCCGCGGGCACCTATTTCACCATAGCGAATGCCCAGGGCCAGGACGTCGGCAAGGAGTTTGTGTTGCGCTCAGTCGAGCACACCGCCGACGACTGGAGTCTGGTGGCGCAGGACGCCAAGCCGGCGAGCTACTCGAATCGCTTCCTCTGCGCGCCGCGTTCGGTGCCGTACCGGCCGGAGATGAAGACCGACTGTCCCCGCATCCACGGCACGCAGACCGCTGTCGTGACCGGCCCGGCCGGCGACGAAATCTTCACCGACAAGTACGGCCGGATCAAGGTGCAGTTCTACTGGGACCGGCAAGGCAAGAAGAACGAGCAGAGTTCCTGCTGGATCAGGGTGGCGCAGAGTTGGGCAGGACACAATTTCGGCACCTGGTACCTGCCGCGCATCGGCCAGGAGGTCGTGGTCACGTTCCTGGAGGGCGACCCCGACCGGCCGCTGGTGGTTGGCTCCGTCTACAACGCCGAGCAGATGGTGCCGTTCGGGCTGCCTGCCAACAAGACGCAGAGCGGGCTGCGCACGCACTCGTCGCTGGGCGGTAGTGCGGCGAACTGCAACGAGTTCCGCTTCGAGGACAAGAAGGGCTCCGAACAGGTGCTGCTGCATGCCGAGAAGGACCTGGCGACCGAGGTTGAGCACGATGCGTCGCACTGGGTGGGGCACGACGAGACCACCACGGTGGACCACGACCGCACCGAGCACGTGAAGCACGACGAGACGATCACCATCGACAACAACCGCACCGAGACGGTGCACGGCAACGAGACGATCACGATCGACAAGAACCGCACCGAGACGGTGCATCAGAACGAGACGGTGACGATCGACAAGAACCGCACCCATACGGTCGTGCTGAACGAGGCTCTGACCGTCGGCGTGGCGCGTGCGCATACGGTGGGCACGACCGAGGCGATCACCGTCGGGGCGGCGCGCACAGTGACGGTCGGTGACACGCAGACGATCAGCGTTGGGTCGGACCAGTCGGTTTCGGTCGGCGGCAGCGAGACGGTGTCGGTTGCCAAGAACCGCTCGACCAATGTCGGCGAGAACGAGACGCTGGAGGTAGGCAGGAACCTCACCGTCATCGCCGGCGAGGAGATTGTGCTGAAGACCGGCTCGGCCGCGATCACGATGAAGAAGAACGGTGACATCACGATCGAGGGCAAGCAGATAACCATCAAGGGGTCAGGCGATGTCGTCATTAAAGGACAAAAAATCCTTCAGAACTGAGGTGCCTGTCGCGGCGCCGGCGGATGTGGTGATCGGCCGGCTGGTTGGTGTCGGCGACGATGGGGCGCCGCTGGTGGACTTTGCCGGAAATCCTGCGGGCGCACCGGTGCCTGCGATGGCGACCGCGCGCTATGGCGAGGTGGTGCCGGGGAGCGCGGTGGCACTGATGTTCCTCGACGGCGACCGGGCGCGGCCGTTGGCGATTGGGGTGGTTGCGGACCAGACGGAGGAAGTCCTGGTCGTGGCGCCGGAGGAGCGGCTGACGTTCACGGCGGAGCGCGAGATCGTGCTGCAGTGCGGGCGCGCCAGCATCGTGCTGACGCGGGCAGGCAAGGTGCTGCTACGGGGGGCGTATCTGTCGCTGCGGTCTTCTGGAATGCAACGGATCACCGGAGCGGCCGTTCACATCAACTGACGGCGCGGGGGCAGTTGGGGTACGCCGCGCAGGATCGTCGCATGAAGGTATCTAAGCAGACCCTGATGAACGCTCAGGCCATCGTCGGTGTCGATCGGGATGGTGCCGAGACCTACCTGCTGGTGGTCAAAGGGACGTTTGACATTCCCGAGGATGGCGCACCACCGCGGCTCGCGTCCGAGCAGGAACCGCTGACACTGGCCGACGAATACTACGGCGACGCGGCCACCACCAGCATTCGGCGCGCCGGCGATTTCAGCCTGCACAAGCCGCGGTGCGACATCGTCGTCGTCGGCTCCGCGCATGCGCCGAACGGCGCCCCCACACGATCCACGGTCGTCGGCATCCAGGTCGGCGAGGCGATCCGCAAGGTGATTCGTGTCGTCGGCGATCGCCATTGGGAGCGGGCGGCCACCGGCCAGTTCGTGCCGTCGGAAGCGGAGCTGTTCGCGACGATGCCGCTGGTCTACGAACGTGCCTTCGGCGGAACCGACACCACGCACGAGAACGCCAGGCGGCACGCCGCGCATCCGGAGAACTTCGTTGGCGCGGGTCTCCATACCGATGCCGAACCGCGGCATGTCCTGGGCAAGCCGCTGCCCAACCTAGAGCACCCGGCCCAGCCGATCGTCGCCTGGGGCGGCACCAGTCGCACGATGTGCTTCGCGTTCGTCAGTCCGCCGTGGCAGCCGCGCGCCAGCCACGCGGGGACCTATGATGCCGACTGGAAGGCGCAGCGCTATCCGCTGGTGCCGCACGACTTTAACGAGCTCTATCACCAGACCGCGCCTGCCGACCAGATGCTCACCGCCCTCAACGGCGGCGAACAGGTCACGCTGGCGAACCTTGCGCCCAAGGGACGGCTCTCGTTCCTGGTACCGTCGGTCCGCATGCCGGCGGTGTTCCTGTATGCTCGCCGATCCGAGGAGCGCCACGAGCTCAAGCTGGATACGTTGATCATCGAACCAGAGCTGCGCCGTCTGCACATGGTGTGGCGCGTCGCCGTTCGCTGCAGCGGCAAACCCTATGCGCTGCAAGAGATCGTTGTCGGCGAGATGTCGGAGGGGTGGTGGCGCCGTCGCCGGTCACCGAAGCCGCATTACGCCTCGATTAACGAGCTGATACGCGCGCAGCGGCTGCGCTGATGTACCTGCGGTCCTGCGGCATGGTGACGCCCGTCGGGCTGGACTTTCCGGCAGCCACCGCGGCCATGCGCGCCGGCATTGCAGCCTTCGCCGAGACGCCGTTCGTGGTCCAATCCGGTCGGCCGGTGATCGGCGCGGCGGTACCCATCGTCGCGGACGGCTACCTGAGGGCGGAGCGGTTGCTGCACCTGCTGGTCCCGGCGATCCGCGAGTGCCTGAGCGATCGCGGGCTGGCCGGCGCCGACAGGATCGCCTTGATCCTGTGCCTCTCGGAGCCGGACTTTCCGGGCAGGATGCCGGTGCTGGACAGCTGGCTACTGCAGAACCTGCGGAGCGAACTCGTCGTGCGTTTCCATCCGGCATCGGGGGTGCTCGCAGAGGGGCGCGCGGGTGCGGTGATGGCGCTCGACACCGCCAGGGAGTTGCTGCGCGACAAGACCGTCGCAGCCTGCCTGATCGCCGGCGTGGATTCGTATCTTCAGGCCGACGTGCTGGAGAGCTATGCACGTCGGCAGCGTCTGAAGACGAACCGGAACCCGGACGGGATCATTCCCGGCGAGGCCGCTGCGGCCGTACTGGTTGCCGCCTCGCCGCCCCCCGAGACCAGCGTCTGGCCGCAGGTCGAGGTCGCCGGCACCGGACTATCGCACGAACCGGTCCTACCCGAGTCGGAACAGCCGGTCCTTGGCGTCGGACTGGCCGACGCAGTGAAACATGCGCTGGCCGCTGCCGGGCTCGCCATGACGGAGATCGACCTGCGCATCAGCGACCTGACCGGGGAGCGCTACAGCTTCAAGGAGACGAACTACGCCGTCGCGCGCGTACTGCGCGGACGCAAGGAGTTCCTGCATCTGTGGCACTGCATGGATTCGATCGGCGACACCGGGGCGGCGGCCGGGCTGTGCATGTTGGGGCGCGCGCTCGCCGCCTTGGCCAAGGGCTACGCGCCGGGGCCACACATCTTGTGCCAGTCATCGGCGGAGTCCGGCCGGCGGGGCGCCGCGATCCTGCGTCACGTGCCGCCGGCCGGTGCGTCAAGGATCAACTGAGATGGTCGACGAAGTCTATGCCAATGGCTTGGAGATCGCCTGCAAGTCGGGCGACGGCAAGGTGATCGCTGCCTTTCCCGACGTCTGCCTCAGTCCGCCGCCGCCGCCGGCGGGTCCGATCCCGATTCCGTACCCGATCAGCTCGTTCGACAGCGATACGGCGAACGGCAGCAAGACCGTGTTCGTCGGAGGTCAGGAGGTCATGCTGCGGGACCAGTCGTACTACAAGCAGTGCACGGGCGACGAAGCGGCGACCAAGTCCCAAGGCATGGGGGTGATGACGGGCTGCATCACCGGCAAGGTCTACTTCGCCATGTGGTCGCCGGACGTGAAGTTCGAAGGCGCCAATGTCGACCGACACCTCGACATCACCAACGGCAACGGTCAGAGCAACACGAACGAGTACCTCTTGGCCGCGCATGGCGAAGATGGCCAGCATGGAAGGGTGCGTGCAGATCCTCGATGAGGAGGAGATCTACGTGCATCCCTATGGCAAACGAAAGTGCCCCGATGGTTACCAGTCGGACCATATCGTGCAGAATGCCTGCTTCCAGAACTCGCGTGGCGGCGATGCCATTTCCACAGCGAGCGACTACACCCTGGACTCGGCGCCGTGCATCTGCCTGGAGGATGCGACCTCCCGGACGACCGAGCACGGAAGGAAAACCGCTGCACAGAACGTCTGGGCGGAGAAGCAACGAGGGAAAGGCAGCAATCCGACGCTGCAAGAGGTTGTTGACGCGAACATGGATGCGATGAAGAAAGCCAAACCAGACATGAGCGAAGATGCGCTGGAATGTCTGCGGCTGGTGGTCGAGGATTTCTTCGAGGAGCGGCTTGAGATGGAGAAGGGCGACCAGGCCCGCACCCCGCGGACCGGCCAGTTCCGAGAGACTCCGGCGCCGAAACGCGTAAGGAAGTAGGAGCGAACGCGTCCGGCGTTGCCCCGCGCGATCTCCGAGCCAGAGTGAGGACATGCAAATGAGTACGACCTGCATCGCCGCGCATCCCAGTACCGATGGTTCCGTCTACGTGCTCGTGGTCACGGGTGAAGACGGCGATTACACGTCGACGATTCACCTGATCACCGATTTCGATGCGGCGGATCAGGTTTTATATAAGGTGCAGACTTGGCTGACCGGATTGTGGCTCTCTCCGGCAGGCCACCTGTTTGCTGCCAGCGCAGACGGAAGGATCCACGACAACGCCTCGGGGACCTGGCAGGTAACGGACCTGAACTTTATCGAGGGGCTGAATTGGATTTGGGGCCTCGACGAGGGCCGTATTTTCACCTGCGGGGGAAGCGGTGGAATTTTCCAGTATCGCACCGGACGATGGGCACGCGTCGGCGAGAACGTCGATGGCGATCTTTATGGACTGCGCGGTACGTCGCCGACGGACCTTTACGTGGTCGGCGAATCGGGACGGATCTTCCACGGCGATGGCTCGCAATGGCGGCGCATGGCAAGCCCGACGAACCACATCATCAACGCTGCGTACTGCCGTTCGCCCGACGAGGTGTATCTCTGCGGCACAAACGGGATTTTATTAAAAGGCTCTGGTTCGCGGTGGGTGCGCATCGGTGAGCTCGATTTCAATCTGCACGCACTGACGATGTTCCGGGACAAGCTCTACATCGGTGCCGGCGGGCGTGGTATCTACGCGTACGACGGCAATGCAGTGAACTTAGTGAAGGACAATATAATCTCTTACAGCCTGGGGTCGTCGGCAGACTACCTTACCGCTGCCGGCGGTGATGAAGCGGCGCGGTTCGATGGCAGCACTTGGGATGCGGTCGCCTACTCTTAGAGCGGCTTCAGGCAGAGCGGAATCGCGACGGGATGATGGGTTTCGCTGCGCTCTACCCATCCTACCGCAACGAGCGCGCAGCAACTCGTAGCCAGATGACTGCACGGGTTTCCAGCCAGGCTGAAAATTCTCTAGGGGCTTCCTCCTGCACGCCGCAACAGGCCCTGTTGCACAGCACCACGTGCGCGGACCTCGAACATCGCCCGGGCAGGCTGCCGCAGCGCCAACTCGCGTGCCGCGGCACGGCGCTGGCGTTGCACCGCGTGCGACAACGCGCCGATCCAGTTCACCGCAGCCTTCGGCGAGCCCATGAAATAAGCGGTGCCAGGCGCGAACTGCGCCGTGTTGGTTCGCCACCACTGGCCAAGTTTGGCCGGATCGGGCCAGGCGAGAGCCTGATCGTCGTCGAGCGCGACCGCGTCATCGGCAAGGTCGTCATTCGGACTCCGCTCGAGGTCCGACGGCGGCGCGCGGTCCATGTCGCCGATCTCGGCGCCGGTGATCGTCACGAACGCTTCGGCCGCGACGCGTGCCACCTTCGGATCACCGAGCTGCTCGACCAGCCAGGGCAAATAGCGTGCATCGCCGATGATGGCGCACGCCCTGATCGCCAATTTCTCGGCCAGAGTGCCCCTCGCAAGGGACACCACCACACCATGGGCACTCTCCACAGAAAGGCAGCGCAGCAGCAGATCGAGCGCGGCCTCGCGTCGAGGTCCCGCCGAACGCGCGGAATCGGAAAGCACACTCAGACCCTCCGCGACGCCAAGCCGCGCGCAGGACCAAGCTGCCCAGAAGCGGCAGTCCTCCTCCGGGTCCGCGAGGAGATCCCGAAGACCCGCCCGGAGATCGGCTCTGCCGAGCTCGCCGATGCTGCGAGCCGCCCGAGCGCGCACAAGCGGGTCGTGATCGACAAGCGCTGCCTCGATGCCGGCCTGCCGGACCGCACGGCGTGCGCCGCACGCGGCGAGGCCAAGCCATCGCGTGCGGGGGCGCGGTGTGTCGAGCAACCGCGCCACCGTCGAGGACGCATACGACCGGTCGACCCATGCAAGCGCGGAAACCATGCCGCGCCAGGGGTCGGTACGGAGGATGATAAGGTTCGCCCGCGGTCTTTGCTGCCATAGCATAGGCGCGTTCGACAAGATCGTCGAAGCGACTGGAATCGCCGCTTTCCAGCGCCAGCACGGTCGCGGTGAAGAATTCGCCGACCCCGCCGCGATCGAGTTCATCAACCGATGCCGACCAGCCGCGCGCCGCCGCCACGCGCAACCCATCGATGTTCGCTTCGAGTCGTTCGTCGAGCTTGATCAGGTCGGCGAGCCGATACGACGAGCGACCAACCGCGTTATCGCGCGCCAGCCAGAGGCTGGCGGCATTCTCGTAATGCTGATCGATGATTTCCGGAATGAAGAGCGTCGCGGTCATGTCGATTATCGCTGCCCGGGCTGAGTGCAGGTGGCCCAATACAGGCTGGCTGCCGATTTACCCAACGCTGCCTAGACCCGAGCGCCCCGTGCCTGCAACCTCCATCACCATCGCGGCAGTCGTCTCATTCACATCAGCCGCTGGCGACACACCGCCGACAGCCGCTCGGCCGCGAACACGATGACGAAGATCACGATCAGCAGCAGCGAGACCTCGCGGTACTGGAACAAATTCATCGCGGTCAGCAGCTCGAACCCGATGCCTCCCGCGCCGACGAACCCCAGCACCAGCGACGACCGGATGTTCTCGTCCAGTCGGTACAGCCCGATCCCCAACAGCGCCGGCAGCACCATCGGCACCACGCCATGGGAAAACACCTGCATCCGGTTGGCCCCGGTCAGCGCCAGCGCGTCGATCGGCGCCATGTCCATGTTCTCGATGGTCTCGGCAAACAGCCGCCCCAGCATGCCGATCGAATGCACCGCCAGCGCCAGCCCGCCGGGAAACGGCCCCAGACCAACCGCGGTGACGAAGAACAGCGCCCACACCAGATCGGGCACCGCGCGGGTGAAGCCGATGACGCCGCGCGACAGGCAATACAGCACGCGTGACGGCGTCACGTTCGCCGCAGCCAGCACCGCGAGCGGCAGCGCCATCGCGACCCCGCCAATTGTGCCGAAGATGGCGATATCCACCGTCTCCAGTGTCGGCCACGCCACGTCGGGTAGCCGGGAAAAGTCGGGCGGCGTCGCGCGCCGGATGATGTCCACCATGCCGTGGAACCCGGTGATCAGGTCCTGCGGCCGCGCCTGCACCACGATCAGCGACTGCACCACCAGCAGGATCACGGCGACGACGCTGACCGTGCGGACGGCGATGGCTGCGGCACCCGCCCAGCCACGCGACGCAACCGTCGCGCTCATGCGGCTTCCGCCAGATACAGCAACTGCACCACGTCGCGCGACAGGTCCGCGCGCTGCGCGTCGAATGCAATGCGCCCGTCGCGCATGCCCACGACACGATCGGCGAAGTCGAATGCCAGATCGACCTGGTGCAGCACGCACAGCACCGCGTGACCCTCGTTGTGCGCCAGGCCGCGCAGCAGTTGCATGATGTCCTGCGCGGCCTCCGGATCGAGGCTTGCCACCGGTTCGTCCGCCAACATCACCAGCGGGCGCTGTGCCAGTGCCCGCGCAATGGCGACGCGCTGTGCCTGGCCGCCGGACAGCGTGTCGGCGCGCTGGGCCGCCAGATGCTCCAGCCCGACCAGACCCAGGTAGTCGGCGGCCGCCCGCAGTTCCTCTGCCGGCAGCCGGCCGAGTGCCGTCCACCAGGTCTGATGGCGCCCCAGGGCGCCGGATGCAACATTGGCGAGCACGCTGCGCCGGCGCACCAGGCTGGCGTGCTGCCAGATCATCGCGACGTCGAGCCGTGTGCGCCGCAGCCTTTCGCCGGCGACGTGGGAGACCTCGTTGCCGTTCAGCCAGACCTCGCCCTCGGTCGGCGCCAGCGCACGGTTGATGCAACGCAGCAGCGTCGTCTTGCCGCAGCCGTTGCCGCCGAGCACGACCAGCAATTCACCCGCTTGAACCTCGAGATCGACACCGGTGAGCGCCAACTTGCCGTTGGGATACCGGAGCGTCAGCCCGCGGACCCGCAGTATCGGTGGGGTCAGCTCAGCTTCTCCAGGTCGATGTTCAGGGTCTTCACCAGATCGCGGATGCCGTCATAGGCGCCGTCGGTCTGCGGCACGAAGCGCGTGCCACCCAGGCCCATGATCTTGCGATCGGCCTCGGGCAGCACGGTAAGGTCGAGCGTCTGTAGCACGTTCGTCAGGCGCGCCTTGAAGTCGGGGGGCAGATCGCCGCGCACGCTGATCGGATCGGTGGGGATCGGATCGGACTTCCACAGGATGACCACATCGCCCTCCTTGTAGTGGCCGCGCTGGGTGGCGGACTCGAGCTGCTCGCTGTTCAGTTCGCCGGCGTCAACCTTGTGGTTGTACAGCGCTTCGAACGACGAGGTGTGGCTGCCGGCATAGATCGGCCTGATGTCCTTGTCCGGATCGATGCCGGCCTTGCGCAGGCCATAGGCGGGGAACAGGTGTCCGGAGGTGGAGGCGGGATCGGAGTATGCGAACGAATGGCCGCGGATCTCGGCCACCGTCTTGATGCCGGACCCGGGCCAGGTCACCAGGCTCGCCCAGTAACTGTCCGGCTGGCCCTCCTTGTTGCCGAACGCGGCGACCGCTTCGGCCTTGGCGACCTGATGCGCCAGCACATAGCCGAGAGGGCCGAACTCGCCGATCTCCAGCTTGCCCACACGCATCGCCTCGATCTCGGCGTTGTAGGTGGTGGTGACGTAGACCTTCACCTCGCAGCCGAGCTTGTCGCCGATCGCCTTGGCGATGTGGTCGTAGATCGGCACCAGCTTGGCGGAGGTGTCGTACGGCTCGACGCCGAAGCGGACGACCCCGCCATTCGGGCAGTCCGCGGCGTTTGCCGCAAAGCTCGCCGGCGCGATGGCGAGGCCGATGAGTGCCGCGCTGGCAGCGAGGCCGGGCCGGCGACGAAGTGGATGCATGTCCTGTGCTCCCCGTTGGTGCGGCATTGGCGGGGGTTCTAGGTGTGCGGGATGCCGCAAAATGATGACGGGGATATGAAGGTTCCGCGTCAGAACGCTGTCGGTGTCGACAACTGGACAGATGATCCGGCTGTCTTGACGTGAGGTTTCCGCCGATTTCGGCTATGCACCCGCGACATGTGCCTGCGAACCCGCCGCATTCATGTGTTCGGAGCGCCCGGCGCCGGCGTTACCACGCTCGGACGCGCGCTTGCGGATGCCTTGGTGATACCGCATCACGATACCGATGACTATTTCTGGCTGCCGACGGCGCCGCCCTATCGTTGTACGCGTGATGTTGCCGATCGGCTGCGACTGATGCGCGAGATGTTTCTGGAACGCTCGGATTGGGTACTCAGCGGATCGCTGGTCGACTGGGGCGGTCCAGTGCACGCTGCGTTCGATCTGGTGGCGTTTCTGTATGTGCCGACCGAAATCCGCCTGCACCGGCTGCGCGCTCGCGAGACGCGGCGGTTCGGTCCCGAGGCGGTTTCTCCAGACGGCTGGCGGCACCGGGAAACCGAGGACTTCATCGATTGGGCCTCGCATTATGACGACGCGACACGTGAAGGCCGAAACCTGCCGCGCCATCAGGCCTGGCTCAGCACCTTATCCTGCCCGATGCTGCGTCTCGATGGCACGCTGCCGGTTGCCGATCTGGTCGGTCAGGTGTTGAGGAGTTTGCCCGCGTGAACAATCACGAGGTGACCGAGGACGAAGTCGCCGCCGCGCGGCGTTGGTTCGCCGAGGAATTGCGGCATGTGGCGCGCGTGCGATCGCCAGCGGTCGTGCATGCGTTCGCGACCGTGCCGCGCGAGCACTTCTCCGGACCGGGCCCGTGGCGTGTGCTGAGTCCGTTCTACTTGCAGGGCTATTGGTCGACCGAGGACGCCGATCCGCGTCACCTCTACCATGACGTACTGATCGCGATCGATGAGGCGCGCAAGCTCAACAACGGCCAGCCGAGCCTGTGGGCGTTCCTGTATGACCAGCTCGGTCTTGCGGCGGGCGAACACGTCGTGCACGTCGGCATCGGCACAGGCTATTACAGCGCGATCCTGGCGGACATCGTCGGTCGCGACGGCGTGGTCACCGCGGTCGAGATCGATGCAGCGCTCGCCGAACGGGCGCGGACAAATCTGGCACACGCCTGGCCGCAGGCCAACGTCGTTACCGCGGATGGCTTCGCGTTCCGTCCGGAACGGCCGGTCGATGCCATCATCGTCAATGCCGGTGTGACGCATCTGTCGCTCGCGTGGCTCGACGCGCTGGCCGAGGACAACGGCCGGCTGCTGGTGCCGTTGACGGAAGCGGACCGGGCCGGCGTGTTCGTCCTGATCGCGCGCCTACAGGGTGAGCGTCAGCGCTATGCCGCGCGTTATGTCTGCCGGGTCGGCATCATCGACTGCGTCGGCGGGCGCGATGTCGAGGCCGAGGCCAGGCTGGTCGCGGCGCTGCGAAAGTCGCGCTTCCCTGCGCCCATCCAATCGCTGCGGCGTGCCCCGGACGAACCGGACGAAACCTGCTGGCTGGCCGGCGACGGCTGGTGGCTGTCGACGGCTCCACCGGAAGCGTGAGGATAGACCATGCTGCAACTGAGGCCGAACTGCGAATACTGCGACAAGGACCTACCGCCGAGTGCGACGGACGCACGTATCTGCAGCTACGAGTGCACGTTCTGCGCCCACTGCGTTGAGGCAGTATTATTCAACGTCTGCCCGAACTGCGGCGGCGGTTTCGTGCCAAGGCCAATTCGAC
This sequence comes from uncultured Alphaproteobacteria bacterium, assembly GCA_963819855.1. Classification (GTDB taxonomy): domain Bacteria; phylum Pseudomonadota; class Alphaproteobacteria; order Acetobacterales; family Acetobacteraceae; genus JAMXLO01. The sequence goes on from CAWFYC010000002.1 coordinate 26,468, forward strand.
CGGCGACCGAACGCCGTCCCGGTGTGAGTCTCGTCGGTCATCCTGCCTCGACGCAACGCGTTCACCTGAAATGGGATCGCGCAGAGCTGCCGGAGTTTGTCGGGACGGTGCGCGATATCACGCCGGAGCAACGCTAGGGTAGAGCATATTTGGCCTGACCGGAAACCTCATGCGATCACTTGGCTCGATGGGTTTCGCTGCGCTCTACCCATCCTACGAATTGGCGCGCACGTACTGCCGTAGGATGGGTAGAGCGCAGCGAAACCCATCGTTCCGTAGCGATTCCACTTTGCCTGAAACCTACTAGTGCTCTGAGTCGCTCATATTGCCGGGTATAGGCGTTTCAGCTTGATGCGAGCATCGGCAGTGGTGAATTGCCAGTCTGCCTTGGTGTGGTTTTTGTTGCGGTATTCCTGCCAGGCGTCGACATCCTCGATCAATGCCTGCTTGTTGGAGATCCGCCGGTCGAGGCACTGGCGTGACAGGACGCTGAGTTCGGCTTCGGCCATATCCAGCCAACTACCGTGCTTGGGTGTATAGTGCCATTCGAACCGCTCGACGAGACGGCGCGCCTCGGCGGCGGGGAAGGCCGCGTAGAGCGAGGCCGGCGTGTGCGTGCTGAGATTGTCCTGCACCAGCACGATCTTGCTCGCGCCGGGGAAGTGTCTGTCCGCCAATGCCTTGAGGACCTGCGCGTAATCGAGCGCGGCGTGGCGGTCGGTCACTTCGACATGCCGCCATCCCTCCAGCGGAGCGAACAACATGAACAGATTGGTGGTGCCATTGCGCTCATACTCGTAGTCATGACGGGCGGGCTGACCTGGTTTTGCCGGGACCGGCACGCGCGTTTCCTTGATGAGCTGTTTCGTCGTCTCGTCCAGGCAGACGACGGGGCGGTCCGGATCATGCGGCCTCAGATAGACCTCCAAGACGTCCTCCATGCTGGCTACAAAGCGGGCGTTGGCCTCCGGCGGGATGACCCATTGCTTCTGGAGGTGAGGCTTGAGAGTGTTTTTTTGAGCGTCCGTCCGATTGTGTTGTCGCTGGCGCGATCGACAATGTTCAACTGTACCACCGCGGTTTCCAGCAGCGTCAGCGTCCATCGCTTGCGTCCTTTCGGCGGCGCAGAGCAGGCGAGCGCAATCAACTTCGCCTCGGCGGTGCCGTCGAAGATGCGCTTTCTGGCGGAGTTGGGGGAGTGCTTGCGGCTCAGGGCTGCATCAAGGCCTTCTTCCACCAACTTCTGGCGCGTGCGGGCGATGGTATCGATGCTGGTGTCCAGTGCCTCGGCGATCTGGCTGTCGCTCCAGGCAACGCCCGCCTCCGAGGCATCGGCTTTCAGCAGGATGCGTGCCTTCAGCACCTGCCGTGCGGGACCTGTGCCCTTTTGTATCAGCGCATTCAGCCGTTCGCGTTCGTCAGCGCTGAGCGTTACGATGTATCTCTTTACGGTAGGTTGTTTCGCGATCACGACGCATCTCCGGGCTACCGGAGATATCGATTCAGAGACTGGCCGCAAAATCAACGACGCAGAGCACTAGATCGCGGGACAGTCCTCTCGCCTTCGCGACCCTGGCGAGTCACAGTTGCCACCGCCCAGGAGGATCCCACCATGCACGCGATCCGCATCGACCGCAGCAAGCCGCTCTGTGACGAACCGAACTGCGGCCATAACCGCTACCACCCCGACATCGCCCCCGCCGCCGAGATCGGCGAAGGCGAGGAAATCGCGCTGGAAACCCGCGACGCACTCGACGGCCAGATCACTCCGGCCACTACGGTTGCCGACTTCGCCTCGCTCGATGCCGGAGCGGTGCATCCGCTCACCGGTCCGGTGTTCGTCAAGGGCGCGCAGCCGGGCGACATGCTGGAGATCGAGTTCACCGACATCATCCCGCAACCCACCGCGTTCAGTGCGATCATGCCCGGCCTGGGCTTCCTGCGCGACGTGATGACCGAACCGTTCCTGGTGCACTGGGAACTCAAGGACAACTGGGCCACGTCCGCGCAGCTTCCCGGCCTGCGCATCCCCGGTGCGCCGTTCATGGGCGTCTCGGCCGTGGCGCCCACCGCTGAGCAGCTGGCCGCCTGGACGGCGCGAGAGCAGCGGGTGATCGACGGCGGCGGCTTTGCGCTGCCGCCGGACGCCGCCGGCGCGGTGCCCGCCGGCCCTTGCGGTCTGACCGGCCTGCGCACGCTGCCGCCGCGCGAGAACGGCGGCAATTTCGACGTGAAGCAGCTCACCAAGGGCGCGAAGCTGTATCTGCCGGTGTTCAAGGAAGGTGCGCTGTTCTCCACCGGCGACGGCCATTTCGCCCAGGGGGACGGCGAAGTCTGTGTCACCGCGGTCGAGATGGGCGCCACCGCCGTGGTACGCTTCAAGGTGCACAAGGGCTTGGCAACCCGGCGCAAGTTCGTATCCCCGGTGTTTTCGCGGACCAGCTACTTCGCCGATCCCCGCTTCGCTGCGCCGGAACGGTTCCTCGGCGTCATGGGCATGCCGATCAACGCCGCCGGCGAGATCGAGGCGGAGAACCTCACGCTCGCCTGCCGCAACGCGGTGCTGAACATGATGGAGCTGTTGCAGGAGCGCGGCTTCAGCCGCCAGCAGGCCTACGTGATCTGCAGCGTCGCGGTTGATCTGCGCGTCTCGAACGTGGTCGATGTGCCGAACTACGTGGTGTCGGCGCTGCTGCCTGAGGCGATCTTCGGCGGCGATTAGCATGACTTGCGCTCATGCGACGGCTGATAAACTATCCTTTGTAAGGCCGGCCGTAGAGACACACCTTGCCGTTACTTCCTATACCAGGAGCAACGGCAATGTCCGCGACTTCCCATCCTTTCCTGACAAATTCTCAAGTGATCGGGGTACACCGTTCGGCCGGCGGGCGCCCGCGTCCGCTGGCACGGTTCGCCGCGACGCTGCGGCTCTGGCGCAATCGCATCCGTGAGCGGCGGGTGCTGGCCAACCTCACCCAGCAGGAGCTGGCGGACTTTGGCGCGACGTCGGCCGATGTGTATCGCGAACTCGCCACGCCGTTCTGGCGTGCGCAGCCACCGTGCTGAGGTCCCGGAGGAGGAGCAAGCGACTTTCACCACGCCTGACGCGGCGGCGGGTTCACTGCCCGCCGCCCATCCCCTTGCCGATCATCGCCAGCACCTCGCGCCGTGTCGTGGGATCGTCGCGGAACGCTCCGAGCATGCGGCTGGTCACCATGGTCACGCCGGGCTTGTAGACGCCGCGGGTAGTCATGCATTGATGCGCAGCCTCGATCACCACCGCGACGCCACGCGGTTCCAGCACCTGCTGGATCGTGTTGGCGACCTGCGCGGTGAGCTTCTCCTGGATCTGGAGCCGCCGCGCATAGGCGTCCACCACGCGCGCCAGCTTGCTGATCCCGACCACCCTGCGATGCGGCAGGTAGGCAACATGGGCGTGGCCGATGATCGGCACCATGTGGTGTTCGCAGTGGCTCTCCAGGCGGATGTCGCGCAACAGCACGATCTCGTCGTAGCCGTCGGTCTCCTCGAAGGTGCGCTCCAGCAGCGCGACCGGATCGATGGCGTAGCCGGCGAAGAACTCCTCGTAGGCGCGGGCGACCCGAGCGGGGGTATCGACCAGCCCTTCGCGCGTCGGGTCGTCGCCGGCCCAGCGCAGCAGGGTGCGAATGGCGGCTTCGGCCTCCTCGCGGGTCGGCCTGTCGGTCGAGGCTGCCGTCGCCTCGCGGGCAACGGTCGTGACGATATTCACTGCGCGCGTCCTCCGGATGTGGGTATGATCGATGTCGGGCAGACGGCCCGGCAGGAGGTTAATGCACCCTACTGCTCTGGTGCGGGCTGTCCAGACTGAACGCGGGAATGGCCACGTCGAAGTTCTCGCCGGACGATGGCAGCACCATGTGGTAGGCGCCGACCATGAATCCAGAGGGGGTGTCGAGCGGCGTGCCCGAGGTGTATTCGAAGCTTTCGCCCGGCTCGAGCAGTGGCTGCTCGCCGACGACGCCGGCGCCATGGACGTGCTGGGTACGGCCACGTGCGTCCGTAATCTGCCAGGTGCGGCGGAGCAACTGCACCGGCTCGCGCCCGCGGTTCTCGATCTTGACGCGATAGGCCCAGACGAAGTGGCTTTCGTCCGGCTGTGACTGGTCCTCCAGGTAGAAGGAGCGCACTGAGACGCAGACATTGCGCGTGATCTTGGAATAGGCTTCCGGCATGGCGCGACCAGTTGGTTTGCTTCAGGAAGCGGGATTCAAGGCGCGCAAGGCAAGATTGTCCAGTGTGCCGCTCGCGCAGCCAAAATCACGATGGCCACGGCATTGGCTATTGGTTGAACTGCAAGCCGAAAGCTGTCAGTGAGACCCCGTTTTGGATGGGATCAGGAGCTCACGATGTTGGTGACAAGAGCGGTATTTGCCGCCGCGATTTGCGTTTGGGCGTTCCCGCTCCTGGCACGAACGCTCGAGGTGGGAAAGGACCAGGAATATAAGCTGCCGAGTGAGGCTGTGGCTGCCGCAAAGGACGGCGACACGATCGAGATATATCCTGGGCAGTACTTTGACTGCGCGATCGTGCGTCAAAACGACCTCACGATTCAAGGCAAGGGTCCAGGCGTTATCATGACTGACAAAACCTGCGGCGGAAAGGCGGTCCTTGTCACTACCGGCAACAATATCACGATCCGCAATCTCACCCTGCAACGGGCGCGCGTGCCGGACAAGAACGGCGCCGGCATTCGCGCGGAGGGCGGCAATCTGACGATCGAGAACAGCCGCTTCATCGACAATGAAGACGGCATTCTGGCCGCCAGCCACGCCGGGACGGAGATCCGCATCGTGGGCAGTGAGTTCATCGGCAATGGGAAATGCGATCCCAGTTGCGCGCACGCGATCTACGTCAACCACGTCGCGTTGTTGCATGTGGAGCGGTCAAAGTTCCTCGATACGCATGTCGGACATCATATCAAGTCCCGCGCTTTGCGCACCGAGGTCATCAACAGCGATTTGCAGGATGGCCCTGATGCGATCCTCCAGCTACCTGATCGAGGTGCCGAACGGTGGAACGCTGATCGTCGAAGGGAATACGATGGAGAAAGGGCCGAAGACCGAGAATAATGGCAATGTCATCATGATCGGTGCGGAAGGCATTACCCAGCCAACCGACGAGCTGATCTTCAAGAACAACAAGTTCACCAACGACCAGAACCGGCCGACTACCTTCGTCCACAACATCACCGCGACGCGTGCCCAGCTGGTTGGCAATGTGTTCAAGGGTGAGGTACGTCCGCTGGAGGGTGATGGAACTGTGCGATAGTCGAGCGTCCGGGCGACCACGCACCATCGGCAGGTCAGCCTTGCTGGCGCATTCGACGAGGCCGCCGATCCGGCCTGCTCGGTAGGCGGCGATTGCGCCCGTTACGTCGAACCGCCTGCGGACGAGACCTGGTTGCCCGCCGCCTGCGCTTTCGGGTTACTAACAATCCGGTCGCGAGGATTGCGCCACACGCGAGCGCCACGGCAATGATCAGACCATGTCCGGTGCTTCGCATTACGGCCGTTGCCGCAATCTGCAGCAACGCTCCGGTATCGACGATCAGTGCGCCGGCAAAGACAACGGCGGCCACAATCAGTGTTATGCTGCGCATGGGAGTCAGGCGGCTGAGCCATTAGGCCGCCAGCCCTTGCGTGCACTGGCAACCGTCATCTCAAGCCAGATCGGCGAGCAGCGCCGGCGTTGCGGAGCGCAGCAGGTGCTTGCGTGCGGCCCACTGTGTCGCCGGATCGAGGGTTGCGAGGAATTGCACTTCGCCGCCGGCGAGCGAAGCGACCGGCAGGCCGTCGCGAAACAGCAGCCGGTTGCCGGTCAGTGCCGGCAGACGCGGACCGGGGGTCAGGATGCCGGCAAGATTGAGCGGGTCCGCGCCGGACAGCGAGACCCACGCACCGGATGCGGGTTGGCGGCGTTGCTCGCGCAGCATGCCGATCGCCTCGGGCAACGCATACTGTTCGCCGGAGAAGCCGGCGACGAAGCGGCCGCCGCGGATTTCTCCGCGCGCCTCCAACCGGCGATAGACGCGCAGCAGATCGCGCCATGGCGGCAGCCAGTCGGCCTCGCGCGCGAGCAGTCGCCAGAACACCACGCCGTAACGATGCAGCAGCGTGCGTGCGACATGCTCGATTGCCCCGGCCCGGGCCTGGGGTTGCGCGGCTTCGGGCGGAGCGCGGCGCGTCAAGGCCCAACGGCCGGCATCCTCCATGCCGAAAGTCACGGTGCGTCGGCGCCGCGTGCCACCGCCGAACGGCTTGCGGCGATCCGACGGCACCAGCAGCGCACGCAACCCGCCGAAGCTGTCGGAACTCACCAGGCCGAGGGCGACGAGTTCGCTGAGCACCTCCTCCACCTGCTGGCGCAGCAGGCCGGTGGCCTCGACCAACTCCTCGAAGAACGACGCGCCCTGCGTGCGCAGGCAGTCGGCCACCATTCGCGCCCGCGCACCCGGTCGGTCGGGATCGGCTGGCCCCGACAGAGACGTCCAGAACGGCGCGTGACGGCGTGCCAGCAGCGTGATGGGTGTGGTGCGGATTGGTGCCGCGACCCGGTCGCGGTCGTTGCCGCGGCCGGAGCACGGGCTGAGCCGGGTCCAGGCGACGCGTCCCGCCAGGCATTGATCATCCAGCCAGGCCGGCTCGTATGCCGCGATCCTGGTGGGCAGGAGCTCGGTCTCCCAGGCACCGGCCGGCGCTTCGAACCCTTCGAGTTGTGCGACGACAGCGGTCACGACATCCGGGCCCTCCACGCGGGCGCCGTCGGCCACGTGCTGCCAGGCAAACAGGAAGCGCAGGAAATCGCGCGCGGCGACGGGCTCGATCTCGGCGCGCAGCCGTTGGACGGTGTAGTGGTGGATGCGCGCGAGCAGCCGCCGGTCGCACCATTCATCCGCATTGGCGCCCGGAGAGAAGCGCCCGCGCATGGCGAACCCTTCGACCTCCAGCGCCGTGAGCGCTGCGCCGATCTCATCCGGCTCCCAGCCAAGCGGTGCGGCCAACGCGACCTGCGTGACCGGACCCAGCCCCTCCAGGCGGCCGCGCACGATCTCGGCCAGGGCCTCCTCCCGCGACCACACGCGGTGCGCCGCGTCCGCCGGCGGTCCGATGTCGGGCATCCGCAGTGCGTCGGGCCACAGGGTTCGAAACTGCTCCAGCCGCTCGGCGGCGACCCAGACAGTCGTCTGCGGCGTCTCCAGCCGCGCCACGCGCCGGTCGCGCGCCAACGCTGCCAACCAGCCAGCCCACTCCGGTTCAGCCAGCACCTCGTCCGCGCTCAGGCAACCGAGCCACAGCAACGCATCGTGCAACTCTTCGGCGTTGGCGGCGTCCGGCCAGGCTTCGTTCCGTACCCGCGCGACCGCCTCGGGATCCAGCCGGCCGAGATCCGCCGCGCTCTCCGGAGCCAGCCACCGCCGGGCCATGACCGCCTGGGTGCGGCGCTCCTCCAGCGGTGCGTCATCGAGATACGCATAAGGCCGCGCCGACAGCACTTCGAGCGCCAGCGGCGAGGGTTGCGTCAGGTCGCATGCGGCCACGCGGATTTCGCCGGATTCGATCCGGCTCAGCAGCCGCTCCAGGCCCACGACGTCCATTGCCTCATGCAGGCAGTCGGTGATGGTCTGGTCGACCAGCGGGTGGTCGGGGATTTCGCGCTCACCGACCAGGTTCTCGGCACAGGCGAGCTGGTCTGGGAATACCGAGGCAACCAGGTCCTCGGCGTCCATGCGCGCAAGCTGCGGCGCCACCTTTCGGCCGCCACGGAATCGCGGCAGCGCGAGCGAGACGCCGGCAACCCAACGCCAGCGGGTGATGAACATCGGCGCGTCGAGCAGCGCCTCGATAAGCAGGGATCTGACACTCGCCGAACTCAGATAGCGCGCCACCTCCGCCAGCTCGAAGCTGTGCGCGGTGGTCAGCGACAGCACGATGTTGTCCTCGGTGGCCGCGGCCTGCAGCTCGAAGTTGAACTTGCGGCAGAAGCGCTTGCGCAGTGCCAGCCCCCAGGCGCGATTGATGCGACTGCCGAACGGCGAGTGGACGACGAGTTGCATCCCGCCCGCCTCGTCGAAGAAGCGCTCGAGCACCAATGTGTCGTGCGTCGGCAGGCAACCCAGTGCCGCGAACGCCGCGGCCAAATACTCGACCAGCGGTTCGGCGGCCGGCGCCGCGATGCCGATCTCGTCGGTCAGCCAGCGTTGCGTGGTTTCGCCGGACGGATCGGTCCGCAGCCGCGCCGCGACCGCCGTCCGCAGGCGCGACACAGCGGAAGACAGTTCGTCGCTGCGGCCCGGCGCCTCGCCGAGCCAGAACGGAATGGTGGGAGACTGGCCGCGCGCGTCCTCGACCCGCACGATGCCGCGTTCCACGCGCATGATGCGGTAGGCGCTGTTGCCGAGTTGGAACACGTCACCGGCGAGGCTTTCGACCGCAAAGTCCTCGTTGACGCTGCCGATCGTCTGGTTCTCCGGCTCCAGCAGCACCTGGTAGTCGGCGTTGTCCGGGATCGTGCCACCGGAGGTCAGCGCGGTCAGCCGCGCGCCGCGCCGGCCGCGCAGCACGTGGTTGACGGCGTCGTGGTGAAGCAGCGAACCGCGCCGGCCACGCCGCGTGGTGAAGCCGTCGGCAAGCATGTGCACCACAGCGAGGAAATCCTGACGGGTCAACGCACGATACGGCCAGGCGCGGTGCAACCGCTCGTATAGTTCCTGCTCCGGCCAGTCCTGCGCCGCCACCTCGGCGACGATCTGCTGCGCCAGCACGTCGAGCGGCTGGTGCGGCAGGGTCAGCCGGTCGAGCTCGCCCCGGCGGACGCTATCGAGCAGCGCCGCGCATTCAACCAGGTCGTCGCGCGAGAGCGGGAACAGCCGTCCCTTGGGCAGGCCGCCCACCGCGTGACCCGATCGCCCGACGCGCTGCAGGAAGCTCGCGATCGAACGCGGCGAACCGAGTTGGCAGACCAGGTCCACGTCACCGATATCGATACCCAGCTCGAGCGACGCCGTCGCCACCAGCGCCTTCAGTTCGCCACGCTTAAGCCGCTGTTCGGCAGCCAGCCGCTGTTCCTTCGCCATGCTGCCGTGATGCGCGGTCACTGCAGCCTCGCCGAGACGCTCGGACAACTGGCGCGCCACGCGCTCCGCCATGCGCCGGGTGTTGACGAACACCAGGGTCGTGCGGTTCGCCTCGATCAGCCCCACCAACTGGTCGTAGACCTGCTGCCAGACCTCGGCCGACATCACTGCTTCCAGCGGCGATGCCGGCACTTCGAGCGCAAGATCGCGCGGGCGCTGATGGCCGGTGTCGATGATGGCGGGCGCGGACTCCGATCCGACCAGCAGGTTCGCAATCGCATCGATCGGGTTCTGCGTCGCGGAGAGGCCGATCCGCTGCAACCGGCTGCCGCACAGCGCGGCCAGACGTTCGAGCGACAGTGCCAGATGGGCGCCGCGCTTGTTCGGCGCCATGGCGTGGATCTCGTCCACGATCACCGTCCGCGTGGTCGCCAGCATCGCCCGGCCGGACGCGGAGCCGAGCAGGATGTAGAGCGACTCCGGCGTGGTGACGACGATGTGCGGCGGGCGGCGTCGCATGCGCTCGCGCTCACCCGGCGGCGTGTCGCCGGTGCGCACCCAGGTGCGGATTTCCACATCGGGCAGTCCGCGCTCGCGCAGGGCGTCGCGGATGCCTGCCAGCGGTGACTCCAGGTTGCGCTGGATGTCGTTGGACAGCGCCTTCAACGGCGAGACGTAGACCACCTCGGTCTGGTCGGTGAGCCGGCCCTCGAGCCCTTGGCGCAGCAACGCATCGATTGCCGCCAGGAAAGCGGCCAGGGTCTTGCCGGAGCCGGTCGGGGCGGCGATCAGCGTGTGCCGGCCGGCCCGGATTGCCGGCCAGGCCTGCACCTGTGCTGGTGTCGGTGAATCGAACCGACTGGCGAACCACGCGGCAACCGCAGGATGAAACAGGGTCGATGAGCTCATGGACAGTGCTATGGATCGTTTGCGGCGCCGCGGCTGGTCGCTATGCATGCCTGAACACAGATCGTGGCGGCAATCGCATCTTTCCAGGTCAGATATCGAGCGTCGTGTCGCGTTCCCACTGGGTCAGATGTCGCGAATAGTCGTCCCACTGGCTTTGCTTCAACCGGATATAGGCATGGGTGAATGCCTCGCCGAACGCGCTGTTGAGGGCCTCCGACGCCTGAAGTGCGCGCAAGGCGTCGAGCAGGTTGAGCGGGAGTCGCGGCAGGTCGCGAGCCAGGTGGCCGTCGGCGTACATGTTGAGGTCGGTCCGTTGGCCGGGGTCGCGCGCCGTGGCCACCCCGTCCAGGCCAGCCGCCAGGATCGCCGCCTGCAACAGGTAAGGATTGACCGCACCGTCGGCCAGCCGCAGTTCGAAGCGTCCGGCGTCGGGAATTCTGATCATGTGGGTGCGATTGTCGCCGGAGTAGCTGACTGCATTCGGCGACCACGTGGCGCCCGACAGCGTTCGCTGGGCGTTGATGCGCTTGTACGAATTCACCACCGGATTGAGCAGCGCGCACAGCGCCTGCGCGTGTTGCATGACGCCGCCGATGAAGTGGTAGCCGACGGACGACAGGCCGAGGGAACCGGTGTCATCGGCGAACAGGTTGCGCTCGTCTCGCCATAGCGAGACATGGGCGTGACAGCCGGAACCGGTCAATTGCGGAAACGGCTTCGGCATGAACGTCGCGCGCAGCCCGTGCTTTTCGGCTATCGACTTGACCATGAACTTGAAGAAGACGTGACGATCCGCGGTGACCAGCGCGTCATCATACTCCCAGTTCATTTCGAACTGACCGTTCGCGTCCTCGTGGTCGTTTTGATAAGGCATCCAGCCGAGCGCCAGCATGGCGTCGCAGATTTCGGCGATGATATCGTAACGGCGCATCAGCGCGGACTGATCGTAACACGGCTTGTCGGCACGGTCGCTCGGATCGGCGACCGCGCTGCCATCCTGAGTGATCAGGAAATACTCGCATTCGACGCCGCTCTTCATGCGATAGCCGGACTCGGCTGCCTGTCCGATCACGCGCCGCAGCAGATTGCGCGGCCCCTGCTCGAGCAGCTTCCCTCGCATCGTCAGATCCGCGGCGAGCCAACCGACCTCGGGCTGCCAGGGCAATTGTATCAGGCTTGACGCATCCGGCATGGCGAGCATGTCGGGATCGGAGGGCGCCAGATCGAAATGTGCGGCGAAGCCGGCGAAGCCGGCACCGTTCTTCTGCATGATGGCAATCGCCGTCGCCGGCACGAGTTTCGCCCGCAAATGACCCAGCAGGTCGACGAATGAGATCAGGAAATACCGGATGCCGCGTTCGCGCGCGATGTCGGCAAGATCGATCATCATCAGGCTCCCGGCTTGCCGGGATACCACTCGGTGCCCGCGAGCGGCACCTGGGCCATCGCCGCTGCTTCGAGTGTCAGGGCCACCAGATCCTCCGGCTCAAGATTATGCAGATGGCTCTTGCCGCAGGCTCGCGCGATCGCCTGTGCCTCCAGTGTCATCACTGTCAGATAGTTGGCCAGGCGGCGCCCGGCACGCACCGGATCGAGCCGCGCCGCGAGCACCGGATCCTGCGTCGTGATGCCCGCCGGATCACGTCCTTCATGCCAGTCGTCGTAGCAGCCGGCGGTGGAGCCGAGTGCGCGATACTCATCGTCCAACGCGGGGTCGTTATCGCCCAGCGCGATCAGTGCGGCGGTGCCGATAGCGACCGCATCGGCACCGAGCGCCAGTGCCTTCGCCACATCGGCTCCGCTGCGGATACCGCCGGAAACGATCAGCTGCACCTTCCGGTGTTGTCCCAGTTCCTGCAGCGCCTGCACCGCCGGGCGGATCGATGCGAGCGTAGGCAGGCCGACATGTTCGATGAAGACCTCCTGCGTCGCGGCGGTGCCACCTTGCATGCCGTCCAGCACCACGACATCGGCGCCTGCCTTCACCGCCAATGCGGTATCGTAATAGGGGCGGCTGGCGCCAACCTTCACATAGATCGGCTTTTGCCAGTCGGTGATCTCGCGCAGTTCCTCGATCTTGATCGTCAGGTCGTCCGGGCCGGTCCAGTCAGGATGCCGGCAGGCGGATCGCTGATCGATCCCCTCCGGCAGATTGCGCATCTGTGCCACCCGGGGCGAGATCTTCTGGCCGAGCAACATGCCGCCACCGCCCGGCTTGGCTCCTTGACCCACGACCACCTCGATCGCATCCGCTTTGCGCAGATCCTCCAGGTTCATGCCGTAGCGGGACGGCAGGCATTGATACACGAGGATCTGCGAGTGCTCGCGTTCCTCCGGCGTCATGCCGCCGTCCCCGGTTGTCGTTGAGGTGCCGACCGCGGTTGCGCCACGGCCGAGTGCCTCCTTGGCCGGCGCGGACAACGCACCGAAACTCATTCCGGCGATGGTCACGGGAATCTTCAGTTCGATCGGCCGCTTCGCATGCCGCGTTCCAAGCACCACATCGGTACCGCAGCGCTCGCGATAGCCTTCCAGCGGATAGCGCGACATCGATGCGCCCAGGAACAGCAGATCGTCGAAATGCGGCAGCTTGCGTTTCGCACCGAAGCCGCGGATGTCGTAAATCCCGGTCGCCGCGGCGCGCTGGATTTCGGCAATGGCGTGGCGATCGAACGTCGCGGACTCGCGGGGCGGCATGCCTGGGATGCGAGGGGGCGCCGGGTTCATGGTCACCTCAATAGGCGTCGGCATTGTCGATGTGGAAGTTGTAGAGCCGTCGCGCGGATCCATAGAGTCGGAACGCCGATGCATCGATTGCCCGATCGAGCGACGCGCGGTTCAGCAGGTCGCGCAGGATGCCGCGTTCCTCGTCGCCCATCGCCTTCTCCTCACAATCGGCGCCGAGGGTGTTGACAGTGCCGCAAACAAAGATGCGCGCCTCATACAAACTGTCGCCCAGTGCGTCGCCGGCGTCGCCGCACACCACCAGGTTGCCCTCCTGGGCCATGAACGCGCTCATGTGACCGATCGAGCCACCTACCACGATGTCGATCCCCTTCATCGAGATGCCGCACCGCGCGCCGGCATTGCCCTCGATCACCAGCAGGCCGCCGCGGCCGGTCGCGCCGGCCGCCTGGGCTGCATCGCCCTTCACACGCACCGTGCCCGACATCATGTTTTCCGCGACGCCCGGTCCCGCGTTGCCGGTTATTGCGATGTCTGCACCGGAATTCATTCCGGCGCAGTAGTAGCCGACATGGCCTTCGATCCGCACCTGCATCGGCGTATCGATGCCGACCGCCACTGAATGCAGTCCGCGCGGATTGACGATCCGCCACAGCGTCTCGTTGCTTTCCCGCGCGAGCCCATGCAGCCGCTGGTTGAGTTCGCGCACGGTTGTCGTCGCCAGATCGACCGTCGTCGCGTCGATCGTTCTGCTCAATGCCGGCGTTCCCAGAAATAGACGCGCGCCGGCTCGGGTTCGAACAGGCGCGCGGCGGCAATGCCGGGAAGCCCGATCAGCGCCCGATACTCCGACGCGAAGGCCACATATTGGTCGGTCTCCGCCATCACCGCCGGTTTGCAGGCGACCGGGTCACGCAGAACGCCGAACCCGGTCTCGGTGCCTACCACAAAAGTGTAGAAGCCATCGAGATCGTCCAGGGCGGCGTGCAGGGCCTCGTCCAGACGGGCGCCTTCGCGCATGCGCCAGGTCAGATATCCCGCAGCAACCTCGGTGTCGTTCTCGGTCTCCATCCGTACACCTTGGCGTGCCAACATGCGGCGGACACCATTGTGATTGGAGAGCGAACCGTTGTGCACCAGGCACTGATCGGCCCCGGTCGAGAATGGATGCGCTCCCTCGGTCGTGACGGCCGACTCCGTCGCCATGCGGGTATGGCCGATCGCATGCGTTCCGGTCATCGCAGGAAGATCGAATCGAGCGGACACCTCCGCCGGCCGGCCAACACCCTTGAACAACTCCATCCGCATCCCGCTCGCAACAACGCGCACCTGCGGTGCGATCCGCGCCAACTGTTCGCGCGCCTTCGCCTCAAGTTCTGCTGGCAGGCGCAACACCGCGTGGTCGTCGCGCAGCACCAGTGACGTCGGCGTGTTGAGAGCTTCGCCCACCGCCACGGCGATCGCATAGAAATCGGTTGCCGTGGGTCCGTGCAGTGTGAGCTTCACCGTACCGGCGGCGCCATCGCCGTAGAGGGCAAATCCGGCGCTGTCGGGTCCTCGATCGGTCATCACCGCAAGCATGCCGGCGGTCAATCGGCCAAGCTCCGGTTCAAGGCTCGGATCGGTCAGGAACAGTCCGACGATGCCGCACATGAATTGCTCCTCAATGGTCGCCGCACTCTGTACCGAGGATGCACCGGCGGGCAATGCTGGCGGGCGTTTCTCGCGGCCAGGATGGCGCGGGGCGCGACGCCACCACGGCGTTGCTGATCGTGCTCACGTCCGTCCCCGTCGCCCCGTCACGGAACGTCAACGAATCCAACGCTATTAACCCTGAGCGGCAAGGTACGACCATAATGGATTATTCTTGCCTGGCGGAGGGAGTGGGATTCGAACCCACGGTACACTTTCACGCACACACGCTTTCCAAGCGTGCGCCTTAAGCCGCTCGGCCATCCCTCCGTGCCGGCGAGCAGAAATAGCAGCCCCGCCGCTTCCGGGGAACCGGGTTCGGGCGGTAACATCGCACCGGGAAAAAAGGGAGCATGGGCGCCGTGAAGCGTCGTCACTTTCTGACCGGCTCGGCGGCTGCGACCCTTGCCGCCCCGGCGGTCCGTGCGGCAGGCGATCCCAAGCTGCTGAAGTTCATCCCGCAGGCGGACATCGCCCTCCTCGATCCGAGCTTCGCCCCCGCTCTGGTCACCCGCAATCACGCCTACATGGTCTACGACACACTGTATGGTGTGGACGATGCGGTCCGCCCGCGGCCGCAGATGGCGGTCGGCCACGTGATCGAGGACGACGGCAAGGTCTGGCAGATCACATTGCGCGACGGCCTGCGCTTCCACGATGGCGAGAAGGTGCTGGCGCGCGATGCCGTTGCCTCGCTGAAGCGCTGGGCCAGCCGTGATGTCTTCGCGATCTCCGTGTTCGCCCAGGTGGACGAGCTGTCAGCGATCTCCGACAGCGTGCTGCAGTTCCGCCTGAAACGCCCGTTCCGCCTGCTCGCCGATCTGCTTGGCAAGCCAAACCCATTCGCGCCGGTCATCATGCCGGAACGCCTCGCGCTCACCGAGCCCGGCCAGCAGGTGAAGGAGGTCATCGGCAGCGGTCCCTACCGGTTCGTCATGAACGAACGCATACCTGGATCGCTCGCCGTGTATCAGCGCAACGCCAACTATGTACCGCGCACCGATGGCCCGCCGGTCGGCACCGCCGGTCCGAAGATCGCCAATTTCGAACGGGTCGAATGGCACACCATCCCCGACGCGGGCACCGCCGCCGCGGCCCTGCAGTCCGGCGAGATGGACTGGTGGGAACAGGCGACGTCGGACCTGCTGCCGCTGCTGCGCAAGAACCGGGATCTGACCGTCGAGGTGATCGACACTCTCGGCTATTACGCAGTGCTGCGCTTCAACCATCTCCTCCCACCGTTCGACAACGCCGGGATCCGCCGTGCGCTGCTCGGCGCATTCAGCCAGACCGACATGATGACCGCGGTCGCCGGCGACGACCACTCGATGTGGAGCGCGGGCATCGGCACCTTCAGCCCGCGCTCGCCGTTCGCCAATGACGCCGGGATGGACGCGCTGAACGGCCCGCGTGATCTTGCGAAGGTGAAGCGGGACATCGAAGCTGCCGGCTACAACGGCGAAAAGTTCGTGTTCCTGGTGCCGACCGACCTGCCGGCGATCAATGCCATGAGCGAAGTCGTCGCCGACGTGTTCCGCAAACTCGGCATGAACATGGACTACCAGACGCTCGACTGGGCGACGGTGGCGCAACGGCTCAATTCGCAGGCGCCGCTCGACAAGGGCGGCTGGAGCCTGAATGCGAACTATGCGCCGGGCTACTCGGCGTCGAGTCCGGCCGCGCACGGCTTCCTGCGCGGTCTGGGCCGGCAGTCGCTGTTCGGTTGGCCGAGCATGCCGCGCGTGGAGGAGCTGCGCAGCGCCTGGATCGACGCCACCGATCCGGACGAGCAGAAACGCATCTGCCGCGAAATCCAGTTACAGGCGCTTCAAGACGTGCCGTATATCCCGCTGGGCGCGTTCTTCTTCGCCTCTGCCTATCGCAGCGACCTGACGGGCGTGCTCAAGGGCAGCATCCCGATGTTCACCAATGTGCGGCGGACCTGACGACCCTCAGACTGCTGCCCGCCGCATTTGCGCTTCTCGCGCGGGAGCACCGGCGAACGGCAGCAGCGCCGCGGCGCCCAGACTCATCAAGCCGACCACCACCAGTGCAATGCTGTACGTATCGGTCTGATCGCGTAGGATGCCGACGAGCTGCGGCGCGGCGTAGCCGGCAATGTTCCCGATCGAGTTGATGACCGCGATCCCTGCCGCTGCGGCCGCAGGACCGAAATACGCGGTGGGCAGATTCCAGAATGTCGGCAACGCGGCGCTGATGGCAAATCCGACCACGCAAAGGCTGGCGAGTTCGACGATCGTATTGCCGGTGAAGACTCCGGCTAGCACAAGGCCAATGCCCGCCCCCAGCGTGCAAAGCGTAACATGCCACACGCGCTCACCGGTCCGATCGGAACTGCGCGAGACGAGAACCATGCCGAGCACGCCAAGCGCGGCGGGCATTGCCGAAAGATAGCTGGTGACCAGGTTGCTGAACCCCAGGTCCTTGATCATGAGAGGCAGGAAGAACACGTTGGCGTACACCCCGAAGCCGATCAGCAGATAGGCAGCCGTCATCAGGACGACCGGTCCGCTGCGCAGCGCCGTCCAATGTGACAGTTGCCGCCCGCCGCCGCTGCTCTGCTCGGCCGCAAGTGTGGACTGCAGCCACGCGCGTTCTTCCGGTTTCAGCCAATTGGCATCGGCGGGGCGATCGCGCAGCACGAACGGCGCGATGCATGCGAGCAGCACCGCCGGCGCGGCTTCGAGCAGGAACACCCATTGCCAGCCCTCCAGGCCTAACCAGCCATGCAGCATCAGGATGTTGCCCGAGATCGGCGCGCCGGTTGACACCGCGGCAGCAGCGAAGGCGTAGAACACGCCCATCGCCCGTCCACGATAGCGGTCCGGAAACCAGCAGGTCAGAAAGAATATTACCCCAGAGAAATAACCTGCCTCGGCGATACCCAGCAGAAAGCGCACCACGACAAAACTCGTTACACCAGTAACCAGTGCCGTTGCGCCGGAGCAAAGCGCCCAGGCAAGAATGATCATCGAGAGCCACCGCCGCGCGCCGAAGCGTGCCAGCATCACATTGGATGGCACCTGGAACAGGATATAGCTCCAGAAGAACGCCCCCGCGCCGAGGCCATATTCCGCGGCGGTGAAGCCGAGGCTCTTGTTCATCGTCAGTGCGGCGACCGCAATGTTCGAGCGGTCGAGCGCGTTGACGTAGTACCCAAGACCGAGGAATGGCACGAGTCTCCAGGCGACCCGCCGCATGACGTCGGCTTCGCTGCGGTCTGCCATCGTCTCCTCCTGCGTCGGCTTTTTATAACGGCGAGCATAGACCGATGGAAAAGCCACGACACGCACATTTTCGTGCGTGGCGAGTATTCAGAACGCTAATGCAGCCAATGCGGGTAATTCGTATTCGAATACATCACGCGTCCATTTTCAGTGCGGCGAGGAAGGCCGACTGCGGAATCTCCACCTTGCCGAACTGGCGCATGCGCTTCTTGCCCTCTTTCTGCTTCTCCAGCAGCTTGCGCTTGCGTGTGATATCGCCACCGTAGCACTTCGCGGTCACGTCCTTCGACAGCGCGCCGATCGTTTCGCGCGCGATGATCCGCCCGCCGATCGCCGCCTGCACGGCGATCTTGAACAACTGCCGCGGGATCAGGTCCTTCAGCTTGCCGCAGATCGCCCGTCCGCGCGTCTCGGCCACGCTGCGATGCGCGATGAAGCTCAGCGCATCGACCGCCTCGCCATTCACCAGGATCGAGATGCGCACCAGATCACCCTCGGCGTAGCCGTCCATCTGGTAGTCGAAGCTGGCATAGCCGCGCGACACCGACTTCAGCCGATCGTAGAAATCGAACACCACCTCGTTCAGTGGCAGCCGGTACACCGCCATGGCGCGGTTGCCGACATAGGTGAGGTCCGCCTGCTCGCCGCGCCGTTCGTTGCAGAGCTGCAGCACCGCGCCCAGGTAGTCGTCAGGCACCATGATGGTGGCGCGGATCCACGGCTCCTCGATGTGGTCGATCACGCTGCCGTCCGGCATGTCCACCGGGTTGTGCAGCTCGATCACCTCGCCGTTGGTGCGGTGCACCCGATACACCACCGAGGGCGCGGTCGCGATCAGGTCCAGATCGAATTCGCGGGTCAGCCGCTCCTGGATGATCTCCAGATGCAGCAGTCCCAGGAAGCCGCAACGGAAGCCGAAGCCCAGCGCGGCGGAGGTCTCCGGTTCGTAGTGGAAGCTGGCGTCGTTCAGCCGCAGTCGGCCAAGCGACTCCCGCAGCTTCTCGAAGTCGTCCGCGTCCACCGGATAGAGGCCGCACCACACCACCGGCACTGACGGCTTGAAGCCGGGCAGCGCCTCGGTCGCCGGCGTTCGATCATCGGTGATCGTGTCGCCCACCGAGCAGTCAGCCACGGTCTTGATCGCCGCGGTGATGAAGCCGATCTCGCCCGGGCCCAGGTCGTCGACCGGGATCATCTTCGGGCTGAACACGCCCACCTGCTCGACCTGGTGCACCGCGCCGGTCGACATCATGCGGATGCGCTGGCCGCGCTTGATCCGGCCGTCTTTGACCCGGATCAGGATCACCACCCCGAGGTACTGGTCGTACCAGCTATCGACCAGCAGCGCCTTCAGCGGCGACGCGCCATCGCCCTTCGGCGGCGGCAGCCGGTGCACCAGCGCCTCCAGCACCCCCTCGATGTTGAGCCCGGTCTTGGCGCTGATCTCCACCGCGTCGGAGGCGTCAAGGCCGATCACGTCCTCGATCTGCTGCTTCACCTTCTCCGGTTCGGCGGCTGGCAGGTCGATCTTGTTGAGCACCGGCACGATTTCGTGGTTGGCCTCGATCGCCTGGTAGACGTTGGCCAGCGTCTGCGCCTCCACGCCCTGCGAGGCATCGACCACCAGCAGCGAGCCCTCGCAGGCGGCCAGACTGCGGGAGACCTCGTAGGAGAAGTCCACGTGGCCGGGCGTGTCCATCAGGTTCAGCTCGTAAACCTGTCCGTTCTTCGCCTGGTAGGTCAGCCGGACCGTCTGTGCCTTGATGGTGATGCCGCGTTCCCGTTCCAGCTCCATGCTGTCGAGGACCTGCGGCGTCATCTCCCGGTCGCTCAGTGCGCCGGTGGCCTGGATCAGGCGGTCGGCCAGGGTGGACTTCCCGTGGTCGATATGCGCGATGATCGCGAAGTTGCGGATGTGGTCGAGCGGGGTCATCAGGGCGATCAGATAGAGGTTCCCGCGGGCGGTGTCATCCGGAGTCGGGAAGATGGAAGTCCGGCCGCTCCGGTGCATGGGGTTTTGCGGTCGGCTGGCAGCCGTGGACGCCCCGCCGCCGCGACCCGGAGGCGCTTCTTGTGCGTGAGCTGGAACCAAGGCACAGCTCCGGGCGACAATCGAGGACCACGGAGCGCCGCGGAGGAAGAAAAAGCTTCGCGATGACCTCTATGGTCGCCCTCTCAAGTAGACGCGGCGAGCGGCTGCAACGGCCTCGACCGCCGTTTTGCCTCGCGCTCCGGATTTACCAGCGCCATGGCGATGGCGCCGCCCACCAGCATAATGACCCCGCACATGAAGAACCCGGTGTTGAACCCGTCGAGCGGTGTCGCGGCGGTCTCAATAACACTGCCCATGATATAGGGTGCGAGCAGGCCGGCTGAGCTCGCGACTGCGGTGCCGATAGCGAGCAGCGCGCCACGTTGCGCCGCCGGGGTGATTTCACCGACGACAGCATTGCTGATGACGAAGATCACCGAAGGCAGCGCTACCCCGAGCGTCGTCAAGGCAATCTTGACTTGGATGCCCGGAACATACGGCAGCATCGCCAGCGCAGCGCCGCCAAGGACGACGCACACCCCGCCGAGGATGCCGCGCGCCAGTCGGCTCGATGCGCCGCGCGACAGCAGGCGTTGCGAA
Organism: uncultured Alphaproteobacteria bacterium; assembly: GCA_963819855.1. Lineage (GTDB taxonomy): Bacteria > Pseudomonadota > Alphaproteobacteria > Acetobacterales > Acetobacteraceae > JAMXLO01. The sequence continues at coordinate 46,749 of CAWFYC010000002.1, forward strand.
TACCAGCCGGCCGCAAGCATCGCGACCGCGCTGCCGCCGGCGGGCAGCGCTCCCAGGAGCCCGATCGAACTTTGCGCAAGGCCAAGGCCCTTGATCAGGTAAGCGCCTTGCCACGAGAGCGCCAGCGACAGGGCCCAGTTCGCCCCGAACGCCGCCGCCCAGCATCCCAAGATCGTGGGGCTCAGCAGCAATTGCGCATAGCCGAGCCGCAGCGATGACTGCGCGGCATCCTTTGCCGTTATACCGCTGTTGTCCAACGATCCTTCGCGGCCGAAGGCGAGCCACAATGCGCACCAAACGAGACCGGCCAGGCCGAGTGAGCCGAAGGCCCAATGCCAGGTCCAACGCACGATGACCCAGTTCAGCAGCGGCAGTGCCACCATGACGCCGATCGCTCCGCCTTGCACAATGACGGCGGTCGGGAGGGTACGCAGCTCGTTGGGGAACCACTTATAGGCGGAATGCAGCGCAACCGGTGTTGCGGGACCTTCGCCGGCGCCGAGCGCGATGCGACAGGCCACCAGGGTTTCGAATCCGACCGAGCCGATCATCGGAAACTGGGTCAGCGCCCAGATGAATGCCATCGCCAGCAGCACCCAGCGCGTCTGCACCCGGTTGGCAACAAAGCCGGTCGCGACCGATGAGACCGCGAACAGCAGGAAGAAACTGGAACCGACCAGCCCGAACTGGCGCGGGCCGAGTTTCAGCTCCTGCATGATTGGGACCGCGGCGATCCCGATCACCGCCTTGTCGGCGAAATTGATCACCATGAACAGGAATAGCAACACCGCCACGACCCAGGCGCGGTAGCGGTCGTTGGCGCGCATTGGATCAGCCCCCCACCGGCCTGACGGCAGCCGCGCCGCCGGAGATAGTGCGAACGGCCTGAGCTGGGCGACGTGCCAGCAAATAGAAAGCGACGACGTGCGTGATCATCAGCACGGGCACATAGACGATCGGGATCGCGTAGGTGGCGCCCAACTCCCCGGCCAGCGTCGCAAGGCCGGCTTCAACGCCGTGATGATAGTCGACGATGATGTCGACTGTTCCGACGAGATTGAAGGCGATGACCAACGGCCAAAAGACCAATCGTATCCGTACCGTGAGCAGCGCCAGCATAGCCAGCAATCCGGTTGCGAAATCACCGTAGGCGGCGAAACCAGCGAAGCCGCTGGGCAGGTTGGGGCCGACAACCCCAGGAATGAGAAAGACGAGCCCGAAGAAGCGGAAGCTGTGCAAAGTGGCGATGGCGCGTTGCGCTTCGATCCGGTCCATTGCCTTGAGCCTCGGCCAGGCATATGCGCCAAAGCAAAGCAGCCACGGGACATATCCCAGGACGAGATGGATCTGGAATACGGTTGCCTGCGACATTTGTAATCCCCGTCAGGTCTTCGTGGACGCGGCTTCGAACACCGCGGTGAGAATACCGAGGCGGCCTTCCATGAGATTGAGTCCCAGGTTGGCGGCAAGTTGCGAAAAGTCCGGTCCCATCACCACGCCCAGATTCGGCGTGGGTGGCGGTCCCGACGCGCGCAGTTGGGCGAACCACGCCTTGGCGGTCTCGGTGTCGTCCTGCCACGCCAGCGTGCGGAACCCCGCCGGCTCGATCATCTCGCGCGTCGCAGCGGCAGTCAGCAGATAACTTGTCGCCGGTGTCCGCGCCCAGGGGACGGGATAATGCGGCTCGCCGCTGATCGACACGACGTCGAAGGTCGCAAACCTTCCGCCCGACCTCAGCACGCGACGGATCTCACGGTAGAGCCGCGCCCGGTCGAAGATGTTCATCGCCACATGCTGCAGCAACACGACGTCGAAGCAGCCGTCGTCGAACGGAAGCTCCAGCGCGTTGCCGGTCTCAAACGATACTTGCCCGCTCTGTCCGGTACGCTCGGTCAGATAGCGCGCGGCATCGACGAACGGCTCGCTGAGATCAACGCCCGTGACCCGGCAGCCGCAGGTCGCGGCCAGAAAGCGCGCCGGCCCGCCAACTCCCGATCCAACATCCAGCACCGACGTGTCGGCGGTTATCCCAGCCAGCCTGGCAAGTTCAGCGGTCGCAGCCAGGCCTCTGGTGTGAAAGTGGTCGAGGGCGGCCAGCTGCAGCGGCGTGAGCAGCCGATCCTCCGGCCCGAGCACTGTGAGCGCCGTCCTTAGCCGCTCGGTCAGGCCGGTCGCGCGATAGTGGTCGCGCACACCATCAAGGACATCGGTCATCCCAGGGCTCCTCCAGGCTTTCAAACGCGTCGCAGAGATACGACCGCTTCCTGCGCGCGGCTACGCGCGATAATATTGACGGGCCATGAAGCATAACTTCACAGTCAGACAAGGCGCGCTCGATGGTGTGGAGGCGTTCCTGAGCGTTGCGCAGCATCGCAATTTCCGCAGAGCCGCAGCGGACCTCGGGGTGACGCCGTCAGCAATCAGTCAGGCGGTACGGGCCATCGAGGCCCGCGTCGGCGCAGCGCTGTTCATTCGCACGACACGCAGCGTCGGCCTGACCGAAGCCGGTGAACGGTTCCTTTCGCGTGCAAAGCCTGCCTTCGAGGAACTTGTCGCCGCAAGCGAGGCCGCGCGTGACCTCGGCCAGCGGCCAACCGGATTGTTGCGCCTCTCGGTACCGCGCGCGGTGGTTCCTATCTTGCTGGAGCCGCTGATCGCGTCCTTCTGCCAGGCCTATCCCGAGATCGAAGTGGAAATCGCCGCAAGCGAGGAGCTGGTCGAGCTCGCGACCGAGGGATTTGATGCCGGCATCCGGCTGGGTCAGTTCATCGCTGCCGATATGGTCGCCGTGAGACTGACGCCGCCGTTCCCGTTCGTGGTCGTTGGCAGCCCGGATTATCTACGCCTGCGGAAGCCTCCGGAGCGCATCGCCGATCTGCGCCAACACGCCTGCCTGCGCATGCGCCGCTCGGACGGGTCGATCGCGCCATGGCCGTTTGTCAATGGCAACAAGACGGTCGAGGCGATCGTCGCCGGGCCGCTCATCGCGCGCGACTACCCCACACTCATCGGAGCGGCGATTCGAGGTGTGGGACTCGCGCAGGTGCCCCATCCGCTCGCCAAAGCGTCGATTGCTGACGGGCGATTGCAAGCACTCCTGACGCAATTCGCGGTCACCCTGCCAGGGGTCTTTCTGTACCACCCAGGGAGGCGCCAGGTCTTACCCAAACTGCGAGCATTCATCGAGCACGTTAGATACAAGGGCGCCGCGGCTCCGCGGGCCGGAACTATTGGGCGGAGCCTGCGTAGCCACGATGGCTCTTGATGACGTGTGAGAGCGGTTTCAGGTAAACTGAAATCGCGCGGGATGATGGGTTTCGCGTGCGCTCTACCCATCCTACGGCAATGAGTACGCAACATCGTAGGATGGGTAGAGCGCAGCGAAACCCATCGAACCAAGCGATCGCACGTGTATCGCTGTCAGGTCAGCTTCGGCAGCACGAGCTCCCGCCAGATGCGGCTCGGCGTGGCCGCCTGATCCGACCGGTTGTAGGCGCCGCAGAATACCACGCACACCAAATCGGCCTCAGGCATCGCGTATAAACGCTGCCCGCCATTGCCGAAGCCGGCGATCCATCGCCGCGAGTCCGTGTCGCCAATATACCAAAGCCGGCCATACCTTACGCCCTGGTCGGTATCGATGGCCGGCGCGAACGACGCGTCCAGCCACGCGCGCGACACGATCCGATTGCCGTTCCACTCGCCGCCCGCCAGCACCATTTGGCCGATCCGCAGCAGGTCGCGCGGACGCAGGCGCAGGCCGGATGCCGCCGAGGCGACGCCGTCAGCGCCGTGCGCCCACTCGAATTCGGGGATGCCGAGTGGTGTGAACAGCGCCTGGCGCGCGAAGTCGGGCAGCGCCATGCGGGAGCCCTTGGCAATCAGGTAACCGAGCAGCGCGACCGCACCGCCGCTGTAGATCCAGCGTTCGCCGGACGATGCGACAAACGGACGTTCCAGAATGAAGCGATAGCGGTCCGCCGCTCGCTCCATGGCGATCTCACTGTTGTTCGGATCGCTATAGGGTCGCGCCTCGTCCCACTCCATGCCGAGGGTCATGTTCAATGCGTTCAGCACCGTGAGGCGCGCGCGCCGCGGGTCGGCGGCGAGATCGGGATACTGCGGAAACTGTGCGAGCAGCTTCGCCTCGGGCGGGGGCACGAAACCGCGATCGAGTGCGATGCCGTACAGCAGACCGACGATGCTCTTGGTCACCGATCGCAGGTCGTGCAGCGTGTCGGGACCGAACGTGACGATGCCGAGAAGCGTCCCCCAGCTTTCATCGGAGCCGGCGTAGTAGCGTTCCACCACCATTTCGCCGGCCCGGCTGACCAGCACGGCGTGCACGTCGTGCAGCAGGCTGGAGCGGATGCCGGCGTCGAGCCGCTCTGCAAGGTCATCGGACATGGCTGCGGCGAACGACAACGGCATGGCGGACATCCCGGCAATCAGTCCGAGTGCGGCGCGACGGCTGCAGTGCATCATCGCTCACGCCTCTATCGGCACCCAGACTTCGACCACGCCCGCGCCGGTAAGCGGATCGAACCGCTCATCGTACAGCTCGAAGTCCGGCGCATCGGCATGGCGGTAGCCGGAATTCGGCAACCAGCGGTTCCAGATCGTATAGACTGTCGCGCGCATCCGCGAGATGTGGTCGTGATGGGTGAATACCACGTAGCGGCGTGCTGGAATTCGCACACAGCTGAACTCGGATGGCAAGTCGTCGAAACTGGCAACTTCGACGCCGGCGATGTACTCGAAATTGCCGGCGCCATCGCCGCTGCAGCAGACGCCATAGGCGGTGCGGCCGATCTGTCCGGGGATGTTGCCGATATAGGGCTGGAAGCGTTCCCATTGTCGTGGAATGCCCTGACTGGTCTCGAATGAATACCGCCCGCCAAGTCCGGCTATCAACAGGGTGCGTCCGTTTTCGAACCGCGGCGGATCCAGTTCGACGATGAGCGAGTCGTTCATGGCGATCGGCTCCACGAGAGTGATGTTGGCGAGATGTCGTTGCGCGCGCACGGCATCGGGCGTCACGCCGAACTGGTCCCGGAAGGCACGCGTGAAGGCCTCATGCGAACTGTATCCAGCATCGAGTGCCACCGTCAGGATGTCTGGTGCGCCGGCGGCGAGCCGGCGCGCTGCCTCGGTCAGGCGTCGGCCGCGCACGTAGCGCATGACGGAGTGGCCGGTCGCCACGCCGAACGCCCGTAGCAGAACATAGCGCGACACTCCGGCGCAGCGCGCGATGTCCGCCAGCGACAGCTCGCTGTCAAGCCTGGATTCGATGAGCCACAACGCCTTGCCGACGGGGTGCGTCATGGTGCTGACAGCTACACCCGATCGGACGCGCGCGCTTGATCGCGGTTGCGGCTACGATGTTACGCGATCGGAGAGGAAACCCATGGATAGATGGTTGACGGCTGCCCTCGACTACATTCCCCGATGGCTCGAATTCCAGATGCGGCAATCGGAGCAACCAGGTTGCATCATTGCCGTCGTGCATCGCGATCGCATTGTCCTGGAGCGTGCCTATGGCTTCGCGGATCTGGTGAAGGGTGAGAAGCTGACCTCGCGTCACCGTTTCCGCATTGCCTCGCATTCCAAAAGTTTTACTGCGGCCGGCATCATGAAGCTGCGCGAACAGGGCCGCGTCCGGTTGGACGATGCGGTTGGCCGGCATGTGAAGGGACTGCACAGGCAGGTGGCAGCGACGACCATCGGCCAGGTGCTGTCGCATAGTGCCGGCATCACTCGCGATGGCGATGACGCCGGCTACTATGCCGATCGCCGGCCGTACCCATCAATTGCCGAACTGACGGAAGACCTCAAGCGACCCCTCGTGATCGATCCCAACACGCGGCTGAAATATTCCAATCAGGGCTTCGGGCTGTTGGGTCTGGTCATCGGGGCGATCACTGGGGAGCCGTATCGGGGCTGGATCAAGCGTGAGGTCGTGGACGCGGCCGGTCTGACCGAAACAGAACCGGATATGCCGATCGCGCGCAACGTACCATTTGCCCGCGGCCATAGTCCCAAGTTGCATCTCGGACACCGTCTGGTGATTCCAGGTGACTACTCGCTGAATGCGCTCGCGCCGGCCGGCGGCTATGTCAGCACGGCCAGCGACGTTGCACGCTATTTCGCTCAGCTCGCCCCTGGTGCAAGACACAGCGTCCTTTCGGTGGCGAGCCGTCGTGAGATGACGCGGCGGCATTGGCGCAACCCGCATTCGAACGTCGAAGGATACTATGGGCTCGGCATCATCAGTGGCGTGCTCGACGGATGGGACTGGTTTGGCCATTCCGGCGGCCTTCAGGGCTACATGTCGCGCACTGTCGTCCTGCCGCGCCACGAACTGGCCATCACCGTGCTGGCAAACGCGACGGATGGCTGGGCCGGGTATTGGCTGGATGGCGTGATGCAAGTCCTGCGCGCTTTTGCGACACGCGGTCCACCGGGGCGGCGGGTACGTGATTGGAGCGGCCGATGGTGGAGCGTCTGGGGCGCACTCGATCTCGTCGCGATGGGCGACGCCGTCCTGACCGCCAACCCCTACATCGGAAACCCGTTCCTTGGCGCCAGCGAACTCAAGGTGACGGGCCGCGACAAGGCGCTGATATCTGTTGCCAACGGCTACGACAGCTACGGTGAAACTGTGCGACGGGTGCGCAACAAGTCCGGCGCGGTCACCGAACTCTGGTGGGCGGCCAGCAAGCTGCAACCGGAGGCGCGTGTCGCCGCCGAGATGCGGCGCCGCTATGGCGGTAGCTAGAGCTGTTTCAGGCAACGTGGAAATCGCGACCGGATGATGGGTTTCGCTGCGCTCTACCCATCCTACGGCAACGAGCGCGCAGCAACTCGTAGGATGGGTAGAGCGAAGCGAAACCCATCGAGCCAAGCGATTGCATGAGCTTCCGGCCAGGCCCAAAACGCCCTAGGTCGCAGTGTCCGAAGGTGGTTACGACTGGACGTCGAACGAGCGGTTGCGCCGTTCAATACACCTCGACGTAACGATTGCAGAGTTCGTTCACCGCCCACTCGGCCACGTGCTGAATCTCTGAACGTTTGTGGCGCAGGTAGGCTTCCAGGAAGACCGGTCCGAACCAGCCGGCGACCGCCTTGCTGCCCGACATCGCGTCCAGAGCCTGGCCGAGCGAATGCGGCAGTTCATCGAGCCGTCCCCCCGATGGCGGCAGGCCAAGCTTGCGTCGCAGCCCGTCGGCGCCGGCGAAGATCACCGCACCAAGCGCCAGGTACGGACTGGCCGCCGCATCGCTGACGCGGAACTCGACGTTGAACTGCCGCGCCGTATCGGCGGGATCGGTGCCGGCGAACACCGGGCAAACGCGCATCGCCGCCCCGCGATCCTGCTGCACGATGTCGATCAGCGTCGGGGCCCAACGATTTGGGGTAAGGCGCAGATACGACACCGGCGACGGTGCCGTGATGGCGCAGATTGCCGGCAGGTGTTCCAGCACGCCGGCACAGAAATGCTGCGCGGCCATGCTGAGCCCCATCGGCCCGGTCGACGCATAGGTCACCGGCGCACCGGATGCATCCTGCAGGCTCATATGGATGTGCACGCCATTGCCCACGCCGGAGGCTTCGGGCATCGGCGAGAACGACGCGCGGAACCCGTGCCGATACGCAGCGGCACGCGCCATCTCGCGGGTGATCACCGCGTGATCCGCCGCGGTCAGCGCGGGCATCGGCGCCACCGTCACCTCGAACTGCCGCGTCCCGTATTCGGCGAGGAAGGAGTCGGGCATCACGCCGGCGGCGCGTATCGCGGCGATGCAGCTTTCGCCGAATGTGCCCTGGCGGCGAAACGCGTTCAGGCTGTAGGCGTCGCCGTCGCGATGTTGATTGCCGGTATACACGAACTCCTGCTCAAACGCGGCAATCAGCTTCAGCCCAGACGCTGCATGCAGCGCCGCGATGGCGCGACGGAGGAACTCGCGCGGACAGCACTCCCACGGCGTGCCGTCTGTGTTGCGGATGTCACCCAGAAAGAAGTGTTCCGGCGCGGTCCCGTCGGCGAAATCCACCCGCACCTCGGCCGCCGGATCGGGCACGATCATCAGATCGCCGGCGGTGCCGAACGGTGTATCCAGGATTGGGCCAAACGCCGTCTGCATCAGATTGGAGTGCGTCCAGCCGACGCCCTTGCGTCGTCGTGCATCGATCTCGCTGGCGGGAAACCCCTTGCCGCGGACGTGCCCGGCGATGTCGCAGGTGCCGACGAACACCAGTTCCTCGCGCAGCATGGCGCTCTCCTGTTACACTTTGTCGCAGCGTAGCGCGGACCGTGCATAGGTGCGAACCGCGTGGCGCGCTTGCACCCTGCTGCCACAGGGATGCAATTTGCGGGCGAGTCGGTTTACGACCGATTCGCCTGCCCCCCAATGTCGCCCCAGAGGTATCCTCATGAATCCACGTACGCTTGCTTTTGCCGCCTGCTGTCTTGCAGCCGTCGGTCTCGCCGGCTGCTCGTCAAGCTCCAACTCCCCGCCACCACCGCCCGCGCCCACACCGGTAGCCACGCCGGCACCCCCGCCGCCCCCGGCCATGCCGGCGAACCTCACGCCGGCACAGCAGCGTGTCGCCAAGGTCCAGACGGCGCTCAATGCCAATGGCGCGCAGCTAGATGTGGACGGCAAGATGGGACCGGCGACCGTAGCCGCGCTGAAGGCCTACCAGCAGCAGCACAACCTGAAGGCCACTGGTAAAGTGGATGCCGCAACCATGAAGGCCCTCGGCGGCTGACGCCGTCGACGACGCCGCGTTGCGCTGACGTTCAGCGCAACGCGGCGCCGGTCGCCTTGGTTACGGCTGCAACTACTTTCTGCGACGCCGCATCGATCTCGCCGTCGGTCAGGGTGCGCTCGCGTGGCTGGAACACCACCTCGATCGCAAGCGACTTGGTGCCAGACGGCAACCGGTCGCCCTGATACAAATCGAACAGCGACACGCCGGCGATCAGCGTGCGGTCGGAGCCGCGGGCGGCACGCAGCACGGCGTCCGCCGTCACCGCGGTGTCCACCAGGAAGGCGAAGTCGCGGCGGATCGGCTGGAACGGTGGCAGGTCCGGCGCAGCCTTGCGCCGGCGCTTCGGTTCGCCAACAGCATCCAGGTCGAACTGGAACGCGACGACAGGGCCGGCGAGATCGAGTGCCGCGAGCACGCGCGGGTGAAGTTCACCGAAACTACCCAGCAGGGTCTTCGGTCCCTGCCGCACGGTGGCGGAGCGGCCGGGATGATAGAAGCCTGGCGCGTCCTGGGTGAGCACCAGGGCATCGAGCGGCACCCCGATCGCCGACATGGCGGCCCAGAGATCGGCCTTGGCGTCCATCGCATCGGCTGGGCGTGACGGGGCAAGCCAGTTGCGCGGCGTGGCTCCGGTACGCAGGCCGGCGGCGATCCAACGCTGGCGCTCGGCGGCGTCGGTGGCGAACTCCGGGCCGATTTCGAACAGCGCAACGTCGGGATAGCCGCGTGCGGCGTTGCGCTGCGCCGCCAGCGCAAGCGTGGCGATCGGCGTCGGGCGAAGTTGATCCAGATCGGCGGCGATCGGATTGGTCAGGCGCAGCGCCTCCGGTGTATCGCCGAACAGTGCCGCTTCGGACTGCGCCATGAAGCTGAAGGTGACGCATTCGGCGAGACCCTGGGCCGCGAGCGTGCGCCGGGTGAGCTCGGTGCGGACCTGTTTCGGCGTCAGCGTGGCGCGCGGCACCGGCGAGGCGCGCGGCAGCGAGACCGGCGGCACGGCATCCAGGCCGCGCAGCCGCAGCACCTCCTCGACCAGATCGCATTCCGGTTCGGTCTCGGCACAGCCCTCCGCGGCCTTTGCGGCAACGCCGGCATCGAGCGTTGCCGACTGTTCCAGCACGATCCTCGCCGCGATGTCGTTGCGCCAGGGCGGCACTGCGACCGTGACGCGCGTCGCGTCGCGGGTCTGCACGCCAAAGCCCAGGCGCTGCAGCGAGGCGACGGCCTCGTCGGCCGAGATGTCGGAACCGCCTAGACCGGCGATGCGTTCGAAGCGCAGTGTCGCGGTGCGCTGCCAGGCGGGCGGCGCGCCAGCCTCGGTCATTTCGCCGGGTTCGCCGCCGCACAATTCCAGCACCATCGCGGTGGCCGCTTCCACCGCGTCGGGTATCAGCGCGGCATCGATACCGCGTTCGAAGCGCTGGCGCGCATCCGAGACGATCTGGTGACGTCGGCCGGTGAGCGCGACACGGATCGGATCGAACAGCGCGCACTCAATGAACACCGCGGTGGTGGTTGCATCGCAGCCGGTCGGCTCGCCGCCGATCACACCGGCCATCGACTGCACGCCGGCCGCATCGGCGATGGCGCAATCCTCCGGCGTCACCGTGTAGTCGCGGCCGTTGAGTGCGCGGAACGTCTCGCCCGCGCCGGGGCGCAGGGTCAGCACATCGCCGGTGAGCTTCGCCACGTCGAACACATGCAGCGGACGGCCGAGGTCGACGGTGAAGAAGTTGGTGATATCCACCAGCGCGTTGATCGGCCGCAACCCGATCGAGGTCAGGCGGTCCTGCAGCCAGTGCGGGCTCGGCCCATTGCGCAGATTGCGGATGGTGCGGCCCAGGATCCAGGGGCACGCCTCGGGCCAGTCGATCTGCCAGCGCGGGCCACCACGGAACGCGGGCGCCACTTTGGCCGGATGCCACGGCTTGAAAGTGCCGATGCCGCCGGCGGCGAGGTCACGCGCGATGCCGCGAACCGAGAAGCAGTCGCCGCGGTTCGGCGTGACGCTGACGTCGATCACCGGGTCGTCCAGGCCGGCCCATTGCGCGTAGGGCACGCCGACGGGCGCATCCTCGGGCAGATCGACGATGCCGGCGTGGTCCTCGCCGAGCCCCATCTCGCGCTCGGACAGCAGCATTCCGGCGCTGCGCACGCCGCGAATCTCGCCGACCTTCAGCGTGATGCCGGTGCCCGGGATGAACGTGCCGGGCGGGGCGAACACGCCCCTCATGCCGGTGCGGGCGTTCGGTGCACCGCACACCACACGCACCGTATCGGTGCCGGTATCGACCGTGCACACGCGCAGGCGATCGGCGTTGGGGTGCTGCACTGCCTCGATCACGCGGGCGATACGGAACGGGGCAAGGGCGGCACCGCGGTCTTCCACGTTCTCAAGTTCGAGGCCGATACGGGTCAGCGTGGCGGTGATCTCGGCAAGCGCCGCGTCGGTATCGAGATGCGTTTTCAGCCAGGAGAGAGTGAACTTCATCGCTCACACCCCCTCGTGCAGCATAGTCGGCGCCAGCGGGGAAAAACCGTAGTGACGCAGCCAGCGGTTATCGGATTCGAAGAAAGGCCGCAGGTCGGTCATGCCGTGCTTCAGCATCGCGATGCGCTCGACGCCCATGCCCCAGGCGAAGCCCTGCCACTCGCGCGGGTCGATGCCGCAGTTGGCCAGCACGCGGGGATGCACCATGCCGCTGCCGAGGATCTCCAGCCAGTCGCCACCCTTGCCGAGTTCGCCGGTGCGGCGGTTCCAGCCGATGTCCACCTCCATCGAGGGCTCGGTGAACGGGAAGTAGCTGGAGCGGAAGCGCACCGGCAGGTCGGCGATGCCGAAGAAGGTGCGCAGGAAGTCGATCAGCGCCCCTTTGAGGTGGCCGAGAGTGAGGTCGCGGTCCAGCACCAGGCCTTCGCACTGGTGGAACATCGGCGAGTGCGTCGCGTCGTGGTCGGCGCGGTAGGTGCGGCCGATGACGATGACGCGGATCGGCGGCTTCTGGGTCAGCATGGTGCGGATCTGCACCGGCGAGGTCTGGGTGCGCAGCACCGGCGGTGGGGCGTTGCCCTGTGCCGGCAGGTAGAACGTGTCGTGGTCGGCGCGCGCGGGATGGTGCGCTGGGATGTTGAGCGCGCCGAAATTCATCCAGTCGGATTCGACGTCGGGGCCTTCGGCGATCGCGCAGCCCATGGCGCCGAAGATCGTGGCGATCTCCTCCATGGTGCGGCTGATCGGGTGGATCAGGCCAGACTCCCGGGGACGCGGCGGCAGCGTGGGATCGAGGCGTTCGGCGGCCAGGCGGGCGTCTAGCTCGGCGCTTTCCAGGGCGGTGCGGCGGGCTTCGATGAGCCCGGTCAGCGCGTCCTTGAGCTGGTTCAGCGCGGCTCCGCGCTCGCGGCGCTGCTCGGGCGGGGTCTTGCCGAGGTCGCGCAGCAGTGCGGTCAGGCGTCCATTGCGGCCAAGGGTGGCCACGCGGACGGCGTCCCAGGCACGCAGGTCGGTGGCGGCGGCAAGAGCGACCTCGGTCTCCGACTGCAGAGCTTGCAGATCGTCGGTCATGAGAATGGAACCGCAAAACACGCAAAGGCACGCAAATAGAACCGCGCTACGACCGTTGTCAGCGTCGACCGGCCAGTGGCGCTCCGACTGGCGCTGGCGCGCCAAAGACGCTCAGGCTTCATTTGCGTGTTTTGCGTGTTTTGCGGTTCCAAATTACCTTCGCCACCCGCAGGGCGGCTACAGCGCTGCCTGCACCTTCTTGACGATCTCCGCGAACGCGGCCGCATCGTCATAGGCGATCGCGGCCAGCACCTTGCGGTCGATCTCGATGCCGGCCTTCTTCAGCCCGTCGATGAACCGGCTGTAGGTGAGGCCATGCTCGCGCACCGCGGCGTTGATCCGCTGGATCCACAGGCCGCGGAAGTCGCGTTTCTTGTTGCGCCGGTCGCGGTACGCATATTGCAGCGACTTCTCCAGCCGCTGTTTCGCCGCGCGAAAGGTGGTGGAGGTGCGGCCGCGGAAGCCCTTCGACTGCTCGAGGACCTTCTTGTGCCGCGCATGGGTAGTGGTGCCCCGCTTGACGCGTGCCATGTGCCTGCTCCCTCAGCCCAGCCCGTAGGGCGCCCACTGCTTCACCGTGCGGGCGTCCATGTCGGTGAGCGTCTGCATGCGACGGTTGCTGCGTTTGGCCGTTTTCGAGCGGGCGGAGAGGTTATGCTGCTTGAAGCCGGGGCCGGCCTTCACCTTGCCGTTCGCCGTGATCTTGAATCGCTTCTTGACCGACGACTTGGTCTTCATCTTGGGCATTTGGGTCTCCTCTGGTCAGGGGGCCTGCCGGATGGGCAAGCGTTCGCGGCCGGGCATGCCCTACAGGCCCGGGCGCGCGATCAGGGGCGGGGGTATAGCGGCGGGGGTGGGGAGGAGCAAGGGGCGGGTTTGCCTTGAGACCGCAGAGGGACACAGATTAGGCAGAGGCGCGGCTGATGCCCATTCGCTGGTCCCGAAACACGGCCACCCGAAGCATTCGAGCCAGAAACCGCGGAAGCGCTGCTGGCGGCGTGATCTATCCCTGAGCCATCAAATGCCGCCGTTGAAGCGCTATCGCCAACAAAAAAGAAGGGCGCGCCGGATTGCCGACGCGCCCTTCCGTTCGTTTTGCGAGCGACTACAGGTTCGCCTGGAAGTCCTGGTAGTCCCGCACCTTCTTGTACACCTGCAGCCGGTTCCGCTGGCTGTCGGCCACGATGATCTCATCCGTCGCCGGATTGAAGTCCACCGCGGTCGGGAAGCAGAACCGGTACAGCGGCTCCGAGTTACGCACCCGGCGATACGCCTTCATCATGTCCGGGTTGGCATCCACGCTCTGCCTGGCCCACTTCGAGAACACCTGTGCGTCGCCGTACAGGTTGGTCAGCGGCGTGCCGTCGGCCTCGAAGATGCACACCCGATGGTTGCCCCAGTCGGTGACATAGATATCGCCGTCCGGATCGACCGCGACATCGGTCGGGTGGTTGAGCAGCCCGGCCTTCGGATAATCGGACGTTGGCAGACTGGAGACGAACGGCCCCAGATAGGTCACCGCATAGGCATCCTCGGAACGCGGCAACTCGCCATAGGTGCCGATCTTCATCAGGAACTTGCCCTGCGGCGACAGCTTCTGTACCCGGTGGTTCTTCCAGTCGGCGACGTAGATGTTGCCATCCTTGTCGGTGGTGATGCCCCAGGGCTGGTTGAACTCGCCGTCACCCGAGCCGGCCTTGCCGCACTGGGCGAGCAGCTTGCCCTCCGGGCTGAACACCTGAAGCCGGCAGTTGCCGCTGTCCACCACGATGACGTTGCCGTTGTTCTCGACCGCGATCCCTGCCGGACGCATCAGTTCGCCATCGCCGCTGCCGGTCTTGCCGAACTTGTACTGGAACTTGCCGTTGGCATCGAACACCGAGATCGTGTTGGTCCACTCGTCCGAGCAGTACACCCGGCCGTCGTTGCCGACCGCGACGCCGAACGGCCAGGTGGCCTTGCCGTCGCCTTCGCCGTGCTGGAAGAACTCGGACACCAGTTCCTCATCGCCGGGGCCGCCCATTCGGATGCGGTTCACCCGCATGCCGAAATTGTTCTCGTTGCCGCGGTTCGAGGTGTAGAGATCGCCGTCCTTGCCCAGGCACATCGTCTGCACGTAGTTGAAGCCGGTGCCGGTCGCCGCACCGCGTCCGATGGCATGGCTCCAGTCATAAGCCCTGCCACGAACAACTGTCGTAAGCGCCATAATTCCCTCCCATGATCACAAGCCGGTGGCGTCCTCGTTCCCTGGAGCGCGTCCAGGGAACGAGGGCAGTCGGGAATCCGGCGACCTAGTGCAGGAAGGCCGGCTTCTCGTAAGTGCCGTTGACGATCGGCGCGGGGTTCACACCGAGCCACTTGTCGAGAATGGTCGAGTAGATGCTGCGGAAGTCCATGCTCGGGTTCAGGTCACCCTGCACGAGCTTGCCCGCGTCGAGCGACGGGTATTCGCCATAGTGCCCGCCCTTCACCTTCTCGCCCAGCACGAACGTCGCGCCGGCGGCGCCGTGATCGGTGCCCGAGCCATTGTCGCGCACGCGACGGCCGAACTCCGAGAACATCAGCACGATGACATTGTCAGCCGCGTTGTGTTCACGCAGATCGGTCATGAAGGCGTCGAGGCCTTCGGTGACCTGGCTCCACAGATTGCCGTGCAGCGGGTTCTGCCCGGCATGGGAGTCGAAGCTGCCATGGTCGCAGTAGAACACCCGCGTTCCGAGGTTGGCGAGATGCACCTGGGCGACGCCCTTCAGCTTCTGGGCGATCGTGGAGTTCGGGTACGTCACATTGGACTTGTACAGCCCCGGCGCGACCTTCAGGATGTCGGCGCCCTTCAGCCCGTCGAGGCCGGTGGTGCCGAGATAGTCCATCACCCCGCTGCCCTCGATCGGCTGGTACATATGCGAGAAGGTTTCCAGCACCTTCAGCCGCTGTGCCTGATCGCGGATCGACGGCAGGAAGCCGTACTGCTCCAGCGGGCCGGCCACGCAGGCGACCGGAACGTTGGGCACCGCCAGCGCGCGGAACAGACATGGTCCGAAGCTGACGGCGGTGACGACATTCTCCTTCTTCGGATCGAACTCGCGCACCACGCGGCCCAGCCAACCCTCGGTGCCGACCTTCTCGGCCTCGCAGGTGTGCCAGATGTCCATGGAGCGGAAGTGCGACCGCGGTGAGTCGAGGTAGCCGACGCCATGCATGATGGCGAGCTTGTCGTCGTCCCAGAACTTCTTCAGCGGCGCCATGTAGTTCGGGATGGCGTGCGCCTGATCGAGGTGGATCATGTCGCTGTCGGCGATGCCGACGGCCTTGCGGTTATCCTTGTACAGCCCGTTGTTGTACGGGATCACGGTGTTGAGGTAGTCGTTGCCGCCGGTGAGCTGCAGCACGACGATTACCGGGTCCTTCTGGGTTGCCTGTGTCGCAGACATTTAGGTTCCTCCTATCGGAATCTCTGTGTTTCAACCGAATTGATATTCGCGCGTAGCCGCGATGAGCTGCATCATCTCGGCGGCACGCCGTGTGGCATTCTGCGCGCTGGCATCGTTGTCCCAGCCGATGTCGCCCCACTGCTTCGCCGCGTCGGTGAGCTCCTTCTTGGTGTTGGCGCCGACCTCGACCGGGCCGAGCAGATCGAGACAGTTGGTGACGAGCTGTTCGGGCGTCTTGGTGCCCTGCGTCTTCAGCCGCTCGACGATCTTCTTCACGCCCGGCAGGTCCGGATTGCCGACCTGAGCCGCGACGAAGTTGATGCGCGACATCAGCGAGCCGCTGTTGATCCACTCCTTGCCGGTGTGCCAGCCCTCCACCGACGGCGGGTTCAGCAGGTCCTGACCCATGTAGGACGGCTGCATCGACAGCTCGCCGTATCCCGGCTTCGGCAGCTCGTAACCGCCGACCAGGCGCAGCGTACCGACGACCACCTCGGCCGGCGACTTCAGGTGCTGATAGCGGGCCTGCTTGAAGAAGTCCGAGGTGAACAGCGCCTTGAGAACCGGCTTCATCTCGCACTTCGATTCGACGAACACCTTGCACAGCGCGTCGACCGCCGCAGGATCACGCGGCGCCTCGATGTTCCACGCGGGTACCTGCGGCTCGTCGGCGACGAAGAAGTTGTACAGATGCCGGCAGATGAACTTCGCGCACGCCGGCTGCTGCACGATGATGTTGATGATGTCCTCGCCGTTGAAGTTGCCCTTGTGGCCGAGGAACGTCTTCTCACCGTCGTCGTGGTCTTCCGCACGGTATTCGAACTTCCACGGGAACCGCCCGTAGGGCAGCCGCGGCAGCTTGGTCTCGAAGGTCCAGCCGGTGAAGGCGCGCGATGCCTCGCGGACGTCCACTTCGGTGTAGTTGCCGGCACCGAGGCTGAACAGTTCCAGCAGCTCGCGGCCCCAGTTCTCGTTCACCGCGGTGCCGTGATTCTGGTTGTTGTCCAGCCAGAAGAGCATCGTCGGGTTCTTCGCGATCGTCAGCAGCAGATCGCGGAAGTTGCCCATCCCGCGCTTGCGGAACAAATCGATCTGCTCCAGCAGCTGGTCGTAGTTGTCGACCTTGGAATTGCCGGTGGCGAACACGCTGTGCCAGAACAGCGCCATCTTCTCTTCGAGCGTGCGCTTCGTGTTCACCAGATAGTACATGTAGTTGACGTTGCCCATCGGTGGCTGACCGCCCGGAAGCAACGCCGCCGGCTGATGGCGCAGCAGCGTGTAGGGATCCACTGCCGGCTGCGAAGCAGGGTTCAGCAATTCCTCGACGGTGGCGTCGTATCCCTTCTTGACGCGCGTCTCGAGTTCATCCCGGGTCGCCCCGAAGCCAGCCCGACGCATCAGATGGGCCATCAGCGCGATGTCGTCATGGTGTGCCATGTTCAATCCTCCCAACTCCAGTGATATGCCAATCCTGAGCTGCTATCGTCCTTCGCACGCTGCGCCGAACGCATCCACGCTCACGCCCAACGGCTGCATCCGGCTATGCTTCGGCGCTGTGCGCAGTCGGTACGCGCTCTCTTCCACCAGGCCAGCACTCGCGACGTGCTTCCTGCCTCTGCCTCGCAGGAGAGACTTCGATTTCTCATGCATTGCGGCCAGCTTGGAACGACCAGCAAGGCCCAAAACCTCGCACGCGGAACTGCCGGCAGTCAAGACTGTGCGGTCAGTGCACCCGTGCGATCGAGGACAATTCATGCTCGCTTCCCGGCCGCGCTCCGACAGGCACCGGCTGTTCCGTTGCCGCCCCGCCAGACGCCGACTGAACGGCACACTTGCCGGGCCTTCCTTATTTGTCAAATCTAAAGATGCGATTTAATCCATAGAGAACGCGAATGGGAGGATTAGCCATGACGCTGGCCGAACTGCGCTATCTGGTCGCGGTCGCGGATCTGTCCCACTTCGGACGCGCGGCGGAACGCTGTGGGATCACCCAGCCGACCCTCAGCAGCCAGTTGAGAAAGCTCGAGGAATCCCTTGGCGTGCCGTTGGTCGAGCGCACGACGCGCTTCGTCAGCCTCACGCCGATCGGGGCGGATGTCGTGGCCCACGCACGGCGCCTGCTCGAAGAGGCCGACCAGATCTCCGAGCTGGTCCGGCATCGGCACGGTACGCTCACCAGCGTGCTGCGTCTTGGCATCATCCCGACGCTGAGCCCCTACATCCTGCCGCTTCTGCTCGACCAACTGCATCAGCGGTTCCCGGAGATCCGGTTGGTCCTGCGGGAAGACCTGACCGACAACCTGATCGCCGCGCTCGAGGCCTATACGCTGGACGTCCTGCTGATCGCGCTGCCCGAGCAGGCCAGCGAGCACCGTGCCATGCCGCTGTTCCAGGAGCCGTTCTGGTTCGCCTGCCCGCCTGGACACAAGCTCAGCAACCGTCCGGTTGTCACGGAACGCGAGCTGGTGAGCGAGCGATTGCTGTTGCTCGACGAGGGCCACTGCCTGCGCGACCAGGCGTTGGCGGTCTGTGGCGACCAGTACCGCGGTCGCGAGGGGACGAATGACGACTTCCGTGCGACCAGCCTGGAGACGATCGCCGAGATGGTTGCCGCCGGCATCGGTTGCACCTTGCTGCCGGCCATGGCTTTGCCGCACCTGACCGCGCGGCATACCCGGCTCGAGGTGCGGCCGCTCAGTGCGGCGAAGGCGCACCGGCGCATCGGCCTGCTGTGGCGCGCAAGTTTCCCGCGCGGTGAGGACCTGGAGGTGTTCGGCCGCTTCATCCAGGACCAGTTGCCGGACAGCGTCGAGACGATCAATTCGGCACCGACCACAACGCTCAGCGCGCCGCAGCCGCGTCCGCCGCGGCGGGGCGGACCGGCGTTACGCGCGGTGCCCGAAAAGGCCTGACGGCAGCGCCGCCAATTCAAGTAATCGGACACGGAGTTGCACCGAGTGCACACGGAGTTTCACGGAGCAATCATTTGCGCTTCGCGTCCAATTACTTGCTGTCACTGTATTCCTGAGGTTTCTACTGTTGGCGAAAATGACATTCGGACAGGTGAAGTATCGCCTCCTGTGTCATTCCCACGAAAGTGGGAACCCAGGGGGATCAGCGCGGGGTCGACCGCTGGGTTCCCGCTTTCGCGGGAATGACGTGATTTGCAGCGTCGGCAACTCGTCCGATTGCAGTCCAACCTGACCTGGACTCCGACCGATATTCAGGCTGCGTTATGCGACCCCGCAACGGAGGAGTTTCCCATGCAACGTCGCGACATCAATGCAGCCGACGCGCCGGCGCCGGCCGGCCAGTACACCCAGGCTGTCGAAGTAACCGGGGCCACACGGACGCTGTATTGCAGCGGTCAGGTCGGCGTCGCCGCCGATGGCAGCATCCCCGAAGCCGCCGAAGCGCAAAGCACGCTGGCGTGGCGGAATCTCCAGGCGCAGTTGCGCGCCGCCGATATGGGGATCGAGAACCTGGTAAAGATCACCACGATCGTGCGCGACCCGGCCGACATCGCCGCGGTGCGCGCCGGTCGCACGGCAGTGCTGGGCGCACATCGGCCGGCGAGCACGCTCATCGTCGGCGGCCTCAGCAATTCCGCCTGGAAGGTCGAGGTGGAAGGCATCGCCGTTGCCTGATCCAGCCTCGACAATGAGCAGGCATTTTGCCGGCGCTTGATTTGGCGACCACCAAGGCCGCCGGTGGTCAGCAAAATGCCTGCGAAACAGGCAACGACCGGGTGACCAACGAACTCGAAGCCCGGTCCCCGGTTGACACTTCGCCCATCCCGTCCGACGATTACCCTTGAAACCAAAGAGTCCCTCGTGTTGCCCGTCCCCCGGCAGCCGCTGAGCGAGACCCGGCAAGGCGAGACCAAAGAAACGCTTGCTGCGCGTTGTCGCACTGACGAGGAGCCCACCTACCATGCACGTACGTGTCCAATACCCCGAAACGATTGAACCACTTGTCCAGTTCATCGAGCAGACGCCCCCCACCGAGATTTTGGATCGCACCCTGGACAAACTGCGTGCCGGCGTCGCGCCGCAGACCATGCTGACCGCCTCGGCGCTGGCGGTCGTCCGCTCCGCCGACCTGCCCCCCGGCCATCACGGCGGCCCGCTGCATCCGCTCGCCGGTCTGCATGCGATCACCAACCTGGTCGGCCGCCTGGACGGCGAGGACCGCTTCCTGCCCGTCCTCCAGCACGTCGCCCTGTCCAACAAGCACATCAACGACCCGGTGACCTCGCCCTACAGCCTGCTGGACTTCGCACCGCTGGATGCCAGTGGCACCGACGAAAGCCGGGCGGACGATCTCGCGGCTGACGGCTCGGGCGAGGTGGTGACCTCGCGCGGTGTCGAAGCCAACAAGGAGGCCTTTCTCAAGGCGTGCAGCCGCGGCGAGAGCAACAAGGCCGACCACATCTTCCTGTGGCTGTGGGACCATGTCCCGGCGATCGAGGCGTTCAATCTGCTGATGAGCGTGGCGCTGCCGAAGAACACGCTCGACGACCACTACTTCCTGTTCCCCGGCTACCTCTGGCGCGGGCTGGAGACGCTCGGCACGGAGCATCTGAAGGTCCTGTTCCGTCCGGCAGTGCGTTATGTCGCGCGCTTCCCCACCCAAAGGCTGGTCCCGGAGGTCGATGCGCTGATCGAGGAGCATGGGCTGCTGGGCCGCGTCCTGCGCCAGCGCTCCGGTGACGATGAGACCGCAAAGATCGGCGAACTCGGCCAAGCCATCCGCGGCTGCAAGACCTATCCCGAGATCCCGAAGATGATCGCCCAGGCGCTGGCCGACGGCCTGTCGCTGGAAGGCGCCGGCGAGGCACTGTCGATCGGTGCGGCCGGCCTGTTCCTGCGCTCGCTGACCGGCAACCCGATGGACGTGCACCTGCATACCAGCGCCAACCTGCGGCGCTACCTGATCCGGCTCGAAGGCTTCAGCATGAAGAACAAGCTGCTGGCGCTGCTGCTGTGGCACACCGGTCCCGAGGTGAAGTCCACCCAGTACCGGATGCAAGATACCATCCAGCCGGACATGGACGCCGTCGCTGCCCTGCCGCCGCGCTCGCAGGATGATCTGCTCGAAGCGATCACCCAGAGCATCTACAACCAGCCGCCGACCGACTGGTCCACGGTCAGCAACCTCGGCATGATGCGTGCGGTACCGGAGGTCCGGGCAACGGTGAACCTGGCGCAGCAGTACGTAGAGTTGCGCTACGACCCACAGGTGCTGATGCGGCGCCTCGCCGAGATCGTTTGCCACGACAACTTCACCGAGATGCACGCCTTCAAGCACCACCAGGCGGTCATCGAGGAGTTCCACAACACGCGTGAGCCGTGGCGCTGGATGCACCTGGTGTGCGGTTGCCAGGCCGCGGCGGTCTCGTACGGCAAGAACATGACGGTCTACGAGGACGCGCTCGAACTGATGCACGCCGCGTAAGCGCGCGACCGACTGCCTCGCGATCCGTTGCAGTTGCCGACTGCAACGGATCGCAGAGCGCGGTTGCTGCTACGGCAGCGGGTTCGCCGCGCCGTTGCGATTGGCCGTCGCGTCGTACGGTGGCGACATCCGGGTCCAGATACCGGCCATCAGTTCACCTTGCACGAACAGCGGAGTCGGTTGCTGCGGACGCGGACCGTGCCCGACGGACTGCCCGCCCATGGATGCGATCTGGCCAGCCGCTCCGGAACCCGGCGACTGAGCGAATGCACTCGCCGCCGGCAGCATGGTCAGGACAGCGATAACAGCAGCGCGCATTGTGTTCATGGCGGGCGCCTTTCCTTGCCGACGGCACCCATCTGGGGAGCGGCGCCACGGTTACCAGAGGCCCGGAATCAGCCGTGCTGTACGGCCACGGTATTCGTCATACTCAGCGCCGAACTGCGAAAGCAGCAACGCCTCCTCCGCACGGATGCGGGCGACAAGTGGAACGAATGTGACCGCCGTGAGCAGGATGCCCGCGCCGGAACGAAATGTCAGTGCCCACCCAAGCGAGTTGACCAGCAGTCCCAGATAGCTGGGATGACGGATGACGCGGTAGATACCGGTCGTCATCAGCGAGTGTCCGGGCTGGATGGCGACCAGCCCGCTGAACCGGTGGCCGAGCACGAACACCGGCCACAGCCGCAAGGTCCCGCCTGCGATGAACAGGACCACGCCAAGCCACCGGATGGTGTCGCCGTCGAGGGTCCAGAAGTTTTTGCGGTCGCTGTAGGCCGGCAGCCACGCGCCTAGTAGCCCGACCACGGCGAAGGCGATGAGCACCCAGCGGTTGCCGCGCGCCTCGCGCTCGCCCGCGCTCAGATTGGCGTTGCTCAACAGCCCCACGCCGGCCATCACGAGGGTTGCGACCGCTACTGTGGTCAGTGCCGGGTGGGAGAAGAAGGCGGCAAAACCGCCCCAGCCGAGGATGGCAAGGCCGAGAAACACCAGCGTCCCTGCGATGTTCATGAACGCCAGTCCGGGCGTGATCTTCATGGCTGCCTCGCAAGGTTCTTGAGCGGCCCGGTCGGGATACCATCTAGTTCTGCGTGGCGTAGCAACATTTGTCGCACGGGGGCACAGGGGCATGGACCAGCAGAGTACAACCATCTCCCAGCTTAGCGGTGTGGAGGCCGATCTGGTCTATCTCGCCCCGATGACGGAAAGACCGCACAGCTACACCTACGATCCGCCGCCCGGCGTGCCCCGCACCAACACCGTCAACGCGCCGCACCGCGTGACGGTGCATGACGCGCGGCCGATCGTTGCCGACCTGTCGCTCGACCGCGAAGGCTTCGAACTGGCCGAGCAACGCAGCGCGGTCCGCGACTTCTACAACGAAGACGAGCTTCGCCGCGTCTATTACCTCGAAGCCGAAAGCCTGGTCGCACAGTACACCGGGGCGTCGCGCGTCATCACCTTCGATCACACGATCCGCCGCCGGCAATGGGGTGCCGAGGATCGCGCCGCGGGGATGCCGCGCCAGCCGGCGACGCGCGTACACAACGACTACACCGAGCGTTCCGCCCCGCAGCGTATCCGGGAGCTGATGGGCGACGAGGCGGACGCGCTGCTGGGCAAACGCTACGAGTTCATCAACGTGTGGCGGCCGATCCGCGGTCCGCTGCGCGACGCTCCGCTGGCGATGTGCGATGCGCGCTCGGTCTCTCCCGGCGACCTGATTGCGTCGGACCTGATCTATCGCGACCGCAAAGGCGAGATCTATCTGATGCAGCATAATCCGAAGCAGCGCTGGTACTACGTGCCGGAGATGCGCGCGGACGAGGTGCTGCTGCTGAAATGCTATAACTCGGCGCGCGACGGCCGCGCCGTGCTGTCGCCGCACGGTGCATTCGAGGACCCGACCGCGCCTGCCGATGTGCTGCCGCGCGAAAGCATCGAACTGCGCACGATCGCTTTTCACGCCGGGTGAGCATGCGTGGACTGAACGGCCGGCGGGTGATCCTGACCGGCGGCGCGAGTGGCATCGGCCGTGCCGCCGCGTTGCGGCTGGCCGAGGAAGGCTGCGTGCTGGGGATCTTCGATCTCGACGAGGCAGGCGCGCGCGCGACCGCGGCGCAGTGCGGAAAGGCGCAGGCGTATCGGGTCGATATCACCGACCGTGACCAGATAGCCGCCGCCGTCGCGGCGTTCGGGCCGGCGGAGGGATTGGCGAACATCGCGGGGTGGGACACGCCGGTCGCCTTCCTCGATACCGACCGCGCGCTGTGGGACAAGGTGGTGCAGATCAACCTGTATGGCGCGCTGAACATGCACCACGTCGTGGTGCGCGGCATGGCCGAACGCGGGTTCGGCCGCGTGGTGAACGTGGCGTCGGATGCCGGCCGCGTGGGTTCGTCCGGCGAAGCGGTGTACGCGGCGTGCAAAGGCGGGATCATTGCGTTCACCAAGACCCTGGCGCGCGAACTGGCACGCAAGGGCGTCACGCTGAACGTAGTGTGCCCCGGCCCGACCGAGACGCCGCTGTTCGACAATTTCCGCGCGGCGTCGCCTTCGATCGGCGATGCCTTGGCGCGGGCGATTCCGCTGCGGCGGCTGGGGAAGCCGGATGACTATGCGGGGATGATCGCGTTCCTGCTGTCCGACGATGCGGAGTACATCACCGGCCAGACGATCAGTGTGTCGGGCGGTCTGACCATGGCGTAGATACATCTGTCATGGCGACAGGATGGCGATGCCTGGAGTGATTTCAAGCAAGGTGGAATCGCCTGGCCCGATGGGTTTCGCTGCGCTCTACCCATCCTACGGCAACAGGAGCGCGCCAACTTGTAGGATGGGTAGAGCGCAGCGAAACCCATCGGGCCAAGCTATCGCCTGAGTTCCCGGCTAGAATGAGTTTCCCCGTCGGTTGCGCCCCCCTTGTCCGCCCGATGCGTGTACTGATCAGGCGCTGGAAATCGCCTCCAGCGCCAGCCCGCGCGTGCGCGGGCCGAACGCGCCGATCGAGACCACCACCATCAGCATCGCGAACGCGATGAACGTGAACACCGCGTTCACGCCACCCAGGTTCAGCAGATAGGCCACCACCAGTCCCGACAGCGCGGCTGACAGCCGGCTCCAGGAATACACGAAGCCCACGGCACGCGAGCGGATTCGGGTGGGGAACAGCTCCGACTGGTAGCCGTGAAAGCTGAACGACATCCAGTTGTTGCACAGCGTGACCAGCACGCCGAGCGTGATCAGCATTGACGCATCCGATGCATTGGCGAACAGCATGCCGAACACGCCGATACCGATCGCGCCGGCGCATACCTGCCACTTCCGCTCCATCTTGTCGGCGATCAGCGTGCCGAGCAGCGGGCCTACCGGATTGGCGATGGCGATGATGAAAGAATACAGCAGGCTGGTGGTGATCGTGATGCCCTTGGCGATCAGCAGCGTCGGCACCCAGGCGGCGAAGCCGTAATAGCCGAAGGTCTGGAAGAAGTTGAACACCGACAGGATGATCGCACGCCGTTCGTACGGCGGCTGCCAGATCTCGGCGAAGCTGCCCTCGCCTTCCTCTTGCGCTTCGGCCGGACCGGGCGCAGGCAGCTTGCCGACATCGGCCGCGACCCGCGCCTCGATTGCCGCGGTGATCGCCTCGGCCTCCGCGAACCGCCCATGGCGCGCCAGCCAGCGCGGAGATTCCGGCAGCCCGAGGCGGATGAACCAGATCACGATGGCGCCGGCCGAGCCGATCAGCACCACCCAGCGCCAGCCGTCGAAGCCGAACGGCGCCTGCGGCACCAGCAGCCAGGCGATGAACGCCATGATCGGCACAGCAAGGAACTGAAAGAACTGGTTGTAGGCGAACGCCCGCCCGCGATGCGTGAGCGGCACCAGCTCGGCCACGTAGGTGTCGATCGTCACCAGCTCTACGCCAATGCCGATGCCGGCGATGAAGCGCCACAGGTTGACGCCGAAGCCGGTGTCCTGGAACGCCATGATCGCCGTGGTGATCGAGTACCAGACCAGCGAGAAGGTGAACACGCTCCGCCGTCCGTAGTTGTCGGCGACATGGCCCAGGCAGATCGCGCCGACGAACAGGCCGGCGAACAGCGAGAATACGAAGGTGCCGATGCCGGCCACGCCGATCGGGCCCAGGATGTTGAACACGCCAAGGGATTGCGGGGTGAAGTAGCCGGCCTTGTTAAGGCCAGGGGCGATATAGGCAGTGAGGAACAGGTCGTACAGCTCGAAACAGCCACCGAGCGAGATCAGCGTCACCAGATACCAGATGTGTCTGGTCATCGGCAGCCGGTCGAGCCGGGCCGCGAGTTCTGCCGCTGTCGAGGTGGGCATCGGTACGATTTCTCCGGTTTTCCTGCACTGTATCGAAGGCAGCGCCGGATCGCCGCGTCAACCTGCGATCACGATATCATTACACGGTCAGTTTTTATTGGGGCGGCAAGCGGTATGCGATAATCTGCCGCAACAACGAGAACGTGAGGGGAGGGTGCGGCGATGAGCGGCTCCACGCCTGGCGTCAGAACCCGCAAGAGTGTCCTTCGGTTGACCGGCCAGAATGACGATCTGTTCTGGTACGGGCGCGCGGTCGAGGCGCTCAAGAAGCTGGCGCTGAATGATCCGACAAGCTGGTGGTACCAGGCTGCGGTGCATGGTTTTCCGGCCGATCCCGGGGGGGCAGGTCTGCAGTCCACGCCGCTGCCGTCACGGCAGGATCAGACGACGTTCTGGGATCAGTGCCAGCACCAGACGGCCTTTTTCCTTCCCTGGCATCGCGGTTATCTGGGCTGCTTCGAGGAGATCATCGCGGCCACCGTGGTCAGTCTCGGCGGACCGGCCGGCTGGGCGCTGCCATACTGGAACTACTCCGACACGACCAATCCAAACGCGCCGCTGCTGCCCGCGGCATTCCTCAATCGCGACGACGGCCACGGCGGCGTTAACCCGCTCTGGGTCGACGGGCGCAATGTGGCCGGAGGCTCGCTCCAACTCGATCAGGACGCCGTCAACCTGAACTGCCTCACCGACGGCGTTTTCGAGGGCTCGTCGCGAGGCGGCGATCCGGGGTTTGGCGGACCCTCGACCGGCTTCCACCACCAGGGCGTCAGCAACGGCGTGTTCGGCATGCTGGAAAGCGTGCCGCACAATGTCGTGCACGACGAGATCGGCGGCTGGATGTCCGATCCCGACACCGCTGCGGCCGATCCGATTTTCTGGCTGCACCACGCTAACATCGATCGCCTGTGGGAGGTCTGGCGGAATCGCAATCCGGCCTTCGTCAATCCGGCCGATCCCAATTGGCTCACCGGCCAGATCTTCACCCTGCACGGCGCGCAGGGGCGGGTGGTGACCTACCAATCCGCGGATATGGTGAACACCGCCAATGTTCTGCACGGGTACAACTATGACGACATTTCCGATCCGCTCGGCGCGGCGCAGGTCGCGGCACAGCCGCCAGTTGCCGCGATGACCGCCGGGCCACGGCCGCCGCCTGCCATGGTCGGCGCCAGTGCGACAGCCATCCCGGTCGGCGCGCAAGGCAACAACGCGCAGATCGCGATCAACCAGACCGCACACCAGGCGGCGCTCGCGGCTCTGGCCCCTGTCCACCTGCCGCGTGCCTTCCTCAACATCGAGAACGTCACCGGCACGGGCAGGACCGGCACCTACAAGGTCTTCGTGAACACGCCCGCTGCAGCAGGGCAACCGCCATTGTTCGCCGGCATGCTGTCGACGTTCGGTATCGCCAAGGCGACGCGGGACAGCAGCCATACCGGCGGCAGCGGCGGAACCACCGTGCTCGACATCACCAGTCTGCTCGACCAACTCCGGCGGGAGCGCAACTGGGATGGCGGGCACCTCGATGTCAGCATCGTGC
Organism: uncultured Alphaproteobacteria bacterium; assembly: GCA_963819855.1. Lineage (GTDB taxonomy): Bacteria > Pseudomonadota > Alphaproteobacteria > Acetobacterales > Acetobacteraceae > JAMXLO01. The sequence goes on from CAWFYC010000002.1 coordinate 73,864, forward strand.
CGACCGACGCGGCGCGCCTGATGCGGGCAGCGCCCGACACCTCGCTGCAGATCGGACGCCTGAGCGTCTACTACCACTGAGCCGTCGGCGATGCGGGCAGCCATCTGGCTCGATCGCCATCCCGAATGGTGGGTCCTGTCGCTGAGCGCCGGAGCCTGGCTGGCGCTCGGCTGGCTTACCGCACCGATGGCGGCGGGATCGCTGTGTATCGTGATGCGGGGCGGGTTGGCGGGCGACCTCGCCGCCCGCCTGCTGGCGCAATGGCGCACCGGGGCGCTGGACCAGATGCTGGGCGCCTGGGCGGTGATGGCGCTCGCGATGGCGCCGCCATTGACGATGCCGATGCTCCGCTATGTCGCCGCGCGCAGTTTCGCGTTTCGCCGCATGCGGGCGCTTGCCCTGTTCCTCATCGGCCTGCTGTGTCCGTGGCTTGCCGCCGGCGTGCTCGGCGTCGCGCTGCTGGCGGTCGTGCCGGTGTTGGACGGGCGCCTCGGCGCGATCGCGTTCGTGCTCGCGGCGCTTTGGGAGGTCACGCCGTTCAAGCGCCGGGCACTGCGCCGCTGCCATCGCACCATGGCACTTGCGGCCGATGGATGGCGGGCCGATCGGGACTGCTTCGTGTTCGGTTGCGCCCGCGGGCAGGACTGCCTCATCGGCTGCTGGGCGATGATGCTGGCGGTGATGTTCGCCGATCATGCGCCGGCCGCGATCCTGATCACGCAGGCGATGGCGTTCGCCGAACGCCGCGTGCGGGAACCGCGGGTCGAGCGCTGCGCCGTCGTGCTGGCGGCGTTCGGCGCGCTGCTTCTCGTCCCGCTGTGACCATCGCCGCTCCCCGGTCTTGCCGTCGGATCGCTGGGTAGCCATCTAGGCGCGTCATGCAGAACATTATGAACGCCGCTGCCGACCCGACCGGGTGGCACGGCACCACCATCCTGTGCGTCAGGCGGGATGGACACGTGGCCATGGCCGGGGACGGCCAGGTCTCCATGGGTCAGACCATCGTCAAGGGCAACGCCCGCAAGGTGCGCCGGATTGGCACCGGCGGCCCTGGGGGAGGCAATGTGCTGGCGGGCTTCGCCGGCGCCACCGCCGATGCCTTCACCCTGCTGGAACGGCTGGAGAGCAAGCTGGAGCGCTTTCCCGGCCAGCTCGAGCGCGCCTGCGTCGAGCTGGCCAAGGACTGGCGTACCGACCGCTATCTGCGCCGTCTGGAGGCGATGATGGCGGTGGCCGACCAGGACCGCAGCTTCACGCTCACCGGCACCGGCGACGTGCTGGAACCGGAGGACGGCGTGATCGGCATCGGCTCGGGCGGCAACTACGCGCTCGCCGCGGCGCGCGCATTGCTGTCGGTGGACGGGCTGTCCGCCGAGGAGATCGCGCGGAGGGCAATGAAAATTGCGGCGGAAATCTGCGTCTATACCAACAACAACGTAATACTCGAGACCATCTGATATGGAAGTCCCAACCTATTCGCCGCGCGAGATCGTTTCCGAACTCGATCGGTTCATCGTCGGTCAGAACGACGCCAAGCGCGCGGTCGCGATCGCGCTGCGCAACCGCTGGCGCCGCCAGCAGGTGCCGGAGGAGATGCGCGAGGAGATCGTCCCCAAGAACATCCTGATGATCGGCCCCACCGGGTGCGGCAAGACCGAGATCGCGCGCCGGCTGGCCAGGCTGGCGCAGGCGCCATTCCTGAAGGTGGAGGCGACCAAGTTCACCGAGGTCGGCTATGTCGGCCGCGACGTCGAAAGCATCGCACGCGACCTGGTGGAGGCCAGCATCACGATGCTGCGGGAGGCCTCGCGCAAGGAGGTGCAGGCACAGGCCGAGCTGGCGGCGGAGGAGCGGCTGATCACCGCTCTGGTGGGCGAGGGCGCGGCCGCCGACACGCGTTCAAAATTCCGCCGCATGCTGCGCAACGGCGAATTCGAGCAGAAGGAGATCGAGGTCGAGGTCGCGCAGTCGGGCGGCATGCCGATCGGCCAGCTCGACATTCCGGGCATGCCGCCGGGCCAGGTGATCAACCTCGGCGAGATGATGAAGGGGATGTTCGGCGGGCGGCCCACGCAGAAGCGCAAGCTGACGGTGGAAGCGGCGCGGCGGCTGCTGGAGCAGGAAGAGGCCGACCGGCTGCTCGACAACGACCGGCTGACCAAGGACGCGGTGTCACACGCCGAGAACAACGGCATCGTGTTCATCGACGAGATCGACAAGGTGGCGGCGCGCACCATGGAGGGCGGCTTCCGCGGTGGCGACGTGTCGCGCGAGGGCGTGCAGCGCGACCTGCTGCCGCTGATCGAGGGCACCACGGTCAGCACCAAGTACGGGACGGTGAAGACTGACCACGTGCTGTTCATCGCCTCGGGCGCGTTCCACCTGGCGAAGCCGTCGGACCTGCTGCCGGAGTTGCAAGGGCGGCTGCCGATCCGCGTGGAGCTCGCGCCGCTGTCGCGCGCGGACCTGCGGCGGATCCTCACCGAGCCGGAGCACTCGCTGGTGAAACAGTATGCCGCGCTGATGGCGACCGAGCAGGTGACGCTGACGTTCACCGACGATGCGGTGGATGCACTGGCGGAACTGGCCGCGGACATCAACGACCGGGTGGAGAATATCGGCGCGCGACGGCTGCACACCGTGCTGGAACGGCTGCTGGAGGAGATCAGCTTCACCGCCACCGACAAGGCGGGTGAGGCGATCACCGTGGATGCCGCCTACGTCAATGACCGTGTGGCGCCGCTGGCGCAGAAGGGCGACCTGAGCCGGTTCATTCTGTAGCCGGCCGCTGGAGCAGGAGCGCGGCGAGTTCGGCTTCGTGCTGGTAATCGGGCATCAACCGCCGCAGCGTCGCATCGCGCGCAACGGCTGGGTGGAAGTAGACTTCGCTCTCGCCCTTGGGCAGCGCCGCGAGCAACCGATGGACGCGCTGCTGCGTCATGTGCCCGCTCCAGGCGAGGCCAAAGCAGTGATCGGTGGTCGTCATACCCGCCATGCGCACCTGTCGGCGCAGCAGGCGCGTCCAGTGATACAGCGCATGGGCGCCGAGGCCGACGCGGGTGCCGCAGCGCGCAAGAACCGCGGGTGGCTCAGCCGGAACGCGCACATGCGTGAGACCAAATTCGCGGCCGGCGTCGAGCATCAGCCGGCCGACCACGGGATGCAGATGCATGTGCTTGTGCGCATCCGCGTGCGCGAGCGGCAGTCCAAGGGCGGCAAAGGCGGCGAACTGGGCGCGGATCTCCGCGGCGAGCTGGCGGCGGATGCGCGGGCGGACGGCGTAGTCGACACCGAGACGGAGCTGGCCGGAGGGGAACCAGCCGTGCGCGTCCACCAGATCGGGAATCTCGGCCGGCGACAGCACGGCGGGACCTTCGATCACCACCAGATGCAGCCCGACCCGAAGGTTCGGCAGCGCACGGGCGCGACGCACGGCATCGGCGACAGCGGGGCCAGCCACCATCAGGCTGGCGGCGTGCAGGACGCCGGTACGGTGCGCGCGCTCGACGGCTTCGTTGACCGATGGGGTGAGGCCGAAATCGTCGGCAGTGAATTGGATGCGCTGCATGGGCATGGTTAGACGGACGTGCAAAATGATGATGTCGGGCCGGATCTATTTAAGCACTTTCACTTCGGCTGGAAACGCGGCCTGTCATTGCTCTTCGCGGGGATGACGACGGGGGCAGTCTTTTCGCATTGACAGCATCGACCGCGGGTTCCAGTCATGCTGATCGCGTGCGGCCCATCGCTTATCGGATACGCCAGGCCGGCATTTCCGCGACACGTCCAAGGTACTCGATTTTGAAATTGCTGGCGAGGAAGTCCGTGACCCTGGCCTTGGTGATTCCCATACCCGCAAATGTCGCCCATGCGCCGTTCCAGTCATACGGGTCGAGCGCATCGAACACGATGACCTTGCCGCCGGCGTTCTGCGTGGCGAGCACCTCGTCACGTATGCGGGCGAATGCCTGATCCGGATCCTTGGACTGCATGATGATCTTGTCGATCGCAAGCGTCCGCAATCGCGGCACATTGAAAAAGCCCAGGTAGTGGGTGCCCGGATAGGAGACAAAATACAGGATCAGATCGTCTGACGAGTACAGGCCTTCGAGCTGGCGTTCGTACTTGTGGAGCGGATAGGTGGCTTGCGGAATGGCGTACATCGTCAGGTTGACGGCAAGCGTGCCGATCGACCACAACGGAAGCATCCATCGGACGAACGTCGGGGACACGGTCTGCAGAAACAGGATTATGGTCGGTGCCGAGAGCTGGAACCAATGCTCCGGGTCGTTCATCCCGTAGTAGATCGTCCAGGCCTGCGCGCCACACAAGAACGCCAACGGCGCCCAGACGGCGGCGCCTCGCGCCACCGATCGAGCCGTCCAAAGATAGATGATTGCCAGCAGAGCGCAGGTGGCGCCAACCGGTATCGCCTGCCAGAACAGTTGCGGCATGTAGGGGCGAAGATCGTTGATCTGTCCACCAAGGTAGGCACGGACAACGCCCCCGAGATCCGGCGCGGCGATGAAATTGTTGACCGTGCCGAAGCCCAGCCGAGCAAGACTGATTATTGAAACTGTTGGCGCCGAGGCAGAGGGACGCATACCGGCCTTCAGGGCGACCGAGTCGTGCAGGCCGGCGATCGTGAGCGGCTGACCCGCGAACTCGATATAGCCAAAGACGATGCTGGCACCGAATACCGCTGCGCAGATCGCACCGAACAGCATCGTGTTCGCCATGGCCGAGGCCACAGACCGGTGTTGTCGCAGTGATATTATGAAGACGGCGGCGGTCGCGAACGGAATCGTCGCCAGACAGCTCGCCAGGAATGCTCCCGCAAGCCCCAGGAAGATCGCGCCACCGACCAGTCGGCGGGGGGCTCTCTGCTCCCGGGATGCCTGCTCCCAGAAGATCAGCTGGTACAGGGCGGCATTCACGAATGGGAACGCCAGCAGCTTCATGTGACCGCTGGGTGCCAGAATGATCAGGCTGCAACTGGCAGCCAGCAACAGGCTGCTCAGCGTCCGACGCAGGACAGGAACGTTCAGACGGCACAGCGTATAATGGAATATGCCGATCGCGACAGCCGTGGCGAACGTGTTGATGTGCTTCTGGCTCTGCTCTGCGCTTTCACCGAAGCCCAGCAGCCGATGCCACAGCAAGGTGGCGGGCTGCATAAAGATATGAGCGATGTCCCAGAGATACCTACCTCCGTCGATCTCCCGGGACAATTTCGCCACGTCATGATAGGGCAGTTCTCCATACAGCGAGACGTAGAAGCAACCGGCGGCCACGAACGCCAGGAGTGCCTCCGCCGGCTTCGGCAATCTCAAGGCAGGCCAGTGGGCAGTGATGACAGGACCTGTCGCCAGACGATTGCTCATCGCAAGAACCCTGCATTAGTTGCCAGAGCCGCGAACGACGGGATCGGCGGCGGTATACAGCGTGAGGCGCGCATGGTGAGACCAGACCCTCGGTTCTGGGTTATGGCGTGGCGAGTCCCGTTGCGGACTGCAACGTTTTGACATGAGGTGGGTACGCTTGGTCCGCTGGCCCGGAAGATGATGGATTGCTTGGCAAATACTGCTCAACCAGATACAGCGGCCGCTGCTTGACCTCATTGAAGACCCTGCCGAGGTACTCGCCGATGACCCCGAGGGTCACGAGCTGCGCGGCGCCCAGAAACAGCACGACCGCCATCAGGCTGGGATAGCCCGGAACCTCATTCCCGAAGATCAGAGTACGCACCAGCAGTTGCAACAGGAATATCGCCGAGGCCAGCCCGACGAGCAGGCCAAGATACGTCGCGACCCGCAATGGTATGGTGGTAAAGCTGGTGATCCCCTCGACCGCGAAGTTCCAGAGCCGCCAGTAGCCCCAGGCCGTCTGTCCGGCATGCCGCGGCTGGCGATCGTAGGCCACGGCGCAGCTCGAGAACCCCACCCAGGCGAACAGTCCCTTCATGAAGCGATGGCGCTCCCGAATCTCGCTGAGAGCGTTGACGACCCGCCGGCTCATCAAGCGAAAATCGCCGGTATCCCGCGAAATCGGCACCGACGTGGCATGACCGAGCAGGCGGTAAAATGCCGCGGCGGTCGCTCGTTTGAGCCATGTCTCACCGTGGCGCTGGCGGCGCTGCGCATAAACGGTGTCAAAACCCTGCCGCCAGGCGGCCACCAGCTCGGGAATCACCTCGGGCGGGTCCTGAAGATCCGAGTCCACAACGATCACCGCATCGCCACGCGTGTGATCCAGCCCGGCTGTAGTGGCAATCTCCTTGCCGAAATTGCGGGACAGATTGACGATTGCTACGCGTGGATCCAGCGCCCGCAGACCCATCATCACCTCGAGCGTGGCGTCCCGGCTGCCATCGTTGACGAGAATCAGCTCCCACGGCTCACCCAGGCCGTCCATCACCTGGGCGACGCGGGTCCGCAGCAGCGGCAGGTTCCGCTCCTCGTTGTAGGCGGGGGCGACGATGGAAAACACCGGCGTTGAATGTTCGCTCTTCATCAAGCCAACCGAAATGAGGGCGCTGGCGGCCCGGCACTGGCGTGATCGTCATAACGCCTGGCTTGCCGAAAAGTATACAACAATCACTCCGCCGCGCGTGCCGTGGCGATGCTGCGGAGCGTCGCCAGAGCCTGCGCCAGATCGTCCGTCAGGTCCCCGACATCCTCGAGCCCGACGGAAAGCCGGATCACCCCGTCGGTGATGCCGAGCTTCGCGCGTTCCTCCGGGCCGATGCGCATATGCGTTGTGGTGGCCGGGTGAGTCACCAGCGACTTCGAATCCCCCAGATTGTTCGACACCGCGATCAGTCCGAATGCGTTCATCATGCTGAACGCCGAATCCTTGCCGCCCGCCACCTCGAACGTCACCACCGTGCCGCCCGCCGTCATCTGCCGCAGCGCGAGTGCCTGCTGCGGGTGATCGGCCCGGGTCGGATACCATACCCGCGTCACCTCAGGCCGTCCGGCGAGGAACTCGGCGATCGCCACCGCGCCGCGACAGCCGGCATCGATGCGCAGCGCCAACGTCTCCAGTCCCTTCAGCAGCACCCAGGCGTTGAACGGCGACATCGCCGGCCCGGTGTTGCGGATGAACGGCTGCAACGTATCGGTGACCCACTTGCGGCTGCCCAGCACTGCGCCGCCCAGCACGCGGCCCTGGCCGTCGATGTGCTTGGTGCAGGAATACACCACCACATCGGCGCCGAACGTCAGCGGCTGCTGCAACAAGGGTGTGGCGAACACGTTGTCCACCACCACGATCGCACCCGCTTCATGCGCCAGATCGCACACTGCACGCAGATCGACCAGCTCCAGCATCGGGTTGGACGGCGTCTCCAGCAGCACCAGTTGCGCCGGACGCGACAGCGCAGCGCGCCATTGCGCGAGATCGGCGCAATCGACGAACTCGGTCGCGATGCCGAACTTCGGCAACAGCGTCGAGACGATCCAGTGACAGGAGCCGAACAACGCACGCGACGCCACCACGCGGTCGCCGGCCTTCAGATGCGCGAGCAGCGCCGCGTTGACCGCCGCCATGCCGGTTGCCGTGGTGCGGCAGGCTTCCGCGCCTTCGATCAGGCAGAGCCGCTCCTCCAGCATCGACACCGTCGGATTGGCGAAGCGTGAATACTGGTAGTGATCGACCGTGCCCGCGAAAGTGGCCTCGGCCTGTTCGGCATCGTCGTAGATATAACCGGAGGTGAGATATAGCGCCTCGGCTGTCTCGCCGTGCTGGCTGCGCTGGATGCCGCCGTGCACCAGCCGGGTGGCGGTGCGGTAGTTGCCGGGATCAGTGGTCATTGTCTGGGCCCTCTGAACATTTGGCCCGACCGATGGAGCAGCTTGAGCCCGGGAGATGGGCTGTCGCTGGCCTCTTTAGCGCGCTTGTTTCACCTCGCCGCAATCCGGCCGGACAAATCACGAGGGCCGGGCGGTCCCGGCGCGGCGCACCCTACGGCGGCGGCGATTGCGCCGTCAATCCGCCTCGCCACTGCGGACCCGTCGCAGCAGGAACAGCCCCTGTTCGCCGAACAGGTTCGCCAGCCGCGGGGCGCGCCGCCACGGCCCGCGCCGGCCCGCGTCATCGGCGGCGAGCCAGTGCTCCACCACGTAGCCGTCGTGTTCGCACAGTGCGAAGAAGTCGCGGATCGTGCAGGGGTGGATGTTCGGTGTCTCGTGCCACGGCCGGTCCCAGGTCGGTGTCATCGGCATCCGCCCGGTGCTGACCAACTGCCAGCGCACCATCCAATGGCCGAAATTCGGAAAACTCACCACCGCGCGCGTGCCGATCCGCAGCATCTGGCGCAGCACGGCGCGCGGCCGTCCCACCGCCTGGAGCGTGCGCGACAGCACCACGTAGTCGAATGCGCTGTCAGGATAGTGCGCGAGGTCGGTGTCGGCGTCACCGTGCATCACCGGCATGCCGTGCGCCACCGCACGGATCACCTCGGCCATGTCGACCTCGATGCCGCGTGCGTCGCAGCCCTTGGTGCGCGATAGATGGTCGATCAGTGTGCCGTCGCCGCAGCCGATGTCGAGCACGCGCGCGCCGGGCGCGATCATCTCGGCGATCAGCCGGAGATCGACGCGCATGTTCTTGGCGACGAAGCGAACGGGATCGTGCGTGGTCATGGTCCGCCGAGTTGATGCGACAAATCGCGCGCCGCGGCAATCACCGCCTCAATCGCCACCACGCGGCGGAAGTCGTGGACGACTAAGGCTGCTTGACACGTCAGTCAGCGCCCGATGGGATGACGCGGCGAAGTACTTCGCGGTGAAGTCGCGGATCAAGGAGGAGATGCGGCGTCATGGCGTCACCACGGATTGAAGGTGGGCGCGCAACGACGCGCCTGAAGCAGCTCATCCATCGCCAGGGCAAGGTGCTGTCGGTGATGCACCCGCCGACCGCGGCGCTGGCGCGCATCATGGAACGCTCGGGCTGCGAGGCGCTGTTCGTCGGCACCAGCGGTGTGGTCGGCGGCTACACCGGCATGTCGGATGTCGGTACCGCCACGATGACCGAGTGCGTACAGGTCGCCGGCTGGATCGCGAGCAGCGTAGCCACACCGGTGATCATCGACGGTGACACCGGGCACGGCGGCATCATGGCGGTGCGCCGCCTGGTGCGGGAGAGCATTCACGCCGGCATCGCCGGCATCCGCATCGACGACCAGCCGATCGAAGGCAAGCGCCGCACGCAAAGCGCGGGCTTGGAAGTGGTGCCGCTGGAACAGGCGATCGTTCGCTATCGCGCCGCGGTCGACATGAAGAACGAGCTAGATCCGGATTTCGTCATCATGGCGCAGTGCTATGCGCGCGACGCGGCGAATGGCGGGCTGGAGGATGCGCTGCAGCGATTGGCCGCGTACCACCACGACGCGGGCGCCGATTGGGTGCAGCTCGAATCGCCGCATTCCATCGACGAGATCAGGCAGGCGCGGCAGGCCGTGTCCGGTCCACTGTCGTTCATGAAGGGAAGGTTGCCACGCTATCCCTCGCTGGACGAGTACCTGGCGCTGGGCGTGACCATCGCCTGGCTGCCGGGTTTCTCGCATCACGTGATCTGGGCGGCGCTGTCCGACTTCATGGCGGATTTCTCCCAGCGCGGCGTGGCCGCATGGGAGGACTTTGTCGAACGCCGCAAGGACCGCCCGTACATCATTCCGGAACTGCCGCCGGATGGCGAAGGCCTCGACAAGCAGCGCGTACTCGAAGAGCGCTACCTGTCGCCCGCCTCACTGGAAAAATATCGCCGCTCGGCTGGTGGCAATCTGTCCTGATCGGCTGGAGGAAAACCATGGCGCGGGGTGGCCACCAATTCTTCGATACCGACGCTCATGTCGGCCCCTATCTCGATGTGCTCGAGCCTTATCTGACGACGGACGACAAGTCGCGGCTGGCCGGCTGGGAACAGTACAAGGCGACCAGCAGAGGCGGCCATGTCTCCTTCAACAAGGGCCAGCGCACGTATCGGCGGCGGCTGTACACCGAGGCCGCGGACACGACGCCGGCCGGCTACATGGCGGGCTTCACCGGGGTGAAGCGGCAGCGCGCGATTTCGCCCGACGTCGATCGCTCGTCGGCCGCGCGCATCGCCGACATGGACTTCGAGGGTGCCGATGTGAACTTCATGCTGCCATCCGGCTGGTTCGGCACCTTCACCGCAGGTGACGATGTCGTGCTGGAAATGGGTATGTATCGCGCATTCCATCGCTGGATGGCGGACTATTGCGGAGCCTATCCCGAGCGCCTGGGCGGCGTGGTGCTGGTCAGCTCGCGCGATGTGGCAGGCGCCATCCAGGAGATGCGCCGCGCCGGTCGCGAACGTTGGGCGTGGGGTGTGCTGGTCTATGCGCCGTATGGCACGCCGATCGACCTGCCGTCGCTCGATCCGATCTGGGCCGAGGCGCAGGAGCTGGACCTGTCGGCGGTGCTGCATACCTTCACGGTGATGCCACCCTACGCGCCGGGCGGGCTCGATACCTGGGACAATCTCTGGCTGCAGCGTTCGGCGGCCCATCCATGGTGCGGCATGCGCAACATGGCCGCGCTGATCGGCAGCGGACTGCTCGATCGTTTCCCCCGGCTGCGCCTCGGCTGTCTGGAAGCCGGTCATGGCTGGCTACCGTTCTGGATGGCGCGGCTCGATGAGCACATGGAGACGATCCGTTCCGCTCTGCCCCCCGACCTCAAGCATCATCCGAGCGAATACGTGGTGGGCGGACGCTACTACCAGAGCATCGAGATGTCGGAAGGCGAACAGGTCACCAACATGGTGGCCGATATCGTTGGCGATCACGTGCTGATGTACGCCTCGGACTATCCGCATGGCGAAAGCGCATTTCCGGAATCGACCAACATCGTGCTGAGCTGGAAGAACATGACGGAGGAGCGCAAGCGCAAGCTGTTCTGGGACAATCCTGTGCGGTTCTATGCGCGCTGCGGGCTTTGACCGCCAGCGGTGATCCGATCGATCGCCTCCAGCTCATCCTGCGCCAGCGTCCATTCCACCGCCCGGACATTTGCCGCCAACTGCTCGGGCCTCGTTGCGCCGGCGATGATGCTGGACACGCAAGGCCGCGCCGCGAGCCAGCTGAAGGCAAGCTCCAGCAGCGTCCGGCCGCACGCCGCGGCGAATTCCTCCAACCGTTCGAGGATCGGCCAGGTCGCATCGTTCAGGAACCGGTCGCCGTAGCGCGCGCCGTGCACGGTCAGTCGCGCCCCCTCCGGCAATGAGGTGTTGCGGCGATACTTGCCGGTCAGCGCCCCGCTCGCCAGCGGATAGTACGGCAACAGCCCCATGCCGTATGCCTGCATCATCGGGATCAGCTCGCGATCGGATCGGCGGGTCAACAGGCTGTATTCGTCCTGACAGGTGACGAACGACGCCAGCCCAAGCGCGCGCGATGTCCAGCGCGCCTCGACCACCTGCCATGCCTTGAAATTCGAGCAGCCGATATAACGCACCTTGCCCTGGCGGATCAGATCGTCGAACGCACGCAGCGTCTCCTCAATCGGCGTCAGCGGATCAGGCTGGTGCTGCTGGTAGAGATCGATCCAGTCAGTGTCGAGCCGCCGCAGGCTGGCTTCCACGCCGGCGATGATCGTCTGCCGCGAGGCGCCATGCCGCCCATGTTCCATCGGCATGCCAACCTTGGTGGCCAGCATGATGTCCTTGCGCCGCGGACCCAGTGCGCGACCGAGGAACTCCTCGGATCCGCCGATCGCGCTGCGATACACATCGGCGGTGTCGAACAAGGTGACACCCAGATCGAGCGCCTTGTGCACCACCGGCTGCGACGCGGCGTAGTCGATGCGTCGGCCAAAGTTATTGCAGCCCAGGCCGACCAGCGACACGCGCGGTCCGGACGTGCCAAGCGTACGATACTCCATCGCGTTCTCCCCGCTCTCGTCATACTCTACTTCAATCCAGACGGGAGAGAACGCCATGCCGCAATCCGGCCGCGTCGTGTTCAGCCAGATGGACGAGGTCCGGTTCGGCCAGCCCGCCGCGCAGGCGGTCGCCGAACAGGCGCAGGATGCGCAACGCGTGTTCCTGATGGTCAGCGGTACGCTGCGCCGCGAGACCGACGAGATCGACAAGGTCCGCCGCGTCCTCGGCAATCGCTGCGTCGGCGTGTTCGACCGGATGCCGCCGCACACGCCACGCCACGCGGTGATCGCCGCGGCGGAGCAGGCACGCGAGGCACGCGCCGACCTGATCGTCACCATCGGCGGCGGTTCGATCACCGATGGCGCAAAGGCGGTGCAGCTCTGCCTCGCCAACGATGTGCGCACGCCCGAGGCACTGGATGCGCTGCGCCCGGTGAACGGCGCACCGCCGGCGTGCAACGCGCCGTCGGTGCGGCAGATCAGCGTGCCCACGACGCTGTCGGCCGGTGAGTTCTCCGCCATCGCCGGTGTCACCGACGAACGCCACAAGGTGAAGGAGCTGTTCCGCCACCCACGCATCATTCCGCGCGCGGTGGTCCTCGACCCTGCGATCACCGTGCACACGCCGGAGTGGCTGTTTCTGTCCACCGGCATCCGTGCGGTCGATCACTGCGTCGAGGGTATCTGTTCGAACGAGGCGCACCCGTACGCCGATGCGCAGGCGCTGCGTGGGCTGAGCCTGCTGGCACGGGGGCTGCCGCGGGTTAAGGCGAACCCTTCGGATCTACCGGCGCGGCTGGATTGTCAGATGGGTGCCTGGCTGTCGATGGGACCGCTGGCGAGTGGCGTGCCGATGGGCGCCAGCCACGGCATCGGCTACGTGCTTGGCGCGGTGTTCGACATCCCGCACGGCCATACCTCGTGCATCATGCTGCCGGCGGTGATGCGATGGAACAAATCGGTGAACGCGGAGCGTCAGGCGCTGATTGCGGCGGCAATGGACCATCCTGGCGAGGATGCCGCCGATGTGCTCGACGCGTTTATCGCCGGGCTTGGCATGCCGCGGAGTCTGAGCGCGGTGAACGTCGGGGCGGGTGCGTTCGACCGGATGGCGGAACAGGCGATGGGCACGCCGTGGGTGCCGCGCAATCCGCGCAGGATCGACGGGCCGGAGCAGGTGAGGGAGATACTGGAACTTGCGGCTTAGGCATCGGTATCGAGCAGCCGGGCGAGCGATGTGCGCAGCACGTCCAGGTTTCGTTCGATCACGCCCCAAACAAGCCGGTCATCCACACCCGCGTAACCATGGATCAGCAGGTTACGAAAGGCGATTATCCGGGCCAAGTCGGGAATGCTGATCGCGATTGTAGCGTCGATGCGCCGCAACGCGGTCAAGGCTTCACCAACGACGATGAACTGCCGTTCCACTGCCCAACGCAAAACTTCGTCAGCCAGGTAGTCTTCAAAACTGCGGCCAGCGGTGATACGCGCGATCCGATCGGCGGCTCGCCGAGCATCCCACGGGCAACTTGGCCGCAGCCTCACTGATCATGTGGCAGTGTACAGTGTTTGCCTGTGTGCCTCGACCTCGCGGTGGAAATAAGGGTTCTCAAGTGAAAGCGCCGTTACCAGGTCCACATCCCGTTCGAACAGTGCTTCCAGACCCTGCTTCAGGGCAAAATATGCGTCAACATACCGGCTGGGGGAAAGGTCATCGAACGTCACCAGCATATCGAGGTCGCTGCGCGCGTGATCGAAGCGGTCCATCAGAGCGGAGCCGAACAGATCGAGTTGGCGCACATGATGACGCAAGCACAAAGCGCGCATGGCGTCTTGGCAAGCCTCGAGGATCGGACGGGCAGGCAGATCAACCCGGCTCATGGCCGATAGGTGGCACTCTGTCCGCGCCGCTGCAACTGTCTGACTGTCGGATCATTATACCACCCCTTGTCCGTGCAGCTTCCGCACTTCATCGGCGCTCACACCGCATAGCGCCGCGAGCACCTCCGCCGTGTGTTCGCCGAGCAGCGGCGGCCGTGTCACCTCGGCCGGCGAATCCGACAGCTTCACCGGACACCCCACAGTCTGGTAAGTCCCGCGCGTCGGATAGTCGACATCGACGATCATGTCGCGCGCGCGCAGATGCGGATCCTCGAGCACCTCGCCGGTATCCAACGTGGCGCCGCATGGAACGCCTGCGTCGCCCAGCAGCTTCATCACCTCGTGCTTGCTGTGCTGGCGCGTCCACACTGCGACGATCGCATCCAGTGCCGCTCGGTTCTCCCACCGCCCGTCCGGGGTCGCAAAGCGCGGATCGTCGGCCAGCTCGGGCTGGCCCATGACGTTGATGAACGACTTCCACATCTGCGGCTGCGCGAAGATGTAGACATAGTCATTCGGTCCGCCCGGTGCGCACTGATACGTCGTGCCCGGCACCGTCTTGCCGAGTTGGTTGCCATTGCGCTGCATCGGCGTGCCGAAGCGCTGATGATCGCGCAGGCTGACCCGGATCAGGTTCACCACCGCGTCCTGCATCGACACTTCGACGTGCTGGCCCTTGCCGGTCTGGTGGCGCTGCTGCAACGCGGCCAGGATGCCGATCGCCATATGCATGCCGGTGCCGGAATCGCCTATCGCCGGCATCACGTAGGTCGGCGGGTTGTCGGGGAAGCCGGTGACGCTCATCGCGCCGCCCATTGCCTGCGCGATCGGCTCGAAGCTCTTGAATCCGCTGTACGGACCGTAAGTACCGAAGCCCTTGATCGTGGAGTAGATCAGTCGCGGGTTCAGCTTCGACAGTTCGCTGTAGCCCAACCCAAGCCGGTCCAGCGCACCAGGCCCAAAGTTCTCCACCAGCACGTCGGATTGTTCGATCACTTTCCGGAACAGATTCTTCCCTTCCTCGGTCTTCAAATTCAGCGTCAGGCTGCGCTTGTTCGCGTTCAGCACGAGGAAAAAAAGACTGTCGCTGTCGGTGCGGTCGCGCATGTTGGTACGCGCCACGTCGCCGCCCTTCGGCTCCTCCAGCTTGATCACATCGGCGCCGAGAAAGCCCAGGATCTGCGCGCAGGCAGGACCCGCCTGATTGTGCGTCATGTCTATCACGCGAATGCCTGACAGGGCCTGCGTCATGCGGTCTCTCCTTGGATGGCGCGCCGGACGCTTCCGGCGTCATTGATATCTCGATAAGCGCAATGCCGAGATGAGACAATGCGCCCGCCGCAGCGTCGGGGACAGCGCCGAGTGACGGCGTCGACACGACCCGTGCGTGTGCCTGGAACGGTTTCAGGCAAGTTGAATCGCGACAAGGCGATGGGTTTCGCGGCACTCTACCCGTCCTACCGCAACGAGCGCGCAGCAACTCGTAGGATGGGTAGAGCGCAGCGAAACCCATCGAGCCAGGTGCTGGCATCAGTTTCCGATCGGACCGATAATGCGCTAGCCCTTGACCGCGCCGGCGGTCAGCGCGCCGACAATGAAGCGCTGCAGCACCAGGAACGTCAGCATCGCCGGCAGTGCCGACACGATAGCGGCTGCGGCGAGCAGATGCGTGCTGACCGAATCCATGCTGGATTGGAAGTCCAGGATGCCGACGCTGACCGGATAGAGATCGCCCCGCGTCAACAGCACGAACGGCACGATGAACTGCCCCCAAGTACTGATGGCGAGCAGAATCGCGGTGGAGGCAAGCCCCGGCAGCATCACCGGCAGCAGCACGCGCAGCAGCGATTGCAGCCGGGAACAGCCGTCGATCCGCGCCGCTTCATCCAGTGCGACCGGCACCGTGTCGAGGAAGCCGGTCAGCATCCAGGTGGCGAACGGCGCGCTGAGCGCAACATAAACCAGCACCACTGCGACATGCGAGTTGATCAGGCCAAGCGCGGAGAACCAGCGATACAGCGGCAGCGCGGTGACCAGGGGTGAAATCAGTTGCACCGAGAGCATGCCGAGCATGACCAGCGATTTCAGCGCCGGTCGGCGGAACCGCAACCGCGACAGCGCATAGGCGCTCGGCACCGCGATCGCGAGCGCGCAGATCACGGTGGCGGAGACCAGCTTGACCGAGTTCAGCAGATAGCGCGCCAGCGGCGAGCCGGTAAGCACGTCGCGATAGGCGGCCAATGTCGGGTGCTGCGGCACCAGACGCGGTGGGAACGCAAACAGCTCGGCCATCGGCCGCAAGGAAAGCGATGCGACCCATAGCAGCGGGAACAGGAAGATCAGACCGACCACGACATAGCCTACATAGATCGCGACCGACCCGGCCAGCCGGCGCGTGCGAGGCGATGGGCCCAGGAACATTTTTCCCCTCTCCCTTGCGGGCTGCGGCCCCCACGCTCCTGCCGTGCGAGGATCGCCGCCGCCGGCGGGTAATCCTTCCTCAATGCCCCGCGCATACCCTGGCGGCATGGACATCACAGTCTGCATCTGCACCCACAACCGCCCCACCTACCTTCGCGATTGCCTGGAGGGACTGCGGCGCCAGACGGTTGGCGCCGATTGCTTCGATATCCTGGTCGTGGACAGCGGCTCCACCGGCGATGCCCCGGCGCGGATCGTGGGCCTGGTGGCCGCGGTCGGCAATGCGCGGCTGTTGCGTGTGGAGCAGCCCGGGGTCAGCGTCGCCCGCAACGCCGGCGCAGCAGCGGCCCGGGGCAGCTACATCGCCTATATCGACGATGACGCGATCGCCGCGCCGGACTGGATCGAGCGCATACGGACTGCGATCGTCGAGGCGGACCCGCCGCCGGTGCTGATCGGCGGCCGCATCCTGCCGCACTGGGAAGCGCCGCTGCCTGCGTGGTGGCCGCCGCAATTACGCGGAGTCCTATCGATCATCGAGTTCGAAGGCCATGGCGAATACCGCACCGCGGCGCTGCCGCCTGGTCTGGAACCTTACGCCGCGAACATGACTGTGCATGTGCCAACGCTGCTCGCGATGGGCGGCTTTGGCCTGCACGCCGGGCGCGTTGGCACCATGCTGTTGTCGGACGAGGAGGTGCAGCTTGCCTGGCGTATCCAGGCCGCCGGGTTTTCGGCGCGCTACGACCCGCGGATTATCGTGCGGCATCAGATCCAGGCGGCGCGACTCAACCCGCGCTGGCTGCTGTCGCGGCTGTATTGCCAGGGGGTTTCCACAGCTCGGACCCGTCGGCTGCTGGGCGACCCCGGCGCCGTGTGGCGCGAACTGCCGCGCCGCCTCACGGTAATGGCATTGTTGGCGCCATTCGGCCTGATGCCGCGGGACAGCACCAGTCTCGTGCCATGCCGCTGGCGGCTGGCCTACGCGGCGGGCTTTGTGCGCGCCGCGCTGGGACCGAGGTTTGCGACCAGCGGGTAATCGGCGTGCGACTCTATCGTTGGCAGGGCGCGGTACGGAATTTCGGTGATGAACTGAACACGGTTCTCTGGCCGAGATTGCTGCCGAACTTCTTCGACGACGATCCGGCCGAGCTGTTTCTCGGCATCGGCTCCGTGTTTGACGCTCGGCATGACGCGGCCGCGGTGAAGGTGGTCGCCGGCGCCGGTTATGGCGGTTACCAGGCACCGCCGGTGCTCGATGCGAACTGGATCGTCCACTGGGTTCGCGGGCCACGCACGGCGCGTCTGCTGGGCCTCACCGAGGCGTGCGGTCTTGGCGACCCGGCGATGCTGCTCACCGGTCCCGGCAACGACAGCGCCAGATCGATCGGGTACATGCCGCATTTCGAAAGCCTCGCTCGCGGCGCCTGGGCCGAGGCGGCGACCGCGGCGGGTATCGCTTTGATCGATCCGCGCGACGACCCGGCCGCGATCATTACCGCGATCTGCAACTGCCGGATCCTGGTGAGCGAGGCGATGCACGGCGCCATCGTCGCCGACGCAATGCGGGTGCCGTGGATTGCGCTGCGGCCGCTCGCGCCGGTCCATCGAGCGAAGTGGTACGACTGGGCGGATGCCCTGGGTATTCAGCTCCACTTTCGTCCGCTGACCGCCTCGTCCCTGCCCGAGCGGCTGCAGGTCTCGCCGCTCGCTGCGTCCCACCACGGGCGGCGCCTGCTGGATCGCGCCTGTCCTGTGCTGGCCAGCGCCGGGCAACGCAGGTTCATCGAGCGGGCGGCGCAGTCATTGGCCGCCGCCGCCGCTGCGCCGCCACAACTGTCCGCTGCCACAGCTCTGGACCGCTGCCGCACACGGATGCTGGAGCGCCTGGAAATCCTGCGCCGTAATCCCCGGCATCAGGCCGCTTCCGTCTTGCATCCGCGCTGCAATTCCGCGTAGCACGACTGATCGTCGCGCCAGGCGGTCCACGCCGTCACCATAGTCACGGAGCGCCCGCCGCATATGCCGTCCTATCCCGACCAAGCCAACAACGACCTGCTCGAGCGTATCCCACTCGACGCCAGCGTCGTGCTGGATGTCGGCTGCAACGCCGGCGGCCTTGGTGCGGCGTATCGGCGGCTCAATCCACGCGCACGGCTGCTCGGCATCGAGCGGAACCCGGTGGCGGCGGAGCTGGCGGCGCAACGGCTCGACCAGGTGGCGGTGGTCGACGTCGAGCAGGACCCGATGCCGTTCACGCTGGACCGCACGATCGACTGCATCGTGTACGGCGATATTCTCGAGCACCTGCGCGACCCGTGGCCGGTTTTGCGGCGCCATGCCGAGGCACTGAGCGACGATGGGACCATGCTGATCTGCGTGCCGAATATGCAGCACTGGAGTTTCGCCGACCGGTTGCTGCGCGGCACCTGGAAATACGAGCCGGCCGGGCTGCTGGACGAGACGCATCTGCGCTGGTTCAGCCTCGAGACGATGCGGGAGGGCCTGGAGCAGGCGGGTCTGGTGCCGCACGATGTCGCGCCGCGCGCGTCAAATCTGGCCAAGGCACAGGAATTCGCCGACCTGATCGCGCCGGCGCTGATCAGGCTTGGCGTCGATCCATCGGCCTACGCGCAGCGCGCCGCGCCGATCCAGTATGTCTGGCGCGTGCTGAAACGGCCGCGGCAGATGCTGTCCGTCGCGGCCAACATGCTGCGGCCGGTGGGCGGCGTGTCGCATGTCCGCGTGGTGTATCCGATGCAGGCGATGCGCAGCGATCCGACCGTGCTGACCCAGTTCGCCAGCAGCACCGAGATCAAGCCGGTCGCTGACGATATGCCGCGGATCTTCGTCATGCATCGACCGGCGCTGTCGGGCGAGCGGGGCGCCGCGGTGCTCCGCAAGCTGCTGTCCGAGGGCTGGGTGATCGTGACGGAATTCGACGACCACCCGGATCATTTCGGTATGCTCGAGCCGGACGATCAGCTCGCGTTCCGCGGCGTGCACGCGGTGCAGACCAGTACGCCGGCGCTGGCCGCGGTGCTGCGCACGCGCAACCCCGAGGTCATGGTGTTCCGCAACGCGATCCGCGCGCTGCCGGAGGTGCGCAACTTCCTCGACCCGCAGGCACTGACCTTGTTCTTCGGCGCGCTGAACCGCGAACGTGACTGGGCGCCGCTGATGCCGGCGCTCAACGAGGTGGCGGAAAAGGCGGGCGATCGGCTGCGCTTCTGCGCGGTGCACGACCAGGACTTCTTCGATGCGCTGCGCACGCCGCATAAGCGATTCACCCCGACCTGCGACTATGACACGTATCTGACGCTGCTCGGGCAGTGCGAGATCTCGTTGATGCCGCTGGGCGATACACCGTTCAACCGCGCCAAGTCGGATCTGAAGTTCATCGAGGCGGGCGCCTGTCGGGTGGCGGCGTTGGCGAGCCACATCGTGTATGCCGACAGCATCGAGGATGGCCGCACCGGTTTGCTGTTCCATAGCGCCGACGAGCTGCGCGACCGGTTGCTGCGCCTGGTGGCGATGCCGGAGCTGGCGCGGGGCCTCGGCGACGCGGCGCGGCATTATGTCGCCGGCGAGCGGATGCTGGCCTATCAGGTCGCGCCGCGGATCGCGTGGTACCGCTCGCTGTGGGCGCGGCGGGCGGAACTGAACAGCGCGCTCTACGCGCGGCTGATGGACATGCCGCAGTTGGCTGGCGGTGCCCCGACTGAGGTAGGCGTGCTGTCGTAACCACCTGCGGCAATCATCTCTCGCCTGCAACGGCGACAGCCTATTATGCTGCCGGCCGGAACCGACTGTCGGGCGAGGGGGATGCACATCCGGAACGGAACCGGCCTTGGCCAGCGCGCCCTGCTTGCTCTGTTGACGCTCTACGCCCTGGCACTGATCGTGCCGGACCTATATCGGATCGCCCGCCCGCTTGGCTCGTTCGGACTGGCGGCAAATGCCGATGGTCTGGTCTACGACGTGCGGGGGCCATTCGCCACCGAGGCGGCGTCGCCGGCGTGGCAGGCAGGTGTCCGACCGGGCGATCGCCTCGACCTTGCCGGCATGCGTTGCATCCCGGTCCGCACCGACGTCTGCGCAAGCATGTTGGCATTGTGGGGCGGTCTGAACTACGTCATGCGTGGCCGTACGGCCACGCTGCTGTTGGTTGCCGCCGACGATCGCCCGGCCCGCCGGGTGGCACTGGTGGCGCAGCAGCGGCCGGCCAGTCGAATGCTCAACCTCATGCTGCTGCTGGACCAGAGCGCCGGCATCCTGTTCGTGCTCGGCGCAGCCTGGCTGGTGTGGCTACAGCCGGGCGGCATGACCTGGGGCTTCTTCGCCTACGCCATCGAGTTCAATCCCGGGCAGGCGTTCCAGTTCTACGCCTGGCTGCAACAGTGGCCGACGGCCATGCTGGCGTTAGCGATCGCGTCATGTCTGACGCAGGCCGGGGGCTATACCGGTTTCCTGCTGTTCGCGCTGCGCGTACCGTCCGACGCGACCGAGCGCCGCTGGCGCCGTGTCGAGCGTGCCCTGCCGGTACTGGCGATCGGGTTCCTAGCACTGGCGCTGTCCAGCCTTGGCGGCATCTTCGGCTATCCCACCGAGACGGCAATGCGGGCCGCGCTGCTGGTCGGCTTCGCGGTCGATGTGGCGGCGCTCGGCATCCTGCTGAGCCGCCGCAAGGACCTGGCGCCACGCGACTACCAACGGGTGCGCTGGGTCATCTGGGGATGTCTGATCGGCCTGCCGGCCTATCTGTTCGCCGAACTCTCCCAGGTGACATCGTTGCCCAGCAGCCTGCTGGGCACTGCCGCGATCCCCGAGGACATCTTCGGCCTGATCTATCTCGTCAACGGCATCCTTTGCCTGTTCGTGGTGCAGGCCGTGCGGCATCCGACGGTGGTCAGCGTTGCGATCCCGCTGCGCCGCGCCACGGTGCTTGGCCTGCTGCTCAGCGTGCCGGCGTTCTTTCTCCACCAGCAGATGGACGTGCTCGACGACCTGGTACGGCTGCCGAACTGGGCCTGGATAGCGGTCGCGTCGGGCCTCGCCTTCATCATCTCGCGGCTGCACGAACTCTCCGTCAGGCTCGCGGACGGGCTGTTCGACAAGGAGTTTCGCCGCGCCGAGGCGCAGCTCGAACAAATCGGCCAATCGATCCAGGCAGCCGCAAGCCTGGCTGACATCGAGCGGTTGCTGGTGGACGCGCCGGTGCGCTCCCTGCGCCTTGTCTCGGCGGCGCTGTTCCGCGAGCAGGATGGCAGCTTCCGCCGCTTGGTGAGCATCGGATGGAGCACGACGGACGCTGATCTGCTCCCCGCCGGCGACCCGCTGCTCGCGGCACGGTTTGGCGGCGCGCCGTACCAGCTGGATGAAGTCAGCGCGGCGGATGGGCGGTTTCCGGCCGGCCTGGCGCGACCGCTGCTTGGCGTGCCGGTGGGCAACCCGCGCCGCTGCTTCGCCGTCGTGCTGTACAGCGGCCACGAGATCGGCACCGATCTGGCCGGCAACGAACGCAGCTTGTTGGCCGGCCTCGCCCGCCATGCGGGGATCGCCTGCGCGCATGTGCAAAGCGAGCTGCTGCACCAGCTTATCGCTGAACGAGAAAAGGCCAACAAAACTGGCTTTTCCAAGCGCCTGGTGCGCCTCGTTCCCCCGAATCAGACCATCAGCACGAAACCGTCTCGCGCGCATGCGCGCGGGCACTTCGCTGTCACCGGTGACACCGCACTTGCACATAGGCGGTGATACGGTTAAGGCGGATTATTGCACTTACGTAGTAGCTACGTGAGGCGGGCGAGTGGCGTAACTGTACGGCTACGCCATTCAGGCACCAATTGCCTCATCAGGAAGGGCGATTCAGGCGGTTGCTTCGGTTACTTCGGCCGGTGCGCGCGAGGCCATTGCCCTGTGCTCCCTTAATGGCATCCACAAGCCAAGTGAGATCGCGCTGGCACTCGACTGGCTGCAGGTGTCACCACCTCGCTCCGGCGGCTGAACCGGATCGGCGGCCACCTTGGTGCCGCAACGGGTCAGCCGGATGCGGAGCCCGCGATGAGCGAGGTGTCGTTGAGCATGTTGCCGGTGTCACCTGACGCGGTGCCGAACGCGGCGATGACGTGATTGCAGCACCGGCTCAACGCGGCGGTGTCGCCGACCGGCGGCTGGCGAGAGAAATTTTGGCACTGCGGCAGCAGATACAGGTGTCGATACGCAGGTTGGCGACGCGCCGGTGCGCGTGGTCGGCGGTGGAGTATTGGCGCCGACGGGCGGGCACTGCGTTTGATCAACCACAAGTTGTGCAATCAACCGTAAATTGTGCGAACTGATGCGGACAAAGATCAGGGGACGACAATGTTCGCTACGTTCCGCACCACGGTGGTTGGCTTGGGCGCCGCAACGGTGGCTCTCGCCACGGGGCTCTCACCGTCGGCGCAGTCCGCCTACACGGTGACCCTCACGGAACAGGGGGCTGACGTCGTCGCCACCGGAGGCGGAACAATCAATCTGTCCGCCCTGAGTTCCAATACCATAGGCGCGCCAGGCGCCAGGATGTCCCCAAATCAGGGGATCATATTTACCGGGCCAACAAGTTTAGCTCCGGGTCTTGTTGGTTACACCGGGGAGGGGTTAACGGGACCAATGAGTTTTGGCACGAGCGTGGTTACCGACGCCAGCAGTGGCAGCGGAGATCGAGTCGGCATCGAGAAACTCCCACCACCCAGAATCGGCTCTGCACTTGTTTTTGTACCATTGGGCTACTTCTCCGGTGCCTCCTCTCGGACACCTCGACCTACGACAATCAGACCTTCGCGAGCCTCGGCGTGACGCCCGGCACCTATGTCTGGACGTGGGGCAGCGGGGCGGATGCGGACAGCTTCACGCTTCAGATCGGAGCCGCCGCAGTGCCGGAACCCCGATCGCTGACCGTGCTGACGCTGGGCCTCGCCGGCCTCGGCATGGTGCTGCGCATCCGACGGGGTGGGAATTGCCAGCCACGACCGTGCATGATGGCGTAACCAGTGGGACCGAATGGATTGCGGCGCAACGTTGGTCCATCAAGATTGATGCCTGGTTTGCGCAGCTCCTCCAGGTCGAACTGGATCGGCGGCCGTGGAGTTTGGCGGCCAGGGGGAACGACTGGAGTTCGTCCGGTAGTGCTGCATTCCAGGGCGCCTTGAGGTTGCCGATGCGGCCGCTGCGATGGCTGTGAGCTCTTTGCTGCCGGTCATGCGGACCGGCGTGGCGCTGAAGTCAGCCAGCAGGCGCACATAGGCCACTGCAAGGCTCTGGCCAGCCGATCCGGAATCCTCGGGCAGATAGATCGGCACAGCTGCGCCATCCGCGTCGGCGATCAAATTCCTAGTGGCTGATTGGGTATTGAGCCTAAGGACTGCGCGCCTGCGGGATCAAACCCACGACATCGAGCAAGGGCACGGCGAAGTCGGCGCCCGAAATGATATGGGCGTCACTCGCCGAAACGAGCTTGAGGCTGACATAGACTTTTTCGAAGCTCACGGCATAGGTGCCGGTTACCATGCCAGCGGCTTTGGGAGGCGACATAAGCGCTCGCCGATTTCGTGACAGCAGGAACTCGCCCTCGTTCCTGTTGAGGTTAACAGCATTGCGAAGCCGCATTTCAGACACGACGTGCCCGTTCTGGACCAGGCGCGTGCGGATCATCTCGGCCACTATATTGCCGAGCGCGGAGCTGGTCTCGAGTTTCTGAGCGTCGGAGACGGACGCGACAATGAGCGGGGTACTCGGCGCCACGTCGGGCGCACCAGCCAGAAGCAGATCGACGGCACGATAGGTGAGGGTGCCAAGGTCGCCGCGGATATAAGGTGAAGCTCCGATAGTTGCCGAGCTGGTCGCCGGTGTCCTGGGGTCGTTACATCCAGCCAACGCCAGTAGCAGGATGATCGCAGCGCATCGAGGCATCGATTTCATGATGCTGCGTCTCCTGATCAGGGGTCGTAGCGGATTGGGCGGCTGCGCAACGGCACCTCATCCCGCCACGATGTGATCGGACTCAGGCTCGTGGCCTTGGCGTAGAGCGGGATGTCAGGCGCGCGAATATAGACCTGATCCTGAAGCCGCATGATCACCCGGTCATCGGCGACAATAGTTGCCTCCCATACGGCTTCGGCGTTCATGGTCGGCGTGAGGGCGACCACCGTATCGTGCAGAACACCAAGACCCGCTGCGGTGAACGCCGCGGTACCCGCCGCGGTCCAGATCGACATCGGCTGCGACGCACCGATGACAATCCCCGGGATCGCTACCACTGCCGCCAGTGTTCCGATCGGTCCTGGTAGCTTGTCACGGGGACCCCATCGCACGAAATTCACGTCCAGATTGACGACAGTTGCGCCCGCCGGGCTGCGTGCAACCGCCACACCACTCTGTAGCACGTCGCGTTCCAGTTGGTCGGCCACCTGGCGGACGAACGCCGAATCCGGAGCCTGCACCCGAACGAACACCGGCTTCGGAGGTGGCCCGACTGTCGGTCCGGGCAAGAAGCTGGTTGGCAGCAGCCCGAGCGATGCCATATCCGTGGCGATCTGATGCGCCACATCATTCCAGTCACGAATGGTGTTCTCACTGCTCTGAAATGCTGGAGCCTTCAGCGTCACCGCCGGTTGGTTGCAGCCGACCAGAAGACCGGCAATAGCCGCCACGCAAAGCTTGATATGATGTCGCATTTTCCGCATCCTCAATATCAAGGCGGAATTTCGACATGCGCGTAGACGACGGTCGGACGGGGCTACAGCCTCCATATCGAGCCACACCATAATGTTCCGGCGATTCCGACCATTGCACACCTCGACCCGGTCATTTTTTGCCGTCGCGAACTTCTCCGGGGCTCAGTCGGAGGCCGGAGGCGGTTTTGCTCCCCGGGATCATGGCAAATAATGATTAACGATCTCTATCACTCGGGTATCACTCCCGATCATGCGTCACATCCGCTTTGGGCTCGCGCCGTTAACATATCGCCAGCCTCTGTCGGCGATAATTGACCGCGACCGAAGCAATGCGGTGACGTCAGCCGAGCCCCGCTGCCGGCCGGAAGTAAAACCGAGATTGTTCGACCGTTCTCCCTGCTTGAATGATCGAGATGAAGTCCGCCAGACTATACGTGTCGGTGCTGTTGCTCCTGGCCGCTGCAGGATGCGATGCTGGCCATGGCACACGCCTCACCCGAGCCGTGCTTGACTGTGGGCGGGCCGATCAGGCGGTCTGCGCGATAGTCAACTCCGTTGGGGCCAGGTTGCCGGAATTGGCGAGACGAGAGACGCGGCTGCCCTATGCAGAGCAGGTCGAACTGGACGTTGCTGCGATCCTTCGTGGAACGCAGATGCCGAGCGCGCATTCCAACACTGACCTTCTGCGCATAATGCCATAGCGGCGGGGATTTGCCTGAGCAAAGCGTCAGGCAAAGTGCGGCATGGCGTCCGAGGTGAACAACTCGCGGGTCTCGGCGTCGGGCCGCTCGTACCGGTTCGCGGCACCGCAAGGGTTCAACACGGAGGAAGGGTGGAGCACCACGGAGCGCCACGGAGAAGAAATGAATGCGCTGCGCGCGAAGCATGTCCTCGGGCCAGAGGCCGGACCCGGGGGCCATGATTTCCATCTCCGTGGTGCTACATGGTTCGCCGCTCTTCCGCTGTGTTAAATCCTGATTTCCTGTTAGCAGGACCGTGTGGCATTAGGCACACCATTAGGTCAGCTGATCTGTGATGTGACCTTGAAGAGCGGTTCCTCGGGATATTTCTTCCGCGCCATCCACATGGCACATCAGCCTAGCCGTTGCACCAGCGGATCGGCACGCTGGAAGGCGAGCTCACGCGGGCCAACGCAGCCGCATAGGTGGTCCGCTTGCCAGCGGACGCCGGCGATGCACAACCTTGGTTCCCATCAACTCAGGGAGCCACAGCTTGGTCCGCCAGCACCACAGCATCCGCGTCGGTATCGGCGGTTGGACGTTCGAGCCGTGGCGCGGGTCGTTCTATCCGTCCGGCCTGCCGCAGAAGCGCGAGCTGGAATTTGCCAGTCGACGGCTGACGTCGATCGAGGTCAACGGCACCTACTACGGCGCGCAAAAGCCGGAGAGCTTCATCCGCTGGCGTGAGGAAACGCCGGAGGGGTTTGTCTTCGCGCTCAAGGGGCCGCGCTTCGCCACCAACCGTCGGGTTCTGGCGGAAGCGGGGGCGTCGATCGAGCGGTTCCTCACCGGCGGCGTGCTGGAACTCAGGGAGAAGCTGGGGCCGATCAACTGGCAGATGATGGCGACCAAGCAGTACGACGCCGAGGACTTCGAAGCGTTCCTCAGGCTGCTGCCCGCGCATGTCGACGGACACAAGCTGCGCCATGTGGTCGAGGTCCGCCATCCAAGCTTCGTGCGTCCCGAGTTTGTCGCGCTGCTGCGGGCTTATGGTGTGGGCGTGGTACTGGCCGATCATGCGACCCACCCGCAACTGCCGGATCCCACCGCGCCGTTCGTCTACCTGCGGCTGCAAGCCGCGTCGGAGCACGAGGACGCGGGTTATCCGCCGGCCGCGCTGGCGCAATGGGCGAAGCGCGCGCGTGCGTGGGCGACCGGCGAGGCTCCGGCGGACCTGCCGTTGATCGCCCCGCCGGAGCGCAAGCCGCCGCGGTCTCGCGAGGTGTTCATCTACCTGATCAACGGCTTCAAGCCGAAGGCGCCGGCAGCGGCGATGGCGCTGATCGAGCGGCTGGCGTCGAATGATTGAAATCTGGACGCGGCGAGCAGGGCAACGACATGGTGCGTTCCGGTCAGTACAAGGCCCGGACGAATTGCTGGCATAGCTCAACGCGGCAGGTGCGGAGACGGTGGATCTACGCCCGGCGCTGAAGACGATGTCGGCCGAGGTACTGCGCGATGAAGCGGGCTTTCGCGATGGACATGAGGCGGCCAGCACAGGCGGCGGCGAAATGCACCGCCTGATCGCGCGACGGCGCACTGAAATCGGAGCATTGTGCCGCCGCTATGGGGTGCGACGGCTGGAGGTCTTCGGCTCCGCGGCGCGGGGTACGGACTTTAATCCGTCGCGCAGCGACGCGGATTTCCTGGTCGATTTCGAGCAACGAAGCGATCTGCGCCCGCTGGAACAATTCTTCGGGTTCGCGGACGGGTTGCGGGTTTTGCTTGGCCGTCCGGTGGATCTGGTCGAGTCCGGCGCTGTCCGCAATCCGTTTCTCCAGGCGGGGATCGACCGGGCACGTGAGGTGGTTTATGCCGCGTGATGCTCGAACGTATCTTTGGGACACTCAAGCTGCCGCCGATGCGATCGGGCGATTTGTCGTTGGCCTGGATCTGCAGACCTATGCTGACACCGAGGTTGTCCACGCCGCAGTGGAGCGGAAATTCGAAATCATCGGCGAGGCACTGAACCAACTTGCCAGACATGATGCGGCATTGGCGGCGCGCATTCCCAATCTGCGTCCCGCAATGTGCTGATCCATGGCTATGCGGCCGTGCAACATGCACGGGTCTGGCGCATCGTCGAGTCCTCTCTGCCAGCGTTGCGTGCCGCTGTCACAGCCCTGCTCGATGAGTTGGGCCCAGCGTAAGATAGCGCCCGCCCGTTTGCTGGAGCACGGGTGGATCGCCAATGCACCCTACGGGGTTTCACGCTTGCACTCGTAACGTCAGTGAGCTTGCCATCTGGTGCGGTGGCAATCGCCAGGCGCCGCTGCTTCCCCTCACTCGCTACGCCTGCTTCAGCTCGATCAGACTGCGCCTGATCTTCCGTCCCCGCTCCACCTTGTCCTCGATATACGCCGCGTCGCCCCAGCGCACCGCGCGCGACATCGCCTGCGCGTCCTCGACGAACCGGGCCAGCATCTCCAGCAACGCCTCGCGGTTGTTGAGAAAAATGTCCCGCCACATCACCGGGTCCGACGCGGCGATCCGGGTGAAGTCGCGGAACCCCGAGGCGGCGAACTGCAGCACCGCCTGGCGGCTTTCGTCAGCCAGGTCGTCGGCAGTTCCGCAGATGGTGAAGGCGAGCAGATGCGGCAGGTGCGAGACAATCGCCAGCACCCGGTCATGGTGCCCCGGCTCCATCCGCTGCACCATCGACCCGCAGCGCCGCCAGAATTCTTCCACTTTGGCCACCGCCGCCTCGTCCGCCCCGGGCGGTGGGGTCAGCAGCGTCCAGCGGCCCTCGAACAACGTGGTGAACCCCGAATCGGGGCCGGAATATTCGGTCCCCGCCACTGGGTGCGCCGGTACGAAATGCACGCCCGCAGGCACCAGTGGGCCCACGTCGCGGATCACCGACTGCTTGGTGGAGCCGACATCGGTCAGCACCGCCCCGGCCTCCAGCCGCGGCGCGATTACGGCGGCGATATCGGCGAACGCCCCCACCGGCGCGCACAGCATCACGCAATCGGCGCCGGCCACGGCACGGGCAAGGTCCGCCTCGATCCGGTCGGCGAAGCCCAGCTCGCGGACCCGCTCCAGCGTCTTCGCGGTGCGCGCGGTCACCACCACCTCGGCCGCGAGATCGCCGCGCTCGCGCGCGATGCGGGCGACGGAGCTGCCGATCAGGCCGACGCCGATCAGCGCCAGGCGCCGGAACAGCGGTTTACCCATGCATGAACTCGGTCAAGGTGGCGATGACGATCTCCACCTCTTCGGCGGTGCCGACGGTGATGCGCAGGCAGTGCGGCAGTCCGTAGCCGCCGACCGGGCGGACGATCGCACCACGGGTGCGCAGGAACGCATCCGCTGCCTTGGCGCGCTCCGGGGTGGCGAAGCCGGCGAGGACAAAATTGCCCTCCGACGGCCAGACCTTGATCCCGGCAGCGGTCAGCCCCGCTGCCAGCTTCGGCCGGTACTTGGCGTTGTGCGCGCGGCCCTTCTCTACCCAGCCCGGCTCCGCCAGGGCCGCGATCGCCGCCGCCTGCGAGGCAAGCGTGACGTTGAACGGCTCCCGTACCCGGTTCAGCACGTCGATCACCGCCGGCGGCGCATAGGCCCAACCGATCCGCATGCCTCCGAGCCCGAAGATCTTGGAAAAGGTCCGCAGCATGACGGTGTTGTCGCCGGCATCGACCAGCCTGATGCCCGGGTCATAGTCCGGCCGCTCGATGTATTCGGCATAAGCGGCGTCGAGCACCAGCAGCACCTCGGGCGGCAGGCCGGCGCGCAGACGCGCCACCTCCTCATAGGGCAGCATGCTGCCGGTCGGGTTGTTCGGATTGGCGAGGAACACCAGCCGCGTCGCCGGCGACACCGCCGCCAGCATGGCATCGACATCTGCGGTCAGGTCGCGTTCCGGTGTCTTGATCACCCGGCTGCCGGCATAGGTACCGGCGATTTGATAGATGGCGAAGCCGTGCGCACTCATCACGATGTCGCGGCCGTGCCCGCCATAGGCGAGGCAAAGCAGGTAGATCAGGTTGTCCGACCCGGCGCCGCAGACGATCCGCGCCGGGTCCAGCCTGAACCGCGCGCCGATCGCCCGCCGCAGCTCGGTGGCGTCGCCGTCGGGATAGCGGAAGATCTCCTCGGCCGCGCGCTGGTACGCCTCCTGCGCGCCAGGCGGGACGCCGAACGCGCCCTCGTTGGACGACAGCTTCAGGACCCGGTTGACGCCGGGCACCGTCGACTCGCCCCCGACATATGGCGAGATGTCGAGGATCTCGGGACGTGGGCGAGGTGCGCTCATGCGGCAGCTCCGGTTTCCGGGATCGCGTAGGCGCCGAGTACCACCGGCCGGCGCAGCACCGCGTCGAGCCTGGCAAGCCGCTCGTCCTGGTCGGTCAGGAAGCCATCGATCTCCACCAGCGCATGGGCCACCGGCGCCCCCTGGTCGCGCCGCAGGATGATCGCATCGGGCGCCAGACCGGCGGCGGTCAATGCCGCGGTCAGCCGCGCCCGACTGACGTCCAAGTCGAGCTCCAGGCCAAGCAGCGAGCGGTCGTGCTCCGAACCATCGGGCTCGGTGGTGGCGATCACCAGCGCCTGGGCGGCAGGGCCACCATCCGGCCGCGGCGCCCAGAACGGCAACCGGCCCACCACGTGCACCCGTGGTTCGTCCTTCTGGAGCAGCGCGGTCCACCAGGCATCGCGCGCGGTCTCGGTCTCCGACGGCATCGGCAGCACGGCCACCGCTGCCGACCCACGGCTGACAGCGGCCATCGCCTGTGCCGGGCTGCCATAGGCGTGCAGCGGCGTCAGCGCGCCGAAGTGCTCGCGCGCCGCCTGGGTGAAGGCCGCGGTGGCATCGCGCTCGCACACCGCAACCGCGAACGGTCCCTGCATGGCGGTGGTGCCGGCGAGCAGCTCGCGCCAGATGCGCACCAGTGTCTGTGGCGGCAGCTCACCGGTGTGCTGGCGAAGCAGGCGGCGGACGATCGACGCCTCTCGCCCGGGACGATACGCGCTGCGCTTGCCGGACCTCGCCACCTGCTCGACGACCCGCGCACGCTGCATCAGCAGGCCGTGCAGCGCGTCATCGATGCGGTCCAGTTCGGCACGCAACGCGGGAAGCCCGTCAGGCCAGCCATCCTGCGGGGGCGGTTCCTCCGCCGTGGCGGCAGGGGCGGGTGGTGCGTCTAACGGAGCGGAACTGGACATCATGCTGGCCGTAACGGAGCCGGCACTGATAGCCGAAGCCGGCCGACCTGCAAACAGCAGCCGAGCCGGTGGTTGCGACCTGTCGGCACCCGGCCTATGCAAATGCGGGATGGATACGTCAACCGCACTCGCCGCCACCGAGCACAGCCCGAACGTCACGTTCGAGGACGGCATGATGCTCGAGTGTGGCGCACGGCTGCGGCGGATGACGGTGGCCTACCGCACCTACGGTACGCTCAACGCGGCGCGGTCCAACGCCGTGCTGGTGTGCCACGCGCTGACCGGCGACCAGTATGTCGCCGAGCGCCACCCGGTTACCGGCAAGGATGGCTGGTGGGACATGGTGGTGGGACCGGGTCGGTCGATCGACACCGACCGCTACTTCGTCATCGGCGTCAATGTGCTGGGCGGCTGCATGGGCTCCACCGGACCGCGCAGCCTGCGTGACGACGAGACTGGTCCGTGGGGTACCGACTTCCCGCCGGTGACCATCCACGACATGGTGCGCGCGCAGAAGATGCTGATCGACCACCTGGGCATCGCGCGGCTGTTCGCTGTGCTGGGCGGCTCGATGGGCGGGATGCAGGTGCTGCAATGGGCGGCGAGCTACCCCGATGCGGTGTTCGCCGCGCTGCCGATCGCCTGCGCGGCATATCATTCGGCGCAGAACATCGCGTTCCACGAGGTGGGGCGGCAGGCGATCTTCGCCGATCCGGACTGGCAGGGCGGGCGCTACTGGACAAGCGGCCGCATTCCGGCGCGTGGGCTGGCGGTGGCACGGATGTGCGCGCACATCACCTATCTGTCGGAAGAGGCGCTGACCCGGAAATTCGGCCGGCGGCTGCAGAACGCACCGAAGGACCCGAGCGAGGCGATCGGCCTGTTCGGCGAGATGTTCGAGGTCGAAAGCTATCTGCGCCACCAGGGTCGACGTTCGTGCAGCGGTTCGACGCCAACTCGTATCTGACGATCACGCGGGCGATGGATTATTTCGACTTGGCGGCGGACTACGACGGCGACGTGGCGAACGCATTCAGGGGCACCAAGACGCGGTTCCTGCTGGCGTCGTTCACCTCGGACTGGCTGTTCCCGACCGCGGAGAGCCGCGCGATCGCGCGGGCGCTGAACCGGGCGGGGGCGAACGTGTCGTTCGTGGAGATCCCCTCCGACAAGGGGCACGACGCGTTCCTGCTGGATGAGCCGGATTTTCACCGCACGCTGGCGGGGTTCCTGGCGGGGTGTGCGGTGCGTGCGGGGCTGGACGGCTAGGCGATCAGGCCCATGTCGCCTAAATCCCCACGAGCGACCCGGCCTCTGCGAGTGTTTCTGACCGGCGCGACCGGTTTTATCGGTTCCTATCTCGTCCGGGAACTCATCAAAGCGGGCCATCACGTGGTGGGGCTCAGCCGTTCGGATGCGGGCGCCGCGGTGCTCGCCCGTGCCGGGGCGGAGGTCTTGCGCGGCGACATGCACGACCTCGACGGCCTGCGCATCGCCGCAGCGGCGTCCGACGGCGTCGTCCACGCGGCCTTCAACCACGACTTCTCCAACCTGAAGCAGAACAGCGAGGACGACCGCAAAGTTATCGAGGCTCTCGGCGAGGTGCTGGCCGGCTCGGACCGGCCGCTCGTCATCACCTCCGGCACGGGCCTCGCCCGGTCAAAGAGCGGCGGCCCGGTGGTAGAGACCGACCATCACGTCACCTCGGCCGAGTTCCCCCGCGCCGCCTCCGAGGAGGCGGCCGACGCTCTTATCACCAAGGGCGGGCGGGTGATGGTCATGCGGCTGCCGCAGGTGCACGACACGCGCAGGCAGGGCCGGATCACGTGGCACATCCAGTTGGCGCGTCAGAAGGGCCGGGTGGCGTATGTCGGCGAAGGCAGGAACCGTGTGGCGGCCGTGCACGTCTCCGACGCCGTCCGGCTATACCGGCTGGCGCTTGAGAAGGGCCAGGCAGGCGCGCGCTACCACGCCGTGGGCGAGCAAGGTGTTGCCCTGCGCGACATCGCCGAGGCGATCGGTGCGGGGCTGAAGCTGCCGGTCAGGTCGATCACACCGGAGGAGGCGCCGGAGTACTTCGGCTGGATGGCGCAGCTCGCCACGATCGACCTTGCGGCCTCCGGTGCGCTGACGCGCCAACAGCTGGGCTGGAACCCCACCGGGCCGAACCTGCTGACCGACCTGCGCAACATGGATTACAGCGTGGCATAGGGTCAGCCGGGAGCCAGCTTTTCACCAAGGGACAGTGCGGCCGAGGTAGTCGAGATATTCCAATCCGGGCTTTTCCCGTTTCGAAAGAAGCACGTTCACCAGGCTCGGCACGCTTTCTTCGATGCTCAAGCGGGCGTCTGGCCCACCCAGTTCGGTGCGAACCCAGCCCGGCGCCATCAACACCATCGGGCGCGAGTTCCCGGAGTGACGGGCCGCGTAGCTGCGCATCAACATGTTCAGCGCTGCCTTGCTGCCGCGATACACCTCCCGAAGCCCGGTCTCGTTGTTGCTGATGCTGCCTTGACCGGACGACATGACGCCGATCAGGCCCGTCGCAAAGACGTGTTGCTCAAGGCGCTCGATGACGCGCATCGGGCTCAGTGAATTCGTGACCATGACTCTGACAAACTCGTCGGTGGTCACGTCAGCGATCGTTTCCTTCTCATTGTTCGTGACACCCGCGTTGACGAACAGCATGTCGAACATTCTGCCTGACAGGCGCTCGCTCAGTGCGGCAACCTGGGCAGGCTCGCAGATGTCCACGATCTCGATCTCGACCCGGCCCTCGAACTCGTCCGCCAGGTCGTGCAGCATCGTTCGGACGCCGCCTCCTCGCACCGTGCCGAGGACGTTCCACCCTTGCTTCAGGAACTCGGCGGCCATGGCGTGGCCGAGACCGCGTGATGCTCCGATGAGAAGTATTGTTCCGGCGGGGTCGCTCAAAACGGCTGCGGGCATCGGGACCTCAGCGCTCGTTTGGTGGGTGTACCGGTAGCTTACAACCACTCCTTCGTCAGCCTCCAGCAGGAACTTGCGGACCCATATGCTGTCGGTGATGTTCGATAGCAAACACGTTGCTGTACAGGTGCGCCACCCAATGGCGGCCCTCCATCGTCAGTTCGAGATATCTGATCGCATCGCCGATGTAAGGTTCCACCTTGCCCCAGAAGAACCGGGGATACCGCTCCGCCAGGTCGGCGGGGCTGGCGTAGCCCAGCTTTTCATTGATCCCGATTTCCGCGAACTCGTGGAACAGCGCATTGAGCTTGCGAGGATACAGCGGATCCGCCAGTTGTCCGATCAGATCGGCAGCGCGCAACAGACCGGCCTCGGTGTCGGTCTCGGCATGATCGTCGTCATGCGGGATCGGAAAGCGGGTCAGCTCGATCGCGCGCGCGATCCGCTCGCCGTCGATCAGCGGATCGCCTTCGAACCGCCTGCGTACTATGACCTTTGAGCGAAACACGTGGTATGGCGCCAGGTGAGCGTCGGAAGCTCCGCGCGGCAGAGCCACGGTATTTCCCGCGGCATCGATAACCTGCCGATCGCCGTTGTCCCCCGCGCAGACATCACGCAAATATCCGACATCGTGCGTTAGGGCCGCGACGACGAAATGCAGCCAGTCGACCGGGGTTACGTTCCGCCGCAATCGCAGCCCGCGCAGAATGTCCTGTGCCACCAAGGTCACCAGCGCAGTGTGCTCTGCGTTGTGATACAGTGCATCGCTGGTGGCGAGTCGCTCGATGACGAGCCGGGCAGCCTCATCGAGCACGGCAGCGATGTGCCGGTCGCTGCCGCCGAAGGTGCGCAAAAAGACGCCGGACAACCTTTGGCCCAACTCATCCGCGAGCAGTGTCGTCATGTTCAGCATGTCTGGCTCCTCCGAACGGAACGTTCTCCTCGGTGCCGCCACCGGAGTCTGCGTCGTCGCTTGCCGATCTGCAATCCGCGGGACTAGCCTGGACGTGGATTTGCGGCAACCGAGGAGCGTCCCATGCAAGAAAAGCTGATCTCCGCCGACAACCACATCGATCTCACCTATTGCCCGCCCGACCTCTGGTCCGAGCAGGCGCCCCGACAGTGGCGTGACGCCGCACCCCGCACCGAGGAGCGCGACGATGGCCTGCACTGGATCGTCGATGGCCAGGACAAGGGGATGTGGAACGGTGTCGGCCCGGGCTTCCTGAAATATCAGAAGGGCACCTTCCATCACGTCGACGAAATGAAGGATGCCGGCTTCGAGTGGGATTACCGTCGCGGTGCCAAGCCACGGCCGACGACGCCGGAAACCCGCATCATCGATCTCGACAAGGACGGCGTCGCCGCCGAGATCGTTTACGGCTGCATCATGATCAACGAAATGATCGGCGACACCGCGATGCGCGACTGGGCCGACACGGTCTACAACGACTGGGTCGCCGACTTCGCTAAAAAAGCCGATCCGAACCGCGTGTTCCCGCTCGCCATCGTGCCGAACAGCGATCCCAAGGCGGCGGCAGCCGAGGTCAGGCGCTGTGCGAAGCTGGGGCTGCGCGGCGGCGACCTTGCATTCAAGCGCATGGGGATACCGCTGTGGCATCATGACTGGTACGCGCTGTGGGAGGCCGCCGCCGAATGCCGCTTCCCGATTGCCTTCCACTCAACCGGGTTCAAGGCGGCGCGCGCGCCGGATACGCCTGAAATGGAGAAGGAATACGCCATCCAGTACCGTTTGGTGCGCTCGGCGCTGTTCCAGACCGACACGATGGAGGTGCTGGTATCGCTGCTCGCGTCCGGCGCCTGCGAGAAATACCCGGACTTCAACTTCGTGCTCGGCGAGTCCGGCGTCACCTGGCTGCCGTACATCTTCGACCGGCTCGACACCGAGTATCATGACCGCGCCCGCAGTCTCGGCTTCAAGCTGAAGCCGTCCGACTACTTCCGGCGTCAGGGCTACGTCACCTACCAGCAGGACAACTTCCTCGAACCGATCGTGCCGTTGATCGGTGAGGACAACATCATGTGGGGTTCGGATTATCCGCACCCGGACTCGCTGTGGCCGGCGTCCCACGCCGTACTGGCAGAGAACCTTGGCGCGTTCACCCCGGCCGTGCGCCGCAAGATCGTGTGCGACAACGCCGCGCGGCTATACGGTCTGAACTAGACGACGTCGGCCGCCCCGGGGATCACGCTTCCCCGGCGGCGGCGCGGCGCGCTGCCATGAACTCCTCCCAGTGCCGTCCGTCGAACAGACTCGGGTGCAGGCTCGCCATATCGACCCCCTCCAGGCAGCGTACATTAACGCTGATGCCGTCGGGCAGGGTCCGCGGCGTATAGAACGAGTGGATGCCGCAATGCCGGCAGAATGTGTGCTTCGCCACACCGGTGTTGAACTGGTAGGTGGTGATCGCATCTGCGCCGCGCAGCAGTTCGAACTGCGCGCGCGGCACCACCATGTGGATGATCCCCTTCATCGTGCAGATCGAACAGTTGCACACCGACACGTCGTCCAGGTCGCCCTGGACGCGAAACTTCACCTGGCCGCAGTGGCAGCCGCCCTCATAGGTTGCGAGCATGTCATGGCTCCGATTGGATCGGGCCGGACGCTACCATCCGCTGCATCCGCTCGCCAGAACGGCCGAGCCAATTCGCGATAGATGTCGCCGCGCGTCAGGCCGGCGTCCCATAGGTTTTATGCGATATGATACAAAAAGAACCTGGCAGACGTGGAAGGCCGCGCGCGTACGATCACCGCGTTGGCGCAGGCAATGGCGGTGTTCTGGAACGCTGGCTATTCCGGCACGTCGCTCGACGACATCACCGCCGGCACCGGCATGAACCGTCCCAGTCTGTACGGCGCGTTCGGCGACAAGCATGCGCTCTACTTGCACACGCTCGAGCGATATCGCTCGCTCGCGCGCGCCGGGCTGGGCGAAGCGCTGGCCCGCGACCGGCCGCTGCGCCAGGCGCTGCGCCGGGTCTATGACGGGGCGCTGTTGCTGTACTATTCAGGCGATGCCGGCGCGCGCGGCTGTTTCCTGATCGGAACGGCACTCACGGAATCGGTCGGCGACGCCGAGGTGCGCAAGACGCTGCGTGATGGGCTGCAGGAGATCGATGCGGTGTTCGAGGCGCGGCTCCGCTTCGCCCGCGACCAGGGCGAACTGTCGCGCGAGGCGGATCCGGCCACGTTGGCGAGGCTCGCCTCCGCGGTTTTACACACGCTGGCAATCCGCTCGCGTGCGGGCGAGCCGCGCAAGGCGCTGGAGGCGATACTTGAACCCGCGCTCGATCTGATCTGCGGCAAGCCGAAGCGACGGCGTTAGCGACGGGATGATGGGTTTCGCTGCGCTCTACCCATCCTACGGCAACGCGTCTGCGTCAGCTTGTGGCTTGTAGGATGGGTAGAGCGCAGCGAAACCCATCAGCCAGGTGATCGCATGGATTTCCGGCCAGGCCCTAAACCTTCAGCACCTCGGCGCCTTCCGCCGGTTCCAGCTCGCAGGCATTCACCGTCATCGCCAGCATGGCGTAGTAGCCGATCGCGCCGGTGAGCTGGATGAACTCGTCGTCGCCGAAGCGCGCGCGCATCGCACTCGCCGAAGCATCGTCGATCCGATGTTTGCGCAGCAGTGCGCGGGTGAAATCGACGATCTGCGCATCCTCCGCGGGAATGCCGCGCGAGTGGTTGTCGCGGATCGCGTCGATCGTGGAGTCCGACACGCCCAGCCGCCGCGCGCCGCCGGTCTGCGCCCCCCACACATACATCGCCTCGTATTCGCGCGCGACGACCATCGCCGCGAGCACACGAACGCGCATGTCCAGCGAACCTTCGAACCGCACATACGCGCCGAGATGCGCGACCCGGCCGGCGATATCCGGCGAGTGCAGGAACATGGTGAACGGACCGTGCACCGCGCCGCGGCTGGCGACGATCGAGTCGAAGCTCGCGTGATCCTTCGCCGGGACCTGGTCCTTGCTGGTGATGTAGGAGAGTCGGGCCATCGCTTGCTCCTCCGTTCAGACTTTTGCGAAGTACAGCTTCGGGTCCGCCGCCCGCACCGGCGCTTCGGGCAATCCCAGTTCCCGCCGCACGATGTTGGTGCCCTCCACCATCGAGACGCACTTGTAGTGCGCGATCCGCCGGCTCAGGCCCTCTCGGCCGAAGCCGCAATCCGTGGTGATCACCAGCCGCTCGGGCGGGATGAACTCCAGCGCGCGACGGATCAGTCCGGCAACATATTCCGGCGGCTCCACCACGGTGTTGCAATGGTTCACCACGCCGATGCCGATCTTCTTGTCGGTCGGGTACTTGCCGAACAGATGCAGGTCGCGGCCGTCGCTGCTGGCGCATTCGAACGTGATCACATCGCCGTTCAACTGCAGCAGATACGGCATCGCGCGTTCGTAACTCGGCACCTCCCAGTACACCCGCTGCTGGTTCGGATTGCCCCAGCAGGTATGCACCCAGATCTCCGCGTTGACACCAACAAGCTGACGGTTGAACGCCTCGGTCAGGAATTCCAGTTCCGCCTCGGTGCAGTCCGGCCGCAATGATCGCCCGTGATGCGGCGGCTCCTCAACCTGAATCAGCGGACATCCCGCATCCGCCATTTCGCGGAACTCGGCGTTCATGATGTCGCAGAGGTCGAGCACAAGCTGCTTGTCATCGGGATAGAACTCGTTCCACAGCATGCTGGCCAGCGCCGGCGCGCAGATCGCGCCGAACTTCACCGGCCGGTCCGACATGCGCTGCGCCACCTGCCAGATCGCGGTGTATTCCAGCGGTCCGCGTTCCAGCTTGTGTTTCACCACACCAGGCTGATACGCCTCCTGCACCTCCCACAGGATCTTGCCGGGACGCAGGCCGTGGCGGCTCATCCAGCCGCGCGAGGTGTCGCGATGGCCCTCGATGCCGGCGATGCGCTCGATCGGATAGAAAAACCACGACTTCCCCCCGACCGCGAGATCGAACCGGCTGTCGCCGTCGGTGACGATATCCAGCCCGGCGGCCTCCTGCGCGTTGATGATCGCGGCGACCGCATCGAGGTACTGTTCGCGGAACACCAATTCGCCCAGCGCCGACTTGAACGAGCGGCCATTCAGGCTGAGGTCGAACCACAGCGGGCGTGGATACGATCCGGTGATCGCGGTCGGCAGCATCAGGTTCTGCGTGACGGTGAGCATTGTGCAGCTTCCCCCCATCGTCATCCCCGCGAAAGTGGGGACCCAGGGCTGGGCCCCCGCTTTCGCGGGTTGACGTGATTGTCAGTCGAACATCAGTACCGTGCGGGCGACCTCGCCGGCCTTCATGGCACGGAAGGCTTCGTTGATGTCGCCCAGATGGCCGCGGCGGCTGATCATCGAGTCCAGATCCAGCCGACCCTGGCGGTAGAATTCCAGATAGTTCGGAATGTCGGTGCGGAACTGGTTCGAACCCATCCGCGAGGTCTGCACGCGGCACTCCGGCCGGATCGCCATCCAGGGAAACTCGATCACCGCATCCGGCGGCAGCACGCCGACAATGGTCGCGGTGCCGCGCACCGCCAGGGACTCGATCGCCTGCCGGCACAGCGTCGCAATGCCCACCGCCTCGAACGCATGATCGACGCCCAGCCCCTTGGTCAACGCGCGCACCGCCTCTACCGGATCATCCTGCGTACTGTTGACCGTGTGCGTCGCGCCCACGCCCTTCGCCATCTCCAGCTTGGCATCGAACTGGTCCACCGCAATGATCTGCCGCGCGCCGCCGATCCGCGCGCCCTGCACAATGGAAAGCCCGACACCGCCGCAACCGAACACGGCAACCGTCTGTCCCGCCTGCAATCCCGCGCTGCGCAATGCGGCGCCGACGCCGGTCAGCACGCCGCACCCCACCAGCGCCGCGCGGTCCAGCGGAATTTCGGGCTCGATGCGCACCAGCGAATTCTCGTGCAGCAGCATGTGTTCGGCATAGCTGCCGATCGCGGCGAAGGTGCGGAACGGGTTTCCCCCCTGTGATACACGCGGCGTTGCGGATTCGGCGCGCGCGACGATTCCGCCGGTGCACACGTTCGGATGGCCGCTCAGGCATTGCGGACAGGTGCCGCAGAAGCCGGACAGACAGGCAACGACGTGATCGCCGACCCGCATCGTGGTGACATCGGCGCCTACCGCCTCGACCACGCCCGCGCCTTCATGGCCCAGGACGAACGGTCGATCCAGCGGGAAGCGTCCGAGCCCGTCCACCACGTGCAGGTCGCTGTGACACACGCCGGTGGCGACCGTGCGCACCAGCACTTCGCGCCCCCACGGCCGGTCGATCTCCACCTGCTCGATGGTCAGCGGTGCGTGCACCTCGCGGAAGACGGCAGCGGACATTTCCATTTCGGGTGCCTTATTGACACTGCGGCTCGATTGGGGAACGTGCCCGAACGTTATCGCAAATCCGGAGATCGCACCAATGGCGAGCGGGCCGCTCCTGTTCACGCCGATCACGCTGCGTGGCATCACCGCGCGCAATCGCGTCGTGGTGTCGCCGATGTGTCAGTACGTTTCGGTCGATGGCGGCCCGACCGACTGGCAGTTCGTGCATTTCGGTCGCTACGCGATGGGCGGCGCCGGCATCGTGTTCGGCGAGGAGACCGCGGTCGAGGCGCGTGGGCGCAAGACCTATCATTGCGCCGGCATCTGGAACGATCACCAGTCGCGCGCGTATCGCCGCATCACCGACTTCATCAAGCA
Organism: uncultured Alphaproteobacteria bacterium; assembly: GCA_963819855.1. Lineage (GTDB taxonomy): Bacteria > Pseudomonadota > Alphaproteobacteria > Acetobacterales > Acetobacteraceae > JAMXLO01. Next base: position 114,382 of record CAWFYC010000002.1, read on the forward strand.
GATGGGTGCGGTCCCGGCGATCCAGCTCGGTCATTGCGGCCGCAACGCCGGCTCGCATGGCGCAATGGAGGAATGGCGCGCGCTCGATGAACGCGACGCGCGGGCCGGCATGCCGCCGTGGCGCGGCCTCGCGCCGAGCCCGCTGCCGGCACGGCGTGGCTTTCCGGTGCCGATCGAGATGGACCGCGACGACATCCGCGCCGTGCTCGCCGCGTTCCGCGATGCCGCGCGCCGCGCCACCGATGCCGGCTATGACATCTGCGAAATCCACGGCGCGCACGGCTATCTGATCCACCAGTTTCTGTCGCCGGTGTCGAACCATCGCACCGATGCCTATGGCGGATCGCGCGAGCACCGCATGCGGTTCGCACTCGAGGTTGCCGAGACCGTGCGGGCCGCCTGGCCGCAGGACCGGCCGCTGTTCTTCCGCGTCTCCGCGGTGGACGGCAAAGGCGGACAGTGGGGCCTGGACGACACAGTGGCGTTGGCCCACGAACTGCGCGCGCGCGACATCGATCTGGTGGACTGCTCATCCGGCGGCATCAGCGGTGACTCCGACATGGCGCTGGTGCCGCGTGTGCCTGGTTATCAGGTGCAGTACGCATCGCGGGTACGCCGCGAGACCGGCATCATGACCATGGCGGTCGGGCTGATCACCGAACCGTTGCAGGCGGAAGCCGTGCTGCAGGATGGCCACGCCGACCTGGTGGCGATGGCGCGCGAGTTGATGGTTCACGCCGACTGGCCGTTGCGCGCCGCGAAGGAACTACAGGCCGGACACTACGACCTGATGGCGCCGTCGATCGCGCACCGGCTGCGCCGCCGCGACGAGCAGGCGGTGGCCTACCCGCCGGGCAGCGCGGTGGAAATCCCGATCAGCGCCGACCGCCGCGAGTCCTACCGCTGGCAGTGACCGGTGCCGCGGCGGCGTGGCCCGCGGCAGGAGCGTGCCCCTTGGCAGCAGCATGGCCCGCGGCACGGGTCAGGTGCGCGGTCGTGCTGGGCTCCGCATTCAGCCAGAATTGCAGTTCGGCCGAGGTGACCTTGCCATCCTTGATGTAGCGGTCCTGCCAGGCATCGGTGGCATCCAGCGGTTTGCCGAACTGCTCCGGGTTCTGGTTGAGCCACCAGCGCCACGCATAGTGATCGTACACATCCAGCACGTGGCAGGCATAGGCCTCGGCCAGCGCGCGGTGGCCGCGCACCACCACCATGTTCTCGTCGTTGTTGTGCGAAGCTCGATAGCCCAGGTTGTGCGAACCGGTCACCACGACGCAGTCGTCGCTGAACGGGTCGATCACCAGAATCTTGTCGTGGATGATCGCGAAACCCGCCTTGTTCAGTTCGGCTTCCCAGGCGCCGAACGCATCGGTCTTGTTCACCTGCGTCGCCGGAATGACGCGGAAGTCCGGCTGCGCCCTGCCTTGCGGATTTTCGCCGATGGTCGCGACCTGTGGTCGCTTGCCGCGCCCCTCCGGTGCGGTGTCGCTGCCGCCGTCCAACGCTGTCTTGAAGTTCATCGCGTTGCTCGCGCTGGTCAGCGCGCCGCGCACAAACAGCGACGCGTTCGCGCGCAGGGCCTCGCCGGCCGCATCGAGGATCGAGTGGTTGCCCGGCTCGAAGGCAAGGAACAGCACCGCAGATTTCGCGCCCTTGATCAGATCGAACAGCAGATTGACGTCGGCCGGATCCTCGCGCGGCGGCGAGGTGATCGCCCTTTTGGTGTTGGGCGAGAACAGCATCTGAACCGTGGCGCTGCCGTCCTCCAACCGCAACGGCTGCTGCAGCAGTGCTTCGTTGTGCTGCTGCGTCCACTGCCGGAAGGTCGGACCTTGCCACGCCTCATCGCCGCGCTGGGCGCTGCCGGTGTCCCGCTCCAGTTCGTCCCAGTATGCCGAGTAGTGCGCCGCGACGGCCGGGCTGGTGATCAGCAGCGCGTTGTTGGTCTGCGCCGCCAACGCGTTCATCGTCCAGTTGGTGGAGCCGGTCAGCACCGCCACCGGCTGATCGGCTTGCTTCAGGACCAGGAACTTGTTGTGCGGAATGTGTCCCGATGGAAGGATCCGATCGGTCACCGGCACGCCGGCCGCTTTCAGATTGGCTCGGTTCTCGCTGTGGGTATCGTCGGTCGCGGGCTCCCCGGTGGTCCGGTTTGCCGCCGCCCGCTCGTTCCCCAGAATCACCGCCCGCGCCGCCGCCGAGCCGTGGTCGCTGGCCTGTAGCCGCACCTCTAGTCCTTGCGGATCGCTCAGCTCATAGAGGGCGGCGCGGATCTCGCCACTCTTGTCGTCCGCCTGATCGAGCAGCGCCGTCAGCGCATCCTCCAGTTGGCCCTCGAGCGCCTGGCGCAAACTGTCCTTCGGATCGGCGATATGGCGCATCAGGCGGTCGACACTCGGAGTCCCCAGGGTATGGGCAACCATCTGCGTCGCCAGGATGCCGCGATTGAAATACGCCTTGAACAGGCCGCGGTCGGGGGTGATCGCCACCGGATTGGTGACCAGCGCATCGACGCCGGCAAGCGGCTGCAGCGCGCCCGGTGTCCCTCCCATGGGCACGATCCGATAACGGAACATGCCGCCCCGTCTGGCACCGAGGTCCTTCCACCAGTATTTCTGCACCGGCGCCTGCTCGGTGGTCTCCTTGGCGTCGCTCTGGGTGGCCTCGAAGCGCGCCAGTGCCGGCAGCGGCTCCCAGGTTCCAGCATGCACGTCGCCGCGGTAGACGGCGAAGCCCAGGCAGTCCTTCAGCTTCTGTTCGAAGCTCCACGCAAACACCGCGATGTCATTGTTCGAGAACGCAAGCGCCTTCGGCATCTGATTGTCCCCCCAACGAGTGAAAATGGTTCTAGCGCATGGTGCGGCTGAGTGTGTGAGGGATTTCACACACGGGCGGAATATTCGATGCTAGCGTGCCTGGCTACGCGACTGGTCAACTATAGGGGGAAGCACGATGGCGATCAGGTACGGGGTGCTACGCGGGCGGGTCGAGAAGCTGCTGCACCATTCCGCGCAGGATCGGGCGCCGCATGTCGAGGTGCTGGTGCAGACCCCGGATGGTGCGTGGCGGCTGGCGGTCAATGTCCGGTCGGACGACGAGACCAATCTGCTGTTCCATATCGAGACGGACTTTCACCATCCGATCCTCGATGCCATTGGTGCACTGCCCGTGGGCCTGACCAAGCCGGCAGACGACGACCACACGGTGCGCTTGGACTATGTGCGCGGTGCCATGTTCGACAGCACGGCGATGCAGCAGGTCGCGGCAACCGCGGTCGGTGACCCCAATGAGCTCGACGACCGGCTGAGCGAGGTGCTGGAGCGCGCGATCCAGACCGACGGCGCCGAGGTGTTCGCGTTCGGCAATCCGTGGCCGCAGGAGCGCAAGCCGGACCAGTATTTCCACTTCACGCCGGGCCGCGGCGTGCACGATCTGCATATGAACCAAGGCAGCCCGCCGCCGCACGCCCGCGACGACGGAGTCTGGCAGGACGGCGGGCTGATCGTGCGCTTCCCCGGTGGCCCGACCTCCGCCTTCTTCTTCGCGTTCCAAAGCCAGGTCTGGACCACGGACGATACCACCGGGGCGCCTGCCTAGCGGATGAAGTCCAACGCTTGGTTCCGTACTCGCTCGGCTAGAACCTGCCGCGGCATCGCAAGCATTTTCGACCGCCGATAACGCAGAAGCACGCAGAAGGGGCCTGAGTGCTTCGGCGCGTTAGCGCCAATAAACCAATTGCTTGCGCGGTGCTTAATCTGCGTGCATCTGCGTTATCTGTGGTAGAAATTCCTTGTTTGCTTGACTTACGCTACCGTAGCCGGACTCATCCGTCAGTTTTTCACCACCAGGCTGCTTGATCGTTCCGGCCCGAGTAACCAGTATCGGGACGCTAGGCAGCCACCGCGATAGTCGGCGGCGCGGAGGACACCCATGCCGCCACTGAACGGCCACTGAGTACATGGCTGTCGCGGCCGCCATCGCGTTGCCGGAGCGCGTGCAGCATCGCGGCATGATCACCGCGTGCATCATCTGCGCCACCCTGCTGCAATCGCTCGACCAGACCATCGCCAACGTGGCGCTGCCCTACATGCAGGGCAGCTTCTCGGCGAGCTACGACGAGATCACCTGGGTGCTCACCACCTACATCACCGCCGCGGCGATCATGACCGCGCCGGTAGGCTGGCTCGCCGCGCGGTTCGGCCGCAAGCGGCTGTTCGTGGTGTGCATCGTCAGCTTCACCATCACCTCGATGCTGTGCGGCGCAGCACAGTCGCTGGAGCAAATCGTATTGTTCCGCCTGATGCAGGGCGTGAGCAGTGCCGCGCTGGTGCCGCTGTCGCAGGCGATCCTGTTCGACATCTATCCCCCCGAGCGACGCGGCTTCGCGATGGCGGTGTGGGGCATGGGGGTGATGATCGGTCCGATCCTGGGACCCACTCTCGGCGGCTATCTCACCGAGACCTACAACTGGCGCTACGTGTTCTACATCAACCTGCCGTTCGGCGTACTGGCGACGCTCGGGCTGCTGGCGTTCATGCACGAGACCGAAGGCGAGAGCCATCTGCGCTTCGACTGGCTTGGCTTTGTCGTGCTCAGCACCGGCATCGGCGCGTTGCAGATGGTGCTGGACCGCGGCAACGACCAGGACTGGTTCACCTCGCGTGAGATCTTGATCGAGGCCGTGTTTGCCGGTCTCGGCATCTATCTGTTCCTGGTGCACATGGCCTGGGCGCCGCGGCCGTTGATTCGCCCGGCACTGTTCCGCGACGTCAATTTTTCCGTCGGACTGGTGCTGATGTTCGCGATCGGCACTCTGCTGGTCTCATCGATCGCGCTGATGGCGCCGTGGCTCCAGACGCTGGGCAGTTACCCGGTGGCGACCGCCGGCCTGCTGATGGCGCCGCGTGGCGCCGGCACGTTGATCGCCATCGTGCTGTGCGGTCACGTGTTCGCGCGCGTCGATCCGCGCTGGCTGGCGGCGATCGGTCTGCTGCTGCAATGCTGGTCGTTCTGGACCATGACCGGCTGGACGCCGGATGTGTCGGCACATGAGATCGTCATCGCCGTCGCGGTGCAGGGCGCCGGCCTCGGCATGGTGTTCACGCAATTGCAGGTGCTGGCCTTCGCCACGCTCGCCCCCGGCCTGCGCACCGAGGGCGCCGCGCTGTTCAGCCTGGGTCGCAATATCGGTGCGGCGATCGGCGTGTCGGTGACGACCTCGCTGCTTGCCCACAACGCGCAGGCGCTGCACGAGATGATCGGCGCCTCGGTCAATCCGTTCAACCGCGCATTGCAGGCGCTCGGATCGGCGAGGCAGTGGCTCGATCCGGCGAGTCATCACGGCGCGACGATGCTGGATCGGATCATCAACCACCAGGCGCAGATCATCGCCTATGCGGACGACTACGTGCTGATGATCTTCACCACCATACCGTCGCTGCTGCTGCTGCTGCTCATGCGCCGCCCGCGCCACGCCCCGACGGCAGACGCGATGGCGGCGAGCGAATGACGGCAGCGATCATCCGCTCGCTGCGTTGAGTTGCTCGATGTCCTGCGTGCTGAGACTGAGCTCGGCCGACTTCACGATGTCCTGCAACTGCTCCAGGTTGGTTGCGCTGGCGATCGGCGCCGTCACGCTTGGCCGCGCGATCAGCCAGGCCAACGCCACCTGCGCCGGTGTCGCCTTGTGCCGTGCCGCCACGTCATCCAATGCCTTCAGCACGCCGCGGCCGCGCTCGTCGAGGTACTTCTTGACGCCACCACCGCGCGGGCTTTTGCCCAGGTCCGCCTCGGACCGGTACTTGCCGGTGAGGAACCCCGCGGCCAGCGCGTAGTAGTTGATCACCCCGAGACCTTCGGTCTGGCACAGCCCTTCCAGTTCCGTCTCGAACGCCGGACGTTCGACCAGGTTGTACAGCGGCTGCAACAATTCGTAGCGTGGCAGGCCGTGCGCCTTGCTGACCTCCAGCGCCGACTTCAACCGCGCGGGGGTGAAGTTGGAGGCGCCGAGAGCGCGCACCTTGCCCTGCTTCACCAGGTCGGCGAAGGCCTGCGCGGTCTCCTCCTGCGGCGTGTCCGGATCGTCGCGGTGCGCCTGATACAGATCGATCACGTCGGTTTGCAGCCGTTTCAGCGACGCATCGGCCTCCTGCATGATCCAGGCGCGCGACAGCCCCTTGTCGCCGGAACCCATCGGCGCGCCGACCTTGGTGGCGATGATCACGTCGTCACGCTTGCCGCGACGCTTCAACCAGTTGCCGATCACGATCTCGGACTCGCCGCCCTGGTGACCGCGCGCCCAGACCGAATATACGTCCGCAGTGTCGATCGCATTGATACCCGCCGCGACGCACGCGTCCAGCAGTCTGAACGAGGTTGCCTCGTCGGCGGTCCAGCCGAATACGTTGCCGCCGAACATCAGCGGCGGGAGTTCGATGTCGGAACGGCCTAGTTGGCGTTTCTGCACTGCTGTGGTCCTTTTGCTGTAACCCGTAAGGATAGCAATTTGGTACGCCTTTTCGGTTCATATGACAAAGGAAGATGAAACCACGGATGCACACGGATGCACACGGATGAGATGAAGTTCGGCCGTCTGTCGGAACGGATCATTGGGTGTGCTATCACCGTTGCCAATACGCTCGGAGCAGGATTCGTCGAGAAAGTGTACGAAAATGCATTGGCGCACGAACTTCGCAAGGCAGACCTCCCGGTTGAGCAACAATGTGGCGTCGCCGTTCGGTACGACGGCGTGATCGTCGGCGAATACACCATCGATCTGTTGGTGGACCACTCCGTGGTCGTCGAGCTGAAGGCGGTCCGGATGTTGGACGACATCCATCGTGCCCAGTGCCTGAACTATCTGAAAGCCACCGGACTCCAACTTTGCCTGCTGATCAACTTTGGCAATCCTCGGCTGGAGATCAAACGCCTCGTACTGTGACCATGAAGCGCGATATCCGTGTTCATCCGTGTGCATCCGTGGTTTCAATCAAACCCTTCGCACCCCCCAGAACAGTACCTGCGCGCATTTCACGAAATCGGTCAGGTCCTTGCGAATCGCCCACGGATAGTACCACTGCCCGATCGGCATGAACGGAATACTCTGGAACGCCTCCAACTGTATCTGCTCGCAGATCTTCTTCTGCTCCGCGGCGTCGCTCGTATCGAACCACTGATCCCGCAGCTCCTCCATCTTCGCGTCGGTCGGCCAGCCGAACCAGCCCTGCTTGCCGTTGCCGCGCAGCGGAAACGAGCTGCCGGGATTGGATGTGGCCAGTCCGCCCCACGTGGTGTGGAACACGTTCCAGCCACCCTGCGACGGCGGATCCATCTTCGCCCGCCGCGCCACCAGCGTGCCCCAGTCCATCACCTGATAATCGACATTCAGCCCCAGCTTGCCGAACAGCTCGCGCGACACCTGCGACGGCGCGACCAGCGACGGCTGGTCGGACGGCGCCATCATCACGATCTTCTCGCCCTGGTAGCCGCTCTCCGCCACCAGCTTCTTCGCCTTCGCCAGTTCGCGCGGCGAGGTGAACGCCTCCATGCCCGCGTTATTCTCCATCGGCGAGTTTCCGGTGAAGAAGCCGACCGGATATTTGCCGAGGTCCGCCTGCTCGCCGACCCACGCGGTGACGTATTCCTGCTGATCGATCGCCGGCAGCAGCGCGCGCAGCAGTTTCGGATTGTCGAACGGTGGAAACAAATGATTGAACGCGATGATCGCCAGCGCGCCCAGTGGGTCGTAGCGCGCGACATCGCATCCGGGAGTCTTGCGCAGCATCGGCAACAGGTCGAGGACCGGAAACTCCAGCCAGTCGACCTCGCCGGTCTGCAATGCCGCCGCCGCGGTGGCCGGGTCCGGCTGCACCAGCCATTCCACCCGCTCGAAGTTCACCACCTTGCCGCCGGAGAAATACTCGGCCTTCTCCTGCCGCGGCACGTAGTCCGCGTTCTTCACATAGACTGCCTTCGAGCCGGCCTGCCATTCGTCGCGCTTGAAGATGAACGGCCCGGAGCCAACGTATTCCTTGATCTGTTCGCTCGCCGGCGTCTTCGCCATCCGCTCCGGCATCACGAAGCAGCCTTGAGAGCCCAGCGCATAGGTCATCTGCCGGAACCGCTTCTTCAGCCTGATCTGGAAGCGCTTGTCGTCGAGTGGCTTCATCTCCGCGGTCTGCGCGGCAAGCTGCTGGCCGAATGGATTCTTCACCGCCCAGCGCGCGATCGAGGTGGTGCAGTCGACCCCTCGCACCGGCACGCCGTCGGTGAACTTCAAACCGTCGCGCAAGGTGAACGTCCAGGTGAGTTCATCCGACGACACCTCGTGACCCGCGCACATCTGTGGCTGGCCGATCAGGGCGTCGTTGATGCCGTACAGCGTATCCCACACCATGTAGCCGTGGTTCGTTGCCACCGTTGCGGTGGTCCAGATCGGATCCGGGTTCGCCAGATCCGCCTGCGGCACGAAGTGCAGCACCTTGGCCGAGGCACCTTGGGCGATGGCGGGACGCGCAAGTCCCGTCGTGCCGATCGCCGCCAGTGCGGCTCCACTCGCCAGCAGATTCCTGCGTCGCATGCCCGCCTCCTTATGCCACCAGATCTTTCTGAATCTTCGGATCGTAGTTCGCGTCGTACCAGTATTCCTGCCACGCCGAATAGGTGATCGCTTCCCAGCGTGGCGGATTGTCCGGGCCGCGACAGGTCGGCAGGCATGCGATCACCTGGTCGAACTGCGGACCGAGGAAGAACGGTATGGCATAACGGTGCCGCCCCACCGGCGGCAATGCGCGATGCGGCGTGGACTTGAACCTTCCGTTGCTCCAGCGCTTCATCATGTCGCCCGAGTTCACCGCGAACGAACCCGGAATGAACGGCACGTCGAACCATTCGCCTGAGGCCATGCGCACCTGCAGGCCAGGCACCTCGGTCTGCGCCAGGAAGGTCAAGAAGCTGCTGTCGGTGTGCGGCGCGATGCCGAACTGGTTGGCCGCGGCCGGCACCGGCGGGTAGTGCGACAGGCGAAGGGTGAACTGGCTCTGCCGAAATGCCTCGTCGAACCAGTCCGGCGGCAGGTCGAGCGCCACGGCAATCGCCGGCAGCATGCGGCACGCGAACGCGTCCATGGTATCGGCGTAGTCGAGCGCGTGGCGATGGAACTCCGGCAGCATGTCCTCGTCCGGCCACACATTGGCACCGACGAAACGCCGGCCCGAACGGCGCAACGGATCGTCCGGCGAACGCTCGCGCTTGATGAAGAAGGCCTCGTTCAGGTCGGGTTGGTCGTTGCGGTTGACGTCCGACGTCCACACCGCGTAGCGGCCCATCGCCATGTAGCCGTTGTTGTGCTCGTTCAGCCGCAATGCCAGCTTGTCGGCCATCGGCAGCTCATGCAGCCGCTTTGCCTCGCCGAAGGTCCGCGCGATCAGCGATTGCGGCACGTCGTGGCCGGTGAGGACCAGGAAGCCCACGGTGGTGAGCGCGTCGTGCACCTGACGCGCGGTCGCCTGCAATGCGCCAGGCCGGCCAGCCAGATAGTCCGCGACGTCGATGACCGGGATGGCGCTGGTCATGGTGGGATCCTTGCCGTTCGGACCGGCACTATGCCGCGTGCCGCGTCAGGGCGACAGAGCCTCGCATCGGTTGCGGCGCCTGATCGTCCGATGGAAGCTGCCGGCATGACGACACATTACAATCGAGTGGCTGGACGCAGCGTCGAGCGGCTCGCGGCGCTCAGCGACGGCGTATTCGCGGTAGCGATGACGCTGCTGGTGCTCGACCTGCACGCGCCGGCGGCCGAGGCGGTGCACAGCGAAGCGGATTTGTGGGCCGCGCTGGTGGCGCTGGCGCCTCGGCTGCTGATTTACCTGCTGAGCTTCCTGACGCTGGGCATCTTCTGGGTCGGTCAGCAGACCCAGCTCAATTACCTGGCGCAAAGCGATCGACATCTCACCTGGCTGCATCTGACATTTCTGTTCGCGGTGGCGGTGATGCCGTTCTCCACCGCACTGATGGCGGAGTTCATCGCCTATCGCGTCGCGCTGCTGGTGTACTGGGCGAACCTGGCGCTGTTCGGCGCGCTGCTGTTCGCGACCTGGCGGTACGCGGAACACGCGCGGCTGGTGAAGTCAGACGCGCCGGCTGATCTTTGCGCCGGACTGGAGCGTCGCGTGGTCATCGCCCAATCGCTTTATGCGTTCGGTGCGCTGCTGTGCGTGTTCGATACCCGCTGGAGTCTCGGGTTCATCGTGCTGGTGCAGCTCAACTACGCCATCGCGCCGCGCCTGCCGTTGTTGTCGCGGCTATAGCGGAGCGCAATTATGACAGGTGTCAAAGCGGGCTGCGGAAGCCCAGATGAACTTCACAGAACAGAGAGAAAACCACATTACCGTTGTAATCCCCGCAACGACGGAGGCAAGTTCCGGCCGCGACAAACAATCGATAATACCGGAGGAAACAGTCATGTCCGACCGCCATCACGAGCCTCCTGCACGTCCCGAACGGCCGCGGCCGAAGCTTGCGGACAAGAAGCTCGAGCTGAAAGAGGCGAAGATCGAAAAGATCGAAGCCAAGGAACACAAGGACTTCAAGCAGGAGAAGCTCGAAAAGAACGAGGCCAAGGAGCACAAGGACGCCAAGCACGAAAAGGTTGAGAAGAACGAGGCCAAGGAACACAAGGACGCCAAGGTCGAGAAGGTCGAGAAGAACGAGCTGAAGGAACACAAGGACGCCAAGCTCGAGAAAGTCGAGAAGAACGAGGTCAAGGAATTTTCCAAGCTCGAGCAGGGCGAGAAACCGCAAGGCAAGGAGAAGGATGGCAAGGAGATCTTCGAAGGTCCCGGCACCAACCCTGGCGACCCGGTCGAGCAGCGTATCGCCACGCTGGAACAGAGCGTCGCCTCCCTGCAGCACTTCATTACCACAAATCAGCGCCCCGACCTGAGCCAGGGCGCATTGTCCGGGGAGACTGACGCACCGTCCCGCGATTGATCACCGCATGGTCATGGTTTTCTGCGAGGACTTCGATCACGCCGCGCTCTGGGCAGCGAACCGGCTGCGCGGGCGCGGCGTCGACGTTGACCTGATAACCGGAGCCGATCTCGCGGCAGCGGAGCGCTGGGACCATCGGCTTGGCGTGGCAGGCACCACCATCGCGATCCAGCTCGGCGATGGCCGTTGCGTGACCGGCGACGAAACGTCTGGCGTGCTCAATCGCCTCTCGTACCTGCCCGCGGCATGGCTGCAGCGCATCGGCGGGGCCGACCGCGACTATGCGTTGCAGGAGATGTACGCGCTGTATCTGAGTTGGCTGCACGCATTGCCCGGCCCGGTGATGAACCCGCCTCAGCCGCAGGGTCTGTGCGGCAACTGGCGGCATCCATCGGTGTGGATGCTGCTGGCGGGTCGCGCCGGATTGCCGGTGCCTGCGTATCGTCAAACCAGCGATGACGACCCCACGCTGACCTGGCAGCAGCGGACGACGCCCGCGCCGCTGACCGCATTCGCCGTCGGCCGGCACGTCGTGGCGCCGCCGGCGCTGCCGATCGTGCTGCACGATGCCTGCCGCCGTCTTGCCCGGTCCGCCGGCGTCACGTTGCTCGGTATCGATTTTGTACCGACCGCTGCCGGGCATTGGCAATTCATCGGCGCCTCGGTCATGCCGGACCTGATCTGCGGCGGTGAAGCGCTGATCGAGGCGCTGGCCGAGACACTCACGGCATGATCCTGCTCTGCGGCATTCCCAGCGAGAGCCCGCTCGCCATGGTCGCGCAGGCGCTCGACGCGAGCGGCGCCGAGTACCGTCTGCTGAACCAGCGTGCGGTGGCAGACTGCGCGATGGCATGGCAGATCGATAACGGCAGCATCGACGGCACCCTGCGGCTCGACCGCGAGGTCCATCGTCTTGCCGACATCGATGCGGTTTATGTTCGCCTGATGGACGACCGCCTGCTGCCCGAACTGAACGACGAGCCGGAAGGTTCGCCGGCGCGCCGCCATGCCCGCGCCTTTCACGAAGCACTGTATCGCTGGCTGGAGGTCGCGCCCGGCCGCATCGTCAATCGCTCCGATCCACAGGGTTCCAACGGCTCGAAGCCGTACCAGGCGCAACTGATCACGCAATACGGCTTCCGCGTCCCGGAGACGTTGATCTCCAATGATCCCGACGCAGTACTTGCGTTCCGCCGCGAGCATGGCGCGCTGATCTACAAGTCGATCAGTGGCGTGCGTTCGATCGTGCACCAGTTGCAGGATGCCGACCTGGATCGGCTGGAGCATATCCGCTGGTGCCCGGTGCAGTTCCAGGCGCTGGTGCCGGGGACCGACATGCGCGTCCACGTGGTCGATGACGAGGTGCATGCCACGGAGATTGTCAGCGATACGCTGGACTATCGCTACGCCCGCCGGAACGGAGGCACCGCCACGCTGCGCGCGGTGGACCTCTCAGCCGAGGTGGCGTCGCGCTGCGTCGCGTTGACGCGCGGGCTGGGCCTCGCTTTCGCCGGCATCGACCTGAAGTTCACGCCCGACGGGCGGGTGTTCTGCTTCGAGGTGAACCCCTGCCCGGCGTTCTCCTTCTACGAGGCGAACACCGACCAGCCGATCGCCGCCGCCGTCGCCCGCCACCTCGCTGGGCGCTGAGGGCCTGCTCAGGGCGCCGCGTCCTCCCACCGATAACGGAAATCGCAATGCGTGGCGCCACCCATCAGCGTCTGCGTGCGTTGCAGCGTCAGTCGCGGATCGTAACCCTCGCAGAACGCGCCGTCGCGATTGCATGACAGGACGGCGCCAAGCTCGGCCAACCCCATCGCACGATACATCTCGGCATAACGGCAACGGGTGACGTTGAAATCGAACTCGGTATCGGTCGATTTCACCACCTCGATGCGCAGCGCATCTTCGGCGGTCCAGCGTGGTTGGATCGAGCGGAACAATTCGAGGCTTGGCTCACCGCCCGGTGCCTGCCGCGCCATTTCTGCCGCGGTCTGCTTCGCGAGCTTGACCACTGCGCTGGACAGAATGCGCTTCGCCGTCGCCTCGCCGAGTTCCGCCTTCATCTCGTCGTAGACGCCTTTGGCGAACGCCGCCTCGATGCGGCGCTGCGTCAGGATCGGCAGCGCGTCACTCATCCACCACCTCCGGCGCCACGATGCGGAAGCGCTGCCGGTGAACGTGCGGCGGGCCGTAGAGCGGCGCCAGCACCATCGCCTTGCGCAGGAACAGGCCGATATCGGCGGCATCGGTGTAGCCGATCCCGCCGTGCAACTGGATGCAGGTACGCGTCACCACCATCGCCGCATCCGAGGCGCGCACCTTGGCACGTGACACCGCCGCCTGCCGCTGTGCCAGCGTGGGCGCGGTGTCCAGCGCATTCGCCGCGGTGGCGATCGTCGCGCGGGTGAGCGAGATCTGGATCCGCATATCGACCGCGCGATGCTGCAACGCCTGGAAGCCGCCGATCTTGCGACCGAACTGCTCGCGCGTCTTCATGTAGTCGAGCGTCATCGTGAAGGCGCGATCCATCAGCCCGAACAGATAGGCGGAACTCGCCATGATGGTGTGTTCCAACGCCTCGGCCGCGTCGCCCTCGATCGCCTCGGCCGGCGCGTTGTCGAGGATCAGCATGCCGTAGTTGCCACCATCCTGCGTCTGCTGGATCTCCAGCGACACGCCGGGCGCGTCGCGTTCCACCAGCGCGAGACCACCCGGCACGGTGACCAGGAACGCATCGGCGCCGGCCGCCATCGGAATGAACACCTTGTGCCCGTGCAGCTTGCCGTCGCGCAGCACGGTCTCGCCGATCAGCTCGATGCTGTTCGCCTTCTCCTGCCACGCCGCCAGCACGATGCGTTCGCCGGCCAGCACCGGTGCGAGGTGGTCGAGCGGTAGCAACTGCGCCGCCATCGCCGCCGCAATCAGCGGCTCCGGCACCAGCGAGGCGCCAAGTTCTTCTGCGAGGCCGCAGAACTCGCGCGCGCCGAGACCGGAACCGCCGCCGTCTTCCGGGATGCGCAGGCCAAGCCAGCCCATCTCGCACATCTCGCGCCACTTGTCGCGATCGAAGCCCGGCTCCTTGAAGCGCAGTTCGCGGATGCGTTTGAGGTCGCCCTTGCGCGGCGCGATGCCGGCCGCGCTGTCCTTCAGCATCTGCAGGTGTTCGAGCGGATCCATCATGGCGGTTGCTCCGAGGGTCTCAGGCGCTGCGATGCAGCGGCGCGTCGGTCCTTGCCTGCAGCGCGTCGAACGTCAGCCCCGGCGCCATGTCGAGCACCACGAAGCCGCGCTCGGTCACCTCGAGCGCCGCGAGGTTGGTATAGACGCGCTTCACCGCGCCCACCGCGGTCAGCGGATAGGAGCAGCGGCGCACCAGCTTGGACGTGCCATCCTTGGTGGTGTGCTCCATCAGCACCCACAGCCGCTTCGCCCCGGCGGCAAGGTCCATCGCACCGCCGACCGCCGGTGCGGTGTCGTTCTCGGATGTCGCCCAGTTGGCGATGTCGCCGTTCTCCGCCACCTGGAACGCGCCCAGCACGCACAGATCCAGGTGCCCGCCACGGATCATGGAGAAACTGTCGGCGTGGTGGCAGAAGCTGCCGCCCTGGCGCAGCGTGACATACTGCTTGCCGGCGTTGATCAGCCACGGATCGATTTTGTCCTTTGGCGGCGCCGGCCCCATGCCAAGCACGCCGTTCTCGGAGTGGAAGATCACTTCCCGATCGAGCGGTACGTGATCGGCGATCGCGGTGGGGATGCCGATGCCGAGATTGACGTACCAGCCTTCGGGGATGTCGCGCGCGACGCGGGCGGCCATCTCGACGCGGCTGAGCGGCTTGAAGTCGATGGCGGCAGTGTCGGGCATGGCAGCCTCTCGCGCTGGATTTGTCCTCGTGTGGTTTAGCGTGATTCGCCGGCGCAGCCAAACCGGCGATCATGCCGTGGGGAACGTCTGCAGCTCCTGGCGCGCTGCCTCGGCAAAGTCTTTCAGTGGGTCGACCGCCGTCCCGTTCTTCATCAATGCGTGCAACTCAGCGATAGTCTTGTTGGGTGCGAAGTAGGTTTCGATCGTCGTGGCCATGACCTTGTCGGCGCAAGCGACAGTTTGCGGTGAGCTCAGTGTGCGCATCCTGCTGATCATGCTGTAGAGCGCGATGAGATCCTGAATCTGCGGCTCGTTGCTGATGATTGCCTCGCCATATGCTTTCGACGCCGCGACGATGAAATCGCGATACAGGTCCTCCCGTCGCGACAGCGAGTGGGCGAGATGCCCGGCCCTGGCCTGGGCACGTTGGCTCAGCCACGTCGTGAAGCCTGATGTCAGGCCGCCGACCACCGATCCTGCGAGCGCCGATAGCGCTGAGACGTATGCGACATCCATAATTCGATACCGATGCACGGAGCCGTGTCGGGCTGCAATACCGGCGACTCCTCGCTGGCGATATGGTCGCGAAGCAATTCTCTTGACAGTAGTATGAATAACCCTGTATGTTATCTGTGAAACCATCAACGCAGCCAGCACCTATGTTCCACATCGACTCCCTTCCCCAACTTTCCCCTTCGATCGCCCGCCACACGGTCTTCCTGCTGGTGGAATCCCTGCCGCCGCCGCTCAGCGACACCGCCGAGGAGCGCACCGCCCGTGACGAACACGCCGTAGCCTCGCTCGCCGTGCTGCACCCCGCCGATGCGTTCGAGGCGCGTCTCGCCGCCCGCGCCGTTGCCGCCGATGCCCGGGCTACCGAATGCCTGCGGCTTGCCTCGGTGCCGAAGACGCATCCCGACCGAGTGGACCAGTGCGTCCGCCAGGCCAACGCCATGATGCGGGCCTCCGAGGCTGCGGTGCGCTCGCTCCGCGCCATGCAGGCTAGGCGCGAGAAGGCAGAGCAAGCCGAGGCACAGACTGTGTCTGCTCCCGCCGAACCGCCCGTCCGCGACACCGCCGCGGCGGCAGAACAGTACGCCCACCGCAATCCGGAGGACGCCGCCCTGATCCGCCACCTTGGCCACCTGCCGGACGGGCATGCGCCGTTGCTGCCCGCATTGGTGCAGGCAATCGCCACCGGCACCACCCCCGCCCTGCGTGCGCTCGATCGCTCCGACGGGGAGAACATGCCCAGGGCCGCCTGAGGGCGGAGGTCGGCAAGGTTTCAAACGCAAATGTAAGCGGATGCACGCAAAACACGCAGATAGGGAGCGATGCGATCAAGTAACCCTATGGGTA
>CAWFYC010000003.1:0-107599 GCA_963819855.1 uncultured Alphaproteobacteria bacterium
CCACGTCGAGCACCACCATCAGCCGGCCCTCCAGTCGATAGATACCGCTGCTGAACTGCGCCCATGCCGGCGGCAGCGTCGGCGGGTTGCGTTCAAACGCGCCGGCCTTGAGGCTCATCACCTCGGACACCTGATCGACCAGCAGCGCGTAGAGTTCGCCGCCCTGCTCGGCGACGACCGACATCGGCGGCTGCTCGGCCGACGCGGGCGGCAGATGCAGGCGGCGCCGCAGGTCGATCGCGGTGACGATGCGGCCGCGCAGGTTGAGGCTGCCGGCGATCTCGGGCGGCGCGAGCGGAATGCGGGTGATCTTGTGCTCGCCGAGGATGTCGCGAACCCCAAGCACCGGCACGCCGCAGAGTTGATCCGCGACGGTCAGCGTAACGAAGACGCGTTCTTCCTCGTCAGCAGCGGCATCGGGGCGTTCCAGGACATCGGTAGCCATAAGTGTTCTCTCCCATTCACCTACTTGCTTGATCACCTAAGCCGCGATCGTCTCGGCCAGGCACTGGCGCAGGCTTGCGATCAGCGCCTCGCGCTGGAATTTCGTGACATAGTCGGTGAACCCGGCATCGCGTCCGGCCTCGATGTCGGCCGGCTCGGAGCGTGCCGACAGTGCGATCATCGGCAGCGTCGCCCAAGGTCCGCCGGCGCGCACGGCACGGGCGAAGTCGAGCCCGTCCATGTCCGGCATCGAGATGTCCGACACGATCGCGTCGAATACCGCGCCTGCCTCGCGCAGCTGCAGCGCCTCGGCCGCACTCGGCGCCGCCGTGACGCGGTAGCCGGCCGCGCCCAGGATCGGCGTCACCAGCTGGCGGAAGAAATCGCTGTCCTCCACCACCAGCACGCGGCGGGACTTGTCGTGGTCTGCCGACTGCGCGGCACCGTGGAACCAGTCCTGCGAAGCCTGAGTCAGCCAGTAGCCGGTGTCGATCACGTCGGTGGCGTGCCCGGCGATCACTGCCGAACCGAGCAGTCCCGGTCGTGCACCGGACAGTTCGATGTTCAGCCGATCCTCCACCACGTCGACGATCTCGTCGACCATCAGACCCATGGTGCGGTCGCCGTCGTTGAACACGAGCACCGACTGGCGTGGCTTGTCGGTGTCGATGTGGTCCGACAGCGCGACCAGCGGCATCAGCTTGCCGCGGTACTGTGTCACTGGCGCGCCGCAGGAGCTCTCGATCTTGTCGCGCGGAATGTCCTCCAGGCGCGCGACCAGCCCGAGCGGCACCGCGAGCTTCTGATCGCTGCCGGCACGGAACAGCAACATCGCCGTGCGGTCGGTCGAACGGAGCGCATCCTTCGCGCTCGACGACATCGCCTTGGAATCGCCACCGGCGCCAATGCCGGTGCCGCGCGCGATGCCGTTCGGATCGAGAATCATGATCACCGAGCCGTCGCCCAGGATGGTGTTGCCGCTGAACATCGTGACGTGGCGCAGGATCGGCGCCACCGGCTTCACCACGATTTCTTCCGTGTCGAATACGCGATCCACGATGATGCCGAGGCTGTTGGCCCCCACCTGCGCCACCACGATGTAGGCGCCGCTGTCGTCGTTCTTCGATTCGCCCAGGGCCAGCAGGTCGTTGAGGTTGACCAGCGGCAGCAGCCGGTCGCGCAGACGCAACACCGGCGTGTCGTTGATCCGCTCGATCACGGTATCCGATCCGGCTTCGTTGTGACCGCGCCCAGCCTCTTTCTGCGCGCGCACCAGCTCGACCACGCTGATCTGCGGGATGGCGAAGCGCTCGCCGCCGACCTCGACGATCAGCGCCGAGACGATCGCCAAAGTCAGCGGAATCTTGATCGTGAAGGTGGTGCCGGCGCCAGCCACGCTCTTCAGGTCGATGGTGCCGCCGATCTTTTCGATGTTGGTCTTCACCACGTCCATGCCGACGCCGCGGCCGGACACCGCGGTGACCACCGTTGCGGTCGAGAAGCCGGCGCGGAAGATGAAGCGCTGCAACTGCGTCTCGGTCATGCCGGCGAGCTCGGCCTCGGTCGCCAGGCCGTTCTTCAGTATCTTCGCGCGGATCTTGTCGAGCGGCAGGCCGCGCCCGTCATCCGAGATCTCGATGATGATATGGCCGCCCTCGTGGAACGCATTCAGCGTAATGCGGCCGGCTTCCGGCTTGCCGGCGGCGCGGCGCTCGGCGGGACGCTCCAGGCCATGGTCGCCGCTGTTGCGCACCATGTGGGTCAGCGGATCCTTGATCAGCTCGAGCACCTGCCGGTCAAGCTCGGTGTCGGCGCCGAGCATGGTGAGCTCGATCTTCTTGTCCATCTCGCGCGACAGATCGCGCACCAACCGTGGCAGCTTATTCCACGCATTGCCGATCGGCTGCATGCGCGTCTTCATCACGCCCTCCTGCAGGTCGGAGGTGATGTGCGACAGCCGCTGCAACGGCACGGCGAAGCCGGTGTTCTCCTGGGTGCGGGCGAGCTGCAGCAGCTGGTTGCGGGTGAGCACCAGTTCGCTCACCAGCGTCATCAGGTCTTCCAGCACGTCGACGGTGACGCGGATGGTCTGATTGGTGACGACCGGCTCGCCCTGCGGTACTTCGGGTGTGGCCTGGACCGGGGTCGGCGCGGGTGGCGGGGCTGCCGTCTCCGCTACCGGCGCGACGGGCTCTTGCTCGGGTTCAGGCTCGGGCTCGGCCTGCACGACGGGCGCGGCCGGCTTCGGTGCCTCGCCGGCGGCAACGGCATTCAGCGCCTCGATCAGTTCGACATCGTCGCCCGCCGGCTCGGTGCCGGTGGCCGCCAGGCCGCCGACAATCGCCTTGATCCGGTCCAGCCCCGTCAGCACCAGGGTCACCGTGTCCGGTGTCGCGGTCAGCGCACCGTCCCGAACCTTGCCCAGCACGTTCTCGGCCGCGTGAGCCACATGCTCCAGCCGCGGCAGGCCAAGGAAACCGCAGGTGCCCTTGATCGTGTGCACGAGGCGGAAGATCAGCGACAAGGTCGCCTGGTCGTCCGGCGTGCGTTCCAGCTTCACCAGGGCGACGTCGAGGTCGGCGATGCTTTCGTTGGTCTCGGTGAGGAAATCGGCGATCAGGTCGTCCATGGGCAGCCCTCGCGAGCCTGGCCCAGTGCCAGGCGGGAGCCGCATCCTGGTCAGAAGCTGGCGAACAACTGGTAAACGACCGCGTCGCTATCGGTCGCCAAGTGTCAGCAGCAGCGGCGGCGAGACCTCGGCATCGCCCATCGGGCCGGCCGGCATCAGCATCGACAGTCGCAGGCCGAGACCACGCGCCAGCAGCGCGGTCAGCGGCGCCTGGATGCGGCGCGGATCAGCGATCAACGCCTCCCAGGCCGCAGCCTCGTCGTTGAGCCAGACTGCAAAGCCAGCGGGCCAGGCGGCGCGGGGACCGGAAATCGTCACCAGAATGGCGCTCGACGGTGAGCCGGACAGGGCCACGATGCCGCCACCCGGCAGGCTCTCGCCGGCCAGCAGCACGAGATTCAGGATGATACGGGCAACCGGTGGTGGAAACTCTGCGTCCGGCTGCAGCCCGGCCAGGTCCAGCCGGACCCGCCGGCTGGACGACAGGCAGTCCGCAAAGCCACGCAACCGCGTCACGTCCAAGTCGTCGCCGTCCAGACCCCAGGCGGCACGCAGCAGCTTGAGGCGTTGGCCGAGCTCCACCGCGGTGTCCTCGGCGAGCGCCAGCGTCTCGCTGTCCGGCTGCTCCTCGCGGGCAACCTCCAGCACGCCGATCAATGCGCCCAGCGGACCGCTCAGATCGTGGCAGAGGCGGGCGCAGAGCAGTTCCGCGATGCGCAGCGATTCGTTCATGCCGGTCACCGGACCCCTTCCCCCTGGGAGCGACAAACGTTTACCGTGCTTTTCACATGCAAATTATGGTCCGCGCTGCCGCAGAGTCGAGGCCCGCGAGGACTTGAACCCTGGCCGGTGACGGCGCAAGTCACAGAGTTGCAACCAGGAGCCACAGGCCCCGATGATCGACCCGTTTGGCCGGGCAATCACCTATCTCCGCGTATCGGTCACCGACCGCTGCGACCTTCGCTGTGTGTATTGCATGGCCGAGGACATGTCGTTCCTGCCGAAACGCGACCTGCTCACGCTGGAGGAGCTCGACCGGGTCTGCGCGGCGTTCATCCGTCTGGGGACCAACAAGATCCGCATCACCGGCGGCGAACCGCTGGTGCGGCGCGACGTGATGCGGCTGTTCCAAAGCCTGGGCGCCCGGCTGGGCGAGGGCGGACTGAACGAGCTGGTGGTCACCACCAACGGGACCCAGCTCGCCAAGCTGGCCGATGGGCTCTACGCGGCGGGGGTCCGGCGGATCAATGTCTCGCTGGATACGCTGGATCCGGACAAGTTCGCCAGTATCACCCGCTGGGGCAAGATCGGCGCGACGCTCGACGGCATCTTCGCGGCCAAGGCGGCCGGGATGGCGATCAAGATCAACGCCGTGGCGATGAAGGGTGTGAACGAGGACGAGTTCGACGGCATGCTCGCCTGGTGCGGCGATCACGGGTTCGATCTGTGCCTGATCGAGACCATGCCGATGGGCGACATCTCCGGCGATCGCACCGAGCAATACCTGCCGCTGTCGATCGTGCGCTCGCGGTTGCGGCGGCGCTGGACGCTGGAGGACACCGACTACCGCACCGGCGGACCGGCACGCTACTTCAACGTGGCGGAGACCGGGCGGCGGATCGGCTTCATCACGCCGATGACCCACAATTTCTGCGAGAGCTGCAATCGTGTGCGGCTGACCTGCACCGGCACGCTGTACATGTGCCTGGGGCAGGATGATGACGCCGACCTGCGGCGCGTATTGCGCGCCGGCGCGACCGACGCCGAGTTGGACGACGCGATCCGCGAGGCGATCAGCCGCAAGCCGAAGGGGCACGACTTCATCATCGACCGCCGCCACGACCGGCCGGCGGTGGCGCGGCACATGAGCGTGACGGGCGGATAATCCGTACTAGACGGCGTAAGGCACTCGGATGCCTGGGTCCTGATCAGGGAATCCCCTGACATCGCGCGTGACAAGCAACATTGCATGCGCCTGCGCGGATGCCCATACGATCGCGTCCGGCAGCTTGACACGATGTGTTCTGCGCAGCGCCACCGCTCGCTCGGCGATCCCGTGGTCGATGGCTATCAACTCGAATCCGTCGAGGAATTGTCTTGTGCCGCGCTCAGTCGCTGGACTTGCGCCGACCAGGACCTCGCGTGCCGCCGGTATGCCACGCAGATAGTCGATCAGGATGTTGGTATCGAACAGCGCTCCATTCGGCGCGCGCTTTCCTTTGGTAGGTCAGGCCGTCCGGACCTCTCGGTCGCCACAGGCCGAACGCATCGGTCTCGCTTCCGCGTCGTCGGGCCGCGAGATAAGCCGCGACGGCCTCACGGATGAGAGCGGCCCGCGATTGTTTGCTGTGCCTGCCGAGTTCGGTCAGCTCTTGCAGATCCCTGTCCGGCAGGTCCACCAAGGTGCGCATGACTGGATCCTTGCTACATCTGATATCGACAACATATCGGCCTAAAGCGGCAACACCAGCAGTATGTCCACCCGTCGCGAGTCCAGCACGACACGGCGCGACCTGAAGCGAAGCGCGCCGGAGTCGCGAACGATGCGGTCCAGATAACGGCCGGTGGCGAACGTGACCGTTTCGCCATCCTGCGCAATGCGGAACACGCAGAAGTTCGAGCGCGCGGCGAATCCGTCACCGTCCGGCTCGAAGCGTGGGCGGCCAGGCAGATGGCGATAGGCATGCGGCTCGTAGATGTTGGCGGTGCGCAGTGCGCGCACGCGGTCCTCCATCATGCCGCGGCTGTCACAGTAGAGTATGCCGATCGGCAGGCCGGCATCGTGGCTTTCGCGCGTGATGATCTGGTATTCACCGTCCGCGGTGAAGAAGCCAGGCCAACGCTCGAGTTGCCCATCGTCGATCGCCTCCGCGTAGTCGGCGCATAGCTCCTCGATCGCCTCACGCACAGTCACAGACCCATCAGCGCACGGTAGCCCTGCCAGAAGCCGCGGATGCCGGTCTCGGTCGCGCGCGAACCATCCGATGACGCCACGTCGCGCCCGCCCATTTCCAGGAACGCATTGCGATCCTCGCTGCCGCGCGTGCCGCGCTGGACGAATTCGTTGATGCAACCATCCTCCAGCGACACCAGGCCGGCGGCGCCGGTCAGGTTGCTCTGCATCAGGCGCTGGCGCGTCTGCTGTTCGGTGTCGTCCTGATAGCCGAGGTAAATCCAGAACAGCTCGGTCTTGTCGATGCCGCGCGGGGTGAAGAACCGCACCGCCAGTGAGTTCAACGTGAGCTGCACCACCAGCGTCGGGAAGATCGTCTGGATGCAGTGGGTGATGCCGTCATCGAACTCGCTCCAGGTATCGAGCAACTGCGGCGCCGCCAGCGCGGAATTGTACTGCGCCGAATGCACCTTCTGGTATTCCTCGGACTGTTGCAGCGTGCCGCGCCTGGCGTAGCTGATCGAGTGCCGGCCGTCGTCGGACAGCAGCATGCCGCCGTCCATGTCCAGCCGGTTCACCTTGAACGTGGTGTAGAACGTGTGCAGCAGCGTCGCGTGATATGAATCGCGGACGTTCTCGGCGTAGAGCTTCCAGTTGTTGTGGATGATCTGGCTGTGCATGCCGAGCATCCGGTGCGGCCGGCCGAGATTGCGGCGGATCATCTGCGCCATCGTGTCACCGAGATACGCCTCCACCGGCACGGTCGCATCCGAGAACGTGCCGAACACCAGCCCGCAGAACACCTCGATGCGCAGTGGCTCCAGCCGGTGCTGCGCGGCGTCGAAGTCCTCCGGCATACCGCCCTTGCCGCGAATACCGTGACGGAACGCGACACTCTGCAGCCGGCCGGCGAGATCGTAGCTCCACGAGTGATACACGCAGGTCAGCGCCTTGGCGTTACCACGCTCCTGCAGGCACACCAGCGCGCCCTTGTGCGCGCAGCGGTTCACCATGGCGTGGATCGTGCCGTGCTCATCGCGCGTGACGACCACCGGTGTTTCACCGACGGTGGCGAGTCGCCAGTCGCCTGGATTGGGAATCTCGATCTCAAGGCACAGGAAGTTCCAGATCGGCCCGCGGAACAGCCGCCTCTGCTCCTCGGCGTAGATCGCGGGATCGGAGAACACGCGGAACGGCACCCGCGTCACGCCACCCGGTGGCCAGACCAGATCACCTGCGAGTTCGCGCGTCACCGGGACGTCCATCGTTTGCCTCCACGGCATGCTGCTTGGCGGCGACGGTAGCCGCCGCGGCGAGAACGGTGCAATCTCCCGCAGCCGGCCAATGAGCCGGGACGGGAGACTACCAACGTTCAGGAGAACAAAGCATGATCAGTCGCAGAGCTGCGATGGCGAGCGGATTCGCCCTCGCAGCAACCGGGTTGGCACGCGCCCGTGCCGCCACCGACAAGACGGTGAAGATCGGCAACACGATGCCGTACAGCGGTCCCGCCTCGACCTATGGCGTGATCGGCCGCACCGAGAGCGCGTTCTTCAAGATGGTCAACGAGCAGGGCGGCGTCGACGGTACGATGATCGATTTCATCTCGTACGACGACGGCTACAGCCCGCCGAAGACGGTGGAGCAGGTACGTCGGCTGGTCGAGGAGGACCAGGTCGATTTTTGCTTCCAGAACCTTGGCACGCCCTGCAATTCGGCCATTGCGGACTACCTCAACCACAAGAAGATACCGCACCTGTTCGTCGGCTCCGGTGCCAGCAAGTGGGCGGACATCAAGAAGTACCCGTGGACGATGGGCTTCCAGCCCGGCTACCGCACGGAAGCGCAGATCTACGCCAAGCATATCCTGGCGAACGTGAAGGACCCGAAGCTCGCGATCCTGTATCAGAACGACGACTTCGGTAAGGACTACCCGACCGGCGTGCGCGACATCCTGGGTGACAACTGGGACAAGATCGTCGTCAAGACCGCCAGCTACGAGACCAGCGATCCGACAATCGATTCGCAGATCGTGGAGATGCAGAGTTCCGGCGCCAACGTGCTGCTGGTCGCGGCAATTCCCAAGTTTGCCGCGCAGTCGATCCGCAAGGTCTATGACCTCAACTGGAAGCCGGCCTTCTACATGACCAACGTCGCGATCTCGGTCGGCGGTGTGATCACGCCGGCCGGGCCGGAGAAGGCCGTCGGCATGCTCAGCACAGCCTATCTGAAGGACCCGACGGATCCGGTGTTCGGTGACGATGCCGGCATGAAGCAGTGGCGGGAGTTCATGGCGAAGTATATGCCAGGAGGCGATGTCACCGATGCCAGCTACGTGTTTGCCTATGCCGTCAGCTTGACGATGCAGCAGGTATTGAAGCAGTGCAAAGGCGACTTCTCGCGCGACAACGTGATGCAGCAGGCGGAGAATTTGCACGATTACGAACTGCCGGTGCTGTTGCCAGGGATCAAGCTGAACACGACGCATACCGACCATCGCCCGATCACGTCGATGCAGTTCATGAAGTGGGACGGCAAGACCTGGGTGCGGTTTGGCGACCTGATGGCTGGCGCGACGGTGTAACCAAATCCGCTCCGTCATGCCCGCGCAAGCGGGCACCCAGGACCACGGTCAGTTGCCGCGGCCCTGGGTTCCAGCTTGCGCCGGAATGACCGTTACGGCCGCCCCGACCGATGGTACGGATGCCCCGCCGCGATCGAACGCGCGCGATAGATCTGCTCGGCCAACATGGCGCGCGCAAGGTAGTGCGGCCAGGTCAGATGCCCGAACGACAGCGTGTAATCGGCGCGCGCGATCACCGGTGCGTCCAGCCCTTCGGCGCCGCCGATCAGGAAACACACCGGCCGGCCGCTGGCCAGCCAGCGTTCCAGCAGGCGCGCCAGTTCCTCGCTGTCCGGCATCGTGCCAGCGCAATCGAGCGCGACCACCAATGCTGGAGCGGGCAGCGCTCCCAGCAGCGCCTCGCCTTCTCTCCGCTTCACCTCGGTCGGCGCACCGCGTGCCTCGGCGATCTCGGTCACTATGAATTTCGGCCGCAGCCGCGCGTTATAGCGGGCGAACAGGTCGGCCTCAGGTCCGTCGCGCAGCCGGCCGACAGCGATCAGACGCAGCATATCCGCCTCACCCCTTGCGGCCGCGCACGCCAGTGTCGACCATGCACCAACCCGAACCATAGGGGGAAGCGATGACGTGGCCGCGCGGCAGGGAATCTTCGATGCCGGCGATCTGACGCTGCAATCGGGCGTGGTGCTGCATGGCGCGCGCCTGTCATGGAAGGCGCACGGCACGCTGGCGCCGGCACGAAACAACGTCATCGTCTATCCCACCAGCTATGGCGCACAGCATCCCGACCTGGAGTGGCTGATCGGCCCCGACGGCGTGCTGGACCCGACACGATGGTTTATCGTGATATGCGACATGTTCGGCAACGGTCTGTCGTCCAGTCCATCCAACACCACCGACTATCCGACGCTGGTGACCATCTTCGACAACGTGCAGACCCAGCGCCGCGCGCTGCGCGAGCTGTTCGGCATCGAGCGGGTGGCGTGCGTATATGGCTGGTCGATGGGCGCGTTGCAGGCCTATCACTGGGCGGCATTGTTCCGCGACGCGGTGGATCGCATCGTGGTGAACTGCGGCGTGGCGCGCACCGCCGTGCACAACAAGGTGTTCCTGCGCAGCCTGATGGCGACGCTGGAAGCTGCACCGGAGCATATCGGCGACGGTCGTTTCTCAGCCGAGCCAAGTGCGGCGAAGCGGGCGTTCGGACGCATCTATGCGGCGTGGGCGCTGAGCCAGGATTTCTATCGCGCCGGCCTGCATCTGACAACGGCGCCTGATCTCGAGACGTTCCTGCGCACCGATTGGGAGGATCGGTTCGGCGCGCGCCCCGCCGCCAATCAGTACGCACAGCTTCGCACCTGGGACGCCGCCGACATCAGCGACAACGCGCTGTATGGCGGTGATCTGCCGCGTGCGCTGCGGGCGATCCGAGCGCGCGTGCTGCTGATGCCTGGGGAAACCGACCTGTATTTCCGCGTCGCCGACAATGCGGCCGAGTTGCCGTTGCTGGCGCGGGCGGAACTGAAGCCGATCCCCAGCATCTGGGGGCATCGCGCCGGCAACCCGGCGACGAACCCAGCGGATGCGCGGTTTGTCGAACAGGCCGTGCGGGACTGGCTGGCAAGGCAAGAATAACACGGATTTGAATTTCATCGGCGCTGTGCACGTGGCGTTGGAAGATCATCGCGCGAAGCGCATAGAATTGCCTTCCGTGCTATCCGTGCCCCAATCCGTGTAATCCGTGTTATTCTTGCTTGAGGTGTCAACCAGGGAGTTCAGCCATGGCCGTCATCACCGCAAACAATCCGCCGACGGTGCGCGCACCGACCGGCTACACGCATTGCATGCTGGTCGAGGGCGAGCAGCGTCGCCTCGTCATGTCCGGCCAGGTCGGCGTGGCGCCGGACGGGTCGGTGCCCAGCACCGGCGAGGGTCAGATCGCGCAGGTATTCGCCAATCTGCGCGCGCTGCTGGAGGCGAATGGAATGGGCGTCACCAATCTGGTCAAGACGACGGTGTTCCTGACCGACCGGTCGCTGCTCGCGTCATTCCGCGCCGCACGCGATGCGGTGTATGGCGGGCACGCGCCGTGCTCGACGCTGCTGTTCGTGGCGGGGCTGGCGGATCCGCGGTTCATGGTGGAGATCGAGGCCGAAGCGGTGGCGTAGTGGGCGTCGCAAGGCGGCGATTCAACCCCGCCCAAATTCGCCGCATGCGACGCGCAGATTCGTTTGGAGGTCCAGGTCCCACCTCTCTATCATGACGTGATCGCCCTGATGCCTGGGAGCGTCACATGCAGTGCCTCATGCAGGTCTTCGACAGCAACGGCAACCCACAGCTCCGTGGCGGCAGCAGGCTCAAGGACCACATCGATTGGCTGCTGCTGCTCGGATTGAACAACGGGGCGGCCGTCTCGCAGAACTACAATGCCGGCTCCGGCCGTACCCCGACATCCCAGGATATCCAGTTCGTGCTTCGCGCCGACGATCCGGTCATGCCAACGCTCTATAACGTAGCCAGCGGGCAGTACACCGCGGACAGTTGGTCGAAGGCGACGCTCGACTGTTTCACCGACGATGATCAGAGCTGGTCTTTGCGAATGACTCTTCAGGGACCCACGGTGACCGGAATCCAGTCGTTGGGGGGGCCGTTTGCCGATCCGAACGCTCCGCTTTTGGCAGTGGGTTTGAATTTCGCCAAGTCGTCCATCGACTATCGTGACCCGGACGCCAAGGTCGGCTATTTCATGCCGAGTGGCGCGATCTGGGATCCGGATCAGCAGGTCTGCAAGGTGTTCGACCCGGACAATGCGGTCTCGCGATTGCCGGAATCCACGCCATAGCGCGGCTGCCACTGCCCGAGACCGCTTGGCCCGATGGGTTTCGCTGCGCTCTACCCATCCTACGGCAACACGCGCGCGCCAACTCGCGCGCCAACTCGTAGGATGGGTAGAGCGCAGCGAAACCCATCATCCCGTCGCGATCCCAGCAACCGAGCGACATTATCGAGGCGCGCCACGGGACGTGGCTGTGGCCGCCCGAGACAGAGGACTGGCCGTGATCGCCGTCGTCGCCTCGTTCAGTCGCAGCAGTCCTCGCCGCGCCAAGCCTCGCGGCTCTCCTTGACCAGGAACCAGACAATGCCGAGTGAAGCGACCGCATCGACCCACCAGGCGTCCGTGAGGGCCTGGGCCACCAGCCCGACCAGGACCACCAGAGCCAGCCAACCACATGCGATGCTCTCCACTGCATCGGCGCGCATGGCGCCGCTGCCCAGTGCGTCGGCCACCGCGATCTTCCGCCGCGCCAGGCCATACATGATCGGCATCGCGAGCACGGCCACGACCAGTCCGGGCCAGGAGAACGTCTGGCCGGTTCGCGTCCACAGCTTCCAGCCGGCGACGGCCGCCACATAGGCGGCGAGTGCGAACAGCAGCCCACCCGCAATGCGGCGCGCCGCGCGTTCGGCCGCCTCTGCGATAGCCCCTCCGCGCCGCAACTCCACTTTCAGTCGCCAGAGCAGCACGACGGCGGAGGCAAGTTCGATCAGGCTGTCGATGCCGAAGGCGAGCAGCGAAATACTGTTCGCCTGCGCCGCACTCCAGATCGCGACGACAGCCTCGATCGCCATCCAGCCAAGGGTGGCAAATTCCAGGCGGAAGGCCTGGAGAAGCAGGTTCGTCCGGTCGGTGTGGTGCACCGCGGCGCTGTCCATGGCGCCACTATGAACGGCGCGGTTCGGTTCAGGAAGCGCCCGCCAGCGGCACCAGATGCGAGAGGAACACCTCGGCGCAGGCGCGCCAGGAATAGCGTTCCGCATGCAGCCGACACGCCGCTCGATCCGCACTCAGCGCCGCCAGCGCCGCCACCCGCAGATCGGCGTTCACCGCGCCGATCCTGCCATGCGCATCGGCGAGCACGTCGATCGGCCCGGTCACCGGAAACGCCGCCACCGGCGTGCCGCAGGCCAGCGCTTCCAGCAGCACCAGGCCGAACGTGTCGGTGCGGCTGGGGAACACGAACACGTCCGCCCCCGCGTAGGCGCGTGCCAGTGCCTCGCCGTAACGCGGGCCGGTGAACAGCACGTTCGGATACTCGCGCCGTAGCCGCGGCAGGATCGGTCCGGCGCCGACCACCACCTTCGAACCGGGCAGATCCAGTTCCAGGAACGTGCCGATGTTCTTCTCCACCGCCACCCGGCCGACATACAGGAATACCGGCCGCTTCAGGTTCCAAACCTCGCGCGGCTCCGGCCTGAACAGGTGCAGGTCCACTCCGCGCGACCACGGCCGGATGTTGCGGAACCCTCGCGCCGTCAGTTCGTCGCGCAGCGACTGCGTTGCCACCATCGTGCCCTGCGCCGCGCCATGGAAGCGGCGCATCCAGGCATATACCGGCCGTACCGGGAACCCGGTCCGTGCCTTGATGTATTCGGCAAACCGGGTGTGGAACGCCGTGGTGAAGCCGAACCCGGTGCGCTTCGCCCAGCTCCGCGCCGCCATGCCGAGCGGCCCTTCCGTCGCGATGTGCAGCGCATCCGGCCGGAACGCCTCGATCATCCGCACCAGGCTCCGGCGCGGCAGCAGCGCGAGCGGAATGTCCGAGTAGGTCGGGCACGGGATGGTGCGAAAGCGATCCGGCGCGATCACCTCCACCACGTGTCCCATCGCGCGCAGTTCGGCCACCACCGTGGTCAGCGTGCGGACCACGCCGTTGACCTGCGGCAGCCACGCATCGGTCACGATCAGCAGTCGGTGGGACGGCGCGGGGGGCAGCATCGCGTCGCACTCAACCGGTTCGTCGAGGGCGAGTGCGTCAGACAGCTTCGCGCAACGCGGACCGGTGGGGCGCGAAGAACGACAGGCGGTTGACCTCCGCCCAGTCGATCAGCTCCAGCCGTCCGTCATGGTGCTCGACCAGCGCGGTGCAGCTCTCCACCCAGTCACCGTCGTTCAGATACAGCACGCCCTGGACTTCGCGCATCTCGGCCTGATGGATGTGGCCGCATACCACGCCGTCGAAACCACGGCGACGCGCCTCGTTCGCGAGCGCGCTCTCGAAGCGGTCGATCGCCTTCACGGCCTCCTTCACCTGCCGCTTCATCCAGGCGGACAGCGACCAATAGGGATAGCCCAGCCGGCGGCGCACCGCGTTGAACCAGCGGTTGATGTTCAGCGCGGCGGTGTAGGCCCAGTCGCCCAGCAGCGCCAGGAACTTGGCATAGCGCACCACGCTGTCGAATTCGTCGCCATGCATCACCAGCAGGCGCTTGCCATCGGCGGTGACGTGTTCTGCTTCCTGGCGCAGCTTGATCCCGGCGATCTCCAGGCCCAGCGGCAACCAGGCGCGGAACATCTCGTCGTGGTTGCCGGGAATGTAGGTGACCTCGGTGCCGCCGCGGGCGTGGCGCAGGATCTGCCGCAGCACCTCGTCGTGGTCCTCGTCCCAGTACCAGGACTTGCGCAGTCGCCAGCCGTCGAAAATGTCGCCGACCAGGAACAGTTTCTGGCAACTGATGCGTAGCAGGAAATTGGCCAGAAAATCGCAGCGCGCGCCTCGCGTCCCGAGATGGGTATCTGAAACGAACACGCTGCGGTAGAGCGGTCGCGCGCCGGGAACTATCGTGGCGTTCATGCGAGCAATAGCAGATACCCTGGAACCGTTGTGGATAAAGTTAAGTTTGCGTGACCAAACTGAATATTAAAGGACATTGTGAAAGTCATGACTAAGCAACCGAACCGTCATCTTCCTGCAATACAAGCGATGGCAGGAATGCAACCTTCCGTTGTTGAGTCGATGTCCTTACGCTCAGATGCGCATCGCCCCATGATCATCGTGTTCAATCCCGCCGCCGGCATGCGGCGGGCCAGCCTGTTGTGGCGGGTGCTCGATGTGCTGGTGGCGAACGGCGTTCGCATCGAACTGGCCGAGACGCATCGGCCCGGCCACGCCGAAGCGTTGGCGCGCGAGGCGGTCTCCCAGGGTGCCTCGATGGTGGTGGCCGCCGGCGGCGACGGCACCATCGCCGAGGTCGCCAACGGGCTGCTGGGCTCCTCGGCTCGGCTGGGCGTGATTCCGCTCGGTTCGGCGAACGTGTTGGCGCACGAACTCGCGCTGCCGTTCGAGCCCCGTGCCGTGGCGGCGGCGTTGGCGTTCGGGCGGACGCGGCCGCTCTGGCCGGGGGTGGCGCGTGGCGCCGACGGATCGCGATTGTTCGTGCAGATGCTCGGCGTCGGGTTGGATGCCCAGGTGGTGCATCATCTCCCAGTGGTGCTGAAGCGGACGTTTGGCCGCGGCGCCTACGCGCTACAGACACTGCGCGAAGCGGTGCGCCACCGGTTTACCCCGATCCGCCTGCGCCTGGACGGCGGGGAGACGCAGGCAGCCAGTGTGATTGTCTGCAAGGGACGGCTGTATGGCGGCCGGTTCCTGCTCGCCCCGACCGCCTGTCCGGCGCAGCCAGGGTTTTCCGTCGTGCTGTTCGATCACTCGAGCATTGCCGCTGCCCTGCTGTATGGCGCTGCGTTGCCGCTGGGTCTGCTGGGTCGCGCGCCAGGCGTGCGCCATGTGCGGGCGCGGCAGATCGATTTCATCGGCAACGAGTCGTCGCCGGTGCAGGCGGACGGCGACACCGCCGGCTGGACGCCGATCACCGTGACCGACGCGCCCGCCTCGATCCCGGTGGTGGTGGGATAGTCTGGTGCTTTCGCGGGATTGACGAGTTGGCGGACCGTTCCAGCCACGTCGGATTTGTTTACCGGAAACTCTTGCGATCACTTGGCTCGATGGGTTTCGCTGCGCTCTACCCATCCTACGGCAACGCGTGCGCAGCAACTCGTAGGATGGGTAGAGCGCAGCGAAACCCATCATCCCGTCGCGCTTCCACCTTGCCTGAAACCCTCCAATTCGCAGCGAGCCTTACGGCAGATGCGCCAGCTCGAGCCAGTCCTGGCTCTGCATTTCATCCAGCCGCGACGCGGTGCGCTCGAACATCCGCGCGTTCTCGCCGCGCTGATAGAGCTGGTCCGGCATCGCATCCGCCGATGCAATCAGCTTGACGCGATGATCGTACAGCGTATCGATCAGCACGATGAACCGGCGCGCCTTGTCGTAGTTGTCGGGCGACAGGCGCGGAATGCCGTCCAGGATCAGCGTATGGAAACGCTGCGCCAGCGCCAGGTAGTCGCCGGCGCCGAGCGCGGTGCCGCACAGCAGATCGAAGTCGCATCGCGCCACGCCTTCGAATGCCAGCGGCACGACGAAGCTGCGGCCCATAACCCACAGGGTCTCCGGCCTGCCCTCGGCGCCGCCGGTCAGTTCGGCAAAGGCGCGGTCCAGTTCGCGATCGGCGCGCGCGTCGGCCGGCACCAGCCAGGTGCGCATGCCGCGCAGCCGTTCGCGCCGGAAGTCGCGGCCGGCGTCCATCGTCACCACGTCCAGCCGCTGCTTGATCAGCGCGATGAACGGCAGGAACGCGTCGCGACCCGGACGGTCCTTGAACAGATCGTCCGGTGCCACGTTGGAGGTCGCGACGACCACCACGCCGCGCTCGAACAGTGCCTGAAACAGTCGCCCCAGGATCATCGCGTCGGCGATGTCGTTGACCTGGAACTCGTCGAAGCACAGCAACGCCGCCTCGGCCGCGATCGCGTCGGCCAGTGGCGGGATCGGGTCGTCGATGTCCGGATCGGCGCGCCTGAAAGCGTGAATCCGCGCGTGGACGTTCTGCATGAAGCGGTGGAAGTGGATGCGCTGCCTGCGAGGCACATCGGCGGCGGCAAAGAACAGGTCCAGCAGCATCGACTTGCCGCGCCCCACCTCGCCCACGATGTAGAGCCCGTTCGGCGGCTCCGGCTGCGGTTCGCGGCGAAGCAAACGGGAGAACAGGCTGTTGCCGTTGGCCGGTCGGGGCGGCGGGTCGTAGCCGCGCAGCCGGGTCCACAGCGCCTGCAGACGTGTGGCAACGAGTTCCTGGGAAGAGTCGGGAGCCAGTTCGCCGGCCGCCACCATCGCCCGAAAGGCTGGCAGCGGCCCGCGCTGCGCAGGTGTGTCGGCGCCGGGGAGGTCCATGTCGGCGCCGCAGATAGCGCGCCGGCGGCCGGTATTCAACGCGGCGGCGCGATATCGCGGGTCCCGCTGCCGCGCATCGGCGGCCGGGGTTCAACGCGGCGGGTTCCGTGGTATGCAGCCGCGCATGACGGTACTCGACTACGACGCGTTGCGTGAGGCGCCGGTGGCGACGGATCCGTTCCCGCACGTGGTGGTCGCCAATTTCGTACCACCTGAGGCGCTGCGCGCGGTGGTCGCCGACCTGCCGGCACTTGGTAAGCGCGGCTCGTACCCGCTCGACGCGCTGGTGCTGGGTCGGCATGCACAGGCGCTGATGGACGAGCTGGAGGGGCCGCGGCTGCGCGCTGCGATCGGCGAGCGGTTCGGCCTGGAGCTGACCGATGCGCCGACCATGGTGACCCTGCGCGGCTGGACCAACGACCGCGACGGCTCCATCCACTGCGATTCGACCGCCAAGCGTGTCACGGTGCTGCTGTATCTGAACCCGGCGGCCGGCGCGTGGGCCCAGCACGAGGGCTGCCTGCGCCTGCTGCGCGGCCCCGGCGACCTGGAGGACTACGCGGTGGAGGTGCCGCCGGTGAACGGCACGTTGCTGGTGTTCCCCAACGGCTCGAACACCTGGCACGGCCATCGGCGCTTCACCGGCCAGCGCTACTCGGTGCAGCTCAACTACATGACCACGGATGCGAAGGCGCGCAGCGAGCTGCGCCGGCACCGGGTGTCGGCGTTCGTGAAGCGGCTGACCCGGGCAGCCTGACCTCAGGATTTGCCACGAATTGAGCGAATCAGGTGTAGCCAGGACGGTACCCCGACTGTCATCCCCGCGAACACGGGGGGGTTATCACGCGTTATCACGCTGACTAAACATGAGCGCAATGATAGAGGCCGACGGAGGGAGAGGAGCGCACCTCTGCGCTTCCTCTCTCACTGGAGGCATCGGGGGGTCCTGCGTGCTCTCATTCTCGGTACGAGGCTTCGATACGACGGGGCACATGTTTTCATATCGATCCTTGGGATTGTCCTGATCGCAATGTCTCAGACCAGGTTATGGCAGGACTCCTTGACGCCAGCCTCGCGTCAGAAAGCGGCGTCTCGTGGATTGTTATTACCGAGAAGGGTGAAGAGCCGACTACAAGACACGACAGAGCGTGGATGGACGAGGGTTATCACATGTGTAGCGCGCCGTCCGATCCGCCCAGGCTTCTAGTGCCACGCCTTGCAACCGACGATATACGTGCATGGGTAGCGACCCTTCCTAGGGAATATACGGAAGATAGTAACAAGAGACATTTCAATATCTTCACATTCGTAATAGAAGCATTCCTTGGGCGGGATTGGGTTTACAATAATATTGCCGCACATGCTCGGCAGCCCACTTTGCGAATCCCATTCGGCTTCCTTGAGATGGACTTCTCTACGGATGAAGCCCGCGAGACCAAGACGCTGCGGATATTTGACCTTGCTGAAATTCTTCTGAATCTCCAAATGGTAGAGGGATTCGATGGTTGCGTCGCGCGGTTGAGGCGGGCTGACGCGCAGCAGGTGGAATCGACGTTTGCAGAATTGCAAGTCGGTAAGCTCTTATATGTCCATGACGTGGACTTCGAGTTTGTCGTGCGGACTGATGAGAAGGGCGCAGACTACGATTACGATATCGACTTCCATGGCGGCTGGAGGGCGTGCGCAGAAGCAAAATGCAAACTAGAATCGACTGAAATAAATCCTCGCTCCGTAAGGGCTACTTTGAACGAAGCCCGCAAACAGCTTCCTAAGGATAGGCCCGGCATAATCTTTGTAAAAATTCCTCAGCATTGGTTCGAGAGGAGGAATCGAATGACGGGGGAACTGCGGAGCGTCATAAACGATTTCTTGCTTCGGGATACCAAACGGGTGGTCTCGGTTAAGGTGTACGTCTCCCACGTCTCGCTCGCCAATCAGCAGGTGACTCATCGACACGCCACTGACGAGATCGATAACCCATATGCGAGGTTTGCCAGAAAACACTGGGATATCTTCAAGGGATATCATGTCCCTGCCGAATGGAATGGTATGCCGCCTAAGTGGATTAGGCTGATGAACTTCACATGACCGGCGGTAGCGATGAACGAAGACGAGGCATATTCCCAGGAAGAGACAGCGTCACGTCGCGACAGGGTAATTCGCCGCATGGCGAACACTCCGCCACAACCGCACGCTAACCTGAAGAAGGTTCCCCAAAAGGCAAAAGAATCTGCCCGTGAGTCGCGAAATATCCCAGAGCCACCGTCGGCGCGGCGCTTCCGCCAAGCCCGTGGCTGATTGCTAGAAGGGGAGTACTCCGGTGACCACCGGCACGCCGCCGCACTCCTGAGCCTCCGCGATTTGCCGCTTGCGCGGCAAATGACGCGACTAGTCCAGCAAGCGCAGCGTGTCGCCGTGGCTGATGTGGCCCGCCTCGACGACATCGGCGTAGACGCCGGCACAGGGCAGCGTGCCGAATTCCCCGAGATCGACCATGTTCTGCTTGGCGATCACACGCAGAATGCCGCCATCGCGCGGCAGGTCGCCCTGCGCGATGGTCGTGTTCACGCAGCGCGGCCGGGCGATGCTTCAGCACGACCTGGTCGCTGTCGTCGTCCCCATCGGCCACCCCCTTGGATCGATCGCCGGCCAGGACATTCTGGCAAGTCGTAACGTCAGCAACATGTTTGATCTGCATCAACGACGGACTTCGCGCGCACATGCCTACAGTTGGACATCGGATCGAGGAAACGGCCGAGAAAACAGCCGGCATAACGGAGACGGCACGATGGACATGCAGGTACCGGATCGCGCGGAACCGCCGATGGCGTTGAACCACGTCGTGCTGAACGTGCGCGACATGGAGGCATCGCATCGGTTCTGGACCGAGATCATCGGCTTCCGCCACGTCGGCACCGCCAAGGCCCGTCCGGACCGACCGGTGGCGCCGAACATGCGATTCTACAGTTGCGATCATGGTGGCGGCCGCATGAGCCACCATGATCTGGCGCTGGTGGAGAACCGCGACCTGCCGCCGCCGCCGGCGGACTGGAAGATGGTCGGCATGCCGCTCGCGGTGAACCATGTCGCGGTCGCGCTGCCGAGTCGCGAGGCGTGGCTGCGGCAACTGGCGTTCATGCAGGCGAAGGGCGTGAAGTTCGACCTGCGCGTGGAGCACGGCATGACGCACAGCGTCTACATCCACGATCCGAACGGCTACGGCGTCGAGCTGCTGTACGAGCTGCCGCGCGCAATGTGGGAGAACGACATCGATGGCGCGCTGAACTACTCGGTGCGGCTGCCGACCGAGGGCGAGGCTGCGCTCGCGGATCGCACCGGGGCGCTGCCGACGTTCAGGTAGTTGTGCATCGTGCAGCCCGGTCAACCAGCCTTCAGCGCAAGTTCGTCGAACGGCGCGGTATAGGGGAAGCCCGGGATACGGCCGAAGCCCGACTCGGCGACGCGCGCGCCGACGCCGTTGAGGAACCCGAGCTGCCAGATCGGCGCGTAGATCGCGCGCTCGTATACGATCTGTTGCATCTGGTGCAGGAGCGCTTCGCGACGCTTGGTGTCCAGCTCGCTCGCCTGCTGCTGGAACAGCGCGTCGAGATCCGGATAGGTGCCGTAGGTGAACGTGCCGCCAGTGACGGCGTGGCTTTCCAGCCGCGTCGCCGCGTTGCCGAATCCGGCAGGCCCTGCCTGGATAATGTTCTTGTACGACTTCTCGGCGTAGGCCTTGATGTAGGCGGCGCGCTCGAGCGGACGCAGCTTGGTGCGGATGCCGACCTCGCCCAGGTTGTTGACCACCGCCTCGCCGAGATTGGCGTACGAGGAGTCGCAGTTGTAGAAGCCAGCATCGAACCCATTGGGATAGCCTGCGGCGGCGAGCAGTTGCTTCGCCTGCGCCGGGTCGTACACCGCCGGCGGCGGCTGCCAAAAGAACTCGAACATATCCGGAATGAAAGCGCTGTTGGTGACGCGCGAATATCCCCTGGTCAGCGCGTCGTTGATGGTGTTGCGGTCGATCGCGAGATTGGCGGCGCGGCGCACGCGCACGTCGTGCCAGGGGGATTTCGGATCCCATTGATCCACGAAATACAGGCAGAACACGCCCTGCAGCACGACCGCCTTGAGGCTCAGGCCCGGCGTCTGCTCCAATTGGGTGGCGAGCTCGCCACGGATCGAGTAGGCGATATCGACCTCGCCGCGCTTCAGCGCGGCCAGACGCGTGGCCTCGTCGGGGATCACCTTCATCACCAGGCGCTTCACCTTCGGCGTCTGGCGCCAGTAGCCGTCGAACGCCTCGAGCACCAGCTCGATGCCCGGCGAGAACGAGACGAAGCGATAGGGCCCGGCGCCGATCGGCGCCTTCTTGAAGCCTTCGTCACCGACCTGGGTGACGTATTTGCGTGGCACGATCCAGGCGGCGCCGCTGACCCCGGCATAGAAGGTGAGGAAGTCTGGCCACGGCTCTTTCAGCCGGAACCGCACGTGCTGCGGATCAGGCGTCTCCACCGCGGCGACGCGCTGCTTCAGCAGACTCTGGCTGGCGCCGTGATAGCGCTCGAACGAGAACTTCACGTCGTCCGACGTGACCGGGTCGCCATTGTGGAAGCTGGCGCGGCGCAGGACGAAGTCGTGGGTTAGGCCGTCCTCCGACGCGGTGTATGACTCGGCCAGGCTCGGCGCCTGCTTGCTGTCCGGCATGGCCTTCACCAGGGCGTCGTGCAGGCCGTAGAGCAGCATGTACGGCGTGATGATGCCGGCGGCCTCCCCTGGGTCGAACCAGCTTGGGGCGAGCGACACGTGGACACCGTAGGTCAATTGCCCCTGGGGCGCGGCGGCGGCGCTCCGTTCACCGGCGGCAACACCGGCGGCGGTGAGCGCGAGCAGGGATCGTCGGGTCAGCGACCAGCTGCTGCCATCCTGGATCGTACCATCGCTGTGCTCGGGCGAGCGCATTGTCGCCTCCCCTGAAGATCTCTCTCACCGGAGAGTTGCGCTCAGCGTAGAGGAGCTATGTGCTCCTGTCATCTGATTTCCGCGCCGCGCGCTCGCCGCGCTACCGCGGCCGGGTCGTCACCCGGGCGGCAATTCCGCGCCGAGCGAGCGCGGTGCTCCGGCGCGCGATCAGGTCGCGATCTCAAACGGCTGCGACGGTTTTCCGGCGGCCGCTGGAGCAGCCCGCCAGCGCACATCGCCAGTCGCCAGCGATTCGAGCGTTGCGCAATGCACCCACGCCATCGCATCCGCGACACGCACAACAGAGGGAATCAATACATGCACATATACACGAAGCATGATGGGGTGAGGTTCCACACGAACACCAACGGCACGCTGGTGCCAATAATGCGGGCCTGCGCGCGACCTCGCTTCAGCGTGCGCCAGGCCACATCCGGTAACGCGAATTGGAGCTGACCGAAAGTTGGCTGCACAAAACTATAATTCTTGGCTTTGACGTTTGATAGTATTGTCAATTTCCGGATTTACTGTGCATCAAGTCGGCGGATTTTACAGTTTCAGGAGAAACCAAAATTAAGCAGTCTGCAACCTACTGAGAACAATAAGATTCTGGCCTTGGCATACCTATTGCACGTGTCGATAGGTGTACATTATTGGGAGACAGCAAATGAAGAGACAGGTGTTCGCAAGGATCATGCTGAGCGCCACCGCGCTTGGTCTCGCTGTGGTCGGCATGACGCCTCAGGCGCACGCGACGTTGCGGCTGACCGGCGTCAATAACGGGGTCAATCTATTCTGCGCTGACAATACAGCTTGCGATCAAAATCCCACGACTGGCATTCTATTGCTGGCGAATACCGTCAGCGGCGGGATCGAGATCAACGGCTCGCTCTCGACCGCGGCACTAGGCCCTGCCATCCTCAACAGTGCGTCGTTCTCCGTCATCAACCTCAACGCGACGCCTGTCACGATCTCGGTCGCCGTAGGTGATACCGACTTCGTGGGTCCGCGGACCAGCTATTCATTCTCGGGCAGCGGCACGTTTCAGAACGCGATTGGTGGAGCCATCACCGATACCTGGTGGAACGATCCGGCCAACACGCAGCCGGCAACAACCACAGCCGGCCCGCTCGTCCCGGGCGATACGCCTGGCAACATGTTGGGCTCAGCAACTCATGTCGCCACGTTTTTGGATGATGCGTTCGCATTCAACTCGGGAGGAGTCGAGCCTCTGGCCATTCCCGATATCGGGCCTTTCAGCATGACGTTAGGTTTCACCTTCACTTTGCCCGGCTCACCTGGGAGCTGCACGGCAACCAGTACTTCCACCTGTGCGCAGCTCGTGAGCCGCGGACAGACCCTGGAGAAGTTCAACCTCGCCCCTGAACCTGCTTCGTGGGGGCTGCTGGGTGTCGGCCTGGTAGGGCTGGGCATGCTCCATCGCAGGCGTCGCTGACCCGGCGCTACTGAAGCCGACCGCGTGCGGAATCTCACGGCCCCTCGCGGGGCCGTCTTCTTGCAGTAGTCTCAGTCGAGCTCGGGGCCAGATTGAAGAGAATATTGGGCGCTACACCTGCCGCTCGACGATCAACTGCTTGATCGCGCCGATCGCCTTCGCCGGGTTCAGCCCCTTCGGGCAGGCGTCGGTGCAGTTCATGATCGTGTGGCAGCGATACAGCTTGAACGGGTCCTCCAGCGCATCCAGCCGCTCGCCGGTGTGTTCGTCGCGCGAATCGGCGATCCAGCGATACGCCTGCAACAGTACCGCGGGACCCAGATAGCGGTCGCCGTTCCACCAGTAGCTCGGACACGCGGTGGAGCAGCAGAAGCACAGGATGCACTCCCACAGCCCGTCCAGCTTTGCGCGTTCCTCGCGGCTCTGCAGCCGCTCGCCATCGGGCGGCGCCGGGCTGTCGGCCTGCAGCCACGGCTCGACGCTCTGCAGTTGCGCGTAGACCTGCGACAGATCGGGTACCAGGTCCTTCACCACCGGCATGTGCGGCAGCGGGTTGATGCGCACCGCGCCTTTCACCTCGTCGATCGGCTTGAGGCAGGCGAGCGTGTTGCCGCCGTCGATGTTCATCGCACATGAACCGCAAATGCCCTCGCGGCAGGAGCGCCGGAAGGTCAGTGTCGGATCGATCTCGTTCTTGATCTTGATCAGCGCGTCCAGGACCATCGGGCCGCAGGCATCCAGGTCCACCTCATATGTGTCGGTGCGCGGGTTCTGGCTGTCGTCAGGGTTCCAGCGATAGATGCGGAACTCGCGCGCACGCTTTGCACCGGCAGGTGCCCTATAGCTTTTGCCACGGCCGATGCGGCTGTTGGCGGGAAGGGTGAATGCGGCCATGTGCTAGCTATCCCAGGTCGGTGCGTTTACGTTTCATAAGCGTTTAACACGGAGGAAGGGCGAGGACCACGAAGGGCCACAGGAGATTTTTGATGCTTCTCGAGCAGAGCCTCACTGAGCGCATTATCGGCCTCGCCATCGAGGGCCATCACAATATCGGGCGTGGCCTGCTGGAGTTTGTTTACGAGCATTGTTTGTGTTACGAGCTTGATCGGGCCGGTTCGGCGTTCGAACGGCAGGTTGGCGTGCCCGTGACGTACAAGGGCGTGGTCCTCGACGAAGGCTTCCGCGCGGACATCGTTGTGGAGCGTAAAGTCATTCTCGAAATCAAGGCGGTGGCGACGATCCTCCCGGCGCACGAAGCCCAACTGTCGACCTATCTGCGCATGAGCCGCATCCCGGTAGGCCTGCTCCTCAACTTCAATGCCTCTCGCCTGACCGATAGCATCCGGCGCTTCGTGGTTTAGCAGGAACTCCGTGGCCCTCCGTGCCCCTCGCTCTTCCTCCGTGTTAAGAATCACCTAGTACACCCGCGCCTTCGGCGGGAACGACGCCACCTCGTTGGTCAGCGTCTGCAGCTTCACCGGCCGATAGTCCAGCCGCACCGCGCCATTCTCGTCGCACCAGGCCAGGGTATGCTTCATCCAGTTCGCATCGTCGCGCTCCGGATAGTCGTCGTGCGCATGCGCGCCGCGGCTTTCGTGCCGGGCGTCGGCGCCGACCATCGCGGTCATCGCGTTGCCCATCAGGTTCTGCAACTCCAGCGCCTCCATCAGGTCGCTGTTCCAGATCAGGCTACGGTCCGATACCGACATGTCCGACATGCCCTGCCACACCGCGTGCATCTTCGCCACGCCCTCGGCCAGCATCTTGCTGTTGCGGAACACCGCCGCGTGGGTCTGCATCGTGCGCTGCATGTCGAGCCGCAGATCGGCCACACGCGCGCCGCCCTTGGCATGCCGTGTCCCGTCGAACCGGTCGAGCGAGCGTTCGCCAGCCTTCGGCGGCAACGGCGCCTGGCTGCCATTCGGTCGCACCAGCTCAGCGCCGCGCTGTGCCGCGGCCCGGCCGAACACCAGCAGATCGATCAGCGAGTTGGTACCAAGCCGGTTGGCCCCATGCACGGAGACGCACGCTGCCTCGCCCACCGCCATCAATCCCGGCGCGACCGCATCGGGATCGCCAGGCGTCGGCCGCAGCACCTCGCCGTGATAGTTCGTCGGGATGCCGCCCATGTTGTAGTGCACGGTCGGCTGCACCGGGATCGGCTGCTTGGTCACATCGACGCCCGCGAACACCCGCGAGGTCTCGGAAATGCCCGGCAGGCGTTCATGCAGGATGTCGGCGCCGAGATGCTCCAGATGCAGCAGGATGTGGTCCTTGTTCGGTCCGCAGCCGCGCCCTTCGTTGATCTCGACGATCATCGAGCGCGACACCACGTCGCGGCTGGCGAGGTCCTTGGCACTCGGCGCATAGCGCTCCATGAAGCGCTCGCCCTCGGAGTTGGTCAGATAGCCGCCTTCGCCGCGGGCGCCCTCGGTGATCAGACAGCCGGCCGGGAAGATGCCGGTCGGATGGAACTGCACGAACTCCATGTCCTGGCAGGGCAGGCCGGCGCGCAGCACCATGCCGTTGCCGTCGCCGGTGCAGATATGCGCCGAGGTGCAGACCTGATAGACGCGGCCATAGCCGCCGGTGGCGATGACCACCATCTGTGCGCGGAACCGGTGGATGCTGCCGTCCTCCAGGCACCACGCCATGACGCCGCGGCACACGCCTTCATCGTCCATGATCAGGTCGAGCGCGAAGTATTCGACGAAGAACTCCACGTCGTTGCGCAGGCTCTGCTGATACAGCGTGTGCAACATGGCATGCCCGGTTCGGTCGGCCGCGGCGCAGGCGCGCAGCGCGGGTGCACCGTCCCCGTATTTCGTCATGTGGCCGCCGAACGGACGCTGATAGATCCGGCCGTCGTCTGTGCGGCTGAACGGCATGCCGTAATGTTCCAGCTCGTACACCGCGGGAATTGCTTCGCGGCAGAGGTACTCGATCGCGTCCTGGTCGCCGAGCCAGTCCGAACCTTTCACGGTGTCGTACATGTGCCAGCGCCAGTCGTCGTCGCCCATGTTGCCGAGGGCTGCGCCAATGCCGCCCTGCGCCGCCACGGTGTGGCTGCGGGTCGGGAACACCTTGGTGATGCATGCGGTCTTCAGGCCGGCCGCACCCATGCCGAAGGTGGCGCGCAGGCCGGAGCCGCCGGCGCCGACCACGACCACGTCATAGGTGTGATCGACGATGTTGTAGGCGCGCGACGAAGGCAGCGTGATCGCGTTCATCGGTGTCCTTTCCGCCTATAGTCCGAGCCGCAGCGCGGAGACAATGCAGGCCAGTGCCAGCAGCAGCGCGAGGGCCTTCACCAGCAGGACCGCACCGACCCGCAGCGCATGGTTCTCGACATAGTCCTCGATCACCACCTGCAGCCCGAGTTGCAGGTGGTGGAAGGTGGCGATCACCAGCGCGATCATCAACACGAGCGGAAGCGGACCAGCCATCCAGGAAACGACGTCGTCGCGGGTCGCGCCGATCAGGCGGACCGCGGCGCAGAGGAACCACAGGGTCAACGGCAGCAGCGCCAGGGCGGTGAGGCGCTGTGCCCACCAATGCGCCGCACCCGCCTTCGCCGACCCAAGCCCGCGCGCTCGGCCGAGTGGCGAGCGCATGATGCCGACCCGGGGGGTCTTCGATGTGCCGGACATGGCGCGCCTCACCACACTGCCAGGCCGACGATCCAGAGCAGCAGCGTCGCCGCGCCGGTCGCGATCAGCACCGCCCAGGCGGAACGCTCGTACCAGGGCTTCTCGAAGCCGAAGCCGGCATCCCAGACCAGATGGCGGATGCCGGAGAAGAAGTGGAAGAACAGCGCCAAGCTCCAGCCGAACAGCAGCAGCAGGCCGATCGGGGTGGCGAGGAACCGCCGCACCGTATCGAATGCATCGTCCGAGACGGCGGCGGCCACCAGCCACCACGTCAGCAGCAGCGCGCCGATCCCCAGCCCGACGCCGGTGACCCGGTGCGCGATGGACATCGCCATGCTGATCGGCCAGCGATACACCTGGAGATGCGGGGAGAGCGGGCGGCGGATCAGCTTGCCGTCGGAGTTGCGCGCCACCATCAGCGCGTCGCGTACGTCTCGCAAGGGATCGCTCCATCCTGCCGGCTGGCCGACTGGCCGCAAGCCGTTGCGTTTGCTTACGCTTCCGGGCGGGAGGGGTCAACGCGACGGCAACTGCCGGCCGGCTGGTCCCCGCCAATGGCCTGACGGGATCGGCCAGACTTGGCCCTCCTTGCCGGACCACCCGTTACCTACCTGTCGCCCGCATTAGAAGAAGGAGCCGGACATGTTCCGTGAACGACTGGCAGCGTTCAAGCTTGCCCCAGGTGCATACGAGGCGGTACGTGGCGTCGAGACCTACATCCGGCGCTGCGGACTCGAGCAGTCGCTGATCGAACTGGTGGATATGCGTGCGTCGCAGATCAACGGCTGCGCCTTTTGCCTCGACATGCACAGCAAGGATGCGCGCCGCAATGGCGAGACCGAACAGCGCCTGTATCTGCTGAACGCGTGGCGCGACTCGCCGCTGTACACCGACCGCGAACGCGCCGCCCTGGCGTGGACCGAGGCGCTGACCCTGGTGGCCGAGACGCACGCGCCCGACGCTGTGTATGATCAGGTGCGCGCGCAGTTCGGCGAGGCGGAGTTGGTGAACCTGACGACTCTGATCGGCCTGATCAACCTGTGGAACCGCCTGATGATCGGGTTCCGCTCGCAACACCCGGTCACCGTCAAGGCGGCATGACCACCATCCTGTATATCGCGGTCAGCCCGCGGGGGCCGGGATCGTGGTCGCGTCGCCTGGGCACGGAACTGCTGGCGCGACTGGAGCGCCGGCATCCGGGCGCCACGGTGGTGCGCCGCGACCTGGCCGCCGACCCGCCGCCGCCGATCGGCGCCGCCTTCGCCGACGCGATCTTGCGGCGGCCGGAGGAATGGGATGCCGCGGACCGCGATGCGCTGGGCTATTCCGAGCAGGTGATCGGCGAGCTGGAGGCCGCCGATGTGGTGGCGATCGCCAC
This sequence comes from uncultured Alphaproteobacteria bacterium, assembly GCA_963819855.1. Lineage (GTDB taxonomy): Bacteria > Pseudomonadota > Alphaproteobacteria > Acetobacterales > Acetobacteraceae > JAMXLO01. Next base: position 28,066 of record CAWFYC010000003.1, read on the forward strand.
GCCGATGAACAACTACACCGTGCCGGCGACGCTGAAGACCTGGATCGACCATGTGGTGCGCATCCGTCGCACCTTCGCCGGCACGCCGCAGGGGAAGGTGGGTCTGCTGCGCGACCGGCCGACCTTCGTGGTGACCGTCGCGGGCGGCTACCACGCCGGCGATGCGGCCGTGCTGCAGCCCGACTTCCTGACGCCTTATCTGCGCGCGATCCTGGCGACGATCGGCATCCACGACGTGCGGTTCCTCGCGGCACAGGGGGTGACCCGCGGCCCGGACGCGGCGGCGCTCGCCGGGGCGGTCGCGCGCGCCACCATGGATGAATGGTTGCCGGACCCACTGGGCTCGCCCTAATGAGCGGCATGGGCGGCGGTATCGTCACGCTGAAGGAGCGCAAGGCAGCCGAGGAGGAACGGCTGCGCGGCGCGGTGGCCGAACTCCGCGACGCGCTTGCGGCCTACGCACGAGAGCACGGCGGCCGTTACCTGTTGTTCGGTTCGGCCGCGCGCGGCGAGATGCGCTACGACAGCGATGTCGACATCCTGGTCGACTTTCCGGCTGATGCTCTGGACGAGGCCTGGAACTTCGCCGAGCGGGCCTGCTGGGATCGCAAGCTTGAGCCGGACATCCTCCCGTTCGCGTGGTGCAAGGGCCGGTTCCGCGACCGCATCGCGCCCGACCTGCAGGTGGTGGCGTGAGCGACGGGCGTTGGTCCGATATCGATGCGGACATCGGCGCCGCGGTGGGCCATTTCTCCCGGGCGATCCAGATCTATCGCGCGTCGGGCCTGCACGACGATGACCTCGACGGTTATATGCGCCGCATGGCCTTCATGCATGCGATGCTCGCAGGCCACACCTCGATCGAGAAAGCGCTGCTCAGAGTATTGCAGCTCCAGCGGGAAGAGACGCCAAGCGGCAGCCAGTGGCACGCGGACCTGATTCAACGCGCCGGTCGTACGACCGACAGCCGGCCCGCCATCTTGACGCCTACACTGGTTCAGGCGGCCGACCGCGCGCGGAAGTTCCGCCACGTCGCGGTCCGCGCATACGACAGTTGCGACCCGGATGACGCGGAACCGGCGGTAAGGGCGGCGGAGAAGCTTGCGAACCAACTGCTACCGGCGATCGCCGCGTACCGGAAGGCGATCGACCCGTAGCTCCAACCGCTTGCCTGTCGATGTGAGCGCGCCCTAACTACGCACATGGAGCGCATCGTCACATTGGCCGAACGGAAGGCGGCGGCCATCGAACGCAAGCGCCAGGGACTGGTTGCGTTGCGCACGACGCTGGCGGCCTACGCGCGGGGTCATGGTGGACGATTCCTGCTGTTCGGGTCCGCGGCGCGAGGCGAACTGCGCGTCCACAGTGACGTCGATATCCTAATCGACTTTCCCCGCTCGCAAACCGATGCTGCCTGGGTATTTGCGGAGGACGCCTGCAGGAGCTGCGGACTGACTCCCGACATCCGTCCGCGCCGATGGTGCAGCGACAGATTTCTGGAGCATGTCGAACCCGAGATTGAAATCCTGGCATGAATCAGGGTCGGTGGATCGAGGTGCAGAGGGACATCGAGGCGGCGGTCCAGCACTTCGCTGGCGCGGCCCGGCTATTCGCCGACCCGGATCTGCGCGCAGGTGGCTGGGAATGCTACAAGACACGGATGAGCCTGATGCACCCGATGCAAGCGGGTCATACATCGCTGGAAGCCGCGTTGTTGCGAATCCTGGACATCCACGATGAAGAACGTCCCACCGGGGAGTTCTGGCATACCGATCTGATCCGGCGGGTGGCACGGCCAGTCGGAGATCGGCCGGCGGTCCTGACGACAGACTTCGTCCAAGCTGCCGATCGTACGCGGCGTTTTCGGCACGTCGCAGTCAGAACTTACGACTTCTTCGATCCCGACGAAGCGCAGGAGGCGATATCGGCCGCCGCGCTTCTCGCCAGAACGCTAACGGCAACTACCGCCGCATTCCGGACCGCAGTCGACCAGAAGGGGGCGTGACCGCGGAGGTTGATTACGCCGCCTTCGCCAGCATCCTTTGCGCGATCAGCGTCTCTGCGATCTGCACTGCGTTCAGCGCGGCACCCTTGCGCAGGTTGTCGGACACGCACCAGAACGCCAGGCCGTTCGCCACCGTCGGGTCCTTGCGGATGCGGCTGACATACACGGCATCCTCGCCGGCACTTTCCAGCGGCGTGACATAACCACCGTCTTCGCGCACATCCACCACCTCGACGCCCGGCGCCTCGCGCAGACAGGCACGCGCCTCGCCGGCGGTGACAGAGTTCTCGAATTCGACGTTCACCGCCTCGCCGTGGCCGATGAACACCGGCACCCGCACGCAGGTGGCGTGCACCGCGATGTTCGGATCCAGGATCTTCCTTGTCTCCACCACCATCTTCCATTCCTCCTTGGTCGAGCCATCGTCGAGGAACATGTCGATGTGCGGGATGCAGTTGAACGCGATCTCCTTGGTGAACTGCTGCGGCGCCGAGGATTCGTACACGAACGACGACTTCGTGTGATTGAACAGCTCGTCCATGCCTTCCTTGCCGGCGCCGGACACCGACTGATAGGTCGCCACCACCACGCGCCTGACTTTGAACTGGTCGTGCAGCGGCTTCAGCGCCACCACCAACTGGATGGTCGAGCAGTTCGGATTGGCGATGATGTTGCGCCGGCCGAAGTGGCGCAGCGCCTCCGGGTTCACCTCAGGCACCACCAGCGGCACGTCGGGGTCCATGCGGAACTGGCTGGTGTTGTCGATTACCACGCAGCCGGCGGCGGCGGCGCGCGGCGCGTGAACGGCGGAGACCGACGCGCCGGGCGAGAACAGGCCGATGTCCCAGCCGCGGAAGTCGAAGCGTCTCCAGGTTGCGCACCTTGAGCACCTGCTTGTCGCCGAACGACACGTCCTGGCCGGTGGAACGGCCCGAGGCGACCGCGGCTACCTCGTCGATCGGGAACCGCCGCTCGGCCAGCGTCTTCAGCATCTCACGCCCGACCGCTCCGGTGGCGCCGACGACTGCGACCCTGTAGCCCATCTGAACTCTCCTTGCGCGCAGGGCTCAGTTAGCGACGGCGCGCCCGTGAGGCAAGGTTGCCACCAGACTGGACAATGATGGCGGGGCGACGAGAGGACTGCATGGCGATCCTTAACACGGCCATCACCCGGCAATGGCTTCTGCTGCTCGCCCTGTCGAGCCTGCTCGCCGTGGCGTTGGCCGCGATCCGCCTGCCCGCCGCGCTGCTGCTCGGTCCGATGCTCGCGGCGATCCTGATCGCGTCGATCGGCTGGGGCGTGCGCATTCCGCCTGGCCCGAATCTGATCGCCCAGGCGGTGATCGGCTGCCTGATCGCGCGCAGCATTCCGCCCACCATCGCGGGCGAGATCCTGCACCACTGGCCGCTGTTCTTCGCGGTGGTTGCCGTGGTGATAGCCGCGAGCACCACTCTCGGCTGGCTGCTCACGCGCTGGCGCGTCTTGCCAGGGACCACCGCGGTGTGGGGTTCATCGCCCGGCGCGGCTACCGCGATGATGCTGATGGCAGCCGCCTACGGGGCTGACATCCGCCTGGTCGCGTTCATGCAATATGTGCGCGTGCTGCTGGTCGCTCTGGTGGCGACCGTGGTGGCCCGGTTATGGACGCCGGCCGATGGGGGCCCAGCCGTGGCGGCCCTTTGGTTCCCGCCGATCGCCTGGATCCCGTTCACCCAGACCTTGGCGCTGGTGGCGTTCGGCGCCGCCGCGGCACGTTTGCGGCGTATCCCGGCCGCACCCTTGCTGCTGCCGCTCGGCGTGGGCATCGCGTTACAGGATGCCGGATGGCTGGTGATCGAACTGCCGCCCTGGCTGCTCGCCGCCAGCTACGCACTGGTGGGCTGGAGCACCGGCCTGGGCTTCAATCGCACGATCTTGCGTCACGCCGCGCAGGCGCTCCCCCGCGTCGTCATGTCGATCCTGGTGCTGATGGCAGTCTGCGGCGGGCTTTCCGCACTGTTGGTTGTGGTGGCCGGGATCGATCCGCTGACCGCCTATCTCGCGACCAGCCCGGGCGGTGCGGACTCGGCGGCGATCATTGCGATGGCCAGCCATGTCGACGTTGCGTTCGTGATGGCGATGCAGACGACACGCCTCGTGCTGGTGCTGCTGATCGGCCCGAGCCTTGCAAGCTTCGTAGCCAAGCGGGCAGGCGCAAGGAAGTCTGCCGAATGACAGCCCGGATCATCCGGACACGGGCAAAGCCGCACAATTCCGACCTACGTTCAGGCGTATGCCGACATAATGCAGGAGGCTCAACGCCCGATAGGCGCGAGGTCCGACTGTTCAAGACTGGCCGCAACCAGGTCGTCCGCATCCCGGTCGGGTTGGAGCTGCCGGGCGAAACTGCCCTGATGCACCGCGAGGGAAATCGCCTGATCATCGAGCCGGAACGCAAGTCCGGACTGCTCGCCTTGCTCGCAACTCTGGAGCCGATCAGCGAGGACTTCCCGGATTTCGATGCCGACTTGCTGCCGGCGGGGGATGTGCCGCTGTGAACGGTTACCGCACCATGCGGGACGCCGATATCGCGTCCGGCTTGATCCGCAATCCACAGGGACGCCCCGCCGACGGGCTTCGGCGGCATGACGAGGCTGGCATCTGCGTCGGCGCCGCGTCCCAGGGCTGACAGTGGAGAACTGGCTGGCTCAGGCCGTTCAGAACAGCCCTTCGATCTCCCCATCCTCGCGCAGATGGATCGCCTCGGCCGACGGCACGCGGGGCAGGCCGGGCATGGTCATGATGTCGCCGCAGATCGCCACCACGAATCCGGCGCCGGCGGACAGCCGCACCTCGCGCACCGGCAGGACAAAACCCTCCGGCGCGCCCATCACCGTGGGATCGGCGGTGAAGCTGTACTGCGTCTTGGCGATGCACACCGGCACGTGGCCAAAGCCCGCCTTCTCGAACCCCTCCAGCCGCCGCGCCACCGCATCCGGCACCGCGATGTCCGCCGCGCGGTAGATCTGCTGCGCGATGCTGCGGATCTTGTCGGCGAGCTTCATCCCGTCGGGATACAGCGGCGCCGGCTTCGCCTCGCCCAGCAGGATCTTCTGCTGCACCGCCCGCGCCAGAGCCTCGGCGCCCGCGCTGCCATCGCCCCAATGGGTGCAGGAGATCGCCTCCACCCCCTGCTTCGCGATGCCGTCTCGGATGGCGGCGAACTCCGCCTCGGTATCGGAGGAAAAGTGGTTCACCGCCCACCACCACCGGCAGCCCGAATTTCCCCAGGTTCTCCACGTGCCGCGCCAGGTTCGCCACGCCACGCCGCACCGCCTCGACGTTCTCGGTGCCCAGCGCGTTGCGCGCCACGCCGCCATGCATCTTCAGCGCCCGCACCGTCGCCACCACCACGGCGCAGGATGGCTTCAGCCCCGCCGAGCGGCACTTGATGTCGACGAATTTTTCCGCGCCCAGGTCGGCGCCGAAGCCGGCCTCGGTCACCACCACGTCGGCCAGCTTCAGCCCCAGCCGTGTGGCCATCACCGAGTTGCAGCCGTGCGCGATGTTGGCGAACGGCCCGCCATGCACGAACGCCGGCGAGCCTTCCAGCGTCTGCACCAGATTCGGCGCCAGCGCGTCCTTCAGCAGCACCGCCATCGCGCCGTCGGCCTTCAGGTCCTTCGCCGTCACCGCGGTCCCGTCGCGCTTCTGCGCCACGATCATGCGGCCCAGCCGTTCCTGCAGGTCGTCCAGATTGCGCGACAGGCAGAACACCGCCATCACCTCGGAGGCGACGGTGATGTCGAACCCGTCCTCGCGCGGGAAGCCGTTGGCCACGCCGCCCAGGCTGCCGACGATGGAGCGCAGCGCGCGGTCGTTCATGTCCAGGCAGCGCCGCCACGACACGCGCCGCGCGTCGATGCCCAGCGAGTTGCCCCAGTAGATGTGGTTGTCGATCATCGCGGCCAGCAGGTTGTTGGCCGAGGTGATCGCGTGGAAGTCGCCGGTGAAGTGCAGGTTGATCTGGTCCATCGGCACCACCTGCGAATAGCCGCCGCCCGCCGCGCCGCCCTTCATGCCGAAGGACGGCCCCAGCGACGGTTCGCGCAGGCAGATCACCGCGCGCGAGCCGATGCGGTTCAGCGCGTCGCCGAGACCGACGGTGGTGGTGGTCTTGCCCTCGCCCGCCGGGGTCGGGCTGATGCCGGTGACCAGCACCAGCGCGCCGTCCGGCCTGCTCTCCAGCGAGTCGATGAACGCCGATCCGATCTTGGCCTTGTGACGGCCGTACGGCTCCAGCGCATCGTCGGGAATGTCCAGCTTGGCGGCGATCTCCGCGATCGGACGGAGCTTGGTTTCGCGGGCGATCTCCAGGTCGCTTTTCATCGTGTCGGTTTCCTCAGCCTATCTTGCGCATCACGGTGTGCGACCGGTTGGTGGTGTGCGGGCGGATCTTCGGCGCCCAGTCGCCGATCTCCGACGCCTTCAGCCAGGCGGGACTTTCCATCGTGTCGGCCGCGTCCATCTCGTACAGCGCGAGATAGCGCGCCATGCCGTCCTTGTTGGTCTTCTCCAGCACGTAGCGCGTGCAGCCGCGCACGCCCGGGACCTTCAGGATCTCCGGCACATGCTCGGTGTCGTAGATACGGTTGAAATCCGCCTCGTGCTCGGCGGGGATGTCCATCTGCACCAAGTAGACGTATGGCGCGCGCGTGCCTTCCGGCATCTCGTGTCTCCTCCATTGCGGCGGCGGTCAGGCCGCCATGCGTTGCTCGATCCCCAGCTCTCCCAGTGCCTCGCCCATCGCCGCGACCGCGCGCGCCATGTCGGCCGGCGTGATCGCGCCGATGCAGCCCACCCGGAAACTCGGCTGGACGGTGTTGTAGAAATTGCTGATCAGCACGCCGCGTGCCTTCAGCGCATCGACAAAGCGCTGCAGGTCCCACGCCGGATCGGCGGGCGCGTGCACATTGACGATGATCGGCCCTTGCACCTGCGGCGGCAGGTAAGGCGTCAGGCCCAGAGCCACACACGCCGTCATACAGCGTCCGCATGTTGGCGGTGTAGCGCGCCAGCCGCGCCGGCTGTCCGCCCTCGGCATCGAACAGATCGAGCGCCACGTTGAACGCGTTCAGCACCTGCGCCGGCGGGGTGAAGCGGAAGCTGCCCCAGCCGCTGCGCAGCGCGTGGGCGTAGATGCTGGACAGATCGAGCGACCAGCTTCCGGCATTGCCGGCGCACGCCTCGACGCGGTCGATGCGGGCCACGGCGAACGCCATGCCCGGCACACCCTCCAGGCACTTGTTGGAGGTGAAGCCGACCACGTCGATCTCCGGCTGCGCCGACAGATCGAGCGGCAGCGCGCCGAACGCCGACACCGCATCGACGATCAGCCGCCGGCCGAGCCGTCGCACCACCGCGCCGATCGCCGCCGGGTCGTGCACGATGCCGCTGCCGGTCTCGCTGTAGACCAGGCCGACATGGCTGATGTCGGGGTCCGCCGCCAGCGCGGCGGCAACGGCGTCGGGATCGGTGGGCGCGACCGGCGAGATCGCCAGCGGCACCGGCACGCGTCCGGCCTCGCGCGCCAGGCGGATCATGCGGTCGGCATACGACCCGGTGGCCGGGATCAGCAGCTTGCGCCCGGGCGGAACGAAGGTGCGGACCGCCGCCTCGGTGATGAAATGGCCGCAGCCCTGCAGCGGCAGCGTGGCGTGCTCGCCCGGAATGCCGTGCGCGATCCGCAGCACGCGCTCGCGGATGCCGGCGTAGAGCGGACGAAAATCGTTGTCCCACGGCGCGAAGTCGTAACGCAGGGCCTCGCGCACCTCGGGGCGGGTGGTGACGGGACCGGGAATCAGCAGCAGCATGCAGGCGCACCTGAACCAGCGAGCGCGCAGGCTTGCCACGGGAGGCGGCGGAAATCCACCCGGCGGCTCAGCCGCCCGGAACATCCTTGGTCAGCAGCGCAGGCAGATTGGCGTCCGGGCGGCCGGCGAGGATTTTCTCCTCGTCCTCCATCGGTTCCTCGCCATGGCGAGGCGACGTTGCGACGATCGCTCGCCCCCAATGGTCATGGGCGCGGCCTTCCGGTCGCCCCTCGCTTTCCCAGATGTAGTACGCTGCCTCGCGAACGGCCTGCTCCACATCTCGATCCGGCTCAGACATCCATCGCTCCTGCGACACCGCCGATCGTTGCAACGATCGGTGTCCGATTGAGGTGGTCGGTCGGGGAAAGTGTAGGTCGTGCCGCGCCGGTTATGGAAGTCCGCTGTCGCAACGTGAGCGTGATCAGCCGCCGCGGACGAAGCCCGCTTCCGCACCCAGGAAATCGTCCGCGTCGAACACATGGATGCGGCCGAGCGCGTCGCCGAGCGCGATTGCGCCGCCGTGCACGCTGAGCCCGGTGACGGCGGCGTCCAGCCCGATCCGCACCAGCTCCCGGCCGGTCGCCATGTCCCAGATGCGTGCGGTGCGGTCTTCGGAAGCGGTGACGATGCGGGTGCCGTTGCGCGAAACGGCCACGCTGCCGACCCAGTCCTCATGGCCGCGGAGTGTCACGCGTTCGTGTCCGGTCGCCGCGTCCCACACCCGTGCGGTGGCGTCTCGCGAGGCGGTAACGACGACCGCGCCGTCGGGTGAAAAGCACGCGGCCAGAATCCAATTCCCATGCCCGCTGAGCGCGGCGAGCTCCTGCGCAGACGCTGCATCCCAGAGCCGCGCGGTGCGGTCCCGCGAGGTGGTGGCAATTCGGCTTCCATCGGGAGAGAATGACGCGCCGAGCACCCAGCTTTGGTGCCCGCGCAGCGCCGCGAGCTCTTGCCCGGTGGCCGCATCCCAGAATCTCGCCGTGCGGTCCTCGGAGGTCGTGACAACCCGCGCTCCGTCGGGCGAGAACGACGCACTCAATACCCAATCTTCGTGACCTTGCAGGATCGTGCGCAATTCGCCGGTCGCCGCGTCCCACAGCCGCGCCGTGCAATCCTCGGAGGCCGTGACGATCCGGGTGGAGTCGGCAGCGAACGCTGCCCCCCGCACCGACCCCGTGTGGCCATGAAATGTGGCAAGGTGCTCGCCGGTCCTGGCGTCCCAGAGGCGCGCGGTGCGGTCAAACGAGGCAGTGACGACACGGGCTCCGTCAGGTGAGAAGGCCGCGCTCTGGACCCAGTGATCGTGACCGCGCAGTGCGGCGATGCGATGACCGTTGGTCGCATCCCACAGTCCAGCCGTGCGGTCGAACGAGGCCGTGATGATGCGGGTCCCGTCGGGGGAGAACGATGCGCTCCGCAGCCATCCCTCATGGCCGTGCAGCGGAGCGATTGCCTGTCCGGGCGTGGCGTCCCAGATCCGCGCCGTCCCGTCGTCGGACGCGGTGACGATGCGAGCACCGTGCGGCGAGAAGCAGGCACTCCGCAGCCGGTGCTCGTGGCCGGTCAGCACAGCGATCTCACGGCCGGTCACGGCGTCCCACAGCCGCGCAGTGCGATCCCAGGAGCCGGTAACGATACGGTCGCCGCCCGGCGAGAAGGCCGCGCTCTCCACCACGTTCCGATGGCCACGCAGCACGGCCAGCTCGCGCCCGGTGGCGGCGTCCCAGGTCCGCGCGGTGCGGTCCTCCGAGGCCGTTACGACGCAGGCACCATCAGGCGAAAAGGCCGCCGTCCCTACCGCATCGGCATGGCCGTTCAGCACGACGATCACCTGCCCGGAGGTGGCGTCCCACAGCCGCGCCGTACCGTCGCGGCAGGCGGTGATGATCCGGGCGCCATCCGGCGAGAACGCTGCCCCCAGCACCAGGTCCTCATGCCCGGTGAAGGAGCGCAACTCGGCACCGCTGTCTGCCTCCCAGAGCCGGGCCGTCCCGTCGGCAAGGCCCGCGATGATCTGCGCTCCGTCGGGGGAGAAGCAAGCGCACAGGACGCGGCTCTCGTGACCCTCGAAGATCGCGAGCTCCTCGCCGGTCGTGCCGTTCCAGATCCGCGCGGTCCGGTCTCCGGAGGCGGTGACGACACGGGCACCATCGGCCGAGAACGCCGCGCTCCGCACCCACTCGCGATGGCCGCGCAACAAGACCAGCTCCTGGCCGGCCGTCGTGCTCCAAATTCTGGCCGTGCGGTCGGCCGAGGCGGTGACGATACGGGTGCCGTCGGGCGAGAAGGCGGCGCTGTAGAGTGCCGCGAGGTGTCCGACCAGGCGGAGGCGCTCGGCGCCGGGTGGGGTCAGGCCGGGCCAGCGGGGCACCGGGCGGAAATCCGCATCCTGGCGGGCGGAAGCAACCAACGCCGCGGCGGTCCGATGAACGATCCCCCCGAGCCGGCCGAACAACTGGCGCGGCAGCTCGCGCGGACTGGCCGCCAGTGCCGGCAGCGAGAGTGCAATTGCCCGCCCGATCAGCCGGGTGCCTTCGTCGCGGCTTTCCGGCAGGTAGTCATCGAACAGATGGCGCGCATTCGAGGCGCGCAGCTTCGCCTTGATCCACGGATAATCCGTGAGCAGCCGATTGGTCTCGGTATCCTCGCCGGCCCCGCGCAGGTGCCGGATCAGGAAACGCCAGCCGTAGTCGTCCGTCGCCGGCAGCGAGTCCCATTGGTTGCCGCAGCGCGCCCGCAGTGCCTGAACCATCGCGGCGTGGGCGGTGCGGTATCCGTCCGGTCCGATCCTGTCGCGCAGATACCAGATCATGTTGTCGTGCAGGCGCAGGGTGCGTGCGCGGAGATCGAGGCTCTGCAGCAGCGAGAGCGCCTGGAGGCGAAGGACGAGGTCGCCGGTTTGATATTCGTCCAGCCCCCCGGTTTGCGCCCAAAGCGCTTCGACGATGCCAAGCGGGACACTTTCGTCCTCCGGCAGGATCGCAAGCTCGCCCAGCCGGGCAAGCTGGGCATCCGCGAATTCCTCCAGGCTTGCCTCGACGCAGGCACTGATCGCGCGGTTCCGCTCCGTCTCGTGCTCCGGGTCGAAGCCGGTCAATCCACGCGTTGCGAGCCGCTCCTCGAAGCTGGCGATGGCCTCCCGAAGCGGCTGGCCTGCCGCGACGTTGGCGCGGAGCCAGCCGTTGGCGATGCAGAGCATCTGCGCCCAGCAACCCAGCCGCTCGGCAAGCGTCGCAAGCGTTCCCCCTGCGGCCGGATCGCCCGCGATGGGCAGATTTGCACCGATGAGGCTTGCCGCTTCGGCGGACCGCATTTCGTCGATCGGAATTGCAACGTGCGCGGCCGGCAACACCTGCGGCAGTCGGGTCGTGACCAGCCGCACGCAGTTGGGTCCGCCGCGCAGGAACGGCCGCAGCTGCGCCTCGCGCCACACATCGTCGATCACCAGCAGCAGCCGCGCCTCGCCGATCAGCTCGCCCAGGTGTTCGGCCGCGGTCTGCACATCGTGGAACGCCGGGCGCTTTGCCTGCGGGTCAAGCTTCTCGATCAAATCGATCACCAGGCCGGTCACGTCGTGGCGTTCCTTGCCGATCTCGACCCGCAGGATGCCGTCGGCGAACTCGAACCGGATGTCGGGGTCGCGGCACAGGTAATTTGCCAGCGTGGTCTTGCCGTAGCCGCCGGCACCGCGCAGCGCCGTGGTCAACGCCACCGCGTTGTCGCTGCCCGCCGACAGTACCGCTTGCTTCAGCCGCGCGTATTCGGCTGGCCGCGCGACGAAGTCCTCGGCCAGGTCGCCGGCCATGTAGGAAACCCGGCGCGTCTCCCCCGAACCCAGGAGCACCTGTTTGAGCATCTGCCAGCGCTCGGAATCGGCGACATCGAACACCTCGGACCGGCGCATCCAGCCGGGCAGGTCGGCGCGACTCAGCGTCACGTCGGCGAGCACCGGGCTCACCATCCGGCCCCACATGCGCGCGTGGGTCCATTCCCGCTTCACCCAGTCGGAGGCGAGCGCCCGGCGCGACAGGATCAGCACCAGGTGCTGCGACTGCTCGATCGCGCGCAACACCTGCGGACGGATCTCGCCGCTGCCCATGCTCTTGAGGTCGCGCCAGGACCGGATGCCGGCGTCGACCTCCAGCCGGCGCTCGAACGCCTCGGCGAACGCGCGGCCGTCCGAGCGCGAGTAAGAGATGAAGATCCTGGGCGAGGTCTCCATTGCGGACACAATCGGGCATTGCAGGCGCACGCGCAATGGAATTGCGTCCGAAGGCACATCGTCCAGTTAGTATATCAGACTATTGACTCCAATTTGGATAACTCCCAACTGCCTTGCCAATTCCACATCAACCGGCGGCAATCCTCATGCACACTCTCCCGAACCTCCCCGACTCCATCACCCGCGAAGTCTTCGCCACCCTCTGCGGCAGCCTTCCCCCGGCCCTCACCGAAACACCAGAGGCCCGCGCCTCGCGCGACGACGTCGCCATTGCATCGGTCGCCGCGCTGCATCCCACCAACGCGTTCGAGGCCAAGCTCGCCGCCGATATCGTCCTGGCCGAGGCCCACTACGCCGCTTCCCTCCGCCAGGCCGGCGAGCACCGCGGCGACCTCGCCGCCACCAGCCGCTGTCGCACCCTGGCCATGGGGATGCTGCGGCAGATGCGCGGTCTGCTGCGCGACTACCAACGTATGCAGGCGGAGCGCGACAAGGCCCTGGCGGCGATGCATCCCGCGGCGATGGAGCGCGCCGGCTGGTGGTTCCGCGACGCCTCGGTGCCGGCGGCGGTAGAACCGTCCCCTGCCGCGCCGGCGGAGCCGCCCGAACCCGCCGCCGAACCTCCCACGGGCGATTTCGCCGCACTGACCGAAGCCGAGCAGTACGCGCTGCTGTATCCCGATCGTGCCCGCGGCATCCGCGCCGAGCGCGGCCTGCCGGCGCGGCTCGACTACGGTCCGCCCGAACCCGACATCGTCCACGACCTGGTCAATGGCACCAGCCCGATCCTGCGCGCGCTCGACCAACCTCTCGCCACCCCGCGCGACATGTCTCCCGGCGCTGCTGCCATCTCAGTCACCGGGACTATGAGACGAAATCGAGGCTGAATGGATCGCAACGATGGGGGCATGTATCACAGAACTGGAACGCTCCCATGACAGGCTGCGTTTCCAGTCAACTGAAAGTGCTTTAGCGTACGCGCATGTCCCAAACCCATCCGCCAGGCTTCGCGCGCCGACACCTGTTCGGGCTCGCCGCCGGCAGCGGCTTCGCGTCTGTGTTGTCCGGCTGTGGCGTGCCGGGGCGTGGCCCTGCGGTGCCGACGGGCAAGGCCGTGCAGGCGACCGTGCTGGGGGTGCCGAACGAGCGCGTGTTCCCGGCCGTCAGCGTCAAGCCGCTGGAAGCGGAATTCATCGCCGCCGTCAAACGGCAACGCCAGACGCTGGGTCTGACCCCTTGGGCGACGATGCCGCAGGTGCAGTTGCTCGCGGTCTCCGGCGGCGGCGAGAACGGCGCGTTTGGCGCCGGCCTGCTGTGCGGCTGGTCCGTGCAGGGCACCCGCCCGACTTTCGAGCTGGTCACCGGCGTCAGTACCGGCGCGCTGACCGCGCCGTTCGCCTATCTCGGGTCCAGCTACGATCCGCAGCTACGGGCCGTGTATACGGAGCTGTCACCGGACAGTGTGCTGGCAAGCCGCCCCATGACCGCCGCGCTGTTCAACGACGCGATGACCGACAACTCACCGTTGTTCAAGACCATCTCACTCTATCTGAACGAGGCGATGCTGGCGGACATCGCCACCAGCTACAACGGAGGACGCCTGCTGCTGATCGGCACCACCGATCTGGATGCGCAGCAACCGGTGATCTGGAACATCGGTGCCATTGCGAGCAGCGGCCACCCGAAGGCGCTGGACACGATCCGGCGGATCCTGCTCGCCTCCGCCGCGATACCAGGCGCATTCCCGCCCACCATGTTCGACGTGATGCTGGATGGCCGATCATACCAGGAGATGCATGTGGACGGCGGCGCGTTCGCGCAGGCCTTCCTGTATCCGGAATCGACCATGCGACAACGCCAGCAGCGGCTGCGCGGCGGCCAGAAGGTGGTGCCGGCGGTCGCCTACATCATCCGCAACGGCCGTCTCGACCCCGATTGGGCGACTGTGGAGCGGCGCACCATGAGCATCGCCGGACGCGCCATCTCGACCATGATCTCGGCCAGCGGATACAACGACGTGCTGCGGATCTACGCCAACACGCAGCGCGACCGCATCGGCTTCAACCTTGCCTATATCGGCGCTGACTTCACCAAGGAGCTGCCGCAGCCGTTCGACCAGGCGTTCATGCGCGCGCTGTTCGACTATGGCTACCAGAGGGCACTGCACGGTTACGACTGGGTTCACCAGCCCCCGGTGCCGGCGTAGCGGGTGGTCAGTCGAGCACTTCCTGGTTGATCACATTGTCCCGGTTCGGCTTGCCGTCCAGCACACTCAGGATGTTCTCCGCCGTCACCACCGCCATGCCGGCGACCGACTCCGTGGTAACGCCCGCCATGTGCGGCGAGGTGATCACCGTGTCGAGCTGCAGCAGCGTGTTGTTGACCGGCGTCGGCTCCAGGTCGAACACATCCAGCCCGGCTCCCGCCAGATGCCCCGACGTCAGCGCCGCATGCAGCGCGGGTTCGTCGATGATGCCGCCGCGTGCCGTGTTGACGATGAATGCGCCGCGCTTCATGCGCGCCAGACGAGCGGCGTTGAACATGCCGACGGTCTGTGGGTTCTTCGGACAGTGGATCGACACGAAATCCGCGCGCGGCAGTGCGGCATCGAGGTCGGCGACGCGCTCGCAGCCCGCGGCGGCGATCTTCTCCGCGGGAACGTATGGATCGTAGATCAGCACATTCATATCGAACCCCTGGCAGCGCCGCGCCGAGCGTGTGCCGATGCGGCCGAAGCCGACGATCAGCGCGGTCTTGCCGGACAGCTCCATCGGCAGCCCGCCGTGGCGATCGCCCCAGGTGCCCTTGCGCACCAGCGCATCCAGCGCCGGCGTACGTTTGGCCAGCGCCATCATCAGGTGGAACGCATGCTCCGCCACCGAGGTTGAATTGGCGGTGCCCGCCACCATCAGCGGCACGCGGCGCGCGGTCAGTGCCGGCACCTCCACCGTGTCGTAGCCGACGCCGATGCGCGCCACCACCTCCATCGCCGGCGAGACGTCCATCTCGGGCTTCCGGTACGGCGTGCCGCCCAGCGAGATGCCGGCGACATCCGACAGCAACGGCAGCAGTTCGGCCTGCGTGATGCCGCCCGGATACATCACCACCTCGATGTCGTCGCGGCGCCGGATCAGTTCGACGCCTTCCTTGCCCATCGTGTGCGGCAGCATCACCTTCTTGCGGTTCGAAGCCATCGGACGTCCTCAGAGTTTCTGTTGCAGGTTGGCAATGTAGGTGCGATTGTGGGTCGGCGCCAACATCACCTCGCTCATCACCACGTGCTTCGGCAGGCAGGCGATGTAACGGATCAGGTCGCCGCAGTCCTCCGACTGCACCATGCGCGCGCGCTCTTCCGGCCCCACCGGATTGGGTCGCTTGTCGAGGATCGGCGTCGCCACCTCGCCGGGCAGGAACACGGTGGAGCGGATGCCGTTGATGCATTCCTGCATGTTGATCGAGTGGCTCATCGCCACCACGCCGTGCTTCGCCGCGCTGTAGATCGGTCCCGGGAAGCCGCCGACGACGCGGCCGGCGATCGAGGCAGTGTGGATCATCAAGCCGTCCTTTTGCGCGCGCATCAGCGGCAGTGCGACCGTGACGCAATACAGCGCCTGCGACAGGTTGCCGTGCACCAGTTCGTCGATGCCCTCGGGCGTCAGCTTGTCCCAGTGCCGGTTGACGATGTTGAGGCCGGCGTTGTTCACCAGGATGTCGAGCCGTCCGAGATTCTGCCTGATGAATTCGCCGACCTTCTGCACCTGCTTCGCGTCGGTGAGTTCGGCCGGCTGCACGAAGGCCTCGCCGCCCTGCTGCGTGATGCGCGCGGCGACGCGTTCCAGCTTGTCGCGGGTGCGGCCGGTGAGCACCACGGTGGCGCCCTCGTCCGCCAGCGCGAGTGCCGCGGCCTCGCCGATGCCGCTGCCGGCGCCGGTGATCCAGGCGATCTTTCCTGCGAGCCTCGGCATCGCTGTCTCCTCCTCGTTGCAATCTTGCGTGCACGGCATTGAACGTGTTTGCCTGCACGCGGGCAAGAGAGGAGGCCGCGATGGCAACCGTGCTGACCGAGCAGGGCGAAATGACGCTGGCCGCGACGAACGGTCTGTGGCTGTCGGGTGCCGATGCCGAACGCGCCACCGGCTGGACGCTGAAGCCGGAGGGTATGTGCCAGGACGATGTCTGTGTGCCGTTGCCGGTACGCGAAGGGCGTGTCGATGTGGCAGCGTTCTGGCAACTGCTCGGCCGGCCGGTGGTGAACGATGCGGCCGGCACGACGTGGGTGCTGGGCGCCGGCGCGGAGCAGCGCAATGCCGCGTTGGCCGGCCTGATGGCGCCGGACTTCACGCTGCCCGATCTCGCCGGCGCGGCGCACACATTGTCGTCGTTGCGCGGCAACAAGGTGTTCCTCTGTACCTGGGCCTCCTGGTGAGGCTGTCGCTTTGACTTGCCCGTGTGGCAGCAACTGTTCGACAGCCTGAACGGGGAAAAGTTCATGATCGTGGCGATCGCGGAGGAAAGCCGCGGCGCCGAACATGCGCGGCCATGGATCGAGCAGGCGGGCGCGCAATACTGGTGCCTGATCGATACCGAGCATCGTGTCGCCGATCACTACGGCATGGTGAACGTGCCGCAGGCGGTGTGGATCGACGAGGCGGGGCGTATCGCGCGTCCGCCGGAGAACGCGGGTTCCACCGATCATTTCCGCCTGATGGACCGCGCCACGCGCACGCTGGCGCCAGAGCACCAGGCGGCACGGCAGTCAGCGCGCACCGCGTATCTCGATGCGGTGCGCGACTGGGTGCTGACCGGGCGCTACGCGCTTCCGGCCGATACGGCGTCGCGCAGACTGCCGCGCATCACGCCGGAGATCGCGCTGGCGCAGGCGCATTTCCGGTTGGGCGCGTGGCTGCGGCGGCACGGCAATGTGGCCGAGGGCGACGCGCACCTCGCGGAGGCGAGCCGGCTGCATCCGGATTCGTGGAACATGTGGCGGCAGGCCGCGGATCTGGATGAAGTCGGCAAGGCCGGCGGCGAGGCATTCTGGCAGCGCGTGCAGGCGCTGGGGGAGAAGCCGTACTATCCGCCGCCGAAACTATAGCGCGTACCCGTCACCCGCCGACGCACGTCGCCACGTTCTGCGGCGTGCACACATCAAGCCCGGTGTAGGTCGGATCCGTAGGCTTCGCCTTGCCGTCCTTGATGTCCTTCAGGAAGAACATCGTCTTGTAGCCCATCTCGAACGGCCGCTGTCCCACCTGCCCGCGCGACAGTCCGGCCTTCAGCAGATCGAGCTGTACCGGCAGCGTGTCCGCTACCACCAGCGCCAGCGACCCATCGTCGATCCGCGCCTTGTACTTCTCCGCCACCTTGCGGTACGCCTGCGGCAGGAACTGTGGGAACCCGCCGGTCGGCACGAACGCATCGAGCTGCGGATACTTCCCGAGTATGTCCTCCATCTGCTGCACCGCCACCGGGAAATCGTCGTTGGTGTAGAGCGGACAGCCATCCACTTCCTTCCAGCCATTCTGCCCGGTCAGCCGGTCGCCCGGTGCATCCTTGCTCGTCTTGCCGGACAGCGTGTCGCGGATGCCCTGCATGCGCTCGTTGTGATTGGCCGCCGCGGCGCCGCCCGACTGGATGCAGATCGTACCGCCTCTTCGGCTTGATCGCCATCACCAGCTTCGCAAGGTTCACGCCGATCTCGTAATTATGCGTGCCGATATAGGCGATGCGCTCCTGCTTGTCGCGATCGAGCAGATCGGAATCCCAGGTGAGCACCGGGATGCCGGCCTTCCGCGCCTCCAGCAGCGCGCGGCCCATCGCCGGCGCGTTCGAGGGCGAGACCGCGATGCCATCGACGCGGCGCGCGATCAGGTCGTTCACCACCTGCACCTGCTCCTCGCCGCCGCCGTGTTCGCCCGGGCCGATATAGAGACACTCGACCGCGCCATTCAGGTCCTTCTCGGCCTTCTTGCAGCCGTCGCGTGCCTGGTCGAAGAACGGATTGTTCATATTCTTAGGTACCAGCGCGAAGACGTATTTCTTGTCGGCGGTCGATGCGGGCTGCACGACCGCCAATGCCACCAGCAATGCCGCCGCACCTGACAGATATGTCTTCATGTCGCTTCCTCCTTGTTGTTCAGGCACGCCGTCGCCCACGGAGCTTCTCCAGCAACACCGCGAGCACGATGAACACACCGACGAACGTGCCTTGCCAGTTCGAATCCACGCCCGCCATCAGCAGCGAATTGCGGATCACCTCGATCAGTGCGGCACCGATGAAGGCGCCGTAGGCGCCGCCCTCGCCGCCCATCAGGTTGGCGCCGCCGATCACGGTGGAGGCGATCACTCGCAGCTCGTAGCCGGTGCCAAGCGCGTTGATCGCGGAACCCTGCCAGCCGATGATCAGCACCGCGGCGAGCGCCGCCATCGTCGCCGAAACGATGTAGGCGGCGATCTTCGCTCCCGCGACCGGCACGCCGGTCAGCAGCGCCGCCTGCTCGTTGCCGCCGATCGCGTACAGGTGCCGGCCCCAGCGCGTCACGTGCAGCACCACCGAGAACACCACCGTCAGCGCCAGCAGCACCCAGACGGGGTTGGCGATGCCCAGCATCTGACCGCCGCCGATCGCAAAGATCGTGTCGGCGTCGGGCCCGAAATCATAGATCATCTTGTTCTGCGACAGCACGACGGCGAGCGAACGCCCGATCGACAGCGTGCCGAGCGTCACTACGAACGGCGGCAGACCGAGCCAGGCGATCAACGCGCCGTTCGCCGCGCCGGCGACCAGGCCGGTGGCGAGCCCCGCAGCCATCGCCAGCCACCACGGTCCCGCGTCCTGCAGCACCAGGCCGGCGACGATCGCCGCGAGTCCCATCACCGAGCCTACCGACAGGTCGATGCCGCCGGTGATGATCACCGTGGTCATGCCCAGCGCCATGATGCCGATGAAGGCGAAGTTGCGGGTGATGTTGTAGAAGTTCTCGACGCTGGCGAACGCCTGCGGCTGCAGCCACGTCATGACCACGCACATCGCCAGCAACGCGATCGTCACCCAGAACGCCTGCGCCGAAAGTATCCGCTGCGCCAGCGTGTGCTCGCGCTGCTCCGCGACCGCCGTCATCGTGACGGGCGCCTCAAGCGGCATCGATCGCCCCCGTGATCAGGCCGGTGACCTCCTCGGGGCTGGACTCGGCGACCGGCTTCTCCGCCACCTTGCGCCCGCGGCGCAGCACCAGCACGCGATCGGCCACCGCGAACACGTCCGGCATGCGGTGGCTGACCAGCACCACCGCGATCCCCTGGTCGCGCAGCCGCCGGATCAGTTCCAGCACCTCGGCAACCTGTCGTACCGAGATCGCCGCGGTCGGTTCATCGAGCAGCACGATGCGCGCATCCGACAGCCGGGTGCGGGCGATCGCCACCGCCTGGCGCTGGCCGCCCGACATGCGGCGAACCAGGTCGCGCGGGCGCGTCTCCGACTTCAGTTCCGCGAACAGCGCGCCGGCGTGGGTATACATGGCGCGGTAGTCGAGCAGCCGCAGTGGGCCCAGGCGCCGGGTCAACTCGCGGCCAAGGAACACGTTGGCCGCCGCGGTCAGGTTGTCGCACAGTGCGAGGTCCTGATAGACGATCTCGATGCCGTTGCGGCGGGCGTCCAGCGGGCGATGGAAGTGCACCGGGGCGCCGTTCATCAGCATTTCGCCGGTGCTGGGTCGGAAGTTGCCCGCCATGATCCGCACCAGGGTCGACTTGCCGGCGCCATTGTCGCCCATCAGGCCCAGCACCTCACCAGGTTCGAGCGACAGATCCATCTCGCTCAGCGCGCGGATCGCGCCGAAGCTCTTGGAGATCCCGCGCAGCTCCAGCACCGGCTCGGCCATTCCCGGCGATCCTCCCACGGACCTGGCGGGAGGCTAGGTAGCGGCCGGGAGGCTGTCCAGCGACGCGCCCGACTCCGGCAAAATTGATCCAGATCAATGCGACCATATCGCATGCCCTGCACACACCGCCGTCTGTCACCTTCATGTGAGGTCCAGGGCGGTGGGATATTTCGAACGCGAACTGGAAGCCTTGGCACGAGACCTGGTCAAGGTCGCGGATTTGGCCGACGATCCGATCGTGTCGGACCGGCTGACCGAGATGGCCGACGAAGTTCTCGGCCTCGCCAGCCAGCAATCTGCCGATTCGGCGATTTACCATTCGGCCATAATTTTCCTGCATACGAAGCGCCCCAACATCGACGCTGACCCGTATGCAAATGACCGTTCCCCTCGCCCAACGCAGCGCAATTGAGCTTCAGGCAAAGGCCGAGGAGCTGCTCCGCATGTCCGAGACGGCGAGGACAGCGGACACCAGGGATGCGCTGAGGCGGCTCGCTGGCCGATTCGCGATGCTGGCCGAGACCCGCGTCGCAACCCAGGCTGGGCTCTGTGCGAAAACCGGCTCGTGGACATTGCTGCGGCCGACCGATTCGGCGGCAACCACTCCGTGATGGAACTGCCAGTCTAACGTTTGCGGTTGCACGCAGAACAGGAGCAGAATTGGTCAACCGGATTTGACATCGCGGCCTAGTCCGTCATCACTTCTGGTTTGGTCTGCGAGCCGCTTTGAGCTGCCGATGGCTGCGCTTTCGCATCGAACCGCCGGTCCGTCGCCCGATGCGGCAGCGCTGCACGACGCCGCGCTGGCTTATCTGGCACGCTATGCCGCAACCGAAGCCGGGCTTCGCCGCGTGTTGGAACGCCGCGTGGACCGGTGGGCGCGGCAAGCCAGGAGCCTGGACGGCGACGCCGAAACCATTGCCTGTCAGGTCGCGTTGGCACGGACAACAGTGCGCGAGGTGGTGACCCGCCTGGTCGCCGCCGGAGCGGTGAACGACGTTGCCTACGCCGAGGCTCGCGCGCGCAGCCTGGTGCGTGCCGGACGGTCGCACCGGGCCGCGGCGGCGCATCTGGCGGCGAAGGGCGTCGATGCCGCGACGGCACAGGCGGCGCTGCCCGGCGACGACACAAGTGAATTGGCAGCAGCTCTGGTGCTGGCGCGCAAGCGCCGGATCGGTCCGTTCCGGCCCGGCGAGGCTCCCGACGAAGCGGGTCGGCGACGCGAACTCGGCGTGCTGGCACGCGCGGGGTTTCCGCACGACGTGGCGCGGCAGGCGCTCGCCATGGACGCCGAACAGGCCGAGACGTTGGTGAACCGGTTGCGGCGCGGATCAGGCGGCCTGTAGCCGCAGCGTGCCGGCGCGGCGGCTGAGCGCGATGGAGGGGCGGTCGACGAGGCGCTCGAAGGCAACCGCGGCGAGCAGGGTGAGAACCAGGAACAGGACGAACGCGACCGCCGGCGACGGCGCGATGGTGAAGGCAAGGCAAACCAGGGTGAACAGGATCGGGAAGTGCAGCAGGTAGATGCTGAACGACAGGCGGCCGAGCTGGCGGCAAGGCACGCTCTCCAGCGCCGGCCAGACCAGGGGACACAAGAGCACGCCAAGATACAGCGCGACGGCGCCAAGCTGGCTCTGGAACTGGAACAGGTTCGGCGCGCAGGCAAGTTCGGTCCGGCAAAGCAACAGGCGCAGCGACTCGACGGAATGCCAGTCCTTGGTTGCGCACAGGGCGAGGCCGAGCAGCAGTAACAGCATGCCCTGGCACCCCCTCCCTAACCCTCCCCCGCTGCGCGGGAGAGGGGATGGGGGCGCGAGATGGCCCAGCACGAACAGGAACATCGGATGGGTGCCGAACGACAGCGCGGCCGCGGCGATGGCGATGCGGTGCGCCCAGACCGAGCGGGTGCGCAGCCATACCAAACACAGCACCAGCAGCGAGCCGTATAGTTCCAGATGCAACGACCAGAACGGCGCGTCGAGCGACAGTTCCATCGGCGGCAGGCGTCCGGCGAGCGGTGCGAACAGCGTCGCCTCGCGGTAGCCGAGCAGCAGGCTGTCGAGGCCGATCTCGCGTGCGAGATGCGCGAACGTCGGGGCGCCGCTGGAGTCCATGGCCAGCCACGCCGATCCGGTGAGTACCGCGGCCTGACGATGCGCATCGGGGAACAACGCGATCAGCACCATCGCGATAGCGGCCGCCACGGCAACCGGGATGCCCAGGCGCACCACACGCTTGGCGAGCTTGCCGATGAAGCTGCCAGGCCGCGCGAAGGATGGCGTCAGCACCGCGCCACTGATCAGGAAGAACACATAGACCGCTGTGTGCCCATCGAACAGCACGGTCAGTGGTGGCCACGCGTGCCGCGCGGTGTCCGGCATGAAGCCGATGACGAAGTGCATCAGCACCACCTGCATCGCAGCGATGCCGCGCAGGCCCTCCAGATACTGCACCTTGCCGGGTTGCATCGCTCCCGGTTATCGCTCTTTCACCCTGACCGTGTCACCGGAGCCTCGCATGACCAACATCACCGTGACCGACAGCCTGACGCTGTTCGGCAGCTTCACCTCGAGTTCGAGCTACAAACCGATGCTGTACCTGGCGCTGGCACGGCTGCCGTTCAGCTTCCGCACGGTGAACCTGAAATACGGCGCGCAGAAGGAGGCCGACTACCTGGCGGTGAACCGCTACGGCCAGGTGCCCGCGTTGCGCCATCGAGGGCTGACCATCGTGCAGTCCAATGTCATCCTCGACTATCTGGCGCGCACCACGGGGCACTTCGCGGGCAGGACGGAACAGGAGCAATGGACCGCGCGCGAATGGCTGTCATGGGAGGCGGACAACATCACCAACGTCGCCAAGGTGCGACACTACAGCCGGTTCCGGCAGGTCGATCCGGCGGTGATGGACTATTTCCGACCGCTGGCCGAGGCGGCGATCGGCTCCGTCGATACGGCACTGGCGGGGCGAGAGTGGCTGGTGGGCGACGGCCCGACGATCGCCGATATCGGCTGCTGGGGGCGCATGGTGTTCATGGCCGAGGGCGGACTGGACATCGCGCGCTGGCCGAACGTGGCGGCGTGGTCGCGACGGCTGGCGGCGATGCCAGGGTTCGCGCTGCCGTACCAGCTGATCCCGAAGCACGATACCGAGGTGGTGCCGGGGTAAAGTGACAGCCCGTCAGGCGGTCACCCCGACATTCCAGAAACACGGCCACGCCAGCGGCGTATAGCCGGTGAGCTTGTTGGAAATGCCGTAGAGCTGCAGGAACGCGCCCAGCTTGATGGTGGGCACGTCGCGATAGAAGATCGCCTGGATTTGTCGCCACGCCGCCATGCGCTTTGCAGGATCGCTCTCGGTGACGAAGGCATCGAGTGCCGCCCGCTTGTCCGGCGAATCCCACCAGCCCGGATAGGTCGGGTTCATGATGGTGATCAGGGTCGGGTCGGCCACCAGGCTGTGCGAGGCGATGAAGGCTTCCCACAGATCGGGATTGGTGCGCTTCTGCAGCAGCGTCGCCCAGTCCATCACCTGCACGTCGACCTTGAAGCCGACCTCCTCCAGTTGCACCTGCGCCACCTGGCCGATCTTGAACATGTAGTCGTATTGCGTGGTGACCAGGAAGCGCACCGGCCTGCCGTCGTAGCCGGCTTCCTGCATCAGCGCCTTCGCCTTATCCGGGTCATGCACGTTGTAGCCGGGCGTCTCAGGGTCGTACCAGTCGGTGCCCTTCGGGTAGATCGAGCCTTCCAGATGCCACAGCGGTGGGGCGCCGAAGGCAGCTGTTAGCATATCGGACGGCACGATCGCGTATCGGATGGCGCGCCGCAGCCGCGCGTCGCTCAACACGCCCGCCTTGGTATTGAAGATCATGTTGCTGGCATTGGGCGAGTCCACCAGTCCCTGCTTCACGTTGGGCTGATTGGCCAACCGCGCATATGCCTCCGGCGTGAGCAGATCGGCGAAATGGAACTGCCCGCTGAGCAATCCGTCCACCCGGGTGACCGGATTGGGCGCTGGAACGAATCGCAGCTCGTCGATCAGCGCCTGCCGCCTTCCGGCATAGCCATTGGCGGGGCCGGGCGGCGAGACGTAGTCGGGCACCTTGCCCAGCCTGATATACTGGTCCGGTTTGTACTCGCTGAGCTTGTATGGCCCGGTGCCGATGAACTCCTTCAGCGGATCCGGTGCGGTGGCCAGCCGTTTCGGCATGATCGCGGCGGCACCGTTGGGATAGGCGAGCAGCGCCAGCATCGGCGCATAGGGGCGCTTCAGCGTCATCACCACGACGCTCGGACCGCTGGCGACGACGCTGTCGACATACTCGCCGCCGAGACGGCCGCGCGGCGACAACCGCATCCAGCGTTGCAGCGACGCCACCACATCGTCCGCGTTCATCGTGGTGCCGTCATGGAACCGCGCATCGGTGCGCAACCGGATGGTATACTGCCTGCCGTCGGCGGAGGTGTCCGGCAGCGCTGCCGCAAGCACGGGATAGAAGTGCAGGGAGGGATCGAAGATATACAATGTCTCGTGGATGTGCTGATCGATCTCCGACACCAGATCGGCGGTGAACGGCATCGGATCGAGTGAGCCGGGATCGCCGATCGTGGCAACCGTGATCGAGCTGACGGGCGAGACGGATTGCGCTTCGGCGCGCGTCCATGGCAGCAGTGCGGCGGCGGCGCCGGTCAGCATTGCGCGGCGATTGAATTGGGCCTGCCCGTGCATCTGTTCCTCCTGATCGGTGCCGAGACTATTGCCCATCCGGTCGATGGTGACCATCACCCCACTTGGCGTCTTGGAACAGTGACCCGGATGATGTGACCGCCGGTCCGATTGTCTGAGGCAGGCAAGAAATTGAAACCACGGATGCACACAGATGAACACGGATATATCGCGCCGCAACAAAAAGCAGTCGGCAGGCCGTGCCGAATCAGCGTCCTATCCGTGTGCATCTGTGGTTTCAATTATCTCACTTACTTTCTTGCGCTCGAGCAAGCGAGCCGGACGCGTCCGCCGGATTGTATCCACTCGGCAATCCATCCGCGTCAGGCCCGCGCCAGCATCAGCTCGTGCGACGCCAGTCGCCGGTGCAGCAGGTACATCGGCACCGCCAGCGCGGAGACCACCGCGGCGGCCAGCAGAGCGCCCTCCGCTCCGCCGGTCATATCCGCCGCCCAGCCGCACAACGCCGGTACCACCGCGCCGCCGGCGTAATACATCGAGTAGAACAGTCCCATTCCGATAGCGCGGTTCTCTGGCCGCGCCGACAGTGTGCCGACCGCCATGATCACGCCGGGATGGACCGATCCGACAACCCCGACCACCACCGCGAACGTTACCGGCCAGTCCAGCAGCGCGGCGCCGGTGATACCGAACATCAGCGCCGTGGTGCCCAGCAGGAAGATGCGGAACCCGCCGAACCGGCTGGCGAGACCGGCGCCCAACAGCGTTGCCGGCACGTTGCCCCAGGAGGCGATGGTCAGCACCACGCCTGTCAGCACCAGCCCCTGGCCGCGCGCCGCCATCAGTGACGGCACATAGCCGGTGTAACCGGAATAACCGGCGGTGTAGGCGGTCCATATAAGTCCGGCGATCACCAGCAGCAGGCACTCGCGCCCGCCCGGCAGCGAGAACCGGGTTGGCATCGGCGCGGCGTGTGGGGACGGTCGGAAGGTTGCCAGGAACAGCGCCAGCGCCACCGCCATGGGCGCGGCGCCGGACAGCAGGGCGGCCTGCCAGCCAAAGCCGAGCGCCAGCGGCGGCAGGACAAGCTGCGCCAGCCCGACGCCGATCGAGTAGGCCGCGACCGATACGCTGATCGCCCACATGAAGCGACGTCCGGAGAACCAGTCGGCGATGATCTTGTTCTGGAGCACGATCATCGCCACCGCGCCGACCCCGGCGGTGCTGCGGCCAATGCCGATGCCGGCGGGACCGGCGGCGGCGGCGCTGATCACCGGGCCGACCACCGTCAGGGCGAGGCCGGCGCCCAGCATCAGCCGGTCGCCGAACCAGCGCGCCAGCATGCCAAGCGGCAGGGCCAGGAAGCCGCCCAGCAGCATGAAGGTGCCGATCAACGTGCCAAGTGCCGTGTAGTCGAGCTGGAACAGCCGCATCAGGTCGGGACCGAGCGACGCGACGGTCTGGTACTGATAGCCGAAGCCGATGCGGGCGAGCACCACGGCCGCGAGAATGAGCCAGGGCCTGGCGCCCATGTCGGTTCTCCTCAAACCGTCATAGTGCCAGCCGCTTCTCCATGTTCACGAAGGTCGGTTCGGCATAGCCGGGATGCGCCTCGCGCGTCATCTCGACGAAGCCGCAGGCGGAGAACAGGCGACGATTGTCGAGCAGCACGAGGCGCGTGCTCAGATGGACGCGTGGCAGTCTCATCGCCCGCGCCGCCGTTTCCGTAGCTGCCACCAGTGCCTTGGCGATGCCGCAGCCACGCCGGGCGGGTGCTACCGCCAACCGCCCCAGATACAGCCCGTCATCCTGCTCGACCCAGAGCGCCGAGCCGGCCAGCACGCCTGAAGCCTCGGCGACCGCGCCGGCTCCGGCTCGTAGGTGCGCCACCACATCGGCTTCCGTCACCCGCAAGGCCGAAGGGGGTGGATCGGTTACCACCGACTGGGCAGCGAACGCAGCACGGATCAACCCAGCGACCGCTGCCGCATCGCCGGGCACCATCGCCCGGAGGGTGAATGCCGTCATCAGCCGGACGGTAGCCCGCGCGACGCCCGATGCCTATGTTGAGGCAATGTCCGACACGCCAGCCTTCCTCGACGGCGATCGTCCGCCGGTGCCCGACATTGTCGTGCCGCGCGGCGTCACGCCGTTCCATCTGCCACGCCGGCCGGTGCGCGGCCGCCTGGTGCGGCTCGGGCCGCTGGCGCACGCACTGCTGACCCGGCATCCCAACCATCCCGCGGTGACCCGCCTGTCCGGCCAGGCGCTGGCACTCGCGGCGGCGCTGTCCACCGCGCTGAAGTTCCGCGGTTCGTTCAGCGTGCAGGCAAAGGGCGATGGCCCGGTGCCGATGCTGCTGGCCGACTGCACCGATACCGGAGCGCTGCGCGGCTATGCCCGCGCGGACGCAGAGAAGCTGAACGCGTTGTTGCACACCGAACCGTCACCGGCCGCCGATCAGCTGCTCGGCGGCGGCTACCTGGCGTTCACCGTCGATCAGGGACCGGACCAGAACCGCCACCAGGGCATCGTCACCATCGAGGGCGGCAACCTGGCCGAGATGGCGCTGCACTACTTCCGCACCAGCGAGCAGCTCCGCTGCTTCGTGCATCTCGCCTGCGACCAGACCGAGGATGGCTGGCGCGCCGGTGCGCTGGTGCTGGAGAAGATTGCCGGCGCCGGCGGTATCGATCCCTCGCTGGACGCCGACGCGCAGGAGGAGAGCTGGCGCACCGCCACCATCCTCGCCGGCACGCTGACCGACGCGGAACTGCTGGACGACGCGTTGCCGCCGGACCGGTTGCTGTATCGGCTGTTCCACAGCGAGGGCGTGGCGACCGACCGGGCACGTGCGCTGTCGTACGGCTGTCGCTGCTCGCGGGCCCGTCTGGTCGGTATCCTGGAGGGCTTCCCGCCGGACGATCTGGACCATATGGCGGTGGACGGCGATATCGTGATGACCTGCGAGTTCTGCAACTACGACTTCCGCTTCCCACGCCAGGAGGTGCGCGGCCGCAGCGCTCCCGCATGCTGACGCGACGCGCGTCGCTGCTGCCGCTGCTGTTGGCCGGCTGCGGCGGTGGCGGCGTGAAGCGGGACTATCCGCCGCTGCGCTACGACTATCTGACGCCGCTCGGGCTCAACGTCGCCACGATCAGGATCGAGCAACGGTTTATGCCGTCCGGTGCGGCGCCGGACGTCAGTCAATTCGATCCGGAGCCACCGCTGCGGGCGTTGCGTGCGATGGCAGAGGATCGGCTACAGGCGCTTGGCAGCACGGGCCAGGCGGTGTTCGTCATTCAGGATGCCTCGCTGCTGCGACGCGGGGACACATTGTCCGGCAACCTGGTGGTCGAACTCGGTATCTACACCGCACCGAACGCACGGGCCGGCTATGCGCAGGCCAGCGTGTCCGGCCGGTTCACCGGCGATCTCGATGACCTGCCGGGCCGGCTGTACGACATGACAAAAGGCCTGATGGATCGGATGAACGTCGAGTTCGAATACCAGGTACGCCACGCCTTGGGTCCTTGGCTGCTGGCGGCGGGCGCCGCGCGGGCACCGGTGGAACAACAGCCGCTGACATCGACGCCACTGCCCGTGTCGCCTTGACCCAATCGGCGGGCACGATCATACCCGAGACGATCCGGCGAAGCCGATCGGAGGATGCGTTCAATGTCTCATGGTATCTCGCGGCGCGGCCTTGCGCGCACATCGGTGTTGGCTCTTGGCAGTTTCGCCATTCTGCGTCACGCCAGGGGTGACGCGCCACTTGAACTGCGCTGCTCGCTCGACACCGCTCCGTCGCATCCGCGCAACGTCGCGTTCCACGACTACCTGGGCAAGCTCGAGGAAGCGTCGGGCGGCCAGATCAAGACCAGGCTGTTCGAGAGCGGCGCGCTGTTCCCCGATCTTCAGGTGCTGAAGGCGCTGGTGCAGGGCCAGGTGGAGATGGCGTGCCCCGGCACCTGGACGCTTACCGGCTTCGTCGCCGATGCCGACTTCTCTCAGTTGCCTGCGTTCTACGGCCGGCCGATCGACATGGTGCATAAAGCGGCCGACGGGGCGGGTGGGAAATTCGTCAACGCTGAGCTCACCGGCAAGCTGAAGGTCGAGATACTTGGTCCGTGGTTCGATCTCGGCTTCAACAACTGGTACTCGACGCGCAAGCCGCTGAATTCCACCGCCGATCTGAAGGGCATGAAGCTGCGCAGTCCGGGCGGGGTGCTGAACTCGTTCCGCATTCGCTTCTTCGGCGGCATCCCCAACGTCACCGCCTGGCCGGACGTGCCGCTGGCGATATCGCAGGGCACGTTCGACGGGCTGATCAGCAGCAACGAGAGCGCCAACAGCGCCAAGCTGTTCGATTCAGGACTGCGCTATTCGTTGCAGGACAACCAGGGCATGGGTCTCTATGTACCGATGGTCAATCCGGCATTCTGGCAGAAGGTCGGACCCAAGCTGCAAGAGACGATGGTCAGGCTGTGGGCTGACAACATCGGCACTTATCGCGCCAACACCGCGAAGCAGCAGGAGAGCGGCCGCACGGCACTGGAGAAGCAGGGCGTGAAGTTCGTCGACGTGCCGCAGGCCGAGCTGGACGCGGTGCATGCGGAGCTGCTGAAAGTGCAGGACAAGGCGGTGGAAGAGGCGCACATCTCGCCCAAGCTGGCCGAACTGGTCATGGCGGATGTCGGCGCCTGACCCGATGTGGCCGGGCTGGTTCCGGCCATGACGCGCATCGGCATCATCTGGGACTGGATCGAGCGGACCGTGGTCGGCCTGCTCGGCGCGTTCGCGCTGGCGATAGCGGTGTTGCAGGTGTTCGGCCGCTACATCGATCCCCCGCATGCGATCACCTGGGCCGAGGAGGTGATCGTCTATATCGCCGTATGGGCGGTGATGATCGTGGCCAGCGATCTGGTACGCACCAACGGGCACGTGCGCCCTGATTTGGTGCTGCGCTTGCTGCGACCGCAGACGCAGCGCTGGGTGGAGACGTTCAATTGCCTGGTCGCGATCGCGTTCACCTTCTGCCTGGTGTGGTACGGCTGGGAGGTGGTCGATACCGCGCTGCTGCTCGATCAAACCAGTTCGTCCGATCTGCAGTTTCCGATCTGGATCTACTACCTGGCGCTGCCGGTCGGCGGCGGCCTGATGCTGATCCGCTACTGCGCGCGGCTGTATCGCTACCTGTTCCGCTTCGATCCGCGGGTGATGACGATCGGCCACGTCATTTCGCACGAGGCGCCTCCCGACCTGGCATTGCCGCCGTCCAGATAGATGTGGACCGTCGGGTTCCTGGTGATGTTCTTTGGCCTGCTCGCTGCGGGCATGCCGATCTTCCTGGTGCTGGGCACCTGCGCCGCGATCTTGTTCTTCGTCTCCGGCCAGCCGCTGGTGGGCGTGGCGCAGAATATGATCGACCAGCTCAATTCCACCACGCTGATGGCGCTGCCGCTGTTCGTGATGGCGGCGGCGTTCATGCGGCGCGGCGGCGTGGCGCAGGCGCTGGTGGACCTGTCCGCGGCATGGCTCGGCGGGATCAAGGGATCGCTCGGGCTGGTGGCGGTGGTGTCATGCGCGCTGTTCGCGGCGATCTCCGGGTCATCGGTGGCGACCGCGCTGGCGATGGGCACGATCCTGCTGCCGGCAATGCTGGAGCGCGGCTATCCGCGCGGCTTCGCTCTCGGCGTGCTAGGCGCATCGGGAACCATCGGCGTGGTGATCCCGCCGTCCCTGGCGCTGATCCTGTACGGCATCGTCACCGAGCAGTCGGTGCCGCGATTGTTCCTGGCTGGCATCCTTCCGGGACTGCTGCAGGCCGGCGCGTTCTTCGCGTGGGTGCTGTACTACGCGCGACGCAAGAACTTTCCGGCCGAGCCGGCGCTGCCG
Organism: uncultured Alphaproteobacteria bacterium; assembly: GCA_963819855.1. Classification (GTDB taxonomy): domain Bacteria; phylum Pseudomonadota; class Alphaproteobacteria; order Acetobacterales; family Acetobacteraceae; genus JAMXLO01. The sequence goes on from CAWFYC010000003.1 coordinate 58,613, forward strand.
ATGCGGCAACGCCTGCGGGTGACGTGGCGAGCGCTGCCGGCGATGGCGGTGCCGTTCGTCGTGCTGGTCGGCATCTACGGCGGCTTCATGACGATAACGGAATCGGCGGCGCTGGCCGCGGTGACGGCGCTGGTCGTCAGCCTCGGCGTGTATCGCGGCTTTCCGCTGAGCCGCACGCTGAACGTGATTGCCGAAGCGCTGCGCAGTGCCGGCGTCATCATGCTGATCATCGCCACGGCGCTGGTGTTCGGCCACTGGATGACCGGATCGGGCATTCCCGGCCAACTGGTCGACTTTGCGGCGCATCGGGGCTTCGCAACGTGGGAGTTCCTGCTGACGATCAACGTACTGCTGCTGATCATCGGCTGCTTCCTGGAGGTGGTCAGCACGTTGTTGCTGGTGATGCCGATCCTGGCACCGATACTGCTGCCGCTCGGCGTCGATCCGGTGCATTTCGGCATCATCTTCACGCACAACATGGAGGTGGGCCTGGTGCACCCGCCGGTCGGGCTGAACCTCTACGTGCTGTCGACGATTTCGGATGCGCCGGTCGGCGAGGTTATCCGCGGCATCCTGCCGTTCCTGATCCTGCTGCTGATCGTGCTGGGCATCATCACGTATGTGCCCGAGCTGACGCTGTGGCTGCCGCGCATGGTCTACGGGTCGTAGCCGATGCTCCTGATGGGTTTCGCTACCGCTCAACCCATCCTACGAATGCCACGTGTGTGTCGATTGTGGCGCTGTAGGATGGGTTGAGCGTCAGCGATACCCATCACACCATTAGCCCGTCTTCGCGGATTCGCCTGCCAAAATGGCTAATTTGGGCAGATTGGATGTCGCTAAACACTTGATATCGGTGGGAAGTATAGCACCGACGCAGCCGAAATCGGCTGTAGTGAAGACCTACCCTATTCCCAGCATCAGATTCCGATCGCTAAATTCGCCGGGTCATGTTTCTGCGGAAAACCCAGCGGAAGAAGGACGGAAAGACGCACGATTACTGGAGCGTGGTCGAGAACAAGCGTGTCGCGGGTGGCCGCGTCGTCCAGCGTCACGTGCTGTATTTGGGCGAGATCAACTCGTCGCAGGCCGCGGTGTGGCGCAAGGCGATCGAGGTGCTCGATGATGACACGGGTCAGTCGCGGACAATGGCGCTGTTCCCCGAGGATCGCTGCGCCGTCGACGCGGCGGACGCATCAGTCGTCCAGCTTCGCCTGTCGGACATGCGGCTATGCAGGCCGCGCCAATGGGGCGCCTGCTGGTTGGCCGGGCAGTTGTGGCGAGAACTGCAGCTGGACCAGTTCTGGCAGGTCGCCTGCCGCCCAGCCGTAAGGGGACGCGCTGGGACCAGATCCTGCAGGTGCTGGTCTCGTACCGCCTGATTGCGCCGGCCAGCGATTGGAAGCTGCATCGCGAATGGTTCGGCAAGAGCGCCATGGCCGATCTGCTGGGAGCAGATTTCGGATTGGCGGAGGCGCACAAGCTCTACGCCTGCCATGACTTTCTGCTGCCGCACAAAGAGGCGTTGTTCGCGCATCTCACGGCGCGCTGGCGCGACCTGTTCAACGCGAACTTCGATGTGCTGCTCTACGATCTGACCAGCACGTATTTCGAGATCAATGCCTCGGACGTGGCGGACGGCGACAAGCGCCGGCCACGGCTACAGCCGGGACAAGCGGCCGGACTGCCCGCAAGTGGTGATCGCACTGGTGGTCACCCCGGACGGTCTGCCGCTGGCGTACGAGGTGCTGCCCGGGAACACCGCGGACTGCACGACTTTGCGGATGTTCCTCGCCAAGATCGAGCGGCAATACGGCCGTGCACGGCGTGTCTGGGTGATGGATCGCGGCATCCCCACCGAAGCCGTGCTGGCAGAGATGCGCAGCAACGACCCGCCGGTGCAGTATCTGGTGGGAACGCCGAAAGGGCGCCTCTCGCGTCTTGAGAAGCGGCTGCTGGCCGAGCCCTGGCAGGAGGCCCGTGCGGGAGTCGCGGTCAAACTCCTTCCGGATGACGGCGAACTTTACGTATTCGCCGAGAGCAACGATCGCGTCAGCAAGGAACGCGCGATGCGCAGGCGGCAGCTGAAATGGCTGTGGAAGCGGCTGCGGGAATTGGCCGCGATGGAGGTCCCGCGCGAGGAAATGCTGATGAAGTTGGGTGCGGCAAGATCCCGCGCTCCCACCGCATGGCGCCTGGTCGACATCGAGATGGACAAGGAAGGCGCCATGTTCAGCTACACCCTCAACCGCCAGAAGCTGCGGCGCGTCCGACGACGCGAAGGGCGCTATCTGCTGCGCACCAACCTCACCGAGAACGATCCCGCGCTGCTGTGGCAATACTATACCCAGCTCGTCGCCGTTGAAGAGGCGTTCAAAAACCTGAAAGGCGATTTGGCGATACGGCCAATCTTCCACCAGGATGAGCGTCGGGTCGAAGCTCATATCTTCCTTGCCTTCCTGGCCTACTGTCTGCAGGTCACACTGCAGCGTCGCCTGCATGCTCTGGCACCGGGGCTGACAGCGCGTACTGCCCTCGAGAAGTTCGCCGCCGTCCAGATGATCGATGTCCATCTGCCGACAACCGACGGGCGCGAACTGCTGCTGACCCGCTACACCCAGCCGGAGCCCGAACTCCGGCTCCTGATCCACCAGCTCAAGCTTGAGCTGCCGCCGCAGCCACCACCGCGCATCACCACCAGCACCGTCCCCAAGCACCTCCTGTAGTGAAGACCTTTCCGGCTAAACTGTTGATCGGAAACACGCAGGCGGCGTCAAAACGCCCGAATCCGCGAAGACGGGTTAGTGCAGCGCGTAGAACCCCTTGGCGCCGCCAGCCATCACCTGGCTGATCGTCTCCTTCGACGCACCCTCGATCAGCTTGCGTACCATCGCCGGTGCGCCGGGGAAGAAGCCGTCGGGATGCGGATAGTCGGTCGCCCATAGGATCTTGTTCGCACCGACATAATCCACCAGCGGCTTCAGGCAGTGCTCGACCGGCTCGAACGCGATCCAGCAGTTGCGCTGGAACAGTTCGGAAGGCCGCATCGACAGGCCGGAATCGCTGAACCCCTTGTCGTCGAAGTGCCGGTCCATGCGATCCAGCCAGCCGGCAATCCAGCCACCACCCGACTCGAGGAATGCGATGCGGACCTTGGGGTGACGGTCGCACACGCCGCCCCAGATCACAGCCATGCACGCCAGCATCATTTCCATCGTGTGGGTGATGATGTGGCGTGCACCGCGCTCCTCGAAGCGGTCCATGCCGACCTGCATCATGCCGCTGTTGCCGCCCTCATGGAACCCGACCGACATGTCGAGTTCTTCCACCATGGTCCAGAACTTCTCGTAGTCGGGATGGTGGATCATCTTATTGTTGTACGGATTGGGCCGCAGGAACACACCGCGGAAGCCCAGCTTCTCGCGCGCGTAGCGCATCTCCTCGATCGCCAGATCGACGTCCTGCATCGGGATCATTGCGATACCGAACAGCCGGTCCGGATACGGCTTGCAGTAGTCCGCGAGCCACCGGTTATAGGCGCGCGACATAGCAGCGGCGGCCGGCGGGTCCGTCACCGCGCCGGCGAACAGCCCGATGCTGGGATACAGGAACGCGGCATCGATCCCATCGAGGTCCATGTCGGGAATGCGCGCGTGGGGATCGAAACCGCCCTTGCGTCCCTGCTCGTACTCCATGGCGTCGTCCACCACCGTGCCATCACGCGCGCCCACACCGCCCAGGGCGCCGAGACCCTTCTTGCTGCCGAGCAACTGCTCGCCGACCTGAAGGCGCTGCTTGCCGTCCGCATCGCGGATCAGCTTCGGCGCCTTGTCCCGATATTTCGGTTCGATGTAGTCACTCCAGAGATTGAGCGGCTCCAGAATGTGTCCGTCGGCATCGATGACATTGTAATCGCGAGCCATGTTTCCTCTCCTTCAGTGCTTGATCCACTCCTTCATGTAGCGAGCGTAGCAGTCGCGCTCGCCCGGCATCTTCGGCCAGCCGGCGAGCAGCCGCGCGGTGGCCAGCAACAGCCGGTCGCGCAGATGGGTGGAATTGTGGCCGTATTCCTCGAACGTCGAATGGCTGATCTTCTGGTTGTGCGGATCGTCCTGGAACTTGCAGGCGGTCACCGCAAGGCGGGCCAGCAGCTTCTGGCGATCCGCGCCGGTCTGTAGATACGCATTCGCCACCGCGGTCGCGCGCGCGAAGTCGAACGCCATGATCGCTTCGTCCTGTTCGCGCAGCAGCGCCTCGGGCGTGTGGCCGCTCAGGTCGTGCGACGCGAACTCCTGCTCGATCACCGAACTGAACAGCTTGTTGGCGCGCGCCGCGTCGTTCACGAAGTTCGCCATCAGGTACAGGATGCGCGGCTGATACGGATTGTCCGACGTGCGTATCCAGTAGTTCGCGGTGTTGCAGTAGTCGAACGGATGCTGGCCCTCGGTGAACTTGCGCGGCACCGTGGTGCGCAACACCAATTCCGCGGCGCCGAGCTGGATGGCATCGCCCAGACTGCGCAGCGAAATCCCGTTGCGCAGATGCGTGGTGATCCGATCCCACACCGTCTGGCCATCGGCTTCCATCAGCAGCCGCACCATGTCCTCGACCTGCTCCGGCGACAGCGAGGCCTGGTTGGTCTGCTTCAGGCTCTTGCCGGCGTCGGGAAACGCCTCGGTCACCGTCACGCAGGCGGCGTCGTACAGCGAGTAGTACAACGGTCCGATCGCCATGTCCGGCACGCCGGTATAGTACACCCCATGCGCGCGCTCCCAGCCGACATGCTGGGCGAGGTCCACCACGGCGCGGGCGCGCAGCGCCTTGTGCCCGGTGTTGCGCGCCTTGCGGCCCATCACCGTGTCCTGCAGGTCGATCAGCCCGAGGAACAGCATCTGGTCGCGCAGCTTTGGCCGCACCGCTTCGTCGGCAGCCAGGCCAAGGAACAGCCCGTATGACCGCTTCACGTCGCCGCTCATGGTGGCGATCATGTGCGCGTGCAGGCGGTCCTCGAAACCGCCGGCCTCGACGATCGGTTGCTGGTCGTCGTTCCACACCACTGGCCCGTAGCTCGGCGGCGGTACGCTGATGCCCTTCATCGTGGCATAGCGGCCCGGGTACTTGCCGCGCAACTGGTTCCAGATGTCGAGGCCCGCCGGGATGTACCAAACGCTCTGCAGCATCCCGAGCAGGCGGTATTCCTCCGGCAGATACTGCACCAGGTCGGCGGAGGTGCGCAGACCAAGGATGGTGTGGTCGTTGTTGATCAGCGTGATCTGGCCGTCGCGCACGTCCACGTGATTGGGCACCTGGACGAACGGCGCCTCCGCCTCCGTCACGACGCTGAGTGCATCGCCGATCGAGCGCCCGTCGCGGCGCACCAGGTTGAAGAACAGCTCGGCGGTACGGGGCTGGTCGCGTTGCAGGATGGCGTCGGTGAACGCATCGACCGCGGTGTCCTTGCGGATGTCTTCTCGGCTTTGCAACATGGGCGTTCCTTCGCTTCGTCAGGCGCGGCTACTGGTGAGTAGCCTAGTCCTGGGAGGAACACCCCGTAAAGCTGGGGTCTGATGGGTTTCGCTGCGCTCTACCATCCTACGAACTGCTACGAGCTGCTGCGCACGCGTTGCCGTAGGATGGGTAGAGCGCAGCGAAACCCATCGCCCTGCGAACTACCCCAATCGCCGCCGGTACAGCGCGATCAGCCGCTCCCAATGTCGTTCCGCGGCCGGCCGGTCGTAGCACCAGCGCTGCGGGAAGGCGAAGCCGTGATGCACACCGGGATGCAACTCGATCTCACCTGGTGAACCAGCGCGCGCGAACAGCCCGCGCAGTTCCTCGACCATCGGCAGCGGCGCCAGCTCGTCGTGTTCGGCGCAGGAGATGTAGAGCTCGCCTTTCACTTTGCCGAGGTTGCGATGCGGGCTTTCCTCCGCGTCGTTCACCAGCCAGGTGCCGTAGAACGACGCGGCAGCAGCGACGCGATCCGGGTAGCGCGCGGCGGCGGCCAGCGCGTAGGGGCCGCTCATGCAATAGCCATGGGCGCCGACCGGGCCTCGCTTCGCGCCATCCTGGCGGTCGACGAAGTCCAGCATCGCAGCGACATCGTCCATCACCGGCGGGATGGTCATCTTGGTGCGCACCGCGCGCATGCGCTCACGTTCCGCGCTGCCCTGCTCCAACACGTCCGGCCCGAACATCGTGTCGCGGCCGGCGCGGTAGTACAGGTTCGGCAGCAGCACGTAGTAGCCGACGGTAGCCAGCCGGCGCGCCATGTCGCGCAATTCCTCCCGGATGCCGGGGGCGTCCATCAGCAGGAACACGGCGGGGCAGGGACCGCCGCGCTCGGGATGGCAGACGAACGTCTCCATCGCGCCTGCCTTGGTATCGATGTCCAGGGTCTGCTCGATCATCGGGCTGCCTCCGTTCAGTCGTCAGCGACGCTACTCCCGTCGCACGGCGCGGAACACCCGGCGGCCGTCGCGGTCTTGACGCGGCTGCGTCGATGCCCATCCATGCTCAACCCTATGAGTGGAACTGGCTACTTCCTCTATCATTCCATCGGCACGTTCCCCGGCAAGGAGGCAGCGCTGCGCGACGAACTGGCGCGTTTCGCGGCGTTCTGGTCACGCCCGGACGATGCGCAGTGGCCGACAGCTTTGTCGCTGCGGCAGGAGTTCATCGACCGTTGGCGCGCGGTGATCGATGCGCCGCCTGGAACGCTGACCACGGCAGAGAACGTCACCGCCGCGCTATACAGCGTGATCGGTGGCTTGCCCGCGCGCCACCTGCGCGGACGGCGCGTGCTGGTAGCCGAGGACTGTTTCCCGAGCCTGCATTTCCTGCTGGCCGAACTGGCGCATCGCTTCAGCTTCACGCTTGACACGGTGCCGTTGCGCGCCGGTGAAGCCTATGTGCGCGACGAGGACTTTGTCGCGCGCTGGCGGGACGATGTGGGCGTGGCGCTGCTCACCTGGGTGACCTCGACCGCGTCGCACCGCTGCGACGCCGCGACGTTGATCGCGCATGGCCATCGCATGGGAAGCATCGTCGGCGTGGACATCACGCAGGGCGTCGGCCTGCTGCCGTTCTCCGCTACGTGCGGTGCCGATTTCATCGTGTCCACCTCGCTGAAGTGGTTGTGCGGCGTGCCAGGCGCCGGCGTCATCTATGCCATGCCGTCGCTGCTCGCGGACTGCCAGCCGGAGTTCCGCGGCTGGTTCAGCCAGGCGAACCCGTTCTCCTGGGATCTCGCAAAATTCCGTTTCGCCGATGACGCCCGCCGGTTCGATCACGGCACGCCATCGATCGTCCCGGCCGTGGCATCGTTGCCAGGACTGCGCTGGCTCGCCGATACCGGCATCGATACGGTTCGCGCCCACAATCACTCCCTGGGCGGGCGCATCATCGACCATGCGCGCGAACGCGGCTGGACGATCGCCTCGCCGCTCTGCAGCGAACAGCGCGGTGGCAGCGTGATGATCACCGTGCCGCCCGACGGCGATGCGCCAGCCGTCGTGGCCGCGCTGCGGTCGCGTCATCTGTATTGCGACGCGCGCGGCAGCACGCTGCGCCTGTCGCCTGGTGCGGTCACATCGGCCGACGATGTCGGTGCGCTCTGCACCGCACTGGATGAACTGCTGCCGCACCGATAGGCGCGGCGACGCTCGGCATCGCCGCTATTTCCCTATCTGGCTTAAAGCGCTCTAATCGCCACCATGATTTCCAAACGGCCAGTCGCATGAACTTCGTCACGTCAGGCGCCCCGGATCCGGTTGCCCGCGCGCACGAGCTCGGTCCTGCAATCGAGGCCGCTGCCGATGAGATCGAGCGCACGCAGCGCATCCCCGAACCGCTGCTGTCGCAACTGCACGCCGCGCGGCTGGGCCGCATGTTGCTGCCGCGCTCGGTCGATGGCGACGAACTGGAACCCTGGATCTACCTGCGCGCGATCGAGGAGATTGCGCGCCACGACGGTTCGGTCGGCTGGAACCTGTTCGTCGCCAACAGCGCGGCACTCATCGCGCCGTTCCTGTCGCCCGAGTCCGCGCGCGCGATCTTTGCCGACCCGCGCGCAGTCGTCGCCTGGGGGCCACCGAACGAGTTCGAAGGCGATCGCCGTTCCGGACGGCTACCGCGTCAGCGGGACATGGAGTTTCGCGTCCGGCTGTCGTCAGGCGACCTGGATGGGCGCGCATTGCCATGTGGTGGAGCCAGATGGTTCGCTGCGGCTGAACGCGGCCGGCAAGCCTACGGTGCGGTCGCTGCTGGTCCCGCTCTCACAGGTGACGCTGCTCGACGATACCTGGAACGTGATCGGGATGCGCGGCACAATGTCCGGCGCGTACCAGCTCGACGACGTGTTCGTGCCCGAGGCATTCAGTGGCACGCGCGAGGATCCCACGCTGCGGCGTGAGCCGGGCCGGCTGTATGCCTATCCGATGCAGGGCCTCTACGCCGTCGGCGTGTCCGGTGTCGCGATGGGTATCGCGCGCGCGATGCTCGATGCGTTCAAGGAGTTGGCGGCGCGCAAGACGCCACGCAACTTTGTCCGGCTTGCCGAGAATGCGGTGGTGCAGTCCAACGTCGCACAGATGGAGGCGCGGCTGGGTGCGGCGCGTGCTTATCTGGTGGAGACTCTGTCCGACATCTGGTCGGCCGACGACTCATGGGTGATCGACGTGCCGGCGCGAGCGCGCGTGCGGCTGGCCTGCGCCTTCGCCATCCAGACGGCCGAGGCGGTCGCGGACTACGCGTTCAAGGCGGCCGGCGTGGACGCGATCTTCCTTGGCACCGCCTTCGAGCGGCGGTTCCGCGACATCCACACGCTGTCGCAGCAAATCCAGTCACGCACCGCGCATTTCGAATCGGTGGGGCAGATCATGCTCGGCATCGAGCCGCCGGGGACGTTCCTGTAGATCGCCGCGTGCCATTTTCGTTGTCATCCCCGCGTACGCGGGGATGACAAGTAGGGGGTACACTCCCGGCTACTCCCGTAGTTCCGGGATCACCCACAGCGGCTTCTCGCCACGCGCCACGCGCTGCACATTGTCGAACCCATTGCGGAACCGCGCGCTCTGATTGTCCCAGGTCGGCCCCGCGTAGTGCGGCGTCAGGATCACATTGTCCAGCGTGAACAGCGGATTGTTGGCCGGCGGCGGCTCCTGGTCGAATACATCCAGCCCCGCGCCGGCGATCGTGCCGTTGGTCAGCGCCTCGTGCAGCGCCGGCTCGTCCACCACCGGACCGCGGCAGGTGTTGATCAGATACGCGGTCGGCTTCATCAGCCGGAACTGCGCCGCTCCCATCATGTGGTTCGTGCTCGGGATCAGCGGCACGTGCAGCGACACGATGTCGGACGTGTGCAGCACCTCGTTGAACAGCCGGAACTTAACGCCCAGCGTATCGGCGGCATCCTCGCTCAGCCGTGCGATGTCGAAATACTGCACCGCCATGCCGAAGCCCTGCGCCAGCCGCGCGACCTTCTTGCCGATGTTGCCGAGGCCGATGATGCCCAGGGTGCGGCCATGCAGTTCGTACAGCCGAACGCTCGCCACGTCGTTGCCGCGCCAGCGGCCGGACTTCACCATCTCATGCAGCCAGGTCAGCCGGCGGCACACCGCGAGCATCAGCAGGATCGCGTGCTCGGCCACCGCGATCGCGTTGGCGCCGCCATTGTTGCACACCGGGATACCGGCGCGCCGCGCAGCCTCGATATCGACGCGGTCGTAGCCGGCGCTCAACAACTGCACCAGCTTCAGCTTCGGCGCCGACTTGTAGAACGCGTCGTCCATCTTCACCTCGCCGAGCCCGACGATGTACTCGGCATCAGCCAGCGCGGCGTTGAAGTCCGGGCTGCCTGAGCGGGCGATAATCGTATCGAAACCGGATGGCGCCAGTTCGCGCGCGATGTCCATCGCGCTCAACGGGTTGTCGGTCAGCAGGATCTTCGGCGCCATCGGTGCTTCCTCCTCGTCGGTTGGTTGATCGATCGCGAGAATAACTTGCCGAGTGCGATCGGCCCAGGGGGCGGTTAGCCGATCATTTACCTGTCATGCGGATAGTCGCGACCCTCCGTCGTTCCGAGGAGTTCCGTACATGCAGGGCATAGGCAGCTTCATCGCGAATTGCCGCATCGGCAGCAAGATCGCCATCGGGTTCGCGGCTGTTCTTCTCATCCTGGCGGTAAGTTCCACCCTCGCCTGGCTGGCATTCGGACAGGTCACCAGTGCGGTAGGTGGCTACGCCGAACTGGTCGCCACTTCGGCGATCTACCGCGATATCGACCTGACAGTGGCGCAGTATCGCGGCCATGTCCGCGAATATGTGGTCGCGGACAACGAGGATACCGCCGCGGCTGCGCTCAAGGAGGGGGCCGAACTGCACGAGCTCATCGCCAAGGGGCTGGCACGTGTCACCAACCCGGAACGGCATGGTCTGTTGGAGGACATGACGAAACAGGCCGAGTCCTACGCCACCAACTTCGCGCACGTGCACTATATGAACCGTGAACAGGCGAAGCTGGAGAGCGAGGTGCTCGACGTGGTGGGCCAGCAGATCACCGACGGGTTCTCTTTTATGCTCGCGGGTGCGACCAAGGCCGGAAACACCGATATTTTGCCACTGGTGGTCGAGGGCCGCCGGCTCAGCCTTATGGCACGGCTCGATGTGAACAAGCGCCTGGGCCGGCATGATGAGTCGGCTGTGAAATCGGCCGAACAGCAGTTCGATGAGCTGAAGCGAACCGTGACGCAGCTCGACACCGCCACCAAGGGCAGCGAACTGAATGCGACGGTTGCGTCGCAAACGAAGCTGATCGACAGCTATCAGTCCGCATTCCGGCGCGCCGTGAGTTTCGACACTGAGCAGAGGACGGCGGTGAACGGCGTCATGCGGCAGGCCGGCGATGCCATGCAGGCGGACGCGATCAAGGCGAAGGACGGCAATTTCGCCGCTCAGGCCGAGACTGAGCAGGGCATGCTGGCGGTCATCAGCCACGGCAACACGCTGGTGATGGTCCTGGGGCTGGCCGGTCTGGCGATCGGCGTGGTGCTCGCCTGGCTGATCGGCCGCGGCATCTCGCGGCCGGTGGTGCGCATGTGCGCGGCGATGCGGGCGCTGGCGGACGGTGATCGGACCGTGGAAATCCCCGGCGTCGGGCGCAAGGACGAGATCGGCCAGATGGCCGACACGGTGGCGGTGTTCCGCGACAGCATGGTGGAGGCCGAACGCCTGCGCGAGGACAATGAGCGGCACAAGGCGGAAGCCGAGGCCGAGCGCAAGTCTGGCATGCTGCGTCTCGCCGACACGTTCGAGTCGGGCATCAAGGGCGTGGTGAATTCGGTAGCCTCGCAGGCGACCGAGATGCAGTCCGCCGCACAGGCGATGACGCACACCGCCGAACAGGCGACCCAGCAGGCGACCGCGGTGGCCGCATCGGTGGAGCAGGCGTCGGCCAATGTGCAGACCGTGGCGACCGCCTCCGAGGAATTGTCCGCCTCGGTGCTGGAGATCGGACGGCAGGTAGAGCAGTCGTCGAAGATCGCCAGCCAGGCGGTGACCGAGGCGGATCGCACCAACACCACGGTCGAGGGGTTGAACCGGACGGCACAGCGCATCGGCGAGGTGGTGCAGTTGATCGAGACGATCGCCGGCCAGACCAATCTGCTGGCACTCAACGCCACCATCGAGGCGGCGCGTGCCGGCGATGCCGGCAAGGGCTTCGCCGTGGTCGCCAGCGAGGTAAAGTCGCTGGCCGCCCAGACCGCGAAGGCGACCGAGGAGATCCGCGCCCAGATCAGCGAGATCCAGGGTGCGACGGGCCAGACGGTGGAAGCGATCCGCACCATCGGCGCGACCATCCGGCAGATGAGCGAGATCGCCACCACGATCGCATCGGCGGTCGAGGAGCAGGGCGCGGCGACACGCGAGATCGCCAGCAATGTACATCAGGCGGCGCAGGGTACCGGCGACATCGCCACCAATATCGAGGGCGTCAGCCGTGCCGCCGGCGACACCGGGGCGGCGGCGAGCCAGGTGCTCAGTTCGGCCGGCGAACTGGCGCGCCAGTCCGAGACGCTGCGGCACGACGTCGAGGAGTTCCTGGCGACGGTACGCGCCGCATAGCCATCGCGCCGGCGTATTTAAACTGGATTCTGGAGTAGCAAGCGTGGCCAACCGTCTGTCGTTCGACAACTTGCGGATCGCAACGAAGATCGGGGTGATTGTCGTACTCTTCGCGGCGGTTGCCGCGGGGACAGCAGGCTTCGCCGGCTTTCGCATGCGGTCCATGGACGATGCCTATTCCAATCTGATCAAAAACCTCGACTACGCCACGGCAATGTCGGCGCGTGGCAACGTGTTCTTACAAGCCTATATGTCCGCAGGGTACCAGCTGAGCGGCGAGAGCACGGATGCCGGGAAGAAGCGTCTGCTCACCCAGGCGAGCGACGCCAAGAAGGTAGCTGGGGACGTGTGGGGCGAGGCAAAGGCGCGACTCGTCAAGGCCGGACAGACAGCGTTCGCTGAGCGTCTCGATACCGCCCTCATGCAATTCCGCAAAGCTGTCGGTGTATGCGACTCAGCCATTGCGTTTGCGGCATCGGTCACCTCGGCTGAGGACAACGTCAAGGCGTCGCAGCGTCTCAGTGGAGAATGCAGACCGCTGGTAGACGAGCTGTTCAACGGCATCAAGGCGACGGTAACTGACATGACGGTTGCCACGCAGAAAGCCTCCGATGAGTTGTCCCTGACAACCGGCGACACGATCCGGACGATGTGGATTTCGATCGGCGTGGCTACCGTGATCACCGTGGCACTGGCGCTGTGGATCGGGCTGACCTGCATCTCGCGCCCGGTCGTGCGGATGTGCGCGGCGATGCGCTCGCTGGCTGGCGGCGACAAATCGGTCGAAATCCCCGGCGTCGGGCGCAAGGACGAGATCGGCCAGATGGCCGAGACCGTGCAGGTATTCAAGGACGGCATGATTGAAGCCGATCGCCTCCGCGAGGCGAACCAACGCCAGAAGGCGGAAGCCGAGACCGAGCGCAAGTCAGGCATGGTCCGGCTGGCGGACAACTTCGAGGCTGGCATCAAGGGCGTGGTCAACTCGGTCGCCTCGCAGGCCACCGAGATGCAGTCCGCGGCGCAGGCGATGACGCACACCGCCGAACAGGCGACCCAGCAGGCGACCGCGGTGGCTGCGTCGGTGGAGCAGGCCTCGGCCAATGTGCAGACCGTGGCGACCGCGTCCGAGGAACTTTCCGCCTCGGTGCTGGAGATCGGACGGCAGGTGGAGCAGTCGTCGAAGATCGCCAGTCAGGCGGTGACCGAGGCGGATCGCACCAACACCACGGTCGAGGGGTTGAACCGGACGGCACAGCGTATCGGCGAGGTGGTGCAGCTGATCGAGACGATAGCCGGCCAAACCAATCTGCTGGCACTGAACGCCACCATCGAGGCGGCACGCGCCGGCGATGCCGGCAAGGGCTTCGCCGTGGTCGCCAGCGAGGTAAAGTCGCTGGCCGCCCAGACCGCGAAGGCGACCGAGGAGATCCGCGCCCAGATCAGCGAGATCCAGGGCGCGACGGGCCAGACGGTGGAGGCGATCCGCACCATCGGCACCACCATCCGGCAGATGAGCGAGATCGCCACCACGATCGCGTCCGCGGTCGAGGAACAGGGTGCCGCGACACGCGAGATCGCCAGCAATGTTCATCAGGCGGCGCAGGGTACCGGCGACATCGCCACCAATATCGAGGGCGTCAGCCGTGCCGCCGGCGACACCGGTGCGGCGGCGAGTCAGGTGCTCAGTTCGGCCGGCGAACTGGCACGCCAGTCAGAGACGCTGCGGCGCGACGTCGACGAGTTCCTGGCGACGGTCCGCGCCGCGTGAGAACAGCGGCGCACCCATCGCCTGGCGCATGAACAGCCGCTTCAGCGGCGGCGCGCGGTGCACGGCGGCGATGCCCGCATCGCGCGCCAGCCGCAGCAGTGGATTGTCGTTGCTGAACAGCCGGTCAAGCGTGTCGGTGGCCGCCAGCATCAGCAGGTTGTCCGGCCGCCGCCGGCGCTGGTAGCGCCGCAGCAGCTCCGGCGCGCCGAGGTCCTCGCCACGCTCCGACGCCGCGATCAGCAACTCGGCGAGCGCCATCGCATCGCGGAAGCCGAGGTTGAGGCCCTGGCCGGCGATCGGATGGATCGTGTGCGCCGCATCGCCCACCAGCACCAAGCGTGTATCGAAGTAGCGATGCGCATGCAGTGCGCCGAGCCGATAGCTCCAGCGGCGTCCGACCACCCGCACCGTGCCGAGATGATCGCCCAGCCGGTGCGCGATTGCCGCGGCGAAGCCCGTATCGTCGAGCGCCAACATGCGCTGCGCGATCGCAGTGCGCTCGGTCCAGACAATGGCGGAGACATTTGGCGCACCGCCTTCCAGCGCATCGGGGCTGGCGCACATCGGCAATTGCGCGAACGGGCCGGACGGCAGGAAGTGCTCGAGTGCTACGTTGTGGTGCGGATGCTGGTGGCTGATCGCGCAGACGATACCGGTCTGGTGGTAGGGCAGGTGTGTGACGGGAATGCCAGCCGTCCGGCGAAGTGGCGAGTTGCGGCCTTCCGCCGCCACCACGACGCGGCAGTCGATGCTCGGACCGCCGGCGACGCGCACGGTCGCGCCTTCGTCGCGCCGCTCCACATCGGCCGTGGCCGGCGCGAACACGCGCAGTGCCGGCAGTGCGTGCATCCGCGCATTCAGCGCCACCCGCAGGCTGCGTGCCTCCACCATGTGGCCGAATGCCTGCTCACCCGCGCTGTGATGGTCGAAATGCAGGAACATCGGTGAGGCCGGTCGACCGAGGCGGCCGTCGCTGACCCTGATATCAAGGATCGGGCAGGCGGGCTCGGCAAGCCGGTCCCAGACGCCGGCATCCTCGAGCAGGCATCGAGAGCCGGCGGCAATGGCGTAGGCGCGGCCATCGAACGCCGGATGTTCCATCGGCGGCAGGGCTGAGCGGTCGACCACCACGGTGGCGAGGCCGGCGGCGGCCAACCGGCAAGCGAGCGTGCCGCCGACCGGACCGGCTCCCACCACGCACACGTCGGCCGACACACGCTCGCTCATGCCGGCACAGTGGCGCGGAGGACACACCGCCGGCAAGGCGTGGCAACGGTGCTTCTACGACTTAGGTGTTTGCGGCATATAGTTGCGACATCGCTCGAACAGCGGGCGTAAGGGGTGGGAATCGCATGGCCACCGCAAGGACCGCCGAGGCACGTCGGCTCGCTTCACCCACGATCCGGGCACTGATCCGGCAGCGTTCAGCGGCACTGGCCGGGCTGGCGCTGGGCATGTTGGGCCTCGCCCTCTTGGTGGCGCTGGCTTGCTACGATCCACGCGACCCATCGCTGAACACGGCGACCTCTCGCTTTACCAGCAACCTGGCGGGACCGGTCGGGGCCGTGCTGGCTGACCTGCTGCTCCAGGGGTTTGGCGTGGCTGGGGCACTGCCGGGGCTCGCGATGCTCACCTGGGCGTGGCGGATCGCATCACACCGTGGGCTGGGCAGCATGGCCGCACGACTGGCCGCGATGCTGGCGGCACTTCCGGTACTGGCGGCGGTGTTCGCCGGGGTGCCCACACCACGGGCATTCGCCTGGCCGACGGTGGCCGGCCTGGGCGGTGCGATCGGCAAGATGCTCGCCGCCATGGGATCGTCGGTCGGACGCGATCTGCTGGGGCCGGTGGGCGCGCTGATGATCTGGACAATCGGGCTGGCGCTCGCTGTCACTCTGACACTGCTGGCATTGGGACTATCTGCGACAGAGTGGCGCGCCGCTGGACGGGTTGCCCGCCGCACCACACACTTGGCGACGCTGGTTCGGCTGCCGATGCCGTCGTTCGGCTTCCTCCGCCTGCCGCGCTGGCTGCGCTTCCGACGCCCGGCAGGAGCGATTGTCCGGCGAGAGCCGGTGGCGGCGACGCGGCTGGTTCCGGCGATGGATGAGCCACCGCCGGTGGTGGCGCGCACCACGAGGGCCGCCGTACCGCCGCGCCGACCGCGGCAGGAGAGCCTGCCGCTGCTGGAAGCCGGCTGGCAGTTCCCGCCGCTGTCGCTGTTGAAGCCCGCGCCGGCCAACGCCGCCTCAGGGCCAAGCGAGGAGGCGTTGCAGGCGAATGCCCGGCTGCTCGAGTCGGTGCTTTCCGACTATGGCGTGCAAGGGAGCATCGTCGAGATCCGTCCCGGGCCGGTGGTGACGCTGTACGAACTGGAGCCGGCGCCGGGGATCCGCAGCGCGCGGGTGATCGGGCTGGCCGACGATGTGGCGCGCAGCCTGTCGGTGACGGCGGTGCGCATCGCGACCGTGTCGGGCCGCAACGTGATCGGCATCGAAGTGCCGAACGCCAAGCGCGAAACCGTGTTCCTGTCGGAGATCCTGTCGTCGGATGAGCTGCACAAGCATGGCGGACGGCTGACGCTGGCGCTCGGCAAGGAGATCAATGGCGCGCCGATCTTCGCAGACCTCGCGCGCATGCCGCATCTGATGATCGCGGGCACCACCGGGTCAGGCAAGTCGGTCGGCGTGAACGCGATGATCCTGTCGCTGCTGTATCGCCTGTCGCCCGACCAGTGCCGGCTGATCCTGATCGACCCGAAGATGCTCGAGCTCTCGATGTACGAGGGGGTGCCGCATCTGATGGCGCCGGTGGTCACCGAGCCGGCCAAGGCGGTGACCGCGCTGAAGTGGACGGTACGGGAAATGGAGCGGCGCTACCGTGCCATGAGCCAGCTCGGGGTCCGCAACCTGACCGGCTACAACGATCGCGTCGCCGAGGCGCGGGCGAAGGGCGAGGTGGTGACGCGCCGGGTGCAGACCGGGTTCGATCCCGACACCCACCGCCCCACCTTCGAGGAACAGGCGCTCACGCTGGAACCGCTGCCGCTGATCGTGGTCGTGGTCGATGAGATGGCCGACCTGATGATGGTGGCCGGCAAGGAGATCGAGGCCGCGGTGCAGCGCCTGGCGCAGATGGCGCGCGCGGCCGGCATCCACGTGATCATGGCGACGCAGCGGCCCTCGGTCGATGTCATCACCGGCACGATCAAGGCCAACTTTCCGACCCGCATCAGCTTCCAGGTGATCAGCAAGTTCGACAGCCGCACCATCCTGGGCGAGCAGGGCGCCGAACAACTGCTCGGCATGGGGGACATGCTGTACATGCAGGGTGGCGGACGGATCACCCGCGTGCACGGCCCGTTCGTCTCGGACGAAGAGGTCGAGAAGGTGGTGGAATTCCTGCGCGAGCAGGGCGAGCCGGCGTACCTGGAAGAGGTCACCGAACCGGCCGACGATGACGGTTCGGCAATGCTGCCGGGGCTGGGCGCGGCGGGCGATGGCGAGCGGGGTTTGTATGACCAGGCGGTCGCGGTGGTGGCGCGCGAGGGCAAGGCCAGCACCAGCTTCATCCAGCGCCACCTGAACCTCGGCTACAACCGCGCGGCCAAGCTGATCGAGCAGATGGAGAAGGAGGGGGTAGTCGGTCCCGCCAACCATGTCGGCAAGCGGGAGGTGCTGGTGAGACGGGTGATGGAGGAGGATTAGCGCGCTGCACGGGGCGTTGGAGAGCCGAGTTCTATAGTACGCAGCGCTTGATGCCGTCGGTCAGCGACACGGTGTTGAAGTTGATCAGCAGCCCGACATGGCACGAACTGAGACGAAGGTAGGTCAGCAGCTGGGATTCGTGGAGCGGCAGGATGCGCTCGACTGACTTGAGTTCCAGAATCACCTGGTTGTCCACGATGATGTCGGCGACATAACCGCAATCCAGCAGGACTTCGTCGTAGCTCACCGGGAGCGCTACCTGGCGACGAAACGGTATCGCGGCGCGGTCGATCTCATGGCAGAGGCACAACTCATATACGGACTCGAGCAGGCCGGGGCCGAGGCGACGGTGCACGCGCATCGCGAGGCCGATGATCTTGTGCGTGAGGTCACTGTCGTGAGTGAGGCCGGGCTGCATGGGGTGCAGCCTGGCTCGGGGCCGATTTATGAATCGTTAAATGGCGATTTGGGCGGTGGTAGAAAAGCAAGAATAACACGGATTACACGGATTCATGCACGGATTACACGGAAAGTGATTCTATGCGCTTCGCGCAGCTCGCCACGACCACCATGCGGGAAGCGCCCAGATTTTCTTATCCGTGTAATCCGTGCATGAATCCGTGTAATCCGTGTTATTCTTGCTTTCTGCTTGCTGCCCAGCACGCCGTCCCCGCCGATCAACCAACCCTACACCCGAGGCCGGCGCGCATCCGCCATCACCATGCCGATCGAGCCCAGCAGCATCAGTGCCGCCATGCCGCGCGGCGTGCCGTCGGTCAGCAGCCCCACCATCAGCCCGCTGAACGCACCCAGCAGGTACTGCCCGGTGCCCATCACCGAGGACGCACTGCCGGCCTGATACTGATGCCGTGCCAGCGCGCCAACGATGGTGTTGGGGTTCAGCATGCCCATGCAGCTGATCGCCACGAATACCGGCGCGATGACCAGCGCCAGCGTGTGCCAGCCGGCGAACGCGATCAGCATCAGTGCGGCAGTGGCGGCCAGGTGCACACGGCTGACACCGCGCAACACGCGCGAATGGCCGAAGCGGCGCAGCAGATGCGGATTGAGCTGTGCGCAGCAGATCAGCCCGAACGAGTTGGCGCCGAAGATCATCGCGTATCGCGCCGGTGTCAGGCCGAAGCCCTGGATGAACACCGGCGACGATCCGCCTAGATAGGCAAAGAACGCGAAGGTCGCGAACGCGCCCATCGTCGCGTGCGTCAGGAAGCCGCGTTCCACAAGAATGCTGCGATAGCGCGCCAACTGCTCGCCGAGGTGCAGGCGGATGCGCCGTTCCTCCGGCAGCGTGTCGGGCAGCAGCGCGATCACCAGCACCCAGCATGTGGCGCCGTAGGCAGTGAGGATCCAGAAGATGCCGCGCCAGTCGGCGAATGCCAGCACCACGCTGCCGACCGTCGGCGCCAGGATCGGTGCCGCGCCCATCACCAGCGACAGCCGAGACAGCAGCACCGCCGCGGCGTGGCCCTCGGCCAGGTCGCGCACCATGGCGCGCGGGATCACCATGCCGGCGGACGCGCCGATCGCGGCGAGTGCGCGAAACCAGGCGAGCCACTGGATCGACGGCGCCAGTGCGCAGCCAAGGCAGGCGAGCGTATAGACGGCAGTGGCGACGATCAGCGGTCGCTTGCGGCCGAACCGGTCGGACAGCGTGCCCTGGGTCATCTGTCCGACCGCCAGGCCGGCGAACCAGGCGGCCAGCGTAAGCTGCGCCGAGCCGGCAGGGGCGGCGAAGGAGGCCTCGATTGCCGGGAAGGCCGGCAGGTACATGTCGGTGGTCGATGGCCCGACCGCGGTGAGGAAGCCGAGCAGGATGGGAAGCCAGACGGGGAAGCTCATGCCGGGTTCATTGCAGGGAGCGTGCCACATGGCCAGGGGAGGATGCGGGGCATGACGAAACACGAACTGACCGCGGCGTTCGGGCCGCAGCGCGTGCCGGTCAGCCGGCTCGGTTTCGGCGGCGCGCCAGCGGGACTGAGCAATTACCTCGGCGCCTACGACGCAGCGGCGGCTGCCAATCGCGCGACCATGCTGGCCGCGCTGCAGCGCGCGGTGGAACTGGGCGTCACCTACTTCGACACTGCGCCCGGCTACGGTGACGGCCTCGCGGAGGAGATCTTCGGCGAGGCGTTGGACGGCGCGAAGGTGTTCCTCGCCACCAAGGTGCCGCTTGCCGCGGCGGGCCGGATACGGCAGTCGCTGGAGGCCAGCCTGCGCCGGCTGCGGCGCGACCGCGTCGATCTGCTGCAATTGCACGGATCGTCCTACGGGCCGGACGAGGCGGACGCGGTGCTCCGGCCGGGCGGCATGCTGGAGGAACTGGTGCGGCTGAAGCAGGAAGGCCTGATCGGGCTGACCGGCTTCACCAGCGAGGACAACAACGCGGCGGTGTTCCGCTTCATCGACAGCGGCGGCTTCGACGCGATGCAGCTGTGCTACAACTTCCTGCACCAGCATCCGTACGATCCGACGCGGCCGTTCGGCAGCCTGATCGAAGCGAAGCGACGCGGCATGGCGACCGTTACGATGCGGACCGCCACCTCGGGGACGCTGCAACGCTGGCTGCGGATGGTCAATCCTGCCGATACGTTCGACTATACGCCGGCGCTGATCCAGTTCGTGCTGTCCAACCCGCTGGTCGATGTGGCGCTGGTTGGAATGCGCGACGCGGCGGAGGTGGAAGCGAACGTGCGGCTGTGGCGCGATACCGGCGGGCGGATCGACATCGCGGCGCTGCACGCGCGATATGTGTGAGATGAAGGCAATTGGGTGTGGGAGCAAGGCATGAACTTCGCAAAATCGTTCGGTCTTTGCGCGATTATGCTGGCGACGTCTCAGATCTCGGCAAAGGCACGCGTTACCATGATAACGATCACGCGTGTCGAGTCGCCAACCTTTGAGGGCCGGTCATTCGGCTCAATCGGTCAATATGAGAAACTCGTCGGTCGGATTGCGGGAGAGATCAATCCCACGGACGCCCACAACTCCGTCATCACCGACATCAGTCTCGCGCCGCGCAACGCACGCGGAAACGTCGACTATGAGACCGATATCATGATCCTGCGCCCGATTGATCATACAAGGGGAAACCATAAGGTCTGGTACGAGCTGACCAATCGTGGCTCGATCCTGGCGTTTCCTCAAATCAATGATGCGCTCAGCGGCGGCAACGACCCGACCAAAGCAGTGGACGCGGGCGACGGCTTCCTGATGAGGCAAGGGTACAGCATACTGTTCAGCGGCTGGGATACCACCGCGGCGCCCGGCGGCGGCCGCTTCATGATGAAAGCGCCTGTCGCAACAAATTCTGACCGATCACCAATAGTCGGGCCAGCGTTAGAGGAATTCAGCATCGATGATAAGACGACCACGCGGGGACATCTGACATATCCGGCCGCAACGCTAGTCAAGTCCGAGGCGACTCTGACGGTGCGCGCGCGGTACGAGGATTCGTCGAGCCCGGTCCCTGTTGATATGTGGGACTACGCTGACGAGGCCGGCACTTCGATCAAGCTCGCCGGCGATCAAACGCCTTTCCAGCAGGGCATGCTGTACGAGTTTGTCTACCAGGCAAAGGACCCGGTGGTATCCGGTCTGGGATTCGCGGCAATCCGTGATCTGGCGTCGTTCGTACGCACCGCGCAAAAAGACGACAACGGCGCGGCGAACCCGCTTAGCCCGAATTTCTCAAACACGGCGGGTGCATCGGGGCTGCGAATCTGAGAGAAGCGTTGTGCAGCAACAGTTTCTCCACGATCCGAGGTATGCCCCGATGCCGACAGAGTGTGCGCCGAAGCGGTTCGAATTTGAAGCGGTTGCGCGGCGTTCGGTGGTGGCCGGGTTCGATGGCGGGAACATCACCTCGAACGCCGGTGCGCTGCTGCTGGGACAGGTCGATCGCGGCCTTGGGCTGGTGCGCCGCTTCGCCGACTGCTTCATCGATCGGCGTGACGCTCGCTACGTCGAGCATCGGGTCGCGACGCTGGTGGGGCAGCGCATCTTCGGCCTGGCGTTGGGCTACGAAGATCTCAACGATCACGACGAGCTGCGCAAGGACCCGACGTTCGCGGTGCTGGCCGGCAAGTTGAGCCCGGTGCTGCGGACCGACTGCGAGGCGCTGGCCGGGAAGAGCACGCTCAATCGGCTGGAGCACACGCCGCGGCGCCATGCGTCGAAGTATCACAGGATCGACTGCGATGGCGCGCAGGTCGATGCGTTGCTGGTGGATCTGTTCCTCGAGGCGCATCGGCGTGCGCCGCGCGAGATCGTGCTGGATCTCGACAACACCGACATCCCGCTGCACGGGATGCAGGAAGGCCGGTTCTACCACGGGTACTATAAGGAGCATTGCTATCTGCCGCTCTACGTATTCTGCGGCCGGCACCTGCTGCTGGCCCGCCAAAGGCGTGCGAATGTTGCGGGCTGCGATGGCGCGGTCGAGGAGATGGCGCGCATTGTCGCACAGATCCGCCGGCGCTGGCCGCGGGTACGCATCATCTTGCGCGCCGACAGCGGCTTCTCCAATGACGAGCTGATGGTGTGGTGCGAGGCGAACCGCGTCGACTACGTGTTCGGCCTGGCGCGCAATCGTCGCCTGGAGGCGGTGCTGGTCGAACCGCTCGCCCAGGCCAGGCGTCTATGCATCGCCTCGGGTCGGCCGGCGCGCGTGTTCCGCGACTTGCAGTATCGCACGCTCGACAGCTGGAGCCGCACCCGGCGCGTCGTCGGCAAGGCCGAGCACACAATGGAGGGCGCCAATCCCCGCTTCATTGTCACCTCGCTCAAGCGCACCCGCGTCGGCTACGATGCGCGCGCGCTGTACGAGGATCTCTATTGCGCCCGCGGTGAGGCCGAGAACCGCGTCGGCGAGCAGTTCGAGCTGTTCGCCGATCGCGCCTCGTCGGCCACCATGGCGGCCAATCAGCTCCGCATGTGGTTCTCGGCCATGGCCTATGTTCTGGTCGACACCTTGCGCCGTGTCGGGCTTCGCCACGGCCAGTTCGCCGACGCCGCCGTCGCAACCATTCGCCTCAAGCTGCTGAAGCTCGGGGCGCAGGTGCGCAGCAGCGTGCGCCGCATCCACTTCGCCATCGCCTCGGGTTGCCCGAACAAGGACGAGTTCGCGCTCGCGCACTGCTACCTCCAGCGCGTCTTCAGCTCCGCTTGAGACATAGCAGGCAACCAAAACACCAGGGGGGTGCTCATTGGTTCGACGGCGCGCGCCATCATGGACTCGCATTACGCGCAACCAAAGCCTGCCATGCGCGTCAGCCGCGAATCTCATTCGTCAGTCAGCCGACCCGATCGCTCGCACCATCAAGATGCCGCGTGGCACTCGATTTCATCGACCTGTACGAGCTCGCGTTTGAGAAATCCAGGTTAGTGGCGAGGTGGCTGCTATCTACATGGCATGCGTCTCACAGCCATGCCGGACCGCACACGACTTTGTCCTGCTCGGTTTCAACGAGGCCGAGAACGGCAGGAAGTCGATCGATGGTATCGTCAACTGGATCGGCGGAGCGGATGGCATTTACATGAATTATCGCTTCGCCCAGCCGTTCCGGACCCATCGCCAACACATCAACCGTTGGTTCCCGGAATTCCAGGCACCGTTTACCAATCAAGTCAGGGAGGATCCGGTCACCCACAAGACCAACGGGAGACTGGCGCGCTGCTCAGCAAACGCAACCTGCCCGAAAATATTCGAAGTGAATTCGGCGAACGAATACTGGGCGAAGGACATGGCCGTGGCTGCGGTTGACGATGCCGGCGTTGATCTGCGCGATGAGCCGGCAGACGTGCGCTCTTACTTGATGGCCAGCTTGCCGCACCAGGGCGGAGTCGGCGCCACTGGTCGCGGCATCTGCCAACAAAACCGCAACCCACTGGTCGCGAATGCGGTGCTGCGCGCACTGCTGGTTGCCTTGGATCAGTGGGTATCGATGGGCATCGAGCCGCCCGCAATTCGACTGCCGCGCGTAGCGGACGGCACGCTGGTGCCGCCGCAGCCCCAGATCGGCCAGGGTTTCCCACAAATCCCTGGCGTTAGGTACAACGGCCGCATGCATACCGGCGATCTCTTCGACTACGGCCCGAAGTTTGACCAGGGAATTCTGACCGTTCTGCCACCGCGACTCGTCGGCACTCCTTACCCGGCGATGGTTCCAAAGGCAGATTCGGATGGCAACGATATCGCCGGGGTTCGCCTTCCGGAAGTGGCAGTACCGCTGGCGACCTACACGGGCTGGAACCTGCGCGCCGTTCCAGCAGGGGGCGACGACGGTTGCGACAGCTTCGGGCAGCAACTCGATTTTGCCAAAACGAGGGCGGAACGGAACGCGACGGGTGACCCTCGGCTATCGGTTGAAGAGCGCTATCCGAATCATGCCGACTACGTGAATGCGGTCGCTGCCGTGGCAAACCGGCTTGCCCGCGATCGCCTGCTCCTCGATGAGGATGTCCGGGCCTATGTCGAGAAAGCGCAGAACGCGCCGGTCGGAAATTAACGCAGCGAGTCAGGCGCGCAGTTGCCCCGTCGTGTAGGGGAGTGTCGGCGGGCGTTGCGCGGTTGACGGCATTGGTTCACCACCGCATCCTCGCCCGGTCTTCCGGAGACGCCGCACGATGGCCCTGAGCCGCACCACCCGCGTCAACTTCCTGCTCGGCAATGGCCATTTCCTCTCGCACTTCTACTCGCTGTGCCTGCCGCCGCTGTTCCTCGCGTGGCAGTCGGCGTTCGGCGTCAGCTTCGCGGAACTCGGTCTTGCCGTTGCGTTGATGTCCGGCGCTTCCGCGCTACTGCAAACACCGATCGGTTTCCTGGTGGACCGCTACGGCGCGCGTCCATTCCTGATCGGCGGCGCGCTGCTGATGTCGCTGTGCATCACCGCCATGGGTTTCGCCACCGGCTTCTGGCAGATTCTGCTGCTGGCGCCGCTGTCCGGCATGGGCAACTCGGTGTTCCATCCCGCGGACTACGCGATCCTGTCGGGTTCGGTGGACAAGGACCGCATGGGCCGGGCGTTCGCGCTGCACACGTTCAGCGGCAACCTCGGTTTCGCGGCCGCGCCGCCGGTCATGGCGCTGCTGGCGACGACGATGGGCTGGCGCGCCAGCCTGATCATGGTCGGGCTGCTCGGCGTTCCGGTCGCGGTGTCCATCATGCTTCAGAGCAGTATCCTGAAGGACCAGGCTCGCCACGAACCGGCACACGCGGGGGCCGCACCGTCCGGCCGGGCGCTGCTGATGAGCCGCACCATGCTGCTGTTCTTCGGCTTCTTCCTGCTGGGCTCGATGGCCGGGTCCGGCGTACAGGCTTGGCTGATCACCATTCTGCACACGGTGAAGGGCATGGCGCTGGAGGTCGCGTCCTCTGCGCTCACCGGTTACATGGCGGGATCGACCGTGGGCGTGCTGGTCGGCGGCTGGTTCGCTGACACCTACAAACGGCACGTGCTGAGCTTCGCGGTGATCCTGACGATTGTCTCCGCCGCGCTGACGCTGGCGGTGAACTGGACACCTGTGTCGGGCATCGCCGTCATAACATTGATGTTCGCCTCGGGCCTGGCGTTGGGAGCCAGCCGAACGCCGCGCGATGTGATGCTGAAGGACGCGGCACCGCCCGGGCAGATGGGGAAGGTGTTCGGGTTCGTCAGCGCGGGTCTGCCGCTGGGTTCGGCACTGACGCCGGTGCCGTTCGGCTTCCTGATCGACCGCGGCCATCCCGAGCTGATTCTGGTGTTCGTCGCTGTGCTGCTGCTGGCGAGCCTGTTGTGCGTCGGCACTGCGCGGTCCACCGCGCGGCGGACGCCCGCGACGGTGGCGGCGGAGTAGTTTCCGCGGCTCATTCCGCCGCCATTGCCAGGAAGAACCAACGCTTCAGCACCGGGATGCGGGCGGCCAGCCGGAGCATGGCGCGGGTCGCTGTGCGCGCCAGCGCGCCGGTTTCGAGCTGAGCCTTCATCGCCTCGAGCGATCCACGGACCGCGGCGAAGCCATGGCGACGCATCGTGCGCTCGTATTCGGCGATTGTATCCAGCAGCGCCGCCTCGCCATGCGCGGCACGCACCAGATGTCGGCACAGCAGTGCTGCGTCGCGCAGCGCGATGTTGGCGCCGATGCCGCGATACGGCGTCATGCTGTGGATCGCATCGCCCAACAGCGTGATGCGGCTGGTCCGCCAGGGATCGACCGGACGCGATGTGCGTATCGTCAGCAGCGAGAGCGTGTCGGGATCGGTCAGGCGCACGAGATCGCGGTAACCCGCATCCCAGTCCGCCATGCCGGCGAGCGCGATGCCGCGCAGCGTCTCGGCGCACGGCGCATCCTCGGCGTTCAGGCCCATGGCCCGACGCTGCGCCCCAAACGCCCACATCAGGTAGCTGCGGGTATTGTCGAACAGGTTGCCGCCGGTGGCATCGACCGCTGGCTCCGCGCCGCCGATGCCATTCACCGGTGCCGTGTGGGCGAACTCCTGCGGGGCAACGAACAGTCCACGCCCGCCGGGTCCCGAGACCAGCGCCAGCGTGTCGCGCAGCGGCTCTGGGATCTGGCGCCGTGTCTCCGCATCTAGGAACACCTTGCCGCCGATGGCTGCCACGCCGGTATCGATCCGCTCCGCGTGTGGCAGGTATTGCCGACGTATGCGCGAGCCGCCGCCGTCGGCCGCCACCAGAACGTCACCCTCCGCGCTGCTGCCATCCTCGAACACCGCGACGACGCGATCGCCGTGCATCTCATAGCGGACGAAGGTCTTGCCGAACCGGACGCGTTCACCGAGCCCAGCGAGCAGCACCTGACGCAGCGTGATGCGGCTGACCGAACGATGCTGTTCCACCGCGTCGCCACCAGGTTCGCCGAAGCCACCGACCGAGATCAGCGTCTGCATGCGCTCGGTCAGCATCCGAAAGGCGCGGGGCGGACGACCGCAGGTAGCGGCAAAGGTCTCGAACAGTTCGGCCGGCAGGCAGTCGTGCAGAGCCCGGCTGCCCTTCGGGCTGATATGCACGCGGTAGCCTTGCAAGCGATCGGTGATAGCCCGGTCACGCTCGTACACAGTGGCGTTGACGCCAGACCGTTGCAGGCCTTGCGCCAGGCACAGGCCGCCGATGCCACCGCCAATGATCAGCACATGATTGAGCTCGGTCATGGTGAATGCTCCATTCAGGGTTTGCGTTTCGGTTTCACGCGGCCGTTGTGGAAGTCCGGCCACATCGGCGCGAGTTCCGCCGGGTCTTTGGCGATGCGGCCGGTGAGCTGCTGGACGAAGCCGCGCTCTGCCTCAAGCAGCGCAATCTCGTACTCGCTCTCGATGAGGAACAGCGGAGGCAAACCCGTGCGTAGCACCCCCTCAACCACGCCTCGCCGGGTCTGGATGGCCAGGTCCAGGTGCTTCAGCCGTTCGAGCAGCATCGCTTCGGCGATGGCCGGTGGCAGCACGGGCAACAACGAAAGCGCCGCCATGAACTGCGGATACTCCTTCACTGGTCGGCGCAGCAGGTCTTGCATCCAGGCGATGAGTTCGGCGCTGCCAGCGGCGGTTATCGTGTAGATGGTGCGTTCCGGTCGCCTGCCGTCGCGGGAGGTTTCCTGAGGCGCGATCAGCCCATCGCGCTGCAACCCGTCGACCACCGTGTAGAGCGACCCGTAGCGCAGCTTGATGCTCTCCTCCTTGTGTCGCTCTCGCATCGTCGCTGCCATTTCGTATGGGTGCATCGGCCGCTCGAACAGCAACGCGAGCACCGCGAGAGCGAGCAGGCTCTGGGGATGCTGGCGTTTGGATGCAGGCATTAACCGTTCCCGTATATTCGTATACGGATATACGTATCCGGTTAATCGGAGCCAAATCACAAGGCCGGGAGGTGGCAGCTCAGGCGGCGGCGCCCGGACACGCCCTCATCCGTGAATGCCAGGCGACGACGTCGCGCTTGTCCGGGTTGATCCGCTTGCGGAAGCCGGAGAAGAATCGACGAACACAAGTGGCCGGACGCCAACCAAAGTCACTCGGTCAGACGAACTGTTTTCCTGCCATCAACCCGTCGAATCAGGTGAGCTTCGTCGGACTGCTTTGGTCGTCGGCCGCGGTCGGACGCGGTGAATACGGCTGTGGAGCATCCTGCTATCGGTCGACGGTCGCCGTCGCACGATGGGACCGGGTTCGTCGAACCGGGAACTGCGCTCATGAGGCACTGGCCCGCAATCGGTCGTAGCCCTTCAACCGATAGATCAGCGACGAGGTGATCCAGCCTGCGACGAAGATACCGGCGACAGCATAGCCCAGGGCAGAGAGGCTCTCGTTCAGGTTGCCGACCAAGTTCCAGAATGCACCATCGAGACCCAGCTTGCCGCCGATCAGGCCCAGTGCCTCGATACCGCCGATGAAGATGGCGACAACAACCGATGTTGCGGTGATGGTCAAATTGTACCAGAGCTTGCGGATCGGGTTGACGAAGGCCCAGCCATAGGCGCGCACCATTACCACGCTGTCGGTGGTATCCAGTAACGACATGCCGGCGGTGAACAGCGCGGGAAACACCAGGATCGTCCAGAATGACATGCCCTGTGCGGCCTGGGTCGCCGCTATGCCGAGCAGGCCGATTTCCGTCGCGGTATCGAACCCGAGACCGAACAGGAAGCCGATCGGATACATGTGCCATGAGCGCGATACCGCACGGAAGATCGGGCGGAACAACCGGGCCAGCAGGCCGCGACCTGCCAGCAGGGCGTTGAGTGCCTCGTCTCTGACTGGCTCACCGCCATGGACGCGGAGGAACGCGGCCCACACGCCGCGCAAAATGAACAGGTTGGCGATGCCGACAATCAACAGGAACAGCGCGGAGAGCACAGTGCCGATGGTGCCGCCGATGTTGTTGAACCCAATGAGGCGGCTCTGCAAAGTGGTCGCCGTCGTAGCGATCGCGACCGAGGCGAGCACGACGATGGTGGAATGTCCGAGCGAGAAGAAGAAGCCGACGGCGTAGGGTGCTCTGCCTTCCTGCATCAGCTTACGGACGACGTTGTCGATGGCGGCTATGTGGTCGGCATCGAAAGCGTGCCGCAGTCCGAACACGTAGGCGAGGAGCGCGATCCCGAGCAGTGCCGGCCGATCCGCAAAAGCGACCCATGCCCAGACCCATGCCGCGAGGTTGCCACCCAGCAGCACAGCGTAGGTCAGCGCAACCTTTGCCATGGTACGGGATGGCTCATCGTCGAACGGGTTGGGCGGCATGGGCAGGAGTCTCACACGGTGCGTGACGCCATGTTGGCATGAGGCGGAACTGCCCGCCACGGCGTATCCGCGATTCCCGAACAGGTCCCGGGGTCTGGACTCAACCGATCCACCAGATGACAGCGGCGGCAAGGCCAACACCGGCGAGGAAGCTGCGACCCGCCCTATTGTATCGGGTCGCAATGGCCTGAGGGCTGCTCATTCATGGTCCGTGAGTTCGTGGCGCATTCACTGTAGCGAATCGGCTCGGGGACGTGATGCCGATCGGCACGCCGGATCATTGAGACAGCAAACGCAAGTAGGTGATACGGCCGGACTGATGCAAAGATCGAGCGTTTCTGCGACGTTGCGCGATGATCGAGTTCAGTCTGAAATGCGCCGCACAACGAATTTCGCACCTGCCGCAATTGATGAGTTAAGGTAGTGGCGACGCATGGAGGGATTGCTTGTATGATCACACGGCGTGACGCAACGACCGGTCTCGGCGCATTGCTGCTGGCGCATGGCGCGATGGCGCAGGAGATGCCGAAGCCCGGCAAGCGAGACTGGGCCAAGGAGATCCCGGTGATGCGCGTCGGCCTGCTGGGCGGCGAGAACGACGCCGACAGGTTGGCCCGCGTCGATGGCTACAAGAAGCTGATGGAAGCGACGTTCGAGGTGCCGATCAAGCTGCTGGTCGCCGCCGACTATGCCGGCGTGATCCAGGCGTTCGCCGCCAAGCAGCTCGAGACCGCATACATGAGCCCAGCCGCGTATGCCTCCGCCTGGCTGGAGAGCAATGGCGACGTCGTGCCGCTGGTGGTGACGCAGGAGCAGGACGGGAGCAACTCGTATGTCTCGGTGATGTATGTGCGCGCCGACAGCGGCATCGCGTCGCTCGCCGAGATGAAGGGGCATTCGCTCGCCTGGGCGGATCCCAACAGTGCCTCGGGCTACCTGATCCCGCGCGCCGAGTTCCGCGCCCAGGGCATCGATCCGGAGCCCGGCAAGTATTTTGCCCGCACCGGCTTCGCCGGCGGGCATGAGCAGGCGGTTGTGGCGGTGCTCAACCACCAGTACGACGGCGGCGTTACCTGGACCTCCGGCGTCGGCGACCCGGCGTCGGGCTACACGCGCGGCAATCTGCGCATGATGGTCGACAAGAAGATGCTCGACATGAAGGACCTGCGCATCATCTGGAGGTCGCGCCCGATCCTGAACGGGCCGCTGACGGTGCGGAAGAGCACGCCAGCGAGCTACCAGGCCGACATGCTGGCGTTCCACCTGGCGCTGCCGGCGGCGTATCCGGACATCTACCACACCTTCGACATGGGCAGCGGCAAGGGCTGGGTGCCGGTGAAGCACGAGGATTTTCTGGTGTTCATCGACATGTTGCAGCAGGAGGCGGCGGCGCGACGACGACGCTGATCAGCGTGAGCGACGTCGCCACAGTCGAAGCCGCATTCCAGGCCAGGCGGCGGGCACGGCGCATCTCCGGCATTGGCGCGGGTGTGGCGCTATGCGCGGCACTGGTGCTCGCGGCATTGGTGTCCGAAGCGTACCCGTCGTCGCTGATCGCGGGCGCACCAAGAATCGGCGAGTATTTTTCCAAGCTGGTGCCCGATCTGCGGCTGCCGGTGCTGTTCGCCGGCACGCAGGCACAGGGTTCGCTCGCCTATTGGATGTACCGGCTCGACATCTGGCTCTGGCTGCTGTTCGAGACCAGCCAGATGGCGGCCCTGGCAACGCTGAGCGGCGCCGCGGTCGCGCTGCTGTTGTGCTTCCCCGCGGCGGCCAATCTCGCATCAAACCGCACCGTGCACTTCGTCTTCCGCCGGGTGCTGGAACTGTTCCGTTCCGTCCCCGACATCGTCTATGCGCTGATCCTGGTGTGGACGTTCGGCGTCGGACCGCTCGCCGGCATTCTGGCGATCGCGCTGCACACGGTGGGAGCGCTGGGAAAGCTGTTTGCCGAGGTGGTGGAAAATGTCGACATGGGCCCGTGGGACGCGATGCGCGCCGTCGGCGGCAATTGGGTAAAGTCGGTACGCTTTGCGATCCTGCCGCAGGTGCTGCCGAATTTCATCAGCTATGTGCTGCTGCGATTCGAAATCAACGTGCGCGGTGCGACGGTGATCGGATTTGTCGGCGCCGGGGGGATCGGACAGGAACTCTATTCGGTGATCAGCTTCAACTACTACCAGGAGATCGGCGCCATCATCGTGCTGATCATCCTGACGGTGAGTGTGATCGACCTGACCTCGGAGAGTTTGCGCAGGCGCGCAATGGGAAATTGAAACCACGGATGAACACGGATGAACACGGATGTCCATGACATCGGACACCGAGCTTCGCGCGCGCTTCCCCCGTGCCTTCGGCTCGTCGTCGCTGACGCGTGTCCTGCGGCTGTGTGGCGCGCTGCTGTTCGTCGCCTGGCTGGTCGCAGTGTGCATCTGGTTCGAGATCACGCCGGCGCGGCTCTCGCGGGGGATCTCCGGTCTGTTCGTCATCCTGCGCCAGATGATCCCGCCCAACCCCGGTCAGCAGTGGCCGGACATCCTGCAAGGCTTGGCGGAAAGCGTGGCGATGGCGTTTCTTGGCACCTTCGTCGCCGCGGTGATCGCAGTGCCACTGGGTTTCCTCGGCGCGCGCAACGTGCTGGTGAACGCGTTAGCGCATTTCTCGATCCGCCGCGTGTTCGATGGATTCCGTGGCGTCGACCAGCTCATCTGGGCACTGGCATTCGTGCGCGCGGTGGGCCTGGGGCCGCTTGCCGGCGTGCTGGCGATCACCGCTACGGATATCTGCGTGCTGGCGAAACAGTTCGCCGAGGCGATCGAGAATGCCGATCCGCGGCAGAAGGAGGCGGTGACCGCGGTGGGCGCTTCGCGGCTGCTGGTTGTCCGATTCGGACTGCTTCCCCAGGTGCTGCCGGTGCTGCTGGCGCAGGTGCTCTATGCGTTCGAGAGCAACACGCGCAGCGCGGCAATTCTGGGCGTCGTGGGGGCCGGTGGCATCGGGCTACAGATCGCCGAGCGGATCAAGGTGCGGTACTGGGATGAGGTGTCGTTCATCATCATCCTGATCCTGGTCACTGTGGCGGTGATCGATCAGGTGTCGGCGCGGGTGAGGCGCCGGCTGATTGGGTGAAGGGACGCACTCCGCCGCTGGGCGGCCGGAACGCACAGCCACACGTATCGTGTTCTTCGTCGCCGGTTTCGGCATGGCCGCCTGGGCTCCGTTGGTGCCGTTCGCGCAGGCGCGAGCGGCGATCGGTGAGGGCACGCTTGGTCTTCTCCTGCTGTGTCTCGGCACTGGGTCGGTCGTGACAATGTCGCTGTCGGGAGCGCTCGTTGCGCGGTTTGGCTGCCGACGGGTCGTCATTGTATCGGCAGTGCCGCTCTGCATTGCCCTGCCGGTCCTGGCCAGCGTCTCCAGTCCGCTACAGCTCGCTGTCGGGCTGCTGGTTCTTGGGGCCAGTCTCGGCTCGATCGATGTGACCATGAACATTCATGCGATCATCGTGGAACGGGCAGGCGGGTGGCCGATGATGTCCGGCTTCCACGGGCTGTTCAGCCTCGGTGGCATTGCCGGTTCCGCCTGCATCATCGCCGCGCTAAGCGCCGGCGCATCGCTGTTCGTTGCAACATTGTGCGTCGTCGCCGTGATCATCGTCGTGTTGGCGGTGGCCGTGCCGCACCTGCTGGCATCCGGCACCGAGGCCGGCGCGCCAAGCTTTGCCATTCCGCATGGTGTCGTGTTGCTCATAGGCGCCGTCTGCTTCGTCGCGTTTCTGGCGGAAGGTGCGATGCTCGACTGGAGTGCGGTCTATCTCACGTCGGTGACCCGCATGGGCGCCGCCTACGCCGGCGTGGGTTACGCAGCGTTCTCCGTCACCATGGTGTGCGGCCGGCTGATCGGCGATCGGGTCGTGCGACGGATCGGTGGAGCGAGCGTCATCGTTTTTGGTGGTCTCTGCGCAGCAGCGGGGTTTTCGCTCGCCGTGCTGGCGCCGCTCTGGCCGGCGGCACTGCTCGGCTTCGCACTGGTCGGGGCCGGCTGCGCCAACGTTGTGCCGGTGCTGTACACCAGCGTCGGACGCCAGACTGTTGTGCCCGAGCATGTAGCGGTCTCGACGATCACCATGCTCGGCTATGCGGGCATTCTCGCCGGTCCGGCATTGATCGGCTTCGCGGCGCACGCGGTCAGCCTGCCGGCGGCGTTCGTGATTCTGGTGATCCTGCAACTTGGTATTGCGGCGGCAGGGCGGCGGCTGCCGATGTGATCCGCCGCCCTGCTGCATCGCACACATTGCGATAGACACGCCGCCCTGCTTTCCGCCAACCTCCCCAGCCGTGGACACCTACGACTTCATCGTGATCGGCAGCGGCCCGGCCGGCCGCCGCGCCGCCATCCAGGCGGCCAAGCTCGGTCGCTCCGTCCTGGTGGTGGAGAAGGGTCGCCGCGTCGGCGGCGTCTCGGTGCACACCGGCACCATTCCCTCGAAGACGCTGCGGGAGACCGTGCTCAACCTCACCGGCTGGCGCGAGCGCGGCTTCTACGGCCGCGCCTACCGGGTGAAGAAGGACATCGCCGCCAAGGACCTGATGGCGCGTCTGCACATGACGCTGGACCACGAGGTCGATGTGCTGGAACACCAGTTCGCCCGCAATGCGGTGCAGACCACCATCGGCACCGCGCGCTTCCTCGATCCACACCGCGTCGAGGTCATTTCGGACGACGGCGACATCCGCATCTTCCAGGGTGAGCGCATCCTGATCGCGGTCGGCACCCGCCCGCACCGTCCAGACGGCGTGCCGTTCAACGGCACCAGCGTGTTCGACAGCGACGAGATCGTCGAGATTCCCCGCCTGCCGCGCAGCCTCACGGTGATCGGCGCGGGCGTCATCGGCGTCGAATACGCCACCATCTTCAGCGCGCTCGACGTCGCGGTGGCATTGGTCGAGGCGCGGCCCGGCATGCTCGAGTTCATCGACCACGAGCTGATCGAGGACTTCACCCACCAGCTCCGCGACCGCGGCGTGGCGCTGCGCTTCGGCGCCAAGGTGGAGCGCATCGAGTTCGAGAACGACTGGCCGGTCACCATCCTGGAAGGCGGCCGTCGCGTGCGCTCCGAGATGGTGTTGTACACCGCCGGCCGTGTCGGCGCGACCGATGCGCTGAACCTCGCCGCCTGCGGCCTGGTTCCCGATGACCGCGGCCGACTGAAGGTCGATCCGCAGACGTTCCAGACCACGGCGCCGCACATCTACTGTGCGGGCGATGCGATCGGCTTTCCCAGTCTGGCGTCAACGTCGATGGAACAGGGCCGCATCGCTGCCTGCCACGCCTTCGGCCTGGCCGCGCCGCATGCGCCGGAGTTCTTCCCGTACGGTATCTACTCGGTGCCGGAGATCTCCACCGTGGGCATGAGCGAGCAGGAGGCGCGCGAGCGCAGCGTCCCCTACGAGTGCGGCGTCGCGCGGTTCCGCGAGACCTCGCGCGGCCACATCATGGGGCTGAACGCCGGCATGATGAAGATGCTGTTCTCGATCAAGACGCGCCGGCTGCTCGGCGTGCATATCGTCGGCGAAGGCGCCACCGAGCTGATCCATATCGGCCAGGCGGTGCTGAACCTGAAGGGCACGCTGGACTATTTCATCGAGAACACCTTCAACTATCCGACGCTGGCCGAGGCGTACAAGATCGCCGCGCTGGACGCCTGGAACCGGATGGGGGCTTGACGCCTCCCGCCTGCTGTAATGGCGGTGGATCGATCGGCTGTGGCATCGATGGGTTTCGCTGCGCTCTACCAATCCTACGAGTTGGCGCGCACCCGTTGCCGTACTTGCCGTAGGATGGGTAGAGCGCAGCGAAACCCATCGGGTGCCCAATCATGCCGAGCACTCAATCCGCGTGCGCCCCGCAATCACAGTCCCCACCGCCGCACGAACCACACCTTCACCACATGGGTGAGCACCGCATAGGCCAACAGCATCGACCCAACCAACGGCCAATAGAGCCAGGGCAGCGGCACAAAACCTAAAGCCGATCCCGCCCAGGTAAATGGCAGCGCGATTCCGACCGCGCAGATGATGATCGTGGTGGTGATCAACGCCGGGCTGGCGTGGCTCTCGACGAACGGCACCTTCGCGGTGCGGATGATATGGATGATCAGGGTCTGCGTGAGCAGCGACTCGACGAACCACCCGGTCTGAAACAGCGGGGCGTTGGTCCAGGCATGGAACACGAACAGCATCATGCCATAGGTGGCGTAGTCGAAGATCGAGCTGATCGGCCCAATGAACACCATGAACTTGAAGATGTTGCTGATGTCCCAGCGCCGTGGCGATGCCAGGAACTCCGCGTCCACGTTGTCGGTTGGGATCGTCGTCTGCGAGAAATCGTACAGCAGATTGTTGGTCAATACCTGGATCGGCGCCATCGGCAGGAACGGCAGGAAGATGCTTGCGCCCACCACGCTGAACATGTTGCCGAAGTTGGAGCTGGCGCCCATCTTGATGTACTTGGTGATGTTCGCGAAGATCCGCCGGCCTTCGATGACGCCTTCCTGCAACACCAGCAGGCTCTTCTCCAGCAGGATGATGTCCGCGGACTCCTTGGCGATATCGACCGCCGTGTCCACCGATATGCCGACATCCGCGGTCTTCAACGCGGGGCTGTCGTTGATGCCGTCGCCGAGGAAACCGACCACGTGGCCCCTTGCGTGCAGAGCGCGCACCACGCGCTCCTTCTGTGCCGGGGTGAGTTTGGCGAACACGGTGGTGCGGTCGGCGATGTCGGCGAGTTCAGCGTCGCTCATTTGCGCCATCCTGCCGCCGAGCAGGATTTCGCCCACGTCGAGCTGCACCTCGTGGCAGATCTTGCGCGTGATGACCTCGTTGTCGCCGGTGAGGATCTTCACCTGGACACCCTTGCTCGCGAGCGCGGCAATCGCCTCGCGCGCGCTCTCCTTGGGCGGATCGAGGAAGGCGATGTAGCCGAGCAGCGTAAGATCGGCCTCATCCGCGACCGAGTACGCCGGTTTCAGCGTATCCATCTCCTTGTAGGCCACGGCGACGACGCGGAACCCATCGGAGTTCAGCGCAATCGTCTGTTCCATGGCCGCAGCGAAATGGCCCTTGTCGAGCTGCCCAATTTCTCCGTCGAGATCGTAACGGGTGCACACGGCGAAGATCTCCTCCACCGCTCCCTTGCAGATCAGGATGTGCCTGCCGTCCTCCCGTGCAACCACGACGGAAAGGCGGCGACGCGAAAAGTCGAACGGAATCTCGTCCACTTTCGCATAGCCGCTGTCGATGCCAAGAAGCTTGTGCAGATCGACATGCGCCAGCACGGCATTGTCGAGCAGATTACGCAGGCCTGACTGGAAGTGGCTGTTCAGGTAGGCGTATTGCAGGACCCGCTCGCATTCCTCGCCGTGGATATCGAGATGGCGCTTCAGGATGATGCGGTCCTGTGTCAGCGTGCCGGTCTTGTCGGTGCACAGCACGTCCATCGCACCGAAATTCTGGATCGCGTTGAGCCGCTTCGAGATGACCTTCCGGCGCGACATTGCGATCGCGCCCTTGGCGAGGTTCACGGTCACGATCATCGGCAGCATCTCGGGCGTCAGGCCGACCGCTACCGCCACCGCGAACAACAGCGCCTGCAGCCAATCACCCTTGGTGAAGCCGTTGATCAGGAACACCGACGGGACCATCACCACGATGAAGCGGATCATCAGCCAGGTGAACCGGTTGATCCCGCGATCGAAGGCGGTGGGAACGCGCCGGCCAGCGACCTCATGCGCGAGCTGACCGAAGAACGTATCCTGGCCGGTGCGCAGGATCACGCCGGTGCCGTACCCCGACACCACGTTTGCGCCCATGAAGCACAGGTTCGGCAGGTCGAACGGGTTGTCGCAGACCTGCTCGCCCGCGTGGGCATGTTTCTCCGCCGGCATCGCCTCGCCGGTCAGGGCAGATTGGTTGATGAACAGATCCTTGGCTTCGAGCAGACGCAGGTCCGCCGGGATCATGTCGCCCGCCGATAGCCGCACGACATCGCCGGGCACCAGCTGCTCCATCGGAATTTCGACGAACGGCTCCTCGGGCTGGTGCGGATTGCGGCGCACGCTGGCGGTGGTGTGCACCATGGCGCGCAGCTGGGCGGCAGCCCGGTTCGACCGGTGTTCCTGGATGAACGCGGTGGTGATCGCCAGCACCACCATCGCGACGATAACGACGGACGCCCGCGCGTCGCCCAGAAACCAGGACACGACCGCCAAGGTCAGCAGCAGCGCGTTCAGCGGGTTTTTGGCGCGGCCCCACAATTCCTCCAGGATCGTCGCCCTGCGCTCGCGCGTGACCAGATTGAGCCCGAATTGCCGCAAACGGTTTTCGGCCTCGCTCGCGGTGAGACCATCTCGCGTCGACCCGACACCGGCGCACACCTCGACCGGCGAAAGCAGGCTGAGGGCAAACAGGTGGTCATCGCCGGCAGGCGGCCGCCCCGCCCGGGTTGAGCGAACCCGTCGGGACGCGAGAAGACGTTCATGGCGCACCTCGATCACCCGACCTTCGCACCGGGCGCCATCGAGCCACATTGATCCAGATCAGCCGACGGGGACGACCCTTCCGCCCCTGTTGGCCGCGTGCTACCGGCGCGGCAATGAAGCGGCTGTCACAGCACCCTATGGCGCAGGCGGCATTCGCCAGGCTGCTCGGGCTCTATCTCGGCTTCGCATTGTGGACCACGCGCTGGTCGCTCGAGGGCTACGAGCACATGGCGTCGCACGCCGCGGGTGCGCCGGTCATAGTGGCGTTCTGGCACGAGCGGCTGTCCATGATGCCGATGCTCTGGGTGAAGGCGCGACGATCGCCGGAAGGACGCAACGTCCGCAACCGCGCGCATGTGCTGGTCAGCCACCATCGCGACGGTCGGTTCATCGGCGCCGTGGTGAGCCGGTTCGCGCTCGACGTGGTGCTCGGGTCGTCGTCACGCGGCGGCGCCAAGGGGCTGCGCAACATGCTCGACCTGCTGGCTGCCGGCGATCACATCGCAATCACGCCGGACGGACCGCGCGGGCCGCGTCGCGTTGCCGCCGCGGGTGTGGCACAGCTTGCGGCGCTGGCGGGCGTGCCGGTGCTGCCCTGCGCGGCACAGACCACGCGCCGTTGGGTGCTGCGTACCTGGGACCGCATGGTGGTGCCGAAGCCGTTTGGCCGCGGTGTGGTGGTGTGCCTGCCGACCATCGCGGTCAGCCGCGACGCCTGGCAGACTGCTGTGCCCGCGATCGGCGCCGCACTGACCGCGGCGGCCGAGCGGGCAGACCGGTTGTGCCTCGTCTGAACAAGCTGGCCACGGTGTGGGCGGCGACAGCGACCGCGGCCGCGCCGGGGCTCCGCCTGCTGCTGCGCGTGCGGCAGGCACGCGGCAAGGAGGTGCGCGGACGACTCGCCGAGCGCCGTGGCGTCGATGCGACGCCGCGTCCGCCGGGACGGGTGATCTGGCTGCATGCGGCCTCGGTCGGGGAGACGATGTCGATCCTGCCGGTCCTGCCGGTGCTGGCCGAATCCGCGCTGACGATATTGTTGACCACCGGCACGGTGACGTCGGCGAAGCTGTTGGCGCAGCGGCTGGAACCGGCGCTGAGCGACCGCGTGCTGCACCGGTTTGCGCCGCTCGATGTGCCGGCGTGGGCGGCGCGGTTCCTGGATCACTGGCGACCCGATGTGGCCGGATTCGTCGAAAGCGAGCTGTGGCCGAACCTGCTCGCCGCCTGCCGTGTGCGTGACATCCCGACGATGCTGATCAACGCGCGGCTGTCCGAGCGCAGCCTGGCGCGGTGGCGGCGGGTCCCCGGGCTGGCGCGTCAGGTGCTGGACGGGTTCGCCCGTGTCCAGCCACGCAGCGAAACCGATGCGGAACGGCTGCGAACTCTCGGCTGCTGTCGCGTGGGCGAACCGGGGGATCTGAAATTGGCCGCGCCGCCGTTGCCCGTGGACGAGACGGAACTGCGGCGACTGCGGGACCTGCTGGCCGCGCGGCCTGTCTGGTTCGCCGCCAGCACGCATCCGGGCGAGGAGACACTGATCCTCACCGCCCACGGCATGCTCGCGTCAGACCACCCCGGGCTGCTGACGATCATCGCGCCACGCCATCCCGGAGCGTGGTGTCACCATCCCCGCCGCAGCGTACCGTTCGCGCGGCGATGACCCGCCGGCGGAGGGAGTCTGGGTCGTTGACACACTCGGAGAGCTGGGCTTGTGGTACCGGCTGGCCGGCATCGCCTTCATCGGGCGTAGTTTGTTGCCTCCGGGCGGTGGGCAGAACCCGCTTGAGCCGGCCCGTCTCGGGTGCGCCATCGCAGTGGGGCAGCACACCGGCAACTTCACTGACCACGTCGCCATGCTGCACGATGCCGGCGGGCTGAACGTCGTCCGTGATGCACTGGAACTCGCGCGCTGGGTCGAAGGATTGCTGCGCGATCGGGCGTTGCGGCAGGCAATGGGGGAGGCTGCGGCCGCCGCAGTGCAACGTCATGGCGACCTGCCGCGGCGCACCGCCGCCGCGCTGATCGAGTTGCTGGGTTGATAGCTGCATTGCTCCCCCTCCCCTTGCGGGAGGGGGTTGGGGGGAGGGGGCGTCGCCCGTGTGGGGCGGCGTACGGGGAATGCTCCCTTCCCCCAACCCCCTCCCGCAAGGGGAGGGGGAGTTTCTGCAATTGCCCCGGCGCGCGCGGTGCCGTCGGGATGGATTCGGTATGATGCCGCATCCGCCCAGATTCTGGCTCCGTGACGGCGTGTTGCCGCGACTGCTGTCTCCGTTCGCCGCCGCCACCGCGGCTGTCACCGCCCGACGCGTGACGCGGCCGGGCTGGGACGCACCGGTGCCGGTGATCTGCTGCGGCAACGTCACGGTAGGCGGCGCGGGCAAAACCACCGTGGCGCTGGACATTGGCGCTCGGCTCGTCGCCCGCGGGCAAATGGTGCATTTCCTGCTGCGCGGCTACGGCGGCACCGTCCGTGGGCCACACCGCGTCGCCGCCGGCGACACGGCAGCCGAAGTCGGCGACGAAGCGCTGCTGCTGGCCGCGGTCGCCCCGACATGGACCGGCGCGGATCGTGTCACCAGCGCGCGCGCCGCCGTCGCTGCCGGCGCCGAGGTCCTGGTGCTGGACGACGGATTGCAGAACCCAGGTCTGCGCAAGGACCTGTCGCTGCTGGTGGTGGACGGCACATCCGGATTCGGCAACGGCCGCGTGCTGCCGGCCGGCCCGCTCCGCGAACCGGTGGCTGCCGGGGCGGCACGCTGCCAGGCAGCGGTGTTGATCGGCGCCGACCGCACAGGCGCGGCCGCGCTATTGCCGCTGCCGGTGCTGCGCGCGGAATTGCGCCCCGGCCCGGAAGTTGCCGATTATGTCGGCCGCCGCGTGCTCGCGTTTGCGGGAATTGCCAGGCCGGGGAAGTTCTTCACCATGCTGACGGAGGCAGGGGTTGTAGTCGCCGGCACGTTGCCCTTCCCGGATCATCACGCGTTTTCGGCGTCGGACCTGGATCGCGTGCTCGCCGCGGCGAGCGCGTGCAGGCGCGGCGCCGGTCACCACGCCGAAGGACGCGGTTCGCATCCCCACAGCGTATCGTGACCACGTCGGCGTCGTCGGCGTGTCGCTCGGCTGGGACGACCCCACCGCGTTGGAGGCCCTTGCTGGAACGCTTGGCAGGACCTCAGACTGCTACCCGCCGGAACACCTCCACGAACCGATCGACGTCCGCTTCGTCGTTGTAGACGTGCGGGCTGATGCGGATCATGCCGAGCCGAGGACTGACGAACACCATCTCGGTCTCCAGGCGCTCGATCAGATGGTCCGGCATTCCGCCGGGGAACCGCAGGCTGAGGATATGTGGCGCGCGCAGCCGTGCGTCGGACACCAGCACGCCGGAGTTGCGCAAACCGTCTGCCAGGCGATCGGTCAGCATCCGCAGGCGTTCGACGATCGCGTCACTGCCCCAGTCGGCAACCATCTCCATGCCGATCGAGGCCATTTCCAACGAGATGTAGTGGTCGCGCTCGCCCATGTCGTAGCGCCGGGCGTTCGCGACATAGGCTGTGTCGCGCATATACGGCGCACGCTCGGAGTTCATCACGCGCCGCTGCGAACCGGCCTGTTCGATCGGAACGCCATCCTGCCAGCGCCTGGCGACATAAAGGAAGGCGCGGCCGTACGGCCCGAGCACCCACTTGTAGGTCGGGAACACCAGAAAGTCGGGATCCAGCGTTCGCACGTCGATGTTCATCACACCCACGCCGTGGGTCGCGTCGATGACGAACCGCGCACCGTGCGCCCGCAGTGCCGCGGCGACGCGGGCAAGATCGACGGCGCCACCGTCCGCCCAATGCACCGACGAGATCGACGCCATGCCGACCGGCGGCGCGCCCTGCCGGCCGATCGCCGCCAGCAGCGCCGCGGTCCAGTCGCCATCATCCGGCCGGGCCACCACCTCGATACTGAAGCGCTGCGTCTCGGCGCGGCCGAGCCATTCCAGCACCGGGGAAGAATGGTCGTCCTGCAGCAACAGTACACGACTGCCGATCGGCACGCTCAGCACCTTGCCGGCAGTGGCGATGCCGTAGCTCACCGACGAGACCAGCGCGACATCGTCGGGATCGGCGTTGATCAGGCGGGCGGCTGCGGCGCGTGCGCGCTCGAACTGGCGCTGCGCGTTGCCGGGTTCGATCGCCCAGGGCTGCGCCTTGCGTGCAACGCCGGCCTCGCCGGCCGCCTTCACCGCGCGTGGCAGCGGGCCGACCGCGGCGGCATTCAAATAGCAAACGTTCTGGGGCATCTCGAACAGCGCGCGCTGTGACGGCAGCATGGTGTGGGCTCTCCCTTACATGGGCGGCAGTGACGTCGTGTCCTCGATGGCGAAACCATCGCCCAGGCTATCGGCTTGCTCGACGATCCAGGTCGCGGTGCCGCTGAATGATGCGGTGCCCGAGACGCGGACACGCCAGGCGCGATGCGGACCGAGGCGTTCTTCGGCGAGCAGTTCGCCGTGGAACGGCACGCCGGAGGCGCCGGCGAACGCGCGGCTTGTGCCCGGCGCGATCAGGCCGCGCGCGGCGTCCACCGCCATGCGGGCGGTGACGCCACTGCCGGTGGCGCTGCGATCGATCTGGCCGTCGCCGAATACGCAGAAATGACGGGCGAGGTGCGGCGAGGCAGGCGGCGTGTCGTCGGTCAGGATGGCACTGTAGAGGAAGGAAAGGTCGGGCTCGGTCGGGTGGCGGACCTCGCCCCGCGCGCGGATCGCCTGCATGACCCCCAACGCCGCGGCGCGCAGTTGCCCGACCGGCGACGCGTGCAGGTCGAGGCCGAGGCGCGAGGCCGGCAGGATGGCGTAGAACGCGCCGCCATACCCGATATCGCAGCGGATGCGGCCGATGCCGGGGACCTCGACCTGGGTGTCGAGCTCGGCGGCATAGGCCGGTACGCTATCGAAGGCGACGCGGGCGCCGCCATCGCTGACGTGCACCGCGACCGGACCGCAGGGGCATTCCAGGATGAAGTCGGCGCGGCCGTCGCACAGTGGCACCCGGCCGGAAGCGACCGCCCAGCGGCCCAGCGCGATGGTGGCGTGGCCGCACATGGTGCTGAAGCCAGAGTGGTGCATGAACAGCGTGCCGAACGCGGCGGGCGCGGCGGCCGGGACCACGAGCGCGCCATACATTTCGGCGTGGCCGCGGGGTTCCAGCATGAGGCGGCGGCGGTGCAGGTCGAAGCGGGCGGCGGCATCGTGGCGCTTTTCCAGCACGGTGGCGCCGTGGGGCTCCGGGAAGCCTTCCAGTATGAGGCGCACCGGCTCGCCGCCGGTGTGCATCTCGACGGTGCGGTAGGTGGCGATCGGGTTGGCCGCGAGGTCGGTCATGGTTGCGGTGTGGCGGGTCGCGGCTTCGTTGACAATGCCCCCGGTTTGGACCTAGAGGCGCGGTTCCGCGCGGAGGGGTGCCCGAGAGGCTAAAGGGGACGGACTGTAAATCCGTTGGCGCACGCCTACGTTGGTTCGAATCCAACCCCCTCCAGACCGCCCGAGCTAAGATGGCCTCGCCGTTGTCGCAGGTGCCGAAGAGCGTCCTGACTGACGTAGCTGCCCCGCATCCCGCGCCATCACCGAACCCCAATCCTGCCTAAACAATCGTGCGGACTGGATAACATGACGGGAGAAGACGAGAAACCACCGAGCAGCTTGCTCAGCAGTGCCTCGGCCGATCCGGGAATGATCAAGGGGATCGAAGATGCAAGACTAAGCGAGGCACACTACGCCGCAATCGGGCGTGTTGCCGCTAACTGGAGCTACTTCGAAGCTGTCGTTGACGACTGGTCGATACGGCTGGCGCACATTACGTCGGAAATCGGGGTCTGCTTTACCTCACAGATGCCCGGCTCTCGCGCAAAGCTGAACGCGTTTATCGCTCTCGCCGATCACCTTAGGGTTGATCCGAGCTTACTCCAGTCGCTCGACAAACTTACGAAGGAGACGGTGGGGCTAAGTGAACGGAGAAACCGCGCGGTCCATGATATCTGGTTCCTGGACGAGCCATCCAATCCGCGGCGCTTAGAGGCTACCGCCCAAAGAAGACTGCGTCTTTTGGAAATTCCAGTTCCAACAGACGAGCTCCTAAGACTTGCCGCCGAAATCCTTGAGCACGTGCAACAATTCGATGAGTTGGCTACTCGGGCGATGACCGAGCCGAGACGTCCGCACGCGCCCGGGCCACGCCCATAAGGCCGCCGATGACCCGCGGCCCGTTTCGCCGCTTTGGCGCTTGGTTATGGGCCGGTGCACCGCCAGCGCAGAACGTAGACCGCGTTATATCGAAAGTCTTGAGCATGCTAGGCGGCGGAGCGATTGTGTTCATCGGACAAACTATGCGATGGACATTTGTGGCCGAGTGGTTCGCTGTATTCATCGGCGGCAGTCGTGCTGTAGTGCTGTTGATCTGGGCGGCGAGAGCGATAGGCAAATCGCGGTGAAGCCATTGCGGACGTTCAGGGCGCCGTCATATCCCAGGCCGACGGGGTTGTGACGTTCCAGTCCGCGCGCTCCAACGGCAAGGCTGCGCGATGGGTATCGATTGCGCTCGCCACAGCACCACCCCAGATGGGCGCCATGCCCTATCACCGTTTCAAGGTGGGGCAGGTCGTGGCCCTAGTCGGCGGCCCGGGTATGCAGCACATACCGCACAGCCCACTGGTCATT
This sequence comes from uncultured Alphaproteobacteria bacterium, assembly GCA_963819855.1. GTDB lineage: Bacteria > Pseudomonadota > Alphaproteobacteria > Acetobacterales > Acetobacteraceae > JAMXLO01. The sequence continues at coordinate 102,704 of CAWFYC010000003.1, forward strand.
GCGCGGCTGCTGCCCCTGGTCGACGGCCAGTTCCAATACGGGGTCCGTAGCGAGGTTGACGGCATCGATCGGGTGGTCCGGGAGAAGCAAGATCAGGCTGGCGGACGAGGGGCCACCACCGTCCAGGCCGGCACGAGACGGTCGGTAGGTCTCGATACGGCGGCCTAGCGTGACGCGCCGGGTTCGCGTAGGCATCTCTGCAACCAAGGGGGGTTGAGGTTGGCGGGCAGCAGGTCACCACGGATCATTCTAGTTCACGATGTTCCGGAGTTCGTTGATCACACCGCAACGGCGCTCAGGACCACCGGCCACGACGTTACGGTGTTCAGGGACACCATGTCGGCGCTTGGCGCGTTCGATGCCGGGGCGGGGATCGACTTGCTGATTACGCGCGTCGGCTTCGCACCGGGTCAGCCTCATGGCGTAGCCCTCGCTCAGATGGCGCTGATGAAGCGTCCTGGCATCAAGGTGCTGTTCGTGGGGGTGCCAGAGAGACTGGAGCACACACAAGGGGTTGGCGAGTTGCTGGTGGCGCCGGTGACGGCAGCGGCCGTGGTGGAGAGAGTTGGGCAGATGCTTGCTGTGGATTACTGAGCGGTGCCCATGGATGGGGCGTTCAACAGCCTTCCGTCGTCCGCCGCCTCGGCGCGGCCGGTAGCGGCTCACCCTCTCCAGCCGGTAGGCGTGCCGAGGATATTCGACTGCCCGTAGTCGCCCGTCGCGGGGGCGCGGTCGCCGGGCTGCTGCTCTTCTTGGTTGGGCATCGCTGGAGCACACGCCTAGTCGCGCTAGACGTGCCACAGGAGCCAGACAACCGCACCAATAAATCCCCAAACACCGGCCCCGAGTGCGACTGACAGCAGTATCCCACGCGCTGGGGCTAAATCATCGGGCGGGCGCGCGCCCTTTTCTACTTCCCGATTTTCCTGGTCGACCTCGGCTGTAGGGGCGCGCAAGAGCGCAATCAGAGCTGGCGCCGCATATTCGACCCGGCCGGGGCGGCGGCGCTCAACAACCGGGTGGTCGTCCGGGGCAATATTTGGTCCGGAGTGAGTATCTTCCATCGGGCCTCAACACGCAAAGGTTGCGCCCCGATCCAGCAGTTTGCAATTCATAATCGGGCGAGGGGTGCGCCAATCGGCCGATGTTCGCGGCTGGTGCACATTTTCCGCGAGAATTGACAGGTCACCTTTCCCGTATCCCGCCGAGCTTTTGTCATCGATCGTGACGGAGCACCGATAGGACACAGCACTTGCCGCTGGATGCACTCCTCGACTTCACAGACGGTGGCTCGCCCCCGCGGCCTCCACACGCTCAAGCTACGCCGCCGTCCCTTCAGCGCCCCTATACTGCCTGGCGCCTAATCCTCAGCGTGATCGCGCTGCCGTCCCTGGCGGCGTTCTCCGGCGGCGCTGCGTGGGTGCTCTGGCATGTATGCACCGACGCGCTCGGCCCTTCAGACGCGACGCTCGCGCTGTCCGGCGTCTTCCTGCTGATGTTTGCCATCAGTCATCTCGCCGGCCGCGGGCGCGGCAGTTCGATGCTGATCGGATGGTGTGCGTCCGCCGCGCTGGCCTGGGTGTGTTGGGATCGGCGATATGGGCAATCGCGGGTTGGTGAAGCTCCAGTCGCCACAAGGCGCCGGCCCCCTGAAGGGGGGAACCGGTGACTGGCCGCGAAGCACTCCCGCGCGCTCCATGGGCCCGATGGCGTCGGGGTGGTCCCGGAAATATTGGTAACTCGCGAGTCCCCGGCGCCATCAGTAGCTGTTCCACCCCACCCGGTAATCCGGCTCGGTCTTGCGGCGAACATCAGTCGGCGCGAGCAGCTTCTGGGCCGCCACGCAACCCGCCGTCCAATCGCCGGGGTAGCACGATCCCGGGTTAGGAGGCTTCTCTGGGCTGACGAGAACAGCGCCCCTTCCCGATAGGAACCGGACAGAGAACTGAACCACGTCTCCCACTGCCGCCGGTCTGCTAGTCCTTGGTCAAATGCACTGGTGGGCTGCGCTGTGGTCTGACGTGTGGTGCCCACCGCTGATGCGGTTGGACCTGTCGGGTAGCGCTGGGTCGCGAGAGCCCTGGGCGCGATCATTTCAACACCCAGCAGCGCAAGATCGCTAGGCATGAGCCATTCCATTCTGTCGGGCTCCGTCGTGACAACCTTTCCGATGATCGCTGATGGAACGCCGAAACCTGCCAAGTCACGCGACATGAGCGTTGTGGTGGCCAGCGAGTTGAGCGTCTCATCGCCTGCTGCGTCGGATGCGCTATGCACGCCGATCAATGCATCTGGTGCGGCAAGTTTCCTCGGGGCCGCGGCAAACACCAGGAAGCAGGCAGACGCACACTTCGCCCCCCTGAGCACGCCCACCGTGGTGTTTATCCGGCGCACAAAGTTCGGCGAGTTTCTCGGCTTCGAGCACGTCGCCACCAGGGCTGTCCAGCACGTAGCCGAAAATCCGGTCGGTATCCGGAAGCGAGCGCAAGAAAGCCCCGAGCCTTTCCATGTCGCCGGTGATGATTGGACCTGTCTCTTGGATCACGATGCCGCCTCCCTGGAGCGGCAACCGCGACCAGCGCCAAGCCTGGCCAACTCCTTAGCAGCCGAGCGCTCGCCGGTCCGCCTACCCACCCTCGATCTTCGGAATGAAGAACACCTCCGCTCCCGGCTTGATCGGGCGCAAAAAATCGATCTCGTACAGCTCCCCGTCGATCGCGACTGTGGTCTCCTCCTCCAGCGTCTCGGCCAGGCCGGGAAACTTCCGGTCCATCTCCCGGATGACGCCGCGCAGGGTCTTCGCCGCCACCGCAAACTCCGTCACGCCGCCGGTGTAGCGGCGTGAGAAGCCGGTGGTGAAGACGACACGCGCGGGCACCTCGCTCACGGATCAGGCCCGCCTGCGATCACGCCCTCTTGGCGTCGAGCGCCTCCAGCACCTTGGGCGGCGACATCGGTAGCTCGGTCATCCGCACGCCCACCGCATGTTCGATCGCGTTGGCGATCGCGGCCATCGGCGGGCAGATGTTCACTTCGCCCACGCCTTTCGCACCGAACGGGTGCGCCGGGTTCGGGACCTCCACCAGCACCGCGTCGATCATCGGCAGATCGGACGCCACCGGGCAGCGGTAGTCGAGGAAGCCCGGATTATCGAGCTGGCCCTTGGCGTTGTAGATATATTCCTCGTTCAGCGCCCAGCCGATGCCCTGCACCACTCCGCCCTGGATCTGTCCCTCCACGTAGCTCGGGTGAATTGCCTTGCCGACGTCCTGGGCGGCGACGAACCGGCAAAATCGTCACCTCTGCCGGTCTCCGGATCCACCTCGACGTCGCAGAATTGGGTCGAGAACCCGGGTGCCTGGCCGCCGGCATTCACCGACGCCGCCGCGGTGATCGGTCCGCCAGTCGCCCACGACTTCGCCGCCAGCGCCTTCAGCGACAGCGGCTCGAAGTCGCCGACGTTGCTGCCGGCCGGCTTGGCGAACCCGTCCTCCCAGATCACGCCTTCCGGGTCCACGTCCCAGATCAGCGCGGCCCGCTTGCACAGGTCCTTGACCACGGCTTTGGTGGCGTTCACTACCGCGGTCCCGGTCGCGAACGTCACGCGCGAACCGCCGGTGACATGGGTGTAGCCGATCGACCCGGTATCGGCGACGATCGCCCGCACCACGTTGTAGTCCACGCCCAGCGTCTCGGCCGCCATGATTGCCATCGAGGCGCGCGAGCCGCCGATGTCCGGGCTGCCGGTCGCCACCAGCACGGTGCCGTCGGCATTCACCTGGATCGACGCGCTCGAAGCCGCCGCCGCCGTTGAACCAGTAACCGGAGGCGACGCCGCGCCCCTGGTTCTTGCCCAGCTTCACCTTGTAGGCCGGGTGGTTCAGCAATGCTTCGAGCGTCTGCACGTAGCCCTCATGTGCATGCTTCGGTCCGAAGATCGTCGGCGTCCCCGGACGTGCGGCGTTCTTCAGCCGCAGTTCCAGCGGATCCATGCCGATCGCCGTCGCCAGCATGTCGATCACGCTCTCCACCGCGTAGGCGGAGATCGGCGAACCGGGCGCGCGGTACGCCGCCGACTTGGGGCGGTTGCACACCACGTCGTAGCCGACCGCGCGCTGGTTCGGGATGTTGTACGGCGCGAATGCGCACAGGCAGCCGTTCATCACCGGCGAGCCGGGAAGGCGCCGGCCTGGAACTTGAACACGCCGTCGCCGGCGATCAGTTTGCCGTCCCTGGTGACGCCCATCTTCACCCACATGGATGAGCCGGAGGTCGGGCCCGTCGCACGAACACGTCCTCGCGCGACATCATCAGCCGCACCGGGCTGCCCATCTTCATCGACAGCATCGTGGCGACCGGCTCCAGATAGGTCACCGTCTTGCCGCCGAAGCCGCCGCCGATCTCGGCCGGATAGACGCGGATGTCGCCAACCGGCTTTTGCAGGATCTGCGCAGTCAGCGCGCGCATCTGGAAGTGACCCTGCTTGATGACCAGATCTCGGTCTGGCCATCGGTGTCCCAGCGCGCCAGGCAGGCATGCGGCTCGATATAGCCCGGCGGTACCGCCGGCGTCTTGAACTCCTTCTCGATCACCACGTCAGACTTGCCGAACCCGGCATCGACGTCGCCGACCTTGAATTCCAGCCGCTTCGAAATGTTGGAGGGCCTGGTCGGCGTCGGTTCGACGCCGCGCGTGATCATGTCCTCGAACACCAGCGGCGCGTTGGGCTGCATTGCCTCATCGACGTCGATGACGTGCGGCAGCACCTCGTAGTCCACCTTGATCAGTGCCGCCGCCTCGTCAGCGATCTGCGCGCTGGTCGCGGCGACGGCGGCGACCGCGTGGCCCTCGTACAACGCCTTCTCGCGCGCCATGATGTTGCGCGTGACGTGCCAG
>CAWFYC010000004.1:0-32247 GCA_963819855.1 uncultured Alphaproteobacteria bacterium
GGCACTCGGGCATTTCGGCGTGAAGCTGCAGCGCTCGCGCGATGGCGGGGAGAGCTGGCAGGAAATCCCCGCGCCCGCGTTTCCCAAAACCGGCGCGGATGGGCCGAGCGTGTCATATCTGTTCTGCCTGGAGACCGGTGGCGAGGACCAGCCCGGCTGGCTGTGGTGCGGCACGATCCCGGGTGCGCTGTTCCTGTCGCAGGACCACGGCGAGTTGTGGGCGCTGAACCAGGCGCTGTGGGACCTGCCGCAGCGCAAGGACTGGATGGGCGGCGGATTCGACGATGCGGGCGTCGCCTCGATCTGCGTCGATCCGCGCCGGTCGGAGCACCTGACCATCGGCGTCTCCACCGGCGGCGTATGGATCAGCGATGACGGCGGGGCATCCTGGCGTGGGTCGTGCGGCGGCATGTACGCCGACTACTTCCCGCCGGAACGGCGCCACGATCCCGAGGTGCAGGACATCCACCGGCTGGTGCAATGTTCCGCCGCACCGGACACACTATGGGTGCAGCATCATAACGGCGTGTTCCGCTCGACCGACGGCGCGCGGTCGTGGCAGGAGGTCACCACGATCCGTCCGGCGAAGTTCGGCTTCGCGGTGGCGGTGCATCCGCGCGATCCGGACACCGCATGGTTCGTTCCAGGCGTGAAGGACGAATGCCGCGTTCCGGTCGATGCGCGGCTGGTGGTGGCACGCACCCGCGACGGCGCTCGCTCGTTCGATGTGCTCACCGAGGGCCTGCCGCAAAGCCACGCCTACGACCTGGTCTATCGTCATGCACTCGCCGTGGACGACAGCGGCACGCGACTGGCGATGGGTTCGACGACCGGGCACCTGTGGGTATCCGAGCAGGCCGGAGACGATTGGTCCCTGGTTGCCGGTCACCTTCCACCGATCAGTTGCGTGCGCTTCTGCTGACCGCTCGGGCGCCATTGCTGACCGCGGAGCAGACGCGCGAAGATCTCACGTTCCTCCGCGACCAATGGGGATCACTGGACCAGAGCTTCAGCCGGGATCAGCGCAGGAACTTCGACGCAGAAATCGACGCAGCGATCGGCAGGGCCGGCTCGCTGGCACCATCCGACTTCGCGCTCGCGATCATGCATGCGGTCGCAATTTCTCGCAACGGGCACACCCGCGTGCGCGTCGGCAATCTCCTGTCATACCTGCCCATCGGGGTGTGGTGGTTTGCCGACGAACTCCGTGTCGTCACAGCGCAGCAGCAGCACGCCAGCCTGCTCGGTGCCCGTATCCAGCGGCTCGGCTCGCTGACACCCGAGCTGGCCCGCGCCCGCGCCGCACCATTCATCTCGGGCACCGAGCAACGTATCCGTTATCTCAGTGCCGGCCACCTCATCAGTCCCGAATTGCTTCACCATATTGGCGCGGTTGCGGACCCGACCGATGTGCCGCTGCAATTTCAGGCCTCCGACGGATCGTCGCAGATCGTGCATCTGAGCCGGTTCGAGCGTGTCAATTCAACGCCTGCTCCGCAGCGCGAACCCTATTCGGTCCTGATACCGGACGCGCCCGATGCGCTGGACCGCTGGCTTCACGTGCTCGACGATGTGACCGTCCGACCATCGATCTATCATGATCCTGTCGAGCTGTCGGTTTCGTGGATCGGCGATGCTGCATCGGTGTTCTACCTTCGCTCGAACACGCTTGCCGGCCCGCATCTCGATCAGAAGCTGCTGTACGATGTATTGCAGGCGGATATCGTGCCACGTCACCCCAGATACGCGATCGTCGATCTACGGTTGAACAACGGCGGCAATTTCTTCAACACGATCCTGTTCGCCCAGGCCCTGCCGAAGCTGATCCCGCCTGACGGGCGAATCTTCGTCCTCGTCAGCCGCGCCACTTTCTCGGCAGCCCTCGTCACCGCGGCGATGCTCAAGGCGAACGGCGGCGACCGCGCCATACTGGTCGGCGAGACCATGGGCGATGGCGGCCGGTTCTGGGCCGAAGGCGCTATCTGCACGCTGCCAAATTCCGGGGTCGAGATCGGCTACGCCACCGGCTTCCACGATTGGACCACCGGATGTTCGGATCCGGACCGGTGCTTCTGGCCGGTCGCGGCATTCGGCGTGAAAAATGCCTCGCTCGAGCCGCAGATACGCGTTGAGCCGACTTTCGCCGACTATGCGGCGGGACGCGACCCGGTGCTGCAGACCGCGCTGGATAACGCCGCCAACCGCTTGACCGGCCGGAAGCAGACCAGCCCAATTCCCATGTAGCAGGGAGCCACGTCGCAGTGACCCAGGACCAGCCAATCGGCACGCACGCTGTCCGCCGCAGCACGCAATCGTTCTTCTTCGATTCGGACATCTTCTCCGCCGGCCGCCTGATCGCCCGCCGCACCCGGCCTGGCGGCGCGGTGCACGAAGCGGCCCGCGCGATCCCGGTGTTCCGCGACTGCGACGTGCTGGTGGTGGGCGGCGGACCCTCCGGCACAGCGGCGGCGGTGGCCGCGGCGCGCACCGGCGCCGATGTCGTGCTGCTGGAGCGCACCAACCATCTGGGCGGACTCTCCACCGGCGGCCTGGTGATCTGGATCGACCGCATGACCGACTGGAGCGGCACGCAGGTGATCCAGGGCATCGCCAACGACCTGCTCGACCGGCTGCCGAAGGACGCGCTCGCCGGCCCGCCCCGCGGGCTGTGGGGCAGCGCGGACGTGGCCACCGCCGCCTACTGGCGCGAGCGCACCGCCGCCTTCCACGGCATAGTCACTTGGTCGCCGACGATCGATCCGGAACGGCTGAAGCTCGCCAGCCAGGAGCTGGTGCTGGAAAGCGGCGCGCACCTGCTGCTGCACGGTCTCGGCTGTGCGCCGATCATGCAGGACGACGCGGTCACCGGCGTGGTGTTCGAAAGCAAGGAGGGCCGCCTCGCGATCCGCGCCCGCGTCACGGTGGACTGCACCGGCGACGGCGACATCTTTTCCCGTGCCGATGCGGGTGCCGACACCGACATCGAGGAGCGCGACATCCACCACTGCATGAACACGTCCTGGATTTGGGGCGGCTGCGACATGACGCGCTGGATCGCGTTCAAGACCGGCGACGCCGCCGGGTTCTCCGCCTTCATGGAGCGCGGCCGCGCGGCGTGCGGCGGGCTGTTCGAGCGGCCGTTCGTATCCTGGCGCAACGATGTGGCGCTATTCATGGGGCCGCGGCTGTCGGGCTATTCGGCGGTCGACATCCAGGACCTGACCGAGGTGGAGATCCGCTCGCACCGGCTGATGGCGCAGCACCTCGAGGTGTACCGCGCGCATGCGCCGGGGTTCGAGCAGGCGTTCCTGATGCTGTCGGCGCCGCAACTCGGCGTGCGTCATTCGCGGCGGCTGCCCGGCGTGGCGCGGGTGACGCGCGAGCGCTGGGCCGATGCGACGCCATGGGAGGACGAGATCGGCGTTTCCCCGTCGTTGTCGCCGAAGCTGCCGCCGGTGTCGGTGCCGTATGGCTGCCTGGTGCCTCGGGCGGTGAACGGGTTGCTGGTGGCGGGGCGGCACGTGTCGAGCGATGCGGCGAGCCATTCGTTCCTGCGCGAGATCCCGCAATGCTGGCTGACCGGGCAGGCGGCCGGCGCAGCGGCGGGGGTGGCGGCGCGGCGTGGGGTGGCGCCGCGGGCCGTGCCGGTCGGGGAGGTGCAGGCGGAGTTGCTGCGGCAGGGGGCGGATGCCGGCGGTGGTGGGGCAAAACGTCGACTGAGCCAAGACCCAGCGCATCTATGCTAACAACAGTCAGTTCGACGTAACGCCCCCCAAGGCGCGGCAACAAAAGCAGTGCGCGCTGGGAGACGCACGAAGTCGAAGGCCTAGGAATTAGGTGCGCGTCGGGGGCGTGCCAATGCCTGATGGACGAACCACATCCAATCCAAGCAGTTTCCCAAATACTGCATCGGAGGTAAGCCCGGCGATAAAGCCGACTCCCACGGCGAAAGGAATCGAGCGTTGTGCGTAAGGAAACAGCTTACTGCCCTCCGTAAGTGTCGGGTCCGCCGTCAGTTGTGCGGTCACGAATAGAACCCCGGCCACGCCCCCAGCGACTAGCCCGAGAATCACTATCGCGAGGACCGTTGAAGCCGTGCCTTGAGTGCCGCGGACGCGATCTACCATTGGACGGATTGACGCACCGGCACCGCCGGCGAGATAGGGTGCAAAAAACAGCATCCACACGGAGAACGCATTCTGCCCCCAAACCCAGGGCACAATCGCCAATGCTGCCGAAAACAGGACGCCTGCCAGCACCGACAGGATTGGTTGTGGTGCTCCCTCAGCCAACCGGCGCCGGCTTTCTTGCGCATAGAGGGCGCTCACACAGTCGGCGGCCGCGCCTTCGCCCCACGGTCGGGCCATCAGGTTGATTTCATCGCGGCTCGGCAGGTCCTCACCCGCCGAAAGGCTCCCCCAGACCTCGGGCCGCGCCACCGCCAAACTCTGGTAGCGACAGGATCGGCATTCGTGTGCCAATTGCCAGCTGGCCCACGATCTTCACCGACTCGCCGCCTCCAATCAGGATGACCGCCTCGGCGCTGGCGATGGATCGGTAAAATGCTATTTGCCAATCGGCACCCCTTTCAGATCTCCTACGAAACAACTTCGGGTGGCTGGTTTCTTCTGGAAAAGCAGGCGGTGCCTGGTCCAGCGAGTAGCACATCACTACGCTGTGATCTTCGCGTGGTTTTCCCGCGACAAATCCACGCACCACATCTGCTTCGATGAAAGGGCCGCCGTACACAAGAAGACGAGCCCCTCGTTTGGCCAGCTCAGCACCCAATTCCTCTGCAGCCCGTCTCGCCTTGGCGGGGTCTCTCAGCGGAGGGTCAAGCGTCCTGGTGGATGTCGCGTCGCCTACGATTGCGACCAGCAGCCCTGCCATTGGTCACGCCTTCATGCGTCGGGTTCGGACGAGAGCCGCGCATATCCTGCCAACGCGCTCCCCGACGTGGGGCGCTTGAAGTCTGGTGAATTCGCATATTGCGCAGATATGCATGAGGCGCCGCCGATCGATCGAGATTGCATTAGGCTGATTACTCAAGTCATGTTCGCAAGCCCTACCAAGGCAGGGGCTTCGTGCAGGACGAGCCATGTCGGGATGCGCTTAACGTAATCGCTTAGGCGTCCCTTGTCTTCAAACCTTTGCCGAAAGCCTGACTCTTCGAATTGCCTAGGAAACCGCGGCACAATTCCACCGGCGATGTAGACTCCTCCACGGGCTCCCAACGTGAGGGCCAGGTTCCCAGCTGCGGTGCCAAGCATGTTACAGAAGATTGCGAAGGCTTGGCGACACAGCGTGTCCGGACTGACGCTATCATCTTTGGGAAACGCGGCAGCCGTCACGTGCTCAGCCCTCTCGTAGTTGAGTTTCTTGACACCATGTACAATACATAAGGCGTTGTACAGGTTGACCAGCCCACTGCCCGAAAGCACCCGCTCTAGCGAGACGTGCTTCCACCGTAGTCGTAGAAGCTCGATGAGCCTGCTCTCCTCCGGATCATTGGCCGGGACGGTTCCGTGTCCACCTTCACCGGGGATCTCGTGATCAAGTCCCCCGATGTGAACAAGCCCTGCCATGCCGAGACCGGTCCCAGGGCCAATAATAGCAACAGTTTTATTCTGGACCTCTTCACCGCCGCCAATCTTTCGCTTTTCGACGGGGGTCAGATTCTTGACAGCTCTTGCTACGGCCGCAAAATCATTAAGGAATGTGATCTGGCTCAAATTAAGTTCCTTTGTGATTTGAGCCTTCGAAAATTCCCATTTCCGGTTCGTCACCACGATCCTGTCCTCTGAAACTGGACCGGCGATCGCCAGTGCTGCCGCGACTGGCCTATCGAGACCACGGCGTTTGAGGATGTCCAGATAGTGTTCTATCGCAGGCCTCAGACCCGAGAAATTGTCAGCCTGAAAAAACTCGGGAGCATGTATCTGGCCATCCGACGCCAGAGCGAACCGCACATATGTAGCACCAATATCACCAATCAATCGTCCGGCAGCCATACTAGGAGCTCCCATCCAAGATAGCCTTCAGGTTCTGTTCCAGCCTCTCTGCAAGCAGTCGCGCGCCGCGCGGGGTATTCTCATAGATCAGCACACGCCTGTGCCTGAGTGTCTGTCCGGGAACAAGTTGAGTCTAAAATCGGTTAGCGCAAGGAGCTGTATGAGGGGCAAAAATGTGGGCAACGCTGCATTTTTCTCTTGCACCGGCTCAACTCGGCCTGACTCTTTGCGTGTGTGCTGCCGCCGCCCCAACTCTCCGAACTGAGCAGAGTAGAGCTTGAAGCTCTGCTGGTTGACCTGTCGGGCGAGGTCGCCGCCCTGAAACAGATAGTTGGCGAGTTGCGCGAGGAGAACACGCGCCTGAAAGGTCTGAAGGGCCGCCCGAAGATCGGACCGAGCGGCATGGACAAAGCGACGGACCCGCCGCAGCGCGATAATCTGGTGAAGCGGAGGGGCCGGGGCAAAGTGACGCCCCGGGTTCCCATTGACGATCAGGTGGTGACTGCCGCGGTGCCGCCCGGATCGCGGTTCAAGGGCCACGAGCCCTTTCTGGTTCAGGACCTCGTCATTTCGGTGTGTGCGACCCGCTACCGACGCGAGCGCTGGGTCACACCCGATGGACGAACGATCCTCGCGCCGCTGCCGGAAGGGGTGGGTGGCCATTTCGGTCCCGAACTCCGCCGCTTCGTGCTGATGCAATATCATCAAGGGCAGTCAACGTTGCCCCGGCTGCTGGCGTTGCTTCGATCGGTGGGGGTATCCATCTCGAAGCGACAGCTGCTGCGTCTGCTGATTGACAACAAGGATGGCTTCGTAGCCGAAGCCCGGGACGTTTTGCGTGCTGGGCTGGAGACATCGCCCTGGGTATCGGTGGACGACACCGGCGCGCGGCACGCGGGCAAGAACGGGTTTTGCACACAGATCGGCAATGACTGGTTCACCTGGTTCGGCACGCGGTCATCGAAGAGCCGGCTGAACTTCCTCGACCTGCTTCGCGCCGGCCACACCGATTACGTGCTCGATGATGCAGCCTACGCCTACATGCGAGACCGTGGTCTGCCGGCGGCGCTGATCGCCCGTCTGGCGGCCGAACCGGAGACACGGTTCGCCAATCAGCACGCGTGGCTGGGACATCTCGACCGGCTCGGTTTCACCGCGCTGAGCACCACGCCCGACCCCGTGCAGGTCGCCACCGAGGGTGCCCTCTGGTGCAGCATCCAGGCGCACAAGTTCCTGTGCGACGCGGTCGTGTTGAGCGACGATGCCGGGCAGTTCGCCATTGGCCGGCACGCGCTGTGCTGGGTTCACGCGGAACGGCTGGTGTACAAGCTGGATGCCTTCACCGATCAGCATCGTGCCGCCCAGACGCTAGTTCGTGGTCTGATTTGGGAGTTCTACGCCGATCTCAAGGTTTACCGGGAGAAACCCGGCAAGCGTCAGGCTCGTGCGCTGCGTGCCCGGTTCGACCGCATCTTCCTCCGCCGCACCGGCTTCGCCACGCTGGATCGCCTGCTGACGCGGCTGCATGCGAACAAGGCTGAATTGCTGACGGTGCTGGATCGGCCGGAAATTCCGCTCCATACCAACGGATCGGAGAACGACATCCGTTGTTACGTCACGCGGCGCAAGGTCAGCGCCGGGACACGCAGCGAGATCGGCCGTGATTGTCGTGATGCGTTTCTCAGTCTGACCAAGACTTGTGACAAGCTCGGCATCGCCGTTTGGGATTATTTGGGCAGCAGGCTCAGGGTGGTCGGACACGCCATCATCCAACCGCTTGAGCATTACGTCAGGGCACGTGCACGGCTGGCCTGACAGAGCACGCGCCCACATTTTGCCCCTCATACAAGGAGCTTGAAGCGGCAGAATGCCTTGTGATTCGCTGTGCGGCATCGATTCGCGAGGTGCCACATGTGGACGGAAGAGAACCGCCGCCGCTACGACCGCAGCGGGCTGCGCTATGAGAGCGACCTGACCGACGATGAATGGGCCGAGATCGCGCCCCTGATCCCGCCTGCCAAGCCAGGCGGTAACAAGCGTTCGGTCAATATTCGCGAGGTGGTCAATGGGCTGATGTACATCCTCAGCACAGGCTGCCAATGGCGGGCCATCCCGAAGGACCTCGCACCGCGTAGCACGGTGTACGATTACACCGACCGCTGGAGCTGGGACGGGACGCTGGAGCAGATCCACCATGCGCTCTACCTGAAATGTCGGGAACAGGCCTCGCGAGAGGCCAGCCCCACTGCCGCGGTAATTGATAGCCAGAGCGTCAAGAGCGCCGAAAAAGGGGGGCCTGTATCGACCCACATGGCTATGATGCGGGCAAGAAGATCAAGGGGAAGAAGCGGCATATCCTGGTAGATTTACAGGGATTGCTGCTGCACGCCATCGTGCACGCGGCCGACATTCAGGATCGCGACGGCGGTGCAATGCTGATGGCCACTTTGTTTGGGCTCTACCCCTTCTTGCTGAAGCTCTACGCCGACGGTGGCTATCAGGGGCCGGAATTCCGCAAGGCGATGAAAACGATCCTCTCCCAGGTGGATGTGGAGATCGTCAAGCGTTCGGACCAGGCAAAGGGCTTTGTCGTCCTGCCCAAACGTTGGGTGGTCGAGAGAACCCTCGCATGGCTCAACCGCTGTCGTCGCCTGGCCAAGGATTGGGAGAGCCTCAACCACAAGGCGCGCGCGTTCCTGCTCCTGGCATCCATCCGCCTGATGGTCAGAAGGCTATGCAAAATCGCGTGAGGTTTCCGGACAGACTCTAAGATCAAATGGAACATCGTCCATCGATTGAGCTAACAGGAGAACTTCCTTGCCCTTAGCCCGAATTTCTCAAACACGGCGGGTGCATCGGGGCTGCGAATCTGAGAGAAGCGTTGTGCAGCAACAGTTTCTCCACGATCCGAGGTATGCCCCGATGCCGACAGAGTGTGCGCCGAAGCGGTTCGAATTTGAAGCGGTTGCGCGGCGTTCGGTGGTGGCCGGGTTCGATGGCGGGAACATCACCTCGAACGCCGGTGCGCTGCTGCTGGGACAGGTCGATCGCGGCCTTGGGCTGGTGCGCCGCTTCGCCGACTGCTTCATCGATCGGCGTGACGCTCGCTACGTCGAGCATCGGGTCGCGACGCTGGTGGGGCAGCGCATCTTCGGCCTGGCGTTGGGCTACGAAGATCTCAACGATCACGACGAGCTGCGCAAGGACCCGACGTTCGCGGTGCTGGCCGGCAAGTTGAGCCCGGTGCTCCGGACGGACTGCGAGGCGCTGGCCGGCAAGAGCACGCTCAATCGTCTGGAGCACACGCCGCGGCGCCATGCGTCGAAGTATCACAGGATCGACTGCGATGGCGCGCAGGTCGATGCGTTGCTGGTGGATCTGTTCCTCGAGGCGCATCGGCGTGCGCCGCGCGAGATCGTGCTGGATCTCGACAACACCGACATCCCGCTGCACGGGATGCAGGAAGGCCGATTCTACCACGGGTACTATAAGGAGCATTGCTATCTGCCGCTCTACGTATTCTGCGGCCGGCACCTGCTGCTGGCCCGCCAAAGGCGTGCGAATGTTGCGGGCTGCGATGGCGCGGTCGAGGAGATGGCGCGCATTGTCGCACAGATCCGCCGGCGCTGGCCGCGGGTACGCATCATCTTGCGCGCCGACAGCGGCTTCTCCAATGACGAGCTGATGGTGTGGTGCGAGGCGAACCGCGTCGACTACGTGTTCGGCCTGGCGCGCAATCGTCGCCTGGAGGCGGTGCTGGTCGAACCGCTCGCCCAGGCAAGCGTGTATGCATCGCCTCGGGCCGGCCGGCGCGCGTGTTCCGCGACTTGCAGTATCGCACGCTCGACAGCTGGAGCCGCACCCGGCGCGTCGTCGGCAAGGCCGAGCACACAATGGAGGGCGCCAATCCCCGCTTCATCGTCACCTCGCTCAAGCGCACCCGCGTCGGCTACGATGCGCGCGCGCTGTACGAGGATCTCTATTGCGCCCGCGGTGAGGCCGAGAACCGCGTCGGCGAGCAGTTCGAGCTGTTCGCCGATCGCGCCTCGTCGGCCACCATGGCGGCCAATCAGCTCCGCATGTGGTTCTCGGCCATGGCCTATGTTCTGGTCGACACCTTGCGCCGTGTCGGGCTTCGCCACGGCCAGTTCGCCGACGCCGCCGTCGCAACCATTCGCCTCAAGCTGCTGAAGCTCGGGGCGCAGGTACGCAGCAGCGTGCGCCGCATCCACTTCGCCATTGCCTCGGGTTGCCCGAACAAGGACGAGTTCGCGCTCGCGCACTGCTACCTCCAGCGCGCCTTCAGCTCCGCTTGAGACATAGCAGGCAACCAAAACACCAGGGGGTGCTCATTGGTTCGACGGCGCGCGCCATCATGGACTCGCATTACGCGCAACCAAAGCCTGCCATGCGCGTCAGCCGCGAATCTCATTCGTCAGTCAGCCGACCCGATCGCTCGCACCATCAAGATGCCGCGTGGCACTCGATTTCATCGACCTGTACGAGCTCGCGTTTGAGAAATCCAGGCTAGCATGGCTGAGGCCTACCTCGTACATCACATTCGGATTCTTGCCCGAAAGATCGGCTATCACCACCTTGGCCTCCAGTATGCTGTTCAGGATGTCCTGCATGACAACGTTGGCACCATATACGTCATCGCCGCGATGGCATTGGATCTTTACTTTGTTCTCCAGAGTAGGCTTGACGGTATCCTCATAAAGTTCGTTTAAGAGACGATCCCCGAATGGCATAGCGACAAAGGCCGCACGTCTTTCTGGCAACGCCTGCGCGGGAGCAGTGCGTTCAACAGCCGCGTTGAAATCCGCCACCGCTTGGCCAACGTCCCTCTTTTCTTGATCGACTTCGCTCTGGCTGACAGTCGTGGTCGAGCCCGGATCTTCGCCGGTTGCTGCGGACGGCCTTTCCCCGGTCATTCCCCAGACGAGATCGGTCAGACCTGATTGATAATTATGGCTGAAATCGGCCGGTCGCAAGTGCCGCACAAATCCCTGAGGGGTGCAAGGCCGGGCGAGAACCGGGATCAGTCGTAATCTACCTTCTAAGCTTCGCTGAATGGCGATGTTGAGTTCCTGCTTGCTCCATTCGGAGGCCAGGTAATCGGGTGACAGGATTGCCAGAACTATGTCGGAGCTTGTGATCTCGGAGACTAACGTGTTGGCAAAGGAATGTCCTGGTGGCAGATTCAAGTCGTACAGAAACCTTGTCGCTCTAGCGCCCTTCTGCAAATCCTCCATCAACCTGTGAACGAACTCCCGGTCCTCTGCTACATAGCTGATAAAAACAACCCGCCCTGGCCCGCTGGGTGTCGTTGTCGTACTGTTGGCTTTCGCCATTCGTCTTCCCTCCCGATTTGTGGGACTGCGGCCCCCTCTTAGCTTCCTTCCTCATGGGTCGGTAACGCTGCCCGATAAATGCTTACAACCCCTCCCCGACGCCCGCGGCTCCAAACAGCCGCAATACTTTTACCATGCTCTGCCCCGTCTGTGTCCATCTCGTGCTCTCGGTCTGACTGGAATCCTGCAGATAGAGGCCTTTCGTTCTGTCTGAGAACAGTGCCCAGGTGTCACGGGCCCGCAAAGCGCCATCAGCCTTCTCCGTGGCTCTCGTCTGTCCTTCGTATTGAAAGCCTGTCGATGAAGGCAGCGTGAGAAGTTGCAATGGCACGGTTCGGCGTACGGTTTCCCTCTGATCCGCTTGAATGCATTGTGCATTGCCATTGTAGGTACGCTTGGCCTGACTGCAAGCCAAGGACCCCCATGCACTTCGGCATCCACCTCCCCCACGCCGGCGAGCGCGCCACCCCGTCCCTGATCCGCCGCTTCGCCCTCCAGGCCGAGGCGCTGGGGTTCGTCGACGTCTGGGTCAGCGAGCACATCATCCTCCCCCGCACCCAGTTCCCGCGCCCCCTGCCGTTCTACGAGCCGGTGCTGACCCTCACCTGGGTCGCCGCGGTGACCGAGCGGGTGCGTCTCGGCACCAGCGTCCTGGTGCTGCCGATGCGCCATCCGATCCCGCTGGCGAAAGAACTGGCGACGTTGCAGAATCTGTCCGACGGACGGCTGATCCTGGGCGCCGGTGTCGGCTGGCTCGCCCCCGAGTTCGCCGCCCTCGGCGCGCCGTTCCATGAGCGCGGTCGCCGCATGGACGAAGGCATCGCGCTCATGCGCGCGGTCTGGACGCAGGACCCGGTGACGTTCCGCACCCAGTACATCCCGGCCGAAATCACCGACATGACCATGACGCCGCTGCCGATCACGCAAATCCCGCTGTGGCTCGGCGGCAGCTCGGATGCCGCGCTGAAGCGCACGATCCGCCTCGCCGACGGCTGGCACGGCTCGCGCGAAACGCCGGAGCAGACGGCGGCGATCGTGCAGCGCCTGCGCGCGGAACGGCCGGGCGCGGACTTCACCATCTCGACGCGGGTGAACTGGGACGGCCGCGACCTGGGGGAATTGCGCGAGCGCATCGCTGCGTATGAAGCGAGCGGCGTGCAGCACATCATGGTCGCGTCGGACCTGCTGCGGTCGGCCGAACTCGACAACTGGGACGCGATCATCGAGGGCGTCGGCCGGCTGGTCGCCGAGGCAGGAGCGTCATGACACGCCATACCGTTGCTGCGGGCGACTGCCAATTCAACGCAGAGGTCGCTGAGAGTCGCAGAGCACGCAGAGAAGGATTTCAGTACGCGCTTCGCGCGAAGCGCCCATTCTGCTTCCTCTGCGCGCTCTGCGGATCTTAGCGATCTCTGCGTTGAATAGGCACTCGCCTACCGAACCGGTCCAGCCGGTAATCCACAAGAGACCTCACCCGCCCAGCGCGCCCTGTGCCTCGACATACAGCGCATAGACCGACTGGCTCGCCGCCATGAACAGCCGGTTCCGCTTCACCCCGCCGAAGCAGACATTGGCACAGCGCTCGTGCAGCAGGATGCGGCCGATCAGCCTGCCGTCGGGAGCGAACACCGCAACACCGTCCTCGCCCTCGCCGCCGGAGAAGCCGCACCAGACGTTGCCCTCGGTGTCGCAGCGGATGCCGTCTGCGTAACCCTTGGTGTCGAAGAACACCCGTCCGTTCACCGCCTTGGTGCCATCGGCGATATCGTAGACATGCGTGGTCTTCGGTTCCGCCGGCGTATCGACCACATACAGCCGCTGTTCATCGGGCGAGAACGCCAGCCCGTTCGGCCGCGCCATGTCGTCGATCGCCACCGTCAGTGCGCCGGTCTTCCCGTCGATGCGATACACGCGGTACGGCAGCTCCGGTGTGCCCTTGTGCCCCAGGTAATTGCCGCGGATGCCGGCACCGTTGTCGCTGAACCAGATCGAGCCGTCCGACTTCACCACCACGTCGTTCGGCCCGGTCAGCCGCTTGCCGTCGAAGCTGTCGGCCAGCACGGTGATGGTGCCGTCGTATTCGGTGCGGGTCAGGCGCTGGCTGCCCATCTCGCAGGTGATCAGCCGCCCCTGACGGTCGCGCGTGTTGCCGTTGGCGTAGTGCGACGGCCGGCGGAACACGCTGACCGCACCGGTCTCCTCGTCCCAGCGCATGATGCGGTCGTTGGGGATGTCGCTGACCAGAAGCTGCCGCGTGTCGCCGAACCACACCGGGCCTTCGGTGAAGCGACAGCCGGTGACGATGCGCTCGATCGCAGCATGGCCCAGCGCGATGCGGTCGAATCGCGGATCGAGCGAGACGATGTCCGCGTCCGGATAACGGATCGGCGCCGAAGACTCCCATCGCGATGTCATGTGGCGTTTCCTCCTGTCTGCGTTGCGCGCATTCTGCGGCGCACCAACCGAGGGGACAACATCATGCAGCTTGGCATCCATCTGCCACATGCCGGCGAGCAGGCCACTCCGGCGCTGATCCGCCGCCATGCGATCCGCGCCGAGGCGTTGGGCTTCGACGATGTCTGGGTCAGCGAACACATCATCGTGCCGCGCAAGGAGTTCCCGCGCTCGCCGCTGTTCTACGATCCGGTGGTGACGCTACGTCGCCGCGGTGACCGAACGCGTGCGCCTCGGCACCACGGTGCTGGTGCTGCCGATGCGCCATCCGCTGCCGCTGGCGAAGGAACTGGCCACGCTGCACAACCTGTCGGGCGGGCGATTGATCCTGGGCGCCGGCGTCGGCTGGCTCGAGCCGGAGTTTGCCTCACTCGGGGTGCCGTTCAAGGAACGCGGGCGGCGGATGGACGAGGGCATCGCAATGATGCGCGCGGTGTGGACGCAGGATCCGGTGACGTTCGAGGCGAAATACATCCCGGCGAAGATCACCGAGATGACGATGCTGCCGCTGCCGATCAGTCCCATCCCGCTATGGATCGGCGGCAGCTCGGACGCGGCGCTGCAGCGCATGATCCGGATCGCCGATGGCTGGCACGGCTCGCGCGAGACGCCGGAGGAGGCCGCGCCGATCGTGCGGCGGCTGCGCGCGGCGCGGCCGGACGGTTTCACCATCTCGATGCGAATGCAGTGGAACGGCAAGGACCAGGGCGAGCTGCGCGATCGGCTCGCGGCCTACGCGGCGGTCGGCGTGCAGCACGTGCTGATCGCCCCGGTGAACCGCGAGGTGGATGACTGGGACGAGGTGATCGAGGGCGCGGGACGAATGGTGGCGAGCCACGGATGAGACCACGCGGAGTGCTGACACAACGCTGTCAGCATGCGGGCGGTATCATCCGGCCGGCATAGCGGACAGGTAGACGAATGGATCGACACGCCCGGGGTGTCCTGCTGATCACCCTTTCGATGGTCGCCTTCAGCTCGGCGGGCTTCTTCACGCGGCTGATCCAGCTCGACGTCTGGACCATGCTGTTCTGGCGCGGATTGTTCGCCGGCCTGATGATCCTGGCCATCATCATCGTGCAGGAGCGACGCCGCACGCTGGCGGCGATACGAGCGGTCGGCCGCCCCGGCCTCGCGGTGGCGCTGTTCTCGACCGTCGCCACGATACTCTATCTCAACGCCTTTCGTCGCACGTCGGTCGCCGATGTCGCCGTGATCTTCGCCGCGGCACCATTCGTCACCGCCGGTCTCGGCTGGCTCTGGCTCGGCATCGCGGAGCCATGGAGCACGCTCACCGCCAGTCTGGTTGCCCTGTTCGGGGTCAGCATCATGGTCGGTGGCGCGGTCACCGATGGCCATCTGATCGGTGATCTGATGGCCTTCGGCATGACCGTCTGCATGGCGATCATGATGCTGATTCTGCGCCGACAGCAGGCCACACCGATGCTGCCGGCCGCATGTCTGTCGGCGCTGCTATGTCCGCTCGCGGTCTGGCCATTCGGCGCGCCGCTCGCGGTCGGTGCCAGCGATATGGCCAATCTGTTCCTGTTCGGCACGACCCAGTTCGGGCTGGGTCTGGCGCTGCTGACCCTGGGCGGTCGATGGGTCTCGGCGACCGAGAATGCCCTGCTCAACACGCTGGAAGCGCCGCTCGCCATCGCGTGGGTGTGGCTATGCTTCGCCGAGACGCCGTCCGTCACCAGTCTGATCGGCGGCGGTATCGTCGTGGCGGCCGTGGTCGCACAGGTCTGGTACGGGACCCGGTCCAGGCTCAGGCCGCGGCGGCGATCCGTGCTGCCGCCGCCGATCCCTTCGGGGCTGCCGGCGCAGGCGCGGAATCAGGACTGAATCGGAACGTCTTCTGCGCCGGCCGGCTGCCTTGGCGACCGGGCAGAATTGTCCGTAGCGCGGCATGACGCCGCCGTGACCCGGCGGACAGGATCAGCGTGGCAGGTGCAAATTCTGCACTTGCTGGCCAAGCGATCAATGCACGAGGTTGGCACTAACAGACACGGCATGTGGTGTACCGTGACGGGAGGAAAGAGCGACATGTCTGCGGTCCAACTGAACGAACCTCCGCCAGCCACACGCGCTGATTGGGCGGCATTGATGCAGACAGCGGGGCCAGGCTTTGCCGCCCGTGCCGCAAGCTACGACGCCGACAACGCCTTCGTGGCGGAGAACTACGCGGAACTGAAGGCGCTCGGAGCGTTCGCAGCATTCATACCCGCCGAACTGGGCGGCGGCGGCGCCAGCTATCACGACATCGCGGACATGCTGCGCACGCTCGCCCGCCACTGCGGATCGACCGCGCTTGCGTTGAGCATGCACACCCATCTGGTCGCCACCCTCGTCTGGCGCTGGCGGCGCGATCCGCAGGCGGTGGCGCGCTTTCTGCGCCGTATCGTCGACGAGAAGCTGGTGTTGATCAGCACTGGCGCGTCGGACTGGCTGAACGGCACCGGCAAGGCCGAGCGGGTCGACGGCGGCTGGCGGGTGACGGGCAGGAAGATCTTCGGCAGCGGCGTGCCGATGGGCGACTATCTCATCACCGGCGCCGTCTATGACGACCCTGACGCAGGCGCGACCGTGCTGCGTTTCCCGTTGTCGCTGAAGGCCGACGGCGTGCGGATCCTCGACACCTGGCATGTGATGAGCCTGCGCGGCACCGGCTCGCACGACGTTGCGATCGACGGGGCGTTCGTGCCGGACGCCGCGATATCGGGCCGCCGCCCGCAGGGCCAGTGGCACATGCTGCTGCACGTCGCGATCATGCTGGCGTTTCCGCTAGTGTACTCGGTGTATCTCGGGATCGCGGAGGCGGCGCGGGATATTGCAGTCGAGCGTGCGCGTTCGCGCGGTGCGGACGACATCCTGTGCTGCCTGGTCGGCGAGATGGAGGACGAGCTTGCCGCCGCGCGGCTCGCCCGGGCCGACATGGTTGCAGCGGGTGCGGCATCCGAGCCGGGCCGGGACACGACCGATCGCATCATGATCGGGCGCACGCTGGTTGGACGTGCCGCGATCCGCACGGTCGAGAAGGCTATGGAGGTTGTCGGCGGCGCCTCGATCTACCGTGACCTGGGGCTGGAGCGCCGCTTCCGCGATATCCAGGGCGCCCGGTTCCATCCATTGCAGGAGAAACCGCAACAACGCTACGCCGGCCGCAACGCACTGGGTCTACCCGTCGACGGGTGATTTCCTGGATCGGCGGGACGGCGGGAGTGCCTACCGGCGAAACTGCACCGGCTGGCGCTTGCGCCCCCAATTTCCGGGTGACGCCTCGAACACGCCTGCCGCCGCGGCACCACAGGCACGACAGCAGCCTTGTGCGTCGAGCCCCCAACCGGTCAGCTCGTACCAGTCGCGCCCGATCAGCAACGCGCCGCAGCCATGGCAGTAAGTGCTGCCGCCGGCGCCGTCATGCACGTTGCCGGTATAGACGTAGCGCAGACCGTGGCTCATCGCGATCGCCCGTGCGCGGGTCAGCGTGGCGGGCGGCGTCGGCGGATGATCGCGCATGCGCCAGTCGGGATGGAACGCGGTGAAGTGCAGCGGCACGTCGCGGCCCAACTCGGCAGCGAACCAGGCGGCGAGCGCGCCGATCTCGGCATCGGAATCGTTCTCGCCCGGGATCAGCAGCGTGGTGATCTCAAGCCAGACATTCGTGTGGCCCTTGATCCACACCAGCGTATCGAGCACGTCGGCGAGCCGCCCACCGCACAGGTTGCGATAGAACGGCTCGGTGAAGCCTTTCAAATCGACATTCGCCGCATCTATGTCGGCATAGAACTCGCCGCGCGCCTCGGGGGTGATGTAGCCGGCGGTCACCGCCACTGTCTTCAGTCCCACCTCGTGGCAGGCGCGCGCGGTATCCACCGCGTATTCCAGGAAAATCACCGGGTCGTTGTAGGTGAACGCGACCGAGCGGCAGCCGAACCGCCGCGCCGCCTCGGCGATCATCGTGGGTGTTGCGTCCTGATTTAGCCGATCGATTTCCCTCGCCTTGCTGATGTCGTAGTTCTGGCAGAACTTGCAGGTGAGGTTGCAGCCGGCGGTCCCGAACGAAAATCCCGGCGTTCCGGGCAGGAAATGGTTCAGCGGCTTCTTCTCGATCGGGTCGATGCAGAAGCCTGACGAGCGCCCGTAGGTGGTCAGCACCAGCGCGTCATCCTGCCGCGCGCGGACGAAGCAGAGGCCGCGCTGGCCCTCGTGCAGTTTGCAGAACCGCGGGCACACGTCGCACTGGATCCGCCCGTCGGCCAGCGCGTGCCAATAGCGAGCGGGGAACAGGGAACCTTCAATCGTGGTATCCATGCGCCAATATCTGGCGACGATGACCGCGATCCGCCATCCCGCTGTCGCGGGAACCTTCTACCCGGCCGAGCCCGATGCGCTGGAGCGGCAGCTCGCGCTGTTCCTGTCCGAGGCGGCCAACGACGCACCGTCGGCGCTGCTTCCCAAGGCGATCATCGGCCCGCATGCCGGCTACGTCTATTCCGGCCCCGTTGCCGCCCGGGCCTATGTGCGGCTGGCCGTCGGGCGCGGCAAGATCAGCCGGGTGGTGCTGATCGGGCCGTCGCACTATGTGGCGTTCCGCGGCCTCGCAGTGGATACCGCCGAGGCCTGGGCCATGCCGGGCGGCACCGTGCGGCTCGACACGGAGGCGATCGCACGGCTTCGCGCGCTGCCCATGGTGGGTGAGCTCGATGCCGCCTATCAGCGCGAACATGCGCTGGAGGTGCACGTGCCGTTCCTCCAGCACGTGCTGGGCGAGTTCCGCCTGGTGCCGATCGTCGCCGGCGATGCACCGCCCGAGGCGGTCGCCGCGGTGTTCGACGCCCTGTGGGGCGGGCCGGAGACGCTCATCGTGGTGTCCACCGACCTGTCGCACTACCTCGACTACGCCGCGTGCCGGCGGCTCGACCAGACCACGGCCGAAGCGATCGAGCGATTCGATCCCGACATCACCCCGACGCAGGCCTGCGGAGCGGTGCCGACGCGCGGCCTGCTGCTGGCGGCACGCCGGCGAGGGCTGGCGATCGAGCGGCTGGATCTGCGCAACTCCGGCGACACCGCCGGCCCGCGCGACCGCGTGGTGGGCTACGGCGCCTGGGCGCTGTACGAGGGGGCTGCGCCGGATGCCGAACGGATCGCCGTCGAGGCGGTCGGGCCGGCACTGATCGACCTGGTGCGACGCTCGATCCTGTTCGGGCTCGACACCGGCCAGCCGCCGCACCTGATCGCGGACGGCGCCGTGGCGCCGCTGCTGGCCGCGCCGGGCGCCGCCTTCATCACGCTGCGACGGAGCGGCGCGCTGCGCGGCTGCATCGGCTCGGCTGTCGCGACACGGCCGCTGCTCGTCGACGTGGTGCAGCACGCGTTCAACGCCGCGTTCCGTGATTGGCGGTTCCCACGGCTCGACTGGCTCGAACTGCCGCGCCTGTCGCTGTCGGTCTCGGTGCTGACAACGCCGGAGCCGATGCGCTTCGCCGACGAGGCCGACCTGCTGGCGCAGCTTCGCCCGGGGGTTGACGGGCTGATCATCGAGGACCTTGGGCGGCGCTCGCTGTTCCTGCCCAGCGTGTGGGAGGAGTTGGCCGACCGGCGGCAGTTCCTGATGGCGCTGAAGCTGAAGGCGGGGCTTGCGGCCGATCACTTCTCCCCGGGCTTTCGGGCGCAGCGGTTCCGCTCCATCGAGGTCAAGGGGACGATGGAGCAGGGTGGCGGCGTGACGCCCGGTCGGCTGGGCTGGACAGTGCTGGGGCGACCACTCCCACCGTAGGCTGCGGCAAGCGCGGGTCCGCAGCGGGCGCAATGCTACCTTTTCTGCGACGGCACCGGGATGCCTGGAATCTTTACGTTGACCGCGCCCAGGTGATTCCGGCTGGTGAAGTACAACGTCTTCCAGTCGTCACCACCGAAACCCAGATTTGTGGTGGCAGAGGCCCCATGCACGATGCGGCCCAGCTTCTTCCCCTTCGGATCCATGATCCATAACCCGCCGGCGCCGCCGCAGTAGACGTTGCCTTCGATATCCACCTTCATGCCGTCGGGAACGCCCGGTTCGCCGCCGCGCAGATCGGCAAACACCCGGTCGGTCTGCTTTGCCAGCGTTCCGTTGGGCATCAGATCGAACGCCCGGATGTGTCCGCGGCGCGAGTCGTTGATGTAGAGCACGCTTTCGTCAGGGGAAAATGCGAGGCCGTTCGGTATCACGAAGTCGCCGATCAGCAGCGTCATCGTTCCCAGATCGGGGGTGACCCGGTAGACGCCCGAGAATGTCAGAATCCCATTGCTCGGCCGGCGCGGGACTGGTCCACGGATCGGTGAAGTAGATGCAGCCGTCGGACTTCACCACCACGTCGTTGGGCCGGTTGAGTTGCCGTCCCTGAAAGCTGTTGGCGATTACCGTGATACTGCCGTCGGGTTCCTGACGCGTGACCCGCCGCGAGTCATGCTCGCAGGCGATCAGCCTGCCCTGCAGGTCCCTGGTCAGTCCATTGGCGCGGTTGGTCGGTTCCTGGAACAGCGTCACGCCGGTGCCGGGGAGGTATTTCATACGCTTGTTGTTGTGGATGTCGCTGAACAACAGGTAGCCGCCTTCCTTCCACCAAAGCGGTCCTTCCGCCGGGCCATGCGCACCGCCAAAGCCATCGGCCAAGTGGCGGATAGGCTCGGACGTCGCGATGATCCTCTCCAGCTCCGGAGCCGATTGTTCGATCCGAACTCGATGACTGGGCGCTGTTGCTGCCTGACATGACAAGTCCTCCCGCTGCAGGAATTATCCTCGTCCTGTTGCATCACAAGTAGGCCTTCGACGCCAGCCATGGCATCGAACGCCCGGTGCCGCCGGTTGTGTCGCCAGCCTCAGCCTGCGAAAATACAACAAACCAAAGGGAGGGCCTGTGATGACCAACGCAACGGCCGGAACGCCAGCGGTTCATGGCTATCACGCGCATGTCTATTACGACACTGCCACGCGTCCGGTCGCCGAGAAGCTGCGCGAGGCGCTAGCCTGGATTTCTCAAACGCGAGCTCGTACAGGTCGATGAAATCGAGTGCCACGCGGCATCTTGATGGTGCGAGCGATCGGGTCGGCTGACTGACGAATGAGATTCGCGGCTGACGCGCATGGCAGGCTTTGGTTGCGCGTAATGCGAGTCCATGATGGCGCGCGCCGTCGAACCAATGAGCACCCCCTGGTGTTTTGGTTGCCTGCTATGTCTCAAGCGGAGCTGAAGGCGCGCTGGAGGTAGCAGTGCGCGAGCGCGAACTCGTCCTTGTTCGGGCAACCCGAGGCGATGGCGAAGTGGATGCGGCGCACGCTGCTGCGCACCTGCGCCCCGAGCTTCAGCAGCTTGAGGCGAATGGTTGCGACGGCGGCGTCGGCGAACTGGCCGTGGCGAAGCCCGACACGGCGCAAGGTGTCGACCAGAACATAGGCCATGGCCGAGAACCACATGCGGAGCTGATTGGCCGCCATGGTGGCCGACGAGGCGCGATCGGCGAACAGCTCGAACTGCTCGCCGACGCGGTTCTCGGCCTCACCGCGGGCGCAATAGAGATCCTCGTACAGCGCGCGCGCATCGTAGCCGACGCGGGTGCGCTTGAGCGAGGTGACAATGAAGCGGGGATTGGCGCCCTCCATTGTGTGCTCGGCCTTGCCGACGACGCGCCGGGTGCGGCTCCAGCTGTCGAGCGTGCGATACTGCAAGTCGCGGAACACGCGCGCCGGCCGACCCGAGGCGATGCATAGACGCCTGGCCTGGGCGAGCGGTTCGACCAGCACCGCCTCCAGGCGACGATTGCGCGCCAGGCCGAACACGTAGTCGACGCGGTTCGCCTCGCACCACACCATCAGCTCGTCATTGGAGAAGCCGCTGTCGGCGCGCAAGATGATGCGTACCCGCGGCCAGCGCCGGCGGATCTGTGCGACAATGCGCGCCATCTCCTCGACCGCGCCATCGCAGCCCGCAACATTCGCACGCCTTTGGCGGGCCAGCAGCAGGTGCCGGCCGCAGAATACGTAGAGCGGCAGATAGCAATGCTCCTTATAGTAGCCCTGGTAGAACCGGCCTTCCTGCATCCCGTGCAGCGGGATGTCGGTGTTGTCGAGATCCAGTACGATCTCGCGCGGCGCGCGCCGATGCGCCTCGAGGAACAGATCCACCAGCAACGCATCGACCTGCGCGCCATCGCAGTCGATCCTGTGATACTTCGACGCATGGCGCCGCGGCGTGTGCTCCAGACGATTGAGCGTGCTCTTGCCGGCCAGCGCCTCGCAGTCCGTCCGGAGCACCGGGCTCAACTTGCCCGCCAGCACCGCGAACGTCGGATCCTTGCGCAGCTCGTCGTGATCGTTGAGGTCCTCATAGCCCAACGCCAGGCCGAAGATGCGCTGCCCCACCAGCGTCGCGACCCGATGCTCCACATAGCGGGCGTCACGCCGATCGATGAAGCAGTCAGCGAAGCGGCGCACCAGCCCAAGGCCGCGATCGACCTGTCCCAGCAGCAGCGCACCGGCGTTCGAGGTGATGTTCCCGCCATCGAACCCGGCCACCACCGCACGCCGCGCAACCGCTTCAAATTCGAACCGCTTCGGCGTACACTCTGTCGGCATCGGGGCATACCTCGGATCGTGGAGAAACTGTTGCTGCACAACGCTTCTCTCAGATTCGCAGCCCCGATGCACCCGCCGTGTTTGAGAAATTCGGGCTAGCCACGGGCTTCCCGGTCGAGCTCGGCCGGTTCAGCGGCGAGCAGGTCGGACCGCACCCGGTACCGCAGTTCCAGGTGATCTTCAGACAGGATGCGTTTCAGAGCGTCGTCCCGTGGCTGATGCTCAACCGCGAGGGTCTCGACATCCTGGTGCATCCACTGACCGATGACATGGTGGACGACCACACCGACTACGCTTTGTGGCTCGGCACCCCGATCAAGCTGAAGCTCGATACGATGCAGCGCCGGGGTTATTCCGAGGCACTCCTGCCGAAGGCCTGACGGGATCGGCAATCCAGCGACCGTGTCGGACGGACAGCTCGATCTGTTTTCCGGATCAGGTGTTCCGCCTTCGGCGCAGGCATCGTCGGTCAAGCGACCGCCGCCTGCCTCCCCGGCAGAATTTGACGATGCGGCCCTGCTGGCAGCGATTCCCGCATCCACGCTCGCGGACGGTCCGTCCCTGGTCGTTGAAGCCGGCCGGCGCGGGCTCGCTGCTGCCATCCCGGTGCTGGAGGATTATTGCCGTCGCTTCGCCGGCTTCGGTATGCAGCGCGCCTTGCCGGAGCAGATCGCCGCGCTGGCTACGCTCGCGGCGATCGGCGGGCCGGAGGCCGCGCGCAGCGTGGCACGGATCATCGATCGAGGATGGGTGAAGGGGCCGACACTGACCACCGCCGTGGCCACCGCGACGCAACTCAAATCGCATCTGACGACGCCGGTTGTGCTTACGTTGCTGCGCCACGCGGACCCCGCGATCCGCGGCAATGCCTGCCGGCTGACGTGGCCCACACCGGACGTCATCACGACACTGATCGATCTGCTCAACGACCTGCACTCCGAAATCTGCATCGAGGCCGCCTGCGCATTGGGCCGCATGGGCCGCGGGGAGGCCGCGCCGCTGCTCAAACAGGCGCTGCGCGAGGCGGCTTCCCGGCATGTGATCGAAGCGATACCGCCGATCGCCGACGACGAGTGTATCGTCCTGCTCGGCCGGATCGTGCGCGCTTCGCCCGACATGGCAGCCGCGGCGCGCGACGCCCTCGAAGCAATCGAAGCCCCGCTTGCCGCGCGACTGCTTGAGCGGCTGCGGGAGTAGCACCGACGGCGAACAGGTCAGACGGCATCTCCAGCCGCAACAGCAAGTGCAAGCCGGCGGCGGATGCGGCACGGCGCAGCGCAGCGTCGAACGTGGCGAGCGGCAGTCCACGGCGCAGGCCCAGTTCCAGGTAGGCTGCGTCATACAAGGTCAAGCGATGGCGCTCGGCGACTGATGTAGTCTCGCGCCATACACCGGCTGATGTCTCCAGATCGACTTCGATCGACAAAATAAGCAGGTCGCGAACATAGGCGGCGCGCTGTGATGGCAAAATGCCGCGCGGTCGGCCGCGACCCGGTCCAGCAGATCGGTTGCGGCGGCAGCGTTGGACCCCTGTAGCACCGCGGCAAGTGTCACAGATGCGTCCAGCACCAAGCCTGCCATCGTCCGATCTTGCCCGGTTATCGTCGTCCTTCGTCACGCAATGCCCGGATTTCCGCATCCGAAAGGTCGACCCCCCGCGCTGCGAGCTTGGCCCGCAGGGTACGAATGCGCGCCACGGCAGCGTGCGCGCTTTCCCGGTCATGCGCACCCCTCGGGCACCAGTCGTGCGACCGGCTTGCCGTGCCGAGTGATGACGATCTGCTCGCCACGCTCGACACGGTCGAGCAACTCGGACAGCCGGGACTCGCGTCATAGGCGCCAATGGTCCTGGCCGCTGGAGGGGGAACCTGATCAATGCCGTCTGTTTGCACCAGTCTTCCGAATAGTCGAAGTGGCTTCCGCCCAACGCCAATAACCCGTGTTGCTCCCCATCTGACCCCATGCTAGAGGCCGCGCGCCGGTCAGGGCGGCCGGTCTCCCGCCCACGCCCGCGCTTGCGCGCGGCCTCAGCACAGGGAACCTCACGTGGCCTCAGGCGCTACGACGATCGCATCCGGCGGCGGCCTGACCGACCGCTACGCCGCGGCGCTGTATGCCCATGCCGAGGAGCAGCACGCACTCGATGCCGTGGTGGCCGAGATGGACGCACTGGGCCAGATCATCGATGCGAGCGCCGATTTCCGCCGCCTGCTGGAATCGCCGCTTATCGACGTGAACCAGGCCACCAGGGCGGCGCTGGCGGTGCTGCAACAGGAAGGCTTTTCCAAACCGGTGTGCGACTTCGTCGGCGTCGTGGCGGCCAATCGCCGGCTGCGCAACCTGCGCGACATCGTCCGCGCCTTCGCAGCCCTGGTGGCCGAGCGCCGCGGCATCATCACCGCCCACGTCGCCTCCGCGCATCCGCTGAACGACGTGCAGCGCCAGCAGCTGCGTGCCCGCCTGATCGAGGCCGGCTACGGCAACGTCAACATCCTCGAAGCCGTGGAACCCGACCTGCTCGGCGGTCTCGTCGTACGCGTCGGCGCCCGCCTCTACGACACCTCACTTAAATCCCGCCTGCAGCGACTGCAGTACGCCATGAAGGGAGCCGCCTGATATGGAGATCCGCCCAGCCGAGATCTCGGAGATCCTGAAGAAGCAGATCGCCGCGTTCGACACCGAGGCCAATGTTGCGGAGACCGGCCAGGTGCTGTCCGTCGGCGACGGCATCGCCCGGGTGTTCGGCCTGCAGAACTGCATGGCCGGCGAGATGGTCGAGTTCCCCGGCGCCGGCCTGCGCGGCATGGCGCTGAACCTGGAAACCGACAACGTCGGCGTGGTTATCTTCGGCGACGACAAGCAGATCCGTGAAGGCGACACCGTCTCGCGCACCGGGTCCATCGTGGACGTGCCGGTGGGCGACGCGCTGCTCGGCCGCGTGGTGGACGGGCTGGGCAACCCGATCGACGGCAAGGGCCCGGTCGCAACCAGCGAGCGCCGCCGCGTCGAGGTGAAGGCGCCTGGCATCATCCCGCGCAAGTCGGTGCACGAGCCGATGCAGACCGGCCTGAAGGCGATCGACGCATTGATCCCGATCGGCCGCGGCCAGCGCGAGCTGATCATCGGCGACCGCCAGACCGGCAAGACCGCGGTGATCATCGACACCATCATCAATCAGAAGGCGATCAACGCCGGGTCGGATGAATCGAAGAAGCTCTATTGCATCTATGTCGCAGTCGGACAGAAGCGCTCCACCGTGGCGCAGCTGGTGCAGACGCTGGAGGAATACGGCGCGATGGAATACTCCATCGTGATCGCCGCCACCGCGTCAGATCCGGCGCCGATGCAGTACCTGGCGCCGTATTCCGGGTGCACCATGGGCGAGCACTTCCGCGACAACGGCCGCCACGCGGTGATCTTCTACGACGATCTGTCGAAGCAGGCGGTGTCGTACCGGCAGATGTCGCTGCTGCTGCGCCGTCCGCCGGGACGCGAGGCGTTTCCCGGCGACGTGTTCTATCTGCATTCCCGCCTGCTCGAGCGGGCGGCGAAGATGAACGACGCGAACGGCGCCGGGTCATTGACCGCGCTGCCGGTGATCGAGACGCAGGCCGGCGACGTGTCGGCCTATATCCCGACCAACGTGATCTCGATCACCGACGGGCAGATCTTCCTGGAGACCGAGCTGTTCTTCCGCGGTATCCGGCCGGCGGTGAATGTCGGCATTTCCGTCTCCCGCGTGGGCTCGGCCGCACAGGTGCGGGCGATGAAGCAGGTCGCCGGGCGGATCAAGCTGGAGCTGGCGCAGTACCGCGAGATGGCGGCGTTCGCGCAGTTCGCCTCGGACCTGGATGCCTCGACGCAGCAACTGCTGGCGCGTGGCTCGCGGCTGACCGAACTGCTGAAGCAGCCGCAGTTCAAGCCGGTGCCGATCGAGGAACAGGTAGTGGCGATCTTCGCCGGCGTGCGCGGTTATCTCGACCGGATCGACATCGGGCGGGTGGGCGCGTTCGAGTCGCAGGTGTTGTCCGAGATGAAGGCGCGCGAGCCCGCGATCCTGGAGACGATCCGCACCGAGCTGGAGATCAAGCCCGACACCGAGAAGAAGCTCACTGGATTCCTCGACAGTTTCGCGAAGAACTTCAGTTGATGCGTGCGTCCGTGCCTAATAACCCGGGTAAGGTATCGCAATGCCCAGCCTGAAAGCGCTGCGCACGCGCATCGCCAGCGTGAAATCTACGCAGAAGATCACCTCCGCGATGAAGATGGTGTCGGCGTCGAAGCTGCGCCGGGCGCAGCAGCAGGCGGAAGCGGCACGGCCCTACGCGGAGCGGATGGAGCGCATGCTGCGCGCGCTAGCGACTTCGGTGGCGGACATGCCGGACGCGCCGCCGCTGTTGGCGGGGACCGGCAAGCAACAGACCTATCTGCTGGTGCCGGTCACCGCCGACCGCGGCCTCGCCGGCGCCTTCAACGCCAACATCGGCCGCGCCACACGCACGCTCGCCCGTCGCCTAGAGGCGGAGGGCAAGACCGTCAAGATCCTCGCGGTGGGCCGCAAGGGGCGTGACTACCTGCGCCGCGAACTGGCGAGCCGGATCAGCGGCGACATCTCCTATGCCGGCAAGCGTCGCCTTGAGTTCTCCGACGCCGAGGAGATCGGCAGCCGGATCACCGCGATGTTGGCAGCGGGCGAAATCGACGTCTGTGTCCTGATCTACAACCGTTTCCGTTCGGTGATTTCGCAGATCGTCACCGAGCAGCAGCTGGTTCCCGTTCCGCCGCCGCCGGAAGGCGAGACCATCGATCTGGGCGGCGCGAGCTACGAGTTCGAGCCGGACGAAGAGACCATCCTGGCGCGCCTGCTGCCGCAGGCGCTGGCGATCGCCGTCTACCGCGCGCTGCTGGAAAGTGCCGCCGGCGAGCATGGCGCGCGGATGACCGCGATGGACAACGCGACGCGCAACGCCGGCGACATGATCAAGCGCCTGACGCTGAACTACAACCGCGCGCGCCAGGCGAATATCACCAAGGAACTGATCGAGATCATCTCCGGCGCCGAAGCCGTCTGATAGGGGCAACAAAGCTATGGCAAGCAACATCGTCGGACGCGTGACCCAGGTGATGGGCGCCGTGGTGGACGTGCAGTTCGACGGCGACCTGCCGTACATCCAGAACGCACTGCACACCAAGATCGCCGACCGCACGCTGGTGCTGGAGGTGGCGCAGGAACTGGGCGAGCGCACCGTGCGCACCATCGCGATGGACAGCACCGACGGCATCGTGCGCGGCCAGGAGGTGGTGGACACCGGCGGGCCTATCACCGTGCCCGTGGGACCGGAGACACTTGGAAGAATCCTCAACGTGATCGGCGACCCAATCGACGAGCAGGGACCGGTCAACACCACGAAGCGCTATCCGATCCACCGCGAGGCGCCGAGTTTCGAGGAACAGGCAACGACGGCTGAGATCCTGGTCACCGGCATCAAGGTGGTGGACCTGCTGGCGCCGTACCTGAAGGGCGGCAAGGTCGGCCTGTTCGGCGGCGCCGGCGTTGGCAAGACCGTGATCATCCAGGAGCTGATCAACAACATCGCCAAGGCGCATGGCGGCGTGTCGGTGTTCGCCGGCGTGGGCGAGCGCACACGCGAAGGCAACGATCTGTATCACGAAATGATCGATGCCGGCGTGATCCGGATGGACGAGAACCACAAGATCATCGAAGGCTCCAAGGTCGCCTTGATGTACGGCCAGATGAACGAGCCGCCGGGCGCGCGCGCGCGCGTGGGCCTGTCGGGGCTGTCGCTGGCAGAATACTTCCGCGACGAGGAAGGCCAGGACGTGCTGTTCTTCGTCGACAACATCTTCCGCTTCACCCAGGCGGGCGCCGAAGTGTCGGCGCTGCTGGGGCGGATTCCCTCGGCGGTGGGGTATCAGCCGACGCTGTCCACCGACATGGGTGCGTTGCAGGAACGGATCACGTCGACCAAGAAGGGGTCGATCACCTCGGTGCAGGCGATCTATGTGCCGGCCGACGACCTGACCGACCCCGCGCCGGCCACGTCGTTCGCGCACCTGGACGCGACCACGGTGCTGTCGCGGCAGATCGCCGAACTGGGGATCTATCCGGCGGTGGACCCACTGGACTCCACATCGCGGTCGCTCGACCCTCGGATCTGCGGCGAGGAGCACTACCAGGTGGCACGCGAGACACAGCGCATCCTGCAGACCTACAAGTCGCTGCAGGATATCATCGCCATCCTGGGCATGGACGAGCTGTCGGAAGAGGACAAGCTGGTGGTGGCGCGAGCCCGGAAAATCCAGCGCTTCCTGTCGCAGCCGTTCCACGTGGCCGAGGTGTTCACCGGCTTCCCCGGCATCTTCGTGCCGGTCGCCGACACGATCCGCAGCTTCAAGGCGATCTGCGCGGGTGAGTACGACCACCTTCCGGAGGCCGCGTTCTACATGGTCGGGACGATCGAGGACGCGGTGAAGAAGGGCGAAAGCCTGGCGGCGACGGCGTAACGCAGCATGCCGGTGAACCTGGAGATCGTCACCCCTGACAGGCTGCTGCTGTCGCGGCCGGTGGATATGGTGGTGATACCGGCCTCCGAGGGCGACATGGGCGTGCTGGAAGGCCACTCGCCCACCATCGTGATGCTGCGCGGCGGTGTCATCGCGCTGTATGAAGGCGAGCGGGTCACCGACCAGATGTATGTCGCCGGCGGCTTCGCCGAGGTGACACCCGAGCGCTGCACGGTGCTGGCGAACGAGGTGCTGGCACCAACCGATCTGTCGCGCGAGGAAGGCGAGCGGCGGCTGGCGGAAGCTGAAGCCGCCTATGCCACGATCGAGGCGTCGGATGTCGTGGGCGAAGAGCTGGCGCTGGAACGCATCCAGTCGGCGCGCGCGCTGGTCGAGGCGGTGGACGCTTTGCTGACCGGCCGCTGAGGGCCTTCGCCACAGTACCTCCCGCAGTACCTCATGGTCTCGCCGGAGGCAGACAGTCGGTCCCGCTGCTATCTTTCAGGCGTTTGACGGTCTCGGGCTTCAGCTGCACAAGGTTGCGATAGGCTGCCGCAATCAGACGGCAGGCGAGGTCCCTGCCCGAGGACCTGTCCGTTTCGGATAACAAGAATAGTGCACGGATCGCCATCCGCTCGGCCACGACCGGGGCGATCGGGGCGATCGTGTCGGCGAGAAAGACGGCAAGCCGACCGTCGTAGTGCCCAACGTCGGTCGTGGTCTGTCCAGGTTGCAGAGCCGCGAAAGCCGGAGCGTCGCTGCTGTCCACCAGCATGGGTCCGTCGTCCGTGCGCATCCGCGGCAGCACTCTCGCTCCGACACGTAGGGTCAGAGCAGTATCGATCGGCGCTCTGACGGCTTCCGGCACGCCTGCTGCAAGTGCGGCGCGGTCTTGGGAATCTTCACCTGCAACAGCAGCGAAATCGACGGCTCGGAGATCAGCAAGACCGATCTGGGTTTGTCGGTCACCGACAATGTTCCAGAGGCTGGCTTGGCGCAGGTCCGCGCCCGGCAACCGCGCGAATTGCAAGTCTGCGCCCTGTAGCTGCGCTCCGAGCAGGTCCGCGCCCTGCAACTGGGCGAAGTGCAGGTCCGCGCCCTGCAACTGCGCTCTGCGCAGGTACGCGCCTTGCAATTGCGCCCCGTTCATGTCCGCACCCTGCAACTGCGCGCCGTCCAGGGTCGTGCCCTGCATCTGCGCTTGATTCATGTCCGCACCCTGCAACTGCGCGCCGTCCAGGTGCGCGCCCTGCAACTGCGCGAAGCTCAGCTTCGCGCCCTGTAACTGCGCTCCCCGCAGGTCGGCGCCCTGCAACCACGCTTCCCGCAGGTCGGCGCCTTGCATCCGCGCTCCGGATAGCTTCGCCCGTTTCAAAGTGACGCCGTCGAGTTTGGCATGCTGCAGTTGCGCCTCGTTCAGATCCGCGGCGAACAGGTCGCTGCCGGTCAGCACGGCGAAGCGCAGCACCCGCCCGCGCAAGTCCGCGCCCTGGATCGCGGCTAGACGCGCGTCATCGGCGTCGGCGCCCCCGCGCAGTTCGACGAATGTCTTGGCATCCCAAACCTTCGCCATCAGCGAACGTTTCGCGACCGTCAGAAACCGGCAGCCCCAGGCGACGTGCTTGCATAGCACCATGTCCACCGGCTGAACCGCCAATGCCAGCACCAAGCGCAGCAGTGGGTCCTGCGAAAACGAATAGTCCGCATAATCCTGGATGTCCTCGCGCACCGTGGTCGCGTCAGGGCCGGGCACCCGCAGCCATGCCAAATCCATCAGTATGATCACGACCGGCAGCCAACACAGCGCCACCTTGCGTCGCATCGGTGCGGTCCGGAAACTCCAGTCGCCATCGGCTCCCTGGCGTCCGAAAAACCAGACCAGCAGCACCAGATCGACCAGCAGACAGACGTGGTGAACCCAGTTGACCACCTCGTGCTGCAGGCGCAGCGAACTCATCTGCACCAGCAGCAGTACCGCCACCGGGAACCCCGCCAGCATGAAGACGACGGTCCAGCGGAATAGCCAACTGGAGGCGCGCGACCCCGGCGGCATCGCCAAGGCGTTGACGAACTCCACGTTGGCCAGCAACTGCCGGCAGCGCTCCTGGTCCGTCCCCAACCGCACCATCACCGGTAGGTCCGTCAGGAACCGGCGCACGTTCCCCGCCAACATGTCGTAGCGGCTCAGCGTGTAGAGATGCGCCGCCACGAACACCGCCGGCGCCAGCCCGAACGACAGCGCCACCGGCACCGCCGCGCCGCCGAGTTGCGAGATGGTGATCGCGTGGTTCAGCAGCATGTCCTCGTCGGTCGCCGAGAAGGCGGTTGCGAGCAGAAACAGCCCGATCGCGGTGTATGCCAGCGCGCCGAGCTGCGCCGACTTCGCCCCTTCGTTGATCGCGGCGATCAGGCTGGTGAGGTATTTCGGCGGTTCGAACGGTTCCATGCGGTCCCAGGCAGACCGGCTACAGAACAAGCTTGACCCGGAACAAGCGGCCGGCGCAACCGCGCATACTGCACGGCGGGATCGTCGCCTGCTCGCGGTTGGGGATTGTAGCGAACAGCCCCCCAGCATGCCGTTCGCCTTGCAGGACTATAACGCGATCCGGCAGGCGATGGATGGCAAGCTGCTGCGGGCTGATCTTGAGAAGGCGGGCTATCTGACTACCGACAAGATCCTGGATAGCGGCTTTCATCAGATGACGTCCTCATCGAAGCCGATCAACACGGTTGAGGACATGCGGGATCTGGTGATGGACAGCTTCAACCAGGCTGGCGTCGATGTGCGCAACGACATGGTCGGACTGATCGATCAGACCAAGGTCTTCCTGGCCGAAAAGGGCATGATCGTCTGACCGCACTGATCGTTCGCGTCCCACCGCGATCGGCACGTTATTCACCGGCGGATTATTGCCCAGTCTCGTGCCAGCGGCCGCATTGTGCATCGTCATCCGGCGGCGCTGCCGCAGCAGGACATGTCGGGGATTGGCCGCGCGACGCTGGCCGAGGCGGGACGCGCCTTCATCATCTCATTGCCGGCGTTGGCACTGCCGTTCGTCATTCGCCTGACCGTCGTGGAGGGGGTGGCGACCGCGACCGAAGTGTCCACCATCGGCATCGCCTATACGATCATCGTAGGCTTGGTGATCTACCGCCGGTTCAACTGATCGCGGATCGTGCCGATACTGGTGGAAATCGCGTCGCTGTCCGGCGTCATTCTGCTGATCCTCGGCGCCGCAACAGCGGTGGCATGGGCATTGACTCAGTCCGGGTTCTCGCA
>CAWFYC010000005.1:0-29095 GCA_963819855.1 uncultured Alphaproteobacteria bacterium
CCCGGTTCATCAGGGGGGAGATCATGGTTTCAAAAATCGCACTTCTGGCCCTGGCTGTTGGAACGTTTGTGGCCGTTGCGCCGCGAGCTCAGGCGTTCGTCTCCTACACAATAGATAATCCGGCAAGAAGTTTCACTCTCTTCACTTACAACTTACCAACTTTCATTACTACCGACACTACAGTTCTAGCCTCCGATCCAGAATCTGGCTCACTTAGCTCTACCTCCATTTAACTTCATTAGTCAAATACAATTCATTGTATCGTCGACTGACAATCCTTCGTACACAGGACAACCAGAGATAATCGTTGATCAGTACAGTGGAGGTCCGCCTCAATCCTTCACTGGTAATGAGTTCCGTTGGTTCCCGCTCGGAACCTTCACACAATATGGTACTACTCCAGGTCTTGGCACAGGCTGCGGCGGTTGCTTCTTCGACAGCTTCGGCTTTCCAAACTCGCAGCTCATTGTCCTCGACAATGTCAACCCCCAGGTGCTGTCTCCCGAACCCTCGGCAATCGGGTTGCTGGGCGTTGGTCTGTTCGGGTTGCTTGCTCTGCGGCGCAAGTCAGTGTCGTTGTAGGCTGTGCCGGGACGACCACTTGGGTGTGGACCTCACCGTGCCAAATCGCACAGGGAGGAACCACATCATGAAGGTTGGGCGGATACTCAGTCATGGGAGCAGCCACACCCGATATTTTCCATTCAGTCGCGCCAATAGGTTCACCCGATCATGCACCAGGACTTGTCCAGTCGGAATGCTAATCGGTAGTTCCGTCAGGTAGTTTCTGCCATTGCTCGTTGTGCGTTTCGGTGTGATCTTCTTCGCACCCATGGTCGACGTTGCGTGCCATTCCAGGCGCCGCCGTTCTCGTTCAGGCCGCGGGAGAAGGTAGTGCCCGTTGCCACACAATGTCACGACGGCGACACCTGCACGGTCACTCCGCCAGGCGAGCGCCCAATCACGATCAGACTACACGCGATCGATGCGCCAGAAATGGACCAGCCGTTTGGCGGCGACGCGCGTGACGTGATGGTGCAGTTGATCGTGGGGCACCATGTCGACGTACAGACCCATATCGGGGTTTTCGTATGGTCGCACGGTGGCCGACTGGTGATCGAGGACGGTCCCGACGTTGGTGTGGACGCAGGCGCTTACATGGTGCGCATGGGCGGCGCGTGGGTCGAGGATCGATGGAACCCAGCCCCGACGCGCCCGCGCTGCAGGCCAAGGCACAGATCGAGCATCGCGGGTTATGGGCGGATCCGGGTGCGGTTCCACCCTCTGGACCTGGCGGCATGAGCACCCACAGAGTTGGCAGGGTCAGCCAGCTCAGCGCCAGGGCCCGCACAAACGCTGGGTGCCCCGCCCCCCGGGTGGCCTGAGAGTCGGTGGCCAAGTTAATTGCTTCATCGATGCGAGCCCGCTGATCGCTCCTAGGGTTGTCGCAAATAGGCCACACTAGATCAGCGGAAGTCGGCTGTGACTGCCCCACGACCATCGGTGATGGAGCCCCCCGCCCTATCGGGAGTGATAATCAATAAGGGGGGCATCGCCCCGACGATGACCACCCTTACGCCCTTGTAAAGCTGGCGCCGGAGGGGGGGGCGGCGCCAAGTCCCGCCCCGGACGGGGGTGGGGGACTTTGGGCGGATCCCCCTTCGGTGGTGAGGGGTGGGCCCGGGTCGTGTGTCTCCCCGTGGGGGCCTCCATTGCTCGCCCATATCTGATGTCAGCGGCATCTCAAGTCCCTGTGCGCGACTCCCGCCAGCCTGTGTCGAACTGGCCGCGCCCTTGAGCGGCGGGCTTGGGACACTCATGGGACAGTAAGCCAGCGAAAGCGGGACAACCTGGATAACTTCTGACAGCTCTGCTATATGTCCCGCGGGGCCGCAAACCGGCGGATTTCCTCGGTTTTTCCAGCCTGACCAGCTACCTGAGGTCCGGTGGCAGAGTGGTGATGCAGCGGACTGCAAATCCGCGTATGTGGGTTCGATTCCCGCCCGGACCTCCAATCTCTCCGATCGCCGATGTCCGGACCAGCTATAACATTGCCGCGGACGCGATATTGATCGATCACGGAACGAGCGCCGTTTAACATACGGCCGGTCTGGAGACCGGCGATCCGGTGCGCTTTTCCGGCGCGCAGGCGGTCGACGCAGAGCATTGCATACTCGGCCTGGACGGTGCGGGGCCCGATCCCAGCGCCAATGTTGTGTTCAGGTTCACCTCCGTCGACCGAGTAGGGCAATAGTACGCACCGTCCCAGGTTCTATGACGGACTGTCCCCCTGAAGCACCACGTGCCGTCGACAGCAATCGCGGTCGACGGCCAGGGCCGCCACCTCCTAGCGCACGACACGCAGCGCCGGACGCGCCGGCGCGACCAGGCGGCGATACAGCGCCAGATAGTCCTCGGCCATGCGTCGCGCGGTGAACCGGCGCTCGAAGCCGCGCCGCACCGCCGCGCGTGACAGGTCGCCAGCCCGGCGGACCGCCGCGACCGCCTGCGTCTCGTCCTCCACGATCAGCCCGGTGACGTCGTGCTCGACAATCTCCGGCACCGAACCGCGGTTGAATGCGATCACCGGCGTGCCGCAGGCCATCGCCTCGATCATCACCAGACCGAACGGCTCCGGCCAGTCGATCGGCACCAGCAGCGCGATGGCGCCGCTCAGGAAGTCGGATTTCTCGGCATCGGTGATCTCGCCGATCAGTTCGACGTGACGGCCATCGATCATCGGGCGGATCGTGTCGCGGAAATAGTCCTCATCGACCCGATCCACCTTGGCGGCGATCTTCAGCTTGATGCCGGCCCGCCGTGCGATGCGGATCGCCCGGTCAGGCCGCTTGTCCGGACAGATGCGGCCGAGGAACGCCAGGTAGCCGGGCGCCACCTCGCGAGGCGTGAGCAGGTCTTCCGGCAGCCCGTGCTGCACCGTGGCGACGAAATTGGCATCCGGCACCGGCGCCCGCTGCGCGTCGGAGATCGACACCAGAGGCACGTCCGGGAAGCAGTGATAGATCGATCGCAGCTCCGGCAAATCCAGCCGGCCATGCAGTGTGGTCAGGAATGGCGTGCTCTGCCGGGTGAACAGCGGGAACGTCCAATAGTCCAGGTGGCAGTGCAGCACGTCGAACTCGCCGGCGCGGCGGCAGACCTGCTCCAACATCAGCATGTGCGGCGCGATCGCATCGCGCACCGCTGGATCGAACCGCAGCGCGGTCGGCCACACGGCGGCGAGTTCGGCGCTGGTGCACGAATCTCCGCTGGCGAACAGTGTCACATCATGTCCCATGTCAACGAGCTGTTCGGTCAAAAAAGAGACGACCCGCTCGGTCCCGCCATACAACCGCGGCGGCACTGATTCGGTGAGCGGTGCAATCTGGGCAATTCGCATGATTGTGAAGCCTTCCCGGTGTGCATGATGCCAAACAACACCGATCTCTGGGCGAGATCAGGCTTTTCTGCGGCAGCAGCATGCGCCGCCCGCATATCACGGCGAAGTGACCGGGCGGTCGGTGGCGGCGCGGTATCGTACCGCGCGTCCCGGCTGCCCGCGAAGGGAGGATAAGTGGCGCGCCTCGTGATCGTCTCTAACCGTGTGCCGCTGCCCTCCGAGCGTGGCCCTCGGGCGGGCGGGCTGGCCGTGGCACTGGCCGATGCCTTGCGGCCGGGAACACTCTGGTTCGGCTGGAGCGGGAAACGGTCCGGTTCCCCCGAGCCCGAGGCACGGCTGCAGCGCGCCGATGGCACCACCTATGCCACCATCGATCTGACCGAGGCGGAATATCGTTCGTTCTACGTCGGCTTTTCCAATGGCGCCCTGTGGCCGCTGTTGCATTTCCGCCTCGGCCTGGTGGAGTTCCGCCGTGAGGACTACGAAGCCTATCGTGGGGTGAACCGCCGGTTTGCCGAGTCACTCGCCAGGCTGCTGCGGGACGATGATCTGATCTGGGTGCACGACTACCACCTGTTCCCGTTGGCCGAGGAGCTGCGTCGGCTCGGGGTGCGCAACCGCATCGGATTCTTCCTGCACACGCCGTTCGTCCCGCCGGCACTGCTGCACGCATTGCCGCGTGCAGCCGAGCTGCTGCGTGCCATGTGCGCCTTCGACGTCGTCGGCTTCCACACGCGCACTTATCAGCGCGCGTTCCTCGAGTGTGTGCGGGAAATCCTGCCTGGCACCAAGGTCGATGACGACGGCTTCATCTACGACGGCCGCCATGTGCTGGCGATTGTCGATCCGATCGGCATCGATGCCGCCGGCTTCGCCGACATCGCTGCCCGCGCCGAGCACAGCGCCGAGACGATGCGGCTGCGCGAAAGCCTCGGCGATCGCACGCTCGCCATCGGGGTCGATCGGCTCGACTATTCCAAGGGCCTGGTCAATCGGTTCGACGCGTTCGGCCGGCTGCTCGCCAAGCATCCCGAGCATCGACGCCAGGTCAGCTTTCTGCAGATCGCGGCGCGGTCGCGCGAGGAGTCCGGCAGCTATCAGCGCCTGCGGCGCGAGCTCGATCGCATCGTGGGCGACACCAATGGCCGCTATTCCGAATTCGACTGGGTGCCGCTGCGCTACATGACCAGCACGGTGCGCCGGCGGATCCTTGCCGGGTTCTACCGGTGCGCACGTCTGGGACTGGTGACCCCGCTGCGCGATGGCATGAACCTGGTGGCCAAGGAATACGTCGCGGCGCAGAATCCCGCCGATCCCGGCGTGCTGATCCTGTCACGCTTCGCCGGCGCGGCCGAGGACCTCACCGAGGCGCTGATCGTCAACCCGTTCGACGCCGAAGAAATCGCCGATGCGATGCATGAGGCGCTGGCCATGCCGCTGGCGGAGCGGTTGCGGCGCTACGTCGCCCTGCGCGAGCGCGTGTGGCATACAACGGCCAGCAAATACTGTTCGAAGTTCCTGGCCTATCTGGAACACGAGGAGCGACCGCCAGCGCGGCTCCGGCTGCACGTCGCCTCGTAGCTCCCCTCGATCCTCCGCGCGGCGACACTGCTGGGGTCGTTCTCGCCGAGATGTGAAGCTATCGCCGGGAGGATGCCAACAGCGTGCCATTGTTGTGTATCATCCGGCGATCAGCGAACAGGAGATCGGGATATCATGCAGCGTTCGATCGTACCCATTGCAGCCGCACTTGGCATGGCGCTGGCACTGACCGCCTGCACCGACCCGTACGACCCGGGCCAGCGTGCCCTTGGTGGCGGATTGCTCGGCGCCGGCACCGGAGCGGCGATTGGCGGGATCGCGGGCGGCGGGCGCGGTGCAGCGACCGGCGCGCTGATCGGGGGCGCAGTTGGCGCCGTCGGCGGGGCCGTGACGACCCCGCAGCGGCCGCCGCCCGGCTATTATGCCCCGCCGCCGCCCGGCTACTACTCGGCGCCCCCAACCTACTGAGCGTCGGCGAACACCGCGACCGACGCACCGAGGACCGGTGCATGGGCGCGGAACAGCCCGCCCAGTGTCGGATGCTGTTGCAATGCTTCCGGCGAGCGGCCCTCGCGCAGCGAGGTCACGTAGAGGTGGCGTTCGGCGAAGCATGGCATGGTCGGACCAGGGACCGGG
Source organism: uncultured Alphaproteobacteria bacterium (assembly GCA_963819855.1). Lineage (GTDB taxonomy): Bacteria > Pseudomonadota > Alphaproteobacteria > Acetobacterales > Acetobacteraceae > JAMXLO01. Next base: position 5,579 of record CAWFYC010000005.1, read on the forward strand.
AACGGCAGCTTGCCCAGCAGCGCACCGGAGGGTGAGAAGCGGTTGATGCACGCGGCCGATGGGCCGGCGGACCAGTAGACGCCTTCCACGTCTACCGCTGCGCCGTCGGGGCGGCCCTCTTCATTGGTCAGCGTGGCCAGCACGCGGTGGTTGGCCAGCGCGCCGGCGTGGGCGTCGAAATCCCACGCCTCGATGATGCCGGACGTGGAGTCCGAGTGGTACATGACGCGGCCGTCGGGTGACCAGGCGAGACCGTTGGAGACCGCGTAACCCTCGGCCTTGCGCTCGACCCGGCCTTGCGGTGTGACGCGATACAGCGCGCCGGTCTTCTGGCGCGGCGAACGCTCGTCCATGCTGCCGACCCAGAAGCAGCCATCCGGACCGACCTTGCCGTCGTTGAAGCGGTTGGTCGGCGGTTCATCGACCGGTTCGGTCAGTTGTTCGATCACCTTGGTGCGCGGATCGAACAGCACCACGCGATGCCGCAGCGCGACGACCAGACGGCCGGACCGGCAGAGGCCGAAGCTGCCGACCACTTCCGGGAAGTCCCATGAGGTCTGGGCGCCGTCGTCCACCGACAGGGCGTTGATGCGCTTGCCGGGAATGTCGCAGAACAGCAGGCGACGGGTGGATGCGTCCCACACCGGCGATTCAGCAACGCCGCAGCGCGCGTCCCAGACGAGTTCGAATTGGCTCATGATCAGCTCCGCCTGATGTTCCAGAACACCGGATTGCCCGGCAGCACACCGGTCAGGTTCGCCTGATATGCGGTCGGTTGAAAATACTGGCCAAGCGGTATGTAGGGCACGTCCTGGAACGCGTGAAGCTGCATCTGCTCGGCCAGCTTTTTCTGCGCGGCGAGGTCCGATGCCTTGAACCAGGCATCGCGCAGTTCCTCGATTCTCGGGCTGCTCGGCCAGCCGGGCGCCGCAGCCTTGCCATTGCCGCGCAGGAAGATGTGACCGGCGGGGTTGATCTGGTCGAGCCCGCTCCAGCTGGTGTGGAAGATGTTCCAGCCCCCCTGCTCCACCGGATCCATCTTGGCGCGACGGCCGACCAGCGTCGCCCAGTCCATCGCCTGGGCATCGACGTTCATGCCCAGATGGCGCAGCGTGTCGGCGGTGATGTCGGCGAGCGCCTTGGCGGAGGCGATATCGGTCGGTGTCAGCACGACCACCTTCTCGCCCTTGTAGCCGGCAACCTCCAGGTCGTGCCTTACCTTCGCCGGATCGCGCTTCGATGTCAGCACGTCCATCCCGGCGTTCGACGCCAGCGGCGTGTTCGGCGTGAATACGCCGCAGGGAACATTCCACAGCGTCTCGTCGGTGCCGACCATGCCGATCATATAGTCGGACTGCTCGACGGCGCCGAGCAGCGCGCGTCGGATCGCCGGGTTGTCGAACGGCGGGCTGAGCTGGTTGAACCGCATTGTGGCGATGAAGCCGGTCGGGACGATGTTCTCCACCTTCACGTCGCGCTGTTTGCGCAGCAGTGGCAGCAGGTCGGCCTGCGGCACCAGCCACCAGTCGATCTCGCCGTTCTGCACCGCGGCGGCAACCGTGCCGGGATCGGGGATAATGCGCCATTCGATGCGGTCGATATAAGCGATCTTCGGGCCGGCGGTGCCGTCGGGCGTGCCGTTGGGACGCGGCACATATTTCATGTTGCGCTGGTAGACCACGCGTGAACCGGAGACCCGTTCATCGGCCTTGAAGCGATAGGGACCGCTGCCGACCATTTCGGTGACCTGCTTATAAGGGTCGGTGACGGCGAGCCGCTCCGGCATGATCGGGCATATGCTGGGTGGCGTCTTGGCGAGCGCGTCGGGCAGCAGCGGGAACGGGTATTTCAGACGGAACTGGATGGTCTTGTCGTCGCGCGCGCTGATCTCGTCGGTGGCGGCGATCAGTGCCTGACCGAAGCCATCGCGCGCACCCCAGCGCTTGACGGAGGCGACGCAGTCGCGCGCCAGCACCTTGGTGTCGTCGTGGAACATCAGCTCGGGCCGCAGCGTGATCCGCCAGGTCCTGCCGTCGTCTTCGCTGACCGCGCCCTCGGCCATCTGCGGCTGCGCCTTGAAGTGGCTGTCGAGACCGAACAGCGTGTCGAACACCAGGAAACCGTGATCGCGCGTTTGGTAGGTGGTGGTCCAGATCGGATCGAGCACGGCGAGGTCCGCCTGGGGAACGAACGTCAGCATGTTGGCGGCATCGCCGCGCGCAACGGCCGGGACGGCCAGGGCGGCGGCGGTCGAGGCGAGGAAGGTGCGGCGCCGCATTGGAGCCTCCCGGCGAAAGCGGTTCAGGCGATGCGACATTGCTCTGCACCTGGCCACGCGCCAAGCTTCTGGTGGCCAATCAGCTGCCGGGGTACCGCCGCCTCACACCTGATCGTAGTCGATCACCACCCGTTCGGTCACCGGCCGCGACTGGCAGGTCAGCACGTATCCCGCCTCGGTCTCCCACGGTTCCAGCGAGTAGTTCACCGCCATCTCCACCCTGCCTTCCACCAGCTTCGCCCGGCAGGTGCAGCACATGCCGCCCTTGCAGGAATACGGCAGGCTGCGGCCGGCGCGGATCGCCGCATCGATGATCGCCTCGCCTTCCGCCACCGGAAGCTCGAACCGGGCGCCTTCGCTGATCACCGTGGCGATCGCCTTCGGTGCCGCCGTCGGCGCGACGACCACCGGACGCGGCCGGCCGCCGACCCCCGGTGTGAACCGCTCCACATGCACGCGCTCTCGCGCCATTCCCAGACCGGCCAGCGCCGTCTCCAGTCCCTCGATCATCGGCTGCGGTCCGCAGATGAACGCCTGGTCCACGCCCGCCGCCGGCACGACAGAGCGCATCAGCACTGCAACCTTCGCTGCGTCGAGATGGCCGTTCAGCATCGCGATATCCTGCTGTTCGCGCGACAGTACGTGGAACACGGCCAGGCGTTCGAGATACCGATCCTTCAGGTCCTCCAACTGCTCGCGGAACAGAATGTCGGCAGTGCTGCGGTTGCCATAGAACAGGAAGAACCGTCCGGCCTCCTGCCGCAGCACCGTCTTCAGGATCGCCATCACCGGCGTGATGCCGGACCCTGCGGCGAACGCCACCAGCGTCCGCGTCGCCCCCGGCTCGATCGGCACGCCGAAGCGCCCGTCAGGCGTCATCACCGACAGCGTGTCGCCCACGCGCGGGTGCTCGTTGGCCCAGTTGGAAAACGCCCCACCCGCCAGCCGCTTGATGGCGACCCGCAGTTCGCCGTCGTCGAGGCCGGAGCAGATCGAATACGACCGCCGCACATCCTCGCCGTCGATGGTGGTGCGCAGCGTCAGGTACTGGCCGGGCACATAGCTGTACGCCCCATGCAGCCGCGCCGGCACGGCGAAAGTGACCGACACCGCATCCGCGGTCTCGTGACGGATGTCGCTGATGGTCAAGGTATGGAAGCGCGGCGCCGGCATGTCCGGCGTCTTGCGCGATCGGACGGCGGGACACAAGTATGCGGCAAGCAGCATTGCATCGGCTGACGGTGCCTGCCGCCGCAGCACCTGGCAGGCAATCAGCAGCAGGCTTTTGACCACCCGGTGCCGAGGGTGGCCGGCGAGTTCCGGGACCCAGCAATGGTTTCAACTGACGCAATTTGGTCCGCATCACATCAGCGCGAGCTTGAACCATACCGATCTGACTACTTGGCGATCGCGACGCTCGTTCTGCATGCAGCATGCGCTTCAAGATTTGGCAACTCGCGATACTATAACGCGGCGATAACGCTGTACCGACATCAGTGCGCCACTGTGGCCCGGTAAGCTCCAGGCACGCGGGGAAAAAATCGCAGTCACGTGACCAGATGCATGATTGCGAACGCACGGCGACCTTGGTTTACTCGATCGACCAGCTTGCGGGATCGGTTGGTGGACGGGCGGCCACAACGGGGGAAGCGTCGTGGATTCAAGATTGCTGTGGGCCGGCCTTGTCGTTCCCCTGATGGCCAGCCCCCCGGCCAAGGCCAGCTACGACTTCGTCACTCTGACCGATCCGAACCTGACCGGCTTCACCATGGCCGCGGGAATCGACGACGCCGGCGAAGTGGTCGGGTCCTATCGCGACAGCGCGAACAACACCCATGGCTTCAGCCTCAGCGGGGTCGGCGGTAGTTTCACCACATTGGACTTTTCGCAAACAGCCACGTCGACCAGCGCAAACGGGGTGAGCGTGGTGAACGGCGAGGTGGAGATCGTCGGCGTCTACAGCGATGGGAGCGGTCGCCACGGCTTCGTCCTCACTCCTCCCGCCGCGTACCAGTCGTTCGACGCTCCAGGCGGAACTGGAACCACCGCGGGAACCGGCATCAATTCACTGGGTCAACTCGTCGGCAATTTCTTCGACAGCGCGGTTACCCCATCTCCCTCACGCGGATTCTTCGCGACCGGTCCAAATGGCTCGTTCACGCAGATTGAGCCAAACCTCGTCGTCGGAGCGAATCTGGGCGTCAATGACGCCGGCGACGTGGTCGGTTCCTACATTGACGGCACCGGAACCCATGGCTTCGCCAGGATCGGCGCTGCCACGATCACGCTGGACGACCCGCTCGCTGTCGGCACCACCGCCGCCACCGACATCAACAACGCCGGCGACATCGTCGGCTACTTTGTCGATGGCAATGGCAACACCCGAGGCTTCCTATACGTAAATGGCACCTACACCACCATTGATGATCCAAATGCCATTGGCATTCCCTTTGCCCTTGCGATGACGCAGGTTTTCGGCATCAACGATCACGGCGACATCGTCGGCAGTTATGCCGACGCCGACGGCGTGGTTCGTGGCTTCGTGGCGACACCGGCCGTTTCGGAGCCCGGTACGCTCGCGCTCCTCGGAATGTCGCTGGCTGGCACTATGATTTTACGGCGCCAGCGCAAATCGGACAGAACGTGCGTTACAGTAATGCCCGGTACAAACTAGAGCGGAGCGAAGCCATACTTGTTGCGTTGCATACAATCGCTAATGAATTATAGCTATATGTATTTAATAGTACTTTCGACTATATTGCTGGTTTAACAATTAACGCGAGCACAGATGCAGATTTAACGCAATTATAATACCCGGACGTTCATTTCCTAGTAAGATCACCGAGTAGGACAGCGATCGGATTCATCAGAAATCCGACGGCGAGGAACGCCTGAGCGGCTACAGTTGGTCGGACGCGTAGCGAACGCCACGCGACTGTGTCCGGCTGACCACTAACGAGGGGTCCGTATGGTGGTTGCCGCTGTACCCGGTGCGCGTGTGCGTGCTGAGTTGCGAGTTTGTGTCCATCGCTATGGACATACGGTGGCAGGGCCGCGCGGCCGCTGCGCCGGACTGCCGGACCACAGTGCTTCCGTAGGCGAACGCAGACTGTCAGCAATCATCTGGAGCGTATGCAATGGCAACGACGATCACGGTTCCCGGGGCAAACGGAACAACGGTCTCTCTGTCCTATGACACGCAGTCCAATGCGGCGCTGGCACAACGCATCGCCGATGCGATCAGAAATGGCGTAGACAACAACACGATACTTCCGGTCGACAACAAGTTCGGCCCACCGCCGCCGTTGCCGACCGGTGTGACCGGCGAGTTCATCCAAAGCATTCCGACAGTCACGTTTCTGACACCTGGCTTCATGGACGTCGTGAACATCGCGAAGACCGGTGCCATCTACGGCTCGGGCGATCCGAACGAGCAGGTGCTGTCGAGCGGTCAGGCCAATCTGACATTCCTCGCCACCGGTGGCTCCGGCACTGTGGCTGCCGGTGGCGGCAACAACTTCGTCAGCATTCCGACGACTGATACCGGCGCCTGGCTGATCGCGACCGGTAATGGCAACGACACGATCCGGGCATTGGGACCTGGCAACGACACCATCAGCGCCGGCGGTGGCAGCAACGTGATCCAGGTGGGTGCCGGCAACACGTTCATCGGCTCCGGCGGAGCCGACACGATCTTTGCATCAACGGGCAACGAGACAATTACCGCTATCGATACCAAAGCTACTGATGTGGTGTACGGCAACGCCAGCAATGTCTTCTTCGTCGGCGGCGGCGGTGCGACCGTGTTCGGCGGGACGGGAAGCGACACGGTGTTCGGCGGCACGGGACCGGATCTGCTGTTCGGTGGCTCGAAGGGTGACAACTTCCTACAGGCCGGCTCCGGCCCGGCCACGCTGTTCGGCGGCGGCAACGACGACCAGCTCTACGCTGGAGGCAGCAGTCCCCAGGAACTGCATGCCGGCGCTGGCAACGAAACACTGTTCGGTGGTTTCGCCGGCGGCAACAACACGTTCTATGGCGGCACCGGCTCCGACCAGATGTTTGGCGGCGGTGGAAGCAATACCTTTGTCGGCGGCTCCGGCGCCGCCACCATTACCGCCGGCGCCAGCAATCTGTTCGAGTTCATCAACAGCGCCGCTACCAGCGGCGGCACGGACACCGTCGAGGGCCTCGGCAGCACATTGCAGGTGCATATCGGGCTCAGCGGCTACGGACCGGACGAGGCTGCGAATGCCGTCGCGGGGCAGACCACCAACGGCAGCAGCGTCACCATCAGCCTTTCCGACGGCACCAAGGTGACCTTCGAGAACATAACACACCTGACGTCCAGCAACTTCACCTGAGTTCAATCGTTCGGCGCGACGATCAGGGCCACGCAGGTCGGACAGATGCCATGGCTGACCGCAACCTGACTCGTCCCGCCGCGACGATAGTAGTCCTCGAGCCCGATCCAGTTCTGGTCCGGCTCGGAGGCGCCAACTGGCCAGACCACGTCGTGGCAGAACGAGCATAGCACGACGAGTTCACCAGTTGGCCGTGGACTGTCGGGAGCGCGACGATCCATCGACAGCAGCCCCAACGGCAGTCGAGGCGTCTCGGTCACGATCTGCGACTGATACAGCGCCATGAGCGCGCCACGCCGGCCGGGGACCGGGCTGATCGACATGCGCATCTTCCGTTCCGTGGCGGGCGCATCGCAACGAAACTCATAGGTGACCGCCCGGCGTCGCCCCTGGCATACCGAAAAATGCAGCCGCCGGCAGGCATCGCGGACCGTGGTGCCGCTCAGGCTGGCGAACAACGAGGTGCCAATGACAGAATTCGCGGTCAGCTCACGCGCCCCGTTCTCGCTGGCGAAGCGCTGCCAGGAGCCGGTGCCGATCGCTCGAATGATCCCCCGCGCATCGGTCAGGTAGGCGACACCATCGATAGCCTCGAGCAGATGCTGCGCGCCGATGCCGGCTGCCATGACCGCTCAGGCTGTGCGCGGCGCACAGATCGGCGCCTGCCGTCCCACACTGTCGTACAGATCCAGCATCCGCTCGCGCCAGCCCGCGACCAGGTCATCGCCCTCCAGCAGTTCGAACCGGCTGGCGCAGCGCGGCCACTGCAGGCTGCCGAACACGATATGGTCCGCGTAGCTCGGTGCCGCGCCGCCCAGCCACGGCTGCTTCCCCAGCACCAGCCGTACCGGCAACAGTGAGGCGCGGAAGTCCGCCACCCTCGTCTCCCGCCCCGACTGCACCTGCTCCAGCGTCGTGCCGAACCGCGCCTCGCGGCTCTCGCGGAAATACGCCTGATCCTGCGGCGCCACCACGTCCAGCAGATCGCGCACGATCAGCCGCGCGATGCCGCCCATCATCACGCCATCCGCCCATGCATTGACGAACCGCGCATGGGCCCGCCCGACGGCGCCGCCGAACAGGCTGGGACGATCGGGATAGCTGTCCTCCAGGTATTCGGCGATCGCCCAGCTGTCCGACACCACGCGATCGCCGTCGCGAATCACCGGTACGCGGCCCTGGCCGGAGAACGCCAGTGTGTCCTTCTCGGTGAACCGCCAGGGAATCGTTTCGACGGCCAATCCCTTGTGCGCCAATGCCATCCGGATGCGCCAGCAATACGGGCTGAACCGCAGCGCCGGATCCGCTCCCGCGAGGTCATACATCACGATCGCCATCGGGCGGCTCCTCACCTTGTCCGGGTCGTGATAAACATAATCCAGCACGGGAGAGAAGCGTTGCACGACCAGTCAGTCGATTTCGGCGGGAGCACCGAAGGCGGCATTGGCGATATGTTTCGTCGATGAACATCCTGGCGCCGCCCAAGGCCCGGCTTGGCGTGGAGATCGTGCACGATCTGGTCTGCCCGTGGTGCTTTCTCGGCGTCCGCCGGCTGATGCGCACGCTGCGCCGGCGGCCGGACCTGCTGTTCGACCTGACCTGGCGGCCGTTCCTGCTCAATCCCGATATGCCACGCGCCGGGATGGCGCGGCCGGACTACGTGATCCGGAAGTTCGGCGGCGAGGACCGCGCTCGGCGGCTGTACGCCTCGATCACCGAGATCGGCCGGTCGGAAGGGATCCTGTTCCGCTTCGACCGCATCCGCCGCACGCCGTCCAGTGTCGATGCTCATCGGCTGGTGCGCTACGCGGCGCGCTTTGGCCAGGCAGATGCGATGGTGGAAGCGCTGTTCTCGGCGCATTTCACCGACGGTCTGGATATCAGCGATCATGCCCTGCTGGTGGCGATTGCTGCGGCGTGCGGCCTGGACGGCACGGCGGCACGGCGCTTCCTGGCCGGTAACGACGAGGTCGACGCGATCCACGCCGACAACCTGCGGGCGCACCGGCTCGGCATCAACGGCGTGCCGTGCTTCGTCATCTCCGGTCGCCACGCCATCGCGGGCGCGCAGGAGCCGGAGGTGATCGAACGTCTGCTGGATGTGGCGGCGGTGGAGGCGGCCGAGGCCTGACTGGCGGCCTGCGGTCTACCTGACCGCTGGAGGCAGCAGCATGCCGCCTGGCCAAAGTGCGTTCGGTCCTGGCGCGAGGCCCAGTTGCTCGGTCAGGTTGCGACGAATGATGGCGGCGTAGCTTCCCACCGCGGCTGCGACCTCGGCTCGCCAGCCAGGTCGCAGTTCGGGCACATGCCGCGCCGGCGATGCATCGTCCGGCTCCGCTGTCCACGCATCGGTCGGAGCGTCGGCGAGCACCAGGGCGTCGATCACCCACGCGACCGCGGCCGCCCAGTCGCCGTCCGTCCGCGGCGTCACGGCGATGATCGGGTCCGCCGCCAGCATGTCCGGCAGCAGCCGGCTGGCCAGCCGCCGTACGCCCGGGTTCCGTCGCATGTCTGCGAGATAGGTCGCCTCCCCCACTGCGGCGCCGCAGCTGCCGACATTGTAGGCGTCCAGCATCTCGACATCTTCCTCAAAGGTCAGCCGGGAGATGGCGAGATGCAGCGTGCCCACGGCACTCTCCAATGCCCGCTGCGCCCGGCTCCCGATCATCAGGCAGACCGTCTGGCCGGACAGATCGGCCAACCGATGCACGGGCGACGGCTCCGGAACCATGACAGCGATGCTGCTGACCAGGACCGTGGGGCCCGGCGACACGAACCGGGCCAGGTCCTGCTCGGCGATTTCGCCGCCGGTCAAGAAGGCCGCTTCGTCGCCACCTTGGCGCACGCCGTCAAAGCTGCGCGGCGACTCGTAGATACTAAAGGAAACTCGCCCGGTGGGGCCGAGCACGGCGACCGCGACAGCGCGGCAGACATCGACAGCGACACCGAGGACGGCGCCGGAGGGCGATGCCTCGGCAATGCCGGGTCGCTCGGTGGCGCCGCAGTGCAGGACGCCATCGGCACGGACTTGCTCGAACGTCGTGGCGCCACGCGCCGGATCGGCGAGCCCGAACAGCAGGCCGGCAAGGAACACAGACCGCATTGCCTGCCACCCTACGGTTTTGCGGCGGTGACGCTGTACTGCGGCAGTGTGGCCGGCAAACTGTTGAAGCCGGGCGGGACCTGGGTGGCGATGTGTTGGCGCTGGTCCTCGGGCACCATGCCGATCGCGACGCAGCCCTTGGCGCCGAAATGCGGCAGCGCCTTCACCACGTCATCCGGGATCATCGCGTAGCTCCCCGGCAGCATCGGCAGCTTGTCGGTCAGCCGCCCCGGCTCGAACGCCGACAGCAGGTCATCGGTCTCCGGCGTGTTGATATCGCGCGGCCCAAGGTGGTGCTGCACGAACCCGTTCGGCCCGTTGAATTTCGGATCCTCGCCGGCGAGCAGCGCCTGCTTCTCCTCCGGCAGGTCGGCCAGTGCCGGGAGGTCGAACAAAGCCTCGATGGTTTCGATTACCGCATTGTGATCCCCTTCGGCATGCGACACGACATGCGCCCGAGCGTATGGCGAGATGACGATCATCGGAATGCGGATGCCGCGCGCGAGTGGCAGCCCGTCAGGACCATACGAGAGGATCCGCGGCGGTACGTGATCGTAGAACCCGTCCGACTCGTCATAGGTGATGATGATCACACTCTGCCGCCACAGCTCATCGTTGCCGGCGATCGTATTGATCGCCCGCGCCGCCATCGCCTCGCTGATCTGCCGGTCGGTGTAGGATGGATGGTCATCATCGCCCTGCTTGGTGCGCGCGATGGTGGCGCGATCGGCATCCGTGAGTGGGCCGGGAAAGTTGGCGTTCTGGATTGGCGGCGTCATGCCGGCGATGTTGGCGAAGCCGCCGCGGATGTAGAACACGCCGCCCTCGGGCGGCAGCTTCTTGCCCTCGAGATCGGTGAAGGCGTCGCCAAGGCCGCGCAGGTTGTGGGCTAGGGCGGGATTGTTGGCGACGTAGCCGAAATACTGCGCACCATTGTGGTGGCTGACATAGCCTGCGTGGGATGTCTGCCCAGCCGGGTCGTTCGGCTCGTGGTCATAGCCTTCCTCGTACCAGCGCCAGTTCACCGGCTGCCCGTTGCGGGCTTGCACGAACGGAATGTCCTGCCCGATATCCGGCAGATCAACCTCGGGCGCGCGATCCTGCTGCATCGCCGCCGTGACACCCGATCCGGCGAAGGTGAGCGGCAGAGCAGCAAATGTAAGGTTCTCGGCAATGTTGCCGTCGGCATAGCTTTCCAGGCCCTTGGCGCCCTGCGGCTCTCGATCCGTCGAAGTGGTGTCGAACTGCGAGCCGTAGAACGGCTGCGGATCGTTCACTACCGGCACCCCTTGCAGCTTGCCGCTGACGCCGTTGACCGTCACGTCGTGCCCTGCCGGCCCGTGTTTCACCCACTGCGTCTCGCCTGACTGCCCGGCGATCATGGCGATCGCGTTCGGCGTCGACGGTGTGTCCTCGGTGGCGAAGATGTTGTCGAACAGGGTGAAGCGATTGGCGTACTGCCAGAGGAACGGAATGGTGTCGCAGTCGATGTAGCTCATTACAAGGCGCGCGAACTGGGTGCCCATCGCAATGTTGCCGGCGCCGCCCTTGCTGGCAAAGCGGGTGTATTCGTCATCGGCGAAGCCATCCATGGCCGCCACGCCGTTCTTCACATCGATCTTCTTGGCCAACCCGGTGTGGCTGTGATCGACGCTGTCGACGAAGGTCGCGTTCTGCTCCGGGCCGATGCGGAACGGCGTCACCGTCACCTGCTGTCCATTCTCGCCGCTGTAGCTCTGGGTGAAGCCCGGCGTGTGGGCGGCATCGCGCGGCTGGGCGCCATCGGAGAACAGCCCGTTCGCGCCAGGAAAGGCCCCGAATTCGTTGTCGAACGAATGGTTCTCGTTGAAGATCACGAACACGTATTTGATCTTCTGACGCAGTTGCCGGATGAGCTCGTTGCGATCCATCTGCGGGTCTGCCGCGGGATCGACGATGTACGGTGCGATGGCGGGACCAGGATCGGGCTGCGGCGTCACCATGGGTCTCGCCGGCTGGGCGGACGCGGCGATCGGCAGGGCGAAAACGCCCGACACAAGTGCGGCTGCAAGTTTTGCGAAGCGGTGCACGGCGCGTCCCCCAACATCAGTGTCCCGACTTTAGCCGTCGAACCGCGTCGTGGTGTGACGGTTGGGTTACGCCGCCTTCGCCTGTCCGGCGATCCGCTCCAGATTGCCCAGGGTGTCGCGGGCGAAGCGCAGGCGGGTCGCAACGTCCATCTCGCGCGAGATCGCCAGCTTGTGGTCGGGCCGCAGGCGCACCAAGCCTCCCTTGCTGGCGAGCCACGCCACCAGTCCGGCCGGGTTGGAGAACGCGTTGCCGCGAAAGCTCACCAGCATGCCCTTCGGCCCCGCCTCGAGCTTCTCCACGCCGGCATCCCGACAGGCACGCTTCAGCGCCACGACCTGCAGCAGGTTCTCCACCTCCTGCTGCAGCGGGCCGAAGCGATCGACCAACTCGGCTGCCATCGCCTCGGTCTCGGCATCCGAGGCCAGCGCGCCGATTCGCCGGTACAGGCCGAGCCGCACCGGCAGATCGCGCACGTACCCCTCGGGGATCAACACCGGCAGGCCGAGTGAGATGTTCGGCGTCCAGTCGCGTTCCTGTCCGCCACGCCTCCCCTCGCCGGCGCGCAGTTCCGCCACCGCGTCCTCCAGCATCTGCTGATACAGCTCGATGCCCACTTCGCGGATATGCCCCGACTGTTCGTCGCCCAGCAGGTTACCGGCCCCGCGGATGTCGAGATCGTGGCTCGCCAGCGTGAACCCGGCGCCCAGCGCGTCTAGGGTCTGCATCACCGTCAGCCGCTTCTCCGCCGCCACCGACAGCCGCAGGTTCGGCGGCCAGGTCAGATAGGCGTAGCCGCGCTGCTTGCCGCGCCCGACCCGGCCGCGCAACTGGTAGAGCTGCCCCAGCCCGAACATGTCGGCGCGGTGGATAACCAGCGTGTTCACCGCCGGCATGTCGAGGCCGCTCTCCACGATATTGGTGGACAGCAGGATGTCGTAGCGGCCATCGCCGAATTCGGACATCACCCGTTCCAACTCGGTTGGCGCCAGCCGACCGTGCGCCTGCGCCATGCGCGCCTCGGGCACGATTTCGGCGAGCCGCTCCGCCATCCGCGGCAGGTCCTCGATGCGCGGCACCACACAGAAGACCTGCCCGCCACGGAAGCGCTCGCGCTGCAGCGCTTCACGGATCACCACGGCGTCGAACGGCATGATGAAGGTACGAACCGCCAGCCGGTCCACGGGCGGCGTCGAGATCAGGCTCATCTCCCGCACACCGGTCAACGCGAGCTGCAACGTGCGCGGGATCGGCGTCGCGGTGAGCGTCAGCACATGCACGTCGGCCTTGAGCTGCTTCAGCCGCTCCTTGTGCGCCACGCCGAAATGCTGCTCCTCGTCCACCACCAGCAGGCCTAGATCGGCGAACTCCACCGACTTCGCCAACAGCGCGTGCGTGCCGATCACGATGTTGATCGTGCCGTCCGTGATGCCGCGCCGGACTTCGGCTGCCTCCTTCGCCACGACCATGCGGGAGAGCTGTGCCACCTTTATCGGCAGTCCGGCGAAGCGCTCGGAGAACGTGCGGAAATGCTGCCGTGCCAGCAGCGTGGTCGGCACCACCACGGCAACCTGCGCGCCCGACATCGCGGCAATAAATGCCGCACGCAGCGCGACCTCGGTCTTGCCGAAACCGACGTCGCCACAGATCAACCGGTCCATCGGCCGGCCGGACGCCAGGTCCTCCAGCACGTCGGCGATGGCGCGCGACTGGTCCTCGGTCTCGGCGAACGGGAAGCTGGCGCAGAACTCGTCCCAGGCGCCCTCACCCGGCGCCATGATCGCGGCGTCGCGGATCTTGCGCGCGGCGGCGATGCGAATGAGCTGGCCCGCCATGTCGCGGATGCGCTGCTTCATCCGTGCCTTGCGTGACTGCCAGGCAATCCCACCCAGCTTGTCGAGCGCCACGCCCTGGGTCTCGCTGCCGAACCGCGACAGCACCTCGATGTTCTCGACCGGCAGGAACAATTTTTCGTTGCCGTCGTAGATCAAGCGCAGGCAGTCGTGCGGGGCGCCGGTGACAGCGAGCGTCTCCAGCCCGTCATAGCGGCCGATGCCGTATTCCTGGTGCACCACGAGATCGCCTTCGGCGATCTCGGTCGCCTCGGCGATGAACTGGTCGGCGCGCTGGCGACGGCGCGGCGGGCGGCTGATACGTTCGCCCAGCAGGTCCTGCTCGCCCACCAGCGCAAGCTGGTCGGCGACGAAGCCACGCTCGACCCCGAGTGTGGCCAGCGACACCGTTCCGGGGGGCTTGCCGCGGACCGCCGCCCAGTCGTCTTCCTGAGCGGGATCGCGGAAACCGTGTTCGCGCAGCAGGTTGGCAAGCCGTTCCCGCGAGCCGCGCGTCCAGGCGGCGACGATGATCCGTTTCCCCTCGCCGTTCCAGCGTTCGACCTGGCCGCGCAACTGATCGAATACGTTGCTGCCAGGTCCGCCGCTCTGGAAAAACAGCGGCCCGGGACGGCCCCCGCCATCGACACCGACCGCACCATCGGGCCGGGCGAACGGGGAGAACGCGAATACCGGGCTCCCGGCCAGCATCGCATCCCATCCGGCCTGATCCAGATAGAGCCGGTCCGGCGGCAGCGGCCGATACGGCACCTCGCCATCGCGCGGCACCAGACGCCGCGCGGCGTAGTGGTCCTCGATCATCTCCAGGCGCGCCGCCAGCACCTCGTCCGCCTGGTGGTCGAGGCTCACCGAGGCGCCCGGTAGATAATCGAGCAGCGTCTCCATCCGCTCGTGGAACAGCGGCACCCAATGCTCCATGCCGGGATGCCGCCTGCCGTCAGAGATCGAAAGATAGATCGGGTCATCAGCCGCCGGCTGGCCGAAAATGTCGCGCCACGCCGAACGGAACCGCGAGATTGCGTCGGGATCGAGCGGCACTTCGGACACCGGGCGCAAAGTCAGCCGCTGGCGACGATTGCCGCTGCGCTGAGTGCCGGGATCGAACACACGGATCGACTCGATCGTATCGCCGAAGAGGTCGAGGCGGACGGGGTCGGTCTCACCGGCAGGGAAGATGTCGATGATGCCACCGCGCATGGCGTATTCGCCCGGCTCCATCACCGTGCCGGCACGGCCGTAGCCGTTGGCCTCCAGGAACCGCGCCAGCTGCTCCGGCTGCGCGGTGCCGTTGGTGCGCAGCTCCAGGCTGGCACCGGCGAATGCGGAGCGCGGCGGAACGCGCTGCACCAGGGCGTTCACCGTGGTGAGGACGATGCGCGGCCGGGTCGGCTTTTCCAGCAGCCGCGCCAGCGTGGCGATGCGCTCCGAAACCAGCGCCGGGTTCGGCGACACGCGGTCGTAGGGCAGGCAGTCCCAGGCCGGGAAGCGCAGGACCTCCGCCTCCGGCACCACGAAGGCCAGCGCTTCGGCCAGCCGCGCCATTCGCGCATCGTCGCGGGTGGCGTGCAGAACCGGGCCGGAGAATTCGCCGCGGCGGCGGGCAAGCAGGAACGCGTCCCATCCCTCAGGCGCGCCGAACACCGGAGTTACGGTCATTGGCCAGACTTCGCGTTGTCGCGGGGGTAGCACGTCATCATCGTCCCGCCTCATCCCGGATGCGCCGCAGCATCGGCGTATCGGCCTCCGGCGGGATCGGCATACGCCCGATCAGCCAGTCCGCCAGATCGTTCTCCGGCAACTCCAGCAGCGCTTCCAGCGCGGCAAGCTCCGACTCGCTGAATGCATCCACGTGCCGTCGCACGAAGCCACCGATCACGATGTCATTCTCGTACGTCCCACGATGGGTGGCGCGATACAGCAGACGGCGACGCCTCGCATCGAACGGGGCTGATTCTGGTTCAGTCATCGGCGCGGTGTCATATAGCGGCGGCATAACCGCATGTCAGCCCGTGGATCATGATCCGCTCACACCGCTGTTCTCACCGCTGACCACGTTGAAGGGCGTTGGTCCGACGGTGGGCGCGCTGATCGCCAAGGCGGCGGGCGGCGAGCGGGTGATCGATCTGCTGTTCCACCTGCCGGAGTCGTATCTGGATCGCCGCCAGCGCCCGACCATCGCCCAGGCGCGGCCGAGCCAGATCGCCACGCTGGCGGTGGAGGTGGTACGCCACGAACCGCCGGCCAACCAGCGCCAGCCATGGCGGGTGGTGGTGACCGACGGCACCGGGTTCGCCGAACTGGTATTCTTCAAATTCAACCGGGAACGGCAGATGCCGATAGGGGCGAAGCTGTTGGTGTCCGGCAAGGTCGAGCTGTTCAGCGGTAGGCGTACGCTGGCGCATCCCGATCATGTGGTGCCGGCCGACCGGCCCGAGCTCCTGCCGTCGATCGAGCCGGTGTGGCCGCTGACCGGCGGCCTGTGGCCGCGGCAGGTGGGCAGCGCTGTGACGCACGCATTGGCCCGACTGCCATCGTTTCCCGAATGGCACGACGCGGCATTGTTGCGGCGCGAGAGATGGCCCGGCTTTACCGAGGCATTGCGCGCGGTGCAGGCGCCGTCCGTGGTGCCGGAGGAGATCAATCGCTCCCGCCTCGCCTACGACGAACTGCTGGCGGACCAGGTGGCGCTGGCGGTGGTGCGCGGGCGACTACGCGCGCGGCAAGGCCACAGCCTGACCGGCGATGGCAGCCTGCGCGCCAAGGCGCTGTCGCGCTTCGGCCACACGTTGACCAGGTCGCAGCAGCAGGCGCTGGCGGAGATCGACGTCGATCTGGCGTCGGATCGGCGCATGTTGCGCCTGCTGCAAGGCGATGTCGGCTCGGGCAAGACGATGGTGGCGCTGCTCGCCATGCTGCGCGCGGTGGAAGCCGGCAAACAGGCGGCCATCATGGCGCCGACCGAAGTGTTGGCGAAGCAGCATCACCGCACGCTGTCGCGGCTGTCGCCCGAACCGGTGGCGATCCTGACCGGCGGCGTGAAGGGACGCGCCAGGGCACACCTGCTGCGCGGGTTGAAGGATGGTGCTGTACGCATGGTGGTCGGCACGCATGCGCTGTTTCAGGAGAGCGTCGAATACCACGACCTCGCCCTGGCGGTGATCGACGAGCAGCACCGGTTCGGGGTCGATCAGCGGCTGCTGCTGGGCGGCAAGGGCGGCCTGACCGACGTGCTGGTGATGACCGCGACGCCGATCCCGCGCACGCTGCTGCTGACGCAGTGGGGCGAGATGGAGGTCAGCCGCCTGACCGAGAAACCGCCCGGCCGGCAGTCGGTGCGCACCTCGCTGCATTCGCTGGGGACGCTGCCCGACCTGCTCGATGCGGTGGCGCGCAAGCTGGACGAGGGCGCGCAGGTCTATTGGGTCTGCCCGCTGGTGGCGGAGAGCGAGGCGCTCGATCTTGCCGCGGCCGAAGCACGGTTCGCCGTGCTGCGCGAGCGGTTCGGCGAGGTGGTGGGACTGGCGCACGGAAGGCAGGACGCGGCGGTGCGTGACGCAACGCTGGCGACGTTCGCGGCGGGCGGGTGCCGGCTGCTGGTGGCCACGACGGTGGTCGAGGTCGGCGTCGATGTGCCGGCCGCGTCGGTGATGGTGATCGAGCACGCCGAACGCTTCGGCCTGGCGCAGTTGCATCAACTGCGAGGGCGTGTCGGGCGCGGATCGGT
The DNA here is from genome assembly GCA_963819855.1 of uncultured Alphaproteobacteria bacterium. Taxonomy (GTDB): domain Bacteria; phylum Pseudomonadota; class Alphaproteobacteria; order Acetobacterales; family Acetobacteraceae; genus JAMXLO01. The sequence goes on from CAWFYC010000005.1 coordinate 22,968, forward strand.
GGCGAGTTTTTGTCTGCTGCTGCATGAGGAATGGGTGAACGAGTTGGCGAAGCGGCGGCTGACGCTGCTGCGCGACACCGACGATGGGTTCTTGATTGCCGACGAGGATTTCCGGCTGCGTGGCGGCGGCGACATTCTTGGCACCAAGCAGTCAGGTCTGCCGGGGTTCCGGCTCGCCGATCCGATCGAACATGAGGGCTTGCTGCACATGGCCAACCGCGATGCGGCGCTGCTGCTGGGGAAGGATCCGAAGCTGGTAAGTGAGCGCGGGCGGGCCGTGCGCGTGCTGTTGCGGCTGTTCGAGCGGACCGCGGCGATGCGGACACTTGCTGCGGGTTAGGACGTGTTTTCGTTCGGCGTCAGGCCACGCGATCGCCGCGCTTGATCTCCACCGTGCGGTTGTCGACCGCCGGCAGCATCTGTGCAGGGTCGCGAGTGACGACGACATCAATGACGGTTGGGCGGTCGCGTTCTTCCATGCCTTGCAGAAGTGCCGGCGACAACGCCTCGGGGTCTTCGACGCGAATGCCGCCGCAGCCCATCGTGCGGGCGATCGCCGCATAGTCCATCTCGTTGAGGTCGGCCGACTGATAGCGCCCGCCCATCATCGCGTGCTGCAATGCCTTGACGTAACCGGAGGCGGCGTTGTTGACGACAATCACGGTGAGACCGCACCCGGTGCGGCGCGCGGTCTCGAGTTCGCCGAGCGTCATGTTGAATCCGCCATCGCCGCTGATCGCGACCACCGGCCGGTCGGGCGCGGCGAGCGCTGCACCCATGCCGCCCGGGAGCCCATAGCCGATCGAGGCGAAGCCGCGATCCGGGATGAAGCTCCGTCCCGCACTCTTGGCGTCGTAGAGCAGTCCGGTCCAATGCCCGGCGAACCCGCCATCGGCAACGAGGATTGCGTCCGTCGGCAGCGTCCGGTTCAGCTCGCGACAGAGGCGTGCCATATGCACCGGCTGGTCGCGCGAATTGAGCCGTGGTGCAGCATCATCCTCCCAGGCGCGCATGCGGGGCGCGACCTCGGCGACGTAGTCAGCGCGTGCCGCTCGGGCGGCCGCGCCGCCATCGGACAGCGCATCGGCGAAGTCCTCGAGTCCGGCTCGCGCATCGCCCCAGAGCGCAATCTCGGCGGGAATGCAGCGGCCGATCTCTTCGGCGACGATGTCGAGATGAATCACCGGGATGTGGGAAGGCGGCAGCGCGAAGCGCTTGGTCGCGATCTCGCCAAGCTTGCAGCCGACGACGATCAGGCAGTCCGATGCCTCGATCAGGTCGTTTGCGATACGGGAATAGCGGCCAAACAGGCCGACCGACAGCGGATTGGTGCAGGCGATCCCGCCCTTGCCGCTCATCGTGTGCGCGATCGGGATCGACTGCGCTTCGGCGAAGCGGGTCAGCGCGCCCCAGGCCTCGGACAGGTGGATGCCGCCGCCGGTCAGCAGCAACGGACGTTTCGCTTTCGCGATCAGCTTCGCGGCGCGCTCGATATCGGCACGATCGGGGCGGATGCGCCGGGCCGGCGCCTTCAGCGTCGCGGCATCTATGACGAAATCCTCGGGCGAGAAATCGTGGATGCCGTGCGCGACGTCCTCCGGCACGTCGAGCAGCACCGGCCCAGGCCGCCCAGAGGTCGCCACCGCAAACGCGCGCCGGACCAGCTCGGGGATGCGGGCGGTCATTTCGACGCGGATCAGCTCCTTCACCGCTGGCCGGAGGATTTCGACCTGGCGGCTTTCCTGGGTCATGTTCTTCCAGGAATGCATGCGGTTGGTGTCACCGGTGATCGCAATGATCGGGATGCCGCCATTCAGTGACTCGATAAGACCGGTGACAAGGTTGGTGGCACCTGGGCCGAGGGTGCCGTCGCAGATGCCTGGACGGTTGGTGACCCTCGCATAAGCGTCGGCGGCGAAGGCACCGCAACGTTCGTCGTTGATCAGGTGATGATTGAGGCCAACCAGGCCGACTGCGTCGTAGAACGGCAGCAGTTGGAACCCGCCCATGCCGAACATCGGCCCTGCGCCTGATAAACGCAGCATCTCTGCGAGCGCGCGTCCACCCGTCATCGTGCCGGATGGACGATTTTGCAGCGTGGGGCTCATGGTTTCCTCCCTATCTGGCAGCAAAGGCAAGTAGTGGGACTACCAAGTGCACACAGAGCCGACGCGAGATCGCACCGCAGCGCGAAGCGCCAATAACAACCTGCTCTGTGAAACTCTGTGTGCACTCGGTGCAACTCTGTGTCCGATTACTTGCTTCCTTGCTTGGTCCGGCGAAGCCCGGCAACGAATTCGCGGGCGCTGATGCCTGCGTGAAGGCCGAGTGCCGCCGCGCTCGCGTTGACTCGGCTGATGATGCCGTCCTCATAGGTTGAGCGCGCGTCGCCGATGCGAGCGCTGGCTGCCGAGACGGTCGCAGCCCCGATACCGCGCGCGTCGAGTGCCGGCAAGCGCGAGACTCCCGCCTCGTCTTTGCCGATCCCGGCGTCGTTGTAGAGCGCGCCCCGCACGTCGTATTTGAGCGCGGTCTCCGGTCTCCCGCCGAGCAGTCCGCCATGCGAGCCAGTGACAACGATCGCTGCCTTGTGCTCGGGCAACACGAGCGAAGCGGAATCGAGTCCCCATACCTGCGGCGCTTCGGTGCTGAGCAGGAATGCCGCCTCCAGCGCCTCCGGCGGCGCGCGATGCGTCCGTCGCGCCTGTTGCAGTGCGGCAGCAGCATCATGGCACGATTGGCCGAGGCTGACGCCGAGCATTGCGGCCAGTTCGTTCGCATGGGTGATGACGCCGTGCGCCATCATATGCGCGCCATCGCCGATCCGCGCCGTGTCATGACCAACGGTCGCGGCAGCAATGCCGTATTCCTGCAAATAGTCGAGGCCGCCAATCCCTGCGCGGTCGCGGCCGACACCGGCGTCGTTGAAAATTGCCGCGGCGGCATGGAGTTTCGCCGCGAGATAGGCGGCGTAGACACCACCATGCGAGGCATTGACGACAACGGCGCCGGCGGCTTCAGGCCCAACACGAGTGATGCTGTCGGCGACGACAATAGGGGCGGGCATCGATGCGGCCTACCGAATGGTGACGATGCCGTGGATCATGCCGGCACGCGTGGGGTGCAGCAATGGTGCCAGTGCAGTAGCGGCTCAGGGTCGACAGCGCCATGTGGCGGTCGCAGGATGCCACGACAATTCAGCCTGGGAAGGAAACTCCAAATGCCCGATGCGCCAACCTTTGGCCGCTACACTGAAATTCCCTATGAGCAGATGACGCCGGAGCAGCAGGACGGCTATCGCTTCATGATCGAGAGCCGCGGCGGGCTTCCGGGGCCGAGCAAGATCTGGGTGCATAATCCGAAACTGGCGAAGGTCGCCGGTCCGTTCGGCGCCCATTTCCACGCCGGCCGCTACTCCCTGACCGAGCGCGAACGTGAGATCGCTGTCTGCGTCATCACCAGCAGGTTCCATTCGGCCTATCCGACCAACGCGCATGAACGGCGCGGCAAGGAAGTCGGACTGCCGGCCGACAAGGTCGAGGCCATCATCGGCGGCCTGCAGACTTCGTTCACGGACGAGCGCGAGCAGGTCGTCTACGAGATGGCGCTGGCGCTGGCCAACGCGCGCTGGGTTCCGCGCGGCCTCTATGACCGCGCGGTCAAGACGCTGGACCATGTCGGCATCACCGACGTGATCACCCTGATGGGGCACTACAGCAGCGTCGCGATGACCTTGGCATTTTACGACGTGCCAGCCGGCGCGACCGGCATGACGCGATGAGCAAGGAGGCAGCAATGAATATAACTCCCGTATCGCCCGGCTGCCTGGCCGGTATCCGCGTCCTCGACCTGACGCAGTTCGAGGCCGGCACGACCTGCACCGAGGCACTCGCCTGGATGGGCGCCGACATCGCCAAGGTGGAGAACCCGAAGGGCGGCGAGGCCGGTCGCACCGGCTTCGGCGACGCGTATTATTTCATGATGTACAACGCCAACAAGCGGTCGATCACGGTGAACCTGAAATCGGACCGCGGCCTGGCGCTGGTGAAGGAGATGGCAAAGCAGGCCGATGTCTTCACCGAGAACTTCGCCCCGGGCGCGGTCGAGCGGCTCGGTCTCGGCTACGACGTCGTCAGCGCGATCAATCCGCGCATCATCTATGCCCAGGTCAAGGGTTTCGGCACCGGCAGCCCGTTCGAGAACGGGCTGGCCTTCGATCCGATCGCACAGGCCGCGGGCGGAGCGATGAGCATCACCGGCGAGCGCGATGGCAGACCGGTCAAGCCCGGTCCGACGATCGGCGACACCGGCACCGGCATGCTGCTGGCGTTCAGCATTGTCAGCGCGCTGTTCGATCGCACCCGTAGCGGCAAGGGTCGGCGACTACAGGTGGCGATGCAAGATTCGGTCATGCATTACAGCCGCGGCGCGTTCATCACGCAGGCGCGCTCCGGTGCGGCGGCGCCGCGTCGGCCGGCCAGCAACAACCCGCCGAGCGGCATCTATCCGTGCAAGCCCGGCGGCCCCAACGATTACGTCTACCTGCTGACCAGCCGTGCCAACCCCGAGCACTGGCCGCGCCTGTTGAAGCTGATCGGGCGCGAGGACCTGATCGGCGACGCGCGCTACGAAACCCCCGATGCCCGGTTGAAAAGCGAGGCCGAGGTAGACGAGATCGTCTCAGGCTGGACACGCCAGCGCACGAAACACGAGGCGATGACGCAGTTGAGCGCGGTCGGCGTCCCTGCCGGCGCCGTCCTCGAACTCGATGGAGCTGACCAAGGAGCCGAGTTTCTGGGAACGCGGCATTCTGCAAACGATGCGGCACGGTGAGCGGACCATGGCGATGCCGACCTGGCCGGTGCGCTTCGACGGGGTCCCGACCGAGGTCAAGTCGGCGCCATTGCTTGGCGAGCACACCGCCGAGGTGCTTGGCGACTGGCTGTCGTTGGATGCCGACGCGGTCGCAGGTCTGCGTCGGGACGGGGTGGTCTGATCCCAGCCAACGCCCTCGCCGTCATGACCGGGTCGTGCCCGGCCATGACGGAGGGGTGGCTATTCCGCGGCGAGGTTCGGGGTGAACTCCAGCGGCAGTCCCTTGTGACCGGTCAATCGTTCACCTTCCTCGTACATCTCGAAGGCCCGTTGCTTCAACCCCGGTAGCACCGCGGCGATCTTGTCGAGGTCCAGGTCGGCCGCGATGCCCGGGTAGCCGGCGCGGTCGATCATGGCGCCGAGTTTGCGGTTCTCGATCTGCTCGAAGGTCCACACCAGCGGATCGTCGACCAGCGTCGTGTCCCAATTGATCCGGTGATTCTTATTGCGCGGACCGTAGTGGTAATGCGCGCCCTGCCAGAAGCAGTCGAACGCCAGAAGTTCGGTCTCCTCGACGTATGCCTTCCCCTTCGACCCACCGACGTCGCCGAGGACGTGGAGCGCGAGGCCGCCGTCGCCGTTTCGCTGCCGACGCATCTCGAGGCCGAACCTGATGTTGCCCGCTTCGAAGATGTCCGTGCCACGATTGTGTTTGACCGTGTTGCGCTTGGCGATGAAGGTGTCCCTCGCACAGGCTTCGACGTCGGGCAGGACGTGCCGCACCGACGCGAGGTCGGCGGCCTGGGCGATCTGCTGGTAGCCGGCCCGGTCCAGCATCTTCGGCAGCTTGTGCTCGAGGGTCCGGATGGTCCAGCCGATCGGATTGCCGTCGACGATCGGGTCCATGCGGCAATGCACGCCCATGCCGCCGCCGACGCGGCCCGGCGTCGTCAGATCGGGATTTTCCGGACCGTAGACGTAGCTTCTCTCGATGTCGAAGCAATTGAAGCGCAGCAGCGAGGTCTCCTTGCCGCCGACATCGGCCGCCACGTCGATGGACACGCCCTGGTCGACGTGATCCTCGACGTTGCCGTCCCACAACTGGTGCCTGACGATAAAGGTCAGCGGTTCGGCAGTGAATCTGGTTCCCTGTGACTGCGGCATGTGTGGGTCCTCCTGGTTGAAAGTTTGGCGAAATTGTACGAAGCCTGGGCGATGGTCGCAAGGCCACCTCCCGCAGCCCGTGGACGATGCCTGACGGCCAGGTTGTTTCGCCCTGCAGCCTCGATCTCGTTTGAAGCGGCCGGAGGTGA
>CAWFYC010000006.1:0-38688 GCA_963819855.1 uncultured Alphaproteobacteria bacterium
GATGGGTGCGCGCAGAAATACAGCGCCGGCGACACCGCGCGTCCGCGGTCGAACGCGCAGGCGGCTTTCACCACCGAGGTCAGGTTCGCCTCCTCCTCCGTTGCGGATCGGTGCCACCAAGGTCGCGATGTCGAAGCCCGATCCGCCAGCGGCGTCAGCACCGTGCGCAGATACACCGGCGGAATGCTGGGCAGGTCGCCCTGCAGGTTCACCACCACGTCGTGCTCTCCCCTGCGGGTCCAGCTCCGCCAGTGCCGCATGCGCGCGGTCCGATCCGCGCGGCAGTGTCGGATCGGTCAGCACGGCGATGCCGCCCTTGGCGCGCACCGCGTCGGCAATCTCGGCATCGCCGCAGGCCACCGCGACCGGGCCGATCTCCGCCTCCCGCGCCCGGTCGAGCACGTGCACAATCATCGGCCGGCCATGGATGTCGGCGAGCGGTTTGCCCGGCAGCCTTGTGGAGGCCATGCGCGACGGAATGACGACGGGTCGGGTACGGGTTGATGGGGTAAGGTCGTTTCCCTATGGTGCGCGCACCTTATGGAGGCGAACGGCCGCGCGCAACGGCGGGCCGGTGGGCCTCCGCATGGTGGATCGGGTTCGGGGAAGTCACGCCGCATGGACAGTATGGAGGTCAACAAGGGCATTGCCGCGATCCTGGTCGCCGGCATCGTCTTCTTTCTCACTGGCCTGATCGGCAATTCACTGGTGCGCGAACGGCTGCCGGAGAAGACGGTGCTGGCGATCGCGGCGGCCCCGGCCGCGACCGCCGGCGGCGAGGCCAAGCCGGCGCCATTGCCGCCGATCGCGACCCTGCTGGCCTCGGCCGATCCGGCGGCCGGCGAGGCCACCGCCAAGAAGGTCTGCGTCGCCTGTCACACCTTCGACAAGGGCGGCAAGGCCGGGGTCGGGCCGAACCTGTATGGCGTGGTTGGCGCGCCGCACGGACACATGGAGGGGTTCAACTATTCCACCGCGCTGAAGAGCAAGCAGGGGCCCTGGACCTACGACGAACTGAACGAATGGCTGCACAAACCGAGCGCCTATGCGCCTGGCACGCGGATGTCGTTCGCCGGCATCAACAACGACAAGCAGCGCGCCGACGTGATCGACTGGCTGCATACCTTGTCGGACAACCCTGAACCGCTGCCGTCACCTGACCAGGCCCCCGCGGCGGCTGCACCAGCCGCTGCGGCGCCGGCCGCGCCGAAGCCCTAGTCGCGGCGCGCACTTGACGGCCGGATCGGCAGACCCGCCCGAACTCGACCGGTTCCTCGCAGCCGCCGAAGCCGCCGCGGACGTTGCCGGTGCCGTGGTCCGGCCGTTCTTCCGCGCCGGCTTCGCAATCGACACGAAGTCCGACCGTTCCCCGGTGACGATCGCCGATCGCACTGCAGAACAGGCGATGCGCGCGGTGCTGGCCGAGCGCTTCCCCGATCACGGCGTGCTCGGCGAGGAGTTCGGCCTGGATCGCCCGGAGGCGCGGCTGCGCTGGGTATTGGATCCGATCGACGGCACGCGCGCCTTCGTCAGCGGCCGGCCCACCTTCGGCACGTTGATCGCACTGCTCGATGGCGAGACGCCGATCCTCGGCATCATCGACCAGCCGGTGTCGCGCGAGCGCTGGATCGGCGCGGTCGGGCGCGCCACTGTGTTCCGCGGCGCGTATGGCGGGCGGGCGGGCTGTCGGCCCTGCGCGTCCTTGCCCGACGCCGAGCTGTCCTGCACCAGCCCGGAGATGCTGGGCGCGGACGAGCCGCGCTGGCGGCGACTGGTGAGCGTTGTGCGGCGCAACTACTGGGGTGGCGACTGCTATGCGCATGGCCTGCTGGCGCTCGGTCAGATCGACGTGATCGCCGAGACGACGATGAACCTTTGGGACTGGGCGGCGCTGGTACCGGTGGTCGAGGGCGCCGGCGGCCGCGTCACCGACTGGTCGGGTCAGACACTGCGCCCCGGAGGTGATGGCCGGGTGCTGTCGGTGGGCGATCCGGCACTGCTGCCCGATATAATCGCTCGGCTAAAGTAGACTTTAGTTGTCAGAACCCTGCCTTACGTCACATCTTCGTTCCCCATGCGCTCCATAGTCCTCCTGCTGTTGATCGGCCTGACCTCCCTGCCCGCGCTGGCCGATGACGGCAGCGTGACACGCAGCAACGCCATCGCCATCCTCGCGAAGCCCGCCCTGCCACCGGACTTCCCGTATTTCCCCTACGTAAACCCGAACGCGCCGAAGGGCGGCGAGGTCACGCTGTCGTCGGTCGGCACCTACGACAGCTTCAACCCGTTCATCCTTCGCGGCACCTCGACCCGCGGCATGGTCAGCCCTTGGGTGATCCTCCCAGGCGGCTCCGGCTCCGGGTCCAGCGTCGGCCACGTGTGGGAGAGCCTGCTCACATCGTCGGCCGACGAGATTTCGACCGGTTACGGTCATCTCGCCGCGACCATCGAACTGCCCGCCGACAAGATGTGGGTCGGCTTCGAACTGCGGCCGGAGGCCAAGTTCTCCGACGGCACGCCGGTGACGGCGGACGACGTAGCCTGGACCTTTCGCACGCTGCTGGAACAGGGGCGACCGAGCTTCCGCATCCAGATGGCGGACGTGAAGGATGTCGCTGTGGAAGGCCCGCGCCGCGTGGTGTTCCACTTCAAGTCGAACGAGAACCGCGAACTGCCGCTGATCCTGGGCGGCCTGCCGGTGCTGCCGAAGCACTTCTTCGACGGCCGCGACTTCAGCAAGCCGCTGGCCGATCCGCCGATCGGCTCCGGCCCGTACCGCATCGACAGTTTCGAGCTTGGTCGGAGCGTGACCTATGCGCGCCGGCCCGACTGGTGGGCGGTCAATCAGCCCACCGGCAAGGGGACCAACAATTTCGATCGCGTGCACATCGAGTATTTCCGCGACGCGACCGTGGCGATGGAGGCATTCAAGGCCGGCCAGATCGATCTGCGCAGCGAGAACATCTCGAAGAACTGGGCGACCGCCTATGACTTCCCGGCGGTCGATCGCGGGCTGGTGATCAAGCGCGACTTCAAGCACCACCTGCCGACCGGGATGCAGGGCTACGCGATGAACACGCGCCGCGCGGTGTTCGCCAATCCGCTGGTGCGCCAGGCAATGGCCGAGACGTTCGACTTCGAGTGGGCGAACAAGAACCTGTTCTACGGCAACTACACGCGCACCCAGAGCTACTTCAGCAACAGTGACCTGGCGTCGTCCGGCATCCCGCAGGGCGATGAGTTGAAGCTGCTGGAACCGTACCGCAAGGAGCTGCCGCCGGCGCTGTTCACCGAGCCGTTCAAGCTGCCGGTGACCGATGGCTCGGGCAACAACCGCGAGCAATTGCGTCACGCGCTGGATCTGCTGCAGAAGGCCGGCTGGTCGGTGAAGGAGCGCCAGCTGGTCGATCAGAACGGCGAGCAGATGAGCTTCACCATCCTGCTGGACGAACCGTCGCTGGAGCGCGTGGCGCTGCCCTATGTGCAACTGCTGCAAAAACTCGGCATCGATGCGCGGGTGCGCACGGTTGATCCGGCGCAATACCAGCACCTGACCGACGACTTCGACTTCGACATGATCATGATGATCTTTCCGGAGAGCGATATCCCAGGCAACGAGCTGCGTGACTACTTCACCTGCGCGGCGGCAAAGGCGCAGGGCAGCTACAACGTCCCCGGCATCTGCGATCCGGCGGTCGATGCGCTGGTCGAGCGGATCGTCACGGCGCAGGACCGTGAGACACTGGCAATCGCTGCCCGCGCGCTGGACCGCATCCTGCTGTGGCGGTGGTTCCTGGTGCCGAACTGGGACAGCCGGACCTTCCACATCGCCTATTGGGATCGCTTCGGGTATCCGGACAAGCCGATCCGCGAGGGGTTCAACTTCGACACCTGGTGGGTCGATCCGGCGAAGGCGGCCGCGGTCGAAGCGGCGAAGAATCAGTGAAGGGGAGGGCAATCGGCGTCACCTGAATGACCGGCTATCTCCTCCGCCGTGTGCTGCTGGTGTTCCCGACGCTGTTCGGCATCATCGCCATCAACTTCGTGGTGATCCAGTTCGCGCCCGGCGGTCCGGTCGAGCAGATGATCGCGGAACTCCGCGGCAAGGGCGACCTGTCATCGCGTCTCGGCGCGACCGCATCGGAATTCGGCAGTCCGGGCTCCTATCGCGGCGCCCGTGGCCTTGATCCTCACGTGATCGCGGACATCAAGAAGCTGTTCGGCTTCGACAAGCCGCCGCTGACACGCTTCGTCGAGATGGTCAGTGGCTACCTTCGCTTCGACTTCGGCCGCAGCTTCTTCCGTGACCAGTCCGTGGTGAATCTCATCCTGCAAAAGATGCCGGTGTCGATCTCGCTTGGCCTGTGGTCGACGCTGCTGGTGTATTTCGTCTCGATCCCGCTTGGCATTGCCAAAGCGGTGCGCAATGGCAGCCGCTTCGACCTGGCGACCAGCGCCGTCGTGCTGGTCGGCTACGCCATACCAAGTTTCCTGTTCGCCATCCTGCTGGTGGTGCTGTTCGCCGGCGGAAGCTTCTTTCAGTGGTTTCCGTTGCGCGGTCTCACCAGCGGGGGATCCGCCGACTGGAGCCTGCCCGCGCGCATCGCCGATTATGCCTGGCACATGGTGCTGCCGACACTCGCCATGGTGGCGGGCGGCTTCGCCAGCCTGACGATGCTGAGCAAGAACTGCTTCCTCGAGGAGATCGGCAAGCAATATACCGTGACCGCCCGCGCCAAGGGTGCCAGCGAGCAGCGCGTGCTGTATGGCCATGTGTTCCGCAACGCCATGCTGCTGGTGGTCGCCGGCTTTCCGCAGGCCTTCATCAGCATCCTGTTCACCTCGGCCTTGCTGGTGGAGATCGTGTTCTCACTCGATGGGCTTGGCCTGCTGGGCTATCAGTCGGCGATCCAGCGCGACTATCCCGTGATGTTCGGCACTCTGTATATCTTCACCCTGCTCGGGCTGCTGATGCAGATCGTCGGCGATACGCTGTACACGATCGTCGATCCGCGCATCGACTTCGAGTCGAGACGGTGACGCTGTCTCCGGTCACACGTCGCCGGCTCGCGATCTTCCGTCAGCATCGGCGTGGCTACGTCTCGTTCTGGATCTTCCTGGCGGTGTTCGGCACCAGCCTGTTCGCCGAGTTCATCGCCAACGACCGGCCGCTGCTGATCCGCTTCGACCACCAATGGTATGTTCCCGTGCTGCAGGACTACAGCGAGGACACGTTCGGGCACGAATTCATGCCCACCGAGGCCGACTTTACCGATCCCGTCCTGCAAAATCTGATCGAGGCACATGGCTGGATGCTCTGGCCTGTGGTCCCTTACAATTACGCGACCACGGTCAAGGACCTGCCAAGCCCGGCTCCCTCGCCACCCTCGATGCGGAACCTGCTGGGCACCGACGACCAGGCGCGCGATGTGCTGGCCCGCGTGATTTACGGCCTGCGGCTTTCCGTGCTGTTCGGTTTCTCGCTGACGGCTGTCACTTCGGTCGTCGGCATCATCGCCGGCGCGGTACAAGGCTACTATGGCGGGCTGATGGACCTGTTGTTTCAACGCTTCATCGAGGTCTGGAACGGCATGCCGGAACTTTATCTGCTGATCATTCTTGCCAGTATCATCACGCCCAGCTTCTGGGTATTGTTGATCTTCCTGCTGTTGTTCCGCTGGATGAACCTGACCGGGCTGGTGCGTGCCGAATTCCTGCGCGGCCGCAATCTTGAATACGTCCGCGCAGCGAGGGCGCTCGGCGTCTCCGACATCACCGTGATGCGGCGGCACATCCTGCCCAACGCTATGGTGGCGACGCTAACCTATCTGCCGTTCATTCTGTCCGGCTCGGTGACTCTATTGTCCACCCTGGATTTTCTCGGCTTCGGCCTGCCGCCGGGCTCACCATCGCTCGGCGAACTGGTCGCGCAGGCGAGGAGCAACCTGCAGGCGCCTTGGCTCGGGTTCACTGCGTTCTTCGTACTCGGCGGCGTGCTGACGCTGCTGATCTTCGTCGGCGAGGCGGTGCGCGACTCGTTCGACCCGCGGCGGCTGCCGGCATGAGCCTGGTCGAGGTCGAGAACCTGTCCGTTGCCTTCGGCGCGAAGCGCGTGGTCGACGGCGTGTCGTTCAGCCTGAACCGCGGCGAAACCCTGGCGCTGGTCGGCGAGTCCGGCTCCGGCAAGTCGGTCACCGCGCTGTCGCTGTTGCAGCTGCTGCCGTCGGGCGGCAGCAATCCCACCGGCAGCATCATGCTGAACGACGAGCAGATGATCGGCGCCGATGCCGACACGCTGCATCGCGCGCGCGGCGAGCTGGCCGGCATGGTGTTCCAGGAGCCGATGAACAGCCTCAACCCGCTGCACCGCATCGGGCGCCAGATCGCCGAGGCGATCACGCTGCATCGCCGCATTCCTGCACACAGCCTGCGCGAACGGGTGATCGACGTGCTGTCCCAGGCCGGCTTCGCCGATGCCGAGAACCGGCTCGAGGCGTATCCGCACCAGCTCTCCGGCGGTCAGCGGCAGCGCGTCATGATCGCGATGGCACTCGCCAACAATCCCGCGCTGCTGATCGCCGACGAACCGACCACCGCGCTTGACGTCACGATCCAGGCGCAGATCTTGAAGTTGCTGACGCGGCTCAGAACGGAACGCCGGATGGCGCTGCTGCTGATCACCCACGACCTTCAAATCGTGCGCCGCTTCGCCGATCGGGTGTGCGTGATGAAGGACGGCGCGGTGGTCGAGGCCGGCAGTGTCGCCGAAGTGTTCGAAGCACCCTTCCATCCTTACACCTGCATGCTGCTTGCGGCGGTGCCCAAGGGCCGTCCTGCGACGCTGCCGAACGATGCCCAGTGCCTGCTGCAGGCGGATGACGTGAAGGTGCACTTTCCCATCCGGCGTGGCGTGCTGCGCCGCACCGTCGGCCATGTCCGCGCGGTGGATGGCGTCTCGCTCGCGGTGCGCGAAGGCGAGACGCTGGGGCTGGTCGGTGAATCGGGTTCCGGCAAGACCACAATGGCGCTGGCGGCACTGGGGCTGGAACGCGCCACCGGGCACATCACGTTCGACGGCGAGGATATCGCGACCCTCAACCGGCGCCAGATGAGCGCTTTGCGCTCAAGCATGCAGATCGTGTTCCAGGACCCCTACGGCAGCCTATCGCCGCGCATGCCGGTGGGCGAGGTCGTCGCCGAAGGGCTGCGCGTGCATGAGCCTGGCCTGAACCGCGCCGAACGCGCCCAGCGGGTCGCGGCCGAACTCGAGGAGGTCGGACTGCCCGCCGATACCGCCGAGCGCTATCCGCATGAATTCAGCGGCGGACAACGTCAGCGTATCGCGATCGCACGCGCCATGGTGCTGAAACCGCGCTTCGTGGTGCTCGATGAACCCACCAGCGCGCTGGACATGTCGGTGCAGGCACAGATCGTCGAACTGCTGCGGCGCCTGCAACAGGTGCATCGCCTCGCCTACCTGTTCATCAGCCACGACCTGAAGGTGGTGCGCGCGCTGGCCCATCGCGTGGTGGTGCTGCGCCATGGCCGCGTGGTGGAGGAGGGCGACGCCGATGTGGTGTTCGCCCACCCGCGTGAGGACTACACGCGCACCCTGATGACGGCGGCGTTCGCGCTCGAGGCCTGACCGAGCAGGCGCATCGCCAGACCGAGCGCGAACACGGCCGGAACCGTCAGGCCGAGGAACGCGGCACCCCAGCCGAGATGCGCGGCCGGCAGCCCGCCGAGCGCGGTGGAGAACGCTGCGCCGATGCCTTGCAGCGTGGCGATGAAACCGAGCGCAGACTGGGTTCGTCCAGTTCCCCAGGTGAAGTCCGCCACCATGATCGGTACGGCCACGCCAAGTGTGCCAGCGCCGCATCCATCCAGGACCTGGATCGGCATCAGCCACGTCGGGTCCTGTGCGACCGCCGCCATCACGCCGCGGATCGGCAGTACACTACACGCAGCAAGCAGCAACCACGCGCGGTCGATCCGGCCGGCCGCGCGGCCGGTTACGATCGCCACCGGCACCATGGTGAGCTGCGCGACCACCACGCAGGCAGCCATCCAGCGGCGCTTGCATCGCCGTGGCCGATAGCCGCCATGCGTTGGCCGGGTAAAGGAAGCATCGCGGCATTGCCGAGGTGGAACAGCAGCAACGCCAGGCCGAGTATGAGCAGCGGGCGATCACCCAGTATCTGTGCGAATGAGACGGTCGGTTCGGCGTCGGCATGGCCGCTGGCGCGCTGCGTGTCGATGGCGCTGCCTGGAATGGACAGCAGCATCGTCGCGCTGGCGGCTGCCATTCCGGCAAGCACCCAGAACGCGGACGCGGCGCCGAGTGCGGCGGTGGCAGCGGCCACCAATCCTGCGGCAGCGACGTTGCCGGCATGGTTCCATGCCTGGTTGCGCCCTTGCTGGCGCGGGAAGTGGCCCTTGCCCACAATGCCGAGTGTGAGCGCGGTCACCGCCGGTTCCATCAGCGCGCCGCCAAACGCCGATGCCGCCTGTGCCGCGAGGACAGCGGCGAAGCTGCGCGCCGGCAACGTTGCCAGTGTCCCGCCCACGACGGCGAGCAATGCGAGCGCGACCCACAGGCGAAAGTGGCGTGTCTTGTCGACCAGCATGCCGGCGGGGCTGTTGAACAAGGGGTCACCACACGATCTGTTCAAAACTGCACGCTAGGCAGCAAAGGGCTGGAGCATAGATTGAACCCCGCGTCGTGGCGCGAAGCGCCGCTGCGGCTTTGCCTAGGTCCACAAACGTGGTCGTCGGTCAGACCGATTTGCTTCCCAGGCTGGCGGGCCGACGCGGCTGCAAGCGGGTGGACCGGCGCAAGGTGTCCTGCATGGGGCGTGTGGCATGATGCCTGTGATTGTGCCAGGGTCGGCCTCGGTGTTGCGTCACCTTAACGAAATCGGGGCCAGGAGATTCCAAATGGACTTTGGCTTTGCTTTGCCACCACGCGGTCCCATGGCGACGCCTGAGAACATCGCCACGTTTGCGCAACAGGGCGAGAAGATGGGTTTCGGCATTCTCGCCGTCACCGACCATATCATTTTCCCGAAGACCATCCGGTCCGCGTATCCCGGTGGCGTCGGCGGACAGTATTACGCGACGGAAGAGTCACCAGGGGAGTATCTGGAGGCGCTCGCGCTGCTGAGCTTCCTCGCGGGCATCACGTCCTCGGCCAAACTCCTGACGGCCGTGATGGTCCTGCCCAACCGTCCACCTGTTCTCACCGCCAAGACGCTGGCCACCATCGATGTGCTTTCCAAGGGGCGGCTTATCGTCGGGTGTGGCGTGGGATGGATGAAAGAGGAATACGATGTCCTTGGATCTCCGCCATTCGACAAGCGTGGTGCCGTCTGTAACGAATATATCCGTGCCTTCCGGGAGCTGTGGACCCAGGACAATCCCTCATTCAAGGGCACCTATTGTCGCTTCGACAACATTGAGTTCGCGCCAAAGCCCGTGCAGAAGCCATACCCTCCCATCTGGACCGGAGGCGAAAGTCCGGGGGCATTGCGCCGGGCCGGACGCCTCGCTGATGGCTGGTATCCGTTCACGCAGGATGTGAACGTTCCGCTGGTAACGCCAGAGCAGTTCGCCGCATGTACCGCCCAGGTCGGGCAGCAGGCACGGGAGGCGGGACGTGATCCCGACAGTTTGGATTTTGCCTACGGCGCGAGCGCTTACAATGACCAGGAGGCCCAGCAGCTGCCTGACGGGACGCGCCGACCGCTCACGGGCACGCCGGTCCAGATCGCGGACGATATCAAACGTTTCTCGGACGTGGGCGTTCGCCACATGCTGTTGCCCATGGTCGTCCGCCGCCCAGGTGTTACCGTTCAACAGTCGCTGGAGCGGATGGAGCGCTTTGCCACCAAGGTTATGCCGCTCGTCTAAGCCTTGTGTAGCCAAGCAAGATGCCTCCGCATGACCGTCTTGCGCGTTTCACAAACGAGCGTTTGCGCATGGGTGGAGAACAGCGCGGATTTCTGCCGTTTATCGCTTTCAGAACCCTCTTTCAAAATCGCGCCAAATGGCAATGGGGATTTGCACGGTCCCTTAGAGCATAACCGGATCAGTTTTGGTCATAGCCTGCATGCCTGAGGTAGTTGGCACATTCGGCTGGGCTGAACTGCTGGAGGAGTGCTCCGATGCGGTGCCAGACGGCGGCGATGGATCGTTCGTCTGCTTTGCGGAGCAGGGTCTTGAGTTTGGCAAAGACCATCTCGATCGGGTTCAGGTCCGGGCTTTAGGGCGGCAGGAACAGCAGGTGCGCACCGGCATCTCGTATTGCCCGGCGGACGGCGACGCCTTTGTGGCTGCCCAGGTTGTCGAGCACGACGATGTCGCCAGGCCGCAGGGTTGGCACAAGGAACTGTGTCACCCATGCCAGGAACAGGCAGCCGTTGATGGCACCGTCGAACACGCAGGGTGCAACGAGGCCGTCGGAGCGCAAGGCGGCCACGAACGTCATGGTGGTCCAGCGCGCGTGTGGCACAAAGGCGACCAGACGCTGTCCGCGCAAGGCGCGACCATGGGTGCGGGTCATGTTGGTCTTTGCCCAGGTTTCGTCGACGAAAACCAGGCGCGCCGGGTCAACGCGGTGCTGGTGGCGCTTCCACCGCTCGCGCTTGCGGGCGACGTCGGGACGGTCCTGCTCGGTGGCGCGCAGGCTTTTTTTTAAAGGTGAGCCGTTCCTCACGCAGGAAGCGCCACACCGCATCGTAGCTGACCTTGGTGCCGGCCCGCAGCGCCTGCCCTGTCAGGTCAGGTGCCGCCGCAATCCGCGCCAGCAGCCAGTCGCGCTCACCGAGAAGGGCGAAGCGACGTCGCCCACCCATCGGCTTGGCGGCCTGCTTGCCTGTGGCACGGTAATCCTTCACCCACAGGATCACCGTCGCTTTGCCGACGTTGAGCAGCTGCGCAACCGCGCGGCGGGACTGACCCGCCTCAACCAGCGCAATTGCTCGCTGGCGAAGATCAGATGAGTAGGGCTTCGGCACTCGCTGCTGGCCTCCAACCCAGCCAGCAGCTTGAATCAGATTTCACCCCGCGCCGGAATACTCACGACTCAATTCGATCCGGTTATGCTCTAGGGTGCAGTTTTGAACAGATCGTGTAGTGACCCCAACAACAGTCCCGCAAGGCCCGCGATGGTCATCACGAGGCCGATGCGTTCGGGGTTCCAGCCGGTTGTCGCCAGCCAGGTCGCGAGAAACGGGCCGAGGCCGCCTTGGACATCGGCCAGAAAGAAGTTCAGCGCGGCCGGTCCCGCCATCGGTAACATGACCAGTCGCAAGTACCTTCGCACGGCGATAGGACGAGGGGCGGCGGGATCACTCCTGCGTCAGTGCCGTAGCAGCACCGGCAGGTCGGCGTGGCTCAGCATGTAGCGTGTCACGCCACCCAACAGGAACTCGCGCAACGCCGAGTGCTGATAGGCACCCATGATCAGCATGTCGGCGCCAAGTTCATGCGCCTTGCGCAGCAGTGCCGCACCGAACGGACCGGAACCGACGGTGAGCACCTCCAACTCCGCCGCAACGCCGTGCTCCGCCAGGATACGCGGCGGTTCCGGAGCCGCGGCGCCGGCGCGCATTCCGGTGAGCACGAACACGCCCTCGGCGTGGGTCAGACAGCGCAGCCCGGCGAGCACCGCCTTGGTCGCGCGTTCGTCGTCGCGCCACGCGATCGCGACCCGGCGGCCGAAATCCGCGGAGCAATGCGCCGGTACCACAAGGACCGGCCGATCCGTCGCGAACAGCGCGGCGCGCAGTGCATGCCAGCTGGTGCCGTAATCGCGCCGCGTCGGCAGTTCGACCACCAGGAAGTCGGCGCGCCGGCCGCGGTCCTCCACCAGCATTTCGGCGATGCCGTCCAGGTCGATCCAGTCGACATCCAGGCCACCGGGCGGCAAGCCCGCAGCCCAGGTGTCGAACACCGCCCGCAACTGCGCGGCACGGCCTGCCTCGATGGCACGCAGCGCCGCTTCGCGTGCAGCGGTCAGCACTTCCTCGCTGGGCGAGATCATGGTCTCCGGCGGCGCACGCACCACCAGCGCGTTGATGCGCGCCGCGCCGCAGTGTTCGGCCAGCCGCCGTGCGGCGGCGAGCAACGCACCGGCAGCGATGGGATGATCGAGCACAACGAGGATGACGCCAGGCATGTCACCACGCCTCGCGCCCCGCCTTCGGTCGCACCATGGTCAACTCGCGCGCGGCGCGCTGCTCGGCCTCGTGCTTGTCGAACATCGCCCGCGCCGCGGCGGAGCGCTTCTCGGTGAGTTCGTCGCGATGCTCGGTGCACCAGTCGAACGACTCGACGCGCGGAATGTTGTCGCCGGAGAAGTGCGGCATCACGTAGCGGGCATACAGTTCATAGGAACGCTTGGTCGGCTCCCAGTCGGCCCAGTTGTGCGCCTGGTGCAGGAACACGCCGAATTCGCCCTGCTTCGCCCGCAGCCGCTCGATCAGCGCAATCGCGTCGTCCGGCGTGCCGATCACGCCGAACTTGTTCTCGACGAACCACTCGGCCGCGTCCTGGCCCGGCGGCACGATGAAGCGTGGCTGGTTGTTGTTGAGGTAGCCGAGGTAGCGTTCGAACCCGAAGCGGCAGTTCTCGAACGCCTTCTGCCGGGTCTCGGCGATATGCATCGGTCCGACCAGGCGGAGCTGCGCCGAGTCCATCGTGCGGCCGCTCTCGGCGGCGATGTCGCTGGCGATCTGCCAGTTGGCGGCGAGCGCGTCATAGCCGAACGGATTGGTCGCCGCCACGCAGATCATGCTGAGGCCATACTTACCGGCAAGCCGCCCGCCGGACGGCGTGACCGCGCTGACCACCGCGACCTCGGGATGCGGTCGTGTATACGGCCGCAGATGCGCACGCGCGTTGACGAAGGTGTACCAGTCGGTCTGCTCGGTCACGATCTCGCCCTTGAAGAAGCGCAGGATCACGTCCAGCGCCTCGGCCATGCGGTCGCGCTGCGTGTTGGGATCGATCCCCAGCATCAGCGCGTCCGACGCCAGCAGCCCAGGGCCGGCGCCGAACATGACGCGGCCGCGCGTGTGGTGGTCGAGCTGGATGATGCGGTTCGCGGTCATCAGCGGGTTGTGATACGGCAGCGAGATCACGCCGGTGCCGAAGCGGATCGAGCGGGTACGCTCCGCGGCGACCGCGATGAACAGCTCCGGCGAGCTGATCGTCTCCCAGCCGGCGGAATGGTGCTCGCCGATCCAGGCCTCGTGAAAGCCGAGACGGTCGAGCCACTGCATCAGCTCGAGGTCGCGGTCCATGCAGGCGGCGGGGTTCTCGTCCATCGGGTGGAACGGCGGCAGGAAGACGCCGTGGCGGAGCTGGATCATGGCGCGGCCTTTGGAACTGAGCGGCGACACTGTGCGCGCCATGCCACGGCGCCTCAAGGCGGCGGGAGTCGACCGGGGGCGCGACAGCATCGGCTTTGCCGCACCGCTGCGCGCCGCCTATCGGACGACCAGCCTGACATAGGCGGTGTCGGCCAAGGGAGTCGGTCGCGAAATAACTGCTCGGAGCCGCCGCCGGCGGCACTAGAGCATTTTCAGACTGACTGGAAACCCGCGTAGTCATCTGGCACGATGGGTTTCGCTGCGAGACTGGGCAAGAATTAGTACCACCGGCGTCTGCGCTGCGGTACGATTCGTTGCATGACGATTCGCCGGTTCAAGACTGGAGTGTGCCGCGAGCAGGGCAGCCTGCTGCCGCCGCGTGTGGATGATTACGTTGGCCCGGACAACCCGGTTCGTGTGATCGCGGCGTATGTTGGCACGCTGGATGTTGCGGCGCTGGGTTTCCGCCATGCCGATCGCGAGGTTGGTGCGGGCCAGCCGCCGTATGACCCGGCCGATCTGCTGGGATTGTATCTGTATGGCTACCTGAACCAGGTGCGTTCGTCGCGGCGGCTGGAGCGCGAGGCGCGGCGCAACGTGGAGGTGATGTGGCTGCTGAAGGGTCTGGTGCCGTGCTACCGGACGATCGGCGAGTTCCGCAAGGACAACGCCGCGGCGCTGCAGGCGGCGAACCGAGGTTTTGTGCGGACGCTGCATGAGCTCGAGCTGCTGAGCGGCGATGTGGTGGCGATCGACGGGGCGTTCTTCCATGGCGATGCGAGCAAGGCGAGCATCGTGACGGGGCGGCGGCTGGCGGAGCAGCTTGCGGCGCTGGATCAGACGATCGAGGCCTACGGCGTGACGCTGGATGCGAACGACGCGGCGGAGGATGCGACGGCGGTGGAGCCGTCCGGCGCGGTGGCGGATCGTTTGGCGGCGCTGGAGGCGAAGCGGGCGGCGGCGCAGGCGGCGCTGGATCGGCTGGCGGCCAGTGGCGAGACGCAGCTGTCTCGCACCGACCCCGATGCACGGCTGCTGTCGAAGGCCGGGCAGACGGTGGCGGGCTACAACGTGCAGGTTGCGGTGGATGCGAAGCACAAGCTGATCGTGGCGAGCGAGGTGGTGAACGACGGCAACGACAGCGGGCAGTTGCATGTGATGGCGGAGGCGGCGAAGCAGGCGCTGGGGGTCGCGACGCTGACCGCGGTTGCCGATGGCGGCTACTACAACGGCGAGACGCTGCGGGCGTGCGAGGCGAGCGGGATCACCGCCTATGTGCCGCTGGCGCAGCGCGATCGGCGGCTGACCGCGCAAGGCCGGTTCAGCCTCTCGGCGTTCCGCTACGACGCCACGGCGGATCTGTATCGCTGTCCGGGGGAGGCGTTGCTGCGGCCGATGAGCGGGCAGCGGGAGGCGGTGAACGGCAAGCGGTACACGCTGTATGTGAGCCACAAGTCCGACTGCGACGGCTGCCCTCTGCGGGCGCGCTGTCTGAGCGACAAGGCGGAGCGGCGTACGATCTATCGCTGGGAGCATGAGGCGGTGATCGAGCGTCATCGGGCGCGGATGGCGGCGGCCGCGGCGGCTCCGCTGATGAGCCGCCGCGCGGCGCTGGTCGAACATCCGTTCGGCACCCTGAAGTGCCGCGCCGGCTACCGCCACTTCCTGATGCGCGGCTTGCACAAGGTGCGCGGCGAGTGGAGCCTGATGGCGCTGTGCTACAACCTGGCCCGGGTCACCAGCATCATCGGAGCCGGGCGGTTCATCGCCTGGCTCGCCGGGCGAGCCGCTCACTGGTGGTTTTGGCTGCTCTGCCGGCTCGCTACGGCGATTGCAGCCGCCATCGACCGGCCGGCCGAGATCTGGCTCATCTGGCGCCGACACCGCCCCGTCGGACCGCCACGCCACGGCCTTGCCGCGTAGCACCAGCCTGATGCGAATTCTTGCTCAGTCTCGCAGCGAAACCCATCCTACAAGTTGCTGCGCACTCGTTGCGGTAGGATGGGTAGAGCGCAGCGAAACCCATCATCCCGTCGCGATTCCACTCTGCCTGAAGCCGCTCTAAAAGACGTGGATGGCGGGACCAAGCCCCGCAATGACGATGGAGCAGGGAGCCGTTGCGCAGGCGGCTCCCTGTGGATGATTTGGCTACTGTTCAGGCCTTGCGGCGAAGCTGTAACAGACCAAGCAGGCCAACACCGAGGACGGCGATCGAGGCAGGCTCTGGCACGCCGGTCGGGATCGCGCCCGGCAGGAAGGCGGCGGACAGGTCGGTCGCGCCGCAGGACGCGAGCAGGCACGAACCGGTCTGGAAGATTTCCTGATCCGTCAGCAGGCTGCCGCTGTGCGTGACCAATTCGGTGACGTCGAACGCGTTGCCGACGGCATCCTTGGAAATGATGATCTCCGGGATGGCGAACGCCGAGGTGTCGCCGCCCTCACTCTCGTCATTCCAGATTTCGATCATGCCTGTGCCGTTCTGAAATGCAGTGGTTGCCTCGATCTGCGGTATGATCTGCGCCAGGAAGTTGTCGCCCTGGGCGATGGACGCCTGGTCGCCGGTGAAAGTCGTGCCGTTGTAGGTGAAGCCGCCACTCAGCGCGCTGTGCATGTCGTTGAACTGGTTAGGCGTGATCCAGTTATATTGCGCATAGGTGTTGTTCGCGAGGTCGGTCGTCAGTTGGGCGAATGTCTTGACGTTCGATGTGGCGCTGTCGGTGAAGAACGCCATCGGATTGTGCTTCACCGCGTAGTTGTACTGCGACGTACCGTTATACGGGTTCGTTGTGACGGACGCACCGCTCGGCGCAATACCACCGGTGCCCGAAGCGCTCTTCAGCGGCGAGGTCGAATACTGGACGTCTTCCTGGTAGTTGTTCCAGGTAACGCCCTTCTTCGTCAGTTGCCCGGTGAAGCTCTGCGCGGTGATGATGTTCCCGGCGGCGGCCGAGGGATCAGCATCGGTAGCCACGCCGAAATTCGAGCCGCCGTTCTGCCAGATGTAGTTCGGCTCGGACGGGTGGAGGCCCGGAGCGACGTTGGTCATCTGCGAGAAATAGGACGTGAACTGTGCGTTCGGATTGCCGGGCGTGACCAGACTGTTGATGTAGGGCGCGGCCGAGTTGCCCAGAATTTGCTGGGGCGAGCTGGTCGGGTCAGGCTGAGTAAAGTTATGGTTTTCCAGCGCGATCGTGAAGACGGTCTGGATTTGTGCAGCAAACACCGGCCCTGAGGGCGCGGTCGCAGTGAGAAGGCCCAGCAAAAGACGTCGCATTATGTCATCCCCGGATGAGTTGTTGTACGGCCATCAACACTAGCCGTGGAAACGTGACAGCCATGCGCAAGCAAGGTTGAAATCTTGGCTAAATTTCCTTTGCAACTCCGTTGCAGTGCTTGCAGCCGCTGGCTTGACCGTCACGCCGCGTGGGTCTCTCTTGTGTCCGGACAAGGAGAATGCGGCCATGCACGATACGGTCATCCGCGGCGGCACCATTGTCGACGGCACCGGCAAGCAGGCCTTCACCGGCGATGTCGCGATCGACGGCGATCGTATCACCGAGGTCGGCGGCAAGGCCGGTCCCGCGAAGCGCGACATCGATGCCGCCGGGATGCTGGTCACCCCGGGCTGGGTCGATGTGCATACGCACTATGACGGCCAGGCGACGTGGGACCAGGAGCTGGCGCCGTCATCGTGGCATGGCGTCACCACCATCCTGTTCGGCAACTGCGGCGTCGGTTTCGCACCGGTGCGGCGGGAGCATCACGCCTCGTTGATCGGCCTGATGGAGGCGGTGGAGGAAATCCCCGGCATCACGCTGTCGGAAGGCCTGAAGTGGGACTGGGAGAGCTTTCCACAGTACCTCGATGCACTGGACCGAATGCCGCGCGCGATCGATGTCGCGGCGCAGGTGCCGCACCATCCGTTGCGCGTCTATGTGATGGGCGAGCGCGCGATCAATCACGAGAAGGCCACCGCGGACGATATCGACGCGATGCGGCGCATGACGCGCGAGGCGCTCGAGGCGGGTGCGTTCGGCTTCACCACCTCACGCACCAATTCGCACAAGACGCCGACCGGCGAGATGGTGCCAGGCCGCTATTCGGAAGTGCAGGAGCTGCTGGGCATTGGTTCGGCCCTGAAGGGTCTGAGGCACGGCGCGTTTGGGGTGAACAGCGATTTCGACATCGAGACCGAGGAACTGGCCTGGATGACCAAGCTGGGCCAGGACACCGGCCGTCCGGTGTGGTTCCTGCTGACCGATCGTCCGACCGACCCGGTGCGCTGGCAACGCCTGATGGAAGGCGTCCGCACCGCCCGCGCGCAGGGCGCGTTCGTCACCGCACAGGTGGCCGGCCGGCCGATCGGCGTGATGCTCGGCGTCGATACCGCGCTCAATCCGTTCTCGATCCGGCCGAGCTACCAGGATCTGTTGCAGCTTCCCGCGGCGGAGCGCCTGGCACGGCTGCAGGATCCAGCGGTGCGCGCGGCGGTACTGAATGACGAACCATCAGCGGAACTGGTGCAGCGGCTGTCGCAGTTCCGTCAGCAGATCACCACTCGGTGGGATCGCATGTTCATCATGGGCGATCCGCCGGACTACGAGCCGGAAGCCAGCAGCAGCATCGCCGCGATGGCGAATCGTTCGAACCACTCGCCCGCCGAAGTCGCATACGACTATCTGGCGGGTGGTCTTGACCGCTACCTGTTCTTTCCGATCGTCGGTTACAACGAGGACAACCACGACATCATCCGCACCATGCTGACCTCGCCGGAGACAATGCTAGGGCTGTCGGACGGCGGCGCGCACTGCTCCTCGATCAGCGACGCCTCGGTGCCCAGTTGGATGCTTGCGCACTGGGGACGCGATCGGAAGCGCGGGCCGGGACTGCCGCTCGAGCTGATCGTCAAGCGGCAGACCAGCGAGACCGCGGATTTCTTCGGGTTTGCCGATCGCGGCCGGCTGGCGCCGGGGCTGAAGGCGGATGTCAACGTGATCGACTTCGAACGGCTGCGCCTGCACGTGCCGGAGATCCGCTACGACCTGCCCGCCGGCGGGCGGCGACTGGTGCAGCGGGTCGATGGCTACATCGCCACGCTGGTGTCGGGCACGCCGGTGTTCGAGCACGGCCACTACACCGGGGCGACGCCGGGCAGGCTGGTGCGCGCCGGATAGGCGGCGTCGCCCTCTCCCGCGAAGCGGGGGAGGGTAGGGAGGGGGTGCCGCCTTACCTGGCCCGGTACGTCCGGTGGCAGGCGTCGCAGACCTCGCCCACCGCCTTGACCTGAGCGGCCACGGCATCGGCATCGCCGGCTTTGGCAAGTTCCGCCAGCTTGGTCGTGGCGTCGACCATCTCGTTCGCGGTCTTCAGAAAGCCCTCGTTGTCCGACCAGACTGCCGGCAGCGCCTTGGTGTTGTGACCTTCCTCGCTGCCCTTCGGGAACTGCGTCGGGAACTGCTTCATCCAGCGTGCCATCGCCCTGGCCGGCCTCTCCAGGGTCTTCACGTCGCCCTTTGTAGTGACAACGCCACGAATGCCGCCATATGTGGCAGCGAACAGGTCCTGCCCCGCCTGGCGCGTCTCGATCGGATCGATCCCGTCAGCCTTCGCCGTTCCGACGCAAACCAGTAGCAGAGCTGCCAAGAGCATCAACCTGTTCGTCATCTGAGATCACTTCCTTCCTGTGCTGCCAGCGCCATGGCCGATCATCCGACGCGCGGCTGTCGTCAAAATTCCACACGACGGCACGAAACCGGTGGCAGAATCGCATCCCGCCGTCCACATGGAGTCCATGCCAGACATCCATGCCGTCGCCGTGTTCTGCGGCTCCCGCACCGGGAATGATCCCGCGTACCGCGCCGCCGCGCAAACGCTTGGGCGCGGGCTGGCGGAAGCGGGCATCCGTCTCGTCTACGGCGGCGGCCGCATCGGGCTGATGGGCGTCCTGGCTGATGCAGCACTGGCCGCGGGCGGCACGGTGATCGGCGTCATCCCGGAATTCCTCACCAGACGTGAGGTCGCCCACCCTACGGTCACCGAAATGACCGTCACAGATTCCATGCACCTCCGCAAGCAGCGCATGTTCGAGGCGGCCGATGCCTTCATCTCGCTGCCGGGCGGTCTCGGCACCCTGGACGAGACCATCGAGATCATCACCTGGCGCCAACTCGGCCTGCACGCCAAGCCGATCCTGATCTGCGACGTGGCGGGGTCCGCGGCACCCTTCCTGGCCACCATCGAGGCTGCGATCGAGGCCGAATTCGCCTATCCCGGAACGCGCGAACTCTATGAGGCTGTGGACGGTGTCGCGGCGGCGCTGCTGCGCCTGTCGCAGCTTCACGGTGGGGCGCGCGGCGAGGCCGCGCGACTGTAGCGGTGGCTTGCCGGAGCCCCCACCCGGGGCTATATGCCCCGCCTTGGCCGGAGTGTAGCTCAGCCTGGTAGAGCACTGTGTTCGGGACGCAGGGGCCGGAGGTTCGAATCCTCTCACTCCGACCAAACCATCGCGCCGCCGCATCCCGGAACGCATGCTTGACCCGAGCGACCGGGCCGCCGGCGCATTCGTCCTGGGGTCATATTCGACTGCGCCATCACCCAGAGCATCTGAGGGATGCGGCGCGGGCGTTGGGGTGACGCCGGGGTCCGGGAGTCTAACGGCCTGACCATCCGCTAATTGCCAGGCGCGATATGGTTATGTGCCAACAGGTTATGCGCCAACACCTTGATAGATGCGAGCATTCGGCCGATCCTATTGGCGAGGGTGGCTTTCCGGAACTGCCGCACGCACCCACCGGCAGTCTGCGCATCAAGCTACGAGGAGCCAGATCATGAGCGCTGCCACGTCGAGGATTCCTACCCAGTCCATGAACATCGCGAAGGTTAAGGAGCACATCGGCGCCATTGTCACCGGGCTCGACCTCGCGCGGCCGATCGACGGCGCGACGCGGAAGAAGCTCAACGAGGCTGCCGTCGAAAACGTGGTTCTCGTGATTCGCGGGCAAGAGCATCTCACCCCAGGCCAGGTGCAAGCCGCTGGAGAAATCTTTGGCGAGCTGATGGAGGACCAGAACCGGCGCTATCTGGTTGATGGATTTCCGTTGATCAGCGTGCTCGACAACCGCAACCTGGACAGCAAAGGGCAACCGGCGAAAGTCGGCGCCAATGCCACCTGGCACACCGACCACACCAACCAGGAATTGCCGCCCAAGTTCACCATGCTCTACGCGGTCGCGGTGCCGGATAAGGGCGGCGCGACATCCGTTTGCAACTCGCGCGCGGCTTACGAAGCGCTCCCGGACGAGGTGAAACGAAAGATCGCCGACGCGAAAACGGAAAATACGCTGATCAGCAGCGCGCGGATGAAGACAGGCAATCCGGATGTCGTGAAGGCCCAGTTGGAGGCGAAGAAACCCCCGACGGTGCATCCTTTGGTCCGCACCCATCCGGAGACCGGCACCAAGGCGGTGTGGTTTCATAAGGGCAAGACCGAGACGGTCACTGGCATGTCACCCGAGGAGACCTAGGAGTTTCTGCAGGATTTGACCGATCGGATCACGCAGCCACAATTTTGTTACGCGCACGAGTATCAAAAGGGCGACCTTCTGATCATCGATGACCGTGCGTCATTGCATAAGGCAGGGTTTGATTACGATCACAGCCAGCACCGCCGTCTGTATCGGATGCTTGTGCGTGGCGATCGTCCCTGTTGAGTGCCGCTCGGTGGGCCGCACGCGAACGAAGCGGCGGCTCCAGGTGTGCCCGCAGTGGTGTTGTGGCGACCGAATGTGAACGACCCTGGCTACCGGGATCGCCTCGCTGACGAGTGCGGCCGTTTTGCCCAATTGACGCCCGAGGAAAATGCGGCCGCGGCCGGTTTCGCCCGGCTCGCTGCTCGGACGGAGGGATGGCGGTAGATCCTGGTTATGCCAGTCCGAGTAACACCTCGCGCGCACGCTGAACTGCCAGCATCACATCATTGCCGAGTCTGCCGATGGTCGTCGGCGCTGACCCGCTCCCAGAATTCGGTTTCGGCCCGGCCGGTGTTGGTCCACTCGGCTTTTGCGATCGCCTCGCACTGGCGCCGGCATTCGGGGGCGAAGCCAGGGGAGTTTTGTCGGGAACCCAAAGCTGTACTCGGCGACGACCAGCAGCGCGCATTTTGTCGCGTCGGCGTCTGACCCACTCGGCGCTGGTTCGCTTGTCCATGTGTCACATGTAGCGGGGTTGCTCCTATCATCAAGCCTCGGCGCGACGGATCTGGCGCCGCAACCGGTTAAACTCTCTAAGCGGTCTGAGAGCGCACCTGTCGCCTCGCAAGCGTCGCATGAGGTGATCAAGACGCGGGACCGTAGCCCTCGGCCTTTTAATATCGAAGCGCATCAATCAACAAACCGAAGGCGGTCGAGCGTTGGCGCCGGTTCGGGTAGTAAAGATGATAACCTGGAAATGGCGCGCACCAATCATTGAGCACCCGCACCAGGCGATGCGTCGCGATATCGGCCATAGCCTGGTCTTCTGGCATATAGGCGACGCCCAGACCGTCGCGCACAGACGCCAGCCGCAGCGAAATGTTGTTGACGACCACCTGGCCGTCGACCCGCACGTTGACCGTCTGCCCGCGCTTTTCGAATTCCCAGACGTACAGACCGCCATAGGTCGGCAGGCGAAGGTTGATACAATTATGCCCAGTGAGATCATGGGGCGATCGTGGCACCGCGTGCCGTTCGAAATAGGCTGGCGACGCGACGACCGCCATGCGGATATTGGGGCTGATCCGCACCGCGATCATGTCCTTGGCGACTTGCTCCCCCAGCCGCACGCCGGCGTCATAGCCCTGGGCGACGATATCGGTGAGGCCGTGATCAGCAGTGATCTCCACCCGGATGTCAGGATACAGCGGCAGCAGCTTCCGCAACGCCGGTTGCAGAATCGATTCCGCCGGATGTTCGCCGGCCGTGATGCGAATTGTGCCGGCGGGCCGGTCGCGTAGATCGGACAGCGCCGCCAGCTCAGCCTCGATTTCTTCGAAGCGGGGCGCAACCGTCCTGAGCAGACGCTCGCCTGCCTCGGTGACCGTCACGCTGCGTGTCGTGCGCATCAGCAGCCGCAGGCCCAGCCGTTCTTCCAGCTGGCGAATGGTTTGGCTCAGCGCGGACGGGGACACGCCCAGCCTGGCTGCAGCCCTGGTGAAGCTCTGTTCCCGTGCGACAGACGCGAAAACGGCCAAATCGTTGAAGTTTGCCACGACCATTACTTAGCAACGCTTAAAACCACGTATTGATTATACCGGATAATCGAATGGTCGTCGACCGACTATGTTTCTGTCTGTCGCCTTTCATGCCCTCACCAGGAGATCACCATGCAAACACGCGCCCTCGGGAGTTTGAACGTATCCGCCCTTGGCCTCGGCTGCATGAGCATGAGTGCGCTCTATGGGCCACCCGCCGACAAGGCTGAGATGGTGAAACTCATCCGCGCGGCTCATGATCGCGGCGTCACCATGTTCGACACGGCGGAGTCCTATGGGCCCTTCGTCAACGAAGAACTGGTTGGCGAAGCGCTTGCGCCAATCCGCGATAAGGTGGTCATTGCCACCAAGTTCGGCTTCGACATCGACCTGGTGACCGGCCAGCGCAGTGGCGCCATGAACAGCCGCCCCGAGCACATCAGGGCGGCCGCCGATGCGTGCCTGAAACGCCTCCGCACGGATCGGATCGACCTGTTCTACCAGCACCGCGTCGATCCGGCCGTACCGATTGAGGATGTGGCGAGCGCGATCAAGGACCTGATCGCGGCTGGCAAGGTCAGGCATTTTGGCCTGTCGGAGGCTGGCGTGCGGACTATCCGCCGCGCGCATGCGGTTCAGCCGGTGACGGCGGTGCAGAGCGAATATTCGCTGTTCTGGCGCGGCCCTGAAACCGAGCTGCTGCCGACCCTGGAAGAACTGGGGATTGGCTTTGTGCCGTTCAGTCCGCTTGGCGCTGGCTTCCTTACCGGCAAGATCGACGAGACCACCAAATTCGACCCGACCGATTTCCGCAACAACGTGCCTCGCTTCTCCCCGGAAGCCCGCAAAGCGAATCAGGCGTTGGTCGATGTGATCAAGACCGTTGCCGAGCGAAAGCAGGTATCGCCGGCGCAGGTCGCCCTTGCGTGGCTCCTGGCGCAAAAGCCCTGGATCGTACCCATTCCCGGCACGACCAGGCTGCACCGCCTGGAGGAAAACATCGGAGCGGTCGACGTGACGCTCACGCCGGACGATCTGTCGCGGATCAAAATGTCGCTCGCGAGCATCGAGATCCAGGGCGCGCGCCTGCCGGAAGCCGCGCTCAGGATGACCGGCGGCTGAGCCGGTGCCGCGCTACCCAACGCGCAGGACAATACTGATGGAGACAGCATTTTCGTCAATCGCGGCCGGTGCTCGGGCATCGGCGGCGGCCGGATCGTCGGATCCCTCAGACAGCGGGAAAGTCCTCGTGGTGTTCTTCTCTCGTAGCGGAAACACGCGTGTGATCGCAGGCGTCATTGGCCGCGCGCTCATGGCCGACATGGTCGAGGTCGAACCCGCGCGGCCTTACCCAGCCGACTATTTCGAAACCGTTGCACAGGCGCGGCGGGAACGGGACAATGGCGATGAGCCCGCACTCAAAACGCTGATATCCGGCATCGCCGACTTCCAGACGATTTTCCTTTGCTTCCCGATCTGGGGAGAGACCGCGCCCCCGGTGATCCGGTCCTTCCTCGCGGCCCACGACCTGTCCGGCAAGACGCTGGTCCCGGTCATCACTCATGGTGGCTATGGCCTTGGCAACAGCCTGGCGGTGCTCCGCTCACGCGCGCCGAACGCCCGCCTTGTCAACGGCTTCACGATGCAGGGGCCTCAGGAGCGACAGACGGTAAGTCAGGTTACCGAATGGCTTAAACACTCACGGCCCGCTGACCAAAAAACATTGTAACGTATGAGGATCGAACAATGAACGATGCAACCGCTCCCGTGTCACGATATCAACAAAATCCGTTCGGCCTGGTCTACGATGGTGCGATCACGAAGAATGAACCAGGCGTGGGTGAGCGGGTTTGGGCGAAAGCGGAATGATAGGTCCCGTCTAAGCCGAACCGGGAAGCTGCCGTTCACACCATCTGCGGTACGACCGGCGCCGACCCCAGGCGGCCATTGCGGTGAGCATGGCAGTGACCGGTTGAGTTGGTTCGGCGCCAGGAAGATGGCTGACATTCGGCCCCTTGGTGGACACGCGACTGCGCAGCCCGTCGGCAATCACCGACACAGCCGTCCTGGTCTACAAGGGGCTTGGATCATGCCCTTGGCTGCGCTTAGCATGTGAACCGGCTGGCAACGACCAGTCGGGGGGACATAGTCATGACGACGATTGCCCATGCATGGCGCCAAATCCTGGACGCAGCCACGCGATGACTGTCAGACCTGCCGATGTGTCCACTGTTCTGGCGCGCGGTGCTGATGAGTTCCTCACCAAGCCGGTGGATTTCGCTAAGCTGCGACGGGACATCATGGCGGTAAAGGTCGACGCGATGCGGAGGGACCGATGACCGCGCCACCGGACGATACCACGGCCGGCCTTCACGCCGTCATCGCGGAGCTGCGGGCAGAGCGTGACGTGGCCGTGGCGCGGGAGGCCCAACGCGACAGCGATTATGCGGAACGAGCGGCGCATCAGGCGGCAACAGTCGCAGTGTTGCAGGCGATGACCGCCTCTCCTAGTGACCCGAAGCCGGTGTTCGACGTGATCGTAAGGCGCGCGCGTGATCTGTGCGACGGGTACGGGGTTAGTCTGGCTCAGGTGGTTGACAGCTCGATTGTGCTGCAGGCGTACATCGTCGCAGACGAAGCTGTAGGCAAACGGCACGAAGCCGGTTTTCCGCGTCCCGTTGCCCCGGATACGATATTCGGCCGAGCTATACTAGCGCGCGAGCCGGTTCAAATACCGGACGTCGCGGCCGATGAAACGTTTGCGCTGCGAGAGAGCACGCTTAGGAGCGCTGTTCGTGCTTTGGTCGCCGTTCCCCTGATGCGGGACGGAGAAGCCATCGGCGCGATTGATATCTCACGACAACGGACCCTGGAGGCTTCAGCGACACCCAGGTCGCGCTGTTGCAGACTTTCGCCGAGCAAGCGGTGATCGCCATCACCAGTGCCGAGACCTATCGCGCACTGCAGGGACGGACAAGTGATCTCCAGGAGGCGCTGGAGTATCAGACTGCCACCAGCGACGTGCTGAAGGTCATCAGCCAGTCCCAGTTGGACCTGCAGCCTGTGCTGGATACCCTGCTCGCGACGGCCGCCCGGCTGTGCGGAGCCGAAATGGCGGCGATCGGCCGGCGTGAGGGAGATGGGTTTCGATTGGTCGCGAGCCTTGGACTTCCTCCCGAGTTCGAGGCAGACCGGCGGCAGCGGGGGACCATACCTTATACGACCCGCAGTGTCAGCGGGCGAGCGGTGCTGGAGCGCCGTGCGATCCATGTTCCGGACGCCTCCGCCGAACCTGGCTATGCGGAGATGTCCGTGAAGGTGGGCCGGCAGCGGACATCGCTTGGTGTGCCTCTCCTGCGCGAGGGAGAGGTGATTGGTTCCATGTTGCTGGCACGCCAACGGGTCGAGCCTTTTACCGACCAGCAGATCGAACTTGTCAGCACCTTCGCAGCCCAGGCGGTAATTGCGATGGAGAACGCACGGCTGCTGAACGAGCAGCGTGAGGCTTTGGAGCAGCAGACCGCGACGGCCGAGGTGTTGCAGGTGATCAACGCCTCGCCCGGGGATCTGGAGCCGGTGTTCGATACGATATTGGAAAAGGCGATACTGCTTTGCGAGGCCTCGTTCGGCAGTCTTGTCACCTATGATGGCGAATGTCTTGAGGTCGTCGCGACGCGGGGGCTGTCGACTGGCTTGGTGGAAGCCTTGCGCAAACGCGGACCGGTTCGACCGAGCTCGAGCTCGGCCTATGACCAGATCGCTCGGGGCGCGGACATCGTCCATATCGAGGACATTGCCGCTACGGGGAACCGGTTCCCGTCGTCACCAAATATCCAAGACGAAGGAGCGCGTACGACGCTCTTTGTCGCGCTGCGCGGGGACGAAGCGCTGTTGGGGGTCTTTGTCATCTACCGGAAGGAGGTGCGCCCGTTCTCCGACAAGCAGATCGCACTGTTGGAGAACTTCGCTGCGCAGGCGGTGATCGCGATGGAGAATGCACGGTTGCTTGGGGAATTGCGCCAGCGCACGGGCGATCTGCAGGAGTCGCTGGAATACCAGACCGCAACCAGCGACGTACTGAAGGTCATCAGCCGCTCGACCTTCGATCTTCAGCCGGTACTCGACACGCTGGTCGAAACCGCTGCCCGACTTTGTGATGCTGATATGGCAGCGATAGGACGCCCTGTTGGCAATTTGTGGCAGCTGGCGGCCAATTTTGGACTTCCACCGGAGTTCGAGGAACAGCAACGAGTGCGCGGGGCATATCCACTTGACCCGAGCTTGCCCACCGTCGCAGCGCGAGCCGTGCACGAGCGCCGCGCCGTGCACATTCGCGACGCGGCCGCGATTTCCGGCTATCCCGAGATATTCATCGGACCGGGCAAGCAGCGTACGTCGCTCGGGGTGCCACTGCTGCGCGAAGGTGAAGCGATCGGCTACATCGCACTCGCCCGCCGACGGGTGGAACCGTTTAGTGACCGACAGATTGAACTCGTCAGCACCTTCGCGGATCAGGCTGTGATCGCGATCGAAAACGCACGGCTGCTGACCGAGCAACGAGAGGCGCTGGAGCAGCAGACCGCGACCGCCGAGGTGCTGCAGGTGATCAATGCCTCACCCGGTGATTTGACGCTAGTGTTCGACGCCATGCTTCAACGCGCGATGCGGCTGTGCGAAGCCGCGTTCGGTTCACTGTACACATACGACGGCGAAAACCTCCATTCAGTTGCACAGGTTGGGGTCCCTGCGGCCTATACCGAATTTCGAGCGACAAACCCTCCGATACTCCAATCAGGCGGGATCGTTGCACAGGCCGTTGAAGCGAAAGGTCCGATCCAAATCCTGGATATGAAGGCACGGGAACGTTACCTGGCCGGATATCCGGACGCCCGTGCGATCGTGGATCTGGGCGGCGCGCGTACCAATATCGTCGTGCCGCTTTTCAAAGACGAGACCTTCCTCGGCTACATCTCAATCTATCGCCAAGAAGTGCGCGAATTTTCCGACAAGCAGATCGCTCTACTGGAGAACTTCGCCGCGCAGGCGGTCATCGCTATGGAGAACGCGCGGCTGATCATCGAGACGCGCGAGGCGCTGGAGCAGCAGACCGCGACGGCCGAGGTGTTGCAGGTTATCAACGCTTCACCCGGCAACCTCGTGCCGGTGTTTGAAGCGATGCTGGAAAGGGCGATGCGGCTATGCGACGCATCATTCGGATTGCTGTATACGTATGATGGACGGCGCTTCTACACAGCGGCGCAGCGCGGTGTACCCGAAGCTCTGGCCCAGTTCAGAGCGAGAAACCCACCCGCGGAACTACTCGACGACCGTAGCCCGATCGCGCGGCTCATAAACGAAAAACGATCCATTCATACTTTAGATATCTTGGAACACGAAGCATTTCCAGACGCCGGCGCTGAGGCTCGCTCGATTTTCGAGCTTGGCGGGGCGCGCACGATCCTCAACGTACCGCTTGTCAAAGATGACGCATTACAGGGCGCCTTCACGATTTACCGGCAGGAGGTGCGCGCCTTCTCAGACAAGCAGATCGCCCTGTTGGAAAACTTCGCGGCGCAGGCGGTTATCGCGATGGAGAATGCGCGGCTGCTGGATGAGATCCGCCAGCGCCAGGAAGAACTCCGCATCACCTTCGAGAACATGGGCGATGGCGTAGCCATGTTCGACGAGACACTGGGTCTGGTTGCATGGAATCGCAACTTCCAAGAGCTACTTGACATACCCGATGCGGCACTAGCCGCGCGCCCAAGCTATCCCGACTACCTACGCCTGTTGGCCGAGCGTGGCGAGTTTGGTACCGAGGACGTTGAGGCTGAGCTTGCCCGCCGCCTGAGGGACACCGACCAGGAGCTGCGGCTAGAACGCACGCGTCCCGATGGCCGCGTCATCGAGGTTCGCCGCAACGCGGTACCCGACGGCGGTTTCGTGCTGATCTACAGCGACATCAAGAACCCGCTCAATTTCGTCAACAATTTTGCTACGCTGTCGGTGGATTTGTTGAGTGAACTGAAGGAAACTGCC
Organism: uncultured Alphaproteobacteria bacterium; assembly: GCA_963819855.1. Lineage (GTDB taxonomy): Bacteria > Pseudomonadota > Alphaproteobacteria > Acetobacterales > Acetobacteraceae > JAMXLO01. The sequence goes on from CAWFYC010000006.1 coordinate 28,639, forward strand.
GCGCCGGGCTTCGCCGTGCTGTCCGAGGGAGCAGCGCGCGGAGATCGATGACGTGTCCGCCATGCTGACCAGCAACCTGGAGAAGATCACCGAGCACGGCAAACGTGCCGACAACATCGTCAAGGCGATGTTGGAACACTCGCGCGGGTCGTCGGGTGAGCGGCGGAACGTAGATATCAACGCGCTGGCAGATGAGGCGCTGAACCTCGCTTACCATGGCGCGCGTGCGCAGGATCAGACCTTCAACATCACTTTGGATCGCGACTTCGGTGAAGGCATCGCCCCGATCGAGGTCAACCCGCAGGACATGACACGGGTGTTTCTGAACATCTTCGCCAATGGCTTCTACGCGGCCACAAGGCGGGCGCGTGAGGGCGGAGAAGCCGGGTTCGTGCCGATGCTGAAGATCACCACCCGCGGCACGGGCGACGCGGTCGAAATCCGTGTGCGGGACAATGGCATCGGCATTCCGGCCGACATCAGGGACAAACTGTTCCAACCGTTCTTCACCACCAAGCCGACCGGCGAGGGCACCGGCCTCGGCCTGTCGATCACCTACGACATCGTGACGCAGCAGCATGGCGGCAACATCACCGTGGGCAGCGAGGTCGGCGAATACAGCGAGTTCACGATGCGGCTGCCGCGAAACTCGTGAGCACCTAGATCGGCTTCAGGCAGAGTGGAGTCGCGACGGGATGATGGGTTTCGCTGCGCTCAACCCCTCCTACCGCAACGAGCGCGCAGCAACTCGTAGGATGGGTAGAGCGCAGCGAAACCCATCGAGCCAGATGACTACGCGGGTTTCCAGTCAGTCTGAGAATGCTCTAGCCGGCCCGGCGAGCCGCGACATACTGGCACCATGATGTGAACGACCAGTAGGCCAGCGTCCGGCTCACGATGTCGTCTGCCGACCTGCCGAGCGCCAGCATATGATCCTCGAAGAAGGGCACCTGCACGATGCCGGCTGAATCAATGCGCAATCCGGCAGCGAGCAACGCGCCATGCACCGCTTGCGTGTCGGGAAGCTCGTGCCGATGTGTCGCGTCGTCGAAATAGTTGCCTGTCATGACGTCCAGGCCGACGGCACGCAGTTCGGGAGCGGTCGGCAACCCGAGCGCATCGGGTCGGGGCCATTCCAGGAAGATGCGTCCGCGCACCGTGAGCCGGTTGGCAGCCCAGCGTATGAACTCCATCGGTTCGTCGATGTGCTCGATGAAGTTTGCCGCGAGTATCGCGTCGAACTGCCGGCCACCGAAATCGGGCTTCGCCTCGGGCCATGCGCCCAACTCATAACCATCGTACCGGTCGAACATATCCCCACGTTCAGCGGCAAAGGCAAACATCTTCAGGTCAGGTCGCGGTGGCGGCGGCCAGCTTCGATAGATCTGCAGTGAGCCGTCGCCGGCACCGACATCCAGTAGCGACGCCGCGGGCGGCAGCGTCTTCACGAATTGGCACCGCGCGCCGAGCAGGTGCCAGGCCTCGATCGCGACGGCATCGGTCAGATGTGTCCGTTCCGCCGCCTCCACCCAGGCACGGATCCGCTCAATGTCCATCGACGCGCGCCCTGATCCGAAAAGCATAAAACCCTGACTTGCGGTGATTGGAGGGTCAAGCCTGCGACCAGCCCTCGACTTGGCATAAAGCATTGGCGTTTCCGGAGAATTCCTGCTACGTAACTGGTGCAGTTGCGGCGTGAATTTGCGCGGGCGATGCTTCCACAGGGTCAATCAACATTCTCGATCGGCATTCGGGGCGCGGGAATCAGAGCTTCGCATCCGCACGGCGACGACTGATCGGCAAACGGCGTTGCTGAGCTCCCGCGCCGCAATAATCGCCCGCACCAATGCGGCCGAGCCGGGCTGGCAGCGCTGGCGACATATCCTGCTGAGTTATCTGACGCGGCCTGTCTATGGGCTGTACGAGCGTCGATTGCTCGCTCAGGTGTTGCTGCGACCGCCGCCGCGCCACGTCGGCATCATCCTCGACGGCAATCGACGTTTCGGACGGATGTCGGGCGTGATCGACCCATTGCAGGTCTACGCAAAGGGTGCGCGGAAGCTGGACGATCTGCTGGACTGGTGCGGCGAGCTGTCGATCCCGGCGGTGACTCTGTGGGTGTGCTCGACCGACAACCTGGCCCGTCAGCCGCAGGAGGTCGCCGGCATCCTGGGAGCGCTGGAGGCGAAGTTGCGCGCACTGGTCGGCGATCCGCAGATCCATCGGCGCCGGGTGCGTGTGCAGGCGATCGGCCGGCTGGAACTGTTGCCGGACAGCACTGTCGCGGCCATCCAGGCGGCGGAGGCGGCCACTGCGGATTACGATGCGATGCTGCTGTCGATCGCGGTGGCCTATGGCGGGCGCGAGGAGATCGCGGATGCCGTGCGCGAGATGCTGACCGAGGCGATGCGCAGTGGCGCAGGACTGCCCGAGATCATCGATGCTGTGTGTCCCGAGCGGATCGGCCGGCACCTGTATCTCGCCGGCACGCCCGAGCCGGACCTGATCATCCGCACCAGCGGCGAACTGCGATTGTCCGGCTTTTTGTTGTGGCAGAGCGCTTACAGCGAATTCTACTTCTCCGACATGCTCTGGCCGGCGTTCCGCAAGATCGATTTCCTGCGCGCGGTGCGTGCGTTCCAGCAGCGCCGGCGCCGCTACGGCCGCTGACCGAGCAGGTGACGGCGGAGCGACGGCAGATAGCCGCGCAGGAAGGTGCGCAGCGATCCCTTCAGCAGGTCATGCTCGCTTTGCAGCGTCGCCAACTGCGTCGTGGTCCGATCTGTCCGTTGCCCCAGTGCAATGTGCTCGACCTGGAGGCGAGCCAGCTCAGCCTCAGCTGACTCAGCCCGCTGCCGCTCGGCGCCCAGTGTATGCTGCGTTTCGTCGTGCACTTTTCCGAGTGATGCCAGGTCGGCCGCCAGTTGCGCCGCCTCTGCCGCCCGCGCGTCACGCTCATCGGTGAGCACGTCATGGCGCGCGCGGAAGTGAGCCAACCGCCGGCGCCAGACTTCATGCTCGTCCACGGCTCTCGGCGAGTACGGCGCCACCGTCGCCGTTTGGCCAGCTCGGTCACGTGCCAGGCCGAGTCGCGTATACCCGGCATCCAGGCAGGAGCAGATGCGCTGGAACTCGACCGCGGGGTCGACGCCACGCTCCTCTTCCCAGGTCTTCAGCCGGTCAACCAGGTCATAGGTCGCGCGCAGCACCGCGACCGCTTCCGGGTACTCGCCAGGCGAAGCATTGCGCGTTTGCGACAGCCAGTGATCGATCCTGTCATGGGCAAAGCGGGTAAGGCTCCGGCCGTCATCGGTCATGCGTTCACGATCCAGGCGCGACGTGTAGCGATTGGTCTTCTCGACCCATTGCGCCACGTCCCGATGCGAAAGGTGGTGGATGGCCACACCCGTGTCCGCGGTGACCCGCAGCACGTTATCGGAGTGCACCTCTATGCCGTCATGCACGGTGCCGTTGAACGTGACGGCGCCGCGACGGAACATCCGGATCTGGTGCTCCGGCCAATAGTACGCTGCCTCGTCGTGCGTGCCGAGAATATAGTGCCGCTGCAGCAATCCATAGACGTCGGCGCGCGACGCGGCGAGCTCTGCCTGGATGAAACGGATCGCCTCGATGCTGAGGCATTCGTCGTCATCCAGACAGATGATCCAGTCATGCGTGCATTGCGCGACCGCGAAGGCGCGCGTCTCTTCCACGGTCGGGGACCAGGGGACCGTGACGACGCGGTCGGCGTAAGGCGCGGCGATCTCGCGCGTCTCGTCAGTGGACGACTTGTCGATCACGATGACCTCATCGGCGAAGCCGAGGCCGCGCAGACAGGTAGCGATCAGCGATGCACGGTTATAGGCGACAACGACCGCGCTAAGCTTTCCGCGCAACGCCGGCCCTCCTTGAGATGTCGAGCGAATCGTCCGAGCAACGACCGCGCGCGGGCGCCGAATGCTGCCGTTTCGCCTAGTTCAGCCGGGTGCGAAGCTCCTCCATCGCGCCGCGGATTCGACTCGCAGCATCGCCCTCCGGCACTAGCGCGAGGAAGCGCTCGAAGCAACGCAGCGCGGCAGTGACGCGATCGAGCCGCTGGTTCATCACCGCAGCCTGGCGCCACAGATCGGCGTGGTCCGGCGCGATGCGCAGCATGTCCTCGGTGCAGGTCAGCGCGCCGGGCAGATCACCCGCCTGCACCCTGCGGCTCATGATGTTGTTCTGCAGCCGCAGCAGCACGCGACGCGCGCTCATCGGCCGCAGCAGGCCGGGACGCAGCTCGGCCTTCTCGCCTTCCACGCGCTTCAGCAGCACCCGCAGATCGCGCGCGTCGAGCGTAACGCCGCCGCCGAACACGTCGACCACCGCCTGCTCGCTCTTGCCTTCCAGCGCGACCAGGAAATGCGCCGGGAAGTCCACGCCGTGCGCCCCCCATCCCGCGGCACGCGCGGTGTGCAGCCAGATGATCCCGAGGGCGACCGGCAGGCCCTTGCGGCGCCGGATGACGCTGATCAGGTTGGCATTGGCGAGATCGTCGTAGTTCTCGGCATCACCGCCATAGGCATAGCGCCCGGAGATCAGGCCCGCGAGCGCCTCGGCGCGCATCGACAGATCGTTGGTGCCGATCGTGTCGGCAAGCTCCACAGCGTCGCGAGCCAGGTCCGACAGATGCGCGCGCGCCGTCTGCCAGTCGTCGTCCGGCGCATCGACGCGGGCAAGCTGGAGCGCGGCGTCACCAATGTCGATCTCGGTGTCCGGGAGCACGCCGATCGCTTCCAACGCGGCACGTGGGTCGCTCATGCCCGCCAGTGTGGGGGCGATGGCTGCCGCGTGCAAGGCGGCTCATGAGGCGCCAAGACGCGAAGGGTCGGTTCGTGCATTGGCGTCCTTGCGTGCGACGGTCTCATACCAACGGTCCGATCCAGCGACCGCCCTGGGTGGCAAGCCGCCATTCGGCTCCGCCGACAGATGGCCAAATTGCGGCAGAGAACGCACCGGGATTACCATTCCTGCACGTCGACTTCGGTCTCCGGTAACCCCGCTACCTCCCACGCCTCGCGCCCGCCGCGGTACCAATATACGTTTGTATAGCCGAGTGCTACCAGCCGCAGCGCAAGATTGCGCCCGTCAATTCGCTCGGAATTGAAGCCTGCCGCGACGATCGGCATCACGAGATTGCCATTCGTCAGCGCCTGCATCTTCTGGCGCAGGCGATCCTGTGCCCCGTCGGAATAGCTGCCGCCCGCACCCGCGCGTTTGAGCCCGATGGCACCTGGGAGCGACCGTCCCCACCAGTACATCATGGTATCGATGATGATTGGCTTGTGCTCGGTCAGAAACAGCCGGAGCTGCGCGGTATAGATTGTCCTGGCCCCAGGCACGGACGTGGGCGTCGGTCGGCCGAGTTCCTCAGGCAGGCTGTCATCAGATGCCGCTCCGAAGTCTGCGTCCTCCTGCGCGTGATCGCGATGCCCGGCAAGTCGCAACGCAGCCTGGAAGCTCGCAATCTGCGCCACAGCAATTGGGTTGTTGCAGTCCTCAGGGAAGTGCGCTCGAACGGTATCGTAGGGCCAAGCCCGGTTGGCATCGGAGATGGCATCACGTGCCTCGCCCAAATGCCCAAGCCGGGCATTCGCCGCGGCAATGCGAAAGTAGGAGTAGGCGCGAACGATCCGCGGGATATTGGGTGCCGCCGCCAGCGCGCGGCGTGACCAGTAAATGGCCTCTTCGTCTTTTCCGATCAGTAGATTGGCATACCCGAGCTGGTCATAAACGGTTCTGTTTCCCGGATTTTGCGGAGCACGCCTAAGCTGCTCCAACATGATCGGAATCCCCTGCTCGGGATAGCCGGTCCAGGACAGGAGCATTCCGATCTGGCCGTAACCGGTGTAATAGTTCGGATATCTCTCCACGAGATGTTGATACGCGGCGATCGCCTCCTGGTATCTATCCTGGGCGCGCAGCAGCCAGGCGGCCGAGTCCAGTACATCGGGGTGGTCGGGGTTGATTGCCGCGGCCGCGGCAATCAACCGGTCTGCGCGCTGCATGGCACCACCCGTGGTGTTATCGAAATTCACCAGGTTGCGGATCAGCGAATTGGCAACGCCGATCATCGCCGGTAGCGAGGACGGGTCGAGCTGCAGCGCCCGTTCATACAGAGCGGTGCGCTCCGCTTGTTCACGCGGACCCATCGGGTGGAGCCCAATGGACCGTGCACGCAGGATCAGGTCGAATGCGTCGGGGTTTGTCGGCCGTTCCCGCTTGCTGCGGGCACTCTCGGTATCCACCACGGCCACGTTCAACGTCTGGCTGATGCGCCGGACAATCTCTTCCTGCCCAGCGCTGAGAGTCGTCAACGGCTGGTCGAACCGGTCCGCCCAAAGATGCACCCCGGTCTCGGTGGCGATGAGCTGAACGTTCACGCGCAGCACGTCGTCCATCTTGCGTACGCTGCCCTCGACGACGTAGCGCACGCCGAGGTCCGCGCCGACGGTGCGCACATCCGCGGCCTTGGCGCGGTACGATTGAGCAGATTGGCGCGCGATGACAAATGACCCTGCCATGCGGGAGATATCGCTGGTCAGGTCATCGGTGATGCCGTCCGCGAGATAGTCCTCGTTGGGGTCGCCACTCAGGTTCGCGAACGGCAGTACGACGATCGAGAGGCGAGGTCGCGCCGCGGGGCTGGCGAACCAAACATCGTGCAACGCCACGAACATGGCCACCAGGGCAACGGCCGCGATTGCGCCCACCCCGGCGCCCAGCCACAATCGGCGCACCGCTCGCGAACGCGCAGCAGGTGGAACATCGGTCTCCATCGGCTGTACCCGCAGCACGAAGCGGTAGCCTCGCCCAGGGATAGTCTGGATGCAGCTTCCCTCGGTCCGCCCTGCGTCGATGACGCGGCGCAGTGTCGAGATCTGAACGGCCAGATTGCTCTCTTCCACGGTGACGCCTGGCCACACGGCGTCCATGATCTCGCCTCTGGAGACGACGTCGCCCGGCCGGCTGGCCAACTCCCAAAGAACGTCGAGCGCCCGCGCGCCGATGTTCGCGGGGGTCGCATCACCGCCCTTGTCCAACTGCAGCAGCACGCGGCGCCGACGGTCCAGTCGGAAACCTACGAACTGGATGGCATCGGGTGCGGCTACGGCATCCATTGCGGGATCACCGCAATCATCTTGGCCACGGCACTGCAGCACCGGCCTGAGCGGGGCGCAGGGCTGGCCCGCCCCGAACTCGCGCGCCGGTTTTTTGTATAAGCCAAGTCATTGTAATTGCGCACTTTCACAACTCTTCAAGCCATCTTCAAGATTATTTACTGCTGCTTCATCGCGCTGGCTTCTGCGGTACGCCCACCATGCGGCGCAGCATACGCAGACGAGAAGCGAACATGAAGTGGGGTCTCGCGAAGATCGTTCCACGCGTCCTCCACGCTGGTGTTCGTTCGGGCTTCCGAAACCTAAGGCGAGCAGCGGCACATTTTCGAAGGAGGCTCCAATGAACAGAATCCTGACGGCGGCGTTCGCCGCCGCGGCGATGTTTGCCACGAGTGATTTGGCGATGTCCGCCGTCCTGCCATTCACGTTCGACCCCAACGCGGCCAGTCCGTCGCTGGCGGGAGCTGAGAGCGCGTTCACCGCCAATGGCATCTCGCTCAGCAGCTATCTGACGGCGGTAGTGCAGCCCGATTTCTCCTTCACCACTCGCCAGCTCCTCCCGGTCACCGGCTTCACCCTGAACGGTGCCCCGGTCGCCGCCCCGGGGCTAGGGTCCTCGTACGGACTATATTTCGATATCACCACGGCGGGGAACCAACCGCCCGGAAACTTCACCTATTCGACCATCAGCGTCGCGCTGAAGGCGGACCCCGGGAATCTGGACGGCCTGCCGATCGCGACCGCGAGCGGGATCGCCTTCGCCAACACCGGCGCGACCGGCGCCGCGGACGATGTCACGCTAGCGACCGGGTCGCTGGCATCGGCGACACTGGCGTTCAACCCGGCGACGGGCGTGCGGAACGCGCACTTCATCGAGACGTTCGCCAGCGCCCCCGGCGAGAGCAGGTTCTTCGGCGCACCACCGCTCGACGGCTCGGCATTGCTCGATATCCGGCTCACGACCAACCCGGACACGTTCACGTTGGTGCCCGGAGGAGACTTCATCAACGGCGCCTTCGGGACCGCGCAATTCGTCCCCGAACCAGGTTCCATGATGCTGCTTTGCTCCGCTGTGGCCGGTCTGCTGATAGTCCGGCGACGCAACATCTGATCGGCTGTGAATTTTGACAATCCATGATGGTATGCTCCCACTAGACTGAGCAAGAATTCGCATCAGGCTGGTGCTACGCGGCAAGGCCGTGGCGTGGCGGTCCGACGGGGCCGTGTCGGCGCCAGATGAGCCAGATCTCGGCCGGCCGGTCGATGGCGGCTGCAACCGCCGTAGCGAGCCGGCAGAGCAGCCAAAACCACCAGTGAGCGGCTCGCCCGGCGAGCCAGGCGATGAACCGCCCGGCTCCGATGATGCTGGTGACCCGGGCCAGGTTGTAGCACAGCGCCATCAGGCTCCACTCGCCGCGCACCTTGTGCAAGCCGCGCATCAGGAAGTGGCGGTAGCCGGCGCGGCACTTCAGGGTGCCGAACGGATGTTCGACCAGCGCCGCGCGGCGGCTCATCAGCGGAGCCGCCGCGGCCGCCGCCATCCGCGCCCGATGACGCTCGATCACCGCCTCATGCTCCCAGCGATAGATCGTGCGCCGCTCCGCCTTGTCGCTCAGACAGCGCGCCCGCAGAGGGCAGCCGTCGCAGTCGGACTTGTGGCTCACATACAGCGTGTACCGCTTGCCGTTCACCGCCTCCCGCTGCCCGCTCATCGGCCGCAGCAACGCCTCCCCCGGACAGCGATACAGATCCGCCGTGGCGTCGTAGCGGAACGCCGAGAGGCTGAACCGGCCTTGCGCGGTCAGCCGCCGATCGCGCTGCGCCAGCGGCACATAGGCGGTGATCCCGCTCGCCTCGCACGCCCGCAGCGTCTCGCCGTTGTAGTAGCCGCCATCGGCAACCGCGGTCAGCGTCGCGACCCCCAGCGCCTGCTTCGCCGCCTCCGCCATCACATGCAACTGCCCGCTGTCGTTGCCGTCGTTCACCACCTCGCTCGTCACGATCAGCTTGTGCTTCGCATCCACCGCAACCTGCACGTTGTAGCCCGCCACCGTCTGCCCGGCCTTCGACAGCAGCCGTGCATCGGGGTCGGTGCGAGACAGCTGCGTCTCGCCACTGGCCGCCAGCCGATCCAGCGCCGCCTGCGCCGCCGCCCGCTTCGCCTCCAGCGCCGCCAAACGATCCGCCACCGCGCCGGACGGCTCCACCGCCGTCGCATCCTCCGCCGCGTCGTTCGCATCCAGCGTCACGCCGTAGGCCTCGATCGTCTGATCCAGCGCCGCAAGCTGCTCCGCCAGCCGCCGCCCCGTCACGATGCTCGCCTTGCTCGCATCGCCATGGAAGAACGCCCCGTCGATCGCCACCACATCGCCGCTCAGCAGCTCGAGCTCATGCAGCGTCCGCACAAAACCTCGGTTCGCCGCCTGCAGCGCCGCGGCGTTGTCCTTGCGGAACTCGCCGATCGTCCGGTAGCCCGGCACCAGACCCTTCAGCAGCCACATCACCTCCACGTCGCGCCGCGCCTCGCGCTCCAGTCGCCGCGACGAACGCACCTGGTTCAGGTAGCCATACAGATACAATCCCAGCAGATCGGCCGGGTCATACGGCGGCTGGCCCGCACCAACCTCGCGATCGGCATGGCGGAAACCCAGCGCCGCAACATCCAGCGTGCCAACATACGCCGCGATCACACGAACCGGGTTGTCCTGGCCAACGTAATCATCCACACGCGGCGGCAGCAGGCTGCCCTGCTCGCGGCACACTCCAGTCTTGAACCGGCGAATCGTCATGCAACGAATCGTACCGCAGCGCAGACGCCGGTGGTACTAATTCTTGCCCAGTCTCGCAGCGATACCCATCGTGTCGTCACGAGTTTATTTGCGTGAAATTG
>CAWFYC010000007.1:0-25466 GCA_963819855.1 uncultured Alphaproteobacteria bacterium
CGCCACCGGACCGCGACATCGTCAGGGAGATCGTCACCGGCAACAGCCTGGTGTTCCTCGCGCTTGACGCGGATCGCCCACCGGAAGACGACACAGAATCCGCGACACTGTCTCACGCAACGGCTTCATGAGACAACGACGAGAATGCGCTGCCAGGCGCCCGGATGATCACCCTTCGACGGGACGAACCGGCTCCCCCAGCGTCTGCATCAGCCGATTGGCGTTGGCGAACATCGCGACCGCATGGATCAGGTCGTGGATTTGCAGATCATCCATCCCCACCGCGCGCAACGGCCGCAGGTCCGCCGCCGTAACCGCCTGCGGCTCGCGCGTCAGCTTGGCGGCGAAATCCACGATGGCGCGCTGCCGCGGCTCGAGCTGCGTGCCCAGCCCTTCGTCGTACAGCCGCTGAATCACCTCGGGCCGCTTGGTCAGCTCCGCGAACCGCCGCGCATGCACCGACGAGCAATAGACGCAGCCGTTGATGATCGACACCACCACCGTCGCCAGTTCCCGATCGGCCCGCGGCAGGCCGCGCGGGGCGTACATCACGGCATGAAACAGCGGCGAGCGCTGCTCCAGCGAATCGACGTCGTGCGCCAGCGTCAGGAAATAGGCCGAATCGCGCTGCGGGCTCGCCTCCAGCGCGGCGCGCTGGCGCGGCGTCGCGGTGGCGGCATCGACCGGCGGCATCCAGGCCGCCCACTCGACCGGCTCCAGCGTGAAACGCCCGCTCATGCGCGCGTCGCCTCGGCGAGCGCGCGCAGTCCGGCCACCACGCGCACCTGATAGCTCACGAACGCAACGATCTGCGCCAGCACCACGATGTCGCGCGGTGCGAGGCCGACATTGCGCAACGCTTCGAGGTCCGCCCGGGTCGCCGAGCCCGGTGTGGAGGCGACCAGCGAGACATGGCGCAGGATGGCGGCCAGCCGCGGAGCTGCCTGCATCGCCTCGATCGCTGCTGCATCGCCGCCGATCTCGCCGAGCCGTTCCCGGTAGTGCGCGATCAGCGCGGCCTCGCGCTCGATCGACGCGACGCGCAGTGCCGCTGCGGCGCGCTCGACCAGGCTGACGCCGCCAGCATCGGCCGGCCCGATCAGCACGTCGTGGCTGCCCTGGGTATGTCGCACGAACGCTTCACGCTGCCGTCGCAACGCGGCAACCGGAGAGCCGGGCTCAAGCGCGGCGGCGGTATCGACGATATCAGTCGTCATGGCGGGGATTCCGGCTGTGGATGCAGGCCGAACGCGGCATAGGCACGGGCACTCGGCGGCCACGCCACCACGATCTGGCCGCGCCAGGCGAAGGCGGCGCCAACCAGCAGAGCGAGCAACAGAATGCTAGCCGCCCAGGCCAGCCGAAGCCGGGTCGATGGCGGTGGCGGTGGCGCATGTGCGGCCAACCGATCCATCGCGGACGGCCGCGCCGTCGCCACTACGTCTGCCACGGGAGCCGCCGCCGTGGGCGCCGGAGGGGGCGTCGGTGCCGGCGGCGGTGGCAGATCAGGTTCCGGGGCAGCGGCCTCCACGGGCGTCCAATCGCCGCCGCACCGCGCGCATCGCACACTGCGGCCGGCGGTCATCAGCGAGTCCGGAACATCATAGGCCGCGGAGCAGGACGGGCAGACGATACGCATGCCCGGCAATGGTGCGGGAGGGCTGGTCGCGAAGCAATGGCGGCGCGCCGCGCAGAATGGCAAGAATGACGCCGATGGTGCGATTCGACGCAGTGGGACTTCACTATGGCCGTGCCGGCCAGGGCACTCATGCCGAGGCGGGTCCCGAGGTGTTGCACGACGTCAGCTTCGCGCTGCCGGACGGCGCGTTCCGCTGGCTGCTCGGACCGTCGGGCGCCGGCAAGACCAGCCTGCTGCGGCTGATGTACCTGGCGATCAGGCCGACGCGCGGCCGGCTGGCGATCTTCGGCACCGACATCGAGACCGCCGCGCGCCACCTCCTGCCACGGCTGCGGCGGCGGATCGGCGTGGTGTTTCAGGATTTCCGCCTGCTGCCGCATCTGTCGGCGTTCGACAACGTGGCACTGCCGTTGCGCATCGCCGGCCGGCCCGAGGGGCAGATCCGTGCCGATGTCGGCGAGATGCTGCGCTGGGTGGGCCTGGCGAAGCAGGCCAGCGCGCGGCCGGCGCAAATGTCGGGCGGCGAGCAGCAGCGGGTGGCGATCGCGCGCGCGGTGATCAGCCGCCCCAGCCTGCTGCTGGCCGATGAGCCGACCGGCAACCTGGACGATGCGCAGGCCGAGCGGCTGATGCAGTTGTTCAATGAGCTGAACCAGTTGGGTACAACGGTGGTGGTGGCAACCCACAACGACTCGCTGGTCGGCCGGCATCCCGCGCACGCGCTGCTGCTGTCGCACGGCCGCCTGGTGCAGGAACGCTAGGCAGTGGCCTCGTTGCGCTCGCGCCGGATGTTGCGGCCCGTCGGCTTCGACGAACTCGGGCTGCGGCGCGCCATTTCCGACCGTATTCTGCCGTTCCTGGTGGCGGCAATGGCGCTCCTGGCGGCACTGGCGCTCGCGGGCTGGGTCGGCGCGGCGTCATTGGCGCGCCACTGGCAGCAGGGTGCGGGGTCGGCGCTTACCGTGCAGGTGCCACAACCCCAGGAGCCGGCGGCGCAGGGCGGCGGAACGCGACTGGATCGGGTGGTGGCGCTGCTGGTTGCCACTCCCGGCATTGCCTCGGCACGAGCGCTCACCGAGGACGAACTGGATGAGCTGTTGCGACCCTGGCTGGGCAGCGGCGCCGAGAGGCTCGCGGTGCCGTTGCCAGGCGTGATCGCGGTGCGGCTGACGGATGCTGAGCTGGAGCCGGACCGGCTGGCACATCGGCTGGACGCGGTGGCGCCCGGCACGCTGGTCGAGAGCCACGGCGTGTGGATCGGCCGACTTGCGGTGCTGGCACGCAGCCTGCAGGCCTGCGCTGGACTGGCACTGCTGCTGGTGGCAGCAGTGGCCGCCGCCGTGATCGCGGTCGCGACGCGGGCCGGATTGTCGGCACGACGCGAGGCGATCGAGATCGTGCACGGGCTGGGCGCGACCGACGGATACATTGCCGCGCGCTTTGCCGGCCGCGCGACGCGGTTGGCGGCGACGGGCGCAATTGCCGGTGCGTTGCTCGCGTTGCCGGTGCTGCTGGCGCTGGCAAACATTGCCGCGCCGTTCGCCGGCGCCGCACCGGCAGCAACGTCGCCAGCCGACATTGTCGCTGCGATGCCTCCGGCGCTGTGGCTGACGGTCCCCGGTCTGCCCGCAGCGGCGGCTGCGATCGGCTTCATTACCGCTCAGGCCACGGTGCGCCGCTGGCTGCGCCGCCTGCCATGAGCGCAATCCCGCGCCGCATGGTGACCATCGGACTCGGCATCGCCGTCCTGGGCGTGGTGCTGGCGTTCGCTACCGGCTTCGCCTGGTTCGTACATCGGGCTGAGAGTCCGAGCATGGCGCCGCCGCACACCGATGGCATCGTTGCCTTCACCGGCGGGCCGGATCGGGTAGAGACAGCGCTGCGGTTATTGGCCGAAGGCCGCGCCGACCGGCTGCTGCTGTCGGGGATTGGTGGCGGCGCGGAGCTGGCCGAGCTGGCGCACCGCGCCGGCGTCGATCCGCGGCCGCTGGCGACCCGCGTCACGATCGACCGCAGCGCGACCACCACCCGCGGCAATGCCGCCGAGACCGCTGCCTGGGCGCGCGACAACGGCATCAACTCGTTGCTGGTGGTGACCGCTTCGTATCACATGCCGCGGGCGCTGACCGAGCTGGCGCGGGCGCTGCCGGAGGCGACGCTCTATCCGCTTCCGGTCGTGCCGACCGAGCGATCCGACCGCACTGCCGTGCCGCTTCGACTGGTCGCCGAGGAGTACCTGAAGTTCCTCGCGACGACCGCCGGGCTCAGTGCCGTATTGCCGATGCGCGAAATGCCGCCGCCGGTGCATGCCGGCCACGCCGGATGACCCTGCTACGCTCGGCCCTGTTCAACCTGTTCTTCTTCGCGGCGACCTTCGCAATAACCCTGGTGCTGGCGACGCCGGTCCGGTTCGCCGCGCCGCATCGCGTGCTGGATGTGGCGCGACTGTGGGCGCGGGTCATGGTGTGGGGAGCACGCGTGATCTGCGGCATTCGCTTGCATGTGTCGGGGTTGGAACATGTCGGCAGCGGCCCCGCGTTGATCGCGTCGCGGCACCAGTCGGCGTTCGATACATTTGTCTGGCTCACCCTGGTGCCGCGCTGTTGTTACGTGCTGAAGCACGAGCTGCTGCGGATCCCGCTATTCGGCCCGCTGATGCCGCTTACCGGCATGATCGCAGTGGATCGCGACGGCGGCGCCACCGCACTGCGCGGGCTGGTGCGGGAAGGCGAGCGGGCGAAGCGCGAGGAACGTCAGATCGTGATCTTCCCCGAAGGCACGCGGGCGGAAGCCGGCGCGATGCTGCCGCTGCAGCCGGGGATCGCAGCGCTCGCTTCGCACACCCACCTTCCGGTCATTCCGGCGGTGACCGAACTCGGGACGCTGCTGGGGGCGAAGGGCGTTCCACAAACGCCCTGGAACCATTCATATCCGGATACTGGAGCCGATAGCGGCCGGAATTCGACGCGACGAACTCATGCAGCGCCTCGGAGCGGCGCTGCAGAGCAGCGTTGTGGAGAACTCTGTGGGCTGACTTCACCGCTGGCTCGGACGTGATCGCAGTTACGGGGGTCAAGCCATTGACAACAAAGTTGGTTTTTGTCGCAAATCGACCGGCGAGCGGGAGGCTCGCAACGTGGGGATGAAGCCAGCTGACCACACTAATAAGTTGAAATCAAAAGTGTAATATTCGCGCAACAGGAGCGGTGTGCGCGTTTGCGTTGGGCCTCTGTTTGCCTATAAGCGGCCCGCGATTCGGGGCGAGGCGAAATGCGGCATCGGCGGAGGCTGTGGATCATTCTGCTCGCCACGCCATTCCTGCTGCTGGCAGCCGGCACGCTCTATTGGCGGATCGCGGTACGCAATCTGGAAAATGGCTTCGCCGACTGGGAGGCCCAGCAGCGGGCGGCAGGTTGGGCCGTTCAACACCGTCCGCCGGTTCGCGGAGGCTGGCCGCTGGCTGCTACGCTCACGGTTCCCGCGCTGTCGCTCGCCGGCGGGAACTCCATGGTCCCCGGCGGGCTGGCGTGGAGCGCGGACAGGTTGGTGCTGCGGGTCGCGTTGTCGCGACCGGCACTGCTGGACATCGCGGCCGAAGGTGGGCAGCGGCTTCGCCTGGCGGGATACCCGGAAATGCCGTTCAGCGCCCGGCAACTGCGCCTGGTGCAGCCGCTGCGGGCCAGTCCATGGCCGAAATTCGCGGATCTGATGGTGGACGATCTGCGCGCCGATACGCCGATCGGCGGTGATGCCAGCGTGGAATCGCTGCGCCTGCATCTGGAGTTCAATGCTGGGGCGCAATCCGGTGAGCCGGCGGTAACGTTTTCGCTTGAGGCCGAGACGATCGGCCTGCCGCCCGGCATGGTTCGGCTACTCGGTCCGCGCATCGCGAGCCTGGAGGCGGACGGCGCGCTGAATGGGCCGGCGCCCGCCGGGCGCTCGGCGGCGGAGCGGGCTACCGAGTGGCGGGACGGCGGTGGCTCGCTCGAGGTCCGCCATCTGGGGCTGGTTTGGGGACCGCTCGATCTCACTGCCGGCGCCACGCTGGCGCTTGACGACCAGTTGCAGCCGATGGGCGCCGGCAGCGCCCGTTTGGTGGGCTATGCGGAGACGCTCGACGCCCTCACGGCACATGCCGCGATCAGCCGATCAGCCGCCACCGCGACCAAGGCCGTGCTGTCGCTGATGGCACACAATCCGGAGGACGGGAGTCCGCCGGATGTCGAGGTACCGCTGACGCTGCAATATCGCACGCTGTCGATGCGGCAGGTACCGCTGGTGCGGCTGCCTGAGGTGGATTGGCCGTGACGCCGCAACTTCGACCTTGGCTGGCGCGTGCTGCCGCGCTATTATCCTCGCATGTCGTCCCGCACGAACAGCACGCGAATTAGCGGCCCGGCTGCCTGAGCAGCCGGGGAGTCCCGCCCTCCTTCTTCGCGTCGTTCGTCCGGAGTTTATTTCTCATGTATCCCGATCCGACTGTCGCCGTCCGCTTCATGCTGGACGCGGATGCCACGCCCGGCCTGCTCAGCCGCCTGCTGCAACCGTTTGCCAAGCGCGACCTGGTCCCCGACCGCATGTGGTCCCATCGCGCGGGCGACACCATGCACGTCGAGATCGCGGTGGCCGAAATGCCGTGCGATGTGGTGCACCTGGTCGATGGCAATCTTCGCCAGGTGGTCGGCGTGCGCAGCCTGACGCAGGTTCGTCCCGAGGCGATCCGCCACGCGGCTTGAACCAGGCAATTGATCGCGCCCATACTCGTCGCGCCGGAAAGCACGCGAGGATGGCATGCCAGCAGCGGACGCGATCTTTTTGGCCCGCGTGCAGTTCGCCTTCACCATCGGCTTCCACATCGTGCTGCCTGCTCTCACCATCGGGCTGGCCAGCTATCTCGCGGTGCTCGAGGCGCTGTGGCTCGCCACCGGGCGCCAAGCCTACAACGACGTGTTCCAGTATTGGCTGCGGGTATTCGCCGTCGGCTTCGGAATGGGGGTCGTATCCGGCTTGGTGATGTCGTACCAGTTCGGCACCAACTGGGCACGCTTCGCCGACAAGGCCGGACCAATCATCGGACCTCTGCTCGGTTACGAGGTGCTGACGGCCTTCTTTCTCGAGGCCGGCTTCCTCGGCGTCATGCTGTTCGGGCGCCAGCGCGTCGGGCGCGGCGTGCACTTCGCCGCCACCATGCTGGTCGCGATCGGCACGCTGATCAGCGCGTTCTGGATCCTGGCCGCCAATTCCTGGATGCAGACCCCGCAGGGCTACATGCTGACACCGGACGGACGTTTCTTGCCGGCCGATTGGTGGCAGGTCATCTTCAATCCGTCCTTCCCATATCGCCTGATCCACATGGTGATCGCGTCCTATTTGTCGGTCGCGTTCGTGGTCGGCGCGGTCGGCGCCTGGCATCTGCGGCGCGATGCGCAGAACCAGGCGGCGCGGCTGATGTTCTCGATGGCGCTGTGGATGGCGGTGGTGGTGGCGCCGATCCAGTTGCTCGTCGGCGATCAGCACGGGCTGAACACACTGGAGTACCAGCCGGCCAAGATAGCGGCGGTGGAGGGCGCCTGGGAGACGCAACCCGGCACGCCGCTGATCCTGTTCGGTATGCCCAACATGCAGCAGGAACGTACGGATTGGGCGGTGGAAATCCCCCATCTCGGCGCGCTGATCCTGACCCATAGCTGGGATGGCGCGATCCAGGGGCTGAAGGAATTTCCGCCGCAGGACCGCCCCTTTTCCCCGGTCACGTTCTGGGCGTTCCGGATCATGGTGGGCCTCGGACTGCTGATGGCGGCGATCGGCGTATGGGGAGCGTGGCTACGGGTACGAGGACGCCTCTACGCCTCGCCCTGGCTGTGCCGTGCCGTGCTGGCAATGGGGCCGTCCGGGTTCATCGCGCTGCTGGCCGGTTGGACCGTCACCGAGGTCGGCCGCCAGCCGTTCACGGTGTATGGTCTGCTGCGCACCACCGACAGCGTGTCGCCGATCGGACTGCCGGGCGTCGGCGCCTCGCTCGCCGGCTTCGTCGCGGTCTATGCGATCGTGTTCGGCGCCGGCCTCGTGTTCCTGCTTCGGCTGATGCGCCGGACGCCGACCGTGGGCGAGAGCGGACCTGAAGTCGGTATGCCGGTGCGCAGCGCCGGCATCACGCCCGCGGCTGCACTGCAGGATCAGCGCTGATGCTGCCGGTGATCTGGGCAGGGCTGATCGCCTTTGCCGTGCTGGCCTATGTGCTGCTCGACGGGTTCGACCTCGGAGTCGGCATTCTGTTCGCAGCCGAACGGCGCGAGGAGGATCGCGATGTCATGGTGAACTCGGTGGCGCCGGTGTGGGACGGCAACGAGACCTGGCTAGTCCTTGGCGGCGGTGGCCTGTTCGCGGTGTTTCCATTGGCCTACGCGGTGATCCTGCCGGCGCTCTACCCCGCGATCATCGCCATGCTGCTAGCGCTGGTGTTCCGTGGCGTCGGCTTCGAGTTCCGCTTCCGCGCCGCGACCGCGCGCGGGCGTTTGTGGTGGGATCGGGCGTTCCAGGTCGGCTCGACCGTCGCGGCGTTCTGCCAGGGTCTGGTGCTCGGCGGCCTGCTGCAAGGTATCCGCGTGCAGGACCGTGTCTATGCCGGCGGCTGGTGGGACTGGCTGACCGGCTTCACCGTGCTGTGCGGCATCGCTGTGGTGGTCGGCTATGCCCTGCAAGGGGCATGCTGGCTGATCTGGCGGTGCGAGGGACCGCTGCAGCAGCGCGCCAGGCAATACGCGCGCGTACTGGCGGTGGGGATGCTCGGCTTGATCGTTGTGGTGAGCCTGTGGACCCCGATGCTCGAACCGTCGTTCAGCCAACGATGGTTCGGCTGGCCAGGGATTTTGCTGACCAGCCCGGTGCCGATCCTGGTCGCTCTCGTCGCCTGGCTGTTCTGGCGTGGGCTGTCACGCCAGCACGACTTAACGCCGCTGCTCTGCGCCCAGGCCTGGTTCGTGCTGTGCTATGCCGGGCTCGGGATCAGCCTGTGGCCGCTGATCGTGCCGCCCGACATCACGATCTGGGATGCGGCCGCACCGGCTGCGAGCCAGAAGTTCCTGCTGGCCGGCGCGGTGGTGCTGATCCCGCTCATCCTTGGCTACACCGGCTACGCGTACTGGGTGTTTCGCGGCAAGGTGCGGGCAGGGATGCACTATCATTGAGGCCGGACCCTTTGCACGCAACGCGGCTTCGCCGTACTGTCCATTGAACAGCCGAACACGAGCGTTCGGCGCGGCATCGCGTCAGTTACCCAACAAGGGAGCAGGATCGTGAAACCAAGGAGGGCGGCGCTGCTCGCAGGTTTGTTCGCCGGCGTGGTCATGAGCATGGCTGCGGCAGGCAGTACGGTGGCCCACGCCGCCAATCCTCCGAAGCCAGCGATCAGCGAGGACGCGAGTGCCGCGCTTGCCCGCATGGGCGCCACGCTGCAGGCAAAGGAGTTCTCCTTTCAGGCGCACACGATCAGGGTCTACGAGAACCACAACGGGGAACTGCTCCATATCGGTCACGCGTTCAAAGTCACCGTGCGGCGGCCGGACCGGCTGCTCGTTGTCGGGACCGGTGACGATGGACCAAGGAAGCTGATTTTCGACGGCCAGACCGCGGTGCTGGCCCTGGACGATGGCAAGAGGTATGCGAGTCTTCCGGTGCCGGGTACCATCGAGGGAATGATGCATGTCATCGTGGGTCATTTCGGCGTCGACTTTCCGCTCGCCGATTTCCTGATGGAAGCCCCCGACAAGGCGTTTCTGAGCGGCGTCACCGCCGGGCGCGAGGTCAATACGGTGACGATCGATGGCGTGTTATGTCGCCATCTGGTGTTTTCGCAGCCGCCGGGGATCGAGTTGGAGCTGTGGCTCGAGGCCAACGACAAGTCGTTGCCGCGCCGGTTGATCGTGACCTATCAGTCGCTGCCCGGCGAGCCGAATTTCATCGCCGAAATGTCCGACTGGGACTTCACGATCCATCCGTCGGATGCGGACTTCAAATGGGAGCCGCCGGAAGGGGCGGAACAGATCCAACTCGGTGCCGCACTCAGACAAGGAACAGGAGGCAAGCAGTGAATCGGCTCGCCAGTTTCGGTCTCGCCGCTCTGCTGGGAGTGTCGATGGCATCGAACGCGTTCGGCTGGGGTGCGGTGGGCGGCCCACGCGGTGGTGCGGCGTACCGCGGTCCCGCGGGCGGTGTCGCGGTTCGCGGTCCCAACGGCGGGGCCGCCGCCCGCGGTCCGTATGGCGGGGCTGCGGCCCGTGGTCCCAATGGCGCAGCCGCGGCCCGTGGTCCGTACGGTGCGGCTGCGGTGCGTGGCCCGTACGGCGGTGCCGCGGTTCGTGGGCCCTATGGCGGTGCTGCGGTTCGTGGCCCGTATGGCGGAGCGGCCTATGTCGGCGGTGTCAGGCCGTGGGTCCGCGCACCGTATTACGGCGCCGCCGTCGCCGGCATCACGATCGGCGCGTTGGTCGCTGCCTCGGTGCCGCCGCCGGCGCCGTCGCCCGCATTGTGCTGGTTCTGGTCCAGTCCGGCGCAGAACCAGGGTTATTGGGACTATTGTTCCTGACCTCGCTCCGATGGGTTTCGCTGCGCTCTACCCATCCTACGAGTTGGCGCGCATCCGTTGCCGCAACCGTAGGATGGGTTTCGCTGCGAGGCTGAGCAAGAATTCGCATCAGGCTGGTGCTACGCGGCAAGGCCGTGGCGTGGCGGTCCGACGGGGCCGTGTCGGCGCCAGATGAGCCAGATCTCGGCCGGCCGGTCGATGGCGGCTGCAACCGCCGTAGCGAGCCGGCAGAGCAGCCAAAACCACCAGTGAGCGGCTCGCCCGGCGAGCCAGGCGATGAACCGCCCGGCTCCGATGTGCTGGTGACCCGGGCCAGGTTGTAGCACAGCGCCATCAGGCTCCACTCGCCGCGCACCTTGTGCAAGCCGCGCATCAGGAAGTGGCGGTAGCCGGCGCGGCACTTCAGGGTGCCGAACGGATGTTCGACCAGCGCCGCGCGGCGGCTCATCAGCGGAGCCGCCGCGGCCGCCGCCATCCGCGCCCGATGACGCTCGATCACCGCCTCATGCTCCCAGCGATAGATCGTGCGCCGCTCCGCCTTGTCGCTCAGACAGCGCGCCCGCAGAGGGCAGCCGTCGCAGTCGGACTTGTGGCTCACATACAGCGTGTACCGCTTGCCGTTCACCGCCTCCCGCTGCCCGCTCATCGGCCGCAGCAACGCCTCCCCCGGACAGCGATACAGATCCGCCGTGGCGTCGTAGCGGAACGCCGAGAGGCTGAACCGGCCTTGCGCGGTCAGCCGCCGATCGCGCTGCGCCAGCGGCACATAGGCGGTGATCCCGCTCGCCTCGCACGCCCGCAGCGTCTCGCCGTTGTAGTAGCCGCCATCGGCAACCGCGGTCAGCGTCGCGACCCCCAGCGCCTGCTTCGCCGCCTCCGCCATCACATGCAACTGCCCGCTGTCGTTGCCGTCGTTCACCACCTCGCTCGCCACGATCAGCTTGTGCTTCGCATCCACCGCAACCTGCACGTTGTAGCCCGCCACCGTCTGCCCGGCCTTCGACAGCAGCCGTGCATCGGGGTCGGTGCGAGACACCTGCGTCTCGCCACTGGCCGCCAGCCGATCCAGCGCCGCCTGCGCCGCCGCCCGCTTCGCCTCCAGCGCCGCCAAACGATCCGCCACCGCGCCGGACGGCTCCACCGCCGTCGCATCCTCCGCCGCGTCGTTCGCATCCAGCGTCACGCCGTAGGCCTCGATCGTCTGATCCAGCGCCGCAAGCTGCTCCGCCAGCCGCCGCCCCGTCACGATGCTCGCCTTGCTCGCATCGCCATGGAAGAACGCCCCGTCGATCGCCACCACATCGCCGCTCAGCAGCTCGAGCTCATGCAGCGTCCGCACAAAACCTCGGTTCGCCGCCTGCAGCGCCGCGGCGTTGTCCTTGCGGAACTCGCCGATCGTCCGGTAGCCCGGCACCAGACCCTTCAGCAGCCACATCACCTCCACGTTGCGCCGCGCCTCGCGCTCCAGTCGCCGCGACGAACGCACCTGGTTCAGGTAGCCATACAGATACAATCCCAGCAGATCGGCCGGGTCATACGGCGGCTGGCCCGCACCAACCTCGCGATCGGCATGGCGGAAACCCAGCGCCGCAACATCCAGCGTGCCAACATACGCCGCGATCACACGAACCGGGTTGTCCGGGCCAACGTAATCATCCACACGCGGCGGCAGCAGGCTGCCCTGCTCGCGGCACACTCCAGTCTTGAACCGGCAAATCGTCATGCAACGAATCGTACCGCAGCGCAGACGCCGGTGGTACTAATTCTTGCCCAGTCTCGCACGTGCGTCCCATCATGGGCTTACAGTCCGGGATCAGCCGGAGTGGGCGGATGGTATTAGCATCCGCCACGGCATGACTGCGTCGGCAGCGAGACGGCGCCCTTACCATCATCGCCAGCGAAGCACGCCCCGGTGCAGGCCGGCCGGCCATCCACGTCTTCCTTTGATGCGGCGCCAAAGACCTGGATGGCTTGGCCAAGCCGCCAAGCCCTGCCATGGCGGTGGAGCATGATCTGCGCCGGGAGCCAATTCACCAGGTTGGCGGCCGGCCCTTATTCAGCAGCGGGCAGATAGATCTCCTTGCCGGTCTCGGCGAATTCCTTGCTCTTCTGCTCCAGCCCCGCCATCCGCTCCGCCTCGACGCGCAGGTCCTGGGTGATCCGCATCGAGCAGAATTTCGGCCCGCACATCGAACAGAAATGCGCGACCTTGTGCGCCTCCTTCGGCAGCGTCTCGTCGTGGAAGTTGCGCGCGGTGTCGGGGTCGAGCGACAGGTTGAACTGGTCCTGCCATCTGAACTCGAACCGCGCCCGGCTGACCGCATCGTCGCGCAGCCGGGCACTCGGATGGCCCTTCGCCAGATCGGCGGCGTGCGCCGCGATGCGGTAGGTGATCACGCCCACCTTCACATCGTCGCGGTTGGGCAGGCCGAGATGTTCCTTCGGCGTCACGTAGCACAGCATCGCGGTGCCGAACCAGCCGATCATCGCCGCCCCGATCGCGGAGGTGATGTGGTCATAGCCGGGGGCCACGTCGGTGGTGAGCGGGCCAAGCGTATAGAACGGTGCCTCGCCGCACTCGCGAAGCTGCTTGTCCATGTTGACCTTGATCTTGTGCATCGGCACGTGGCCGGGGCCTTCGATCATCACCTGGCAGCCCTTGTCCCAGGCGATCTTGGTCAGTTCGCCCAACGTCTCCAGTTCGGCGAACTGTGCGGCGTCGTTGGCGTCGGCCTGCGAGCCGGGACGCAGCCCGTCACCGAGCGAGAACGACACGTCGTATTTGCGCATGATGTCGCAGATCTCGTCGAAGCGCTCGTAGAGGAAGCTCTCCTTGTGATGCGACAGGCACCAGCGCGCCATGATCGAGCCGCCGCGCGACACGATGCCGGTGACGCGGCGTGCGGTCAGCGGCACGTAAGGCAGCCGCACGCCGGCATGGATGGTGAAGTAGTCGACGCCCTGTTCGGCCTGCTCGATCAGGGTGTCCTTGAACACTTCCCAGTCGAGCTTGTCGGGCTCGCCATCGACCTTCTCCAGCGCCTGGTAGATCGGCACGGTGCCGATCGGCACCGGCGAATTTCGCAGTGATCCAGCCGCGGATGTTGTGGATGTTGCGGCCGGTGGACAGGTCCATCACCGTGTCGCCGCCCCAGCGGATCGCCCACACCAGCTTCTCCACTTCCTCCGCCGCGCCGGAGGTGACGGCGGAGTTGCCGATGTTGGCGTTGATCTTCACCAGGAAGTTGCGGCCGATGATGACCGGTTCGAGTTCCGGGTGGTTGATGTTGGCGGGAATGATGGCGCGGCCGCGGGCGATCTCGTCGCGGACGAATTCCGGGGTGATGAATTCGGGGATTTCGGCGCCGAAGTCCTCGCCGTCGGCGATCGGCGTTCGGCCGCACCGTCCAGCGCCTTCTGCCGACCTAGGTTCTCGCGGTGCGCGACGTAGATCATTTCTTCGGTGACGATGCCGGCGCGGGCGAATTCGAGCTGGGTGACAGGCTGGCCGGGCTTGCCGCCGAGCACCACATGATCGGCCGGGCAGGTGGGGACGAGGCGGTCACCGGATGCGCCGCCATTGTCCACGTCCTTCACCGCGCGGGCGGCGATGCGTTCGAACCCGCGCTTGGCAATCCACTCGGCGCGCATCGGCGGCAGGCCGGCTTCCAGGTCGATGGTGACTGCGGGGTCGGTGTAGGGGCCGGAGGTATCGTAGGCGCGATAGGGTTCCTCGCGCGCCGTGGGGTCCAGCGCGATCTCGCGGAACGGTACATTGATGTCGGGGCGGCCCGCGGGCGTGGTGTAGATCTTGCGGGAGCCGGCGATCGGGCCGGTGGTAACGCTGCTCGGGCGGGCGGCGGTCTTCGACTGGACGGTCATCGACGTCTCCTCAATCGCACTTGCGGGCGGTGCGGACGGAGAACGGGTGGAGCGATCGCGGAGGCGCCCGTCCCTACGCCGGCATGACCCGGTTCAGGTTCAAGGGTCACCGCGCCGCCGCGTTGTGCGGTCCTGGCGGTCTCTCAGCCCCTTGCGGCGGGGCTCCCCTCGGTAGCCGGGCAGGATGGGGCGGGATGGGGGTGGTGTCAAATGGATGACTGTGGACTAGAGGCGACCGAAGCCCAAGCCAGCGGCAATGCCTCAGCCGTTGCCGTCATTCTCGATGCGGCCGGCCTTGATACGGCCGGATCGACGGTATATATCATCAGCATATCTCACAAAGGGCCCCACATGGAAACCGCAAAGGTCTTCTGGTCTGGCCGATCCCAGGCGGTACGGTTGCCGAAGGAGTACCGTTTCCAGGCCAGTGAAGTTCGCATCCGCCGACACGGCCAGGCGGTCATTCTCGAACCGATCGCCACAGACTGGGCATGGTTGGACAAGCTCGGACCATTCGACGACGACGTCATAGCAGCCGCCAGCGAGCAGCCGCCGGAACAGCACCGCGAGGAGCTTGATTTTTTCAAGTGAAATTCCTGCTGGATACCAACGCAGTCATCGCGTTGGTTGCGAAGAATGCCAAACTGCTGCGCCGCGTCAGCTATTATTCTCCGATGGACTTTGGCCTTCCAGCCATCGTCGCCCACGAGCTTTATTTCGGCACGTTTCGCAGCAGGAGGGTCGCGGAGAACCTCGCGCAGGTGGACGCACTGGAGTTCGAGTTGGTGGCGCTGGATCGCGAAGATGTACGACAGGCCGCGGCGATCCGCGCGGAGCTCGCGGCGACCGGTTCGCCGATCGGTCCCTACGACGTTCTGATTGCCGGTCAGGCAAAATCGCGTGACCTCACCCTGATCAGCCGCAACGTGGGCGAGTTCTCCCGCGTCGCCGGCCTACGGGTGGAGAATTGGGAGGACTGATCTGACGATAAGTCCGATTGGATTCGTCGCAGCCAAGCTCGCGGGCCATCTCGCGGAAACGGTCAATCTGCCAGCCTCGCTTGCCCGCTACTTCCCAACTCCGAAGTCGATGAGCTGCCGCAGCACCTCGCCACCCTTCAGCCTGGCATAGCCTTCGTTGATGTCGTCCAGCTTGATGTGCGACGAGATCAGGTGATCGAGCTTCAGCCCGCCCTTCTTCCACGAGTTCAGCAAGCGCGGCATGTCGACCCGGAAGCGGTTGCTGCCCATCGAGGAGCCCTGGATCTTCCGCTCGCGCAGGAAGTCGTAGCCGTGCAGTTCGATCTTCATCCCGTACGGCACCATGCCGATGATCGTCGCGGTGCCGCCGGCGCGAAGGCACTGGAAACTCTGCTCGGCGGTCTTCTTCAGGCCGACCGCCTCGAACGAATACTCCACACCGCCGCCGGTCATCTCCTTGAGCGCCTCGACCGGATCGACGTTGCTGGCATTGATCACATCGGTCGCGCCCATCAGCTTGGCGACATCCAGCTTCGAGGAAACGGTGTCGATCGCGATGATCCGATCCGCACCCGCGATGGCCGCGCCGTTGACCGCCGAGAGACCGATGCCGCCGCAGCCGAACACCGCGACGGTGGCGCCCGCCGGCACCTTTGCCGTGTTGATCACTGCGCCAGCGCCGGTGATGACGCCGCAACCCACCAGGCAGCCGATATTGAGTGGGATATCATCGGCGATCTTCACCACCGCGTTCTCGTGTACCAGCAACTGCTCGGCGAACGATGACAGGTTGAAGCACTGCACGATCGGTTTGCCGTTCAGGAACAGCCGTTGCGCCACGCCCGGCGGCATCTTCACCGTCACGTTGTCGCAGAGATTCGGCCGGCCGGAGGTGCAATAGTAGCAGGTGCCGCAGAACACCGAGGTGCAGGTGATCACGCGGTCGCCGGGCTTCACGTAGCTGACCTCGCTGCCCACCTCCTCGACCACCGCCGACAACTCATGGCCGAGCACGCACGGCGTCGGCATGGGGTAAAGGCCTTCCATGAAATGCAGATCGCTGTGGCACAGACCGGCATAGGCGGTACGGAGCAACACCTCGTGGGCCTTCGGCTTCGCGACCTCGAGAGTCTCGATGGCCAGCGGCTGCTTGGCCTCGTGCATGACGGCGGCTCGCATTGGCTTCCTCCCCAGCGGCTGTGTGGCTCGGATGCTATCCATGGGTGCCAGCCCGGTCCAGGGCCGTAGCGCCTCGGCTCGTCGCGGTCACCGGCGTCAATTCGCAATTTGTGGATCTTGCGGCCAATGGGACGCGCGGAGCGGCCGTAGCCTGGACGCTGCACGATTTGTCAGCATAATCCGATCCGGCGTGAGACCAAAATTACGCCGGACGGATGATGCAGCCTTTGGATGTCCTCTACCTGCTTGTCCGAGCCGCGCTGGCGTTACTCTCATTGGTGGCGGCCGGTCTGACGCTGCGCTATGCGCTGGTGGCGAGCGCGCTTGGTCGTCCCTGGCGCACCGCCGGTGTCGGCGGGGCATTGCTTTCGGTGGCCGCAGTGCTGTCACTCCACGATGCCATCGATAACGTTGTCCTTCGCCCGCACGATCCGATCCCCTTGGCCAGTTGGCTCTGGCTGTTCGGCTTCGATATCCTATTGCCATTCTGGGCACTGTTGCTGATCCACGCCTGGCGCCAGCGCGACCGTGCACAAGCCAGCCTGGAGCGATTGACCGTCACCGACCCACTGACCGGGGCACTGAACAGGCGCGGATTTTTCGAGCAGGCTGCCACAGCCATCGCGCAGGCGCGCCGCGGCGCCATGCCGGCCGCAGTGATCATGTTCGACATTGATCGGTTCAAGACCATCAACGACAAACATGGGCACGATGCGGGGGACGTGGTGCTACGCGCCTTCACCGCCATCATCGGCAGCGGCCTGCGTGCCGGCGATCTCCTCGGCCGGATGGGTGGGGAGGAGTTTGCGTTGCTGCTCCCGGCGAGCAGCTCAGAACAGGCGTTGGCCACGGCCGAGCGTCTGCGCGCGTGCGTGCGCGCGGACGTGATCCACCCAGGAGGCGCGGGAGAAGCGGTCACGACGAGTGCTGGCGTAGCTGCCATCTCGGGGTCAGACCGGCCGGAGGCGGCGCTTGCGGCTGCGCTCGGAGCTGCCGACGCTGCCCTTTTCGCGGCCAAGCGGGCCGGTCGGGATCGCGCAATAATCGCCCCCGGCGTGCCGTCAATCCATCTGGCATCGGCTTCTAACTAGAGCATTTTCAGACTGACTGGAAACCCGCGTAGCCATCTGGCTCGATGGGTTTCGCTGCGCTCTACCCATCCTACGAGTTGCTGCGCGCTCGTTGCGGTAGGATGGGTAGAGCGCAGCGAAACCCATCACGGCGTCTGGACAATTATGCCCTGACCACGAGCCGAAGGTCGCCGTTCCACTCGCTTGTGGCCTGGCCGCACTTTGGTCGTGCTGGCGGGCCGGCTCACGTCAACTCGTCCAGCAGTGCCTTTGCCTCTTTCAGATCGGCGGTATCGAAGCCTTCGGTGAACCACCCGTAGATCGGCGCGAGAAGATCGTGGGCTTCGGTGCGTTTGCTCTGATCACGCCGCAGACGCGCCAGGCTGATTGCCGCGCGCAGTTCAAGCGACCTGGCGTTCTGCTGGCGGGCTTTGGCAATGGACCGTGCGAAACAGACCTCAATGTCCGCAGCCGGTGCGCCTTGCACTCGATACAGCTCACCTTCAACTCGCTCGAGTTCCGCTCCCCAAAGCTGCTCATCATTGCGCGCAACCAGATCCTTCGCCTGGGCGAGCACCCGCAATCCGGCCTCAGCCTGGCTTGACCGAGCGTAGGTCTCGGCCAGCATGCAGAGGTAGCGGGGTTGGTACCACCCGACGTCAAGCGCGGCGCGATCGGCGGCATTCCTGCGCATGAGCGCGATACCCGTTTCGGCATCACCCTGTCGGGCCATCGCCCAACCGCGTAGGATCAGGCCATTCACGCGCCAGTATCCCAGACTATGCCGTTCGGCCAGGTCGATGATCGCATCGGCGTGCGCTTGCACCGTTGCTACATCGGTGAGGAGTTCGGCCAATCCGGCGCCAGCGAAATTGTGGACATGGGCCGTGAGGTTCGCCTGGTCCAATTCTGCCGCACACTGAAACGCGCTCATGCTGGAACGGCGCGCTCTATCGGGAAAACCCAACATCCAGAAGACCGGGGCAAGGTAGGTGAGGGCGGAAACCTGCGGGTCGTGCACGTAGTGCACCGGCTGTGGTCGGTGGTGGCTCGCGTCGTAGAGGCGCAGGATCGCCTCGAACTCGGCGCGCGCTTCGCAGAGTGCCCCGTGGTACATGGCCGTGATCGCGGTCAGGCGGTGGGACGCGAGGCGAAGCACCGGGCTCGACAGGCGCTGAGACACGCCTTGAGCCTCATCGGTCAGCCGCCGCATAACCCGATGATCGCTGCGCACAAGGGAATACACGAACTCGCCGCTTAGCGTAGCGAACAGAGGCTCCACCTCACCGAGCCGCTCGCAGAGAATGCGCGCCCGGCTATAGGCGGCACCCGATTGCGGAGCAGAATACCCGTAGACGGCGATCGAGGGCGCTCCGATGGCAAGCTGAAGCGCGAGTTCCAGCCGGTCCCGTTCAGGGCTTTCCGGGAGTGCCTGCAGCGCCTCCAACCCTCGGGTCATATGCCTGATTGCTTCGACGTTGGCCGAGCGTTCGGTGCCGCGCTCGCCGGCCTTCAACCAATGCTCGATCGCACGCTCGGTCTGCTGGGCCTCGGCGAAGTGATGTGCCAGCAGCTCGGGTTCGCGCCCGACCCGATCAGGAAAGTGCGCTTCGAGAGAGGCGGCGATCCGGGCATGCAGTTGCCATCGTGGCCCGCGCAACAGCGTGCCGTATGCGGTATCCTGGACCAGGGCGTGCTTGAACAGGTAGACGGCCTCCGGCGGAGTTCCACGCTGAAAGACCAGGCCGGCATCGACGAGGCGTTGGAGCGCGTCCTGGAGCCTTTCTTCGGCGAGTTCACCGACCGAGGCTGCCAGTTCGTAGGAGAATTCGCGGCCGATCGCGGCGCCGATCTGGGCGACCGCTTTGGCTGCCGGGCCGAGCCGGTCTAGCCGTGCCATCAGCGAAGCCTGCAATGTCGCCGGCACACCCAGCCTGGCGGCGGGCACCGACGCAGCAATCTCCCCACCGCGCTCGGCACCGGCCTCGAGCACTGCCCTGGTCATCTCCTCGACAAACAGCGGCACTCCGTCGGTGCGCTCGACGATCTCCGTGATGACGTCCGGCGGCAGCAACGCGGTGCTGCCGGCGAGACGCGCGACCATCACCGCGCCGTCGCTCCGCCCGAGCCGGTTCAGCGCTATGACCGTGGCATGCGCTTGGCCCACCCAGGGAGGCTGGAACTCGGGACGGAAGGTGGCTGCCAGCAGCACCGGCAGACAGTCGATCCGTGCGAGCACGAGGTCGAGGAACTCACGCGAGGTCGGATCGATCCAATGCAGATCCTCAAAGATCACCAGCACCGGTTGCGTTCGGGCCAGCCCTTCGAGCTGCCGCAGCAGCGCCGCAAAGGTGCGCTCCTTCTTGCGCTGCGGTGTCAGTTCCAGTGGCGCAAAACGATCGCCGCCTGGCACCGACAACAGCTCGACGAGCAGGGACACATCGCCGGTCTCGGCCGCCGGCCCGAGCAGCGTCTCCAATTTATCCAGTTTTTCCGCAGACCCGTCGTCACGTTCGAATCCGGCGGCGCGTTCGAGCTGGACGATCACCGGATAGAGCGCGCTGTTCTGGTAATGCGGCGAGCAGAAATAGCGCAGGCGGGTATGCGGATCGGTTCCGATCTGCTCGGAAAGCGCGGCGGTGAGCCGCGACTTGCCGATGCCCGGCTCACCGGAAATCAGCACCACGCGTCCCTCGCGGCTCTTCGCCTGCTCCCATCGGCGCAGCAGTAACTCGACTTCCTCTTCGCGCCCGACGAGCGACGCCTTCTCCGAGCGCAAGGCCTCGAAGCGGCTCAGCATCCTGCTCTCGCCAATGACCCGCCACGCCAACTGCGGCTCGGCAAAGCCGGCCAGCGACTGCGGGCCGAGATCGGCGAGCTCGAACAGCCCGCCGACCTGCCGGCGCGTTGCTTCGCCAATGATCAGCGTATTGGGCGCAGCAAGCGCCTGCAGCCTCGCGGCGAGGTTTGGGGTCTCGCCGATGACGGCACGCTCCTGTGCGGCACCCTCGCCAAGCAAATCGCCGACCACGGCGAGTCCGGTGGCGATGCCCAGCCGCACCCGCAGATCCTGACGGGTCGGCGGTCGGCCGATCACCTCGATCACCGCCAACCCGGCTCGCACCGCCCGCTCGGCATCGTCCTCATGAGCCTGCGGATAGCCGAAATAGATCAGCGCGCCGTCGCCCATGTACCTGGCGACAAAGCCGTCGAACCGGCCGACCGTATCGGCCACGGCGCGGTGGTAGTTGCCGATCAGCTCACGCAGATCCTCCGGGTCAAAACGCGTCGACAGCGCCGTCGAGCCGACAAGGTCGCAGAACATCACCGTGAGCTGACGGCGTTCAGCATCGTTTGGCGGAGGTGAGCTGGGCGCGGATGTCGCGCGCGTCGCTGATTGAGCCACATTACCCGTCGCGGACTCACCCCGCAGGACGGTGATCGCTTTGAAGAGCCTGCGGCGGTGGCCGAAGGAGCTGATGCCCAGCTCCTTCAGGTCCTCCGCAGTCATCCCGCACAGGGTCTCGCCATCGATGTCATTGTCGCGGAAATGCTGGATGTATTGTTCGAGACCGAGCCCGCGCAACCACGCCGTTACGTCCATGCGGCGACCTCCGCTCGGAGGAGCGGTAACCTCTCGTAGAGCACGATATTCCTCTAATTGTCGATCTGCCAGCGGCAGAACTAAAATTGGCGTTGTGTCAAATTCTTCAGGCCGCTAATGGCGACTTTCGAAGCGGTGGACCTCACTGGCCGACACCGGCGGGCCGAAACAATCTTTGCGGAATGCCTGAAATGGCTGATAGGCTCCTGCTGGATAGGCCATCCGTCCGGGCACTGTCCGAGTCAGGGATTGGTTTCCGAATGGAGCGATAGAATGGATGCCATCGCCGACCTCGAGTCACTTCACGCGCATTTCGGCGCGACGAGCACAATCTCCGCACAAAAGGTCATGCCCCGGCTGGATCGGTACAGCCGCGCGTTCATTGCGCTCTCGCCATTCCTCGTTCTTGCGACGGCCGACGGCGACGGTGGCGTCGACGCAAGCCCTCGCGGCGACGCACCAGGCTTCGTCGCCATGCCTGACGACACAACCCTCATCGTCCCGGACCGCCCCGGCAACCGGCGCGTCGACAGCTTCGCCAATGTGATCCGTCACCCCGGGATCGGGCTGATCTTCTTGGTGCCCGGTTTCGATGAGACATTGCGCGTCAATGGGACCGGCCGCCTCACAACGGACGCGGTCCTCCTGGCGCCGCTGGAGGCGCAGGGCAAAATTCCAGCCACCGGATTGCTCGTCTCGATCACCGAGGTGTTCTTCCACTGCGGCAAGGCGTTGATCCGCTCGAAACTCTGGGATCCGTCACGTCATGTTCCGCGCGACAGCTTTCCCTCGCTCGGGCGGATCGTCGCCGACCAGACTGCCGTAATGGGTGCGGAAGTGGCCGAGCAGCTCGTGGCGGCGTCCTATCGCGACAAGCTGTATTGAGAACCGTGCAGTAGCAGCCGGCAGGCGCGTCGCTCAGCGCCGCCGTGCCAGGAATTCGCGGCCGGCCGGTGTGATCCGCACCATCGCGTGGCCATCCACGCGCGTCTGTTCGACAAAGCCGAGTTCGTTGGCATCTTCCCAAACCGGCAGGCGTGGGCACGAGGTGCGCCAAGCCTCCATCAGCTCGTCATAGGACCGCGCATCGCGCGCCAGCCAGGCAAGTAGATCGCACAGCAGTGCATCGACGGTTTCCGACACGGCGATCTCCATTTCGGTCGATATCGCAATGTAGGCGTGCCAACAGATGGCGTCCATCAGGCGAAGCCGATCACCGTCGGTGTAGTTGTGGCGGTGGCGGCTCGTTGTGGCGGTCGAGGCGAGCAGCCAGGCGCGGCTGGCGACGCCCACCGGGATCGTCGGCAACCATCCGCTCTACGTTCCCGAGATCGTCAGGGGCAATGATCTCGGCGAATCTCCGCCAGGTAGCTGCCACATCCGCGACGGGCGGCTGACGGTAATATTCTGTGCCGCGCCACCGCCCGGTCTCCTCGAGCAACGGCGCGCTGTGCAGCACCGGCCGGCGGTTCGACGGCGGCAGATAGAAAGTAGCGGCATGATATATTATCATGCGAAGGCTGATAACATGTCGTTTGCCACATCGCCGGCGATGGTCATGTCATGGGAGACGACCCCAGCAGGAGATCGCAACCATGCCGCTTGATATTACCTCGCAGCGCCAGCAGACGACGACGGCGGAACTGCACTACCTGAAGCGCACGGCGGAGAGGCCGGCGCGCTACGTGAAGGAACCGCCGCCCGGCGTGCCGGTGTGGAACGGCGTCGACGATCCGCACCTGGTGAGCATCGAAGACGCGCGAGGCCACGAGGCCGAGTTTAGCCTCGATCGCAACGGCTTCACGCTCGTCAAGGCGCCGAGCGCGGTCCGCGACTTCTATGACCCCGACCAAATCAAGTCGGTTTACTATCCCGAGGTGGAGCGTTTGCTGCGCGATACGCTCGGTGCGTCGCGCGTCGTCGTGTTCGACCACAATGTGCGCAACGGCGGACGCAGCGACCTTCCGCAGCCGTCACGCCGGGTGCACAACGACCATACCGTCAATTCGGCGCCGCGGCGGGTGCGCGACCATCTGGGCGCGGAGGCTGAGCCCTTGTTGCAGGGCCGGTTCGGTATCGTCAACGTCTGGCGGCCGATCCGCGGGCCGGTGCTGGAACTCGCCGCTCGCCCTCTGTGACGCCCGCAGCTTCACCGACGACGACCTGATCGCCAGCGACCTGGTCTATCAGCACGTCCGCGGCGAGACCTCGTCGGTCGAGTTCAAGCCAGGGCATCGCTGGTACTATTTCTCCGAGCAGCAGCCCGACGAAGCGATCCTGATCCGGGTCCATGACAGCGCCGATGATGGTCGGGCCAGGCTGTCGTTCCACACCTCGTTCGAGAACCCGCTGGCGCCATCGGACGCCCCACCGCGGGAGAGCATCGAGGTGCGCGCCTTGGTGTTCTATCCGCCGAACGCGTGAGCATCCGCCGGCGGGCCGTCAGGCTCGCCGGCTCACGCTGCCTCGGCCAGCACCAGCCGACGCCGCGGCACCGCCTCCACCGGCATGGCGGCATACAGGTCCTTGACCGCCTCGGTGATCGTCACGCCGGCGAAACCGGACAGCCACTTCCGCCCGGTCCGCTCGCACAGTGCGCGCCGCGCAGCACCAGCCGCCAGTCGGACGGCGGCAGATACAGCGCGGTGTCGCGCCGCTCCACCCGATACAGCGAGGCCGCCAGCAACCGGCCGATCTGGCCGAACGAATAGGGCTGGCCATGGCCGAACGGCGTGCTCTCCCAGTACGCCCACATGCCGCTGCGGTTCGGTGCCACCACCAGCAGCCGCCCGTCGTCCTTCAGCACCCGCCAGGTCTCGCGCAGCATGCGGCGCGCGCTTTCCGCCGCCTCCAGCCCGTGCACCAGCAGCACGCGGTCGAACATCAGGTCGGCGAACGGCAGCGCGTCCTCCTCGGCCGTGCAGGACAGGTTGGGCTCGCCGACGGGCCAGCGCGTCGCGCCCATCTGCGCCGGTGTCACGGCGATGCAGCGTGTCGCCTGCTCGCGCCACAGCCGCAGGTACGGCGCGGCGAAGCCGATGCCCAGCACCGACTGGCCGCCCAGGTCGGGCCACAGCAGTGTCAGGCGGTCGCGCAGCAGCCGGGCCGCCACCGCCCCGCGGGGCGTGGCGTAGAAGTCGGCCGCGGCGTGGGCGTCGGCTGCCATGACGGATAGCTATAACACGGACGGCGGTTTCCGGTCGCCTCGGGCGGTGCTAGGCTCCGCTCATGACAGTCACAGCACAAACCGTTCCCATCCTGTCCGACAACTATGCCTGGATGCTGCGCGACAGCGGCTCCGGCATGGTTGCCATCGTCGATCCGGCCGACGCGAAGCCGATCATCGCGGCGCTGGAGAAAGCCGGCGGGAGGCTGGACCTGATCCTGCTGACGCACCACCACGCGGATCATATCGCCGGTGTGGACGAGGTGCGCGCGCGGTTCCCCGGCGCCAAGGTGGTGGGCGCGGCGGCCGACGCGCACCGGCTGCCGAAGCTCGACCAGGCGGTGAAGGAAGGCGACACCGTCGCGTTCGGCAACGCGAGCGCGCGGGTGATCGACACGCCGGGCCACACGCGCGGCCAGATCAACTACTTCTTCCCCGACGGCGAGATCCTGCTGTCCGGCGACACGCTGTTCAGCCTCGGCTGCGGACGGCTGATCGAGGGCACCGCGGCGGAGATGTTCGCCTCGCTGCGCAAGCTCGCCGCGCTGCCGGGCGGCACGAAGGTGTGCTGCGGTCACGAATACACCGAGAGCAATGCGCGGTTCGCGCTCAGCGTCGATCGGCGGCAACGCCGCGCTGAAGGCACGCACCGAGGAGGCGCATCGGCAGCGCGCCGCCGGCCAGCCGACAGTGCCCTCGACCATGGCGAGCGAACTCGAGGCCAATCCGTTCCTGCGCGCGCCCGATGTCGCGACGTTCGCCGATCTGCGCGCGAAGAAGGACAAGTTCTGAGGGGCATCCGCGTGAAACTCTGCTTTTCGCCGACCAGCCCGTACGTGCGCAAGGTGCTGCGCCTGCGCCATCACGCGCGAGATCGATGACCAGATCGAGCTGGTGACGACGGACGCCAACGCCTCGCCGCCGGAGTTCGTCGCGATCAATCCGCTGTCGAAGGTGCCGGCGCTGGTCACCGACGACGGCGTCGCGCTGTTCGACAGTCCGGTGATCTGCGAGTACCTCGACAGCGTCGGTGATGCGCTGCCGATGTTCCCCGCGCACGGCGCGGCGCGCTGGCGGGCGCTGAAGCTCCAGGCGATGGGCGACGGCATCCTGGATGCCTCGGTGCCGCGTCGCGGTGAACTGATGAAGCCGCAGGACGAGGGCCGCGTGGCGTGGATCGCGCGCCAGAAGGCGGCGGTGGACCGCTCGCTCGATGCGCTGGAGGCGGACCCGCCGCATCGCCACATCGATATCGGCTCGATCACGATCGCCTGCGCGCTGGGCTACCTGGATTTCCGCTTTGCCGCGCAGCCTTGGCGGGAAGGGCATCCGAAGCTGGCGGCCTGGTATCGAGGCGTTCGC
>CAWFYC010000008.1:0-88119 GCA_963819855.1 uncultured Alphaproteobacteria bacterium
ACTAACGACATATTCCCGCGATGGACCCGCGTGCGGAACCCGAACCACCCGACCTCAGCCTCCGGCTCCCCAGGGACCTCTATTGGCTGGTCCTGCACACGCTGCGCGGGCTGCTGCCTCCGCCGGACACCGACGCGCCCGACGCCGAGACCCGCCGCGACCACGCCGCCATCGCCCTCGTCGCCTCGATGCTGCCGGGCAACGCCGAGGAAGCCGACCTCGCCTCCCGCTGTGTCGGCCACGCTGCCTATGGCATGCACTGCCTGCGGCAGGCGCGGGCGCACCGCAACGATCTGTCAGCCTTCCTCAAATGCAACGCGCAGGCCGCCAGCATGGAACGGCGCGCGCAGAGCGGACGCTCGCTGCTCCAGCGCCTCCAGGCCGAGCGACGCAGGCGCGAGGCGGACCCCGCCGCCGCGGGCAAGGCGGAATGGATCGAGCACTGCGCCATCGGCCTGATGGCGGCCGCGCTGGAAGATGCGCCTTCCGCGGCAGCTTCCGACCCCTCCCCTGCCCCGCAGCCGACGGCCAAGGAAGACCCCGAGGCGCTGGTCGTCGAGGCGGATCTGTTTGCAGCCTTGTATCCGCGGCGGGCCGCGGTGATCCGTGCCCGGGGCGGCCTGCCGGAGAACGCCATGGCCGGGTTTGACCCGGCCATCGACCCACCCCGGCCCGCGCTGCTGCACGCCATCGTCACCGGCACCAGCCCGACCCTGCGGGCGCTCGACCAACCAACCGACGCTGTGCCTGCCGCCGCCTGATCGCGGACAGCGGTCCGCCATCCACGGTTTTCCCTGATGCTGGCAGCAAAGACGTGGATGGCGGGGTCAAGCCCCGCCATGACGATAAGGCGCGCCGCAGCGGCTGCTATCCGTGTTCATCCGTGTTCATCTGTGGTTCCATTGCCTCCCCTGCCCTCCCCCATCCAACACGTCATCGTCTCCTCACCAGAGCACTGAGACGACCCTGAGACATCTGCACTGCCCTTGTTCAGCGAGCTTGCCTAAAGTCGACCGAGCAAACCGGGAAGGGAATGTCATGACCCATCGCCTGCGCGCCGTAGCGATGTCCGCGACTCTTGCGACCGCCATCACCGGTGAGACGGTTCACGCCGCCGCCACGCTCGAACGCGCGCCGTACGGCACCACGCAAGCCGGCCAGGCGGTCGAGATCTTCACCATGACCAACGACCACGGCCTGCGCGTGCGCTTCCTCAGCTATGGCGGCGTGATCACCGAGATCGTCGTGCCCGACCGCGCCGGCCGGCCCGACAACATCGTGCTCGGCCTGAAGACCCTGCACGAATACGAGACCATCAGCGCGCATTACGGCGCGATCACCGGCCGCTACGCCAATCGCATCGCCGGTGCGCAGTTCTCGCTGAACGGCCAGACCTACCATCTGATTGCCAACAACGGCGCCAACTCGCTGCACGGCGGCCCCAACGCGCTCGACAAGCAGATCTGGGACGTCACGCCCGCGCAGGTGCAGAACGGGGTCGCCGCGACGCTGCTCTATGTCAGCAAGGACGGTGAGCAGAACTTTCCCGGCATGCTGACCACTCACGTCACCTACACACTGACCAACGACAACGAGCTGCGCATCGACTACCTGGCAAGCACCGACAAGGACACCGTGATCAACTTCACCAACCACTCCTATTTCAACCTGGCCGGCAACGGCTCGGGTTCGGTCGCGGATCAGATGCTGCTGGTGAACGCGGATCGCTACACTCCGGCCGGACCCGATCAGATCCCCACCGGCGAGATCGTTTCGGTGGACGGCACGCCGTTCGACTTCCGCCAGATGATGCCGATCGGCGCCCGATTGAACAGCGCGGCCCAGCAGATGGTCTATGCGCATGGCTACGACCACAACTTCGTGCTGAACCAGCGCCCCGGCGAGGCCATCACCTTTGCCGCGCGCGGCTACGATCCGCGCACCGGCCGTGTGCTCGACTGCTTCACCACCGAGCCGGGGGTGCAGGTCTATACTGCCAACGGCCTGAACGGTTCGGTGGTCGGTTCATCCGGCACCACGTATCGCCAGACCGAGGCGTTCACGCTGGAGACCCAGCATTTCCCGGACAGTCCCAACAAGCCGAACTTTCCGAGCACGGTGTTGAAGCTCGGGCAGGACTACCATTCGACCACGATCTACCGCTTCGCCACCGACAACCCCCTGCCGCCGGTGCCGCGCTGAGCATCACCCCCACAGCCGCCGGCTGGCCAGCGCCGCGCCCTGAGCCAGCGCCTCCAGCTTCGCCCAGGCGATGTCCGGATGGACCCGGCCGCCGAGACCGCAGTCGGTCGACGCGATCACCCGCTCCCGGCCGACCACATTGGCGAAGCGAACCAGACGCTCGGCGACCAACTCGGGGTGTTCGACCACGTTGGTGGCATGGCTGACCACGCCGGGCAGGATCAGCTTGTCGTCCGGCAGCTTGACCTCCTGCCAGACCTTCCACTCGTGCTGGTGGCGAACGTTGCCCGCCTCGAACGAGTAGGCGCCGGCGTTGATGGTCAGCATCAGCTCGACGATGTCCCGCAGCGGAATGTCGGTGGTGTGCGGACCATGCCAGCTTCCCCAGCACAGATGGAACCGGATGCGGTCGCGCGGCAGATCGCGGAGCGCATGATTGAGCGCGGCGACCTGCATCGTGGCGAATTTCCGGTAGTCTTCCACCGAAGGCTCGGGATTGATCATGTCCCAGTTGGTGGCGAGCGCCGGGTCGTCGAGCTGCAGGACCAGTCCCGCCTCGACGATCGCCCGGTACTCCTCGCGCATCGCATCGGCGGCGGCGAACAGGAACTCCTCGTCGGTCTGGTAATAGGCGTTCGCCATCCGCGTGGTGCTGCCGGGGGCGATCGAGGTCATGAACCCCTCCTCGATGCCCGCGGCGTCCAGCGCCGCCTTGCAGTTCGCGATGTCGGCCCTGATGGCATCGCCGCCGATATAGCTGAGCGGCCCCACGCAGACCGGCCCCTTGGCCGGCCGAGGTCCGGTCGATACCCCCGACTCAGGGTCGGCGTACGCTGCGGCAAACCGCACTCGATCGCGCCGGTCGGCAAAGCTCGTCAGCATCAGTTGTCCCGGACTGGACCGTCGCGGCGCGAGATCGAGCATGTCAGGACCGCCGAGATCCAGACCGCCCAGCCGGTCATATGCGTAGCTCATCCAGGCGCCGAAGTTCACGCGGTGTCCCATCGACTTGCCGAACTCGCCGTCGCCTGGAACGTCGATGCCGAGTGCGCGCTGGCGCCGCACCACGTCGCCTACCGCCGCGCCGAGGTTGGCTTGAAAGACCGCCTCGTCGACTGCCTCGCCGGCCTCGCGCGCTCGGTTCGTTTCGATCAGGTCGTCGGGGCGCGGCAGGCTGCCGACATGCGTGGTGAGGATGCGATCTGCGCTGGTTCTCATGACGGCCCCTCACCCCCACAGTTGCCGGCTGGCCAGCGCCGCGCCCTGCGCCAGCGCCTCGAGCTTCGCCCAGGCGATGTCAGGATGAATACGGCCGCCAAGTCCGCAATCGGTCGAGGCGATCACCCGTTCCCTGCCAACGACGTTGGCAAACCGCAGGATTCGTTCGGCGACCAGCTCCGGATGCTCGACCACATTGGTGGCGTGGCTGACCACGCCCGGCAGCAACAGCTTGTCGTCGGGCAGCTTCACCTCCTGCCACACCTTCCACTCATGCTCGTGGCGGACGTTGCCGGCTTCGAACGAATACGCGCTCGCATTGATCGCCAGCATGACGTCGACGATGTCCCGCATCGGGATGTCGGTTATGTGCGGACCGTGCCAGCTTCCCCAGCACAGATGGAACCGGATGCGGTCCTGCGGCAGACCGCTTATCGCATGGTTCAGCGCCTCGACGCGTCGCATCGCGAACTTCCGGTAATCCTCCACGGTCGGTTCGGGATTGACCATGTCCCAGTTCTCGGCGATCGCCGGATCGTCGAGTTGCAGGATCAGTCCCGCATCAACGATCGCCTTGTACTCCTCGCGCATCGCATCGGCGCAGGCGTACAGCAGTTCTTCCTCGGTCTTGTAGTGAGCGTTGGCGATGCGCGAGGCGCTGCCCGGGGCGACCGAACTCATGAAGCCCTCCGCGACCCCGTGTGCCTGCATCGCCGCCTTGAAGTTGGCGATGTCGGTCGCGATCGCGTCGTGCCCGGTATAGCGGATCGGCGCGACACAGATCGGTGCCGGCGCGCGCGGCCCGGTGGTGATGCCGGATTCGGGATCGGCGTAAGCGGCGGCGAACTGCGTGCGATCCCGGCGGTCGCCGAAGCTGGTCAGCACGACCTCGCCGGGACGCGACCGTCGCGGCGTCGTATCAAACGGGCTGGGCCCGGCGAAATCGAGCCCGCCGAGACGCTGCCACGAATAGCGCCACCACGAGCCGTACTGCACGCGCTGAGCCATCGGCTTGCCGAACTCGCCGTCACCCGGGATGTCGATGCCGATGTCGCGTTGGTGGCGGACCACCTCCGCGACCGCCGCTCGCAGCGTCTGCTGGAACGCGCTTTCGTCGATCGGTTCGCCGGCCTCGTGGGCACGGTGCGCAGCGATCAGCCCATCCGGACGCGGCAGGCTGCCGACATGGCTGGTGGCGATATGATCGGTACTTGCCTTCATGGCTTCGCTCCCTCGCGCGCGCAACCTGAGTATGACACTGCGGCCGGGTACGCTCCACCGCGCGGCTTCTTGCTTCGGTTAGTGCAGTGGCAGCAACCATGGCACGAGCAGGACGCTGACGATCAGCACGACGATAGTGAACGGAACTCCAACCCGCGCGAAATCCCCGAACGCATAATTGCCCGGCCCGACCACGAGCGTGTTCACGGGTGAGGAGATCGGTGTCATGAACGCGGACGAAGCGGCCAATGCCACAATCATCGCGAAGGGATATGGCGAAGCCCGGAGGTCGCCGGCGATAGCGAGCGCGATCGGCGCCATCAGCACCGCCGTCGCGGTGTTCGAGATGAACAGGCCCAGCGCTGCCGTTACGACGAACAGCATCGCCATGACCACGCGCGGTCCGGCGTCGCCGACCAAGGCCACCAGTCCGTCAGCCGCCAGGTCGACGCCACCGGTCCGTTGCAGCGCGACCGAGAACGGCATCATTCCGACGATCAGGATCAGACTCTTCCAACTGATCGACCGATAGGCGCTGTTCAGATCGACGCAGCCAAGCAGGCCCATCAGCAGGCAGCCAATCAGCGCGGCCTGAACGTTCGGCACAACGCCGCTGACCATCAACCCGACGACAAGAGCAAGCACCGCCAGCGCGTGGGGCGCGCGGCTTGCGGCGGGCAGAACTTCGTCCAGTTCGGCGGGCATGTTGAGCACGACCATATTTCCGCCTTCGGCATGCAGGCGCCGGATATCGGTCCAGAAACCGACCAGCAGCA
Organism: uncultured Alphaproteobacteria bacterium; assembly: GCA_963819855.1. Taxonomy (GTDB): domain Bacteria; phylum Pseudomonadota; class Alphaproteobacteria; order Acetobacterales; family Acetobacteraceae; genus JAMXLO01. The sequence goes on from CAWFYC010000008.1 coordinate 5,418, forward strand.
ACGTATCGCCGATCCTGAGCTTTTCATTGACCAGGCCATGGCCGTGCACCACGCCGCCACGCCGCAGGCCGATCACGGTCAGCCCGTGTTCCCCGCGAACCCTGGCCTCCAACACGGAGTGGTCGATCAGCGTCGACTCGTTATGAACAATCGCCTCCACCATGCCGATCTCATGCCGCGCGTCGGTGAAGTATCCGCTGTCGTCACCGAGCGGCAAAGCTTTCAGCGCGAATCGCCGGCAGAGCGCCGCGATCTCTATCTCCGGCGCCAGAACATCGATGAGCAGCGTGTCGTCGGCCTGCAGCTCCGTCTGCGCGACCGCGCGGATCATCTCGGTGCCCAGGCCGAGTTTGCGGACGATCGCCACGATGTTGATACCCGCCACTCGCAAGGAAAGCTCTTCGAGGCGCTTGCCCAGCAACGGCGATGCGGAGGTCACGCGAACCCGATATTCCCGGTCGGCCAGTCGGTACTGTTCGATCCATGTTTGCAGGCTCGGGCGTCGGCGGGCCGCGGATGCGTCGTCCTGCCTCGAGGCCAGCAGCTTGCGGGCAAACACCATGTAGACGATGGCGAGGATCAGCACCGGCAGACCGAACGGCGTGAAACTGAAGAAGCGAAATCCCGCCAGTCCGTGCCGGGCGAGTTCCGCGTTCACCACCAGGTTGGGTGCGGTCGCGACGAGTGTCAGCATTCCACTGACCAGCGCGGCAACGCTCAACGGCATCATCAGCCGGCTCGGAGGCGTGCCCGTGTTGCCGCAGATGCGCAGAACCACCGGAATGAAGATCGCGACGACCGCGGTCGAGCTCATCAGTGCACCGAGCCCGCCCACTACCAGCATGAGCAGCACAAGGAGACGCGTTTCGCTGGATCCTGCCGACGCATTCAACCAGTCGCCAAGCCGCCTGGCGACACCGGTCCGCACCAGCCCCTCACCGATCACGAACAGCGCCGCGATCAGCACGATGTTGGAGTCGCTGAACCCGGCCAGTGCCTCGTTGACGCTGATGATGCCCGTGAACGGCATCACCGCGATCATGATCAACGCGACCGCGTCCATGCGAGGGCGCTCGGCAACGAACATGGCGATCGCAGCCGCGAGCAGGACGAGAACGATTGCGAGATCCGCGGTCATGATGGATCCTCCACGCGTTGGTGCTTGCGGAGGCCAGCTCGCGCGGCGGCATTTTCTGGTCGCGGTGCACCGTGCGCAAGGTCAGGAACTGGCATCGACTGCGTCATTGCGAGGAGTGCAGCGGTTCCCACTATCGTGCCCCACATCCCAATTCTCTCATGACGACGCCTGCCGCTTGCATGTTCATGATGCGAAGATTACCAATTTAACCGATAGGGAGGGTGGTTGCGCCATGATCGCCAAATCTGACGCTGTGGTCGGTGCCGTGCTCGCTCAGGTGGACAAGGACATGGATCAGGCGCGGGAACGCCTGTTCAACCTGCTGCGTATTCCCAGCATCAGCACCCAACCCGTGCATCAGCCGGACGTTCAGCACGCGGCGGAGTGGCTTCGCGACCAGCTCGCAGGCCTTGGATTTGAGGTCGCGATCAAGCCGACTGACGGGCATCCAGTCGTGCTCGGGCGTTATCCCGGACCTGCCGGCACGAAGGCGCCCCGCATCCTGTTCTACGGACACTACGACGTGCAACCGCCGGATCCGCTGGAGCTCTGGACCAGCCCGCCATTCGACCCGCAGATCGTGGACGGTCCGCATGGTCCCCGACTGGTTGCGCGCGGCGCCGTCGACGACAAAGGACAGTTGATGATGTTCGTCGAGGCACTTCGCGCCTGGAAGGAGGTCGGCGGCGGCATTCCGGCTCCTGTGACCATGCTGCTGGAGGGCGAAGAGGAGATCGGCAGCCCCAATCTCGAACCATTCCTCGCTGCCAACAAAGCGACGCTGGCATCCGATTTCGCGCTGATCAGCGACACCAACATGTGGAACATCGATACACCTGGTGTCACCACGCGGCTGCGCGGCATGTGCAACTGCGAGATCACCCTGAAGGGTCCCGGGCTCGATCTGCATTCTGGCCTGTTCGGAGGTTCCGCGCTCAATCCGATTAATGCGCTGACGCGTATCCTGGGCGACCTGCACGACGATCAGGGCCGCATCCAGCTTCCCGGCTTCTATGACGCGGTCAAGCCGGTCACGGCAGAGCAGCAGGCGGAGTGGCAGGCGCTCGGCTTCGACGAACCCACGTTCCTGCGCGGCATCGGCCTGTCGGCGCCAAGCGGTGAGGCCGGACTGCCGGCGCTGCAACGCATCTGGGCACGTCCGACGGCCGACATCAACGGCATCTGGGGCGGCTACACCGGGACCGGCAGCAAGACGATCATTCCGTCCGAGGCGTCCGCAAAGGTTTCGTTCCGCCTCGTGCCCGATCAGGATGCGCAGGCAATCTTCGCAGCGTTCCAGCGCTTCGTCGCCGATCGGCTGCCACCGGGTGCCCAGGTCTCATACCAGGCGTTCGGCATGTCGCCGGGGATGGAGATCGCCACCGATACGCCATGGGTGAAAGCGGCGCGCGCCGCCCTGCAGCAGGAATACGGGCGACCTGCGGTGATGATCGGCAGCGGCGGCTCGATCCCCGTGGTCGAACAGATCAAGCGCACACTCGACATCGATACGCTGATGATGGGCTTCGGACTGGACGACGACCAGATCCACAGCCCCAACGAGAAGTTCGAGATGCGCTGCTTCCACCAGGGGACGCGGTCGCACGCGATCCTGTTGGGCAAGCTGGCGCAGACCTGACGGCGACGTTACTGCACCACCCTGGCTCGCAGACGCGCATATTCCTGCTCGGAAATCGCACCGTTCTGCTTCAGCCGTTCGAGCTTCTCGATCTCGTCGGCAGCGCTGAAACCCATGGTCTGGCGTAAATCATCGCGCGCCTGTCGGACGCGGGCATTGCCGCGCTCAGCCATGCCGCGGCCTTGCGTGAGCAGGTAGGCGAACACGCCGACATAGGGCAGCACGATCAACAAGATGACCCAGAGAAGTCTTACCCAGTCCTGACACGTCATGGCGTCGGAACAGGTCGCTCGCCACGGTGACGAGCAACCAGAACCAAAGCACGAACATGAACACGGCAAACACGTCTGCCACGAAGTTGGTGAAGCTGAAACCGCCCTGAAACAACACGTTTCGTCCCCCTCTTGTCGCTTGTTACATCCGTGCCGGACCCACCGCCTCAAGCGATTTCGGGACCGGCCACCAGGACCTTCCATTGACTGAATCGGCCATCGGCGTCGCGATCGATGAACCATGCCTGGTAATCGAGGTCCGGATGCCGAACCGCGAGTTCCTCCTTCAGCTCCTTGGCATCCGCCAAATGGGCCGCCCATTCCAGCTTTGGGTCATCCAGCACGCGTTGGCCATAGGCGATCCCGAGCGCACCGCAATTGCCATGATCCACCGCGATCAGATTGGTAATGCCGTGCAGCTGTATCGACGCGCCCAGATTGTCCCAAAACGTCGCTTCCCACCCCTTGAAGGCGGGCGCCGCCACACCGACCGCCGCGCCTGCGACAGTGAACTGGCTGTACTTGCCGCCGAGGCCGATGGCATGGCTTCCCGCGGCGGGTGCATTCATCCATGCGGCGATCGGCGTCTGGGTGCGCGGGTCGACACAGGACAGCAACATGGCGCGGTAGTCCTTGCCCTGGGCCCGTCCGACGACCGGCGTCAGCGCGAGGCCGAACCCAGCGGCGGTCGCCAGGCGAAGGAGACCACGACGCGGCAGATGATGGCCATGCGATGACACGGCATCACAGGCGCAAGAGACAGTTCGGGACACGGTCATGTTCGACTCCCTGAAGTGATCGGACGCCGGCATATCAAAAGCTCCAGAACACCGGCACGAGGAACTCCGCGACCACGAAGAACAGCAGCAGCAACGGCAATCCGAGCTTCCAGTAGTCGCCGAACACGTAGCCGCCGGGCCCCATTACCATCAGGTTGACCGGTGTCGCGACCGGGGTAAGGAACGCGGCGGCCGAGGCTACCGCGACGCTCATCAGCACGGGTCGTGGCGACACTCCGATCTCTTGCGCAGCCGCCACCGCGATCGGAATGACGATCAGGGCTGTCGCCGTGTTGCTGATGAGCTGACCGAGGATCGCCGTCAGCACGAACAGCCCGGCAACCAGCGCATAGGGACCGGCATCGCCGACCAGATGCACCAGCGTCTCCGCCATCAGGTTCGCCGCACCGCTCTTCGACATGGCGGTGGACAGCGGGATCATGGCGCCGATCAGAATCACCGTGGTCCAGTTGATGGAGCGGTAGGCCTGTTCGACCGTGACGACGCGCAGCAGCACCATCGCAAACGCGGCGACCAGTCCGGCGATCGCCGACGGCACCGCGTCGGTCGCAAGCAGGAGCACCATCGCGAGCAGTACGGCAATCGCCGACTTCGCCCCTGCGCCCATGGGGACCGCCTGCCGGCGAACCAGTTCCGGGGAATCAACGACCAGCACATCGGGATCGTCGAGGTGCTCGTCGAGTGCCTCCCAGGTCCCCTGCAGCAGCAGCGTGTCGCCGGCGGCCAGTACGGTTTCGTCCGGGCCTTGGTCCTCGTCCCGGCGCTGCACAGCCAGGATGACCAGGTCGCCGCTTGGCGTGATCATTCCAGGAAACACCGATTGCCCGATCATGCCGGAGCGCGGCGGGATCACAACTTCCGCCAAGCCAGAGCTGCGGTTGAACAGCGTCTCCGCGACGTCGGTGGGCGCGTCCTCGGTCCGGAACGCCAACATCTTATCGGACGCCAGACCACCGACTGCTTCTGCGCCTCCACGCACGATGAGAATATCACCTTCGGCAAGCGTGGGTCGCCGCAGTCTGCCGCCACCGTCGCCGGCCTGGATGGCGACCAGGGTCAGCCCCGCATAGTCTGTCAGATCGACGTCACTCGATGGCACACCGACATACGGGGAACTCGCCCGCAAGCCGAGCTGAAACAACCCGTCCTCCAGGCGGTACTGTTCGACCAGGGTGCGGGCGTGCTTGCTGAGATCGAGTGGTAGTGTCCGTCCACTGCGTTCCGGCAGCAATCGCTGCCCGAACAGAACCACGATCAGGATCGTTCCGACTACCAGCGGAATGCCGGCAACGGCGTACGAGAAGAAACCGAACGGTGGCAGCCCGGCATCCGTCGCGGCTTCCGACACCAGCACGTTCACCGGCGTGCCGGTGAGTGCCAGCAGCGATCCTGCATGCGACGAGAACACCAGCGGCATGAGCAGTTGCGAGGGCGCGCGGCCGAGGCGGATCGCCATGACGACGACCACCGGCAGCAGCGCCGCGACCGCTCCGTTGACGCTGATCAGTGCGGTGAGCACCGCCACCAGCGTCATCATCAAGACGATCAGCCGGACCCGGCTCTGTCCCGCCTGGGCGATCAATCCCTGCCCTGCCCACGCCGTCACGCCAGTTGCGTCGAGGCCGGCGCTGACCACGAACAGCGACGCGATGAAGATCACGGCCGGGTCGCCGAGCCCACCGAGCGATTCCCTGAGATCCAGCACGCCGGTGAAATACAGTGCGAGCGCCGTGCCTAGGGCCACGAGCACAACCGGAATCAGGTCCCAGACGAAAAAGACCACGATCGCGACGACGATCGCGAAGGTAATCGTGATGTGACTCATGCTGCCCGTCCCACGCGCCTATGCGCAGTGCTACCAGTCGTCATCCCCGCCTTCGCGGGAATCACGGTCTTGCAACATGATGTCCAGCTTCGCGATTGGTCGCTAAACGCCAAGAGGAATCCCAAGCAGGTACCAAAGAACCAGGAACACGGTCCATACGACGTACACCACTACAGTGTAGGGCAGCATCATCGCCACCACCGTACCGACTCCTGCTTCTTTCTGATATTTCTGCGCGAATATCACGATCATGCCGAAGTAGGCCATCAAGGGCGTGATCACATTCCCCGGAGAGTCTCCCACCCGGTAGGCAGCCAGCACAACGTCGGGTGCTACGTTCAGCTTCAGGAACAGCGGCACGAAGATCGGTGCGAGGATGGCCCATTTCGCAATCGCCGCTGGAATGATCAGATTGACCACAGCGGTGATGACGATGAATACGATCAGCAACGGCAACGAGCCCATATTTGCGCTCTCGATGACGTCCGACAGCCGAACCGCCGCGATCGTCGCAAGATTGCTGTAGTTGAAGTGGGCGAGGAACTGGCTGATCACCAGGAACAGGAACAGCAGGCCACCCAGGCCGGCGAAGGTCTTGGTGATCGCGGCGATTGCTTCGGTCAAAGTGTTGATCGTTCCGGCGCCCTTGCCGTAGGCATAACCGGTCACCAGGAACAGCAGCATGATCAGGACGATCAGGCTGTTCATCAAGGGCGAGTCGCCGATCAGCGCGCCGGTCTCGGGGTTGCGCAACGGAGCGCCCGAAGGAAGGGCAAGCAACGCGATCACGATCAGGATGCCGATCAGCCCATAGAGCGCGAAACGCAATCCTCGCGCCTCTCCGGCTGACGTGCCCGCGCTTTCCTCGGTCGGCCGCTCGCCGTGGTATTCGCCGAGCCGTGGCTCGACCACCCGTTCGGTGATCACGGTGCAGACCACGCAGAGCAGGACAGCCGACACGATGGAAAAGTACAGGTTGGCCGTCAGATACATCGAGTATCCGGGATTGAGCAGATGGATGGCGTCGTTGGTGATCTCGGTCAGCACGCCGTCGATCGGCGTGATGATCAGGTTCACGCCGAACACCGCGGCAACGCCGGCGAAGGCCGCGGCGAGCCCCGCGATGGGATGCCTGCCCAGGCTCAGGAAGGCGGCGGCCCCCAAAGGAATCAGCACAAGGTAGCCGGCGTCGGATGCGACGCTCGACAGCACACCCATCGCCACGATGATGAAGGTGATCGCCCTGCGCGGTGCCACGATCACGATCTTGCGGATCAGCGCGTTGATCAGCCCGGCTTCTTCCGCAAGGCCAACGCCCACCATGGCGACCAGGATCACCCCGACCGGGGTGAAGCCCAGGAAGTTCCTGATGGCGGACGTAATGATGAAGCGGATGCCCTCAACAGTCAGGAGGCTGTTGACGACCGCGGTCGTGGTTATAGTCTTGTGCGTCTCCAGGTCGATGACCTGATAGGTGACGCTGGTTCCCAGCAGATGAAACACGTGCGACAGCACGATGACGATGGCAGACATCAGCAGGAAAATGACGGCGGGATGCGGAACCTTGTTGCCGACAATCTCGACGCCGTCGAGCAGCTTTTGCAGGAACGTCTTCTCTGCCACCGCGGTCTCACTCATGTGACGCCCCTCCGACCATCCGCCAGGTTGTGCCTGTTATTCGCTTGGCCCATCGCGTTGCTCGGGCCACCGGCGTCCACTCCCGCCGGCACTTTCAGAACCGGCCGACCGCGGCTGCCAGGAACCGGTTGGCGATGCCGAGGCCGGACCCGGCAGGGCCCGCCTGCGCCGCTCCGCCGAACAGGTCACGCCGAGTGAAGACATATTCGACACCGACGTCCAGCCAGCCGCTGCCGAAGGTTCCATCGCGAACCTGCGCGAAGGGGCTCCAGATCAGGTTGGCGAACACCTGCTGCATGTCGGTGTTCAGCGCCAGGGCCGACGCCGAGCCTGGCGTGAATCCGAGCGCATAGGATGGATAGTCCTGGCGCGAATAGGCGTAGGAGAAGTTGCTGCGAAGTTGCGTCGTCCAGAACCGGCGGTAGGCCACGATCGCGCCATAGGTCGGCAGCGGGTTGAAGCTGAAGCTGGCGAAGGTGCCTGGCAGGCCGATGTTCGACAGCGCATCCTGGCCCGAGGTGTTGCCTGCGAAATAGCGCCCGATGCCTTGCCCGTAATACACCATGCCAAGCAGTTCGTCAGGCCCGAATGCCTCGGACAGCCACCGCATCGGAACCCGAGCGTGCAGTGCTATGCCCCAACCGGGCGCGTTCCGGGTGAGTGAGGGCGGCGCGGCGGTGGTGCCTTCGGTACGGATGCTGAGCTGCCGCAGCAGGCCACGCATGTCGAGCACAAGTCCGTCGTTGCGGTACGTCAACCGCCCGAGCAGATCGGGCGCGGCATTGAAGGCGGGGCTGGGACTTCCGGTGACGCTGGAATCCGGCGTGAACACGCCGGCAGCCGACGTGTATTGGGTTTCCGGGGCCTCCAATGAAATCTGACCGGTCAATCCGGGCGCCAACAGTCCGGTTGCGCGCACCTGCGCTTGCCGTATGAAGGACTGGTTGAGGTTGGTCGCGTCGATCAGAGTCTCGAAGATACCTTCATTCCAGAGACTGTTGGCCTGGCCGATCAGAACCCTGAAATCTTCGGTGCCGAGCTCGGCCCAGGCCTGCCGAAGGCGGAACACCGCGTTGCTGGAGGTCGCCGAACCACCACCGAAATCGCCCTCGACGCGGGTCTCCAGAGTGCCCCAGCTGGTCAGCGTGCGGGTGTCCACACCGATCCGGCTGAACCGCGCCGTCATGCCGAAGTCGCCGCCCTGCAAGTCGGCGCGACTGTTGTTCAGGGGGATCGTCTGCGCAGTCGGCGCATCGGTCTGGTTGCGGCCGTTCAGGTCGTACCAGCCGGAGAGCTTCGCGAAGCCGTAGAGCCGTACCTGGCTGTCGGTGCCGGGAATCCGGATGGACAAGCCCGGCAGATCGGACCGCAGCGCATCCTCGTTCGAGAACTGGTTGCCCATCGGCTCTGGCGGAAGAAGCCCGGGAACCGTGGTTTCGAATGGTTGTGCCGCAGGCTCCACTTTTGCCGTGGCCGTTGCGGGAGGTGCGGCCGCGGGAGCAGCGGCCACCACAGGCGGTGCGGGAGGCGGAGTGGCAGCGGCCGTAGCGGCTTTGCTGGGATGCGGTCGGGCGGCCTGCTGTTTGGCCGCCTTCTGTTGGCTTTCGAGTTCGTCGACCCGACGTTGCAATGCATCGACCTTCCGCATCAGGTCCTCGATGGTTGGTTGCTGCGCCAGGGCAGGACCAACAACCACCATTGTCGCCAGGACACCGATGAGAAGACTTGAGCTTCGCACGTTCCCCCACGTTCAGTTTGTCAGGACGTATCACCTCGTCGCATCGCATGCGTTGGTCATAACGCGACCAACAAACGTGGAACACGCCGCCGACGGCGGCCCAACATTATATTGGCAACCTTAGACGACTCCGCACATTCGGGACATGTGGCACGTGTCGCAGGGCTGTGCCGAACGTCCCAATCGACATCTCGGTCGCCAAGCCGAACGGCAGCGACTATCGAGCTTTCTGGCCGCTCTGGCAACCAAGCGACCACTCGTCTCGATCAGCGATGCCACTCGGCGGCACGAGACACTGCCCATCCCCGTCCTGCTTCGACCCGGCGTCGAAGCCCTTGGTCCAGTCGGTTTCAGGTGCCGAAACAGTCGAAACTGCGCTCCGAGACTGCTCGGACCAGCCCGCTGCATCCATGCATTGCCGGAAGCTCTGGCTGCGCGCTCTGGCATTGGCGTCGAATCCGACCAGCAACGGCCGCGTATATAAACCGCGCGACGTGACACAACGCCCACTGACCCCGAAACCGGAGCAGGTCGTGAAGGACGGCGAGGCAACACCGGTGCCGGCGGCCGCGACCGTCGGAGCCGGCGGCGCCTGTAAATACGCAGCGGACAGACACCGCTCCATCGCCGCCTCGGAATCCGCGTCCGTTGCTCCGGACTTCACCCAGACCGTCTGCGAGCATCCGGTCAAAATCAGGAACGCAGGTGCGAACAGCCAGCAGACACTGGCGAGGGTTGGATACCTGGTCTTCATCGGGCGGTTCCTGTCAGGTGCCGTCGAGCAGCTGGTCGATATCGAGCGATGACCGGCGGCCGAGATCCTCGCGATGGGTTGCCAGGAACACTTCGGCGGCACGCCGACCCTCGTCGCGCAGCATAGTCAGGAAGGCCCATTCGGCGTTGAGCTTGGAGGAATAACCGAGATCCGCCATGATTGGATTTCGCACCAGGTGGATGCGCATGCCCGCCCACTGCGCTCCCTCGCCGTGGCCTGGGTCGGCCAATTGGCGCAGCAGCGCGATCATCTTGAGCTCTTTCAGCAGCACGGCGTTGAACGACACCTCATTGAGGCGATTGAGGATGTCGCGCGCCGTGCGCGGTGTCCCGGGCCGCTCGATCGGGTTCAGCGGGATCAAAATCGTGTCGTGCGACGTGCACTCCCGCACCAGCGGCGTGATGGTGGGATTGCCGGCATAGCCGCCATCCCAATACGCCTCGCCGTCGATCTCCACCGCCTGGAACAGTGACGGCAGACATGCCGATGCCAGCAGTACCTCTGGCGTAATCTCGTGGTTTCGGAACACCCTGCCACGTCCCGTGCGCACACTGGTCGCCGTCACGAATACCTTGATCGGTCCAGTCGCCAGCGCGCGGAAATCGACACTTTCGTTAAGCAGCGAAGCCAGCGGATTGCCGCCGAACGGGGTCAGGTCGTACGGCGACACCAGCCTGGCCATCAGATCCATGGCGATGAACAGCGGCGAACTGTCGAGCGTCCAGCGGTTGAGCAGGATGTCGATCGGTCCGCGCTGGAACGGGCTCAGCACCGCGGCACGGGAGACGCTGCGCCAGAACGCCTCCAGCGCCGAGCGCGCGCGTTCAGCTCCGCCAGCCGCATAGGCTGACGCCAGAACGGCCGCGTTCATCGCGCCCGCCGAGGTGCCGGAGATGCCGTCGATCCGCAGCCACTTTTCTTCCAGCAAACGATCGAGCACACCCCAGGTGAAGGCGCCATGCGCGCCGCCGCCTTGCAGTGCGAAATCGACGTCAAGCGGCGGACGATCCGAGCGCTTCGACACGGTCGGAGTTTTATCGGCTGTCATGCTGCCCCACTGCCCCACCCCAACCATCGCTGACGTCGCGTCGCATCAGCGACGAGCGGTACGCGATGGTCAAGCGTTCACAGGCGCATGTGAGGCTGCGGCCTGCGCGCCCGCAAGAGCCGCCTGCAACACCTCTTCCTTCGTCTCGTCGAACGAACTCCGCAATACCGTGCCTCCGGTCCCTTGCAGCGCGGCCGCCACCTTGTCGGTGGTCATCTTGCGGATCAGCAGGAACAGCGCCGCATTGCCGGATTGCAGCGTCTTGCCGACACTCTTCATGAATTCGTCATTGATCCCGACATCAGTCAGCCTGCCGCTGATCGCGCCCGACGCCGCGCCGACCGCAGCACCGACCAGCGGCATCATGAACAGCAAGCCGACCAGCGTGCCCCAGAACAGCCCTGACACCGCGCCCGCTTTGACCGGTTGAAACAACTGGTTCAGCTTGACGTGGCCTTCCGGGCACTTGGTGACCACAACCGCATCGCCAAGCTCGATGAGATATTCGTTCTGCATGCCCAGCAGCTTCTGACGAACTGCATCGGCCTGTGCTTCGGTGGGATATTCAATGACTAGCAGATCGGACATGATCACCGCTCCTGTTCCAAAAGTGCAGCCCCGACGATCGTGTCGATCGCCGGGGCGCGCGATTACTTAGCTGAGGACCGGGCCTTCCTCAATGCCGATCGCTGCAGCGCTGCCGATCAGCCTTTGATTGTGAGCGTCGTCGGGTCGAACTGCACAGGCGAGATCTTGCCATCAGTCAGTTGCACAACCGCGATTCCCCGGTTGAAGTCCAGGGCCACGATCTTACTCGCCGGGTGCTTCAGCTTGATGCTGTTCAGCAGGATCGTCTGCAGGATTTCGGTCACCGTCTGACCGCCCTGCCCCAACCGTGCCTGGACCTCGGCTTTCTTCTCCGGCGACAGCCCGGCAAGCTCAGCCTGCTCCAGTGTGGTTGCCACTTGCGCGCACGCCATCGGCACCGCCACGACGGCGGCCGCGCATGCCGTCAGTGCGACAGTTCTGTAGTCCATTTTCATGGTATGATCTCCATCCGAGCCAAAAATCGAGCAATCTACGCTGCCCCGTGCCAGCGATGTGGTGCATGCTCTGCCGGATTGTTTAGCGGTGGTCTCTGCTCCTGAGATGAGCAGGGAATCCCGCGACCATAGTTTTATATCCCAATAGTCACCCTCGGACGACCTCTCCGCGTCGGGTTCAACCTTGGGCGCCGAGGAACCGCGTATTCGACTCCCACCTGACCGCGTAGCTGTTGAGAAAGTCACGCAATGGCACCGAATTGAGAATGGCCGAACCACCGGCTTCGATCAGCAAATCCACATCTTCCTTCCTCAAGGTCAGCCCGGTCCGGATTGCCAGAAGCTGTTCTTTCGTCTGGCTGTCGGGAAGCCCGGCAAGCGAGACGTGCACCAAGGTCCCGTCCACATCATCGCACCGTGCGCCATCGATCGTTTTCGCCTCGGCGCAACGGGATTGCCTGATCGCCGCGACGAATTCCTGAAGCTGCTGATCCACCACCGCCAACGTCTCGAAGTTGAAGCGATCGATCTGGGTGCCGGAGACCAGTCTGAAGATGGCGAAGATGCCGCCGACCACCCGCTGTTGCGCGATGCTGGTATCCTGGGCGCCCTGGCCATCGATGCTGAGCACGAGCACACGGCGGATACGGTTCAGGCGCGTCGCCGTGAAGGGCGCCTGCGCGATGGTCTGCATCGATGCACCCGAGGCGCGCAGCGCGAGATTATCCGACACACCGCCGTCGACCAGATGCACGTAGCGGGTGCGGTCGTTGTCGAGGTATCGATCGGCGCCCCTCGCCTCGTTGCCGACACGCGACCTTGGGTCGAGCCGCTGAGCTTCCGTGACACGCCGCAACCAGCCAGGCTTGCGTCCACCGCAGGCCGCCGCATGGTTGGTCAGAGTGATCGGCGACAGCAACCCCGGAAAGCCGTTCGACGCCGCGACGGCGCGTGCGACCGGCAGATCATTCAGGTCGGAACAGATCAGATCGAATGTATCCTGGGTGAACAGGAACGGCGTGCCATAGGCGATATCGGTGCCGCCGACGGCGATGAGGGGACGCCCGTTCTTCTCCAGGTCGGCGAACCGCGCGCCGTGGAACATGTCGCGATCGTAGACGCGCTCCATGAAGTCATTGGTGCCGACCAGCGGATTGACCAGCCAGTTCCAGTTCCATGGCAGCAGGTAGATGCCCCAGATGTTGGCTTCCGTATCGCGGTAGAGAAAGTCGGTTTCGTATTGTCCGAAGGTCGCGTCGCGATGCAGTCCATAGTAGGCGGCCGTGAAGCTGCCCCCCGAGACGCCCGCGATCGCATCGACCTCGCCGAGCAGCGGGCGGGGGCCGACGGCGGTCTGCACCGGCAGATCGCGCATACCCTTCAGCGCCCCATAGGAAAACGCCGCGGAGCGCTTTCCCCCGCCGGACATGGCGACAATGACCAGCAGATCCGGTGTCGCCGGCGACGGGGCCAGCGACTCGAGCCGATAGCCGCCTTCGGATATGTGCTCGCTGTCCGGGGGCTCGAGCCTGTTCTCCGGCAGGGGCTTGGTGTCGGTGACTGTCAATGACGCGCAGCCGCCGAGAACCAAGGCCAGCAGCAGCGCGACCACCGGTGCAGGTGCGGTCATCGGTTTTGCTCCCGGATGTTGCAATCAGTGCCCGGTCAGCATCAGCGTAGCCAGCACGACGGCCACGGCCAGCAGCGACACGCCCGCAACCGACCACCGACGCAGCACGCCGTCCAGCCGCTCCAGCGTCAGGCCGATGGCGCCGGCGAGGCGGGCGGCGACCATCACCACCGCGTCCGCGATATCCCCATCGGGGATCCGCGGCAATCCGCCACCCCAGCGCCACAGCCCGATCGCGAGTGCGCCACCCAGCAGGAGTGGCCAGGCCGCCGACCAAAGCGAAGCTGGCGTGATTGCGTCGGCGACCGTTCCGCCCATCACGGTCAGGTACACCGCCCACGGAACCGCGACCGAGGCGAGCGCCACGGCGAGCCACGGCAAGGACAGCCGCGCCGGTGCCGCCGGCGCGGCATCTCGGGCCGCCGATGCCGCAAGCCGGCGCAGGAAGTGCAGCATCAGCAGCGTGGTCGCGGCGGAGGACAGGCTCATGAGCAGGCCCACGACACCATCCCCCACGGGCGCCTTCACCACGAGTTTGGCGAGCGCGCCGCCGGTCAGTGGAAGCCCGCCAAGTCCGAGTGCCAATACCGCCGCCGGCAGCAGCACCGTCCACAGACGGCCCGGTCCGGTCGCCTGGGCGACGCCGATGGCAAGGAACAGTGCGCCCTTCACCAGCGTGTGGTGCGCCGCGTAGAAGCCTGCGAACAGGGCAACGTCGCCATTGCCCGCGGCAAGCCCCATGCCGAACACGGCGGCGATCACACCCATCTGGCTCACGCTGGAATAGGCCAGTACCGTCTTGGGGTTGCGCTGCGTGATGCCGATCGCAACGCCGTAGAACGCTCCGAATAGTCCGACAACGACCAGCGCTTCGCCCCATTCCGGCATCGCTGCGTCCAGCGGCAGGAAGCGGATCAGCCCGATGACGCCGGCCTTCACGGCGGCGCCACTGAGTACGGCAGCGGCCGGGATCGGCGCGGCGCGATAGGCGAGCGGCATCCAGATATGGAACGGCACCAGTCCGATCTTCGCACCGAAGCCAAGCATCAACAGCGTCAGGATGGCGGCGCGCCAGGGCGATGTCGGCAGCGACGCCGTGGCATCGCTGATCAGCAGACTGTCCCCGGTGGTGGTTTGCGCCAGCAGCACGAAGGCCATCAGCAGGAAGGCTTCGCCGAGCAGCGCGAGGGCCACGTAGATCAGGCCATTGCGGCGGGCGCGCGGGGTGCCGTCGTGCACGATCAGCCCATAGGCCGCCAGGCTGACCATGGAGAACACCAGATAGAAGCTCACCAGGTCGGCGGCCATGAAGACCCCGACGCTGCCGCTCAGCGTCAGCAGCCACCACACCACGAAGCCGCCGCTGTCGGACCTGCCGCGCAGCCATGCCGAGGCGTAGCTCCCGGACGCGATCCAGAGCAGCGCCGCCACACCGAGCAGCAGCGCGCCAGGCACATCGAGCGCGAACCGAAGCCGCAGCAGCACCGGCGGCAGCGCGAGCGTCCCGCCGGAAGCCAGCAGCGCAGCCACCAGCGCGGGGACCGGCGCGATCGCCAACCACCCCGGCATCCTCGCCCGGAGCCGCGGCGACAGACACGCCAGCAGCATGGCGAGCGGCAGGCCGATCGCGGCGCCAAGCAGCGCTCCGCCAGCCGGGTTCATCGCGCGATTACCGCCGTGGGGATGTGCCGCCCAACCTCCAGCAGCAAGGAAGGCCGCAGCGGCACCAGACCGAGCAGCAGCGCGCAAATCGCCAGCGCCAGGACCACGCCCTGCCGGCCGCTCGACACCTGGGCGTGCAGTGCCAGGGGTCCGTCCGCGGCGGCCAGCGCCGGCGTCAGCACGCGGAATACATAGCCGGCGGCGAGCAGACCGCCGGCCAGTATCACCACGGCCCACCACCACTGGCCCTCGGCCACCGCGGCCATCAGCAGCATGGCCTTGGCGACGAACCCGCCGCTCGGCGGCAGGCCCATCAGCGACATCCCACCCAGCCCGAATGCGAACACGGTCATCGGCAGCGCCCGGCCGATGCCGCCCAGACCCGCGATCCGGTCGTGGCCCAGCGCCTCGGCGATCAGGCCGGCGGCCATGAACATGGCGGCCTTCGCGACGGCGTGCGAAACGAGTTGCAGCACGCCACCGGTCCAGGCGACGCCGGTCCACAGCTCGGCCGTCCCCGACGTCACGGCCACTGGCGCCGAGGCGAGCGGGAACAGAAAGAACAGGTAGCCGATCTGCGCGATCGTCGAATATGCGATCAGCAGCTTCAGCCGCGCCTGCCGCAGCGCCAGCACGCTGCCGAACACGATCGCCATCGCACCCAACGCGGCGAGCGTCTGCGCGGCAGCCTGGTTCAGCAGGCTCGGGATCGTGTCGAACCAGATCCGCACGATCAGGATGAACGACCCCTTGAACACCAACGCCGACAGCAGCGCGCTGGCGGCCGCCGGTGCGCCGGCGTGCGCGGGCGGCAGCCAGAGGTGCAGCGGGAACAGCGCGGTCTTGGCGATCAGCCCCGCCGTCATCAGCGCAACCGCCACCCACACGACCGGTTCGGCTCGAACCAGCCCCGACAGCAGCGCGATGTCGAGTGTGCCGTAAGCGCCGTAGAACAGCGCCACACCCAGCAGGTACAGCACCGACCCTAACAGGGCGAACAACAGGTAGCGCAGCGCGGCAGCCAGGGTTTCGGCGCGGCCATCCAGCGACACCAGCGGAACCGCGCCGAAGGTCAGCAGTTCGAGCGCGACATAGAGCGTGAACAGGTCGCCGCCGAGCCAGACCGCGTTCAACCCCGCCCAGACGCCCATCAGCAGCGCCCAGAACACTCCAGGTGCACGCGCGTCCTCGGTGCCCTCCGGTACGCTGAAGCCCTCCCGCGCAAACAATCCGATGGCGCTGATCACCACCGCGGTGGTGACCGTCATGATGGCTGACAATCCATCGGCGCGAAGTGCGATGCCGAGCGGCGGCGCCCAGCCGCCCAGGTGATAGGCGAGCGGGGTCCGCGTCTGCCAGATGTCGGCGGCGATCGCGAGCGCGACGCAGAGCCCCACAGGCAACGCCAGCAGGGCGATGCGCTCGGCATGGCGGCCGCCAAGCGCCATCGCCAGCACCACGCCGGAAGCGGGCACCACCACCGCCAGCACAAGCAGAAAGCCGGCGGTCTGCGGGATCAGCGACCGCCTCCATCGGAATCCGAGCTTAGACTGGCGCCCCCCGACACCTGGTACAGCCGCAGCAGCAGCGCCACCGCCAAGGCAGTTGCCGAGAAGGCGACGACGATACCCGTGATCACCATCGCCTGCGGCACCGCATCGCCACCCATCCCGGCAGCCGCGCCCCTGCGCGCGATGACACCGAACAACAGAAACACGCCACCGCCGAGCAGATTGAAAGCGAGGATCTTGCGCAGCGGCTGCGGGTGCACGATGGCGCCGAACAATCCGAGACCCACCAGGGCGGCACCGCACAGCCCGTACAGCGTGGCCGCGCTCATCGCTGTCGTTCGCGTTCCGGCGGCCCGGCGACCAGCAGGCCGAGGATCGCGGCGATGGACAAGGTCAGCACGACCTCGATGACGACGATCAGCGGCTTCGCGAACTGCGCCGGGTACGACAGGAAGCCGTTCGGCAGGGCAAACCCCGCGAACCCGACCGCCAGGAACACCGCCGGTCCGGCGACCAGCACCATCCGCAGCCACCGCTGGCCGGTCTCGGGCACCGCCTGCAAACCGGCGATCATGACCAGCAGCCACATCGCGGCGAGGATCGCGCCGCCCTGGAACGCCCCGCCCGGTGCGATCGCCCCGACCCAAAGAATGTAAATGCCAACGACGATCCCCACCGGCGGCAGCAACCGCCCGAGCAGGGTCAATTCACCGCCCGGGCTGGCGCTGGGCCGCAGCCCTGGGGCGCCGCCCCAGAAGCGGTCCGGGGCGAGCGACCACACGCCGATCAGCGCGAGCAGCAGCACCACCTTCTCGAGCAGCGTATCGAGGGCGCGGTAGGCGATCAGGACGGCGGTGACCGCGTTTCCCACGCCTAGCTCGGGTAGATGCGCCGCCGCCTGCGGTGCGAGAGTCGGGGCCGGGTCGGCCGGATACAGCACCAGCGCCGCGAGACCGACAAACACTGCGGCCGCCAACGCTCCAGCGGCGCAACGCATCGGCACTCCGGGCCGCTCCGCCACCGACCGTGGCTCGGTCGGACGCAGGCGCGCGGCAGCGGTGATCAGCAGGGCCCCGGTTATGCCGCTGCCGACCGCGGCCTCGGTCAACGCCACATCGACTGCCGCCAGGCGTACCCAGGCGAGTGCCAGCAGCAGACCGAACGCGACAAAACCGACGACGGCAGCGAAGGCCGCACCCGCGGCAACGGTCCACACCGCGACCGCCACCACCAGCAGGGCCAGTCCCACATCGAGAACCAGCGCGGCGGTCATGCCTGCTGGCCGCCGCGCCGTACCGCCCGGGCAACAAGCTGGGTGACCGTCGCACCTGCCAACTGGGCCAGCAGCCAGACCGCGACCAGCTTCAGCGCGGCCAGCAGTCCGTCGGCTTGCGGCAGCAGGCCAAGCACCACCAGGCCCAGCCCGAGATTGTCGGCCTTGGTCAGCGCATGCAGGCGCGAAAGCGAATCCGGAAACCGCAGCAGCCCGACCGTCCCGGCCAGGAAGAACACGGCGCCCGCCGAAACCGTGACCACCGTAACGATGTCGAGCATGATCCGCACTGTCAGCGGTCCGAACGAGGGACGCTGGTGACGAACCCGACGGCGGCGAAGGCGGCGAGCAACGCCAGGGTCAGCGCGGCGTCCACGGCTGCCGGCACACCGGTGCCCGCGGCCAGCAGCAGCAGCGCCGCGATGCCGCCGGTGCCGAGTAGTTGGGCCGCCATCAGGCGATCGGAATCCGCCGGCCCGCGCAGGATGCGCGCCAGTCCCAGCGCCACCATCGCCAGGACGAACCCGGCGGCGGCGATGAGGAACTCAGCCATCCGCCAGAGCGCGCATGAACCGCGCCTCCTCGACCGCCAACTGCGCCGCCGCGGGCTGATCGATATCGAGACAGTGGACCAGCAGCGTCCCGTCCGGGTTGGTATCCGCCGGCAGCGTGCCTGGCATCAGGCTTGCCAGCGCGCAGAACGCGTCTCGCGCGTTCCCCGGTGGCAGGCGAGGCGTGTACGTCACAAAGCCTGGGCGCAACGGGAGCCGCGGATCGAGTGCCCGCCGCGCGACATCCACGCCAGCGACCACCGCCTGGAAGGGGAAGCGAAGCGCAAGCCTGACAACGCCAAGTGGAGACAGGCGGCGTCCGCCTGGCGGCAGCAGATGGAGGCTAACGAAGGTCGCCCCGGCGACGGCGACCGCCGCCGCAGGCAGATCGCCAAGGTTCACACCGGCAAGCACCAGCCAGCATACGAAGAACCCCACGGCGCGCGTGAAAGCGCTGCGAAGCAATGGCCCGGCGTCATTCGCCATATGCGGGCGCCAGAGCGTCGTCACCAGCCGGCGGCTCCTTGAGACGGAACCACGCCACATAAAGCGCCGGCAGAAACACCAGCGTGACGACCGTGCCCACCAGGAAGCCACCCATGATGGCGAACGCCATCGGCCCCCAGAAGATCGTCGCCGCGATCGGGATCAGGCCAAGCACCGTGGAGACCGCCGTCAGCATGATGGGACGGAAGCGCGACACGCTCGCCTCGATCACCGCCTCCCAGGGCGGTCTGCCTTCGCGGAGTTCCGCTTCGATCTGCTCGATCAGGATCACCGCGTTGCGGGCGATCATGCCGATCAGCGCGAGGATGCCGAGAATGGCCACGAATCCGAGCGGACGCTGGAAGATCAGCAGGCCCGCGACGACACCGGTCATCGCCATCGGCACGACGATCAGCACCAGAAACAATCGGCTGAAACTTTGCAACTGGATCATCAGGAAGGTGATCATCAGCAACAGCATTAGCGGGACGACGGCAATGACCGAGGCCTGCGACTGCGCGCTCTCCTCGACCGTGCCGCCGACGGCGATGCGATAGTTCTCGGGCAGGCTGGCATTCAGTTCCGCCACCGCCGGCGCGAGCGATGCGACGACGCTTTCGGGCAACTCGCCGGGCGCCACATCGGCCTGCACGGTCAGCGTGGGAACCCGGTCGCGGCGCCAGATCAACGGGAATTCCTGGTCGAAATCGAAACTGGCGAGCTGGCTGAGCGGCACGGTCCGTCCGTTCGGCAGCGGCACCTGCACGTTGCGCAGCGTCGCGAGCGAGACTCGCTGCTCATCGGTCGCGCGCGCGATGACATCGACGAGATAGATCCCGTCGCGCAGTTGCGTGACGGTGGTGCCGGTGACCACGGAGTTCAGCACCTGCGCCAGCGCCTGCGAGCTGAGACCCAGCAACCGCGCCTGATCCTGATCGATATTGATCCGGACCATTCGGGCCGGCTCCATCCAGTCGAAATTGACATGCCTCGCGTTGGCATCGCCGGCCACGATGCCGGCGAGGCGCAGCGCGATGTCGCGTACCTGGGTCGTGTCCGGACCGCTGACCCGATACTGGATCGGCCAGCCGACCGGCGGGCCCAGTCCGAGCGGCGACACGCGCGCCACCGCGCTGGGGAACTGGGTGGCGAGCACGTCCTCGAGCCTCGCCTGCAGCCGCTTGCGCGCCGCCACGTCCTTGGCGATGACCACCGCCTGGGCGAAGAAATCGTTGGGCAGTTCCACTGCGAGCGGCAGATAGAAGCGGATCGCGCCGCGGCCGATATAGGTGCTCCAGCTCGCGACGTCGGGGTCCGTCTTCAGCACGGTGTCGAACCGCGCGGCGAGATCGTCGGTAGCGAAGATCGAGGCGTTCTGCGCCAGTCTGAGATCGACCAGCAGCTCCGGCCGATCCGACGGCGGGAAGAACTGCCGCGGGATCAGCGGCGACAGCAGGATCGCGACGACGAAGCAGGCGACCGTGATCGCAATGGTGATCCAGCGCATCCGCATCGCGCCAACCAGGAGGCCTCGGAACCCGCCGAGGATGCGGCTGGGCTTTGTGGTTTTCGACATGTCCGGCTTGCGCAGCAGCACCACGCCGAGCAACGGCGCGAACAGCACGGCGACGATCCACGACAGCACCAGCGCAAGACCCACCACGACGAAGATCGAGAAGGTGTATTCGCCGGCGGAACTCTTCGCGAAGCCGATCGGCACGAAGCCTGCGGCAGTGATGAACGATCCGGTCAACATCGGCACTGCCACCGACCTGTAGGCGTACGTCGCCGCATGCTCGGTGCTGTCACCGGCGGCAAGCCGCGAGGTCATGACGTCGATCGTCGTCATCGCGTCATCGACCAGCAGGCCAAGGGCGATGATCAGCGCGCCCAGCGAGATCCGCTGCAGGTCGATGCTGAGGAACTGCATGACCGGGAACACGATCGCCAGCGTCAGCGGGATGGATAGTGCGACCACCAGCCCGGCCCGCATGCCGAGACTGACGAAGCTCACCGCCATGATGATGGCGATCGCCTGCCACAGCGACGTGGTGAAATCGCTGATCGCATGCTCGACCACGTGCGGTTGGTCGGCGACCAGGATCGGCGTGATGCCGAGTGGCAGGTCGGCGGTGATGCGATGCATCGCCTGTTCGATGTTGCGTCCCAGCGCCAGGATGTCGCCGCCCTCGCGCATCGCGATGGCGAGACCGATCGCCGGCTTGCCGTTGACCCGGAACAACGGCTGCGGCGGGTCGGCGAAGCCGCGGCGGATCTGCGCGATGTCGCGCAGGCGGATCATGCGTCCGTTGGCGACGAAGTTGATATCGCGCAGGTCCTGTTCGGACTCGAACGCGCCGGTGACGCGCAGCAACAGCTTCTCGTCACCGGTCTGGATGGTGCCTGCCGGACTGACGACGTTCTGCGCCTGCAGCGCGGCGATCAGTGCCGAGCGATCGATCCCAAGCCCGGCGAGCTGCTCCATCGAGAACTCGACGAACACCCTCTCGTCCTGGGCACCCAGCATCTCGACCTTCGAGACGTCCGGGACCAGCAGCAGTTGCGAACGGACGTCGTCGACATGGTCGCGCAGTTCGCGCTGGGTGAAGCCGTCCGCGGTGAAGCCATAGATGATGCCGAAGGTATCGCCGAACTCGTCATTGAAGCCGGGGCCGACGACACCGGCCGGCAAGGTGTGCCGCATATCGCCGACGCTCTTGCGGACATGGTACCAGATGTCCGGCACCTCGCTGGCCGGCGTCTTGCCTTTCAGGTTGACGAAGATGGTAGTCAGTCCGGGGCTGGTGTAGCTGCGCAGGAAGTCGAGGTTGGGCGTCTCCTGCAAGGTGCGTTCGATGCGCTCGGTGACCTGGAGCAGCGTGTCGTTGATGGTGGCGCCTGGCCAGGCGGCCTGCACGATCATGGTCTTGATGACGAAGGCCGGGTCCTCGTTGCGGCCAAGGCTCCGGTAGGAAGACACCCCCGCGAGGATCGACGCGATCATCAGATAGACGACGAACGAGCGATGGCGGAGCGCCCACTCGGAGAGATTGAAACCCACTAGGCCGATGGTCCGAGCAGGCGGACGGTCTGGCCGGGATGCAGCGCCTGGACGCCGGCGGTGACCACGACATCGCCGGTATCGAGACCGTGGGCGACGACGACCGTGCCCGGATCGAAGCGCAACAGCTCGATGTTGCGCAGCGACACGGTCAGTTTCGTCGGATCGACTATCCAGACTGCCGGTTGGCGATTCAATTCGGTCAATGCGGAGGCCGGGATCGATATCACCTTGTCGGATTCGAGGCCCACGGTGCCGTTCACCGTCGAGCCGAGCAGCATGGCCGCCGGCGGATCGGTCAGGCCGACCTTCACCTGGAACGTCCTGGTCACCGGATCGGCCTGCGGCGCGACTTCGCGGACGCGGCCGATCGTCGTCACGCTGGAATCGTCGGTCAGGCGGATGGTGACCCGCGGATCGCTCGGCGCCGAGCGCAGCACCTGCGCGGGCACGTCGAACACGGCATCCCGCCCGCCCTGCCGCGCGAGTTGCACGATCATCTGACCGGCCTGCACCACCTCGCCCGGTTCCGCACCGCGTGCCGTCACCGTTCCGGCGGCATCGGCCTGGAGCACGGTGTAGCTCACCCGGTCGGCGGCGATGCTGACCTGCACTTCGCCGTCATCGACCTGCGCCTGCGCGGTCCGCAACGACTTCTCCGCCAGATCGAACTGCGCTCGCGGCGTGTGGCCTTGCGCCAAAAGCGTTCGCTGCCGTTCGAACGCTGCGCGCGCCTGGGTCAGTTGTGCCTGCGCGGCAGTGAGGCCGGCCTGGGCGGAGCGCAGCGCGTTCACCTCGTTCTGCGGATCCAGTCTGGCGAGCTCCTGTCCCGGCTTGACCCGGTCGCCGACATTGACGAACCGATCGGTCATCCGTCCGCCGATGCGGAACGCCATCGATGCCTCGTCTTCCGCCTGGATGTGTCCGGTCAGCACCACCGTCTCGCCGGCTTCCTGCAGCTTGGCCGTCACCGTACGCACCGGGCGCGGCTCAGGGGTCTCGGCCTGCTTCTTCGGCCCGCACGCAGCCATCCCGACCGCGACGGCCACCAGCAACCCGGTCCAAAGCCAACGGTGGCGTCGCATATTCAGCCCCTGTGCGCGTACAAGCTTTCGTGAGGAAAAGGCAGCCGCATATGCGGGGCGAGATACCACCGGTTGTACCGAGTGTGAAGGCGATGGGGCATGAAACCTCATGTGCTACGGCGCGGTGCGCCGTAGCATCAGGCCTCCGGCTTCGACACGAACAGGTTCAATCCGAGCTGCGCGGACAGGAACCTCGCGACCAGCTGACCCTTGACGCTGTTGCCGGCCCGATCGAGTGGCGGAGCGAACGTTCCCAGCCCTCCCTTGCCGGGGGAAACGGTAACGATTCCACCGCCGATGCCGCTCTTGCCCGGCAGCCCGATGTCGTAGAGCCAGTCGCCCGAGGTCTCATAGAGCCCAGCGGTCGCCATCGCCGCCAACGCATAGCGGCAACTGTCGGCATCGACGACCTGCTGTCTGGTCAGCGGATTCATCCCGCCGTCGGCCAATGTCGCTCCCATGACCGCCAGATCCTTTGCCGATACGTTGAGCGAACACTGCCTGGTATAAAGATCGGTCGCGTCCGCCGGATCGAGATAGATCCGGCCATAGCTTTGCAGCAGGCGCGCGATACCCTGATTGCGGAAGTTTGTTTCTGATGCGGACGCATAGACCTCGTCGTTGAGCGGCAGCGTGCGTCCGGCGAAACGTGACAGCCCGTCGTGAATGAACTGCCAACGCGCTTCGGCAGTCGCACCAGGGACGAGGCTGGTGGTCGCGATTGCCCCAGGATTGACCATCGGGTTCGTCCGCCCGTCCTCGCCACGCTCGATCGCCGCCAACGAATTGAACGGCAACCCGGTGCTGTTCATACCGAGCTTGTTCCGGGCCTCCTCGGCACCCAGGGTTTGGCAGACCAGAGCGAACACGAAGGGTTTCGACACGCTCATGATCGAGAACTCGTAGTCTGTGTCGCCGGCCGAATAGACCTTTCCGCTGGTGCTCACCTCACACACGCCGAACAGGTCGCTTGGCACTCGCGCGAGTGCCGGATAGACATCCGAGTTCTTGCCTTCGGTATTTCCCCTGAAACGCTCGTATGCGCGGTTCACCAACGATATCACCTCCTCGGGCTCAGGCAGGTGACCGGTGGATATGTAGCTCGGTCCTTCCGTTGCATCGGCATCAAGGTTCGCGGGCATCAACGCCTCCTGCTGTCATGTGCCTGTCACGCCACGTCGCGCAGGCCGCGGCGGCGGATTGGCGGGGATTTCGCCGGGCTTGTAGTCGGGCAACCCACCGGCCGGAATGATCGCCAACACCGCGAGCCCCGCCATCAGCAGAAGACCCATTCTGAGCGCGCTGAGCCGTGCCTCGGTATTGACCCGCACCGCTTCGGCAACCTGCTCGGGCGTGGCGCTGGTTCGCTGCATGATCCCGAGCAGCCGGTCGTTGCTGACGAAGTTGATGCTGTCGAGATCGACCTCCGACTGGACCTCGGGCGGCACCAGCGGGTTCTCAGCGATGGCGCGCAGGACGCCGGCGCTCAGCAGAGTAACCAGCAGCGCGCCGATCACCGCCGTGCCGACCGCGGCGGCAAGGTTGTTGGCGGTGCCACGCAGCGAACCGACGTCGCCGGCAAGCTCCTTGGGGGAGGCCGTCACCAGTACGTTGAACACCAGCGTCACCAGCGAACCCTGGCCGATACCGAACATCACCAGCCCGACCAGGACCGCGACCGCGCTCCAGTCGTTGTGCACCACGAAGGCGAGCCACAGCAGCGCGATCGTGCAGATGATGAAGCCGAGCCGGCCGATCTGCCGCGGGGTCAGCGTCTGGTAGACACGAACGATCAGCATGGCCGAGAAGAACACCGACAGGTTGAACGGCAACATGGCGATGGCCGTTTCGATCGGCGTGCGTCCCTGGATGATCTGAATATAGAGCGGCACGGAGAAGTTCAGCGCCGCCTCCAGCGCGACGACTGTGAACATGACGTAGACCGCAGCGCGCTCCTCGCGCGACTCGATGACACTGAGATCCAGCAGTGGTGTCTTGCCGGCCTGCTGACGCCAGCGGGTCCAAACCAGGAAGCTTTGCAGCAGCACTGCGCCGATCACGATCATCGGCGCAGCGGGCGACAGGCCGAAAATGTCGAACGGCGCACCCGGCCGCGCCACGCCCAGTCCCCAGCGATTGAGGTTGTTGAAGCCGAAGGTGATCAGAATGACAGCCACCGCCGCGAGCAACACCCCCACGATGTCGATCTCGACCTCCGGCCGTCCCTGATCCGGCTTGAGCCGGAAGCTCAGGTAGAATACCAGCGCCGACAGCACAATCAGGATGCCGAACGCCGGGCGCCAGCCGATGAACGTGCCGAGAATGCCGCCGATCAAAAACGCGGCGACACCAGCACCGGCGCGTGCCGAGCCAAGCGCGCCAAGCGCCGTGGCCTGCTGCCGGCCGTGGTAGTTGTTGGCGATCAGCGCGACCAGCGACGGCACGAGCGCCGCGCCGGCGGTGCCGGACAGCAACTGCGCGATCAGCATGACGGTCGCCGTCGGGCTGAACGTCATCAGCACCTGCGCGATCCCGAACAGCACAACGACCGTGCGGAACACCCGCAGGCTGCCAAACCGCTGGTTCAGTTTAGCGCCAAGCATGACGAGGCCGGCAACGGCGAGCGAATACATCACGATACCGGTGGCGACCGTCGTCGGCGGCACATTGAAGCTGTGCACCATCCCGCCGATCGCCACCGGCAAGGAGGCGACGTTGAACGACATCAACGCCTGGCCAAGCGCGATGGCGACCATCGGCAGCCAGGATTCTGCCTGCTCGATGTCTGCAACGGAGTTCGAAACCGCATCGGACGCCATGGTGCTCTCCCCTCCGGATTCAGGAACTATCGGATCGAGTGAAGCAAACATCGCTGCGTGATGGATCCGCATATACATCAGGGCATGCCCGGCGGCAAATCACCTGGGCATAATACTCCGACGCCACCCGCCATCGTCGCACATCGTGCAATGATATTTGCATTCTGTGACACCGGACATTGGCTCAGAATCCCAGCGTCGGGCCAGACATCCCAATCCAGTCCGAGGCTCCTGAGCGGCCATCAACGCCGGACCTTGCGGAAATCATGGCGGCCAAATAGCGCCATGGGAGCCTCGACATCGCCGGCTGCCCGTGATGGACTGCTCCGCGTGTCACATCAGGCACAAGCGAGCCACCTCCGTCAGTCAGTATTCCGCAAGTGTGGCGCCGGCTATCGAGTCGCCACGCCAAGAGACGTTGAGGAAGATCACAGCAAATGGCACCGGCTGAAGGTCACGACACGATGCGCGATCCGATCCAGAGAACACGACGGGTTGGCGACGGCGCACTCCGCGCGATGGTCGGCGTTGGGACCGCGATCCTGGTGGTCGCCGCCCTTGGCATCGGGAAGCAGGTCTTTGCGCCGCTGACCTTCGCACTGTTCATCATCGCGATCGTTTGGCCGTTGCAGTCCTGGCTGCAGGCACGGCTGCCGAAGCTTGTGGCTCTCGCGATCAGCATGCTGGTGACGATCGTGGTTATCGGCGCCTTCGCCTGGGTGATCACCTGGGGGCTCAACAGGGTGGGTCGTTACGTCATAGCCGACGCCGCCCGATTCCAGCTTCTCTATAATCAGTTGACCGAGTGGCTCGAAGGGCACGGCATCGTGGTCGAGAACATCTGGAGCGAGCATTTCAACGTCGGGTGGATACTTCGACTGTTCCAGGAGATCACCACAAGGGTGAACGGCACGCTGAGCTTCTCGCTCGTCGTGCTGATCTACGTCATCCTGGGCCTGATGGAAGTCGACGACGCGGCCCGCCGGCTCCGTGGCATGAACAACCAGGAAGCCGGACGTGTGCTGCTGGACGGCGGATTCCGAACCGCCGCCAAGTTCCGCCGATACCTCCTCGTCCGCTCGCTAATGAGCGTGGTGACGGGCATCCTGGTGTGGGGGTTCATCTCACTCTGCGGACTCCCGCTCGCGCAGGAATGGGGCGTGATCGCCTTTGCGCTCAACTATATTCCATTCATCGGCCCGCTGGTTGCGACGGTTCTGCCGACATTGTTCGCCATGGCCCAGTTCGATACCTGGCAGAACGCTATCCTGGTGTTCGGATGTCTGAACCTGATCCAGTTCCTCGTGGGCAGCTACCTCGAACCACGCATAGCAGGCAGCATTCTTTCCATGTCGCCGTTCATGGTGCTGTTCGCCGTTTTCTTCTGGACCTTTCTGTGGGGACTGGCAGGCGCGTTCATCGGCGTCCCCATCGTGATCGCGGTGCTGACCATCTGCGACCAGCACGTGTCGAGTCGCTGGGTGACGGAAATTTTCGGAGCGCCCGCCGTCACACGAGTCTGATGGCCGCCAGTCGCGCGCCCCGCAGGAGACACCGATGACGCCGATTATCGATCCGCGCAATGGCGACATCGAGGACGATGCCGCCAGCACCAAACGGCGATCGCTGCTGTCGTTGCTGGGCAGCCTGCTCGCGGAGATCAGCCTGCCGAAACTGGCGATCGCCTGGATGCTGCTGATCGGCCTTCCGGGTCTTCTGCTCGGAGCTGCACCGCTGGTAATCTCCATCTGGATCGCTTCGGTCATCGCCAAGGTTGCGAACATCTACGCAGAATTCCTGCCGGCATTGCTGCTGCTGCCGCTTGCGGCGTTCGGCTGGTTCGCTGGCCGCCCCCTGCTGCGGCTCGCCGAAAACAGCTTCTGGTCGTTGAACGCGCTCGCCGTCCAGCCGGTCTATATCGCGTTTCGCGAAGCTCTGCGGCACCTTGCCGAACGCTTGTTGGGGCACCGGATGAGCGAAGACCGTCGCGCCTCGGTTCGCGCCGCCACCGCAGCCGTGTCGGGCTTCGCGATGTGCGGGCTGGGGATCGGTCTTGTTGTCCTGGTATGGCCTGCTACGCGATGGGTTGGCGACACATCGGATCTCGCGTCGCCGCTTCAGCTGGCACCAGTGGTATTGGCCAACAGTGTGGTGATGATATCCGGCTATTTCGCGGCGGCGGCGCTGATCTGGGGAAGCGCCGATGCGACGATGGCCCAGCCACGGGACTTTCGCGCCTACACCACGAACTCAGACGACGATCGGCAATGGCGCGTCGCGCATTTGTCCGACATCCACATGGTCGGCGAGCGCTATGGATTTCGCATCGAGAGCGGAAGATCGGGTCCTCGCGGTAACGAGCGGCTAAGCCGGACGTTGGCACGGTTGGATGAGATCCATGCGGCGAAGGCGTTGGACGTGATCCTGATAACGGGCGACCTTACCGACGCGGGGCGCTCCGCTGAGTGGGCCGAGTTTTTCGCCGCACTCGCCGCGTTCCCTCGGTTGGCCGCGCTTGTGGTCGCGTTACCTGGCAACCACGACGTCAATGTGGTGGACCGGGCGAACCCTGCCCGAATGGACCTGCCGATGAGCCCCACCAAGCGGCTGCGCCAGGTTCGCACGATTTCCGCACTCGGCATGCTGCAAGGCACCCGGCTTCGTGTCGTGGACACCGAGAACGGTCGGATCGGCCGCACCTTGGCCGAGGTGTTGGGACCGCATGCTGCCGACATGGCTGCCTTCGCAGACCAAGGATCGCTGCATCTATCGAGAATATTAGCTGCACTGTGGACAACGATCTTTCCCATGGTCCAGCTACCGGATACGGACGATGGACTCGGGATCATCGTGCTGAACTCCAATGCCGAGACGCATTTTTCCTTCACCAACGCGCTCGGCCTGGTATCGGCCGAACAGGCCCGCGCCTTCAGGATTGCCGTCAGACAATACCCGCGCGCCTGTTGGATCGTGGCTCTGCATCATCACGTCATCGAATATCCGCAGCCAGCGAAGGAATTGTCCGAGCGAATCGGGACGGCGCTGATCAACGGCAGTTGGTTCATCCGGCGGCTGCAGCACCTCGCGGGTCGCGCCATCATCATGCACGGCCATCGACATATCGATTGGATCGGAGCGTGCGGACGACTCCAGATCGTATCGGCGCCATCTCCGGTCATGGGAGCGACCGATCGCCAGGACACCTATTTCTACGTGCATACCTTCGCCATTGGAACGGATGGAAGGCTCCGGTTGCTGGAACCCGAACGAATCAGCGTGCGAGGGCGGCAGGCCGCCGACGCAGCATGGACGTAATGCCGCGGTGACCGTTGCCACCGGTCGCATTGCAAATGCAGGCGTCATCGTGTTGCCAGCCAACCGCCGCTAGCAGAAACTGCCGGCAAGACAACAACAGGAGGATCACGCAATCATGCAATCGCCCGCACAGCGACGCGGCCTGAGCTATTCGGACCTGACGTCGAAATGGGGTTGGTTCATTGCGCTCGGCGTGCTGCTGATCCTGGTCGGCGCGCTGGCGCTGGTCGACGTGGTGGCGGTGACGCTGGCCAGCGTGATCTTCATCGGCGCCATGCTGCTGGTGGGGGGAGCGTTCCAGATTGTCCACGCCTTCATGACCAAGACCTGGGGCGCATTCGCGCTCAATCTGCTGTGCGGCGTGTTGTATGTGGTCGGTGGCATCCTGATCATGGACGAGCCGGTCGAAGGTTCGATCATCATCACCGCACTGGCGGTGGCCGCCCTGATCGCTGGCGGCGTCATACGCGTCGCGATCGCACTGCGGCACCGCGAGGTACAGGGTTGGTGGCTGCTGCTGCTGGGTGGGCTGGTCAGTTTAATCATCGGCGTGCTGCTGTTCAGGAGCCTGCCGTGGTCGGGGCTTTGGGTCCTCGGCACGCTGATCGCGGTGGAATTGCTGGTGCAGGGCGGCACCTGGCTGCAATTCGGTCTGTCACTGCGGCGGATGGCGCACGGTCGGTGAGCAGCTGCTGACTTTTGGCGCCGCGGCCGCGGAAACCGGAGGTCTACTCCCAAAACGCTTCGACAATGATTCCCTGGTCATCGGTGATCAGCGTGAGGCGGTCCGGATCCTGGTCGGCACCCCTGACCCCATCCGACGGCCGGATCACGCGCACGACTCGCGGCAGATCTTCTTGCCGGACCACGCCCTGCTCGCCTGGTTGCGCCTGTCCGGCCGGCGCAAACCGCTTTCCCAGACAATCCTTGCAGTCATTTACCTTGCGGTGTACTTTGGCTGCTGCCGGGCACCTGGAGCACGGAAATCGCATTCTCAGCGGCACGGACCCGCACGCCCTTGAACCGATGGTCCGGATCAAGCGGAAACTCCGCGCTGACGACAACAAAACCGCTGGCGAGCTGCGACTGCACCGGTGCAGAGGCAATGAACTGCAGATCCAGCACGTCGTCGTATGGCTTCCCCGCGTAGGTCGGAACCAACTGCGGGGAGTCCCAGCCCTCTGACGCCACCAGTCCCGTCACGCTCACGACGTCGATCTTCGGCTCGGTCGCCGTCTGCAGTATCTCCACGCTGGTGACGTATAAGACGGGCAGGTCCACGGACGCAGACGCCGCGTCGTTGGGTCCTTCCGTCGACGATCCCGGTCCATAATCGTCGCGGGACTGGGGCGGCGCGCCAGCGGCCCTGGGCGCCGTCGGGGCCTGGCCGTACGCCAGCGTCGCCGAACCGATCTGTACCGCAGCAACCATTACGAAGGCGGCATACCGTCCGAGCATGCTGTTCATGCTATCCTCCGACTCACGTTCCAAGGCGACTTGCCAGGGTCCCCTGGCGGCGAACCGGCTCATGCGGACTGCCGGCAAATCCATTCGCGCCGGATCCGCTCGCCGGCAGACGATCGATCGCATCGAGCACGAGATCGGTCACGCGCATTCTCGTCAGCTTGCAATAGGTGGTCTCGGTGCTGACGAATGTGCCGTTCTCGGACAACTTGTTGACCGGCTCGCCACCGCCGCACACGCTGAAATACTGGCAGTGCTGCCGGCACAACTCAACGCCGGCGAGGATGTCTCGCTGCATATTGGCGAGATTTGGCCGTTCCAGTAGATCGACCAACCGGTCGGTGTTGATATTGCC
This sequence comes from uncultured Alphaproteobacteria bacterium, assembly GCA_963819855.1. Classification (GTDB taxonomy): domain Bacteria; phylum Pseudomonadota; class Alphaproteobacteria; order Acetobacterales; family Acetobacteraceae; genus JAMXLO01. Next base: position 36,546 of record CAWFYC010000008.1, read on the forward strand.
GAGTAGGAAATCGCCATAGTCCGTGCTCTTCAATCCAAGCAGCTCGGGCGAGAAGGTCGAAATATTGCCGGCCGCATCCATGCTGATCACGGCGAACGGCTCGGTCAACTGGTTTGCCGTGATGGCATCCTGCGGCCGCAATACCTGCCGCACCGCGTGATCGATCTCACGAATGAAGGTGAGCTTGCCAGGGGCAGCCGCCGACAAGCGCCAGAACTCGCTCATGAACCGATAGAAGGTCGCCTCGACATCCTCTCGTGCGAAGGTTGGCGATACGTGGCGTCCCTCCGACTCCTCGACGTTGAAGCAGACCTCCTCGATTCCTTCCGCGACATAGAAATCGAACATCTCGGCCGGCGATTTCATATTCTGCGATGACAGAACCGAAATCACATGAAATGGCACCGCGTGCCGCCGAAGCCGACGAATACCCGCAATTGTCCGATCGAAAGTGCCCTGTCCCGAGCGTGTCCGCCGATGCCGATCATGCAGGTGCTTCGGCCCATCGATGCTGACACCGACGCCGACCTCCGCTTCGATCAGGAAGTCGCACCAGGCATCGTCGATCAACATTCCGTTGGTCTGGAATGAATGGTTGACCGAAACGTCGGAAGGCCTGAGCGCATCAATCATCTTGAACGCGTCACGATAAAACTCGACCGGCAATACCATCGGCTCGCCAGCGTGCCACACCACCGACAGGCAATCACGCACCCAACCCGACGCAAACACCTCCGAGAAGAGGTTCGAAAGGGTTTCTTGCGAGACGACAGCCTTCGAGCTTCGGTCAGGAAGATAGCAGTAGGAGCAATTGATGTTGCAGAACGGTGTGGGCTGAATGACCAGCAGTTCTATCACGGGCACCGGACGCCTCGCTCAATCATCCTTGCCGTGGCGGCCTACCAGTTCCGCCAGAAATTGTTCCACGGTGGCCTGAAATTGCGCCAGTTGCCCCAGGGCGGTCCCCACCCGCGACGACGGTTCCAGCCACCGTTGAACCAGCGATTGCCCCAGACCAGTTGGACGTTCGGGTCGGCATGGCTGCCGGTAAGCCCGGAACCGGCCACCATGAACACCGCCTCGCGAATCGCGGCCAGCCGCTCGGCCACTCCCTGCTCGGCGGCAGGAGGCCGCGGATCGGCGACCCGCACCGCGGCAACGCCAGGGAGTGTCGAACCTAGCAACAGCGACATACCTACAGCGCCCACCGGAGCGATCCCGGATATGATGCTCAGGTATTTTCGCCGCAAATTCATCAGGTCCCCCATCGAGGAGTGGCACCCCGGACGCACATGGCGCGAGGTCCGTTCGTCAAGCTGCTGCACCGGCCTGTCGATCCAGTCGGTGCTAAGACCTTTAGTCTCGACTCAACCGAAGTATCCAGCACGCCACCGCTCGGCGAGTCAATTCACGTTCAGTGGCGAGAGAATTGTGGGCGGGGCCAAAGACTGCGCACGGGCTATGAGATGACGTCGTGCGCTGTCACTGGGAAGGTTCCCGCGTGCCATGCTTGATTTCATTGGTGAGCCCGGTGGGACTCGAACCCACGGCCCCAAGATTAAAAGTCTCGTGCTCTACCACCTGAGCTACGGGCTCGCCGGCTGCCTTAGAGCGCCAAGCCGCCCCGGCGGTCAACCTTTCACGTCGGCCGCCACCCGCATGTGCACGATCCTGTCCGGGTTCTGTACCGGTGCCGCCGGACCCGCTGCCGCGCTTGATCTGGTCGATGAATTCCATGCCCTGCGTCACCTGGCCCCAGATCGTGTACTGCCCATCCAGATGCGGCGCCGGTGCGAACATAATATAGAACTGGCTGTTTGCGCTGTTCGGATCCGAGGTGCGCGCCATGCCGCAGGTGCCGCGCAGGAAGTGACGCTTGTTGGTGAACTCGGCCGGCAGGTCCGGCAGCTTGGATCCGCCGGTGCCGGTGCCCGTGGGATCGCCACCCTGCGCCATAAAGCCCTCGATCACCCGATGGAACGGCGTGTTGTCGTAGAACCCTTCGCGCGCCAGCGTCTTGACCCGCTCCACTGCCTTCGGCGCGAGATCGGGGAACATCTCGATCACCACACGACCTTGCTTCAGGTCCATGTACAGCGTGTTCTCCGGGTCGGACTTGGTCTGGGCGTCCGCGGTTTCGCTCATGATGGATTCCCCCGTCAGGGTTGCGATCGCGGCGCCCGCGATCAGGCTGCGTCGAAACATTGGCGCCCTCCTGGCAACGTCATGGTGGTCGGTTCAGCCGCGGATGCGTTGCAGCACGCGCTCCAGCGTCAGCGGTGGCACGAAGGAAGAGATGTCGCCGCCCAGCATGGCCACCTCCTTGACCAGCCGCGAGGCGATGAACTGGTGCCGTTCGCTCGCCATCAGAAACACGGTCTCGATGTCCGGCGCCATGCGGTAGTTCATGCCGGCCATCTGGAACTCGTAGTCGAAATCCGACACCGCGCGCAAGCCGCGCACGATCATCGATGCGCCGACCTTGCGGGCGAAGTCGATCAATAACGTGTCGAACGGCAACACCTCGATCACCATGCCGTTCTGCGTCGCGATGCGGGCGATCTCCGCCTCCACCAACTCGACGCGCTCCTCCAGTGTGAACAGTGGGCCCTTGCCGGTATTGATCGCCACGCCCACCACCAGCTTGTCGAGCAGCCGCGCCGCACGGGCGATCACATCGAGATGGCCGTTGGTGACCGGATCGAACGTGCCGGGGTACAGTCCGACCCGCAGCTTCTTTACAGGCTGAGCCATCTAGCCTTCGTCCTCCGACGATCCGTTGTCGTCACCCGTGTCCTCGATCACCGGGAACACGCTGGTCACATGCTCGTCCGCATCCACCCGGAACAGCGTGACCCCCATCGCCTGGCGACCGGTGATGCGCACCTGATCGCCTGGCACACGGATCATCCGCCCAGCGTCCGTCATCAGCATCACGTCGTCACCCTGCCGCACCGGAAAGCTCGCCGCGACGGCGGTGCCATTACGCGGGGTCAACAGGATATTGGCAATCCCCTGCCCGCCCCGGCCGGTCACGCGATATTCGTAGGAAGACGAGCGCTTGCCAAAGCCGGCATCCGTCACCGTCAACAGAAATTCCTCGGCTTCCTCCAGCCGCTGGATGCGGGACTTCGTCGAGCTGCACCTCGGCCACCGGTTCGTCTGCCTCGCCCGTGGCTTCGGCCTCTTCCTCGCCATTGCCGCGACGCTTCGCGTTGGCGTGCCGCAGATAGGCGGCGCGTTCCTCGTTGGTCACCGCCACGTGCTCGAGCACCGATAGGCCGATCACTTCGTCGCCGGCAGCCAGCCGGATGCCACGCACGCCGGAGCTGTCGCGGCCAGCGAACACCCGCACCGTGTCGTCGGACAACTCGAACCGGATGCAGCGGCCCTTGCGGGTGGCAAGGAACGCGTCCTGTCCCTCGCGGCACGTGGCGACGCCGATCAGCCGATCGCCCTCGTCCAGCTTCATCGCGATCAACCCGGTGGCGCGGACATTGCGGAAGTCCGACAGCCGGTTGCGCCGCACACCGCCCGAGGCGGTCGCGAACAACAGATGCAGGCTGTCCCACAGCGTTTCGTCCTGCGGCAGCGGCAGCACCGTCGTGATGGTGTCCCCACCAAGTTCCGGCAGCAGATTGACCAGCGCCCTGCCCCTCCCGGTCGGCCCTGCCTCCGGCAGCCGCCAGACCTTCTCGCGGAATGCCTTGCCGCCCGAGGAGAAGAACAGCACCCACTGATGGGTATGCGCGTGGAAACTGCGGGTGACGATGTCGTCGCCGCGGATCGAGGCACCGGCGCGCCCACGCCCGCCACGGTTCTGTGCGCGGAACGTCTCCAGCGTGGTTCGTTTGATGAACCCGTCGCGCGTGATCGTCACCACCATCTGCCCGGGTTCGATCAGGCTCTCGTCGTCCTGATCGGAATCGGCCTCAATAATGTCGCTCATGCGCGGCGATACGATCGCCGTGCGCGCCTTCAGCAACTCCTCGCGCATCACCTCCATGCGTCGCGGACGCGAGGCGAGAATGTCGAGCAATTCCCGGATCTTCGCCGCGACCTCGGTCATCTCTTCCTGGATCTTGTCGCGCTCCAGCCCGGTCAGACGCGCCAGTCGCAGCTCCAGAATGCCTCGCGCCTGCTCGTCGGTGAGACGCACGGTGCCTTCCGGGGTGATCACATTGCCCGGTTCGTCGATCAGCGCCAGTAGCACACCGACATCGCCGGACGGCCAGTCACGCTCCATCAAGGCGGTCCGCGCCGTGGCGACATCGGTGCTGGCGCGGATCAGCGCAATCACCTCATCGATGTTCGCCACCGCGATGGCAAGCCCGACCAGCAGATGCGCGCGGTCGCGTGCCTTGCCCAGCTCGAAACGGGCGCGGCGCAGGATCACCTCTTCGCGGAACGCGATGAAGCAGGCGAGTGCGTCCTTCAGCCCCATCTGCCGTGGCCGGCCGCCGTCCAGCGCCAGCATGTTCACGCCGAAGCTTGCCTGAAGCTGGGTGAAGCGGAACAACTGGTTCAGCACCACCTCGCGCGTCGCGTCGCGCTTCAGTTCGATCACGATGCGCATGCCGGAGCGGTCGCTCTCGTCGCGCATCTCGCCAATGCCCTCGATCTGCTTGGCGCGCACCAGTTCGCCGATGCGCTCCAGCAGTGTGGCCTTGTTCACCTGATAGGGAATCTCGGTGATGATGATCGCCTCGCGGTCGCGGCGGATTTCCTCGAACTCCGCGCGGGCGCGGATGGTGATGGAGCCGCGCCCGGTCTCGAACGCCGTGCGGATGCCGGAGCGGCCGATGATGATGCCGCCGGTCGGGAAATCCGGCCCCGGCACGATCCGCATCAGTTCATCGAGCGGCGTGTCTGGTTCAGCAATCAGCGCCAGCGTGGCATCGATGATCTCGCCGGGATTGTGCGGCGGGATGTTGGTCGCCATGCCGACGGCGATGCCGTTGCCGCCATTGATCAGCAGGTTGGGGAAACGCGCCGGGAGGACCTTCGGTTCCTTCTCGGTCTCGTCGTAGTTGGGCTGGAAATCGACCGTGTCCTGATCGATGTCGTCGAGCAGCAACGATGCCGCGCGCGCCAGCCGCACCTCGGTGTAACGCATCGCCGCGGGGTTATCGCCATCGACCGAGCCGAAATTGCCCTGCCCGTCGATCAGCGGCACCCGCATCGAGAACGGCTGTGCCATCCTCACCATGGCGTCGTAGATCGCCGCGTCGCCGTGCGGGTGGTACTTGCCCATCACGTCGCCGACCACGCGGGCGGACTTCCGATAGGGCCGGTCCGCCGTGTAACCGGCGTCGTGCATGCCATAGAGGATGCGCCGGTGCACCGGCTTCAGCCCGTCACGGGCGTCCGGCAGCGCGCGTGCCACGATCACGCTCATGGCGTAATCGAGGTAGGAGCGGCGCATCTCCTCCTCGATGGTCACAGGTGGGGTGGCTTCGGGAGGACCCGGAGGCGCGTCGTCGGGAGTATCGCTCAAAAAACGCTCGATTCAGTGGTTCGGCAGGGTGTGCCGGCACCGCCGGCGCTGCACCGCATCATGAGCGCTTAGATAGGCTGATTCGGCCGGAATGGCGAGAGGTGCGCGCGCGCAGACCGCTACGGCATCGCCTGCAGCCTCGCCAGCAACTGCGGCGACGGGTAGCCATCCACCGGCAGGCCGGACACGCTCTCGAACTGACTGATCGCGGAACTGGTCTGCGGGCCGGCAACGCCATCAGGCGGGCTGCGCAGATAGCCCAGCCGGTTCAACTGCTGCTGCACCGCATAGGTGAGACCCGTGTCGGGTCCGGGCGGCGGCGGCGGCGCATTGACCATCATCGGGCCGTAGCCTGGCACCATGTTGCCTTTCGCGAACATGCATTGGGCGAAGGCGTTATCGTATTGCTGCTGGATACCCATCTGATCGTTCGAACTGCTCCCCATGCCGACGCCGGTGCCGACGATGGCGCCGCTGCCTGCGCCGATGGCGGCGCCGCGGCCACCGCCGATCGCCGCCCCCAGCCCTGCCCCCAGCACGGTGCCAAGGGCCGCCGCCCCGACCGCCCGCGTGTTGGCGTTCTGCGCCTGACCGGCCACCGTATTGGTGGCAAACTGCTTGCAGCCCGCCTGGTCGAACTGAAACGCATCAAAGGATTTTCCCGGACCGGGCATCACCTGAACCGTCGGTCCCAGCGGTGTCTGGGCACAGCCCGACAGCAGGAGCCCGACCACAGCCATGCCGGACGCTCCGGCGTTCCTCCAAACTCGATGCTTCACGGCGCGTTTCCTTCGGTCGAATGCCACAATTCTATGAGCGATCGTAACAGCTTATCCGTTGCCATCGCAAGCTTTGCACGCATCTGCCACGGCGAGGCGGCAAATGCCGGACAGCCATCAATAGCAAGTTCCTGCGCTTGCGCATTGATGTGGATCAAGGGTGTAACGAGCGGTGGCAGACGTCACGGCGCCGGCCTCACGATCGCCCACCCAAAGCGGGCCGGTGAATGCCCAAGCGGCGGCACATACGGTAACTCGATCGGCTGCTGGCGTTCCGCTGCCGGAAATCTGCCCAGCCAGTCCGGCTGACCTCCCGGTTCCTGCCAGATCAGCACGGCTCCCAACCGCGTCAACGCCGCCGGCGTGATCCAGGGGCTCCTGGCCGAATCGGCATCGATGAACACCGACGGACGTTCGTAGGCGTAGAACGCGATGCTGCCGGCGATCCAGGTATCGCCCGCCACGATCGCCAGCTTGGTGTCGCCAGCGAGCGCATGCCAGCGCTGCTCCACCAGTCGTGCCAGCTCCGGGCCGGGGAATTGGCCGCGCATCGGCTTGCGCAGGAAACGCCCGCCGATGGTCTGTTGGACGGTGAAGATCACCGGCACGATGATCAAAATCGCCAGCCACGCGACCGTGAACCGTCGCAGCCCATCCCGCGTGACCGACCCCACCACCTCGGTCATCAGGAACAGCCCGACGAAGCACCACATCGGGTAACCCCACATATCCTTCAGTTGCAGGCCGAGGATGGCCGACGCCGCGACCGCGAGGCCGGCCGGCGCCCAGGTGATGGTCGCCAGATAGGCGCGTTGTTCCGGCGGCAGCAGCGTCGGCCCAGGCATGGCCAGTGGTTCGCCGGGGCGTCGCCACGCCAGCAACACGAGTGCCAGCAAAGCCGCCGCGATGTCGCCGAATTGCGCCACCGCGAACAGCAGCGGATTGACGATGTGGTCGTACCAATGGGTCGGGCCCAGTGCGCGTCCGGACGCATACAGCACCGGCGCGAAGTCGATCCGCCACAAGCCCATCAGGTGCGGCAGCAGCAGCAGGAGTGCGATGGTCAGCGCCAGCCAGGGGCCCGGACCGGCCCATACTCGACGCAGGCGTGGGTGCAGCACCGTCAGCAGCAGCAGTGGCAGCAGGAGCAGCACGGTGGTGTACTTTCCCAGCATGCCGAGTGCCGCCAACACGCCGAACCATGCCCAGCGAGCGCACACTATGCGCCGGTTGCCGGTCGTGAAGGCGGCGCGATACCCGGCAAGGCCGAGTGCCGCCCACAGCGGCAGCAGGATCACGTTGTGATTGAACTCGGGCGCGAAGATCGTGAAGTAGACCACGCCCGTCTGCGCCAGCACGGCCAGCATCGCCCGCTGCTTCCCGATCATCGCGCAGCCAAGCCGCCACACGGCGAACAGCGACGCGGCCGAAGCCAGCGGCCCCGCCAGATACAGCGCGGGCGGCCACCGGCCAGAAACGATCGCAATCGCTTCCAGGATCCATGCCGGCAACGGCGGATGCTTGTAATAGGCAACCTGCCACTCGCAGCCCCAGGCGAGCAGCTCGATCACGTCCAGTGGCAGATTGTGCTGCAGCAGTGCCGGCAGTAGCCACCAGATCAGGACGAGGACCACCAGGAACGCCCGGACGATCCACTCCGGCGGCCACCTTGCTGGCAATGGTCGCCGCCGGTTATTGCGCTACGCGATCAGAACGGGATTTCGTCGTCCAGATCGCCGCCCTTCGGCGCGTCCCAGGACGGACCGCCGCCACGCGGGGCCGCCGGTCCGGCTGCCGCACGTTGCGCGGGCGCGCGCTCGCGATAGCCACCGCCCTCGCTGCCTTCGCTGCCGCCGGCGCTGTCCAACAGCGTCAGTTCGCCGCGGAAATTCCGCAACACCACTTCGGTCGTGTATTTCTCCTGGCCCGACTGGTCGGTGTATTTCCGGGTCTCCAGCGCCCCCTCCAGATACACCTTGCGGCCCTTGCGCAGGTAGCGCTCGGCGACGTCGGCCAGGCGCTCGTTGAAGATGACCACCCGGTGCCACTCGGTGCGTTCCTTGCGCTCGCTGGTCTGGCGGTCGGTCCATGATTCGCTGGTCGCGACCGACAGGTTTGCCACCTTCGTGCCCGACTGCAGGGTCCGAATCTCCGGATCCTTGCCGAGGTTGCCCACCAGGATCACCTTGTTGACACTGCCCGCCATCGCTTCAATCCCTCACCAAAGGAGGCACTCTAGCCCCCGCTCCCACACGCTGCCATCCTGGCCGGAGTCGATTAACAGAGCTTTCCAAGCCCCCTGAAAATTGCCATATAGAGGGGGAACATCCCGAGAACAAGTGTAGGACTTCGCGGCATGGCAGGTACCATCCACGTTCGCGGCGCGCGCGAGCACAATCTGAAGAACGTGGACGTGGTGATCCCGCGCGACCGGCTGACCGTGATCACCGGGCTGTCCGGCTCGGGGAAGTCATCGCTGGCGTTCGACACCATCTACGCCGAGGGCCAGCGGCGTTATGTCGAGAGCCTGTCGGCCTATGCCCGCCAGTTCCTCGAACTGATGGGCAAGCCGGACGTCGACTCGATCGACGGCCTGTCGCCGGCGATCTCGATCGAACAGAAGACCACCAGCCGTAATCCCACGCTCCACCGTCGGCACGGTGACCGAGATCCACGACTACATGCGCCTGCTCTGGGCACGCACCGGCGTGCCGTATTCGCCGGCGACCGGACTTGCCGATCGAGGCGCAGACCGTGTCGCAGATGGTCGATCGCGTGATGGCGATGCCGGAGGGTACGCGGCTGCTGCTGCTCGCCCCGGTGGTGCGCGACCGCAAGGGCGAGTACCGCAAGGAGCTTGGCCGAACTGCAGCGCCGCGGCTTCACTCGGGTGAAGGTCGACGGCACGCTGTACGAGATCGCCGAGGTGCCGTCGCTCAACCGCAAGATCAAGCACGAGATCGAGGCGGTGGTGGACCGCATCGTGGTGCGCGAGGGCATCGCGCCGCGGCTTGCCGACAGCTTTGAAACTGCGCTCGCGCTGTCCGATGGCGTGGTCTATGCCGAGAACGCCGATGCCAAAGGTTCCGAGGGAGGCGAGCGCACGGTGTTCTCGTCGCGCTTCGCCTGTCCGGTGTCGGGCTTCTCGATCGAGGAGATCGAGCCGCGGCTGTTCAGCTTCAACTCGCCACATGGCGCGTGTCCCGCCTGCGACGGGCTGGGCGTGGAGAGCTTCTTCGATCCGGCGCTGGTGGTGCCGGACGAACGGCTGACACTGGCAGGCGGCGCGGTGATGCCGTGGACCGGCGCGCAAAGCCCCTATTACGACCAGACGCTGCAAAGCCTGGCGCGGCACTTCAAGGTGCGCACAAGTGACCCTTGGCAGGACCTGCCGGCGAAGGTCCGCGATGCGATCCTGAACGGCACCGGCGAGGAACCGGTGGCGTTCACCTACAAGGACGGCGTTCGTGCTTACACAGTAACAAAACCGTTCGAAGGCGTGCTGCGCAACCTGCAACGGCGATACCATGAGTCTGACAGCGTCTGGGTGCGCGAAGAGCTGTCGCGCTATCAGGCCGAGAAGCCCTGTGCCGTATGCAACGGCGCACGGCTGAAACCGGAGGCGCTGGCGGTGCGCGTCGGCGGCAAGAACATCGCCGAGGCGTCGGAGCTTTCCATCCGCGCCGCATCGGTGTGGTTTGGCACGGTCATCGATATGCTGACGCCGCAGCGGCAGGAGATCGCCCGCCGTATCCTGCGCGAGATCTGCGAGCGATTGCAGTTCCTGGTCGATGTCGGGCTCGACTACCTGACGCTGTCGCGCGGATCGGCCACGCTGTCCGGCGGCGAGAGTCAGCGCATCCGGTTGGCCAGCCAGATCGGCTCGGGCCTCACCGGTGTATTATATGTACTCGACGAACCGTCGATCGGCCTGCATCAGCGTGACAACGAGCGCCTGCTCGGCACGCTGCGGCGGTTGCGCGACATCGGCAATACTGTTCTGGTGGTAGAACATGATGAGGAGGCGATCCGCGCGGCAGATCACCTGATCGACATGGGTCCCGCGGCGGGTGTCGATGGCGGACGTGTGGTCGCGGAAGGCACGCCACTAGAGGTATCGGCAAATCCCAAGTCGCTTACTGGCGATTATCTCGCCGGACGGCGGCGGATCGATGTGCCGGTGATGCGCCGTCCGATGCAGAAGGACCGCATCCTGCGGGTGGTCAATGCGCGTGGCAACAATCTGAAGTCGATCTCCGCCGGGTTCCCGCTTGGCACCTTCACCTGCGTCACCGGCGTGTCGGGCGGGGGAAAGTCCACGCTGGTGGTGGACACGTTGTACAAGGCCACGGCGCGCCGCCTGATGGGGTCGGGCGAGGTGCCCGCGCCACACGAGCGAATCGAGGGTCTGGAACTGCTCGACAAGATCATCGATATCGACCAGTCGCCGATCGGCCGCACGCCGCGTTCCAATCCCGCCACCTACACCGACCTGTTCGCACCGATCCGCGACTGGTTCGCCGAGCTGCCCGAATCACGCGCGCGCGGCTACAAGCCGGGCCGCTTCAGTTTCAACGTGAAGGGCGGACGCTGCGAGGCCTGCCAGGGCGACGGGGTGCTGAAGATCGAGATGCATTTTTTGCCCGACGTCTACGTCCGCTGCGACGTGTGCAAGGGCCAGCGCTATAATCGTGAGACACTCGATATAAAGTTCCGCGATAAGTCGATCGCCGAGGTGCTGGCGATGACGGTAGATGAGGCAGTGCCATATTTCAGCGCGCAGACCCGCATCCACGACCGGCTGCGCATCCTACAGCAGGTGGGGCTCGGTTACATTGCACTTGGCCAGCAGGCTACCACGCTGTCCGGCGGCGAGGCACAGCGGATCAAGCTGTCGAAGGAATTGGCGCGCCGCGCGACCGGGCGCACGCTGTATATACTGGACGAACCGACCACCGGCCTGCACTTCGAGGATGTGCGCAAGCTGCTGGAAGTGCTGCACGCGCTGGTGGAGCAGGGCAACACGGTCGTGGTGATCGAGCACAACCTGGAAGTGATCAAGACCGCCGACTGGATTCTGGACCTTGGTCCCGAGGGTGGCGACGGCGGCGGACGCATCGTCGCCGAGGGCACGCCGGAGGATATTGCGGCCAATCCGCGCAGCCACACCGGACGCTTCCTGTCGCCTTTGCTGATGCGCGCTACGACACGGCAAAAGGCGCGGCGTCGCGCATAAGGCGAACTGCCATTGAGCCAGCACCGATCGTCTGTTACCTATGGTTCGGTCTGACAGGGGAACCGAAATGCAGGATACTCGCACGCGCAAGAGCCTGTTCAGCGCGCTGCTGTCAGTGCTCGTTCTAGCCGGCGCAACGACCACGCTGGGCGGATGCAATACCGCCGCTGGCGTTGGCCAGGATGTCAGTGCCACGGGCAAGGCCGTGACCAACAGCGCCGAGAAGGTCAAGCAAGGATTGTGACCGCTCAGATGCGGCCGGCAAGACCGGCAAGCATGACGGCCAGTCGATCGCTTAGTCCACGCTGAGCTGGAAACGTTGGAGCGCGCCTGAGATCGCGCCGCGCCAGCACGGCAGGCAACACTGCTGCGATAGCCTGGCGGGGCAGCGGAAGCCGTCGCAGCGACATCAATCCTTCGTGGGCGAGATGCCGCATCAACAGACGTACAGCGTCGGCTGACGGTTCAGCGATGACGCCTTCGGGCGTCAGGCCATACTCTGCCAGGATATCCGCCGGAAGCAGGCAACGACCTTGCCGACCATGCACGGGAATACTGCGGAGCAGACCGGCAATGCCGTAGGCGGCGCCAAGTGGCCGCAGCGCCTCCGGATCGGGTGCGCCGAGCAGCCGGCCGGCGGCAACCGCGACACCACCAGCGCTGCCGGACAGGTAGGCGCGCCAGTCCTGCGACGTTTCGAACCCCGGCTCCGCCTCGGCCTCGCGCGCATCGATCAACGACAGCAGATCGCCGCGATCGAGTTCCCCGGCGTCGAGCGCCGCACGCAACGGCTCGGCCACCTCGTGGCGACGGTGCGCGCCATCTACCACCTCGCGCCACCATTGCAGTCGGATCAGCGCCAGCGGCGGCTCCGACACCGCCTCGCGTGCCCGCGCAAGTTCGTGATTGAACGCGTACAGCGTCAGCAGCGCATCGCGCTTCTCGGGTGGCGCGAACAGCGCGGTCAGGAACCGGTCGGGATCGTGCCGGCGAACCAGAGCGACGATCGCCGCGTTCATGCGCCCAAGGTGGCGTCGGTCGCAAACCCGTGCCAGCTTGACGCGTTCCGGCACGGGTCATAGCTAGAGGCCACTCCCGACGAACGGCATCGCTTCACTGCAACCAGCGGAGGACGCTCCATGGCATTCGAACTACCTACTCTCCCCTATTCCAAGACCGCCCTTGGGGCAAAAGGGATGTGCGAGGAAACCCTCGACCTGCATCACGGCCGGCACCACCAGGCCTACGTCACGGCGTTGAACGGGTTCGTGGACAGCAATGACGCGCTGAAGGGCAAGTCGCTCGAGGACATCGTCAAGCTGTCGTACAACAAGGCCGACATGGCACCGGTGTTCAACAACGCCGGCCAGCATTGGAATCATATCCTGTTCTGGCAGTGCATGAGCCCGAACGGCGGCGGCATCCCGGGTGCGCTGGAGAAGAAGATCACCGAGGATTTCGGCGACGTGACGAAGTTCAAGGACGCGTTCAAGGCCGGTGGCGTCGGCCAGTTCGGCTCCGGCTGGGTGTGGCTGGTACTCGGTTCCGACGGCAAGCTGAAGGTGACGCGTTCGCCGAACGGCTCCAACCCGCTGGCAACCGGCGAGGGCAAGGCGCTGCTCGGCTGCGATGTGTGGGAGCACAGCTACTACCTGGACTTCCGCAACCGGCGGCCTGACTATCTGCAGAACTGGGTCGACAAGCTGGCGAACTACGAATACGCCGAGGCGCAGTTGAAGGCGGCCTGAAGCGACGCGGTGCACCCTCATACATGCAAGCAAGGCGAAGCAATCTCGAGCCAGATTGCTTCGTCACCCCGCCGCTCGAAATGACGATAGGATTGCCAACTACGCCGCTCTGATTTCGCCTACGAAGGTCTCGACCTCTCCACGCAGTTGCCCTGCCTGTTTGGACAGCTCGGACGCCGCACCGAGAAGCTGTGTGGCCGCGGCGCCGGTTTCACCGGCCGCCTGGTTGACGCCTTCAATGTTCGATGAGACGTCCTGTATGCCGGCAGTGGTCTGCTGCACGTTGCGGGTGATTTCAGCCGTCGCCGCTCCCTGTTCCTCCACCGCCGATGCGATGGCCGTGGCGATCCCGCTGATCTCGCCAATGATGCTGGTGATCCCTTGGATTGCCTCCACCGCCTCCTTGGTGGCGGTCTGCATCTGTCCGATCTGCGCGCCGATGTCCTCGGTCGCTCGCGACGTCTGGTTGGCCAGTCCCTTCACCTCCGAGGCGACCACGGCGAAGCCCTTGCCGGCGTCGCCGGCGCGCGCCGCCTCGATGGTCGCGTTCAGCGCCAGCAGATTGGTCTGACCGGCGATACTCCTGATCAGACCGACAATCTCGCCGATCTTCTGCGCGCCACTCGCCAGCGCCTGCACCACCGTGTCGGTGCGCATGGCTTCGTCCACGGCGTGCTGGGCAACCGTCGCGGATTTGTGCACCTGCCGGCTGATCTCGCTGATCGATGAACTCAATTCCTCGCCAGCCGACGTCGCCGCCTGCACACGGACCGTGAGATCGTCCGCCACCGCGACCACCGCACCTATTCTCTGACTGGTTTGCGAAGCGATGCCGGACATCGACTGCGCCGTGGTCAACAATCCGGTCGCATCCGACGACAGCATCCCGACAAGCTGAGTGACCTTTGCCTCGAAGTTCTGCACCAGGGTTTCCAGGTGCGCGGCCCGCCGATCCTTCACCGAACGATCCGCCGCCTGCTCGGCCACCAGCTTCTCGGTCCGCAGCATGTTCGTCCTGAACACCTGGACCGCGTTGGCCATCTCGCCGATCTCGTCATGACGGTGCCGTTCGGGCACCTCGACGTCGGTGTTGCCGTCCGCCAGCTGCTTCATGACCGCGGTCATGCGCACAATCGGACGCGCAAAAAGTCCGTGGATGAGCAGGCCCAGCAGCGGGACGATGAGCAGAACCGCCACTGCCGCGGCGACGACAGCCGAGGTGCGGAAGCTGGCGAGTGGTTGCAGCATGGCCTGCCGGTCGAGCGCAATGCCGACGTACCATTTTGCGCCGGGAAGGCCGATGATGGGAAACAGGCCATAGATGGTGTGATCGTCGTTGCCCAGGACCGCGCTGCCCGTCAATGCCGCGGCTGCGGCCGGGAGCACTTCGGTCAGCTTGTGCAGGATTTTGGTTTTGTCGGGATGTACCAGAATCCGGCCACTCGCCTCGATGAGGAAGGCATAACCTTCGCCCCCCACGTCGAGGCTCGCCAGCATCGTACCGATTGCGCCGAGCGCAAGATCGGCGCCGGCAACGCCCGCCAAGGCCCCTTGGCTGACTACCGGGGCGGCCGCGGTGATGATCAGTCCACCTCCTGCGGCATCGGCGTAAGGCTCGGTCAGAGCTACACCGTGCATCGAACCGGCAAGCTTGTACCAGGGCCGTGTGCGCGGATCGAAGTCGGCGGGGAGCTGTTCCGATGGCCATATGCTGAAATGGCCGGCCTCATCGCCCAGATAGGTCGCCTTGAAGGTGGCGGAAAGCGTGGGCTGTTCGAGCAAATGCCTGGCTTCCGCAGCGCCCGTATCGCGCAGGGTGTCCGCCAGGGTCTGGATTACCAGCAGTCGGCCGCCCAGCCACTTGGCGATACTGTCCGCACTGGCCTGGCCGACCGAGCGAAGCTGGGCATCGATCTGCCGATGTACGCTCCTGCTTTGCTGCTGATAGCTCCAGAGTGCGAAACCCCCGATCGCCGCGACAACGAGCAGGGATGTGGCGAGAATAATTCGGTAATGCAGCCTCCTCCCGAGGATATTGAGGAGACGAAACTCAAGGTGCGGCATGACCGGTCTCTCCTGCGCGCGATGCTTGGGCGCAGGCTCCGTAGCTCGGTCAGGGTTAAGGAAATGCGAGGATGGGCGGTTCGAAACGGTCCTGCCCGGTTCGGGCTGGAACGGACGCCGTCCTGCCTGCCTACGATGCCTTCTCCTTCACTGGCTTCGCATCGTTCGCCGCGGTCGGCCGCACCACGCTGGAGATTGTGTCGCGCAGCACAGTGACCCGGATGTTGGGCGCGATCTCCACCTCGATCTCGTTGGACGCCACCTGCTTGCCGTCCTTGTCCGCCACCGTCGGCACGCGCTGCACGATGCCGATGATGCCGCCGCCGGTCACCACGCGATCGCCCCGCTTCAGCGCGGAGATCATTGCGCGCGCCTCCTTCTGCTTCTGCTGCTGCGGGCGGATCAGCAGGAAGTAGAACACCACGAAGATCAGTACCAGCGGCAGGAACTGCGTTGCGCTGCCGAACATGCCGGTGATGTCCTGCGCATAGGCGGGAGAGATGAGCATCGGCATGGGTTCCCGGGTTGCCTGGATCGGGGCGGGACCATACTTTCCGCCCCCCTCCCGTCAAGCTTACCGGAACCGCATCGATGGACCAACGCCTCGCCGAACTCGCCGGCCGCATCGCCGAGGCGCTGGAACGTCTGGCGCCACCTCCCTTGGCGGCGGTGGACCTCGCCTCGGCGGATGCCTTCGTCTGGCACCCCTCGCCGCCGCACCTCGCACCGATTGCCAAGGTGTCGCGGGTCGATATCGCGCTGCTGCAAGGGGTCGAGCGCCAGAAGCAGATCCTGCTCGACAACACGCTGCGCTTCGCGCGCGGCCTGCCGGCCAACAACGCCATGCTGTGGGGCGCACGCGGCATGGGCAAGTCGTCGCTGGTGAAGGCGGTGCACGCGGTCGTCAGTACACAACTGCCCCGCAGCCTGGCGCTGGTCGAAATCCACCGCGAGGACGTGCGCTCGCTGCCGGACCTGCTGAACGTGCTGCGCGGCAAGTCGCGCCGCTGCCTGATCCTGTGCGACGACCTGTCGTTCGAGCGCGAGGACTCCGATTACAAGGCGCTGAAGTCGATCCTGGAGGGCGGCATCGAGGGCCGGCCCGACAACGTGCTGTTCTACGCCACCTCAAACCGCCGCCATCTGATGCCGCGCGACATGATCGAGAACGAGCGCTCGACCGCGATCAATCCGTCCGAGGCGACCGAGGAGAAGGTGTCGCTGTCGGACCGGTTCGGCCTCTGGCTCGGCTTCCACAACTGCGACCAGGACACGTTCTTCGCCATGGTCGACGGCTATGCAGGCAGCATGCAGCTGCCGATCGGCACCGAGGCGCTGCATGCCGAGGCGATCGAATGGTCGATGACCCGCGGCTCGCGATCCGGCCGCGTGGCCTGGCAGTTCATCCAGGACCTGGCAGGCCGGCTGGGTGTGACCGCCGCCTGACGACGCTTTCCGAATCGTATCGGCTGTGCCTAGGCTCTCGAGCAGGCCAGCGAGAAGGAGCCCGCCATGTCGGATTTCCTGTCGTTCGATAGCTTCATCACGCCGAAGATCATCCGCGTCGTGTTCGCTCTGGGGTTGCTGCTGATCGCGCTAGGCACGCTGTTCCGGGTGATCTGGGGCATCTGGCAACTGAGCCTGATCACCGGCGTCGTCCTGCCGCTGATCGTCGCCTGCATCGTCGGTCTGCTGTGGCGAATCTATTGCGAGGTGATCCTGGTGTTCTTCGACATGCGCGACAAGCTCGCCGATCTCGCGTCGCGTCCGCGCAGCTAGCCCTTCAGCTTCTCCAGCGCCGCCCAGTCGAACGCCACGCCGTGGCCGGGTCGTTCCGGCGCGATCGCCTTGCCGTCGCGGATCACCAGCGGTTCGGCGATGTAGCGGTCGAGCCCGAACCCATGCACCTCCAGGTACGAACGGTTCGGCGCCGCCGCCAGCAGATGCACCGTGAGATCGTGCACGCCGTGCGACGTCACCGGCAGGTTGTACGCCTCGGCAAGATGTGCGATCTTCAGGAACACGGTGACCCCGCCGCAGTTGGTCACGTCCGGTTCCGGGAAGGTGACCCCGCCCGCCTCGATCATCGCCTTGAACTCGTGCAGCGTATGGAGGTTCTCCCCGGTGGCGATCGGCAGGCCGCCATCACGCACGATGCGCGCGTGGCCGGCGATGTCATCGGGGATCGTCGGCTCCTCGAGCCATATCAGGTTGCTGTCCTGGAACGCGCGCGCGGCACGGATCGCCGCGTCGACGGTCCAGCGCATGTTGGCATCGACCATCAGCGGAAAGTCCGGCCCGAGATGCGCCCGCATCGCACAGACGCGCGCCACGTCCTCCGACAGGCGCGTGCGGCCGACCTTCATCTTGATGGCGCGGAAGCCCTTGGCCAGGTTGTCGTCGGTCTGCCGCAGCAGCGCATCGAGCGGAAAATCCAGATCGATGCCGCCGGCGTAGCACGGCACCGTCGGATCGAACCCGCCAAGCAACCGCCACAACGGGGTGTCGAACCGCCGCGCCTTGAGGTCCCACAGCGCGATATCGCACGCCGACACCGCAAGACTGACCGAACCGCCCCGGCCGCCAAAATGCAGGTGCCACCACATCTTCTGCCAGAGTGCCTCGATGGCCTCGGCGTCCGCGCCGAGCAGCACCGGCCGCAGCCCCTGGTCGATCAGCGCGTGCACCGCGGCACCGCCGGCACCCACCGTATAGGTGTAGCCAATCCCTTCGGCGCCGTCGCGGTCGCGCAGCCGGACGGTGATCAGCTCGAAATGCGTGATCGTGCCGTGGGTGGAATCGGACAGCGCAACCGGCAGCGCGATCCGGTACAGGCCGGCTTCAAGTGAAGCTATGTGCATGGGACGCCTCCCGCCAGTTCGGTCGCCGCACAGCCTCCGGTTGTCGGAAATCTTTACACTGTGGTGACGGCTTCACAATATCTCGTTTGTTATCAACGCTATAAATCATGGCACGAGGTTTGCTTAGACCTCAGCAATCAGATTCCAGGAAAGCGGACCCCTCCCATGAAGCGCATGCTCATCGCCACCACCGCCATCCTACTTGGCGCCGCCGCAGTCAACCACTCGGCCAACGCAACGGTGAATTTCACCACGTTCGTGACCGGGTCGGATATCGCCGCGAACGAAGGGGGGAACCAGAGCACGATCGCCTTCAATTACACCGGCACAGGTTTCGTCGGCTCGGTGTACTTCGGCCCGGACAATAATCGGCTGTATTCGACCGACCTGAATGGCGGCAATGTTGCCCCGTTCGGCCAGCCGATCCCGGGCTTCACGGGAGAGGTCGTCGTCGGCGTCGGGCTCGGCCAGTCAGGTTTCGCCAAGGGAGCAGTCTACGCAGGCAACGGCAGCGGCAATCAGATTTATGTCGTCCCCAGCAGTGGCGCGCCGGTGCTGTTTGGCACAACCTTGCAGTCCGAGAACATCCGCCAGATCTTCTTCGATCCGGGCAGCACTTTCGGTGGCAAGATGTTGGTGACCACCAATTTGGGCAATATTTACAGCTTCGACGCCGCAGGGACGCCGACCCTCATTGCCAACGTCGGCGAAGACACCGAAGGGATGGACATCGCAAGCAGCAAATACGGCCAGTATGCGGGACAACTGCTGGTTGCCTCCGAGGGCAGCGGCAAGATTCGCGCAATCACCCCAGGCGGAACGGTCACCACGCTGGACATCCGCGACAGTCTGAACAACCCTGTTACGATAACGGAGGCAGAAACAGTCAGCGTAGTACCGCTCAATCTGGGTTCCTCCGGTAATCCAGTCGAGGGTTTCTATGTGGCCAATTATCCGGTCGACATTCAAAAGGCCGATGCCAGTCAGTTCGGGGCGAGCCTATTGGGCGATGCCATCGTCACCAGCGAGGAAGGTAGCAATTCCCAGATTTGGGATCTGGCCTACAACGGCGACGCTGCCAATGACTTCACCCTGAGCGAAATAGGGAACCTGCCGAACCAGTCGGAGGATGGTATCTTCGTGACTGCGGAGCGCATTCAGCACCTGACGACCCCGGAGCCTGCCAGCCTGCTTCTGCTGGGCACCGGTCTGGGCGCCTTGGGTCTGTTGGCACGCCGCCGCCGTCGCGACTGATCCCGCGGCCGCACGGGACTGTTGGCTCCGGCTTGACGGAGCGCGTCTGCCGCTCACCCGGCACTGGGTGAGGCGACGCGCTCCATCCCCGCCATATAGGGCCACAGCACCTCGGGAATCAGGATCGACCCATCCGCCTGCTGATGGTTTTCCATCACCGCGATCAGCGCGCGCCCGAGTGCCACGCCGGAGCCGTTCAGCGTGTGGACATGGGCAACCGTCTTCCCGTCGGTGGAACGGAACCGCGCGTTCATCCGCCGTGCCTGGAAGTCGCGGCAGTTGGAGCATGAGCTGATCTCGCGCCAGGCCTGCTGCCCCGGCAGCCAGGCCTCCAGATCGAAGGTCTTAGCCGCTCCGAACCCGGTGTCGCCCGACGCCAGCACGACGCGGCGGAACGGCACCTCCAGCAGCGTCAGCACCTTCTCGGCACACAGCGTCATGCGCTCGTGCTCCTCGGCGCTGCGGTCCGGATGCACGATCGACACCATCTCCACCTTGCGGAACTGGTGCTGCCGCAGCATGCCGCGAGTGTCGCGTCCCGCCGCGCCCGCCTCCGAGCGGAAGCAGTCGGTCAGCGCGGTGACCCGCATCGGCAGGTCCTTCTCCGCCAGGATGTCACCCATCACCAGCGCCGTCAGTGGCACCTCTGCTGTCGGGATCAGCCAGCGGCCATCGGTGGTCTGAAACAGCGTGTCGGCGAATTTCGGCAGCTTGTCGGTGCCGTAGGCAGTGGCGTCGTTCACCAGCGAAGGCACGACGTACTCGGTGTAGCCGTGCTCGCGCGTGTGCAGATCGATCATGAACTGCCCGAGCGCGCGTTCCAATCGCGCCAGCGGCCCGCGCAGCACGACGAAGCGGGTGCCGGCAAGCTTCGCCGCGACGGAAAAATCCATCATGCCGAGCGCCTCGCCCAGCTCGAAATGCTGCTTCGGCTGGAAGCCGAGATCGCGCGGTTCGCCGTGCTGCTTCAGTACGATATTGGCGGTTTCGTCCGGGCCGTCGGGCACGTCGGCATCGAGCACGTTGGGCAACCCTTCGAGCACGCGCTTGATCGCTTCGTCCAGGACGGCGGCCTGTTTCTCCAGCGCCTCCGTGTCATCGCGCAGCGCCGTGGCCTCGGCTTCCAGCGCGGAGGTATCGGCACCCGCGCGCCTGCCCTGCCCCACCTCGCGCGACAGCGCGTTGCGCCGCGCCTGCTTCTCCTGCAACGCGGTCAGCGCAGCGCGCCGCTCGGCATCCCGTGCAAGCAGCTCCGACGACACCGGCCCCAGCCCGCGCCGCGCAAGCGCGGCGTCGAAGCCGGCTGGATCGCTGCGGAGGGCACGGATGTCATGCATGGTTCGACCCCAAGTTACTCCCCCTCCCCTTGCGGGAGGGGGTTGGGGGGAGGGGGTGTCGCCCGTACCGAACCGCCCCCTCCCCCCAACCCCCTCCCGCAAGGGGAGGGGGAGTAAAAAGCTACACTTCCACCGGTTTCGGCTCCACCATCTTCGCCGCCAGGATGGAGATTTCGTAAAGCGCGATCAGCGGCAGCGCCAGCCCGGTCTGCGTGATCACGTCGGGCGGCGCCAGGATCGCGGCGATGACGAACATGCCGACATAGGCGTAGCGGCGGAACTTCTTCAGTCCCTTCGACGAGATGATCCCCACCTTCGCCAGCAGCGTCAGCAGCACCGGCAGCTCGAACGTCAGGCCGAACGCGAAGATCAGCTTCATCACCAGGTCGAGATACTCCGACACCCGCGGCAGCAGCTCGATCGGCACGCCGCCGCCGCCGGTCGGGTCCTGGAAGCTGGCGAAGAACCGCCAGGCGAACGGAAACACGAAGTAGTACGCCAATGCCGCGCCGAGCAGGAACAGCACCGGCGTCGCCGCCAGGAACGGCAGCATCGCGCGCTTCTCGCTACGGTACAGCCCCGGCGCGACGAACAGCCAGATCTGGTTGGCAATGATCGGGAACGCAATGAACGCGCCGGCGAAGAATGCCACCTTGATGCGCGTAAAGAACGCCTCGTAGAGCTGCGTGTAGATCAGGTGCGGATCGGGACTGCCCTGCTGGCGCAGCACGTTCGCCAGCGGTTCGGCCAGGAAGAAGTAGATGCGGCTGGAGAAGTAGTACGACCCCAGGAAGCAGATGATGAAAGCGCCGATCGACCACATCAGCCGGCGGCGCAGCTCGATCAGGTGCTCGAGCAGCGGCATCGGCTTGTCGTCGATCGGATCGTCTTGCTCGATGTCGGCCATGGTCGTTGATCAGGCAGCCGGACGCGCGTGGCGTTGCCGCACCACGTCAGGCGGAATGAAAGCAGGCGGCTCCGATTCGCCGGCTGCCGGGATTGCCACCGGAAGCACCAGATTGGGCGGCACGAAGGCCGGCGCGCGCGGCGTACACGGGGTGGCGGCCACTACCGGTTGCTCCGGTGGCGCCACCGGCTCGATCACCGGCTCGCTCACCGCGAGTTCCTCGACCGACGTCACGGCCGGCGTACTCGGCTCCAGCGGATTGGACGCAAAGGTGGAGCGGATCGAGCCGTCCGCATCGATCGTCTTCTCGATCTCGCCCTTGATGTCGAAGTTGCGGATTTCGTTGATCGAGGCACGTACTTCGCTCAGGTCCGCCTCGCGCATCATCTCATCGACATGGGTCTGAAATTCGCCAGCCATGCGGCGGGCCTTCTTGACCCAACCGGTGACGGCACGCATCGCCGCCGGCATGTCCTTTGGGCCGATCGCGATCATCGCGACCACGGCGATCAAGGCAATCTCCGACCAGGCGAAATCAAACATGGTGACAGTTAGCAGTGCTCAGTGGTCAGAGGCCAGTGGCTCGGACGGAGCCTCCCCATCCTGACTACCAACCACTGGAGGCGGCTCCAGCAGCAGGTCCTCGCGCCGGGGCAGCTCGCGCAGGTCCTTCAGTCCGAACTGGGCGAGGAACTGCGGTGTGGTGCCCCATAGCGTCGGCCGGCCAGGGCTTTCCCGGCGGCCACAGGGAGAAATCAGGTTGGCCTCCAGCAACGCGTCCAGCGTTTGCTGCGACAGGCTGGTGCCGCGGATCTCCTCGATCTCCGGCCGCGTCACCGGCTGGTGGTAGGCGATAATCGCCAGCGTCTCCATCGCGACGCGCGGCAGGCGGCGCGGAATCTCGATCACCTTCCGCAACAGCGGCGCGAGATCGGGCGCGGTGCGGAACTGCACGCCGCCGCCGACCTCGACCAGCTCAACACCACGGCCGGCATAGCGTTCGCGCAGCGCGGCGATGACCGCATCGGCGTCCATGGGCTCCGGCAGGAGCTGCGACAATGCGCGTGCGCCGACCGGTCCGGCACTGGCAAACACCAGCGCCTCGGCCAGGCGAAGGGCTTCTTCCTCGGTCATGCGCCCTCCTCTACCCCGCCAGGGGCGCGGCGCACCAGAATCGGGCCGAACGCGTGCTCCTGCCGCAGACGGACCGCGCCGCCGCGCGCCAGTTCGAGCCCGGCCAGCAGCGTGCTGGCCAACGCGGCACGACGCTCCAGCGCGCCGCCGATTGTGTCGGGAAGAAACCGGTCGAGGCTGGTCCAGTCCGGCAGGCTGCCGAGCAGCGCGCCGAGACGCTGAAGCGCATCCTTGACGCTCCATAGGCTTAGCGGACGTGGCTGGTAACGCCGCACCACGGCCCGTCGGCGCATAGCCTGCAGATAGGCCCGCACCAACGAGCCCTGGTCGAGCGCCAGGCGCGAGCGGTCGATCTCGGTGTGGTCCTCCGGCGTGCCACGGGCGAACACGTCGCGGCCAAGCTGCGATCGCGCGGATAGCCAGAGCGCGCCGGCGCGCATCGCCGACAGGTCGCGCAGCCGCGCCGCCAACACATCGGCTGCCAGTTCGCCGTCCTCGGCATCGGCGCCCTCGGGCAACAGCAGGCGCGACTTCAGCCAGGCGAGCCAGGCCGCCATCACCAGCCAGTCGGCGGCCAGCTCGAGCCGGATGCGCCGGGCCCCCTCGATCACCGCCAGGTACTGCTCGACCAGCGCCAGGATCGAGATCTTCGCCAGATCGACCTTTTGGGCCCGGGCGAGGTCGAGCAGCAGGTCCAGCGGGCCCTCGAAACCTTCCAGTCGCAGGACAAGGTGGTCGGCCTCAGAGGTGGACATCGGTCCCGCCGATATCATGACCGGACAGCCGCAGCAGCAGGTTGATTGCCCACGGCACCACTGAGTCGAGCGCCTCGCCGAACGGGTCGAAACCCTGGATCAGGTGCGGCAGCAAGAACACGACCAGGATGACCAGCAGGATGCCGTAGCGCTCGATCTGCGCCCACCGGCGTGCCAGCTCGAGCGGCAGCAGGCCAACCGCGATCCGACCGCCGTCGAGCGGCGGGATCGGCAGCAGGTTGAACAGGCCGAGCACGAGGTTGGTCAGGATGAAGTAGAACAGGAACAACCCGACCACCGGGTTCTGCGTGATCACGGCCTCCAGGTAGTCCATGCCGGTATCGGCCATCGTGGTCGGCGTTGGCAGCAACAGGGCGGCCACCCAGGCGAGGAAAAAGTTCATCGCCGGCCCGGCCACCGCCACCACCGCCATGCCGCGGCGCGGATCGCGGAACTTCCATGCGGAGACCGGCACCGGCTTGGCCCAGCCGAACATGAACACCACACGGTGGATGGTCAGCAACTGGAAGATCAGCAGAAAGCCCGGCAACAGGATGGTGCCCACCCGATCGACGTGGCGCAGCGGGTTGAGCGACAGGCGTCCAGCCTGGCGTGCGGTGTCGTCGCCGAGCGCCAGCGCCATGTAGCCATGCGCCGCCTCGTGCAGGGTGATCGCCAGGATCGCCGGGATCACGGCCAGAGCAAGATGGAAGATGACGCCGGTCACGCCAGGAGCCGATCCCGTTCGGCGGCCAGAGCCTCAGCATCCAAGGGCAGGCGCCGGCGCACGGCGAGCGTCCGCGCCGCGGCAAGCCGACCGGCGGCGGGCTCGGTCAGCGAGGGGCAGCGCGCCAGCAGGTCGGCGGTCGGGGCGAATTCGCCGGTGCAGTAGAGGGCAATGTCGCAGCCGGCCGCCAGTGCCTGCCGCGCCAGATCGGCGGGCGTGCCGCTCAGCGCCTTCATGGCGAGATCGTCGGTCACCAGAACTCCTTCGAAGCCTATCCGGCCGCGGATGATCGTCGTGATCACGGTCGGGGACAATGTCGCCGGCAAGGCGTTGTCCCAGGCGGGATAGACGATGTGCGCCGACATGGCCCAGGGCAGATCGGCGTTCAAGGCAAACGGCAGCAAATCGGCATCGAGGTCGTTGGCCTCGACGCGCGGCAGCGACAGGTGGCTGTCCACCGTGGCCCGGCCGTGGCCAGGCGCGTGCTTGCCGATCGGCTGTATTCCGGCGGCCAGCAGCCCTGCCGCCATCGCCCGACCGAGCCGGGCGACCATCAGCGGCTCTTCCGACAGCGCGCGGTCACCGATCGCCACGTGAGCGCCGGGGATGCCGAGGTCCAGCACCGGTGCGGCAACCACGTCGAAGCCGGCGGCAGCACAGTCGAGGCCGATCAGCGCGCCGGTCAGCCACGCCACACGCAGGCTGCCCAGCGCCGCCGCCGGCGGGTGCGCACGCCAGTGCGGCGGGCGCAGGCGCGCGACGCGGCCACCTTCCTGATCGACCATCAGCACCGCAAAGGGCGGGAGGACCCGGCGCAATTCGGTGACCAGTGCCGCCAGCTGCGCCGGGGACTGGATGTTGCGCCTGAACAGAATGACGCCGCACGGCGGTGCGGCACGGAACAGCACGGCCTCATCGGCCGACAGCGCCGGCCCGGCGATCCCGACGACGGCGGCTTTCAGAAGTCCGCCACCGAGCAGCCGACGCCTTTGGCGCGCACCTTCCCGCAGAACATACTGGCCTGGGCTGTGTCGGCGAAGCCGCCGGTACGGACGCGCCACAGCGTACGTCCGTCGTGCTCGGTCTTGCTGAACGCGGGCCGGCGCTGGCCAAACAGGTCGGGCAGGCGCTTCGACAGACGTTGCCATTCCGACTTCGCCGCATCCTCGGATTGCACCGCGGCCAGTTGGACGAGGGCGCCGTTCGCCGCTGTCACGGCTGGGCGCTTCTCCGGCACGGCGGCAGGCTTTGCTGCGACGGCAGGCTTCGCCGGTAGCGGCGATACGGCGGGAACCGGAACGGCCGCAGGCGCCGCGACAACCGGCGGCGTAGGCGGCGGGGCATTCAATGCCTGAGGTGCGGGTGCTTCCGGCGCCGGCGCGAGTTTGCCCGCTCCCGCCTGGTTGCCACCGGACAGGATATCCTCATCGGCGCCGGCCACTTGCATGCCACCGGGGTTCTCCGGTTTGACCCGCAGCGGGCGGTTGTCCGCCTGCAACACCGGAACGGTGGTACTGCGATGACCCATCAGCGACCAGCCGCCAACCACCATCAGCAACACGGCACCAAGGCTGCCGGCGATCAGCGCCAACCGGCGCGTGGCCGGATCCATGCCGTGACTGTGACGGGGAACTCGATAGGTCGGGCTGGGGATGCTCAGATCGTCTGACACGGAACCTCCGGGGGTCGGCCCCCGGACCGGGATCCGGGGATTCAGCGCATTTCCTCGACGGGCACGACGCCCATCACGGCGAGGCCCGAACGAATCACCACCGCCGTCGCCGCCACCAGTGCCAGCCGTGCCAGCGTCTCGGCTGGCCGGTCAGCCTGCAGGAATCGGAGCGCGGCGTCGTCCTTGCCTCGGTTCCACAGCATATGAAAGTCGGCCGCCAAGTCATAGAGGAAAAACGCGATTCGGTGCGGCTCGCGTGCTTGTGCGGCGGCTTCCACAATGCGCGGCCACTGCGCCAGCCGCCGGATCAGGGCCATCTCGGGGTCGGCTGTGAGCGTGTCCAGCGGCACCGCGGCCAGCGCGGCATCCGTCACTCGGGCATCGCCGAACATCTCCGCGGCTGCGCGCAGCACCGAGCGGCAGCGGGCATGGGCGTACTGCACGTAGAACACCGGATTGTCGCGGGTCTGTGCCACCGCCTGGTCGAGGTCGAATTCCATCTGCGCATCGGCCTTGCGGGTCAGCATGGTGAAGCGCACTGCATCCTTGCCCACCTCGTCGAGCAGATCGCGCAGCGTCACAAAGGTTCCGGCACGTTTCGACATGCGCACCGGCTGGCCGCCGCGCATGACATGCACGGTCTGACAGAGGATACCCTCGAACCTGACGCGGCCGTTCGGCGACAGCGCGTTCACCGCCGCCTGCATACGCTTGACGTAGCCACCGTGATCGGCGCCGAGCACGTCGATCAGCACGTCGTAGCCGCGATTCACCTTGCCGGCGTGATAGGCGATGTCGTTGGCGAAATACGTGTTCGAGCCATCCGACTTGCGCAGCGGCCGGTCGACGTCGTCGCCGAACTGTGTGGCACGGAACAGCGTCTGCGGGCGCGGTTCCCAATCATCCGGCGCCTTGCCCTTGGGCGGATCGAGCACACCCTCATATATCAGTTGTTGCGTTTGCAACCATTCGATCGACGCGTCGACCGCGCCAGTGTCGATCAGCGCGCGTTCCGAGCTGAACACGTCCTGTTCGACGCCGAGAAGGTGCAGGTCGTCGCGGATCTCCTGCATCATTCCCGCAATGGTGAATTCGCGTACGATGTCGAGCCAGAGCTCGGGCGCGGCGATGCCGCCGTCCGGCTGCGCAAGCGAGGAACCGTATTGTTCGGCGAGGCGCTCGCCGATCGGAATCAAATAGTCGCCGCGATACTGCAGGCCTCCCGGCACTTCCTCGGAATAATCCGCTTCGCTCAGCGGCGTACCGATCGCCTGCAAATAACGCCAGTAGGCAGCCCAGGCGAGCGCGGTGACCTGCGCGCCGGCATCGTTGATGTAGTATTCCTTGGTGACCTCGTAGCCGGACTTGCTGAGCAGGTTGGCCAGCGCGTCACCCACGACGGCACCGCGGCAATGGCCGATATGCATCGGGCCGGTGGGATTGGCGGAGACGTATTCGACGTTGATCCGCGTGCCGTTGCCGATGGCATTGTCGCCATAGGCGGTGCCGGTGCGCAGGATATCGGGCAGCAACGCACAAAACCGCGCTGCGTCCAGGCTCAGATTGACGAACCCAGGTCCGGCGGCGCTGGCGCGTGCGATACCGGCCGTCTGCTGCAGATGTTCGACGATGGCGGCCGCAAGTTTCGCCGGCGGCTGACGCGCGGCCTTGGCGGCCACGAGTGCGGCATTGGTTGCCATATCGCCGTGCGAAGGATCGCGCGACGGCGTGATTTCGACGCGCGCGGCAATTTCATCGGGAACATCCCCGACCACGGCGCGCAGCGCGGTCAGGACGGCTTCGCGCATTTGAGCGTAGATGTCGTTCGTCATCGCGCGTTCCTAGTCGTCAGGGCACTGGCAGATAAGCACTCCCCCTCCCGCAAGGGGAGAGGGAGTATTTATCCGCTCACCGACAGGTCGGTCAGCCGCCGATGTTCGTCCATCGCATAGCGGTCGGTCATTCCGGCAATATAGTCGCCCACCACGCCGGCTGCGCGCTGCGTGCCCCCCTCCCCTGCCCGCGCGCGCCAGTCATCCGGCAGCAGCGACGTATCCGCATGCAGCAACCGGAACAGCTCTGTGGTCAGCACCCGCGCCTTGGTGGTCATCCGGTTCACCCGCCAGTGCCGGTACATCCGCGCGCTCAAGAAATCCTTGATCACCTGGTTCGCCTCGCCAATCGGCGCGCTGAACGCCACCACCTTCTGCTTCGCCCGCCGCACCGCATCGGCGTCGCGCGGTGCCAGCTTGTCGAGCCGCCGGCGCGTCTCGGCGATCAGGTCGGTCACCATCACGTCGATCACCCGCCTGATCGTTTCGTGCCGCAACCGAGGCGGCGGCACATCCAGACTCGATAGCCGCGCCGCGGCCAGTGCCTCGCCGACCACCGGCAGATGGCCGATCTCCTCCGGCCCGAACAACCGCGCGCGCAGCCCGTCGTCCAGATCGTGGCTGTGATAAGCGATATCGTCCGCCAGCGCGGCCACCTGCGCCTCGGCGCTGGCATGCGTGCCAAGCTCCAGCCGGTGCCGCTCGTTGTAGTCCGCGATATATGCGGGCGGATTGCGCAGCGGGCCATTGTGCTTGGCCAACCCCTCCAGCGCCTCCCAGGTCAGGTTCAGCCCATCCCAGCCGGCGTAGCGGCTCTCCAGCAGTGTGACCACGCGCAGGCTTTGCGCATTGTGGTCGAAGCCGCCGAACGGCTTCATCGCCAGGTTCAGCGCCTCCTCGCCGGCATGGCCGAACGGCGGATGGCCGAGATCGTGCGCCAGCGCCAGTGCCTCGGTCAGGTCCTCGTCCAGACCGAGTTCCCGAGCGATCGAGCGCGCGATCTGCGCCACCTCGATCGAGTGCGTCAGCCGGGTGCGGAAGAAGTCGCCCTCGTGATTGACGAACACCTGGGTCTTGTATTGCAGTTTCCGAAATGCCGACGAGTGGATGATGCGGTCGCGGTCGCGTTGGTACGGCGAGCGCGTCGGCGCCTCCGGTTCGGGGTGCAGCCGGCCTCGCGACGAGCCGGCATGCACGGCATACGCTGCCAGGGTGGCACCACGCGTCATGGGGCGCGGGCTTACACCTCCGGGGACATGGCTTCAATTCCGTGCCATGGCGTCCTATGTTGCCAGACATGGAACAGTTCGCGCTGACCGAGCGGGCCGCCGCCCGCATTGCCGAAATCGTCGCCGCCGCAGGGCAGCAGGCCGCATTGCGGGTTGCCGTGCTTGCCGGAGGCTGCAGCGGCTTCCAGTACCGCTTCGAGCTGGATGCGACGCAGCAGGAGGATGACCTGATCATCGAGCGGGCCGGGGCGAAGGTGCTGGTCGATCCGGCCAGCCTCGATCTGCTGGCCGGCTCGGAGCTCGATTATACCGACGAACTGATGGGCAGCCACTTCGCGGTGCGCAACCCGAACGCCAAGTCTGCGTGCGGCTGCGGGACGAGCTTTTCCGTTGATTAACCTGCGGCTGGCTATGGGGGTGAGTGCCCTCATACTTCGACACGTTCGGAATGCCGGATCTGTCGATCCACACGGTCAACCGGCTGCGACAGCGCGGCATCTCTCTCGTGGCGTTGACCCGGGCATTGTCGGCAGAGCCGGCGGCGGGGACCGAGCCGGGGACGATTGTTTATCGTGAGAAGGGCGGCTGAGTGAGTGCGATCGTGAATGCGCTGACCGGCAGAATCGTCACGGTCTGGCACGAATGAACAGGTCGGCGCGCCTCCAGCAGGCCTATGAGCACTCGAGGCTGAATCGGCGGTTCATGGGCGCCGGAGCCGTCTGCCGCTGCTTTCACTGCCTGAGTGCATTTCCGGCCGATCAAATACAGTGCTGGGTGGATGACGGCGACACCGCCCTCTGCCCCAACTGTGGTGTCGATGCCGTGCTGTCGAGCCATGCCGATGATCTTCTCGATGCACTGATCCAACGATTGCAGACATTGTATTTTGCTGGTCCCTCAAAGAAATATTCCGTGGAGGAATGGCGCACGGCGCTGGCCGAGGAGAAGACGCGCGGGCACAGCGTGGCCTCAGGTCGGCCATGAAAATCGCCACCTGGAACGTCAACTCGATCCGTCAGCGCGAGAAGCATGTCGCAAACTGGCTCGAGCGTTGCCGGCCCGACGTCCTGCTGCTGCAAGAGATCAAGTGCGAAGCGCCGGCGTTTCCGACGCTGGTGTACCACGGCCTCGGCTATCGGTCGGAGGCAGTGGGCCAGAAGGCCTACAACGGTGTCGCTGTGCTCGCCCGTGTGCCCTTCGAGGTGCGGCATCGCGCGCTGCCTGGCCTGCCGACCGACGACGCCCAGGCGCGCTACATCGAGATCGAGACGGACGGCGTTACCATCGCCGGGATCTACCTGCCCAACGGCAATTCCGGCGGCGAAGCGGGCTTCGCCTACAAGCTGGCCTGGCTCGACCTGCTGGCGGAACGCGCCGAGGCGCTGCTGGAGGCCGATACACCGTTCGTGATCACCGGCGACTTCAACGTCTGCCCGACCGATGACGACTTCGCCCCCGGCGCGCTGTCACCCACCGACGCGCTGGTACGCCCGGAAAGCCGCGCCCGCTTCCGCCGCCTGCTGTGGAACGGGTTGACCGATGCGGTGCGTGCGGTGCATCCGCACGGCGCAGTCTATACCTTCTGGGACTACCAGGCAGGCGCGTGGCAACGCGACTCCGGTCTGCGCATCGACCACGCGCTGTTGTCGCCAACACTCGCCGAACGGCTGGTCGCCGCCGCGCCCGATCGTGAGGAGCGGGCCCGGCCGCAGCCGTCGGATCACGTGCCGGTGGTGGTCCAGCTACGCTGAGGCCGGGGATCAGCCCCAGTGCGCCGGGATCCAGATGTAGCGGTAGCCATTGTACTGCCAGTGGCCGGGAATCCACTGCCCGTAGCGCGGCGCGCCACCCATCCAATGACCGCCAAACCAGACATAGCGATAGCCGTTCCAGTGCCACCGGCCCGGCTCCCAGTAATAGCCGGCTCGAGGGCCGGGGACCGGCTCGTAGCGTGGTTCCGGGACCGGGCCGTAAGGGATCGGCGGCTGTGCCGCCGCGGTGCCGATGCCGAGCCCGATCAGGACTACGGCGGCCCCGGCGGTGATCAGTCGCTTCATCAATGTAAACTCCCGCACGGCTTACCGCCCTATGTTGCTCCGGCCAGCGGTAACATGCGGTGGCGAATCGAAACAAGTCTACTTTGACCACACCGATCAGATGTCCGCGTAGCAGTGCGTCTCGGCCGCCGCACCCGAATGGGTGACGGCACCGAGATGCGCCGGCCCGACAAGCTGGGCGTATTTCCAGATCGCGCCGGCATTGTAGTCGGTCCGGCGGGGCTGCCAGGCGGCGCGGCGGGCGGCGAGCTCCGCCTCGGGCAGCGCCACGTCGATCGTGCCCTTGTCGGCGTCGATCACGATGCGGTCGCCGTTCTTCAGCAGCGCGATCGGGCCGCCGACCGCCGCCTCCGGCCCGACATGGCCGATGCAGAAGCCCCGCGTGGCCCCGGAGAAGCGACCGTCGGTGATCAGCGCCACCTGCTCGCCCATGCCCTGGCCATAGATCGCGCTGGTGGTGGACAGCATCTCGCGCATGCCGGGGCCGCCCTTCGGTCCCTCGTAGCGGATGATGATCACGTCGCCCGCCTTGTAGGCGCGGGTCTGCACAGCCTCGAACGCCTCCTCCTCGGAATCGAAGCACAGGGCAGTGCCTTCGAACCGCAGGTTGTGCATGCCGGCGACCTTCACGATGGCGCCGTCGGGGGCAAGGTTGCCGCGTAGCCCGACCACGCCGCCGGTCTGCGAGATCGCGTTCGACACCGGATAGACCACGTCCTGATCGGTCGGGAACACCACGTCCTTCAGGTTCTCCGCCAGCGTCTTTCCGGTGACGGTGACGCAGTCGCCGTGCAGCAGGCCGGCGTCCAGCAGCGCCTTCAGCACCACCGGAATGCCGCCGATACGGTGCACGTCGAACGCGACGTATTTGCCGCCCGGCTTGAGGTCGGCGATGTACGGGGTGCGCCGCATGATCTCGACCACGTCGTCCATGGTGAAGCGGATGCCGGCCTCGTGTGCCATCGCCGGCAGGTGCAGGCCCGCATTGGTCGAGCCGCCGGTGGCGCCGACCACGACCGCGGCGTTCTCGAACGCACGGCGCGTGGCGATGTCGCGCGGGCGAAGCCGGCTGTCGAGCAGCGCCATCACCGCGCGGCCCGATTCCACCGCCCAGCGGTCGCGGTCCTCGTACGGCGCCGGCGCGCCGGCGGACCCCGGCAACGCGAGGCCGATCGCCTCGCTGACCATCGCCATGGTGTTGGCGGTGAACTGACCGCCGCACGCGCCGGCCGATGGGCAGGCGACGCATTCCAGCTCGTGCAGCTCCTCGTCCGACATTGTGCCGGCGGAATGCCGCCCGACCGCCTCGAACACATCGACCACGGTCACGTCGCGGTTCTGGAACCGGCCAGGCAGGATCGAGCCACCATACATGAACACGCTGGGCACGTTCAGCCGCAGCATCGCCATCATCATGCCGGGCAGCGACTTGTCGCAGCCCGCCAACCCGACCAGCGCGTCGTAGCAGTGCCCGCGCATGGTGAGTTCCACCGAGTCAGCGATCAGGTCGCGCGACACCAGCGAGGACTTCATGCCCTGGTGCCCCATCGCGATGCCGTCGGTCACCGTGATGGTGGTGAACTCGCGCGGCGTGCCGCCGGCCTCGTTGACACCCTTCTTCACCGACTGCGCCTGGCGCGACAGCGCAATGTTGCAGGGTGCGGCCTCGTTCCAGCAGGTGGCGACGCCGACGAAGGGCTGGTCGATCTCTTCCTCGGTGAGGCCCATCGCGTAGTAGTAGCTGCGATGCGGCGCCCGCCCGGGCCCCACCGTCACGTGGCGCGACGGCAAACGCGATTTGTCCCAGCGGCGGGTGAGCATCGATGTGTCCTTTCGTGGCCAAGGGGGGTGGTTATAGCGCCGGCACGGCGGAGGCCAAATTCAGGGGGCAGGATCGCGCCCTAAAGGTCGCATATCGACCCACAGCTGGCATTTCCGGGTGTAGGCTCCTGGGTTTACCAGTCCTGCGTCGCCGATGGTTCCTCGGGAAGCTCGTGTACTTCCCACGCTTCGCGGCCACCCCGATACCAGCGGACGTCAGTGTAGCCCAACGCAACGAGGCGCAACGCCAGATTGCGGCCGTCGAAGCGTTCCGAATTAAAGCCGACCGCGACGATCGGCACGGTTGGATCGCCTCTGGTCAGTTTTGTCATTATCACGTTCAGATGCTCCTGAGCGCTGTCCGTCATGCTACCGCCCAACCCGGCATTCTTCAGCCAGACCGCGCCGGGAAGCGACACGCCCCAGAAATACAATCCGGGATCAATGACGATCGGCTTGTGCTCCGCGAGAAACGGCACCAGCTCCGCGGTCCGTATCGTCGCCGCTCCTGGAACGGTCGTCGGCGTCAGTCCGGCGAGGTCCTCGTGCAATTTGTCATCCACCGCCACGCCGAAATCGGCGTCCTCCTCGGCATGGTCTCGCAGCCCTGCTCGGCGTTGCGCCTCCATCAACCTCGCGACTTGCGCCCTAAGCGCAGCGTTCGTTAGATTCTCCGGAGCGTTCGTACGAACCGTGCCAAACGGCCACAGTTTGGTTGCCTCGCTGACCGCGCGATGCGCGTCGTCGGGCTGTCCGCTCATCGCGTACGCGCCAGCAAGAACTCGGTATCTGGCGCTGCGGATCGGGCGGAACGCGTCCGGGTCGGCGGCCAGCGACCGTTCGAACCAAACGGTCGCTTCTTCCCAGTGTGCCAGCTGAACCAGCGCGAAGCCCAGGAAAGCGTAACGGTTGAACAAGATTGGATTACGCGGATCGAGCCGGACGGACTTCTCGTAGAGAGGTACCGCGTCGGCAGGCTTGCCGGTGTATCGTTTTGCCGTAGCGAGGAGTTCGTACCCGTCGACCCGGTTTGGAAAGGCCGCGATCAGCCGCTCTGCGGCGGGGATCATGTCCTCCCACCGGTGCTGCGCTTCGAGCAGACGCACCGAGCCGACCAGAACCTGTTCGGAAGTCGGTTCGATGGCGCGCGCTTCGGATATCAGCTTGCCCGCACGTTCCAATGCGTCTGCGGCCGCCCACTGGCCCAGATAACCCTGGCTCTGATTAATCTGAATGCCGGCGATGCCGATCATCGCGGACACCGAGGACGGGTCTCGCTTCAGGGCTTGCTCGTATAGCTCCCGAGCCTCGGCGGTGCGCTCGCGGCTCGGGGGCTGATTGCTCAATGACCGGGCGCGCAAGACCAGATCGGTCGCGTCGGCATTCGTCGGTCGCTCGCGAAGGCTGCGCGCGCTTTCGACATCGACCATCTTGACGTTCAACGCGGACGCGATGTGCCGAATAATGTCGTCTTGGCCGTCGGCAAGGGTCGCGGCAGAAACATCAAGCAGTGGCCGGTCGAAGCGTTCTGCCCAGAGATGTGCCCCGGTCTCCGTGCTGACCAGCTGGGCGTTCACACGCAACTCATCGCCCAGCCTGCGCACGCTGCCCTCCAGGGCGTAGCGGACGCCAAGCTCTTCGCCGACCTTGCGTATGTCGACCGTCTTGCCCTGGTATGTGTACGACGACTGACGCGCGATGACGAACATCCCCGAGACGCGGGAGAGATCGGTGGTCAGGTCGTCGGTGATGGCGTCGGCGAGATAGTCGTCGCCCCGGTCGCCGCTTAGATTTCCGAATGGCAGCACGACGATCGAAAGGCGAGGTCGCGGAGCCTCGCTCGGGCTGATCCCGACGCTGTTCCAGGCCCACACTGCCAGGACCGCCGCCGCGAAAACGGCCGCCGACGCTATGGCCGCAATTGCACGACGCCGTGGCCGTTCGCGCCCTGGCGCAGGTGCGCTGTCGTCCGCGGGCTGGATCTCGGGTGACGTTGGCGTGGCTGCACTGGGTGATGGCAGCAGTTCGTCCGCGATCC
The DNA here is from genome assembly GCA_963819855.1 of uncultured Alphaproteobacteria bacterium. GTDB lineage: Bacteria > Pseudomonadota > Alphaproteobacteria > Acetobacterales > Acetobacteraceae > JAMXLO01. The sequence continues at coordinate 71,494 of CAWFYC010000008.1, forward strand.
TGGTGACCGCAGCAACGAAGCGGTAGCCTCGCCCTGTCTCGGTCTGGATGCAGCTCCGGTCAGTCCGTCGATGATCCAGAACCCGACGGAGTGCGGATATCTGAACCGCGAGATTCCTCTCCTCGACCACAACGTCCGGCCAGACCGCATCAATGATCGCAACTCTGGACACGACCTGGCCGTGGTGAGCGACCAGAACGGCCAGTACGTCCAGCGCACGTGAGCCAATAGCCACTGGGGCAAAACTGCCCGACTCGTCCTGCCGAAACAGCCCCCCACTGCGCCGATCTAGGCGAAAGCCATCGAACAGGAACACATCAACGGGCGCGTCCATGGGTCGCTCCAGCGTCGGGGCAATGCCGATGCCACCAGCCTAGCACCGCTGGGAGGGAGATAACCAAACACTCGAAGCCTGAATTTAACGCTTTGAAAACATGCAGATTTATTTCGCTGGCCAAAGTTTTAACAAACTTTTACCCCCGCACTGGTCGCGGTTACGGCGCGTGTTCCGGCAACCTGGCGGGGCTTGTTGGAACAAGACATACACGCAGGGGGGATCAGGACAATGCGCAAGTGCCAGGGCTGGGTCGCTTCACTCTTGACGCCAGATTTGTGTCGCAACGTTCCACTCTTGGAGGCAGCCTTTATGAACATAGCTCAGAAAGCCGCGGCAGTCGGAGCGGCAGTCGTCGCGATCGGTCTGGGAACGGCTCATGCCAGCGCCGTTCCCTTTACGTGGGCTCCCGATCAAGCGACACCCCAACTGGGTCTCGCCGGATCAGCCTTCACTGCCGACAGTATCAATGCGACGCACTATCTGTATGCGGTGCAGCCAACCAGCGGGCCATTCCTTGAGATGTTCCTGGAGCAGGTGCAGGGCTTCACCCTCGGCGGCGCGGCCGTCTCAACACCTGGACTCAACGGCACACCGGGTGCAACGGGCTCGTATGGCCTGTATTTCACGCTTTTGGCGAATTTCGAGAATATCGGCGGTGTCAACACCTTCCACAGCCTGGATCTGTCGCTGATGGGCGACCCCGGGAACAATGACGGGACGGTCAGTTCAACGCCTTCGGGTCTATCGTTCTCCAACACCGGCGCGAGCGGTGCCGCCGACGACATAACACTGGCGACCGGTTCACTGGTTTCAACTTCCCTAGCGCTGATTGCCGGCACGCGGCACGCCCATTTCGTCGAAACGGCTGACGCCGTCGCCAGCGAAATCGGCTTCTTCACTACGCCGCTCACGGCGACGAGCCAATTCGAAGAGTTCCTGACGACTCCCGCGTCGGCGTTCAGCACCTCGCCAGGGCCAGGCGGCACGATCATCCAGATGGTCAACGGAGGAACGGCCGTGATCGACATTCAGCAGGTGCCCGAACCGGTCTCGCTGACGTTGCTTGGCAGTGGTCTCGCTTGCCTCGTCCTAATTCGCCGTCGCCGACACGGCGTGGCCATGTAGTGCTACTGCCCGCCCCGGTTTGCTTCTTGAACGGATCGGCCTGGCGTTAGCCCGCGCAAAGGGCTGTCATCTCGTATCCGTCGGATCGACAGGCTAATGGCCTCTTTCCACCCATGGGCGACAAGTGCCGGAATGCCGCCACCATCCAGCGGCCGCCCCGCCGGACAGACACTGAAGCTAACTCTTGACACACAAACATACTAACCGATATACTCCGCCGCGATGGACTACCAGCCCGAACCCCCACCGGTCGACCCCACGCTCCGCCTCACCCGCGACGCCTACTACGTGCTGGTTCACACCCTCCGCGGCACCCTGCTCCCGCCGGTCATCGACACCCCCGAGGAAGTCGCCCGCCGCGACAATGCCGCGATCGCCCAGGTCGCAGCCATGCTCCCCGCAAACGCCGACGAGGCGTTCCTCGCCGCCCAATGCGTCGGCGCCCGGCTCTACGGGATGGACTGCATCCGTCTGGCGCGCGGGTTCGCTGGGACAGATCAGATGTGGGCGCACAAATGCGCCGCCATGGGCAACAGCAGTTTGCGCGAGTCGCGCCAGGCGCGCTCGCTGCTGGCGCGGCTGCAGGCGGCGCGCGAGAAGCGCGAGGCCAACAGTGCCGCCACCGACCGCGCCGCCTGGAGCGAGCACTGCACCATCGGGCTGATGACCGACGCGCTGGCCGATGCGCCGCCCGCCGTGCCGGCCGAGCCGCCGCAGCCGCCGCAGCCGCCGCAGCCGCCGGCACCGGCCGTAGCGGAGCCGCCGGCGGATGCAAAGCCGAAGCGCGATCTGGCCGACGAGGCCGAGCTGTACGCGATCATGTATCCGCGCCGCGCCAGGCTGATCCGCGGCCTGGGCGGCCTGCCCGACAACCCGGACTTCGGTCCGCCCGATGCCGACCTGGTCCCCTTCATCGCCAAGGGCACCACGCCCGCACTGCTGGAACTCGACGCCGAGGCCCTGGAAGAAGCCGCCAACTAGCGCGCTGTTGCTTTGCTCGGCGAACCCCCATCCCTCGTTATGTCCGCCTGGGGTCGCCGCGCCCTCCGCGCAGCGCTTCGACAACCCTGTCCGGGGTGCACGGGCCCCATCCGTGTGCATCCGTGTGCATCCGTGGTTCCGATTTCTTGCCTTTGGGCGCCTTTGGCCTATGCTCACCGCGCGCGACATCGTCTCGTTCAGCGATACCATGAGACGGATGTGCGACCCGCCCGCCAATCGCCAGTGCTCAGCGCGTCATAGCAATGCGCGCGGTTGGACCGGATTGCGCAGTCATCGTATGCGTGCCGCGTGTCTGCTTTGGTCCGATCCTTGGCCGTGATCCTGTTGTTGAGTGCGGGCACGACATCCACCCGCGCGGACCCGCCCTCGACGGCCGGGACCGGCGACGTCGCCGCACCAGTCTGGGCGGCGCAGCAAAGCGAGCTCTGCGTGGCGGCGCTGCGGCAGGCCGAGCAGCGCTATCATCTGCCGCCGTCCCTGCTGATGTCGATCGCAAAGGCGGAGAGCGGGCGGCCGATCACTACCCTCACCGACATACGGCCATGGCCCTGGACCATCGATGCCGACGGCACCGGCCTGTTCCTCGACAGCAAGGCGGCCGCGATCGCGTGGATGCGGGTGCAGGCGACCCGCCACAGCTTCGTCGACGTCGGCTGCATGCAGATTGATCTGCATTATCAGCCCCATGCCTTCGCCTCGCTGGATGAGGCCTTCGATCCTGTCGCCAACGCCGACTATGCCGCCCGGCTTCTGGTTGACCTGTACCGTGGCGAGGCCGGCGGCAATTGGGATATCGCCGTCGGGCTCTATCACTCGCACACACCGCTGCTCGCCGCCGCATACCACGACCGTGTCGCGCTGCTTGGCGCCGACGTTCTGCACGGCACTCTCAAGGCAGTGCCGCTCTACGTGCGCGCGATCCGCCAGGGCACGCTGCGGCTGCCCCTCGGCGGGGGCAAGGTGGCATTGATCAACGTACACCGCCAACCGGCTGTGCGCTCACGCCATCCCTACACCAATTGCCAGATCGAGCAGATTCTTGCCCCCTACCTGAACGCCGCGCGGCCAGGTGCAGCGTGCGTCCAGGCGGCGCGATAGGCCATGCTCAACGCGTCAGCGCCACCACCATACCGTGCCGTGGCAATCGCGATCCGCTCGATGACCGCCACGTCCACGGAATGCGGCCAGCGATCCTGCGGCAGATGAAACCACGGATTGCTGCCGACCAGCGTGACATAGCGCCCGCCGGCTCGATGGATGTCGCGAGTCTCGCCGCTCGGTACCTGGGTCTTCGGCGCCAGTGCGTCCGGCGGCTGGCCTGCCTCAGTCAGCTCGCGCGCGGCCGATGCGCCCAGGTCGTCGCTCGACGACATCACGGTCAGCCCTCCGCCAACGGCACCGAGATTGGCGCCCCAATGCAGCCAGAGAGCGTCGCGATCCCAACCCGGCCGCCGTGCAACGAAGTCGTCAAGCCCGAGATGGCCGAGTTCATGCCCGCTGTTGGCAGTCAGCACGACATCCATGGCCGGCGGCGCGGCGCACAGCGCACGCAACGACTCCAACCAGCACACCAGACCGCCTCCACGTTCGGCGGTGGACTGCCACCAGGAACTGCGTGGCGTCATCACCACGACCGGCGGGCGCGCACGATCGCGACCGGGTACGATCACGACGATGTTGCGGGCAGTTGCCGGCGTGCGACGGTAATGCGCGATCAACCGCGCGCGGCCTCCGGTTGCCGCGGCGGCGACGTGGATCGCCGGCACGCCATACGGTGCGCGGTACAGCTCGGCGTTCAGCAGGGCCAACCCTGGATGCGCGCCTTGGCACACGATCACCAGCGCACGGTGCGCGGCGTTGCGGCGCAGTGCGCGATACTCGCCGCTGTATACCGACTGAGGCGACAACTCGGCCACGCCGATCGCCGCATCGCCTCCGGCGGGTCCCAGTGTGCCGTCGACGCCGTCGGGTCCGGTTGGCGGTGCGTCGAACACCGGCACGCCATCGATGCGCGTACCATCCACGTCCAGACAGCTCGTCACCGGATCGATGCGATCAAGCGTGAACGCCTCGCTGGTCACCTCGGCACCGAGCAACGTGGCCTCACGCTCCAGCCACGCGGCGCCGGCTTCGTCACCATCGGTGCCGGTCCGATGCAAGCCCTGCGCGTCCCAGGCGCGCAGCCAGCCCGCCGCCGGGTTCGGCATTACTCCCGCATCGCCAGGGCGCGCTTGGCGGCCGGGCGGTCCCAGCACCGGTGCAGCCACCCATGCACCTTCGGCCATTTGCCGAGATCGAACCCCAGCGCGCGCACCATCGCTGCGGCAACGTTCAGATCGGCGATGCTGAACTCGGGGCCGGCCAGCCACTGTGCCTTGCCCAGCGCGATCTCCAGCACGTCCAGCGCCGGCGCGATCTCGTCCCACGCTGCCTTGGCGGCGGCGGGATTGCGCTGTGGCTCCGGCAGCACGAATGCGTTGTTGGCGTATGTGGTCATCTGGCGGTCGAGTCGATCGACCTCCCAAAAACTCCACTGCCAGGCCAGCGCCTCGTGCTTCGCATCGGCCGGGTACAGCTTACCGTGCTGCTTCGCGAGATACAGATTGATCGCCATCGATTCCGACAGCACGAACCCATCGTCGTCGATGGTCGGCACACGCCCGTTAGGGTTCAGCGCCAGATACTCCGGCGTGCGCGTGGCAGGCGAGCGTGGCGCATAGTCCAGGTGCTCGTACTGCAGGCCGAGTTCCCCGGCGATCCAGAGCGTGCGGACCCCGCGCGAACGCGCCGCGCCATAGATGCGAAGCATGTGTTTCCTCCCGGTCGTGGTCTGGGCCGGCAGTGTGCTATGAAGCGCCACACTGCGGAAGCCACCGAAGGAGGCCACCGACATGACCCAGGCAAGACCGGTTCTGGCCGTGACAATGGGCGATCCCGCCGGCATCGGACCGGAGATCGCGGTGCGCGCACTACTGGCGCCGGAGGTGCGTGAGATCTCGCGTTGCTTCCTGATCGGTGACGCGCGGGTATTCGAACGGGCGCTGTCGGTATGCGACCTGTCGGCGTCGCTGAATCGGATCGCCGGCCCCGAGGCGATCGCCGACCGTGCCGGCGTGATCGACGTCGATGCATCAGGACACCGTCGACCCAACCATACTGCAGATGGGCAAGGTGCAGGCCCTTGGCGGTGAGGCGGCCTACGCCGCGATCCGCACGTCGATAGAACTGGCGATGGCCGGCCGCATCGCCGGCGTGGCGACGACGCCGATCAACAAGGAGTCGCTGAAGGCGGCGAAGATCCCGTTCATCGGCCACACCGAGATGTTCGCCGAACACACCGGCGCGCGCGAAGAGATGACCATGTTCACCATCAGCGGGTTGAAGATCTTCTTTCTGACCCGGCATCTGTCTTTGGTTGAAGCGTGCCAGCAGATCACGCGCGACCGAACACTGAAAGGCATCGAGAACAGCGTGAAGGCGCTGCGCCAGCTCGGGATCGACGATCCGCATCTCGCGGTGGCGGCGCTCAATCCGCACGGTGGCGAGGACGGACTGTTCGGCCGCGAGGAGATGGACGCGATCAAGCCGGCGATCGAGGCGGCACGCGCGCGCGGCATGCATGTGAGCGGACCGGTGCCGGCGGACAGCGTGTTCCACATGGCGCGCATCGGCCGCTACGATGCGGTGCTGTCGCTGTATCACGACCAGGGCCACATCGCCGCCAAGATGATGGATTTCGAGAAGACGGTGAGCGTGACGCTCGGTCTGCCGATCCTTCGCACCAGCGTCGATCACGGCACTGCGTTCGATATCGCCGGCACTGGCAAAGCGAGCGCTGTCAGCATGATCGAGGCGATCAAGGTGGCGGCGGAGTACGTGGTGCGCGGCGTGCGCCTGGGCGACGAGGTGGCGCAGGCTGCGAACTGAGTGATGAAGACCGTTCTGTGGTGGCTCTGCCTGCTGGTGGCGCCTGCGGTGCTTGTCGCCATCGAACTGTTCCATCCTGCCGGATTCACCGTTCATCCCGGCATGTATGAGTTCCTGTCGAAACCCGAGCCCGATCAGCCGCAGTTCCAGGCGGTGAACTATTTCGGCCCGAACTGGTGGTTCACGCTGCACATGATCCAGACGCCGATGGTCGGTCTGGTTGCGATCGGCCTGTGGCTGATGGTGGCGCGGATCGAGCACCCGGACAGTGTTGCCGCAGTTGCCGTGGCCTGGCTCGCGCGTACTGCGACGTTCGTGTTCCTGATCTACTACACGGTGCTCGACGCGGTCGGCGGGATCGGGCTTGGCCGAACGATTGTGACCACCGAAAGCCTGGCGGCTGCCGGCAAGCTGAGCGCTGAACAGGTCGGCGGCATCGTGCTGCTGCTCGACACCGTCTGGCAGGATGGCTGGGTCGGCGGGGTCGGCTCGTTCGTCAGTCTGACCGGATCCTGGGCGGCGTTCGCAGCGGCACTGCTGATCGCTGTCGCGCTGCTGCTGGCGCGGCGTGCGCCGTGGCCGCCGCTCGTGCTGCTGGTCGCGTTCGGCTGGGAATTGCAGACCAGTCACGCCAGCCTGCACGGACCGATCGCGTTTGCGCTGCTGATCGTCGCGTCGGCCTGGCTATGGTGGGCGGAACGGCGCCGCGCGGAGTGATACCAAGCGCGAAACGCATGACGTGCGGCGCCTGCGCGCGGCTATGGTTGGCTTGTGCGTAACGCCGCGATCTTCGAGTGGCAGCCCGAGGGCGATGCGGCCGGGGTCGCTGCGGAGGTGGACCGGGCAGACGTGGGGTATGGCCGGCCGAGGATGGCCATCACCAGGCGGACAAGGCTGCCGCGGTGCTTGATGATGGCCCATTGCACCTCCCGCCACAGCGGATGGCTGCCGGTGATGCCGAGGTCGCGGCAGATATCGACGATGACGGCACCGATCGGCCGGCGGCGGGCCTCGGCGGCGATCTGCTCGGCGGTGGGCAGCTGTGCGTGCCGCGGATCGGCCTCGGCGGCAACCCGAGGGACGGCTGGCGCCCTGGGTGCCGATCGAGCCCTGCCGGGCTTCGGTTCCGCGTCGAGGTGGGCGGCACTGCGGAGCACCCGCGCCTCGAGCGCTTCGGCGAGGAGCAGGCCGCGGGCGATGCGCGCGAGAATCACTGCGAGATCGATGGTGTTGAAGCGGGCTTTGACGAAGTAGGGGTCGGCGGCGGTGCGCTGGCGGATGGTGGCGGCGAGCTCGCGGCCATAGTCGATCAGCTTGCGGACCAGGTCGAGCAGGCGGCTGCTGCGGGTTGGCTCGGTGGTCGGGGCTGGGGTTTCGGCCGCGGCGGACATGAACGTAACAAGAACACCAACGGGCGGCGGATGTCAAGGAAAATATTCCGCCGCCTCTGCAGCCGCCGCCGGGCCAATTGCCGGCAAAGCCGCCATTATCCCCGTCCCCCGCGCAAGCGGGGACCCAGGCGGCAACTGGGTCCCCGCTTGCGCGGGGATGACGATTTTGGAGTACTGCCGCGGTTACGCCTGAATTGTTCTAATTCGCGGCAAAAGACGTGGATGGCCGGCCTTCGCCGGCCATGACAAGGGGGGAGCCCTGCGACAGTTAAAGCAATTATACCAAGTGGCCGGAAGTGGTGACGTATCTGAGCAACAATGCTCCATACGAGTCATCCTCGCGAAATAATCGTCATTCCCGCGAAAGGGGCTGTAATCCAATCTCGACTCCCGGGTCTGTCTTGCGAGAATGGGCACCTTGGGCTGCGTTTCACTGGTTCGCTGATCGCTAACTCGCCCGGAGACGACATGAGCCGTTCCCTTTTTGGCTGCATATCCGACGGCGGGAGATGACGAAACGTGAGTTGAGATTGGATTACAGCCCCGAAAGCGGGAACCCAGGCCCAAATGTGCGGTGCGGCTCGCCTGGGTTCCCGCTTTCGCGGGAATGACGGGATGGGTCACCACTTCCGTCGCTTGGTGTTATTCAATTTCTCGGCGTTTGGCGTACCGTGGGCGCGGGTATGCTCTCGATCATCACGTTGATGCACGCCGGCTTGCCGCTCGCCAGCGAGCGTTCGATGGCACCAGGCAGTTCGACCGTGCTCTGCACCAACTCGCCGTGTCCGCCCAGCGCAGCGACCACAAGATCGTACCGCGTCGGCAGCAGATCGCAGCCGAAGCTGCGGTTGGGGCCATAGTCGCGAACCTGGAGATTGTACTCCGCATTCCAGCGCGCGTCGGTGCCGACCACGGCAACGAATGGCAGGTTACAGCGCACCGCTGTCTCGAACTCGGCCATGTGGAAGCCGAACGTGCCGTCGCCCAGCACGACGAACACCGGCGCTTCGGGCTCGACAACGCGTGCCGCGCCTGCCATCGGCAGCGACGAACCGATCGAGCCACCGACACCGTTGATCAGGCGTCGCGGCACTACCGGCAGCACGCTCTGACCCCATTGCGCGAACTCGCCGCCATCGCAGATCAGGACCGTGTCGGGATGCTTTCCGATATGGGGCAGCAGCGCTCGGAACACCTCGATCGGATGCAATTTGCCTGGCGTCTTCGATGCCAGCGTGGCCCACGATGCCGGCCGATCGGTCAACAATGTACCGCACCTCGGCCAACCAGGCTTCGCTCGACACCGGCTTGCCGACGGCGCGGCGAATTAGCGCCTCACCGGCCGGTCGGGTATCCGCGACGCAGCCGAACACGACGCTTTCGCCTCGCTCGCGGATCGCGCGATCCACCAATGCCGCCTCCGGATCGATGACGACCCAGCGGCAGGCGGCATCGACCGCGGGCGGCTCACCGAACTTCAGCGTGAAGTCGAGCGCTTTGCCGAGCAGGATGATCAGGTCGGCGCGCCGGATCGCATCGCCGAAGGCGCCGAGTGTGGCATCGTTGGAGCCGCGCGGGCTCTCCATGATCGCCGTGGGGATCTGTGTCGTGGCTTCAACGCGGGCGAGCAGATCCCGCCCAGACCGATTGGCCAGCGCCGGTCCGGCGAGCAGGAATGGACGCTGCGCCGTGGCGACGATGCCGAGGATCGCGTCGGCGGTAACGTCACCCAGCGCAACCGGCGACGCGACAGACGCGTCAGGCTGCGGCCACACGACCTCATTGTCTGCCACAGTTGCGTCGAGCAGATCGGACGGCAGGCTGAGATGCACCGGACCGGGCCGGCCGGAGCGCGCGATGCGGATCGCCTTCGCCACCTCGACGCCGAGGGTCGCCGCCGACGTTGCGGTCCACGACGCCTTCGCCATTGGCGCCGCCACCTCGGCCTGGCGCAGTTCCTGAAACCCGCCGCGACCAAGCTGCGTCGTCTCGGTGTGTCCTGACAGCAGGACCAGCGGCGACTCCTGACCCTGCGCGGTCATCAGCGCTGCGGCGGCGTTGGCGTGGCCCGGACCGCCGGTGACCATCGCGATGCCTGGCTCGCCGGTCAGTCGTCCCCAGGCATCGGCCATGTGCACCGCCGCCGCCTCGTGCCGCGTGTGCACCAGCCGGTGTCGTGTGTCGATCGCCGCGTCGAACAGCGACATGATGTGGTTGCCGGATAGCGTGAAGATCGTGCGATGCCCGGCGCGTTCCAGCGTGCGCATGACGATGTCGGCGCCGCGGATCGTTGTGCTGCTCATGGCGATTGGTTCCTGTTGGGATGGGTCACAGCCGCACTGCGGTGCGCAGGAGCATGGCGAGACCGGCAAGCACCACGGCCGAACCCAGCAGGCGACGCAAAAGCAGCTGTGGCAATGCATGCGCGATCGGGGTGCCGATCGCAATCCCGAGCGTCAGTGTCGCGGCCAGGCCCATGGCGAGCCAGATATCCATGATGCCCGCGGCGATGTTGGCCACGCTGGCCAGACCCGCAATCGGCAGCGCGATCGCCTGGCCCATGCCGATCGCGGCCAGTACCGGAGTGTCGAGCAACAGCAGCGCAGGCAGCAACACGAACGCGCCACCCGCGCCGGTCAGCGCGGAGACGAAGCCAGTACCGCCACCGAGGCCGAGCAGCGCTGCGGGTGCCAGCCTCCGGCGGCCGATCGCAACGCCCCTTGGCGGCAGCAACGCGTAGATGCCACCGGCCAGCAGCAGCGCGCCGATCGCGGCTTCCAGCAGACCCGCCGGTGCACGCTGCGCCGCGCGTGCGCCGAGCCACGCGGTGGGCAGCGCGGCGATGCAGAGCAAGCCCGCCTCGCGCCAGGGTATCGAACCGCGCCGACCATAGAGCGTGACGGCCACGACGCAGCTTGGCAGATAGCTCAACAGCGCGGCGGCGATGGCGTGCTTCACGTCGATGCCGAGTGTCAGCGTGAGGAATGGTACCAGGAGCACGCCACCGATGCCGACCGCGCCGATGCCGATACCGATCACGACGCCGGTGACCGCAATGGCGACGATCAGACCAACCGTCATTCGATCCGCAACAGCGCCGCCTCCAGGCGCGCGATGTCGGCCTGCGCGGCGACAAGGCGCTCGCGGTTCTCCTCGACCACTTCCTCCGGCGCGCGGCGCACGAAATCGGCGTTGTCCAGCTTATGCACGAGCTTGCGCGCCTCACCGGTTGCCTTGTCGCGCTCGCGCGTCAGCCGCGCGCGTTCCGTGCCGACGTCGATGGCATCGGCCAACGGCAGCACCACCGTCGCCTCGTCGAGGACAAGCTGCGCCGCGCCCCGCGGCATTGCGCCAGCCAGCGGCTTCAATTCCGATGCACGCGCCAGACGCCTGATCGCCTCCATCCAGCGCTGGCCGCGCGCCAGAGTGTCAGGCGCAGCATCGCGCAGCAGGATCGGCGTCCGTGTGCCAGGCGGCACGTTCATCTCGGTGCGCACCGAGCGCACCTCGGAGATCAGCCGCACCACCCAGTCGAGTTCCGCGCGCGCCTCCTCCCCGTCGGCGACATGGAACTCCTCGGGCCACGACGCACGAATCAGACTGTTGGCTTCGCCATAACCGAAGTGATCCCAAAGCTCCTCCGTGACGAAAGGTATTACCGGATGCAATAGCCGCAGAATAATGCCGAGCACGTAGGCAGCAGCGCTGCGCACCTCGCGCGCGTCGGCACTGTCACCCTCCGCGAGTATCGGCTTGGCGAACTCGACGAACCAATCGCAGAATTCATTCCAGGTGAAACGATAGCAGGCATCCGCATATTCATCGAACCGATAATCCTCAAGTGACTGCGTTGCTTGCGCGATGCACCGACCGGTCCGCTCCAGCAGCCAGCGCGTCAGTGGCAGTTTCGCCTGCGCCGGATCGAATGAAGTGTCCGGTCGGATGCCGTTCATCTCGCAGAATCGCGCCGCATTCCACAATTTGGTGACGAAGCTGCGATTGGTTTCGACCAGACTCGTGCCGATCTTCATATCGCGTCCGCGACCGGTGAGACGGCAGATGGTGAAGCGCAGCGCATCGGCGCCGTAGCGATCGAGCAGCTCCAGCGGATCGATGCTGTTGCCCTTCGACTTCGACATCTTCTGGCCGCGCTCGTCGCGCACCAGGCCGTGGATGTAGACCGTGTGGAACGGCACCTGGCCCATGAAGTGGATGCCCTGCATCATCATCCGTGCGACCCAGAAGAAGATGATGTCGAAGCCGGTGACCAGCACGTCGCCGGGATAATAGCGCGCCAGTTCCTTGGTCTGCTCCGGCCAGCCAAGCGTCGAGAACGGCCACAGCCCCGAACTGAACCACGTGTCCAGCACGTCCTCGTCCTGGGTCAGCGCTTCGTCGCGGCCATATTTCGCGCGCGCCTCCGCCTTGGCCTCGTCCTCGGTGTGCGCGACAAAGATCGCGCCGTCCGGGCCGTACCAGGCGGGGATCCGATGCCCCCACCAGAGCTGGCGCGAGATGCACCACGGCTGGATGTCGCGCATCCAGGCGAAGAACGTGTTCTCCCACTGCTTCGGCACGAACACGGTCTTGCCGGTCTCCACCGCCTCGATCGCCGGCTTCGCCAGCACCTCGGCGTTGCAGTACCACTGCGTCGTCAGCAGCGGCTCGATCGGTACTCCGCCGCGATCGCCGTGCGGCACCTGGTGCGTGTAGGGCTCCGTCCGCTCCAGCAGACCAAGCCGATCGAGCTCCGCCACGATCGCCTTGCGCGCGACATTCCGATCCATGCCTTCCAGGGTACGGACGAACGCCGGATCCGCCACACCATCGATCGGTGCCAGCACGTCGTCGATCTCCGCCAGCACGATGCGCGCCTGACGATCGAGGATCGACGGCATCGGCAATCCGTGCCGCTGCCCTACGGCGAAATCATTGAAGTCGTGCGCCGGCGTGATCTTGACTGCGCCAGTCCCCTTCTCAGGGTCCGAATACTCGTCCGCGACGATCGGCAGACGGCGTCCCACCAGCGGCAGGATCGCGTGCCTGCCCACCAGATCGCGATAGCGGTCATCCTCGGGATGTACCGCCACCGCCGTGTCGCCCAGCATCGTCTCTGGGCGGGTCGTCGCAACGATAATGAAGCGGTCGGGCGCATCATCGACCGGATACCGGATATACCACAGCGATCCCTTCAGCTCGAGGTTCTCCACTTCGAGATCGGAAATCGCGGTCTGCAGCTTCGGGTCCCAGTTCACCAGGCGCCGGTCGCGATAGATCAGCCCTTCCCGGTACAGATCGACGAACACCTTGCGCACCGCGATCGACAACCCATCGTCCATGGTGAATCGCTCACGCGGCCAATCCAGCGACGCGCCGAGCCGGCGCAACTGTCGCGTGATCGTGCCGCCGGACTCCGACTTCCACTGCCAGACCCGCTCGACGAATTTTCCCCGGCCCAGCTCGCGCCGGTCGGTGCCCTGCTCCGCCAGCAGCCGCTCCACCACCATCTGCGTGGCAATGCCGGCGTGATCGGTGCCCGGCTGCCACAGCACGTCGCGGCCTTGCATCCGGCGCCAGCGGATCAGCGTGTCCTGCACGGTGAAGGTGAGCGCGTGCCCCATGTGCAGGCTGCCGGTGACGTTCGGCGGCGGGATCATGATGGTGTAGGGAATCGCGTTGGAATTGGGGTCGCAGGCGAACGCCCCTGCCCGCTCCCACCCTTGGTAAAGCCGCGGCTCGATCTCCGACGGGTTGTAGGTCTTGTCCAGCATCTCGCTCTCCTGCGGCCTCACGCGGATGCCGCAGGAGGCCATCGATGACAATTCGGTTCAGGGTACGGTGCGGCCTACGACGCGCTCGATCTCGGCGCGTACCAGACGCTCGACCAGCGGTGGCAGGTTGGCGTCGAGCCAGGTCTTCAGCATCGGGCGCAGTTCTTCGCGGACGATGTCCTCGATCGTTGGCCCGCCGCTGTGCACCCGCATGGTCCGTTCGGCCAAGGTGCGCACCAGGCTTTCCACCGAGGATGCCGCCGCAGCCGCAGCCTCGGGCGCCACCAGAGTCGATGGTTCGTGCTGCATCGGCGGCGGCGCGACCGGCGCGCTGGGCATGTGCGCCACCGGCTCCGCCTCGTGTGCCGGATCGGGCACCATCATGGCAGGATCCAGCACCAGCACGCCGTCGACCGGAGCGTCGGCCGCGGGCGGGTTGGCGCCAGCCGCCGGCGCCTCATCCTCGCTGAGAATGCGCCGGATCGAGGCAAGGATGTCCTCCATCGACGGATCGCCACCGGCTGCGCCGCCTGGGGTGGCAGCGGTGGTCGGACCGGGGGGTGTCTGCGATGCGCTCATCGTGTTGGTCTTTTTCAGCGGCCTGGCTGGTCGGTCGCATAGTCGCCGAGACCGACCCACTTGTCCTTCACCGCATTGTAGTAGGCGGTCTCATCATACAATGGAACCGGCAGGTGCAGGTCGTGCGCCGTCAGCCGACCGATTGCCTGGGCGACCTGATATGAGTTGGTGACGATCTGCGCGAGGTTCTGCACCAGCGAGACCCTCGAATTCAGCAAGGTCTGCTGTGCGTTCAGCACGTCGAGCGTGGTGCGGCTGCCGACGATGGCCTCGCGTTCCACACCCTCGAGGGCGATCTCATTGGCGCGGACCGCCTCCCTTGTGCTGTCGGCCGAGGCTTTGGCCGCCACCAACTGCTCCCACGCCTGCACCGCATTCTGCACTGCGGCGCGGCGCGCATCGTCCACCAACTGCGTGGTCTGCTGCGAGCTCTGCCGCGCCTGGCGCACCGCGGAATACTCGGCGCCGCCCTGGTAGATCGGCACCGAGAGCTGCACGACGGCCTGATAGCCATTCGACTGCGTGCTCCGCGCCGCCGCGTTGTTCGACTGGAACACCTGCCCCTGGAAGCTGACCTGCGGCATGAGCTGGGCAAATGCGACATCGATCGCGTCTTTCGCGGCTGCGTCGTTGAACAGCGCCGCGATGACCGTCGGGTTGTTGTTCGCCGCCATACGCGTCGCGTCCCGCTCGGTCTTTACCGGCAGCGCAAGCGGCTGCGGCGCGATCAGATCGCCGGGCGGCAGGAAGCCGACCACCTGCTGGAACGTGCCGCGGGCGGTTTCCAGGTTGCCTTCAGCCGTCTGCCGCTGCGCTGTCGCCTGCGCCAGTGCAGCCTCGGCCTGAGCGACGTCGGTGCGGGTGATCTCGCCGACCCGGAACCGGTCATTGGTGGCCTGGAGCTGCTTTGCCAGCACCTGCTCGTTGTTGATGGCGAGGGCAAGCAGCTGTTGCGTCTCGATCACGCCGACCTGAACCTGATTTGCCGAGAGCGGCACGGCCGGGCCGACATAGGCGATCACGGTGTTGAGGAAGCTGTTCTGCTCCTGCGATATCAGAGTGGCGCGCTCCGCCATCACCTGGTTCTTGGCGCGATTCACGCTGGCTTGGGTCTTGCCGCCGGTATAGAGCGGCTGTGTCAGCGTCGCCTGCGCCGTGCCGATCAACCGGTCGGTCTGCGTATTGGCGTGTTGCCCACCGGAAACGATCCGCGTCATGCCGTCACCGTAGCCGCCGTTTCCTGCCATCACCACGGTCGGCCGCCAGCCCGACAGGGCCTGCGGCACATTCTCGTCGGTGGCCCGCAACTTGGCTCGCTCCGCGAGCAGCACCGGTTGCGCGGAATACGTGGCGGCAAGCGCCTCGGCCAGCGTGTGCGGCGCGCCAGGCTGCGACGGCGGCGCGGCGGCCATCGCCGGGACTGGCCTCGACGTTGTCTGGGCAACAGTGATGGACTTGGCGGTCCGTGCCTGAGCCGCCGGCTTGGTAGGCGCTTGCGTGCCCGCCGGCGTCTGGCCGAGTGCCGGCGCGGCCGCGAGGGCCACGCCGAGACCAACCATCCAGCCGTGCCGTAGGACCATGTGCGCTCCTCTGCTGCGCGGCACAGGTACATGTGCCACAGCCCGTAACCAGACGCCAAGAGCTTACGGCATGATGTTCAGAATATGAAACCGGGCGATGGCAGCAGGCTGGGGATCGGCGCGGTGGCGCAGTCGAACATGGGCTGCGGGCGGAGCCCGACCGCGGTGGCCTCGGCCAGCACTGCCTGGCAGAGGCCGGCGCCACCGGTAAGGACGGCCACCAACCGGCCGGTTTCCTGGTGCAATTGCTCGGCGATAGCCGGCGGGATGTCACGGACTGCGCCCTCGATCAGGATCACGTCGTAGGGTGCGCCAGGCGGCCAACCGGCTGCGAGTGGGCCGGTAACCAGACCAACCGAGGGCGCCAACTCCGCCAGGATACCGCGCGCGACCGCCTGTAACGAGGCAACCTCCTCGAGCGCGGTGACCCTGGCGCCGCAGGCGGCCAGCAGTGCTGCGCCGTAGCCAGTGCCGGAGGCCACTACCAGAGCACGCTCGCCGGCGATGATCGCCGTCAGTTGCACCAGGCGGGCGATCACCGCGGGTTCGAGCAGCACCCGGCCGTCGCCGAGTGCTACGTCCTCGTCGGCATAGGCGAGCGAACCCAGTTGTGGCGGGAGGAAGCGCTCGCGCGGGAGTTGGCGCATCGCGCCGATGATGCGGGCATCGTTCACCTTGTTGGGGCGGATCTGGCTGTCCACCATGTGGTTGCGCGCTGCTGCGAATGCCTGGGAGGCACGGTCCATGACGGGCTCTCGTCGGGATGGGGTCAGGTCGACTTATAAAGTCGCGATGGGCGCGGCGCCAAGCACGCGGTCGGCGAGGCTTGACCGGACCGGGTGGCAACCCCGATATACCCCGCCTTCCCTCACGCCGGTCCGGTGGCAGAGTGGTGATGCAGCGGACTGCAAATC
>CAWFYC010000009.1:0-47368 GCA_963819855.1 uncultured Alphaproteobacteria bacterium
GGCGCTTCCCAGACCAATGTGACAGGCTCGAGTTCCCGCTGCGCCTGCGGCGGGAGAAGACCCCAGCAGATCCGAGATGACGCGCAGCAGATCGACCGGCTTGAACGGCTTGGCAAGGAACGCCGTGACGCCCGCTTGTCGCGCTGCCGCGCGCGTTTCCTCGTCATCGAATGCCGTGAGAATGATGATCGGCGTGTCGGCATAGTCGGGCAGCCGGCGGATCCCGGCGCAGGCGCTGATGCCGTCCAGCCTGGGCATCTTGTAGTCCAGCATGACCAGACAGGCCCGCGTGCGCGTCGCGTAATCGATCGCTTCGAAGCCATCGATCGTCTGCAGGACGGTGAAACCCTCATTCTCCAGGACCGAGCGGAGGATGCCGCGGATGATATAATCGTTGTCCGCGATGATGACGTCTTTTGTGCTGGCAGCGTCGGACATGGCTGACACCTTGCTGCTGTCGGCGTCATCATGGGCGCGCTGGATTGCGGCGCGGTTAATCGGGCCCGATGTCCCAGAAATCAACGATGCTTTCGGCGGCACCCCGCGGCCAGTCGTGCGCAAGTTCAGGAATGCTCCATCGCTCGATAACCGGACGTTGGGACACGCTCCATCGGTCCCGGCGCATGCCGAGAAGCTCCACGGTTTCCGACGCCGCGGGATCGAAGCCATGCAACGCCGACCATTGCTCGGCCAGCAGCCGGCCGTTGGCGGGGTCAACGATCCGATCATCATCTCCGTGCCAGATCGACAGCCGCGGCCAGGCCCAGCGTAATCCATGGGGGCGGCCTGCCGTACCTGATCCGCCCAGCCCGCGGGCGCGCGGGCCGGACCGGCGTCGGCCATGCGCGCCAAGGCCTCGGAGGGAGGTTGCCGCGGCCCGACGGGCAGACCCGCGACCATCGCGCCGGCGGCGAACACATCCGGATAGGCTGCCAGCATCGCGGCCGTCATGGCGCCGCCGGCGGACAGGCCGGCGACGAAGACCCGGCCGGATCGGACCGAAGCGCTCGACCGCGGTGTCGACCATCTGCCGGATCGACAGTGCCTCACCGAAGTCGCGCCGGTCGTGCGTGGGCGGAACCAGTTGAAGCATCGGCCGTGATTGTTCTCGCCGGACTGTTCAGGCAGCACCAGCGGAACGCCCATCCGGTCGGCCAGGCGATCCAGCCGGCGTCGCGCGGCGAACGCGCGCGGTCTGGCCGCAGCCGTGCAGCAGCACGACCAGCGGCGGCCGGCTCGGCGGATCGGCGGCAGGTGCACAACATCGCGAGCCGCCCGGGATTGCTGCCGAAGTCCGCCACCTCGACCGAGCCGTGCGGCGGGCGGGCCGGGCGTGGAGCAGGGAATCACGCGCAACGATTCGGGCAGCTTCGCTTGGCGGTCGCCATGGCGGATGCCGCCTTGATCGCGGTGCGCAGGCTCCGGCGGGCAATGCGCAGTTCGCGCGACCATTTCATGCTGGGTCAGCACTCCTGTCATTCAGATGCGACCAATAAGGGGATTTGCTGCGGTGCAGCAAAGGCCTTGACGCGCCGGCCGGGCGACCAGTCGGTGTCACCTCGCTGTGACGGAGCCGTCGCTACCGCTGCGTCAGCCTTTCGAGCGTATCCCCAAGCGGCTCCCGGCAATTCCGCCGGGAGCCATCAGGGAGACCGCAATGCTCAACCGCATTCTCTGGGAACTCTGGGGACGGGACTGCCAGCACGGTCCCGCTAGCCGCTCCCACCTTAGTGGCGAGAACATTTCGTACGCGCTATCGTACCGCGCCGAGCACCCAGGCCAGCACGCCCTTCTGCGCGTGCAGCCGGTTCTCGGCCTCGTCGAACACCACCGATTGCGGCCCGTCGATCACCTCCGCGGTGACCTCCTCGCCGCGATGCGCCGGCAGGCAGTGCATGAAGATCGCATCCGCCGCCGCCTTCGCCATCAGCGCGCCGGTGACCCGATACGGCGCCAGCATGTTGTGCCGGTTGGTGTTCGGATCGTCCGACATCGACACCCAGGTGTCGGTCACCACGCAGCGCGCGCCGGCCACCGCCTTCTCCGGATCGTCGGTCAGCTCGATCTTGCCGCCCTGCGCGCGCGCCCACTCGATCAGCTCCGCCGGTGGGCGCAGCGCATCCGGCGTCGCCAGCCGCAGCGTGAAGCCGAACCGCACCGCCGCCTCGATCCAGCTCCGCGCGACGTTGTTGCCGTCGCCGCACCACGCCACCACCTGACCGGCGATCGGCCCGCGATGCTCCTCGAACGTCAGCACGTCCGCCATGAGCTGGCACGGATGCGACGTGTCGGTCAGTCCGTTGATCACCGGCACCGTCGCGAATTCCGCCAGCTCGTGCAGCTTCGCCACGTTGTCGGTGCGCAGCATGATCGCATCGACATAGCGCGACAGCACCCGCGCCGTGTCGGCCGGAGTCTCGCCGCGCCCGCTCTGCATGTCGCGCGCAGACAGCACGATCACGTCGCCGCCCAACTGCCGCATGCCGACTTCGAACGACACCCGGGTGCGCGTGCTCGGCTTCTCGAAGATCAGCGCCAGCGTCTTGCCGGCCAGCGGACGCGACGACACGCCACCGCGCTTGTAGTTGGCGGCGACATCCAGCATCTGTCGCAACGTCGGCGTGTCGAAGTCGCGCAGGTCGAGGAAGTGACGCGGACCCGCGACGACATCGTCCGACCGCTCGGTCCGTCGGAGCGACGCACTCATTTCGCGGCGGCCTTGGCGGTGGACGGCAGCACCCGACGCGTCGCGCGGCGCAGCATGACCATCGCCTCGTCCAGGTCGGCGTCGGTCACGACCAACGGCGGCGCCAGGCGCAGCACGTTCTCGCCGGCGGTGATCGCCATCAGGCCTTCCGCAACGCAGGCCGCCTGTACCTCGCCTTGCGGCAGCACGCATTTCAGTCCCTGCAACAGGCCCATGCCGCGCGCGTCCTCATAGACCTGCGGATATTCACGGGCGATCTCGTCGAGTTCGGCGCGCATCCGGCGGCCCTTGCGCTCGACCTCCGCCAGGAACCCGGGGGCAAGGATGATGTCCAGCACCGCGTTGCCGGCGGCGCAGGCCAGCGGGTTGCCGCCGAACGTGGTGCCGTGCGTGCCTGGCTTCAGCGCCTTGGCGAACTGCTCCTTGGCCAACACCGCACCGAGCGGGAAGCCGCCGCCGATGCCCTTCGCCGCCGACATGACGTCGGGCGTGATGCCCGCCCATTCATGCGCGAACAGTTTGCCGGTGCGCCCCATGCCGGACTGCACCTCGTCCATACCGAGCACAATGCCGTACTCGTCGCACACGGCGCGAAGATCGCGCAGAAACTGCATGTCGGCTGGACGCACGCCGCCTTCACCTTGCACCGGCTCGACGATGATGCCCGCGGTGGCAGGTCCGACCGCGTTGCGCACCGCATTCATGTTGTTGAACGGCACCTGGTCGAAGCCTTCGACCACGGGGCCGAAGCCTTCCAGATACTTGGCGTTGCCGGTCGCGGCCAGCGTCGCCAGCGTGCGGCCGTGGAACGCGCCCTCGAACACGATGAACCGGAAGCGCTCCGGCTTCCCCGCATCATACATCGCGCGGCGCATCATCTTGATCATGCCCTCGTTCGCTTCCGCGCCCGAGTTGCAGAAGAACACGCTGTCCGCGAACGTCGCATCAACCAGCCGCTGCGCCAGCCGTTCGGCCTGCGGGATGCGATACAGGTTGGACACGTGCATCACCTTGGCGGCCTGCTCGGCGATCGCGCGGGCCAGATGCGGATGGCCGTGCCCAAGCGAGGCGGTAGCGATGCCGGAGCCGAAATCCAGGAATCGTCGGCCGTCCACCGTCCACAACCAGGCGCCTTCCCCCCGCTCGAACGCGAGGTCAGCACGGGCGTAGTTCGGCAGCAGCGCGGAAATCATGGGTATGCAACCCTTCTTTTGGTTTCCTCCAATGGATCACCCACCCGCGACCTTTCGGGGCGGGTCCAGAGGAGGCGCGGATCATTGTCGGTTGTGCGGATCAGAGTCAAACCAGTCGTCGCTGTTGCCGTCGCCGCCGGCACGCTAGACTGTCGGCGCAGGAAACCACCGAGTGAGAACCATGGTGCAGCAGAATGCCGAATGGCTTGGGCTGAAGGACCGGGTGTGCGTCGTGACCGGCGCCGGTGGTGGCATCGGCCGCGCTGTTGCGCTTGGCATGGCGCAGGCTGGCGCGTCGGTGGTGCTGCTCGACAAGGACGAGGGCAATTGCCAGGCGACGGCCGAGGCACTGCGTCCGACCGGTGCCAGAACGCTTGCGTTTTCCTGCGACATCGCGAACCCGGACAGCGTCGCTGACGCGGAACGTGCATCCCGCGCCATCGGACCTTGCGACATCCTGGTCAACAATGCCGGGATGCTGCTGCCTGGTTCGCTGGCGACCGTGCCGCTGGACGAGTGGAACCGGCTGCTGTCGGTCAACCTGACCGGTTACCTGCTGTGCGCACAGGCGTTCGGCAAGGCGATGATCGAGCGCGGGCGCGGCGCCATCGTGCATACGGCATCGATCGCCGGCAGCAACGCACAGGCGTTCTCCGGCGCATACAGCGTCAGCAAGGCCGGCGTGCTGATGCTCTCGCGACAGCTCGCCGTGGAGTGGGGACCGCATGGCGTGCGCAGCAACGTACTCAGCCCTGGTCTGGTGCGCACGCCGATGAGCGAGGGCTTCTACCAAGCCCCTGGCGTGGCCGAGCGGAGGGCCGCGGCCATTCCGGTTGGCCGTATCGGCACGCCGGAGGACATGGCGCAGGTAGTGATGTTCCTGGCGAGCGACCGCGCCGGTTTTGTCAACGGCCAGGAGATCATTGTCGACGGCGGTTTCGAGCACATGCTGATGAGCCTTGTGCCGCGGCCGGGCTTCGAACGCGGGAATTAACGCTTGCCCCAACGCGTCTGTTCGACTGTTTCCTCTTCGATAACGTAGAACTGCTCGAGCCCCACGAGATCCTCGATCTGCTGGCGGGCGTCCATGCACTCCTGGGCGCTGAGGCCGGCGAAGGTGCCGGTCTCTCGAATTTCGGTGAAGGCGCGCTTCATTGCGGTGAACGCCACCACAAGGCTGGTCACCGCGTCGATGCAGGCCTTGTAGCCCATCGCTTCGAGCTCACCGATAGTCGGCAGCGGGCGCTGGTCACGGTTGCCGCGGCTCATCACATAGACCAGCGGTACTTTTGCCAGCTTCGGCGCCTGGCGCAGCTCCTCGTCGTTGCGTGGAAACACCAGTCCCATGTCGGCGCCGACATCGGCGGCGAGGTTGATCCGGTCAACCGCCTCCTGCAGCCCCTCGAAGCGACACGCGTCCGATCGCGCGATGATGACGAAGTCGGGATCGGACTCGGCGCGTTGGCGACAGGCATAATCGATCTTGGCGACGAACTCGTCGCGCGGCGTCACATGCGCCACGTATTTGTGGTAGTGTGCGCGCTTCGGGTAGAGCTGGTCTTCGATATGGATGCCGGCAACTCCTGCGCGAACGAACTCGCGCACCGAGCGCATGGTGTGCAGCGGCTCGCCGAAACCGGCGCCGCCATCGGCAACCAGCGGCACCGTAACCGCGGCCGCGACGTCGCCGGCGACCCGTACCTGCTCATCCATGGTCAGCAGCGGCTCCGACGTGCAACGCGAACCGCCGGTGACGAAGCCGCCGGTGTAGACGGCGGGAAACCCCAGGCTCGCGATCAGCCGGCCGCCGATCGCATCGTAGGCCGATGGCATATTGATGAAGCTGCTGTTCGACAGCAGCCCGCGCAGTGCGGTGGTGGAGCGTTGCATGGCCGATCCTCTCCCTATGTCGCAGGGTGGCATACCTGCACGACAAGCTTGCCGGTGTTCTCGCCGCGGAACAGCATGCCGAGTGCGGCCGGCGCATGGTGCAGCCCATCCAGGATATGGAGGCGCTGATGCAGCCGCCCCTCGCGATGACGCGCGGCGAGCCAGGCGCGGGCTTCCTCATACCGGTCATGGTAGCGGAACACCTGGAAGCCCTGCATCCGTCCACGCCGTGACAAAAGCTGCCCGAGATTGCGGATACCATATGGCGGATCGGCGGCGACCTGGGAGATGCGTCCGCACAACACGACCCGCGCTGCCTCGCGCAAATGCAGCAGCGCCGCATCCAATGTGGGTCCGCCGACATTGTCGAAATAGAGATCGATGCCGTCGGGGCAGGTTCGGCCGATCGCCGCCGCCAGGTCGTTTTCCGCCTTGTAGTCGATGACGCCATCGAGGCGCAGTTCATCGGACAGGAAGGCGCACTTCTCCGTCCCGCCGGCGATGCCGACCACACGGCAGGCCTCGATGCGCGCGATCTGTGCGGCGATCTGCCCGACGCCGCCGGCCGCCGCCGACACCAGCACCCGATCACCTGGTTTTACGGCGCCAATATCGCGCATTCCGAAGTAGGCGGTCACCGCGCTGAGACCGAGCGGACCGATCCAGGCCAGCGCATCACCACGCGCCAGATCGACCTTCTGCAGGTATTTCGCAGGCAAGCTGGGATGGGTCTGCCAGCCGAGCCGTGCCTGGACCAATTCGCCGGGGCGGAAGCCGTCGGCTCGGCTCTCAAGCACGCGCGCGATGCCGCCGCCGCGCATGACTTCGCCCAGTGCCACACCGGTGGTCATCCACGACCGCATCGCCGGATCGATCGACAGAAAGATCGTCTCCAGCAGCACCTCGTCCGCAGCGGGCGCGCTCACCGCGACGCTGTCCGCAATGAAATTGTCCGGCGCCGGGATTCCCGCGGGCCGCGCACGCAACAGAATGCGGTGGTTGATCGCGGTCATCGCTGGCGTACCATCTCGGCGATGCGTTCGGCGATCATAATGGTGGGGATGTTGGTGTTAGTGCGCGAAACCTCCGGCATCACCGACGCATCGGCGACGAACAGGTTGGTCGCGCCCACGACCTTGCCGCCGGGATCGACTACCGTGCGTGGGTCCGCCGGATCGCCCATCCGACAGGTGCAGGAAGCGTGCCAGGCAGACTGCACATTGTCGCGCACATGGCGCTCCAATACGGCGTGGTCGGCGAGCAGTTCCAGCAGCGGACGAGAATCGCTGATCACTTTGTCGAACAGGAATTTCCGCAGGCTGGCCGACGAGTCCATCATCACCGCGGCCATGTTGGTGATCACCATGTTACGGAAGTTCTTTAGGCTGACGTTGCGCACGCGCTGGGAGAATTTTGAGGCGAACAGGTTCGACATGTACTGCGGCACCGGATCGCTGACCAGGATGCTCGCCATGCGACGGAACGCATCCATCATTCGGTCCAGATCGCGTCGGTCGCTCAACCAGTTGAAGTCAACATACGGCTCGTGGTCCGGATCGGGCGAGGTAAGCCGAACCTCGCCGGTCGAGTACGAACGGCCGATATAGGACGACAACGTGCCGATGCGCACACCGATTGCATGCCACGCGGATCGGCAGACCGCCATCATCACCATGTCCGCCTCCGGCACGTCCGGCAATCCCGAGGACCAGCGCAAATAGGTATAGTTCCGTCGCAGCACCATCTTGTGCCGGGCCACCGGCGGCAGGTAGCCGGAGATGTGGATCGCCGGGTGATCCATCAGATTGCTGCCCACGCCAGGCCGGTCCAATTGCACCGCGATGCCGTGCTGGCGCAGATGCTCCGCCGGACCGATGCCCGACAGCATAAGCAGCCACGGTGTGTGCAGCGCGCCGGCGGAGACGACGACATTGTCCGCGGTGATGGTCTCGATGGCGCCATTGCGCCGCACCTCTGCACCGTTGGCATGGCCGCTGGCAAACAGGATCCGCCGCACCTGCGTTTCGCCGAGGATCTGCAGGTTGGGACGGCGACGCGCTGCCGCATCCAGATAACCCACCGCCGCGGATCGCCGTGCAGTGCCATCGTTGGACAGTGGCAGCGGTGAGTAGCCTTCGCCGAATTCGCCGTTCATGTCCGGGCGCAGGGGATAGCCGAGGTCGTTCCACACCTTGGTGACGGACAGCGTGAAGTCGTCCCACTGTTCCATCGGCATGCGGCGGACGGTGATCGGGCCCTGTGCGCCGTGCAACTGGTCGGTGTAATCGAGGTCGGTTTCCAGACGTCGGAAATAGGGCAGCACCGAGTTCCAGTCCCAGCCCTTCGCACCGATCGCGTTCCAGTGGTCGTAGTCCTCCGGCGCCCCGCGCAGCGCCACCTGGCCATTGACGGACGACCCGCCGCCAAGCACACGGCCCTGCTCGTAATAGAACGGATCGGCATCCGCACTGCGGCGCACCTTCAGGTTGTTCCAGAAGTATCCGGGATTCATCAGCGCGCTGCCCGAGTAGGTATCTCGGATGTCCTCAGGTGTCTGGTCCGGCGGATAGTCGCGTCCGGCCTCCAGCAGCACCACATGGTTGCCCGGTGCCTCCGACAGGCGCGCCGCCATCACGCAGCCGGCCGAACCGCCGCCGATCACCAGGTGCGTGGCATGCATCGTGTTGCTTCCCCCTCGTTCGCCGCCGGGTTGCCGTTCAAGCCAGAAATAGCAGAACATCCACGCTGGAGTTGCCCGGCCGATCGTGCCAAGGCGCCGCCAGCGGGAACACGTCACGGAGCACCAGCCGTCCATGCCACACAAATGGGACATCGAAGCCGATGTCGTCGTCGTCGGATTTGGCGCCGCAGGCATGGCCGCTGCCGTCACCGCCCACGATCTCGGAGCCAAGGTCGTGATCCTGGAGAAAGCACCGGAAGGTCAGGAAGGCGGCAACACGCGCGTCGCGGGCCAGGGATATCTGAATACCTCGTCGGTCGAAAAAGCCATCGCCTATCTCACCGCCCTGTGTGGGCCCTACACCGTGCCGCAAGCCATGGTGCGCGTGTGGGCGGAGGAGATGTGCCAGAACAATGCATGGCTCGAGAGCCTCGGCGGCGACCCGCAGGAGCATCAGCATCCGCCGGTCGGGATCGAGTTCCCGGATCTGCCCGGCGCGGACTGCGTGCACAAGTTCCACGACGGACCGACCTATGGCTACTCCTACACTTGGCAGCTGTTCGAGCGCCTGGTCAAGCAACGCCCGATCTCCGTTCGGTATGAAACGCCAGGGCGAGAACTGATCCAGCATGACATCACCAAGGAAATCCTCGGCGTACGAGCCCAGACGGGGAATCGATCGATCGCCGTCAAGGCGGCAAAAGCGGTGGTGCTGACCTGTGGAGGTTTCGAAAACAACCAACAGATGATCCGCGACTACCTTCCGGGTGTTCCCTATTGCTACACCTCCGGCACGCCGTTCAACGAAGGCGATGGCATCACGATGGCGACGTCAGTCGGAGCTGACCTCTGGCACATGAACAACTATGCTGGCCCCTCCATGGCCCTGAAGGTCCCGGAGATCCGCACCACGTTCTCGATGCAGGCGTTGCACTACAGCAAGGAGATGCCGGGCGGCATGATCGTGGTGGGTCCGGACGCCAGGCGATTCACCGACGAAAAGTTCAAGACCCGCCACGGAAAGATCCCGGTGAACGGCCGTTGGCTGCCCTTGTCCACCCCATGCCCGATGTTTCTGATCTTTGATCACACGTTGTTTTCCGCTGGCCCACTCTATGACAAGCACCCGAGCCACGGTTGGACCCAGATCATCGAGCGCTACCAATGGAGTGAGGACAACAGCGCCGAACTGGCGAAGGGTTGGATCAGCATCGCCGACAGCCTGGCGGCTCTCGCCACGGCGGTGGGGCTCGACCCCGACACGCTGGCGGGCACCGTCAACCGGTGGAACCGCTACTGCGATCCGAAATACGATCCGGATTTTGGCCGAACCTTGATGCTGGCGCCCATTGTCACCGGGCCGTTCTATGCCGTCGAACTCTCGCCTTCCATGCTCAATACTCAGGGCGGCCCACGCCGTAATGAGAAGGCGCAGATTGTGCGACCCGATGGCACGCCCATCGCAAGGCTGTACAGCGCGGGAGAACTCGGTTCGATCTATAGCTATCTGTATCAGGGCACCGGGAACATCGGGGAATGCCTCGCGTTCGGCCGCGTTGCAGGGCGGAATGCCGCAGCAGAAACGCTCTGGGATTAAGATAGAGGCAACGACAACGGAGGGTGAGGATGACCTTACGCGTGCCGATGGTTTCCCTGGAGCGCGCCCGCGAACTCGGTGATGCGATGGGAATGCCTGCGCGGCGTACCCAGAGCGAGGCGTTTCGCGTGGTGGCAAACAACCCCGGCGTGGCCAGGGTGGCGTTCGGCCAATTGATGCAGCTGCTGGAGAACAACAAGTTCGACACGCGCCTGCGCGAACTGATGATCATGCGCATCGGCTGGGTCACCGGGTCGGCGTACGAGTGGACGCAACACTGGCGGGTGGCGACCACGGCGGGCATCCCGCCCGACGATATCCTGGCAGTACGCGACTGGCCGAGTTCGGCGCGGTTGACGCCGGCGGACCAGGCGATCCTTGCCGCCACCGATGAATGTCTTGCCGGCAAATCGATTTCCGACGCTGCGTGGGCCGAGGTGGTGAAGCACGTCACCGACCCGGGACAGCAGGTGGAATTCATCATCGCCATGGGCAACTGGATGTCGTTCTCCATGTTGTTTCGCAATCTGCGCATTCCGCTGGCGGAGGGGATTGTGGTCTGGCCGCCCGACGGTCTGGCGTCGCCGGCCGCGGCCGCATGATGATCGAGCATGAAGGAGACATCGATGTCCGAGCAACCAAGTATCAAGCTGCTGGATCATGAACTTGAAGAAGATGAACTGGCGTGGATGAAAGCCGTCTACCGCGACTTCAGCAAGATTCGTACAGAGTTCTCCGGGCGGGAAAAGGACTTCAACCCGAAGGAGGCGCTGCGTGAAGTCCTTGGTCGCGACGAGCACAGGCTGACAAGCCAGGCGGACCTGTCAGGATCCGGTCCCTGGCGCCTCGGCCAGAACCGCCACGGCCGCGGCGTTGCCGCTGTATTCCTGCCAAAGGTAGAACTGCATAAGCACGCGTACAGCAGAACCGACCAGTTTCCCATGTATGTGGTCGGCGAGGCGGATGCGTTTTCGACCGATGCGTATGGGCTTCCCATCCTGGCGCCCGTGACCGGCGGTGACCATTTTCACAACGCGCCAGGCGCGCCGCATGCTTTTCTGCCGAGAGTGGGAAAGCCGATCCCCCAGAACTGGGAAATCGCCTTCATTGCCATCACGCCTCGCAATTTGCGCGAAGATACGCAAGAGGTCTCCGACGAAGTCCGCGCGGTCTATCAGCGCGTTGTTGGGATGGAAGCGCCACGAGGCGCGTAGGCGACTTCGGCGGGAGGGACCAATGGACGCGATGACCGACGACACGCACCTACCGGTCGATGTCGATGCGCAACCCGTGGTGCAGGCGGCGGCCGCGCTGCAGCCGATGCTCCGTCGTTATCATGATGAGATCGAGCACGAGCAACGTCTGTCGCCGGCTTTGGTGGAGCAACTGCACGCTGCCGGCTGCTACCGAATGGTGATACCGCGCGCATTGGGCGGCCTGCAGGTCGATCCGCTGACCTACCTGCGCGTTGTGGAACTGCTGGCCGAGGGCGCCGGTTCGGTCGGCTGGAACGTTTGCAACAACAGCATCGGGCAACTGGTCACGCTCGGGTTGCCGGACGAGGGCGTGCACGAGATCTACCCGCCCGGGCACGCCACCGTCATCGCCGGCACCGCGGTGCAGGGCGGCGGCCAGGCGGTGCCGGTGGCGGGCGGCTACCGCATCAGCGGACGCTGGACCTTCGGCACCGGCTGCCAGGAGTCGACCTGGATGCTGGGCAGCTTTCAGATCCTCGACGATGGCATACCGCGCCGCCGGCCGGACGGCGGTTCCCTATATTGGCGAGCGGTATTCCCGCGAGCGGAAGCGGAGATCGTGCCCGGCAGTTGGGACGTGGCCGGACTGCGCGGAACCGGCAGCTTCGATTGGACGGTCAAGGATGTGTTTCTTCCGGAGCGCCGGGCGATGGTTCACGCCGGCATGCCGCTGGATAACCAATGGTCGCGCTGGCCCGGCATCACCTACGCCTTGCCGAGTGTGTGCTGGGTCGGCCCGCACCACAGCTCGGTGATTACCGGCATCGCGCGCGCCGGCATCGACGCGCTGATCGCGTTGGCCGTGGACAAGACACCGCGCGGCCGGACCGGCCTGCTGTGCGAGAACCCCCAGGTGCAGGAAGCGGTCGGTCGCGCCGATGCGGTGCTGAACGCGGGGCGCACCTACCGCAGCGCGATGATCGCCGAGTTGTGGAACACGATCGCAGCCGGCAAGGAGACCACGCTCGAGCAAAGGGCGCGCTGCCGGTTGGCCTCGACCTACGCCGCCGACAGTGCGCGCGAGGCAATGGACCTGGTGTACCGGCACGGCGGCAGCACGTCGTTCAAACGTGAGAGCCGACTGGCCGAGTGCTGGCGCGATCTGCACGTCGTCGGCCAGACCGTCACGGTCGCGCCGGAATGGTATCCGATCGGCGGCAGGGTTTATTTGGGAATGGATCCGGGCTCGCGCCTGCAGTGATGCGGCACGCTCGCAAACGGACGAACACGAACGAGGGAGAACCATAAATGGCGCTCAAGATCGAACGGTATCAGCCGGAGGGGATGAACGTACGGACGTCCAACGGACAGCCTTCCTATTCGCACGTCGTGACGGTGAGCGGCACCGGCAAGCTCGTCTACACGGCCGGCCAGTTGGCCCGCGATATCGACGGCAATTGCGTGGGCAAGGGCGATATGCGAGCCCAGATGGAACAGACATTCCAAAACCTCGAACGATGCCTCAAGGCTGCCGGCGCGACATGGGCCGACGTCGTCAAGACCAACACGTTCGTCACCGACTTCGACGAATTCCAGAAATGCGGCGATGTGCGCATGCGTTATCTTGGTGTGGCGACGCCGACCAGCACGACTGTCGGCGTCACCCGGTTGGCCAGTCCTGACTTCATGGTCGAAATCGAGACTGTCGCTGTCGTCAATGAGTAAGATGGATGCGGAGCGATGACTTGAAGCCCGGCGACAGCTGGCAGGCTTTAAGCAAGCAAGAATAACACGGAGGCCACGGATTAGAAGCGTAAGCCACGGATTGCACGGATAAGAAAGATTGGGCGCTTCGCGCAAGCAAATCGAGCGTCATCGCGCAAAGCGCGTTCAATACCTTTCCGTGTAATCCGTGGCTTACGCTTCTAATCCGTGGCCTCCGTGTTATTCTTGCTTGCTTTCTTGCTTTCGCTGAATGCCGTCGGAATGGAACGTTCACCCACGGTATTGCGCCTCAGCGAAAATGCGGTATTGCCTGCATCGCTGCCGAGGAACGAAACAATGGAAGCACAGACGTTCGACTACATCGTGGTGGGCGCCGGCTCGGCGGGGTCGGTCCTGGCCAACCGGCTCAGCGCCAACCCCAAGCACCGCGTGCTGGTGCTGGAAGCCGGCCGCGAAAGCCACCCCTGGTCGCGCATCCCCGTCGGCTTCGCCAAACTGATCGAGAACCCCGCCGCCAACTGGCTGTATTCGTCGGAACCGGACGAGGGCACCGGCAACCGCCGCATTCCCATCCCGCGCGGCAAGCTGCTCGGCGGTTCGTCGTCGATCAACGGCATGGTGTTCGTGCGGGGCCAGTCGCAGGACTACGACCAATGGGCGCAGCTCGGCAATCGCGGCTGGAGCTATCGCGAGGTACTGCCGATCTTCCGCGACATGGAAAGCTATAAGGGCGACGCGGACGACGAATACCGCGGCCGCAACGGTCCGCTGAAGGTCACTGAAAGCATCGAGACCGGGCCGATCTACGACGCGCTGATCAAGGCGGCCGGCGAGGTCGGCATCAAATACACCAAGGATTACAATGGCGCGCAGCAGGACGGCATCGGCATGACCCAGGCGACGATCCGCAACGGTCGCCGGATGAGCACCGCCTTCTGCTATCTCGACCCCGCGCGCAGCCGGCCCAACCTGACGATCCAGGCCAATGCGCTGACCGAATGCCTGCTGCTCGAAGGCAAGCGCTGCGTCGGTGTCCGCTACACCGTCAACGGCCAGCAGCACGAAGCGCACGCGGGCAAGGAAGTCGTCGTCAGCGCCGGTTCGATCAATTCACCGCAGCTACTGGAGCTGTCCGGCATCGGCCAGCCCGATCTGCTGAATGGCCTCGGCATCGAGGTTCGCCACGAACTGAAAGGCGTCGGCGAGAACCTGCGCGATCATTACTCGCCGCGCATGAAGTGGACGGTGCCAGCCTCACTCGGCATGACCTACAACGACAAGGGGCGCGGCCTTGGGCTGGTCTGGCAGGCGCTGAAATACGCGCTCAGCCACAAAGGACTGCTCGGTCTGCCGGCGGCGCCGATACGGGCGTATATTCGCACCCGCGCCGGGCTGGATGCGCCGGATGCCGCGATCTCCTGGGTGCCCTTCCTGGCCGACACCAATTTCAAGCTCGCGAAAAGTTCCGGCGTCACCGCGATCACCAACATCCTGCGCTCGGAGAGTACCGGCAGTATTCATGTGTCCTCGAAGTCCCCAAACCAGCAGCCGGCGGTGCGCTTCAATTTTTTGACCGCCCAGCTCGACCGCGACGTGACTCTCGAGGCGATGCGCATCACCCGCCGCATCATGACCGCGCCCGCCATGCAGGGCATCGCCACCGACGAGATCGCGCCCGGCGTGAACATCCAGTCCGACGACGAACTGCTCGACTGGGTGAAGCAGCACGCCGAGACCACCTATCATCCGGTCGGCACCTGCAAGATGGGCTCGGACCCGATGGCGGTGGTGGACGACCAGCTTCGCGTCCATGGCATGCAAGGACTGCGGGTCGCCGATGCCTCGATCATGCCGACGCTCACCTCGGGCAACACCAATGCGCCCTCGATCATGATCGGCGAAAAGGCATCCCGGATGATGCTCGCAGCCTAATCGCGCTTGAACCGGTAATGGAACCGGTCGCCATCGGTCGTCACCAACCCGGCGGTCGGCGCGGGGAAATGGATCGGCAGGATCAGCGTAGCGGTGTCCGCGACCGTCGGCAGGAACGTGCGGCGCGATACCGCGGCCTGCTTCGCGTCCCAGTCGACACCGGGTGACCAGTCAGGCTCCCGGCATTGGATCGCGTGGTGCATCATGTCGCCGGTCACCACCGCCCGCTGCCCGCGCGAGAGAATATTGACACAGCAATGGCAGGGCGAATGTCCCGGCGTCGGCGTCAACGTGACGGTGTCGTCGAGCGCATAATCGTCGTCCACCAATAGCGCCTGGCCGGCCTCCACGATCGGCAGGCAGTTGTCCCGGAACACCGTGCCCGGCGGATTGGCGCCGCGTGCATGCTCCGCCTCCCAGGCCGCGTATTCCTTCTTGTGGAACACGTATTTCGCATTTGGAAACGTCGGTACCCAGCGGCCGTCGCGCAGGGTGGTGTTCCATCCGGTGTGGTCGATATGCAGATGCGTGCAGAATACGTAATCGATCTTGTCGTAGCTGACGCCCAGCGCGAACAGCTCCTTGCGCCAGCGCTCCTTCCCGGGGAAATCGAACGGCGGCGGATGGCCCTTGTCCTCACCGGTACAGGTATCCACCAGGATGGTGTGGCGGGGCGAGCGCACCACGAAGGTCTGGTAGGTGATGCACATCATCCCACGCGCCGCGTCGAACACCTCCGGCTCCATCGAAGGGAGGTGCCGGTTCCAGGTGGCCTCATCATAGGTTGGGAAGAAGTCCTGTGGCCGTCGCCACGGTCCCTCGCGCTCGATCACCGCGTCGATGGTGATGTCGCCGATCCTGATTTGCCGCATCGCTGCTGCCCTTCCCGGTATGAACCATCCAGCGTAACAAGCACCCGCGGTCACGAACAGGCCGTCAGGCTCCCTTGAAGCGGCCTTTCCGCTTCTCGACGAAGGCGCGCCTTGCCTCTTTTGCGTCCTCCGAGTTCTGCAGGATGCCGCCGGCGTTCGAGGTAAGCACCATGGTGGTCTCGAGCGTGCTATCCAGCGCGGCGCGCATGACGCGCTTGCTCACCCACTGCACCAGAGGCGGCCGCGCGATGATCCTGTCGCAAAGTTCCCTGGTGGTCGCTTCCAGCTTTTCCGACGGCACCAGATGGTTGAGCATGCCCCACTCGTAGGCCCGCTCAGCGTTCAGCTCACCGGTGTAGACGAATTCCAGGGCGCGGCCGAGGCCGACCATCTTGGGCAGATAATACGAGCCACCGTTTTCGATGATCTGCCCGGCATTGTGATACGCGATGAAGCGCGTCTTCTCGCAGCCCACGCGGATGTCGCAATGCAATGCCATGTCCATGCCCGAACCGACCGCCGGCCCGTTGATCATCGCGATCGTGGGTTTGCGGATCAGGGAAATATCGCGGTGCAGGTCGGTGAAGCCGTGGTAGAAATGCTGCCGCGCGCCATCCGGCCCCTCATGCGGCGCGCGATTGCCGACGAAGTTCTCGCCGGTCACGTCCTGCGTCGCCCTGGATGCGAGATTCGCACCGGCGCAGAAAGCGCGACCGACACCAGTGAGCACGATGACCCTGATGTTGGGATCGTCGTCGCCAGCCCGCATGTATTCTCCGACTTTTGCGACAGTACTGTTCTCCTCCGCGGTGCCGACCAACGCGTTCAGCCGTTCCGGACGATTGAACCTGATCCAGAGGATGCCGCTATCCTCCGGCTCATAGAGGAGGTGTTCGACGAGCCTTGGTCCCATTGTTGCCTCCCGGCGATTATGCGAACGACTCGGTCATCGCCGAGTAGACCAGCGTGCGCAGGTCGCGGCGCAGCGTCAGTCTTGCGTCGCTGCCGATGACCTGCGTCATGAACACCACTGCGAGCCCTTCCTTCGGGTCGATCCAGAACGCGGTCGCGGCGGCGCCGCTCCAGAAGAACACGCCCAGCGTGCCCGGCAGTCGCGCCTTGGCGACGTCTATGGTCACGCCGCAACCAATGGAAAATCCGTTGCCCGCATAGCCGGCCTCGCTGAACAGGCCTGGCGGCGCCATGGCCGCCAGCTCGCTGTTGTTGGGCAGGAAATTCAGGCTGAACAGCGCGACGGTCTTCGGGCTGAGGATCTGCACGCCATCAAGCGTTCCGCCGTTCAGCATCATCCGGCAGAACCGCATGTAGTCATGCGCGGTCGAGACCAGGCCGCCGCCGCCGGATTCCAGGTTGGGTGGCGCGGCGTAGGTGCTGTTGCCCGCATCATCCTGCAGTTTGATCCCGCCGCCTGGCTTCGGCATGTAGCAGGATGCGAACCGGTCGAGCTTCTCCGGCGGGCACCAGAAACCGGTGTCGGTCATGCCGAGGGGCGCGAACAGCCGCGTGCGCAGGAACTCACCGAAGCTCATGCCGCTGAGCTTCTGGACCAGGTAGCCCGCCACATCGAGCGAGACCGAGTAGTTCCATGCCGTCCCCGGCGAAAACTCCAGCGGCAAGGTCGACAAATGCTCGATCATGGCATCGAGCCCGCCTTCGGCGTCAGGTTCGGCCACCCGCACGCGGCGGTAGGCGCGATCGACGCTGGTGCGGTTCAGGAACCCGTAGGTCAGGCCTGAGGTGTGCGTCACCAGGTCCACGACCTTCATCGCGCGTTCGACCGGGGTCGTCAGGAAGGTCGGCGGCGCAGTGGTCGCAATGCTCGGTATGCCGGTGGTGTAGACGCCCAGGTTCCGCCACGATGGAATGTGCGCGGCGACATCATCGTCCAGGCCGATCAGGCCTTCCTCGACCAGCATCATCAGTGCCACCGCCGTGATCGGCTTGCTCATGGAATAAATGCGGAAGATCGCATCCTCGCGCATCGGCTTGCCGCGCTCGAGGTCCATGTGCCCCGACATGCCGCTGTGAACGAGCTTGCCGTGCCGGTACACCATGGTCAGCACGCCCGGCAGGCGGCCGGTATCGACGTAGCGACGCGTCATCACTTTGTCCATCAGCGCCAATCGCGACGCCGATAGTCCAACCGCTTCCGGTTTCATCATCGCCTCCGTTCTGGTTAACTGCTGCCGGGCTACGCCAGTGCGAGCTCCCGATATCCATTTGCCGCCACCTCGTCGCACCGTGCCCGATACGCCGGCGCGCTGCCGCTATAGCGCGCAATGATGCGGACCTGCTTGCCTGCCACATTGGTGTTGATGCCGGTCATCCAGGAGTTGACCTCATTCGACAGCAGACCCACGCCCAGCGACTTGACGTGATCGGTCCATGACTTCACCCCCGCTTCCGTGGCCTCCAGCCGCGTCAGGCCATGGTCCCGCGCGTGGCGTAGCACGCCCGTCACCCACTCGACATTGTATTCGATGCTGCGCGGAATGTTGCCCAGCGCGGTATGCGGGCCCATCAACATCATCATGTTGGGAAAGCCTTCCACCAGGACGCCGAGATACGTCTGCGGCCCATGCGCCCATTTGTCTTTCAGTTTCAGTCCGGCGTCTCCCCTGATGTCGATGCGATCGAAGCTGCCGGTGATGGCATCGAATCCAGTGGCGTAGATGATGATGTCGAACTCGTATTCGGCGTCGCTGGTCTTGATGCCGGTCTGTGTGATCCGCTCGATCGGGGTTTCGTTGATGTCCACCAGCACAACGTTGGGCTGGTTGTAGACCTCGTAATATTTGGTCTCCAGCGGCACGCGGCGGGTGCCGAAACCGTGGTTCTTTGGGATCAGCTTGTCGGCCACCGCGGGATCCCTCACCCGCTCGCGGATTTTCCTCGCCACGAAATCGCTGATCAGGTCGTTCGCCTTGCGGTCGGTCAGGATGTCGCGAAAATTGCCCTGCCAGATGCCGAAACCGCGTTCGGCGTACAGCTTCTCCCAGAACGCCTCGCGCTCCTCCGGCGTCACCTCGAACGTGCCGCGCGGGTCCGGCGTGTGCAGGAAACACGCGAAGGTCTCCTGGCAGCGTCTGAACATCTCCGGATAGCCGGCCTTGATCTGCGCCATCGTCTCGACGTCGATCCTGCTGTTGTGCAGCGGCGCACACCAGTTCGGCGTGCGCTGGAACACGGTAAGGTGACCGACGGTCTTGGCCACCTCCTGGATGGTCTGCACGCCGGTGGCACCGGTACCGATCACCGCCACCCGCTTGCCCTCGAAGCTTACCGGCTCATGCGACCATCGTGCGGTGTGACAGGATTGGCCGCGGAACGTCTCCACGCCATCGATGCGCGGCATGGTCGGCGCCGACAGCGGACCGATCGCGGTGATCAGAAAATGCGCGCTGTGCCTGCTGCCGTCTTCCAAAGTCACATGCCAACGCCGCGTCGCCTCCTGCCAGTGCGCCGCGGCTACACGGCTGCGGAACCGGATGTCACGGCGCAGGTCGAACTTGTCGGCGACATGGTTGAGATAGCGCAGCGTCTCCGGCTGCGAGGCGAAATGCTCGGACCAGTTCCACTCCTCCAATAGTTCCTGGGAAAACGAGTAGCTGTAGGAGTAGCTTTCGGAATCGAAGCGCGCGCCCGGATAGCGGTTCCAGTACCAGGTGCCACCGACGCCGGTGCCGGCCTCGAAGACGCGCACGTGCATCCCCAGCTCGCGCAGGCGGTAGAGCTGGTACATCCCCGAGATTCCCGCCCCGATGATGATGGCGTCATAGTCCAGGGCCGGTGCGTCCTGCGAGGCGGTCATAAGCTGTCGCTCCTGGATGCGGTGTCAGGTGGATCGTGGCAACGTCGTGGAGCCTGACGCAAGGCCCTGGGCCCTCCACGGGCGCTACCTGCGGTTGCCGGCAGGCAGACACCGGACTAGCGTGGCGCCAAAAGGGAGATCGTCATGCACCTGATGTACTTCACCGAGCAACCTATGTCGGCCTATTTCGCCCAGGCCGGCCTCGATTTCGGCGCCACCGCGCTGATGTTCTCGAACCGGCATTTCGACCCGGTGGCGGGCAGCCGGCTCTACAACGAGTATCTGGAACACTACATCCTGGTCGACGAGCTGGGCTTCGACGGCATCATGCTGAACGAGCACCACAACGCTCCGTTCTGCATGCAGGCGAGAACCAACATCTTCGCCTCCATCCTCGCCGCGGTCACCAAGAACGTGAAGATCGTCATCCTGGGGAATCCGCTGCCGCTATCGGACAACCCGGTGCAGCTCGCCGAAGAGCTGTCGATGATCGACATGATCTCAAACGGGCGGCTGGTATCGGGCTTTGTCCGCGGCGGCGGGCAGGAGCAGCTCGCCAACGGCGTCAATCCGGCGTTCAACCGCGAGCGCTTCGAGGAGGCGCACGACCTGGTCGTGAAGACCTGGACCACGCCGGGACCGTTCCGCTGGGAGGGCACGCATTACCAGCACCGCGTCGTCAATCCATGGGCGGTGCCGATCCAGAAGCCGCACCCGCGCATCTGGATTCCCGGCGTCATCAGCAAGGAGACGATCATCTGGGCGGCGCAGCATGGCTATCCGTATATCGCCTTGAATACACCGGTCGAGCGGACCAGGCAGATCTGGAAGATGTACGACGATGCGGCGGCCGAGGCGGGCTTTGCCGGCGGCCCGGATTACCATGGCCTGCTGAAGCAGATCCACGTTGCCGAGACTGAGGAGAAGGCGCTGGAGAACGCGCGCCAGTTCCTGTGGATGCAGGGCGAGTTCACCGGCCTGGCGCACCCGGTATGGAGCACACCTGCGGGCTACTACAGCCCGGAGAACCGCCGCGCGTTTGTCGAGTCCTCCATCGGCCGGTCGAAGAGTCCGCGTGCCCGGCCAGCGCTGGAGGGGCAGCTCGACGAGATGATGATCATTGCCGGCACGCCGAAGCAGGTGATTGCCAAGTTGCGTATCCTGCTGGAGCAGACCCGGCCGGGCATTTTCGCGTTCTGGGGCAATGACGGCACCGTGTCGCACCAGGATGCAAAGACCTGCATCCGGCTGCTGGGTGAAGAAGTATTCCCGGCGGTGCGCGAAATGGCGAAGGAATTCGACCTCAAGAGCCCGTTCGAGACCAACCAGCCGGTCAGCGTGCAGTACATGAACGGCCACCGGCAACCCGAGCGAGCGGCGGCGGAGTAAGCGGCGCGACAGCTCGAACATAAGCGCGTTCGGGCTGCTGAAATAGCTGCTGGGCTGGTCGCTTCGCGGCGGTACTCGCGCTGCTGTCGCGTCACCCCATTGTGATGCCGGGCAATCGAGAACTTGTTCGTTCCGATCTCTCCGCCGGTTATGCCATCGTTGCGTCCGAATTGGCCAAGATCACGATGCAAGCAGCAAGGTCGTACGTCGCCGCGTTCGGCCGGCAGTGGAGCGGAACCACTCACCGGTTGCGGATCGCCTGCGTGGTCCTGCCTGCCCTGCTGTTCTTCGGTCTGGCCTGGATCGACTACAGGGTCGAGCTTGCGCGAACTCGCAACGATGTCGTGACGACCACCAACGCGCTGGCCGAGCACGCCAGAACGGTGGTGGAAACGATCGACCTCGTGATCGCGCGAGTGTTGGACCACATCGGCCAGCGGGACTGGGCGACGATCGCCGCATCGCCCGAAACCCATGAGTTCCTGGACCATCTGCGACAAGAGCTGCCGCAGGTTGAGGCGGTGTTCCTGGTCGACCCCAACGGCCTGATCGCAGCCAGCAGCCGCGGCTACCCGATGCCACGCTACGACGTGCACGACGCCGAATACTTTGCCGCCGCGAAGGCGGGAGGTGATGGCACCGTCGTCATCACCGCACCTTTCCCGGGCACGATATCCGGGACTACCGGCTTCATAATCAGCCGCCGCCGCGTGCTGGACGACAAATTTAACGGCGTGGCGGGCGTGACGGTGTCGCGCCAGTATTTCGAATCGTTCTATCGCGCCGTCCTGGACCAGCCGAACGCCTCGGCAGCCACGCTGGTTCGCAGCGATGGGGCGCTCCTGGTGCGATTTCCGGACACACCGGCCGACCGCATTGTCCTGCCGGCATCCGATGCGTTGATGGTGGCAGCCCGTGCGAGAGGCGCATCGGGCTTGGTGAGCGGCCAGTCAAGTCTGGACGGCGAGGCGAGTATCGCCGCCTTCCGATGGCTGCACGATGTGCCGCTGCTGGTCAGTTATTCGATCGGCGAGTCGGTCCTGCTGACGACCTGGGCCATTCATGTCGCCGTGATCGCCGTGTGCGCGATTCTGCTCAGCGTCCTGCTGCTCGCGACCGAACAGCTCGTGCGGCGCCGGACCGCGGTCGAGCACGACGCCCTGCGCCGGCTGCTCGAAGAGACCGAGCGACGGCGTCAGGCGGAGGCAAGGGCACAGCAAAGTCAGAAGATGGAGGCGCTCGGCCGCCTGACCGGCGGTGTGGCGCACGACTTCAACAATCTGCTGGCGGCCATTCTTGGCTCGCTCGAGCTGGTGCTGCGGCGGGAGAGCAACCCGCGATCCGTGCGGCTGCTGCAGACCGCGACCGAAGCGGCACAACGCGCGGCGAGACTGACCGCGCAGATGCTGGCATTCTCCCGCAAGCACGAAGTCGCGGTGCAGTCGGTTGACGCGAACGGCGTGATCAAGGGCATGGACGATCTGCTGTGCCGGACGCTCGGGCCATCCATCCGCTTGCACTATGACCTCGCCGATGATCTCTGGCCGGCGCTGGCCGATCTGGTGCAGCTCGAGCTGGCGCTGCTCAATCTCGCGGTGAATGCGCGTGACGCGATGCCGGACGGCGGGGAACTCACCTTCCGAACCAACATCATCACTGTCGCGGACGGGGACGGTCTGGAACCGAGACTGAAGCCGGGGGACTATGTCTGCATTCAGGTCATCGACACCGGCATCGGCATGTCCGCGGAGGTCCGTGCCCGCGCGCACGAGCCGTTCTTCACCACGAAAGGGCCGGGTGGCGGAACTGGGCTCGGCTTGTCGATGGTGGACGGTTTTGTCCGTGAGCTCGGCGGCGCGCTCAGCTTTGCCAGCGTGCCGGGGGCCGGCACGACCGTCAGCCTGTTCCTGTGCAAGGCTGAGAGTGCGCCGCCTACCGAACCGCTGAGCGCCGATACCCTCGTCGTGTCCGCCAACCGCCGTGTCCTGCTGGTCGATGACGACGCCGGCGTGCGCCTCTCGGTCCGCGCTATGCTGGAAGAACTGGGACACGAAGTCGTCGAGGCAACCGGCGGCGGGGATGCGCTGGCGGCAATCACGCACGATCGGAGCTTCGATCTCCTGATCATCGACTTCGCGATGCCGCTGATGAACGGCAGCCAGCTTGCGGCGGAAGTGACGACGCTGTGGCCGGATGCACCGATTCTGTTCGTGACCGGCTACGTGGAGAACGATGCCCTGCGGCCTTGGTCGGCTCTGGGTTACCGAACGGTGCAGAAGCCGTTCAGCACGCGTGAGCTGGCAATGGCGATCGAGCGAGCCATACGACACCCGGAAACGACCGCCATCTAGCGTGCGGCCCGGCCGGGAATGACATGAATAACCGTCCGCGCTAGCCTGATCGGACGCCGCCTGTCGTACTCCCCCGACAGCGCCGTCGGATCGGGACGAGACGTGCTGCCTACCCGGATCCAAGACCGGGACCGACTGACAAGATACGACGGCCGGGCTTCTCCGGCCGCGATGGGGAGATTGCGCCATGGTTCCGACACGCGAGACAACACGACGTTCCGTATTGGCCGGTGCCGCCGGCCTGCTGGCAACGCCTGCGATCATCGGCAGAGCCGCCGCCGCCACACGCGGGGTGTCCGACACCGAGATCGCTATCGGCATGATGACGGACCTGTCCGGCGTCACCGCGGTGCAGGGCACCAACGCCGCCAACTCGATCCGGATGGCGTTCGACGGCATCAACGAGAAGGGCGGCATCAACGGCCGCAAGATCCGCTTCATCGTCGAGGACATGGAGTACATGGTCCCCAAGGCGGTGCAGGCGATGAACAAGCTGGTGAACCGCGACGACATCTTCCTGTCGATCAGCAGCGGCGGCACGCCGCAGATGGACGCGGTATTGCCGATGATGATCGAGAAGCAGGTGCCGAGTGTGTTTCCGCTGACCTGCGCGCGGTCGATGTACCTGCCGCTGAGCCCGTACAAATACGGCCAGTTCGCATCGTACTACGATCAGATGCGTTCCTGTGTGAAGTATTTCGCCGAGACCAAGGGCCGGAAGGTCATCGGTTCGATGTACGAGGACACCGACTTCGGCAAGGACATCCACGCCGGCATAGTAGACCAGATCGGCGTGATGAAGCTGAAGCTCGGCGCCGTTGCGACGTTCAGCCCCACCGCCACTGACTTCAACGCGCATGTCAGCCGGCTCAAGGATGCGGGCTGCGATCTGGTCTGCATGGGCACGATCGTCCGCGACACGATCATCATCCTGCAGACGGCGCGCAAAATGGGGTGGGATGTCGAGTTCTGCGGCCAGTTCGCGAGCTACTCCACGGCTGTCGCCGAGGCCCCTGGAGAACCGGCGGAGGGGTTCTATTCGATGTCGCCTGGCATCTACGCTTATTCCGACGATCCGCGTCCGGCGGTCCGCGAGGTCACGGCGCGCTACAAGCAGCGCTACGGCATCGACATAAATTACCTGGGCGAGGCCGGCTATGCGGCGGCGGTGTGTCTGATCGACGTACTGCAGCGGGCGGGGCGCGACTTGAATCTGGACACGTTCCAGAAGTCGATGGAAAGCATCAAGGACTGGCGCGACATGTTCGGTGGCCCGCCGCTGACCATCACGCCCACCGACCACCACGCCTCGACGCAGTCGTTCCTGTCGGTGGTGAAGAAGACGCGATGGACGCCGGTGGTAGCTGAGCCGCTGGGGTACTGATCGGCGCCGCGTCGTTACCGGAGAGGTGTTCCGGCGGTACGCGGGTTGTCGGGAGCGCGCTCGGTCTTGATGAGGTGCTGACGCGCGCGGTCAGGCCTCGTCGATCACCGCAAAAGCTTCGATTTCCACCCGCATTTCTGGGCGGATGAGGGCGCTTATCTGCACCATCGTGCTGGCCGGGCGGACCGCGCCGAACACCTCCTGGTGTGCTCGTCCCACCAGGTCAGCGTCGCCGATGTCGGTCACGTAGATGACCGTGCGCACCACATGCTCGACCCGCGAGCCGGCTTGCTCCAGCGCGTTGCGAATCGTCCCGAGAATATTCTGCGTCTGCACGTAGGCATCACCCGCCAGCGCTTCGCCGCGCGCCGCGGTTCCGGCAACATGAACCTGAGCCCCGACGCGCACCGCGCGGCTGTACCCGTAGATCTGCTCGAACGGGCCACCGGACGAAACCACCTGCCGTGTCATGGGCGAGATCTCCTTGTCGTTACGACTGCCAGCATAAAAACCCGGGACGAGCCAGTCGACGACCGATGCGTCTTGCAGCAGCTCCGAACATCATGGTCGATCGTTCGGCGCCGCAAAAGGGGGCGCCGCGACCGAAGCACGGAACCAGCCAGGCGGATTTCTGGCCGCCGCCATCGTTGGCGGTGTGCTGGTAATGCGGCCAAGTGACGCTCGCGCCGCTGTACGATGGCACAATCGCCACAACAGCCTCGGCTACCCGCCCCCTCGCAGCCGATCTCCGAACAGCCTGGCCGCATCGTCGCGCAGCGCCGCTCGCGAGGCGTCGATGGAGTAGAACATATGGCCGCCCGGATAGATCGACAGTCGTATGCGATCGGCAATGCCCGCCTCCGGCACCTGATCGAGCAGCAACTGCGTCGCGAAGTATGGGGTGACCAGGTCGAACAGGCCGTGCACGATCAGCACCGAGAGATGCGGGTCCAGCGCCAGCGCGGCGCGCATCGCCTC
This sequence comes from uncultured Alphaproteobacteria bacterium, assembly GCA_963819855.1. Lineage (GTDB taxonomy): Bacteria > Pseudomonadota > Alphaproteobacteria > Acetobacterales > Acetobacteraceae > JAMXLO01. The sequence continues at coordinate 25,727 of CAWFYC010000009.1, forward strand.
CATCGCCTGCGGCGGGTCCAGGACATCGCGGCCCCAGTCCCATTGCCGGTTCGCCTGCGGGTTCCACAATTGGTAGAGATTGTCCGGCCGCCAGTTCAGCCGCGTCTCGCAGATCGCGACCATCGCGCTGCTGAGCGGCGCTTTCAGCGCCTCCAGCACTGGTTCCGGATAGGTGCCGGACGTCTCGAGTGGGAACGGATCGGCCGTGGTGATGGTGGCATCGTAACTGCTGCCAACACGATCCTGCGCGCGGTACAGCTCGTGCAGGAACACGCTGTTGTCGATCAGCCCGTGGTAGCGTCGCACCAGCGCCGGATCGAGGCCAATAAATTCGGCCACGCGCGCGCTGCGCCGGGCGATCGCCGCGGCATCGCGCTCGCCCCGCGTCAGGTCCAGCAGATAGTCGGTGGTTGCGTAGTGTTCGACGTCAGCCAGCTGGGCACGCGACACCGAGCCGTGCGCGGCGCGCGCGGTAGCTGCCATCGAGGGCAGGCGGGTCACATAGGTGAACGGCGCGAACGCCGCGCTGCGTCCGCCTAGGTCGAGCATCGGCGACACCAGCACGAGGCCGGAGAGGCCGGTTCCCTGGTGGGACGCGAGTTCGCGCGCCAGCCGCGGTGCGCGGTAGCCGCCATAGCTCTCGCCGAGCAGGTATTTCGGCGACACGATGCGATCGAACCGGTCCAGCCAGCGGCGGATCGCCTCGGCCAGATAGTCGATGTCGCCGTCGACCGACCACAGCCCGCGCCGCACGTCGCCATTGCCGGCTACCACGCGCGAATAACCAGTGCCGGCGGGGTCGATGAACACCAGATCGGTGAAGTCGAGCCAGGTCTCGGCATTCGGCAGCGGTTCGGGCGAGGCTGACGGTGCGGTGGCGTCGCCGCCGAGAGGAATGCGCCACGGTCCAACCGCGCCGACATTCAGCCAGGCGGACGCGAAACCAGGCCCGCCATTGAATCCGAATGTCACCGGGCGATGGGTTCGATCGGCGCCGTCCAACTGGAACGCAATGAAGGCAAGGTCGGCGCTCGGCGCATGCTTGGCGTCGGTGAGGCGGATCGCGCCCGCGGTCGCCTCGAAGTGCAAGGTACGGCCGGGGAGATCAAGTGTGTGGTGGGTGGTGACGTCCGCGGGAAGCTGACGTGTATCGCCCGCGATGTCGTCCACCTTGGAAGCGGGCGCCTGGCTCTGCGCATCGGCGGCGGCGGCACGGCCGATCCAGGCGACGCCTGCCAGCGAGAGTGCGCGTCGCCGGTCGATGCCGTTCATACTCATGCGGAACGATCCATCTTACTCGACCCGCAGCGCGGCGCGCATATCAGCCACCCCGCCCGGATCCTCCAGAGTCGCCAGCCGCCCCGCTGCCAGCAACGCGAAGCGGTGCAGCAGCGCACGACGGCGGGCGCCTACCAGTGGATGCGCCGGAGCCGCACGTAACATTTCAGCCTCCAGTCCCGCGGCGACGATCAGGCCGGTCTCCGCCGGCAGCAGCTCCTGCGGAAAGTCGACATCGACGGCGAAGAACAGTTCGTCGGCGAACTCACGGTAGTCCTGCCATTTCAGGTCGGTCAGGAAGTCGCGCGGGCCGGACTTCACCTCGATGCAGGCGAAGCCTCCGTCGGGCCGCAGCGCCAGGATGTCGGCGCGTCGGCCGTTCGGCAGCGCCACCTCGTGCAGCGGCGCCCAGCCGAGCCGCAGGCACAGCCGCGCCGCGGCACGGCGAATGGCGATGGCGCGTTCCGGAAAGCTTGGCTGCATCAGGCCATCAGCGCGTCGATCGCCTTGGCGAGCTTCACGTCGTTGTCGGTCAGGCCGCCGGCATCGTGCGTCGAAAGCTCGATGTTCACGCGGTTCCACACATTGGACCACTCCGGATGATGGTTCTGGCTCTCCGCCAGCAGTGCGACCCGGTTCATGAAACCCCACGCCTCATTGAAGTCGCGGAACCGGAATGCGCGGGCAATCGCTTCGCGCCCTTCCACCAGCGACCAGTCCGGCAGCGTCTGCGCCAGCGCCGCGCGTTCCGTGTCGGTCAAACGTGTCGCCATGGCATCCTCCCTGATACGGCGTCGTGGCCGTGCGACTAGGCGTTAGCGCCCAGTTCAGCCTCCGCCAAGAGCTTCCCCGCATCAAGCAAATCGAGCGAGCCGTCGGGTTCGACGATCTTGCTCAGGGCCGACCTCACGCGGCTGGCCGCCTGGGTTGCGGTGCCCAGGCGAAAGCCAAGCCTCGCCTCACTCATTGCGGTGCGCAATCCAAGCATCGGGACGCCTTGGGCCTCGGCCATCTCTGCCGCCTCGGTGAATGCGGTCAGCGCCTTGTCCGTCGAGCTGGGATCGGCGGCGAGGATCATTTCCCCCGTCATGCGAAGTACTTCCGGTAACCAGGTGCGCAGTCCGCTGCGGTCGAATTGCGGGCGTTCCCGCAGCAAACTCTCGACTGCCTTGTCGGCCTGACCCGCCGACGCAAGGGCCTCTGCGTGAAGACAAAGATAAACCGAGAAGTCTTCGCTGGTCGCGACCTCCTGCTGACGGGCCAAGCCTTCTTCGAGTACCTTAAGCCCGGATGCCGGATCGCTCTGCGTCGTGACAACCCAGCCGCGAAACACCAACCCAGCCGCGCCGTGATCGGCCACGCCATGCTCGGCAGCGAAAGCGATAAGCTCGCCGGCCCGATCGAACACCTCCTGATAGTCGCGGCGATAGACCCGGTGCAGCAGCGTCAGTCCCAGCGCGTGAACGCGGCTGCCCACGTGATCGATCTTGCGCGCCCAGGACAGCGCCTGCTGCTCGTCGTCCATCGCTCGTCGCAGTCTGCCCTGCATCCAATACGCCTGCGCGCGCGACCCATGGGCGCACACCTTGGGATCATGGTTGGCGTAGGATCGCGCGAGATGCCGATAGTCGCCCTGATGATAAATGCGCAGGCCCGCTTCGACATGTTCGCAGCACCGGTCGAACGACGCAGTGTTGAGACGGCACGCCCAGTTGCCATGATGCGCCTGAAGCAACAGCTCCGGATCGTTGCGCGTCACCGCGCGATCCAACAAGGCGATCGCCCGTTCCATATTGAACGGATCAAGGCGCCACCAACCCCAGTAGATGGGGAAATGCGAAGGATCTTCCGGCGCTTGTCGGCAGAGCTCGAGCGCCTTGGTGTAGTGCTCCTGGGTTTCCACCGAATGGGGCCCGGTGAGGCCGCTCAAGGCGGGACCCAGCAGAGTGCTCACCTGCAGGCGCAGGGCGATGTTGTCCGGTGTGGCGGGGCGCCGCTCCAGCGAGGTCAGGGCGCGCCGCAGCAGGCGGGTCGCCTCGTTCAGCGCCGAACGGGCGAGGTTCCGGCGCGCCGCGTCGAGCCAGTGGGGCACCGCCTCCTCGACCAAACCACCTTCCGTGAGATGCAGCGCCAGCATTTCCGGATAAGCCGCCGCCTCGGTCGGATCGAGTGTGGTGAGCGCCCGAGCGGCGCGGACATGCAGGTCCCGGCGCCGGTCGCGCACCAGGCTGGCATAGGCGGCATCGCGCAGCAGAGCGTGGTGGAACCGATAGGCCTCGCGCTCGCCTCGAGCCTCCCGGTCAAGGATGCCGCCTTCCACCAGCACCATAAGGTGCTCCAGCAACTGATCCGCCGGCAGATCGCACACCGCGGCGAGCAGCTGACGATGCACCGATCGACCGAACACCGACGCAGCCTGCGCCACACTCTTGGCCGCGCCAGCCTGGTCGAGCCGCGCCACCAGCGCCTCATCGAGTGAGGCCGGGATGGAAAACTCTGCCTCATCCGTCAGCCTGTTGATGGATCCGGCGCGTTGCTGCTGCTCCAGCAGTGTGCGGGCGATCCCTTCGATGAACAGCGGGATGCCGTCGGTCTGTGCCGCCACCCGCCGTGCCAGGTGGGGTGGCACCGGTGTTTCACCGAACAGGCTCTGCAACAGGCCGCTGGCATGCTCGGAGCTCAGCGGCTGCAAGCGAAGCACGATGCCGTCGACCGCTTCCACCCAGGGCGCCGCGAAACTGGTGCGGGCGCTCAGCAACAGCAGAATCGGCCGTCCGTGAATGCGCCGCGCGAGCGACTCAAGCAGTTCCAGCGATGTCGGATCGAGCCAATGCAGATCTTCGAACACCAGGCACAACGGCCCGTCGTCGGCCAGGTCGAGCAACAGTTCGGTCAGAATGGCCAGTGTCTTGTCGCGCAACTGCTGCGGCGTCAGCCTGGCAAGTTCCTGATCATCGGAGGATATGCCAAGCAGGCTGGACAGGATCGGCAGCCGCACCCGCCGTTCCGGAGTGCCATTGTGGGCTACGGCGATCTTCTCCAGCACCCGGTCGGGCGACTCGCTCGGCTCGATGCCAGAACTGCTGCGCACATAGTCGATGAACGGAAACAGCGTGGAGTTCTCATCCAGCGCTGATGCTCCGAGCCGGGCGGCTTTGGTGCCGTCCGGCAGGTAGAAGGTGAGGAACTGATCGATCAGCCGGGACTTGCCGATGCCGGCCTCGCCGATGACCAGGACCACGTTGCCGTCGCCGCGCTCGGCGCGGTTCCACTGGGCGCGCAACACCTCGAGTTCGCCGCGGCGGCCTTGGAACGCGCTGTTCCAGGCGGCCGGCGCCTCGGCAAAGGCTGGCTGCTGCGGACGCTCGCCGAGCACCCGCCAGGGGCGATGGAAGCCCTCGAAGCCAGCCAGGGCGACTTCGCCCATCGATTCGCAGGCGAACCTGCCCTGGATGCGCAGATAGGTCGGTTCCGAGACGACGATGCCGTTTGGGCCGGCCAGGCTTTGCAGCCGCGCGCCCAGGTTGGGGATGGAGCCGACCGCGATGTCCTGGAACGACAGCCCGCCGGAAAATGCCTGGCTGACCAGCACCCTTCCGGTCGCGATGCCGATCTTGACGTGCAACGGGCCATCGGCCGGAGTCACCGCCGCGCCGATACCGCGCACGATGTCCAATGCGGCACGGGCGGCGCGTTCGGGGTCGTTCTCGCGCGCCAGGGGATAGCCGAAATACGCCAGGATGCCGTCACCGATGAAACGCGCGACGTGTCCGCCGGCGGCCCTGATCGCCTTGCCGCAGGTCTCCCGGTACGTCTTGTAGACCTCGATCAGGTCTTCCGGGTCCAGGCGGTTGCCGATGCTGGAGGAGTCCGCCAGGTCGACGAACATGATGGTGAGCGGGCGGCGTTCGGCTTCCGAACTGGCTGGTGGTTCGGTGGAGGCAGGCTCTGGTGTGGGATCGTTGGTGAGGTCAGCCAGGGCGGTGCGGAAGCGCAGCCGCTCGCCGATGGTCAGGCCGAGTTCGCGCAGATCGGCGTCGGTCAGCGCACGAAGCTGATCGATGGTGATGCGGTTCTCACGGAACGCGGGATGCGGTCCGCGAGCCCGATCGTTCTGAGCCACTCCTCCATCTGCCGTCTCCGGCGACGATGCAACGCCGTTCACGCGAAATCTATAGACCAGATCGTGGCTCTGCTAGCACGAATCAGTGTTACCGTGTTGGTCCATCTGTTCCGCCGTCCGCCCCGGCCCGGAAGTCCCTCAACAAGGGGTGGTGCGCGGGTAGAGTCTGGCTAGTTGTTGTTTTCGTTGGTATCCTCGTTATCCGTCACGCATTTCTCCTTTTTTGCAATCCGTACTATCGAGGCGGTTTGTCCTGTATTCAGGAAATTTAGTGAGACTGAGAGATTGGGGAATGCCGTCCAAAGCACGTGGTACCTGTAGGTCTCCGCTATATCCTCGTCACCAGCGAGAGAGGCGAACAAGCTCTCGTAGTGCCCATTGTGATAGACTTTATAGACATGTCTGTCTGCCGCCTGAGGATTAGCCCCGACTTCGTTCCGGATATCTGCAATATATGGATCATTGTTTGCAGTACCGTCGTAGCGGTGGGTTGCGCCAATATCCACCCCAAAATCGTGGAAGGGGTTGGCAGCGAAGGCACCTGGGCTGAGCCAAGTCAAATCCGAGAACGATATCGAACCGGAGCTCGTGTTGCAAAGCGTAGGAACGTCAACATCAGTGTTTTGATTCTTGAGTAGAAGCCGCCGCGCCAGAATATGCCCCATCTCATGTGCGATCATTGAAAAAAGCGCGGTATTCTGATCGTCTGGCGCGCCCTGTATGGTAATATTAACGCGGTAAGAATGTCCAACCAATTTGGCTATTATTTGCCTCTCGTAATCAGTATAAATGGGGGGTGACTGTATCACCCCCAAGGGTATAGCAATAAACCTGACCGGCTTGGCACCATGAGCTGCATCCTGCTTTTTCTGCCAAAACGCGTAGACCCCCCCAATATCCGAGTTCGTATTGTCCTTATCGAAGAAGATATATTTCAAGTCCTTGCACAATCGTACTAGAAAATTGCGAGGCGCTATCCCAAGTGCCGCCCCCAGTGTGGAGATCGCGGATTGGCCAACAGCATCTCCTGCTGGCTGGATATTACTGTCGCCGGGGGGCATGGCGCCTGCTCGCCCAGCGAAGCCGGTAAGGTACTGGGCAGCATTCGCAATGTCCTGCGCGGTTGCGTTCTGACATGTCCTCCCGACGGGCAGATTAACCAACTCAGCATTCCCGCTCGCGGAAGCCAGCACGGTCAGGAGGGTGGCGGTTATGAGCGTACGCATGGCAGACCTCCATTGACTGTCCGCTTTACCATAGGCTTCCATATTGTTGCACCATCCAACCGGCTGCGTCAATTCATTGGACTGGAATTTGCCTGGTAGCGTACGTGGTCGCTTATCAGCAACGTCATTGCAAGCGCATCCAGTCGCTTCTGGTCAACCAGTTGAACTGAACGCCAGGTCACTTCATCCAGTCCTAAATCGGCAGCAAATGCGATCATCTTAGACTGCGTCCGCTCTCTGTATGAAAGTCGCTTTGCACCAACAAGCACCGCCTCAGCGCGCGCCTGTTCCAGCGATGTTGTCCGAACGAACCGCTTCAGCTTTGCTCGAAGGTTTACAACAGCCTCTGTCAACGAGATGAAGTCCAGGTCCTCCGGGCCGTGCAATACCGCGACCTCGTCATCTTCGGCCATTCTCCCATCGTGGTACATCTCAAAAATTCGCCCTACTCCTATCATTCCGTATGCGGCCAGCTCCGCTGCTCGCAGCGCACCCATGCTCGCCGCGCCATAGACATGAATCCCCTGTTGCATCGCCCAGAGGATTTCCTTGTGCCAGACACTCGGCATCGCACCGAAATAGCCGTCAATCAGGCCGATTGCCGCGGGCCGCTCCAGCGCCGCACGATGGACATCCCCCTGCCGCGCTGGCGGCCGCCATAGCAGGCGCGGGTCAGCCCGGCGCGCCGAGGGCGGCAGCGACGGACCGGCGAAAATAATCGCGAACGGTTCGTCTCCATTCGTCATCGCCAGCGCAGACTGGTCTGGTTGTCGGCAGAGGGTGGGCGATCCGCGTCTCTGTCTGATGCCAGTGGCAAAAACGTGGATGCCGGGGCCAAGCCCCGCCATGACAACGGAGATCGAGCCAGACCTGGATATGATTCACTTATGCCGCAGCGGGCGCGAAGAGCGTGCCATAGCTTCCGTCCGCGCGACTCTGCCGGCCGTGCGCGTTGCCCGGCACATATTCCGCGTTTCGGCAGTCACCTTCCAGACCGGGAATCGCCATCCGCACCACTGGAATGGCAAACTCCGCCCGCGTCAGGTCCACCGCGATCACCCGTTCGATCCCGATCGACCGCAGTCGGTCCAGCTCCCAGCGGACATCGTCGCCCACATCCGCCGAATCAAAGTGCGGCAGGTTGTCGAACTGGCGCGGTTGCGCGTGCCGCCTGCAATGCATCCAGCAATGCTTCCGCGACATCGGCATTGTCCGGCGCCTCGTAGTGCCGAACGGCAGGTCATCGCGCGCGCCATTGATGTAGGCGAGGCGGGTCTGCGCCGCCTCGGTCAGCGCGCGGGTCAGCGCGATCCCACGATCAGGGTGGCAGCCCGCGCCGTGAAACCGCCGCATCCCCAGGCTCGGATCATCCGACTCCTCGCGGATGTGGCAGACGAATGCGGCGACGCCGACATCGGAGGTGACGTTCCAAAGTCGCACGCCAATACCGGCCTGCTCATAGCGCGACAGCAGACCCAGCGCCGCCGGGTCGTCAATGGATCGCGAGTCGAGATGGCACCCGGCACGCTCGCGCAAATCCCGCGCGGTCCACAGCGCGATGGCATCGCGCTCGATCACTTCGCAAATCCCGGAGCTCAGCGCTTCCACAAGATTATTCCCGGAAGCCAGCCCATTGCTGCCGCGCAGGAAGCAGCCGCTGTCGTGGATCTGCGCGCGGGTCATATCGCTGTGCACGATCTCCGCCGGGACCCAGCAGGGTTCGCACTGCAGCAGGTCGTATCCCTCGATCCATTCGATCGGTCGGGCTGGATCGAATGGCCGCCCATTCCCGCACAGCTCGGTCGGCTCGACCACGATCGCAGTTCTCGCCAACTCCCGGTATGACGCGAGCCGAAACCGGTCCTGCAGCTCTTCGCCGTGATAGAATTCGGCCGCTTCCATCAGTGCCGAGGCATAGGCCTGCTGCAAGCCAAGCCCCTTGCCCTGGAATACCGAGATCGAGCGCGACTTCGGCCGCACCGCAATTGCGACTGGAATACCGATATGATCGAGCCCGGTGATATTGCCCAGACGGGTGATGCCCATCTGCCTCGCGTGGGGCTGAACGCGAGCGATAGTATCCTCGGGCGCGATAGTACGATGGGTCCCGTCGCGGAAGATCTTCGGCGCGGGCCGGCTCAAGGCCTGTTCCAGTGCTGTCAGTCCGGCGGAACAGTGGTCCGAGCGAGCCATCCTCGGAAGCTCCCGCTGAAGTACTACTTCGGCTTCGTCTGCTCTGATCCGCTTGGCCGGACGGCCGAGGCGTCCTTGTCGGCGGCAACCGGCGTTGCCGGCACTGCGACCTGCTGCGACCCGTTGACACTGCCGGTTGGTGCCGGTCTTGGGCGAGCCCACTGCAAGCCGCCTGCTCCGTCCGCGACGACGGTGGGACGCACCTTCACGGCACCATGCCCGCCGGAGCGATCGCCTTGCTCAAGCAGCCGCTTCAGGCGTGTCGCCTCCGGCGTTGCCGTTGGTGCCAATTCCTGAAATGTTTGGCCGGCGTCTTGCGAAAAGTAGATATTGTCATTCTCGAGCTTGACCAGGACTTCGCCGGCCCGATACCGGCCAGCATTGGCCGCGCCAAACTCGTCGCTCGCGGCATCCGATACCGTCGCCCGGGCGCCAGAAGCAAACAAGGCGCCCGCTCCGACCAGCGCCGGAAGTTGCCACAACATATGCCGCAATTTTCTCATCGACCCGATCCCCCTTAGGTGGGCGGCAAGACGGCAGCCGAGCGAAACGATACCGTGCAACCCGTGCCGGTGCAAGAACCATCGTGTCGAAACTCGCGCCATTGATTTGACAGCCGCAATCGGCCCCCACCAGCATGGCCAACAAGCCGGGCACGTGCCACCGGCGCAGGGGAGAAACCAATGTCGGCAGAAACCATGTCGCGCAGCGCGATTCACGGCCATATCGCGGCGCGCATCGACCGCCTGCCGCTGACCCGGGTGCAGTGGCACCTCGCCATTCTGGTCGAGATCACCTGGGGCTTCATCATCTTCGATACCGACGGCATCGGTGCCCGGCTGTATCCCTTCGTCTGGCGCCCCGCCCACATCATCGACGTCTACCAGTACGCGGTGATCCAGGCGCTGCAGGTCGGCGCCGGTATCCTGCTGGGTGTCTACCTGATGAGCTGGGTCGCGGATCGGTACGGCCGCCGCCCGGCCATCCTGCTCGCCACGCTGCTCGGCGGCATCTGCATCTGGCCGTTTGCCTATGTCACCAATTTCTGGGGCATGGTGGTGCTGTCGGTGCTCAGCACGCTGGGCGTCGGCGGCATCGTGGCGACGCACTCGGTCTACCTGTCCGAGATGAACTCCCCGCTGGTGCGCAACCGTGTGCTGCTGGCCTCGCAAGGCGTCACCGCGCTGGTTGCGGTCAGCGTCAATATGCTGGCGTTCTGGCTGATCCCCAGCCATTGGCAGGCATTTCTGTGGATCAGCGCGATCGTCGAGATCGTCGTGCTGCTGCCCTGGCTGTACTGGCGACTACCGGAATCGCCACGCTGGCTGGAGGCGCATGGCCGGCACGAGGAAGCCGACCGCGCCATGGCGGACTACGAACGGCGGGTGCTGCGCTACAGCCGCGCACCGCTGGCGGACCCTAGCGTCGGCGACAACCCGGTGGTCATGGCGGGACGTGGTGCCTGGAAGGAGCTGTTCACCAGCCCGCAATATCGCCGGCGGACCTGGGTGCTCATCATCTGCTGGATGGCCGGATACGCCGGCCTGATCTATGGCGTCGGCGCGTTCTTCGCGGTCTACATGGTGGACCACGGTGCCACCGCGCATCAGGTGTTCCTGACCCTCGCCGTGGCGTACGCGGTGCTGTTCGCGGCGTTCCAGTTCAACGCATGGCTCGGCGAGGGCGTCGAGCGGCGTGACGTCATCGCCGTGATGGCGTTGCTGTTCGCGGCGAGTTGGGTGGTGGCCTGGATGGTGCCCAGCCTTTCGGTCATCGCGATCTGCTACATCGTCAGTCGCATCGGTACCGGATTGTTCCTGTTCAACCTGTACAACTACACGGCGGTGGCGTATCCGACGCGCATCCGCGCCGTGGCGTTCGCCTGGACCGACGGCCTCGGGCATCTCGGCGCCTGGGGCGGCGTGACGCTGCTTGGACCGCTCTATGCGATCGGGCCCAACCATCTGGGGTGGATCGCCTGGATCGTCCTGCCCGGTGCGCTGTTGCCGGCCGTGCTGATCCGCGGTTATGGGATCAGGCAGTCAAGGGCAGTGCTGGAGCAGGTCTCGACGTGACACCACCGAGTGCCGACGACATCGCGGATCTGGCGGAACGTGCGCTCGCGGCGATCCCGGCGCGATTGGCGGAGCATGTCCGCGGCGTCGGCATCACGGTGGAGGAGTTGCCTGACGACGAGACGCTGGTCGATCTTGGGATCGAGTTCGGCGTGGGAGCTCACCGGCTTGTATCGCGGCACGCCGCTGACCGAGCGCAGCATCAGCGACATTGCGCGCGAGCCGGACCTGATCTTCCTTTACCGTCAGCCGATCCTGCTGGAGTGGATCGAGACCGGGGAGGATCTGTTCCGCCTGGTACGCAACGTGCTGGTGCACGAGATCGCTCACCACTTCGGCTTCAGCGATGCCGCCATCGCGGCGCTGGAGCAGGAGATGGAGGCGTAATGTGCGGCCGCTACGCGTCCTTCCTGCCGGCTGAGGCGCTGCGGGCGCTGTTCCAGACGGTGAACCCGACACCGAACTGGGAGCCGACGTGGAACATGGCACCGACGCGCGATGCGCCGGTGGTGCGGCTGCATCCCGAGACGCGGGCCAGGCATCTCGACCTGCTGCGCTGGGGCCTGGTGCCGCACTGGGCGAAGGACCCGAAGTCGGTACGTCAGCCGATCAACGCACGGGCCGAAACGATTGCCGCCGCGCCGATGTTCCGCGATGCGCTCGCGCGACGGCGCTGCCTGGTGCCGGCGGACGTGTTCTACGAGTGGCAAGCAACAGAGGGGGGCAAGCAGCCGTACGCCATCGCGCGCGCCGACGGCCAGCCGATGGCATTCGCTGGGCTGTGGGAAGGCTGGCGCGGCACCGATGGCACGGTGATGCGGACCTTCACCATCGTGACGACGAACGCCAACCCGGCGCTGCGGCCGCTGCACGAGCGCATGCCGGTGATTTTGGAAGCCGCCGACTGGCCGGCGTGGCTGGGCGAGGTCGAAGGCGAGCCGGCGGGCCTGCTGCGGCCCTCGGAGACGGAGCTGCGCGTCTGGCAGGTCGGCACGGCGGTCAACAACGTTCGCAACGACAACGCCTCGCTGGTGGAACCGGTGTAGCGGCGTCGGTTCGAGCCGGCACCATCATCGCGGGATTGTTGATGTGGGGGACGGAAGCCGCATCAGCGGCTGTCCCACGCGAATTCGTGATCCCTCGTGTAGACCTTCCGACAAGCTGAAGCCTTCCGGAGCAATCACGATGATGGTCGATCCATGCTGGAACCAGCCCATTTCCTCGCCTTTGGTCAGCGGGATGTCCAGCGGAATGGTCCGCTGGCCGTGCCGGCGCAAGTCGCTATGCGTATCGAGGAAGTTGAGTCGGATGCTTGCCACCAGGATCGCCGCGACCGGGACCAATATGACGACATGATTGGTGCGGGATAGCCTGGTCCGGATCACAGCTCGCTCGTTCTTGCAGAACAGGCGCTCCACGCGTTTGAGGGCGGCCGGATTGACGTTCCACGTATCGCCGGGAATATAGGTGACCGATTCTATGCGGCAATCATGCGGCGCGTGGAATTGGTGATACATTCCCGCGGTAAGCCTCAGCGTGACATACCGGCCAGTCCACTGGGGCTGGGCTTGGTCGCCGCCTCCCAGCAGATCTCGCAATTGGTATGGGAAGCCCTTGATCTGGAGGACTTCGCCGTCTTGCACCGCTCCGGATGCCCCGACGATTGCATCGCACGGACTCACCAGCAAATTTGGATCGGCATCAATCGGGCGTGCTCCGTCCCTGAGCCGGCGGACGAAGCAGTCATGCAGGCTGCGGAAGCGGGTTTCGCGAGCGTCGCTCAGATCGAGATCGCCGAAGCGGCGCCAAACACCGATGGATATGTCGCGCACCAGAGGATGCTCGAGTTGGCTGAACCAGCCGAACAGGCGGGTCGCCAGCCGTCTTGGGATACGATTGGTCAGCAGGAAATTGATATCGTCATGACAGGCGATTTTGGTAATCGCGGTTCGCAGCCGTTTCATGGTATCGGCCTGCCGGCAACCAAGGTAACGCGACCGCCATGGGACTGACCATCGTTGCAGCCTATGCCGCAGGGGCGACGGCGCTGACGGTACTGCTCGTCAAGGCCAAGCGAAGGCTTGAATTGTCCAAGGCGAAGCATCGGTCGCTGGCCGGACACGCTCGATTGGCACGCCTTGTTGCGTCGCTGGTCCCGTTTTATGAGTACGACGAGCATCGGTTCTTCCGATCGGACGACCCCCCAGAGAAGATCGCAACTCAACGACAGGACGGATTTCAGCGGCTCGCGGCGATCTACCGGGAGCGGTTTGCTCGGACGAGCGAATTGACCGCGCAGGTCCGCAACGGGGCGTCCGACCTGCAGTTCATATCGGCCTATCGGGTTCCCTTTCAGTTCAGCGGATTCGTGCGTCAGCACCTTGCCGCTGGCTCGGTCCTGGAATCCTCCAGCGGGGTAACCGTCAACGACCTCGACGGCAATGTGCTGTACGACCTTGCCAATTCGTACGGCGTCAATCTGTTCGGGTACGACTTCTACAAGCAGTGCATTGCACGCGGTGCCGACCTTGTCCGAGACCTCGGGCCGGTGCTTGGTTCCTACCATCCGGTCGCGGCCTACAATGTCGAACGTATCCGCCAGATTTCCGGCATGGACGAGGTGTCGTTCCATATGTCCGGTACCGAAGCGGTGATGCAGGCGGTCCGACTCGCGCGCTACCACACACGCCGCTCGCACCTGGTGCGCTTTTGCGGTGCCTATCACGGCTGGTGGGGCGACGTTCAGCCCGGCATCGGCAATCCCTCGGCCGCGCGCGAAACCTACACTCTTGCGGAGATGTCCGAGCATACCCTGCATGTGCTTCGCACCCGCCGCGACATCGCCTGTGTCCTGGTCAATCCGTTGCAGGCACTGCATCCGAATAGCGCCGCTCCAGCCGATTCGTCGCTCGTCGACAGCGGGAGAACGGCGCAGTTCGACCGCAACGCCTATGCGCAATGGCTGCAGCAACTGCGTGCTGTGTGCACCGAGCGTGGGCTCGCGTTGATTTTTGACGAAGTGTTCGTCGGCTTCCGATTGGCACTTGGCGGGGCACAGGAATATTTCGGCGTCCAACCCGATCTTGTCACCTACGGCAAAACGCTCGGCGGAGGACTTCCGGTCGGTGTGTTGTGTGGGCAGCACGCGTGGATGAAGCGGTATCGCGAGGATCGCCCGGTCGATGTATGTCTGGCGCGGGGCACGTTCAATTCGCACCCTTATGTCATGGGTGCGATGAACGAGTTTCTCCATCGCCTGGAAACGCCGGAGATGCTGCGGCTTTATGAGGGTCTGGACGAGCTGTGGAACACGCGTGCCGAGCGGCTGAATCGTTTGCTTGGCGAGGCGCAGCTTCCGGTTAGGGTGGTCAATCTCTCGTCGATCTGGACGGTGTGCTATACGCGCCCGTCCCGATACAATTGGATGCTGCAGGTACTACCTGCGGGCCGAAGGCTTGGCGCTGAGCTGGGTCGGCACAGGCCGCCTCATCTTCAGTCTGAATTACAGCGAGGCGGATTTCGCCGCGGTCGCGGACCGATTTCTGGCAGCGACCATAGCTATGGAATGCGACGGCTGGTGGTGGACTGGTCCCACCACCAGCAACTCGTCGATCCGACGTCGGGTGCTGCGTGAGATACTGGTCACTTATCGGACGCGGCTCGGCGGCCGGCTGAGCGCCACCTGATGCGTCCTCCGTCCAGATGATCGCCGAGTCACGCCTCCGCTGTCGCGTTATCGATCAGCTCGCCGCGCAGCAGGCGGGAGGGAGCGCGATAGGTACAGTTTGATGTCGTGGAACGGGTCGGTGATTATCTTGGTGGCCCAGACCAGTCCGGTCCGTACGTCCTTGATCTTGAACAGGTGCACCGTCCGACACAACAATCCACCGAGACCGATCGCGAGCCACAGATAGCCAACGTGGCGGACAAATTCGCCCACGTTGGCAGGTGGCCTGACCGTGTGCAGGAGCGTCGGGTCCACGAGAACGTACAGTGGCGACAACGCCCAGATCGTCATCAGAATGACCTTGCGGCGAAGATTGTAGCCGACCTTGATCGCTTCCTTGTACTCGTGCGTCGCCTGGTTGATGATGTCATAGCACTTGGGCTCGAAGAAAAAGTGCCCGACCTGTCGGCTGGTCATCGCGACCAGCCATCCGGTCAGGGCCGCCGCCGCCGGGTCCTTGAATACAAGCAGGTAGGCGCACACGAAGCTGAGTGCGCTGAGCAAGTGGAGGGACTGGTTGATCCGACTGTGATGGTAGTAGCGATGGTCATCCCAACGCTGTTCCTTCAGGAGTTCAAGAAACCCACTCATCGCGATCCCTTTTCAATCGTCAGGTAAAGGCCACTCAACTGGCCGCCCTTCCCCGCTATGCTTCCTGGTCACGCCGGGCACGCTCTTCACCCCGCGAATCGGCAAGATGCGACCATGATTACATTGGCTCTACACGGGGACACGTGACGGTTTCATGAAGGCGGAACCGGCCGATGAGGCCTCGCGAACGGCAGTGGCAGGGCGGCACTTGCCATCCGGCCCCCTACTGCGCGACGGTTCAACCTCCACGAAGTCCAGGACAATCAGGCGAGGTAGCTGTGAACGACACAGTCGTGACCAACTCGGTAAAGCGCTTCAAGTGGGTAGGAACCCGTCCGATCCGTCCGGACGGCGTGCCCAAGGTGACGGGACGCGCGATGTACGGCGGCGACTACAAGCTGCCAGGGATGCTGTATGGCCGCATCCTGCGCTCGCCGCACGCGCATGCTCGCATCCGCTCGATCGACACCTCGGCGGCCGAGAAGCTGCCCGGCGTGAAGGCGGTGATCACGGCGAAGGACCTGCCGGACCAGAAGTTCGACTACATCGGCCCCGAGCGCGTCGCGGTGAATTTCTGGCACGTCACGCGCAACATCATGGCGCGCGAGAAGGCGCTGTACGAGGGCCACGCGGTCGCCGCGGTCGCCGCGACCAGCGCGCAGATCGCCGACGAGGCGGCGGCACTGATCAAGGTGGACTACGAGGTGCTGCCGCACGTCATCGACGTCGATGAGGCAATGCAGCCCGACGCGCCGCTGGTGTTCGAGGACATGATCACGCGCGGCGTCGAACCGACGCCGACCAGGCCCTCCAACATTTCGAAGCGGCTGGAATTCAAGGTCGGCGACGTCGATGCCGGGTTCGGCAAGTCTGACGTGGTGATCGAGAAGGAGTTCAAGACCGCCGCGGTGCACCAGGGCTATATCGAGCCGCATGCCTGCCTGGCGCGCTGGGACACCGATGGCCAGACCGAGATCTGGTCATCGAGCCAGGGTCACTTCCAGATGCGCGCGCTGACTGCGCAGATCCTGCAGAAGCCGGTTGGCGACATCCGCGTCTATCCGGCCGAGATCGGCGGCGGCTTCGGCGGCAAGACGGTGACCTATCTGGAGCCGGTCGCCACGATGCTGTCGATGAAGTCGGGCAGCCCGGTGCGGCTGATGATGATCGCGCGAGGACGTGTTCCGTGCGACGGGCCCGACCTCCGGCTCATCCATGTGGGTGAAGATGGGCGTCACCAAGGACGGCAAGCTGATCGCCGCCGACGGCGTGTTCAAGTTCCAGGCCGGCGCCTTCCCCGGCTCGCCGGTGATGAACGGCTGCCTGTGCGCATTCGCGCCGTACGACATCCCGAACCAGCGCGCGGTCGGCTACGACGTGGTGTGCAACCGCCCCAAGTCGGCGGCGTATCGCGCGCCCGGTTCGCCGATCTCCGCCTACGCGGTGGAGAGCGTGATCGACATGCTGGCGACGGCGATCGGCATGGATCCGCTGGAACTGCGGCTGAAGAACGCCGCACGTCCGGGGACGCCGACGATCTTCGGACCGAAGCATGCACATGACGGGCTACGTGCAGACGCTCGAAGCATTGCTGAACCACCCGGCCTACAAGGTGAAGCTGGGCAAGAACCAGGGGCGCGGCGTCGCCTCCGGTTACTGGTTCAACGGCGGCGGCGAATTCGAGCGCGACGATCCAGGTGAATGCCGACGGCACCGTGCTGGTGGCGACCGGCAGCCCGGACATCGGCGGCTCGCGCGCCTCGATGGCGATCATGGCGGCCGAGACGCTGGGCGTGGACTACAACGTGGTGCGGGCGATCGTCGCCGATACCGGGTCGATCGGCTACACCCATGTCACCGGCGGTTCGCGCGTGACGTTCGCGACCGGGCACCGCGGTGGTGAACGCCACCAAAGCCGTGGTCAAGGACCTGTGCAAGCGGGCCGCGCTGATCTGGGACGTGGACCCGGAAGGCGTGATCTGGGAGGACGGGTTCGCCAAGCCGGCCGGCAGCCAACGTCGGCGACTTCGAGCCGCTGTCGCTGAAGGCGCTGGCGGCGAAGTCGTCGGCGACCGGCGGACCGATCACCGCGGCGGCGTCGGTGAATGCCGGCGGCCAGGCACCCGGGTTCTCGACCCAGTTCTGCGACGTCGAGGTGGATCCGGAGACCGGCAAGGTGACGATTCTCCGGTTCGTCGCCGCCCAGGACGTCGGCAAGGCGATCCACCCGAGCTACGTCGAGGGACAGATCCAGGGCGGCGTGGTGCAGGGCATCGGCTGGGCGCTGAACGAGGAATATATCTACAACGCCAAGGGCCAGCTCGATAATCCGGGCTTCCTCGACTACCGCTGCCCGGTGGCGTCCGATCTGCCGATGATCGACGCGGTGCTGGTGGAGGTGCCGAACCCGGCGCACCCGTATCGGTGCGAAAGGCGTGGGCGAGGTGAACATCTGCCCGCCGATGGCCGCGATCGCCAACGCGATCGAACATGCGGTGGGCGTGCGGATGACCGAGCTGCCGATGTCGCCGCCCAAGGTGCTGGAGGCGCTCGACGCCAAGAGGGCGTGATCGCAGGCGGGCCTGATCCGTGAGCGAGGTGCCCGCGCGTGTCGTCTTCACCACCGGCTTCTCACGCCGCTACACCGGCGGCGTGACGGAGTTTGCGGTGGAGGCGAAGAACCTGCGCGGCGTCATCCGGGAGATGGACCGGAAGTTTCCCGGCCTGGCCGAGACGCTGGAGGAGGAGACCACAGTCGCGATCGACGGGGAGCTGTACGAGATCGATTTTTTGCGCCCGATCAAGCCGGGAGCGGAGGTGTTCTTCATTCCGAAGATCGAGGGTGGGTAGGCGGACCGGCGAGCGCTCGGCTGCTAAGGAGTTGGCCAGGCTTGGCGCTGGTCGCGGTTGCCGCTCCAGGGAGGCGGCATCGTGATCCAAGAGACAGGTCCAATCATCACCGGCGACATGGAAAGGCTCGGGGCTTTCTTGCGCTCGCTTCCGGATACCGACCGGATTTTCGGCTACGTGCTGGACAGCCCTGGTGGCGACGTGCTCGAAGCCGAGAAACTCGCCAACTTTGTGCGCCGGATAAACACCACGGTGGGCGTGCTCAGGGGGGCGAAGTGTGCGTCTGCCTGCTTCCTGGTGTTTGCCGCGGCCCCGAGGAAACTTGCCGCACCAGATGCATTGATCGGCGTGCATAGCGCATCCGACGCAGCAGGCGATGAGACGCTCAACTCGCTGGCCACCACAACGCTCATGTCGCGTGACTTGGCAGGTTTCGGCGTTCCATCAGCGATCATCGGAAAGGTTGTCACGACGGAGCCCGACAGAATGGAATGGCTCATGCCTAGCGATCTTGCGCTGCTGGGTGTTGAAATGATCGCGCCCAGGGCTCTCGCGACCCAGCGCTACCCGACAGGTCCAACCGCATCAGCGGTGGGCACCACACGTCAGACCACAGCGCAGCCCACCAGTGCATTTGACCAAGGACTAGCAGACCGGCGGCAGTGGGAGACGTGGTTCAGTTCTCTGTCCGGTTCCTATCGGGAAGGGGCGCTGTTCTCGTCAGCCCAGAGAAGCCTCCTAACCCGGGATCGTGCTACCCCGGCGATTGGACGGCGGGTTGCGTGGCGGCCCAGAAGCTGCTCGCGCCGACTGATGTTCGCCGCAAGACCGAGCCGGATTACCGGGTGGGGTGGAACAGCTACTGATGGCGCCAGGGGACTCGCGAGTTACCAATATTTCCGGGACCACCCCGACGCCATCGGGCCCATGGAGCGCGCGGGAGTGCTTCGCGGCCAGTCACCGGTTCCCCCCTTCAGGGGGCCGGCGCCTTGTGGCGACTGGAGCTTCACCAACCCGCGATTGCCCATATCGCCGATCCCAACACACCCCAGGCCAGCGCGGCGGACGCACACCATCCGATCAGCATCGAACTGCCGCGCCCGCGGCCGGCGAGATGACTGATGGCAAACATCAGCAGGAAGACGCCGGACAGCGCGAGCGTCGCGTCTGAAGGGCCGAGCGCGTCGGTGCATACATGCCAGAGCACCCACGCAGCGCCGCCGGAGAACGCCGCCAGGGACGGCAGCGCGATCACGCTGAGGATTAGGCGCCAGGCAGTATAGGGGCGCTGAAGGGACGGCGGCGTAGCTTGAGCGTGTGGAGGCCGCGGGGGCGAGCCACCGTCTGTGAAGTCGAGGAGTGCATCCAGCGGCAAGTGCTGTGTCCTATCGGTGCTCCGTCACGATCGATGACAAAAGCTCGGCGGGATACGGGAAAGGTGACCTGTCAATTCTCGCGGAAAATGTGCACCAGCCGCGAACATCGGCCGATTGGCGCACCCCTCGCCCGATTATGAATTGCAAACTGCTGGATCGGGGCGCAACCTTTGCGTGTTGAGGCCCGATGGAAGATACTCACTCCGGACCAAATATTGCCCCGGACGACCACCCGGTTGTTGAGCGCCGCCGCCCCGGCCGGGTCGAATATGCGGCGCCAGCTCTGATTGCGCTCTTGCGCGCCCCTACAGCCGAGGTCGACCAGGAAAATCGGGAAGTAGAAAAGGGCGCGCGCCCGCCCGATGATTTAGCCCCAGCGCGTGGGATACTGCTGTCAGTCGCACTCGGGGCCGGTGTTTGGGGATTTATTGGTGCGGTTGTCTGGCTCCTGTGGCACGTCTAGCGCGACTAGGCGTGTGCTCCAGCGATGCCCAACCAAGAAGAGCAGCAGCCCGGCGACCGCGCCCCCGCGACGGGCGACTACGGGCAGTCGAATATCCTCGGCACGCCTACCGGCTGGAGAGGGTGAGCCGCTACCGGCCGCGCCGAGGCGGCGGACGACGGAAGGCTGTTGAACGCCCCATCCATGGGCACCGCTCAGTAATCCACAGCAAGCATCTGCCCAACTCTCTCCACCACGGCCGCTGCCGTCACCGGCGCCACCAGCAACTCGCCAACCCCTTGTGTGTGCTCCAGTCTCTCTGGCACCCCCACGAACAGCACCTTGATGCCAGGACGCTTCATCAGCGCCATCTGAGCGAGGGCTACGCCATGAGGCTGACCCGGTGCGAAGCCGACGCGCGTAATCAGCAAGTCGATCCCCGCCCCGGCATCGAACGCGCCAAGCGCCGACATGGTGTCCCTGAACACCGTAACGTCGTGGCCGGTGGTCCTGAGCGCCGTTGCGGTGTGATCAACGAACTCCGGAACATCGTGAACTAGAATGATCCGTGGTGACCTGCTGCCCGCCAACCTCAACCCCCCTTGGTTGCAGAGATGCCTACGCGAACCCGGCGCGTCACGCTAGGCCGCCGTATCGAGACCTACCGACCGTCTCGTGCCGGCCTGGACGGTGGTGGCCCCTCGTCCGCCAGCCTGATCTTGCTTCTCCCGGACCACCCGATCGATGCCGTCAACCTCGCTACGGACCCCGTATTGGAACTGGCCGTCGACCAGGGGCAGCAGCCGCGCAATGACCAGTGGGCTGTGCGGTATGTGCTGCATACCCGGGCCGCCGACTAGGGCCACGACCTGCCCCACCTTGAAACGGTGATAGGGCATGGCGCCCATCTGGGTGGTGCTGTGGCGAGCGCAATCGATACCCATCGCGCAGCCTTGCCGTTGGAGCGCGCGGACTGGAACGTCACAACCCCGTCGGCCTGGGATATGACGGCGCCCTGAACGTCCGCAATGGCTTCACCGCGATTTGCCTATCGCTCTCGCCGCCCAGATCAACAGCACTACAGCACGACTGCCGCCGATGAATACAGCGAACCACTCGGCCACAAATGTCCATCGCATAGTTTGTCCGATGAACACAATCGCTCCGCCGCCTAGCATGCTCAAGACTTTCGATATAACGCGGTCTACGTTCTGCGCGGCGGTGCACCGGCCCATAACCAAGCGCCAAAGCGGCGAAACGGGCCGCGGGTCATCGGCGGCCTTATGGGCGTGGCCCGGGCGCGTGCGGACGTCTCGGCTCGGTCATCGCCCGAGTAGCCAACTCATCGAATTGTTGCACGTGCTCAAGGATTTCGGCGGCAAGTCTTAGGAGCTCGTCTGTTGGAACTGGAATTTCCAAAAGACGCAGTCTTCTTTGGGCGGTAGCCTCTAAGCGCCGCGGATTGGATGGCTCGTCCAGGAACCAGATATCATGGACCGCGCGGTTTCTCCGTTCACTTAGCCCCACCGTCTCCTTCGTAAGTTTGTCGAGCGACTGGAGTAAGCTCGGATCAACCCTAAGGTGATCGGCGAGAGCGATAAACGCGTTCAGCTTTGCGCGAGAGCCGGGCATCTGTGAGGTAAAGCAGACCCCGATTTCCGACGTAATGTGCGCCAGCCGTATCGACCAGTCGTCAACGACAGCTTCGAAGTAGCTCCAGTTAGCGGCAACACGCCCGATTGCGGCGTAGTGTGCCTCGCT
>CAWFYC010000010.1:0-18117 GCA_963819855.1 uncultured Alphaproteobacteria bacterium
GCATCTGAACCTGGTGGCAACCCACATGTCACGGTTCTGGCCAGCCAGGGGGAAACATGGTCACGACTTTGACCCGGGCCCGATGCATGCCGATCGTGCTTCCGCAGGTGTGGTGACCACCAATGACCGCGACGCAAGATGCCACGATCGACGAACTTCAGCGCGCCATCGTAAAACTGCGACAGGAGCTCGCTGCGCGCACCGCCGAATTGGGGCAGCGCAACACCGAATACAGCGAGCGGATCGAGTATCAAGCCGCAACCATGGAAGCACTCGAAGGCAATGTCCGCGTCACCTGGCGACACCCAGCCCGTATTCGATCTGATCGCGCGGCAGGCTGTCAGGCTGTGCAACGTGCAGCAGGCGGCGGTTGGCATACTGGATGGGACGATGCTCCATTTAGCAGCGTCGAGCGGCTTCGATCCGGCGGTGGCTGAACGCATCGCGACGACCTTATTCCCTCGCCCGCTGGGCCCGGATTGACGTTAGGCCGCGCCATCATCAACCGTCGGGCTGAGCACGTTGAAGACATCACTGCCGATAAGGGGCATGTCTTCGGCCGAGAATCTGGCCCGTTCTCCAACGTAGCGGTGCCGATGTTGCGCGATGGTCAGGCGCTGGGCGCCGTCACCATGGGTCGTTGGGGAGCAGGAAGGTTTTCGGACAACCAGGTGGAACTGCTTCGCACCTTTGCCGAGCAGGCGGTAATCGCCATCACCAGCGCCGAGACGTATCGTGCGTTGCAGACCCGCACGAGGGACCTTCAGGAATCGCTCGAATACCAGACCGCCATCAGCGATGTGCTGAAGGCCATCAGCCGCTCGACGTTCGATCTACAACCGGTGCTGGACACGGTGGCCGAGAAGGCAGCGAGGCTGTGCGATGCGGAACAGGCCGCGATCTACCAACGCGAGGGCGAGTTAGCACGACTGGTGGCGAATAGCGGCTTTCCACCGGAATACGAGGCACTTGCAAGGAGACAGGGAACGTTCCCACTCGACCTTTAGCTCCGCAAACTGTAGTGACCGAGGGCCATCCGCGAGGGCCGCCTCGTCCACGTTCACGACGTGGCTGTCCTTCCTGGCTATGCCCAGACCGCGATCAGGCTCGGCAAACAGCGGACCTCGCTCGGCGTGCCGCTGCTGCGCGAGGGGGAGCCGATCGGGGTCATCGTGCTCGCCCGCCAGCGAGTCGAGCCGTTCACCGATCGGCAGATCGAGCTCGTTAGCACCTTCGCCGATCAGGCGGTGATCGCGATCGAGAACGCGCGGTTGCTGGACGAAATTCGGCAGCGCCAGGAAGAACTCCGCATCACGTTCGAGAACATGGGCGACGGCGTCGCTATGTTCGACGAAACGCAGCATCTGGTCGCATGGAACAGCAAGTTCCAGGAGATCTTCGATCTGCCCCACGTCCTTCTCGAACAGCATCGCACCTATGAGGAACATCTCCGCTTCCTCGCAGCGCGCGGCGACTTCGGCGTGGGTGTCGACACGACGGAGCTGATTTGCGGTTTGGTCGCCAGTACCGGCCGACCCTACGGCTATGAGCGCACGCGGCCGGATGGCAGGGTGATCGAGATTCGTCGCAATCCGGTGCCGGACGGCGGCTTCGTGCTGATCTTCTCCGACATCACTGAGCGTAAGCGCAGCGAGGCGGAGATCCGCGCCGCCCGAGACGTGGCAGAGGCGACCCTGCGTGAACTGAAGGCAGCGCAGGCCAACCTGATCCAGGCCGAAAAGATGGCGTCTCTCGGCGAGTTGACCGCCGGCATCGCGCACGAGATCAAGAACCCGCTGAACTTCGTCAACAACTTCGCCGCTCTATCGGTGGATCTGTTGAGCGAACTGAAGGAAACTGCCGCTCCGGGCTTCGCCGCGCTGTCCGAGAAGCAGCGCGCAGAGGTCGAGGATGTCTCCGCCATGCTGACCAGCAACCTGGAGAAGATCACCGAGCATGGCAAACGTGCCGACGGCATCGTGAATGCGATGCTGGAACACTCGCGCGGGTCCTCGGGCGAGAGGCGCGAGGTCGATCTGAACGGGCTGATCGATGAGGCACTGAATCTCGCCTATCACGGCGCGCGGGCGCAGGATCAGAACTTCACTATCACGCTAGAACGCGACCTGGCCGACGGGATCGCCCCAATCGAGGTCAGCCCGCAGGACATGACGCGGGTGTTGCTGAACATCTTCAGCAATGGGTTTTACGCAGCGACGCGGCGAGGGCGTAGCGGCGGGGACGCCGGGTTCGTGCCGACGCTGACGGTCACCACGCGTGACGCCGGCGAGGCGGTGGAAGTCCGTGTGCGCGACAATGGTATCGGCATTCCAGCCGACATCAGGGACAAGCTGTTCCAGCCGTTCTTCACCACCAAGCCAACCGGCGAAGGCACCGGCCTCGGCCTGTCGATCAGCTACGACATCGTCACGCAGCAGCATGGCGGCAGCATCGCTGTGGACAGCAAGGTCGGCGAATACAGCGAGTTCGTGATACGGCTGCCGCGCAACCCATGAGCCTTGTGAGGAACGACCGGTTTCCACCCAAAGCTGCCGGCTGCAAAAGTCAACAAAATCGCAGCAGCATTGGGCGACCCTCTGTGCTTCGTGGCAGGGTGTCCAGCGTGCTACACCGCGCCCGAATAAGGAGGTTACTGTGGCTGAGCAGACCGAAGGTGAGAAACCACAGTTCAAGACACCGATGCCGCGGACGCCGACCACCAAGATTCTGGCCGTCGGCACCTTCGCCCCTGGCACGGACATGTCGCAGGTTCAGCGCATTTTGCCGGCCGAGGTTCGCGAGACCGCGCAACTCTATCTCGATGGCAAGATCGACCAGTGGTATTCATTGGAAGACCGGCCGGGTGTCGTCTTCATCCTGAATATGACCGACGCTCAGGCAGCGCACGCCATGCCGGAGGAGCTGCCACTCGGCAAAGCCCATCTGATGACGTTCCAGCTCACGTCGATCGGTCCGCTCAATCCCCTCCGCCTGCTGCTGGTCAATGGCAAATAGGCTTCTTGTGCGGAAGCTGATGAACCTAAGCGCAGTCACACCAGCTGGTTGGGTCAGCGATATCGGTAGACGAGAGCGTCAGGGTTTGGCTTCGGTGCATTCGGGTCGAGTGTTGCACCGAGACGTTCCGCGACTGCAGCCGATGCGACGTTCTCCGGATGCACATAGCTCACCAGGCCATCGAGCCGTAATGCGCGCGTGGCCCAGTCCCGCAGGGCCATCGCCGCTTCCGTCGCGTATCCCCGTCTTTCCTGTCCGTCGTAGAGTTGCCACCCAAGCTCCTTTTCCGGGAACAGCGGTCCGTCGTTGATGCGGACTTGTCCGACGCTCTCACCCGTAATTCGCAGATCAACCATCAGTCCGCCGTGGCCAAACAACTCCCAGCACGCAATATCGTGGCAGAACGCACCCCATGCCACCCGTTGCGTATAGGGGCCGCCCAAATAATGTGCGCGTGGGGAGGCGAGGAGCCGGGCAAAGCCCGGAAAGTCGTCCAGGAGGGGCGCCCGGAGGAGCAGACGTTCTGTCGTCAGTGTTGGGATGGTTTGCGGGGGCATGCTGCGCACTCGGCTGCGAAGGAAGTCTTACAGTAATATGAGACGTCTGCGAACCGATAGTGCTGGTCACGGAGTGCACGATGTCGTCCGCGTGGGTGCCTGTGCAGATATCAGCAATTATGAAGCAGCAAGGACGCCCTCATTCGTGAGAATGACCTTCTCGGCATTCCGAGCTATGGCACCACGGACTGCAAGATCACGCGCGGGTATCGCCGGGCGGCAAAAAGCGAGAGCGTTGACGCGCAGGCGCGGCACCTGACCAAGGCCGGATGCAAGAGAGTTTTCCGCGACGTGCATGTGAGCGGAGCCAGGACGCCCGTGGCCACGCGCCTGGAAAGTTTCAACAGACGCCGGACATGCCCACGTGCTCTGGTCGGCTTGCATCAAATAGCGTAATTCCCACAGGAGCAGGAGGACAATCATGGCTGGTGCATCGGACAAGTCTCAACTGCGCCCTTATTCGATCAGCACAGCATTCAACACGGCAGCACAATGGACATCCAGGCAATGCGGTCGTGCGTCCACATTCGCGTTCGCCTGTCTTATGATCGTGGTCTGGGGCGTAACCGGGCCGGCTTTTCGATACTCCGACACCTGGCAGCTGGTCATCAATACAGGCACCACGATCATCACATTCTTGATGGTGTTCCTTATTCAGAATACCCAAAACCGCGATAGCGCGGGCCTGCATCTCAAACTTGATGAACTGATACGGGTCAGTGAAAGTGCACGCAACAGGCTGCTTGATCTGGAAGACCTGACGGAAGCGGAACTCGAACACCTTAAGGGAAGCTTTACCAAGCTCGCCGCCAAGGGGCCTGACAAGCAGCTTCTGCGAGAAGCGGCTGAAGAGCTGGATACGGCAGGTGCGGGACTTCAGCAGGCAAAAGAGAAGGTCGCCACCGTGATCGACAGCAAACCGGAGGCACGCTTCGACTGAGCCCTGAAGACACAAGCAAGAAAACGCCTGCTGAAGGCGAGCCCCTTCGCTCAGATGGCAATTTGCTCAACCTCATCAAGGGTGATCTCGTCGCCGGTGCGATCATAGAGCTTGGTCGTGCGCGGGCTTTCGGAACGGCCTGCGCGTCACGTGTCCCATGACGCTGATGACCATCGGCCTTTACAACGAACCGGCGGGCGCCTGGATGCCATGCGTTTTGTATTGACCGGAACGCGCCAGCTTCGCACCGCTTGGGTGACCCCAACATGGCATCCAGCTGCGAGTCCGATGCCAGGGCAGAAAGTGAGACTGCTTTGGCGACTTTCTATCGCCCCCTGAACAGAGAGCGACAACAGCCGCGCAGCGGTCGATCGAGCCGGAGCCCGATGCCGGGGTGTATTGCGGATTGCAACAGGGCGCTGGATGAACGCTGCTTCGGACGGCGCTGCTCCAACCCCAGCACCGCTGACATCGCGCCCAGTCAGTTGCAACGGTTCGACGCCGTCAGTGCATGGTCGCGGGCGTTTCGATCACTCGCAGGTCCAGTGCGCGGATGCGCGCGGCCCGCTGCCGCCTGGCTTCGGCTGCGAGGTCGGCGGTGCCTGGACGCGGCGTTTCGGGCGAGGGAGGCGGCGAGACCGCGTAAGGCCGATGGCCGGCGCCGGTAATGGCCGCCGGCTGCTTGCTGGCTTCCGACCGTCGGCGCGTCGCCTGATGGCGCTGGTACGTTCGCAGCGCATCCCGCACCTGGCGCGCCAGAGCGCCAGCCTGGGTGCGGGAGCGGCGGGCGGTTTCGGCGTCCAATCCCGGCTGATCGGCACGGCGTAGGCTATCGGCCGCATGGGCATCGGCCACGACGATCAGGGCAGCGTGCATCGCCTCGAAGGCGTCGCCCGGTTGCAGGCCGACGATGGCGGCGATGGCGGCTTGGTCGCGGGCGGCGCGGTTCTCGGGGGTGTCAAAGATCGGCCGTGGCAGGCTGCCATGAACGGTGTCGAGCAGATGGCGGGCGACAGCGGCGGAGAGGTTGGGAAGGAGCTCGGTGATGTTCATAGGATACGGCCATCGAACAGGGACAGGTGCCAGATAGTCGTTAGGAATAATATCGTCAAGAGGTATTTTTGCTGTCCGATCGCTTCCGGCGTGGCTGGTGGCGTAATCTGCCTTCAGCGATGGCATAGCCTCCAGCCACCGAGCCGATACCGCGGATGAACACGATTGCTCGGAACGGCGGCTGCGTCGGTACTTCGCCTGTCTGGTTTGCACTTATCTGCACTTCCAATCTGGCGTTCACCACGTTGACGTGCTGCCGTACCGGTGTTGCCAAGATATCAGGCTAAGCGATTGCCTCGCGGGTCAGGCTGTCGACGATCGCGCGACCGATCGGGACGCCAAGGCCGGCACAGGCGGACCATCCCGCGCCTGCATCGTAACCGATGTCGCTCCCGAACGGTCGGTTATCGCCAGCCGTCACCGGGCGGAACAAGCCTGCCTCGCGATAGAGTCGTTCGTGTACCAGACCGAGAGGAGATCGTCGCCGTTCGTTGATGAGCGCAAGGAAGCCGCCGCACAGTGGCGCAACGGCGCTGGTGCCTCCCATGACCACCGGATTGCCGTGAACCACGATACTGTACCCCGGATCGACGGCGGCCGATGCGGTCAGATCCGGTACGCCGCGCCGGCGTCCGCCGTCATTGACGGACGGCGGCAGTGGCAATCCGCTCTGGTAGGCGGGGACAGGATAGACGTCGCTGATACCGCCGCCGGTGCCGCTGGTGCGATCATTCCACACCTGCTCCTGCGCAATGCCGAGGTGGTCCGTGGTCAGCGTCATGTGCGTGCCGCCGCAGGCCAGAACATACGGACTCGAAGCCGGGTAATCGACATGCGCACGCCCGTCCATCAAGCCATCGGTAGCCAGGTTGTCGCCGACCGCCGCCACCACAGTCACGCCGAGACTGGCGGCATCGGCGAGCGCGGCATCCATCGCGCGCCGGGCAGGCACGGACCAGTTCCCTTCCGCATCGCCCCAGCTGGTCACCAGCACCGATGGCCGGTTGACCGTGTCGTGCACCGCGGTGGTCACGGCATCGACAAGTCCCTGATCGCTGTCTGCGGTAAAGTAGACCGCGAACCGGGCGCCTGGCGCGACCCCGATCGCCGCCTGGAGGTCGAGTGCGACCTCCTTGTCCGCTTCAGTGTCCTGACCGAAGGCATTGCGGCCGCTGCCGACAGCGATATCGACGGTGGTTGGCGGCGCGACGTCCATCGCCAGGCAGGCTGCCGCCAGATCGGCATTGTCGTAGCCGCCCGCGGGCTGAATGATGCCGATGCACTGGCCGGCGCCGGTGCCACCGGTCTGCATTCCGTAAAGCCGGGCGACCTGCGAGGGCAGCAATCCCGCGCCGGTGCCTGGCACCGCTGCGGCGCGTACTCCGCGCGAGACCTGCGGGCGTTCATCAAGTCCGAGAACGGCGTGAACGTGCTGGCGAAGTTCGCGCGGAATACGGATCTGCCGCACCGGGAACCGCAGACGCCGCCCGTTATGCTCGTGCGCATGCAGGCGTGTCGCAAATGCGCGCTCGATGGCGCCGGGGGGGGCGCTGAGTTCGAATTCGGCGACCGGCGGGATCGATCTCCAGTACGGTGAGATGTTGCGCTTCGGCGAAGCGGCGAATTTGCTCGCCGGCTTCAGCCAGTGCCGCCGCGCGCTGCGCGGACAGTTCGGCTCGATCGAGGCGGACCAGCAACGCAGCGAGGTCGGATCGGCTGCCGGCGCGCCGTCGCGGTTCGGTCCGGTCGCGCAGATGGATCGTGACGAACAGCGGCGCCTCGTCCGGCGAAGCCGGAACCGAACCCTCCGGTCGGACCGGCCGCAGGCTGTTGCGCAATGCGACGCGCTGGCCGGCCACGTGGGGCTAGCTGCACGGCCCCTGGGTCTGGCCGTGCGGAACCGCGCAGAAAGGGATCGCCCAGACGAAATCGACCTGCAACGCCGTCAGCTTCTGGGTGGGCGTGCCTGGTGCTGACCAGAACCAGCTCGGCAGGGGCACGCCGTTCGGGCTGCACGGCGAACCGGTCGGGCACAACGTCGGAGGTGGCGGGATCAGGAAACCCGCCTGCGACGATGCCTTGCCGGCCTTGTTCACCGCACTGCGCGAATGGCAAGTGATGCACGACGAGGTGTTGGCGAAACCGGCCTCCGTCACTGAATTGCCGAGATGGATCGGAACGCCGGTGCTCTCGGTGAAATCGACCTGGCTGCCCTTCAGGCAGTAGTTCTGCCAGACGGCGTCGATTTTCGCCCCGGTGAATACCGCCAGCACGGCCGCGGTTTTCTGGCAGGCGGGATACTTCTGGCCCTGCGTGCTCTGCGGCGGAACATCGGCAACCACAGCGCCGAAGGTATCGTGGCAGCCGATGAAGTCGCAGCGTCCCGCATTGTCCTGCTGTTCGAACGTCGCCCAGGTCCAGTTCGGAATCTGCTTCGAGATCAGGTGCATCGCCACCAGCGCGTAGCGCTTCCCGTCCGAGGCGGTGTTGATGTGGTAACGTGACGGATCGATCCCGGGGCTGTCCGCCGGGATCCAGTTGCCCTTCACCTCGACCGCATCCTGCGGGAACACGATCTGCTTGCCGCTGGCAAAGGCGCTAACCAGACCGTCCACGGTGTGCAGGTTGTTCGAGGTGATGAACTTGTACGCCGCCTCGTTGCGCCGCACCTCTTCGGTGCCACCTGGCAGCACATGGGGTATCAGACCGAGGCGCCGCGGCATGAACGAGGTGAGCACCGGCGGGTGAAGCACCATCGGGCTGGGCGCGCCGGTCGGAAACTGCGGCGGGATCTTGAAAGTGTCGCCGTCGCTCGCCCAGGTCTCGAACAGGACATTGTTGTTGCCCTGCGTCGCCGCCGGCGCGACGACCTGAGCGAACAGTCCCCAGGAGAACTGATCCGGATGGTTGATGGCTAGATCGGAGTTGTCGGCGGCACGGGCGGCGAGGCCCGACACCAGAAGCGAGATCAACCCGATGATGGTTCGTTGCAGCCATGCCGTTGGTTTCACGGACATCCCCCCGTTTGATTATCAGCGTCAGGCGTTACGGCTGAAAGCCGTCGTCCATCCAGCTCGCGAACTTCGACAATTGGTCCGCCGTCCAAAATGGGCCGCCCATCGGCATGCGTGGCTGCGCCGTGCCGGCCAGCCGCGCGTAGACGGCGCGAGCGCTGGCGTGATCAGCGAAGTCGCCGTTGCCCTGGTCGTCGCTCATGAAGCTGTAGTCATCCAGCATAACGCCGTGGCCGGCCATGCACGAAATGTCACGTGGTCGGAACAAAGGCAGGATATCGCCGGCAAAGGATACTGGCATGGCATTTCACCCCACACAGGCAGTTCCTCATTATCGACAAAACTACAGCATGGGTTGGCCTTGATGCCTACCCCCGATGATCCAGCCCGATATCCAGCACTGTCGCACTGTGCGTCAGCCAGCCGACCGACAGGAGATCCACGCCCGATGCGGCAATCGCCGGCGCGGTGTCGGGACGGATGCGGCCCGACGCCTCGGTGATCGCACGTCCGCCTACGATCTCGACCGCCTGGCGCAGCATGTCCGGTCCCATGTTGTCCAGCAGCACTGCGTCCACGGCGAGCGTCATCGCCTCCTCAAGCTGCGCCAGCGTGTCCACCTCCAGCTCGATCTTCACCAGGTGTCCGACCCCGGCCCGCGCGCGTTGCACCGCGGCCCGCACGCCGCCGGCGATGGCGACGTGGTTGTCCTTGATCAGCACCGCGTCATCCAGGCCGAACCGATGGTTGGAACCCCCGCCGACGCGTACGGCGTATTTCTGCGCCGCACGCAGGCCGGGCATGGTCTTGCGCGTGCACACCACCTTCGCGTCGGTCCCGACGATAACATCGACGATGCTGCGCGTCGCCGACGCCACGCCGGAGAGATGGCACAGGAAATTCAGCGCGGTGCGTTCCGCCGTCAGAATGCCGCGCGCGGGACCACGGATCACCGCGATCAGGTCTCCCGGCGACAGCCGGCTGCCGTCGGCACGTTCGACGATCACTTCGATCGCCGGATCGATCAGCCGGAACGCAACGGCGGAAAAATCCAGTCCCGCCACCACGCCTGGCTGGCGCGCCATCAGCGCGCATTCGGTGCGCGCGCTCGCCGGCACGATCGCGTCGGTCGTCAGGTCGCCGGCGCGGCCGAGGTCCTCCAGCAGCGCGGCGCGCACCGACGGCTCGACCATGATGGCGGGGAGGGAAGGTATCATCTGTCGTTCCTATACGGGCTACACCCTCACGCGGCGCTGCGCGCCGTCCCACTTCGTGGGCGAGGTGATTGTCACTTCACCGCCAGCATGCGCTCGACCGCCTGGCGGGCGCGCACGGCCACTGCCGGATCGATCGTCACCTCGTAGCGCATCTCCTCCAGCGCCGAACGGATGTTGGCCAGCGTGATACGCTTCATGTGCGGGCACAGATTGCACGGCCGGACGAACTGTACGTCCGGGTGATGCACCGACACGTTGTCGGCCATCGAGCACTCGGTGATCAGCACCACGCGCGCCGGCTTCTCCCGCCCGACATAGGCCGCCATGTCGGCGGTCGAGCCGGCATAGTCCGCCTCGGCCACCACCTCGGGCGGGCACTCCGGATGCGCCAGTACGATCACGCCTGGGTTCTCGGCGCGCAGTTCGCGGATCTGGGCGGCGGTGAAGCGTTCGTGCACCTCGCAGTGGCCGGCCCAGGTAATGATCTTCACCCCGGTCTGCGCGGCGATGTTCTGCGCCAGGTACTCGTCGGGCAGCATGATCACCCGCTCGACGCCGAGCAATTCGATCACCTTGCGGGCGTTGCCCGAGGTGCAGCAGATGTCGGACTCCGCCTTCACCGCCGCTGAAGTATTCACATATGTCACCACCGGCACGCCAGGATAGCGCTCGCGCAGCAGCCGCACATCGGCCGCCGTGATCAATTCGGCCAGTGAGCAACCGGCGCGCAGGTCGGGGATCAGCACGGTCTTCGCCGGGTTCAGCATCTTCGCGGTCTCGGCCATGAAATGCACGCCGGCAAGCACGATCACATCGGCATCTACCTTCATCGCCTCGCGCGCCAGCGCCAGGCTGTCGCCCACGATGTCGGCGACGCAGTGGAAGATCTCGGGTGTCTGGTAGTTGTGTGCGAGGATCACCGCGTTGCGCCGGCGCTTCAGCGCCAGGATGGCGTCGATGTCGTCGGCGAACACCGGCCACTCCATCGGCGGGATGACCGACTTCACCCGGTCATACAGCGGTGCGGTGCGGGCGAGGGTTTCGGCGTATGACATCCGGACTTCTCCCTTATGCTCTATATGAGCATTTCATGTGCTTATACTAGTGATGAGCATAAGGGTGTCAAGGGGCCCGCCTGCGGTGGTCAAAGCGGTCAATCCGCGCGTGAGCTGTGACGTTGTTCACAGCGTCCCGCCTGATCGCAGGTAGAGAACGGCCCGCACCACGCGGGCATCAGCGCGCGACCATCCTTGCGAACGAAAGGAAGCCTGAATGGCCAACTACACCGCCAAGCTCGTGGACCGCACCAGCGGCACCTCGTCCAGCCTCCTGCAGGCCATTCAGCGGGACGCGCAGTCCCTGTTCGACGAGGCTTTCGACGGCTCCGGATTTCAGGTCGCGGTATCCTGGGGCGCCGGCGCAGACATTGACAACTACGTGGTGCATTTCGTCGAGGACAAGACCCCGGCGAATTCCTACCTGCTCCGGTTCTGGCCGCATGCGCGCATCAGTACGGATGCCGGAGGGCACACCGAACCTGACCGTACGAAGTCCGGCAGCGAGGTCTACAAGTTTCCCGACAGCAGCAGCCGAAGCCCGTTCAGGGGGTTGAGTTACGCGAAACTGATCCTGCACGAACTGTTTCACAACCAGTTTCCGATGGTGAAGGGGGCGGAGGTTCACGGCGACTGGGGCGGAGGCGGCCTGGCTGCTTCGATCCCCGTTCTGGCCGACCCGCCGAACCGCATCAACGATCGGAACAAGGAGCTGATCAGACGAGCGTTCACCGTCAAGACGGTGCAACTGCTGTAGCGCTGAGAGCTCCGGCTACCGCGCCAGCGGCAGCTTGCTGCCGGATACCGCCCGCTCGGCCACCACGTCGCGGCGGAAGCGGAACAGCTTGGCCGGCCGGCCACGGGTCTCGGTGGCCATGTCGCCGGTCTCCTCCACCAGATCCTGCTGTTCGATCAGCCGGCGGAAGTTCTGCTTGTGCAGCCGCCGACCCCCCAACGCTTCCACCGCCCGTTGCAGTTGCAACAGCGTGAAGCGCGGCGGCATCAGCTCGAACACCACCGGGCGATATTTGATCTTGGCGCGCAGCCGGGCGATGCCGGTGGCGAGGATGCGGCGATGATCGTGCGTCATCGGCTCGCCCTCGACCGGCTCGTTGGATTGCGGCGCCTCGGGGACCAGCCCCGCCTCCCATAACAGCTCATAGCGCTGCAGAATCAGCTCTTCGTTCCAGGCCCGGCCGTCAAAGCCGAAGGTGATGGCCACCCGCCGTTGCCGTTCGGCGCTGCTGGCCCATGTCCGCAGCTTCGCGACGATCGGCTCCTCCACCGCGGCAGTGCCCCCGCGCCGATCCTCCCACGGGAAGTAGCGATACCAGCTTTGCCAGCCCACGCCAGGATCGCCCGCGGCGCGCGCCTCCCGGGTCAGGCCGAGATAGCTGATCGACACCATCCGCTGCCCGGTGCGCGTCCGGTCCCGGTCGGCGAACGTGTAGAGCTGCTCGACATAACCCAGCGGATGGTGGGTCTGCCGCTCCACCCAGGAGCGCATGCCGGACTGCAACGACCGGTGGGTCAGCTCGAACGGCCCCGACGGCAGCGCCTGCCCATCATCGATGGTGAGCACGCGCGGCTCGCCGTCGGTGACCGCTACGATCACCGCGATCAGTTCGGCCGCGGCCTCCGCCGAGGAGACCGGCGCCGCATTGCGCCGCGTGCGGACCTCGTCCATGCAATTCGCTGTGCCGGGGAACCCGATCCCTCATCGCATGCGAACCGTCGCCACGCCAATGACGAATCGTGACGGTCGCCGCTTCTGGTACCAGGGAGCCGAACCCGCATTGATGGCGCCGGTTCGAGCCAGGCCTCCCATGATCCTTCATTGACGCGCCGTAAACCAAACCGCTATACGCCGCGCCGGGTCACGCCCCCCCACCGGGGCGCTTCTCTTCTGAAAGGGAGAGCTGCACATGGCGCTCGCGCCGAAGCCGGACGTGCGTCCCGGCAATCCCAATTTCTCCTCAGGTCCCTGCGCCAAGCGTCCCGGCTTCACACTGGATGCGCTGTCGGTCGCCATGCTGGGCCGCAGCCATCGCGCCAGCCGGCCGAAGGCGCGCCTCGCCGAAGTGATCGAGCGGTCCCGTGCCATCCTCGGCATGCCGGCGGATTGGCGGCTGGGGATCGTGCCAGCCTCGGATACTGGCGCGGTGGAGATGGCGCTGTGGTCGCTGCTCGGCGCCCGCGGCGTCGATGTGCTGGCATTCGAGAGCTTTGGCGAGGGTTGGGCCACCGACGTGGTGAAGCAGCTTCGGCTTGCCGACGCCCGCGTGCTCTCGGCATCGTATGGGCGGCTGCCGGAACTGAGCGCGGTGGATTTCAGCCGCGACGTGGTGTTCCCGTGGAACGGGACGACATCCGGCGTGCGGGTGCCGGACGGCGACTGGATCGCGCGCGACCGGCAGGGGCTGACGATCTGCGACGCCACGTCCGCTGCGTTCGCGATGCGGCTGGCGTGGGACCGGCTCGATGTCGTCACCTGGTCCTGGCAGAAGGTGCTGGGCGGCGAGGCAGCGCATGGCATGCTTGCGCTGTCGCCGCGTGCGGTGGAGCGGCTGGTGAGCTACCAGCCGGCGTGGCCGCTGCCGAAGATTTTCCGACTGACGTCGGGTGGCAAGCTGATCGAGGGTATCTTCAAAGGCGAAACGATCAACACGCCGTCGATGCTGTGCGTCGAGGATGCGCTGGATGGGTTGCGCTGGGCGGAATCGGTCGGCGGGCTGGATAAGCTGGTTGCCCGGTCCGAGGCCAATCTTGCCGCGATCGCGCGCTGGGTGGCGCGAACGGATTGGGTGGATTTTCTCGCCGAGGATGCGTCGACACGGTCATGCACGTCGATCTGTCTGAAGGCGCCCAAGCAGATCGCCGCGCTGTTGGAGAATGAAGGCGTGGCCTATGACATCGCGTCCTATCGTGACGCGCCGCCTGGCCTGCGGATCTGGGGCGGCGCGACCGTGGAGTCCGCCGATATCGAGGCGCTGCTGCCGTGGCTGGATTGGGCGCATGACGTGTCGGCATCGGAGCCACCACACACGAAGGCGGCGGAGTAACGGTGGCACCCCCTCCCCGACCCTCCCCCGCTGCGCGGGAGAGGGGGTGGTGCTGCTGGCCCCCTCTCCGGCGCAGCGGGGCGCGGACAATTCAATCAGCGAGTATTCGAATGCCCAAGGTCCTGATCAGCGACAAACTCTCCCCCGCGGCAGTGGACATCTTCCGCCGCCGTGGTGTCGACGTTGACCTGAAGCCCGGCCTTTCGCCGGCCGAGCTTCGCGCGATCATCGCCCCGTACGACGGCCTCGCCGTTCGCTCCGCCACCAAGGTCACGCGCGAACTGCTCGATGTCGCGACCAACCTCAAGGTGGTCGGCCGTGCCGGCATCGGCGTCGACAATGTGGACATCCGCTCTGCCACCGAGCGCGGCGTAGTGGTGATGAACACACCGCACGGCAACACCATCACCACCGCCGAGCACGCCATCGCCATGATGTTCGCGCTGGCGCGACAGGTCCCCGAAGCGTCGGCCTCTACCAAGGCGGGCAAATGGGAAAAAAACCGTTTCATGGGCGTGGAGCTCACCGGCAAGACTCTCGGCCTGATCGGCTGCGGCAACATCGGCTCGATCGTCGCCGATCGCGCCATCGGACTGAAGATGCGGGTGCTCGCCTACGATCCCTTCCTCAATGAGAAGCGCGCGCTCGAACTCGGCGTGGAGAAGGTCGAGCTGGTCGATCTGCTGGCACGCGCCGACTTCATCACGCTGCACACACCGCTGACCGATGCGACCCGCAACATCCTCTCGCGCGAGGCGCTGACGAAGACCGCGCGCGGCGTGCGCATCATCAACTGCGCTCGTGGCGGCCTGGTGGACGAACCGGCGCTGGCCGAGGCCATCGGGTCCGGCCACGTCGCCGGCGCCGCCCTCGATGTGTTCGAGACCGAGCCCGCGACGCAGTCGCCGCTGTTCGCCCTGGAGAACGTCGTGTGCACGCCGCATCTCGGTGCCGCCACGGCGGAAGCGCAGGAGAACGTGGCGCTGCAGATCGCAGAGCAGATGAGCGACTTCCTGCTCACCGGCGCGGTGTCGAATGCAATCAACATGCCGTCCGTTTCCGCCGAGGACGCGCCGCGGTTGAAGCCGTACATGGAACTGTGCCGGCTGCTCGGCGCGTTTGCCGGACAGCTCACCCAGGCGCGGGAAGGCGTGATCCGCCGCGTGCTGATCGAGTACGAGGGCCATGCCGCGGCGCTGAACACGCGTCCGCTGAGTGCCGCCGCGCTCGCTGGCCTGATGACGCCGGTGATGGAAGGCGTCAACATGGTCAACGCACCGGTCGCCGCGCGCGATCACGGCATCGACGTGGCGGAAACGGTCCACGACCGACCCAGCGAATACCAGACGCTGATCCGTGTTACGGTGGAGACCGACCAACTCGCACGGTCGGTCGCCGGCACGCTGTTTGCCGGATCGCGGCCGCGCATCGTGGAGATCAAGGGCATCAAGGTCGAGGCCGATTTCGCGCCGCACATGCTGTATGTGACGAACCAGGACAAGCCGGGCTTCATCGGCCGGTTCGGTGCCACGCTGGCAGGCGCGGGCATCAACATCGCGACCTTCCATCTCGGCCGCGCCAATCAGGGCGGCGACGCGATCTGCCTGGTATCGGTGGATGAGGAGGTGCCCGAGGACGTGCTGTCGATGGTGCGCACCCTGCCGCTGGTGATGCAGGCAACCTCGCTGGCGTTCTGAGCGATGGCGGTCAGTCGCGGCTTCGAGGAGTTCATCCTGGACCTGCTCGGGCCGCTCGCTCCGTTACCGCGCCGCATGTTCAGCGGCGTCGGGCTGTTCCACGGCGGCGTGATGTTCGCGCTGCTGGCGCGCGAGGCGATGTACCTGCGGGTGGACGACATGACGCGGGACCGGTTCGAGCGGGCCGGCAGCAGGCCATTCAGCTATCAGCGCGGCGAGCGGGAGGTCAGTCTGTCCGCGTACTACGTGGTGCCGGAGGATCTGCTGGATCGGCAGGACGAACTGCTGCAATGGACGCGCGATGCGATCGCAACTGCTCGGCGAGCAGCTTCGAGTGCGCGACCTGCCAAGTCTCGTTCAGGTGCTCGGGGGTATCGAAGAAAGCCGATCGTGGATAGCGGCTGAAATTCGGCAACACGAGGAAGTCGCCACCGTTCTCCACATACAAGGATCGAA
This sequence comes from uncultured Alphaproteobacteria bacterium, assembly GCA_963819855.1. Taxonomy (GTDB): domain Bacteria; phylum Pseudomonadota; class Alphaproteobacteria; order Acetobacterales; family Acetobacteraceae; genus JAMXLO01. Next base: position 16,067 of record CAWFYC010000010.1, read on the forward strand.
TCGCCTCCAGCGTTGCGGGCGGAATCGGTACATCGGAGAATCCGGTTGGCAGCCCGCCGATCACCTGCACGCCGCGCGCAGTGGCCTGGCGGATGAAGGCGGCGATCAGCGCACTGCCGTGGCCGGCACGGATCTGCCCGGGCGCTGGATGGTATGGCGTCGCGGCCGCCAGCACCGCGCGGCTGCTCGCGGCCAGTTCGCCTGTGTGGCCGATGTGATCGCCCCACGCGTTGGTCGTGCCGGTGCTCTCGGCACGCGGATCGTGGAAGTGTGCCAGCAGCAGCGCAGCTTCGATCGGCGCCATCAGCGCGGCGCGCAGATCGAACGCGAACAACGCGGCAAGCCAGCGTTCCGGTGGCAGCGAGGCGAGCGTTCGCCGGTCGTGGCGGAACATGATGGCGGCGTCCGGACCCACGGCGGTCGCGGCACCCGTCCTGACGTACTGCGCCTCCTCCATCGGCAGGTACACGACGTCGCCTGGGCGAAGCACCTGCTGCCAGCGTGCGAACAGGTAATCAAGACCGATGCCGACCGCGACACCGCCGTTGACGCATGGCATGGCCAGGATCGGTTCGATGACTTCGCAGCGATGCGAGTAGGGGCCGTTGGAGCCTGCCAGGATGACCAGCTTCGGTCGATCGATTGCGCCGGCGCGCGCCAGCTTCGTATCGATCTGGGTTTGCAGGAAGCCAAGTGAGAGGGGACGGTCGAGGACGAAGCCGAACGCCAGCGCATACAGCAGAAGTGATGCCAGGCAGGCGGAGAGCAACTGCCTTAGAGCAGTGAAGCGACGAAGCAATCTCGCGCAACCTTCGCTCGATTGCGTCCTCGCTTCGCCATCAGCAAGAAACTGCTCCCCGTTGTCATCCCCGCGCAAGCGGGGACCCAGGGCAACCGCACGGACCTCGCCCTCGATTCCCGCTTGCGGGATCGTCGGCCGACGGCCCGGCACGGAACCCGCAATGATTGGAAAAATCAGCATCAGAACTGGAAGTACAAAAATGGCGTCACATGCGGCGCGAAGAACAACGCCTGCACGGTGAACGCGAAGCCGCCGGTCAGCGCCCAGCCGCGCGCACGATCCGACAACTCATGCACCGTCGGCAGTGCCAGGACGATCGTCCAGCCCACCAGCAGGCAGGCGGAGACTTCGGGGAAGCTCAGTGTTCTTGCATCGCCGAGGAAGGGCAGCAGTGGCACCGGGGTGGCGATCGCGGCCAGCGGTGGGAAGGCGTGCACGATCATCTGTGGCAACGCGATGCCGTTGCACCCTGCCATGCCGCGCAACATTGTGCGCGTCGCCTCCAACCCGTTGGCACGGAACGGCACCCAGGCGATGACAACTGCAAGCAGCGTCAGGGCGCGACCGACGGCGGGGTGCAGCCGCCATGGGAACTGGCCGTGCAGCACCAGATAGAAGCCATGCAATCCGCCCCACAGCACGAAGTTCCACGCCGATCCGTGCCACAGCCCGCCCAGCAGCATCGTCGCCATCAGGTTGACGTTGCGTCGTGCCTCGCCACGCCGGTTGCCGCCGAGCGGGATATAGACGTTGTCGCGCAGGAACCGGCTCAGCGTGATGTGCCAGCAGCGCCAGAACTCAGCGATGTTCGCGGCCTGGTACGGGCTGGCGAAATTCAACGGAAAGCGCACGTTCAACATGCGAGCCAGTCCGATCGCCATGTCGGAATAGCCGGAGAAATCGAAATAGATCTGCAAGGCGTATGACGCGGCGGCGTACCATGCCTCGACGAAACTCAGTGGCGCCGCCTGTGCCGCGGCGGCGAATCCCACGTCAGAGTAATGCGCGAACGTGTCCGCCAGCACGACCTTCTTCGCCAGGCCCAGCAGGAAGATCGTAAGCCCCTCGGCGATGTGCTCGGCCCGAGGTGTCGCGAGGTCGGCGGCCAGCAACTGCGGCATGATCTCGCGCGGCCGCACGATCGGCCCGGCGATCAGGTGTGGGAAGAACGCGATGAACGCGGCATACGGCAGCGGGCCGGCGTCGACGCGATCGCCGCTTCGGCTCTCGACCAGAAACATGATCTGCT
>CAWFYC010000011.1:0-86803 GCA_963819855.1 uncultured Alphaproteobacteria bacterium
TACCGTGCATGATGTGCGCGGCTCCTTCAGGCTGTGCGGGCTTCCTTCTCGCCACACGCCTGGCCCACTAGGATCAGCCGCCAACGTCAAACCAAGGGCGCCGCGTCATGTTCAACCTGCGCAGCCTTGACCTGAACTTGCTGACAGTTTTTGAGGCCATCTACGAGCTTCGGTCCGTCAGTGGCGCCGCTGATCGCCTCGCGCTCAGCCAATCGGCGGCCAGCCATGCCCTGGCGCGTCTAAGGGATGCCTGCAAGGACGATCTCTTCGTCCGAGCCAACCAAGGTCTGTCTCCGACGCCGGTGGCGCAGGAGATGTATCCCGCGATCAAGCAAGCGCTGGATGCTTTGCGCGCCGCCCTGGCCGAGGCGAGCGGGTTCGACCCTGGTACATCGCAACGCCGATTCCGCATCAGCATTCCGCATCCCATGGGGCCGTTTTACTCGCTGGCATTGCAAGCTGCCGTGGCGGCTGCCGCCCCCGGTGTCGTGGGGACGTTCGATACCGTTTCTCGGCCAGTGGACCTTGAGGAAAGCCTCCGTGATGGTGTCGTAGACGTTGCCATCGACTGGCTGCCGGTCGAGCTGGATCCGTTCGTAAACAGGAAACTCTTCGATGATCGGCTGGTGGTCTTGGCCAGACGCGGTCACCCTTCGGTTGGTGCGGGTCTCACCATGGAGGAGTTGCTGAAGGCCGAGTTCGTGACCATTCATCATCGACGCGAGATCGGCCAAGCGCCCATGGCCATCAGAGCGCTTCTTGAACGCGGAATACGCGAGACGGTGCACGTGAGTGAGCTTCTCGAGATACCCACGCTCGTGGCAAGCACTGACCTGGTGGGCATATTCGCGGCGAGCATGGGCCCGATTATGGAGCAGCGGCTAGGACTGCAGGTGCTACCGCTTCCGCTCGAATTGCCTTCAGTGCCGATTTACATGATCTGGCATGAGACGCGCCGTCACGATCCGGCGCATCGCTGGCTACGCGAGATCGTGGCGCAGGAACTGAGCCACTTTGCCCCGGGCTGATGCCTGTTCTCGCTTAGCGACCAGGTTTTGCATGATTGGGTGCAGATCCAGCAGCCGCGCCGCGCAGCTGAAGGCCTCGCGGCGCACATCGCAGTCGCCGGGTATCGCATGGTCGCCAAGCTCGATCGCATCGGCGAAGGAGTGTAGTCGGCCGGCGAGGTCAAGCTCGTTCCGCATCACTTCATTGTCGTTGTAAGCATCGGCGAACTGGGCATGCACCCGCGCGTGGAACCGCAGGCGGTCCACAAGCACCTTGGGGTGCAGCTTCAGCGAATACGCGATTACGTCGTTGACGTCACAAGTGGCGTAGTCAATGGCTGCCATGTCACCCTTCTTCGGGCTAAGAATGATGGCCGCACGAGGCCGTCCTCGACCTCGCGCGGCGCTCTAACGGTCTGAAATTCGAGTGACGACTGAGATCGCGTGGCTCAAATGCAGACGGTCGCTTTTCTGCGTGGCCGTGCCCAGACGGGCCAAGCGCCAGAGGAGGTAACGCCCCGAACCGTGCCTAGGAGAGTTCGCGGCCACGCATCAGTTGTATGCACGAGAGGCCGCCGCAGTAGTTAGTCACCATTGTGCATATGCAGTATCGATGCGGTGCATACACTGTCTGGGCCGGACAACTCTCATTCTCTTTAGCGGCCTCAGGCTTGAGCAGATCAGCAGCAATGTGGCAGCGCCGATGGCAATCGGCACTGAAATCGGCCGGCCGGGGGCGGTATGTCAGGCCGGGCTTTTCCGACGGTCAGGCGGCGGGGTTAAGGGTGAACGCAACCTGATATTGGAACAGGTTGATATTGGGGACGATGACGCGGGAGTCCTTCAGTTGCTCGGTGATCTCCTTGGCAACGATGATGCCGTGGACCGGCTTGCCGTTGGCGATGTTCTTGGTCACCCACGCCATGTATCGGACGATCTGGCCGATGACCGCATCGGGGGTCTTTGGCGCGCTTGAGCTCGAACACATAGAAGCCGCCGTCGGCGTCGGTGGCGAGGATGTCGATGAAGCCGCCGCCGGCGGACACCTCGACACCATGCAGGAGCAGCGGCGGCAGATCGGTGATCTTGATGGTGGCGGGGTTGAAGGCGAGGAAATTGCGAAGCTCGGCTTCCAGTTTGAAGCTGCAGCCCGGCGGCTGACTGTCGTCGTCGTCCTCGCCTTCCTCCGTATGGATCGTAAGGCGAGGCTCAGGACCGTCGGTGTGGCGCTCCACAGAATAGCCGAGCGGAACCACGACGGCTCTCGGCGGTGAGGTGGAAAGCCCGGCGTGCCGCGGTTACTCGCTTTCGCGCCTGGACAGCGTCAGCGCTGCTGACGCCATAGTTTCCAGTGCTGTGGCAACTTGCTCCGGGATCTTGCGCTCGCCATTCAGCCAGCGCCGCGCGGTCATCAGGTTCACATCGGCGTGGTGAGCCAGCGTGCCGGCGCCCCAGCAGAGGGTGTCACAGCATTCGCGGAGGCGAGCGTGGGTCATGAGGCCTGCGTTACCAGCAGTTCCAATGGCACACGACCACCACCGTGGGCGGGGGAGGCGCAGGATGCGATGCCGCGTAGCCCACCGCCGCGCCAACCGCGACCGCGCCCAGCACGGCCAGGAAGCCCGTGGCGACCTTGCCGGCCTGTTCGCTCTTTTCCGCGTTTACCTGAGATTGAAGCCGCGGAAGCATCTCGGCGCAGTAGTTCTGGGTTGGCTTACCCGCCGCACAGTCGGCCTGAAGCTGGTCGAGATACGGCTGGGAGGGTGCGGCGCAGCCCGAAGTAAGCACTGCGGCGTTGAGCGCAAGACAACAAGGCAGTTTCCAAGTGACAGTCATCGCAGAAGCCTTTCGCTCTGGCCTGCCCCGAGGCCCCAATGCGCCGGGTCAGCGATGCTGTCCTAAGTCGAAACCCGCCGTCGCGGTTACCCACCTTCCTGCATTATCAGTATCGATGCGGTGCATATGCGCACCTCTGCTCGACCTCTTCGACGCCGCCGCCTGCAAGCTGACACGAAACACGGGGGAGCCCCTGCGCTTTCCCTTGCGCGCGCCGAGAGTCTGATAAACCGCGTTCCCACACTCAGTCATTTAGTTGTTGCCATCACGCCGCAAGCCATTGGACTGTGATTCGGCGCCCAAGTCTGACCCCGGGCAGACCACGCTTATCCCATTGAAATAGTTTATGTTTATCCATTCCAAACCGGCAGGCGATCGGCTTCCGATATTTGACCCCCTCAAATGGGTAATAGGGGCAAGACCTCGGGCGCGAGCTGATATTTTGCTTGCGTCGACGCGCGGCGGCTTGATTCAAGCTGGACGTGACCATCCCACCAGAGATGTCTGGTCTGTCGCATGGCGAACTACAGCAGCTTGTGTTGAAGCTGCTGGGTGAGGTTGTGGATCTCAAGCGGATGGTTGCCGAGCAGCGCGAGGAGATCGCGCGGTTGAAGGGCCTGAAGGGCCGACCGGATATCAAACCCAGCGGGATGGACAAGGGAACCACACCGAAGCTGCCGCGAGGTGGCAAGGATCGGGGACGCGGCAGGTCGTCGCCCCGGGTCAGCGTCGAGGACCAGGTTGTTCGGGCCCAGGTTCCGCCTGGTTCGCGCTTCAAGGGATACGAAGACTTCGTGGTGCAGGATCTTGTGCTGCGGGCTCGGACGATCCGCTATTGCCGCGAGCGCTGGGTGACGCCGGAGGGGCGAACGGTGGTGGCGGCATTGCCATCTGGCGTGGCGAGCCACTTCGGGCCAGAGTCACGGCGCTTCGTGTTGGCGCAATACCACCAAGGTCAGGTTACGGTGCCACGACTGGTGGAGCAGCTGCGGGCGATCGGTGTCAGCATTTCGAAGCGGCAAGTGATGCGGCTGCTGATTGCCGGGCAGGACGTATTCCTCGCCGAAGCGCGTGACGTGTTGCGTGCCGGGTTGCGGAGCGCCAGCTGGATCACGGTGGACGACACTGGGGCCATAAAGCCGCCAACGGCTTTTGCACCCAGATCGGTAATGAAAACTTTGCCTGGTTCGGCACGACCGATAGCAAGTGCCGCTGGAACTTCCTCGATCTGCTGCGCGCCGGATATACCGATTACGTGATCAATGATGTGGCACTGAGCTACATGCGCGAGCGTGCGCTCGCCGGACCCATCATCACTCGCCTGGCGGAACACGCGGACAAGCAGTTTGCCGATCCTGCGGCCTGGCGGGCGCATCTGGAGCAGCTTGGGATCACCGCGCTGACGGTAACACCCAACCCGGTGCAGATCGCCACCGAGGGGGCGCTGTGGGGCAGCATCCAAGCGCATGACTTTCTGCGTGAGGGGGTGATTGTCAGTGACGACGCCGGACAGTTTGCCGTCGGTCAGCACGCACTCTGTTGGGTACACGCCGAGCGGCTGGTGCACAAACTCGACACCTTCACCGACCAACAGCGTGCCGCACAGCAGCAGGTCCGCGCGCTGATTTGGCAGCTTTACGCCGATCTGAAGGACTACCGCACCACGCCGACACCATGGCGGCGCGACCAGTTCCGCGCGCGGTTCGACTACGTCTTCCGTCGCCACACCGGCTTCGTCAGTCTGGATCGCTTGCTGCAGCGGTTGCACGCCAACAAGGCCGAACTGCTGGCCGTGCTCGACCATCCAGACATCCCGCTCCATACCAACGGTTCGGAAAATGACATCCGATGCCAGGTGACCAAACGCAAAGTCAGCGGTGGCACCCGCAGCGATCTCGGCCGCGACTGCCGAGACGCTTTCCTCGGCCTGGCCAAGACTTGCGCCAAATTGGGCGTCGCTTTCTGGGACTATCTCGGCAGCAGGCTTGCCATCCCCGGACAGCCCGCACTACCGCCGCTCCCTGACCTCATCCACTGCCGCGGTCAGCCAGCGTAACAACCGCCCGAGGTTTTGCCCCTATTACTCAAATGTCTCTTACGATATTGATTCTGCGAATAATTTTGACTTCCAGCCGGGGTCAAACTTGGACGCGGCGAGCCGCCCCATGCCGAGATGAAGCTGGAACCACTCGCCATTCTCTCCTGACGGTCAGCGCGTCAGCACGAGGTGGGTCGCCAGCTCCGTTGGGACCGCCTCCGTCACCCGATAGCCAAGGCCTGGCAGGTCAATGCCTGCGAACAGGGATTCACCACGGCCCAGAACGACGGGCGACAGCGCCAGGTGCAACTCGTCGATCGCTCCTGCGAGCAGGTACTGGCGGACCGTCGAAACTCCGCCGCCGATCTTCACGTCCAGTTCGCCCGCGGCGGCCCTGGCCTGGGCGAGCGCCGCCTCGATCCCGTCGGTGACGAAATGGAAGGTCGTCCCGCCCTCCATCACGATTGGCGCCCGGGCGTGGTGGGTGAGGATGAAGGTCGGCGCGTGGTACGGCGGATTGTCGCCCCACCAGCCCTTCCAGTCGGGGCCGCCCCAATCGTCGCCGGCCGGCCCGAACATATTGCGGCCGAGGATGAAGGCGCCGAAGCCTTCCGCCGCGGCGCGGGCGAAGCGATCGTCGGTCCCGCCGTCTTGCCCGATCATCGATCGAAAGGTCCGGGTTGGATAGAACCAATTGTGCAACTCCCTGCCCCCTTTGCCGAGCGGATGCTCCAGGCTCTGGTCCGGGCCGGCTCCGTAGCCGTCGATGGACACTCCAAAACCCGCTACGCGCACCTTGCCCATGGGGCCTCCTTCTGATTGTGAACCGCAATCAGTTGTGTTTTATCGGACTGGTTTTATATTGCAATCGGTTATGATTGAAAACCGCTCCGGCTGCCCGATCAATCTTGCGCTCGAGGTGCTCGGCGACCGCTGGAGTTCTCATCGTTATCCGCGACATCATGTTCGGGAACCGCCGGCACTTCCGCGAGCTGCTCGCGCGCTCACAAGAAGGAATCGCCTCCAACATTCTGGCCGCGCGGTTGAAGCGGCTCGTCGAGGCGGGGCTGCTCTCGCGCAGCAACGATCCCGCCCACCGGCAGAAGGGGATCTACAGCCTGACCGAAAAGGCGATCCAACTGGTGCCCGTGCTGGTGCAACTGGGCGCCTGGGGCCGTCGCCATCTGCCGACCTCACCGGAGCTGGCGATCCGTCAGCAGTTGATGGAAGAGGGCGGCCCGCCACTCTGGAGCGCCTTCGCTGACGAACTTCGCAACATCCACCTTGAAACACCTCTGCCCGAGGGCCGCGCAAGCGTCATCGCTCGTCTACAGGCCGCGTTCGAGCAGGTGGCGGCCGACCAACGAAACGAGGCGGCCGCGAAGGTAACGGAGAACGAATGATCTGGCGCAGGGCCGCGGTGAGCCGTCGAGCCTGCGATAGCGCATGGCGCAGGTCCACAGCCCTGGCATGGCGGCCCGAGCCATGCGCTGCTATATCCGAACCGCCGCCCAAAAGGGGATCGTGATGGCCCGTCGCCGCCAGCTTTACGAGGGGAAAGCCAAGATCCTGTTCGAGGGGCCGGAACCCGGCACCCTGGTGCAGTATTTCAAGGACGATGCGACCGCCTTCAACGCCCAGAAGAAGGGCGTGATCACCGGCAAGGGCGTACTGAACAACCGCATCAGCGAATACCTGATGATGCGGCTGGCCGAGATCGGCATCCCCACCCATTTCGTCCGCCGACTGAACATGCGTGAGCAGCTGATCCGCGAGGTGGAGATCATTCCGCTCGAGGTGGTGGTCCGCAACGTCGCCGCCGGCAGCCTGTCGAAGCGGCTAGGTATCCCGGAGGGCACGCGGCTGCCTCGCTCGATCATCGAGTACTACTACAAGAACGATGCGCTCGAGGACCCGATCGTGTCCGAAGAGCACATCACCTGCTTCGGCTGGGCCAACACCCCCGATCTCGACGACATCGTGGCCCTGACGCTGCGCATCAACGACTTCCTCACCGGCCTGTTCCTGGGGGTCGGCATCACGCTGGTCGACTTCAAGCTGGAGTTCGGCCGGCTGTGGGAGAACGAGGAGATGCGGATCGTGCTGGCCGACGAGATCAGCCCGGACAATTGCCGGCTGTGGGACAGCAAGACCAACGAGAAGATGGACAAGGACCGGTTCCGCCGCGACCTGGGCAAGGTGGAGGAAGCCTACCAGGAGGTGGCCAAGCGCCTCGGCATCCTGCCCGAGGCGGGCGTGCGCGACATGAAGGGCCCGGAGCTGATGCAGTGAAGGCCACCGTGACGGTGATGCTGAAGCCGGGCGTGCTGGATCCGCAGGGCAAGGCGATCGGTCACGCGCTGCACACGCTGGGTTTTTCGGCCGTTGGCGAGGTGCGGGCAGGGAAGGTGATCGAGCTGGAACTGGCGGAAAGCGACCCGGAACGTGCCCGCGCCGCCGCCGAGGAGATGGCACGCAAGCTTCTGGCGAACACGGTGATCGAGAGCTTTCGGGTGTCGGTGGATGCGTGATAACTCGTCACCTCTGCGCTACTTGTCACCTCTGCGCTACCTATCGTCATCCCCGCGAAAGCGGGGACCCAGACTCTGGGTCCCTGCTTTCGCGGGGATGACGGTCATTGCAGCCGTCGCCCACGGGCAGCCCGCGCCTGGCTGGAAGCAGATGACCTCCAAACAGCTCTCGGCTGCGTGTCATGCCACCGACCCTGCCCAGCATGCCGGTTGCGTGGGCTACATCTACGGCGTCTACGACCTTCAGTTCGCCCCCACGCCACCGCGCGGCGTGTGCGCGCCGGAGAACTTCACGCCGGAATTGCTTGCCCAGGTGGTGACCGCCTACGCGGACACTCATGAGGACGGCCCGGCGCCGGCCGCCATCGGTCAGGCCATCGTCCGCTTCTTTCCATGCACGGAACAGAAGCGATGAAGGCCGGCATCGTCGTGTTCCCTGGCATCAACCGCGAGCGCGACATGGCGATCGCGCTGCGCCGTTCCGGTACCGAACCGAGGATGATCTGGCACCGGGAGACCGACGTCACCGGCCTCGACCTGATCGTGATCCCTGGCGGCTTTTCGCATGGCGACTACCTGCGCTGCGGCGCCATGGCGGCGCATTCGCCGGTGATGACCGCGGTGCGGGAGCACGCCGCGCGCGGCGGCTACCTGCTGGGCGTGTGCAACGGCTTCCAGATCCTCACCGAGGCCGGCCTGCTGCCTGGTGCGCTGCTGCGCAACGCCTCGCTGCGCTTCCTGGCGATGGACTGCCACCTGCGCGTCGAGCGCGCCGACACGGTGTTCACCAGCCAATACCAGCGAGGCCAGACTTTTCGGAGCGTGATGGCGCACGGCGACGGTAACTACTTCGCCGATGACGCAACGCTGGATCGGCTGGAGGGCGATGGCCTGGTGGCGTTGCGCTACGCCACACCGGCGGGTGAGATCACGCCGGAGGCCAACCGCAACGGGAGTGCGCGGTCCATCGCAGGCATCCTGTCGCCCAAGCTGCGCACGCTCGGCCTGATGCCGCATCCCGAGGATCTGGTCGATCCGCTGATCGGTGGCACCGACGGCAAGCCGCTGTTCGACGCCCTGGCGGCCGCCTAAGTCAGACGAAGATGCTGGCGACCGAAATCGTCACGCGGGGCAGTGCTTCGACCCGCAGCGTTCCGGACATGTCGACGCTGGTGATCGAGCCGTAACCGCCGGCGCTCGGATGGCGGTGTACCAGGACACGGATGGCGGTCAGGTCCACCACCCAGAACTCGCGGATACCAGACCGGGCGTAGAGTTCCAGCTTGGGCCCCAGATCGAAGTCGAGACTCGAATCCGCCACCTCGATCACCAGATAGACATCCGGAGGCCGCGGATGCTCGTCGGGATAACCCTGCCAAGGCCGCCGCAGCAGCGAGAAATCGGGTTGGGGTTCCGAAGTATCGTCCAGCACAATCGGGTTCTGCACCCGCACAACGGCTTGGCCCGCGGCCGCCATGACCAGCAACTCGGTCAGCGCATCGACTGCCAGTGCGTGGCGTGGCCCGATCGACGCCATGTCAACCAATTGCCCTTCCAGCAGTTCGACGCGATCGTTCTTGCCCAGCACGCCGGCCTCGGCCAGGCGGTGATAGTCGTGCACCGTCAGGCGGTGCCGGGGCACCTGATAGCGGCTCAGAATGTCCGTCTGGTAAACGTCGTCCATGCAGGTAACCTAGCACGTTTGCCAACCGGCCGGCAGCTTGGCTCGCCGAAGGACTCGAGCCCCTAAACGAAGATGTGCGCGGCGGAGATCGTCAAGCCGGGTAGCGCTTCCACCGTGAGCGTACCCGAGATATCGACAGCGGTGACTGAATCGTACCTGCCGTCGCTTGGACTGCGGTGCACCAGCACCCGGTTGCTGGTCAGGTCCACCACCCAGAACTCGCGGATGCCGGCCCGCGCGTAGAGTTCCAGCTTCGCCCCGAGATCAAACTCCAGACTCGAATCGGCAACCTCGATCAGCAGAAGAATGTCGGGTGGCCGCGGATGCGCGTCGGGATAGCCGCTCCAGGGATACCGTACGACAGCGAAGTCGGGCTGCGGTTCCGACGCATCGTCCAGCACAATCGGGTTCTGCACCCTAAGCCAAGCTTGCTCGCCAAGGGCGACTGGCAACAGGCGATTCAGGAGATCAATCGCGAGCGCATGGCGTGGACCGATAGGCGACATGTCAACCAACTGCCCTTCCAGCAGCTCGACGCGATCGCCCTTGCGCAGGACCCCGGCCTCGCCCAGGCGGTGATAGTCGGCCACCGTCAGCCGGTGCCGGGGCACCTGATAGCGGCTGAGGATGTTTGTCTGGTAAACATCGTCCATGCCGACGTTCTAGCGCGTTCGCCGGCCGGATGGCAGCCTGCCTGCTGAGCGGTTATATCAGCTCGCCCCATGACCCACGCCAATCCAGCCCCCATCGTCTCCCAGGCACTCGCCGCGGAATTCGGCCTTTCCGCCGACGAATACGCGCGCGTGCTGGAGATCATGGGCCGTACCCCGACGCTGACCGAACTCGGCGTGTTCAGCGTGATGTGGTCGGAGCATTGCAGCTACAAGTCCTCGCGTGTCTGGCTGCGGCAGCTGCCGACCAAGGCGCCATGGGTGATCCACGGCCCTGGCGAGAACGCCGGCGTGGTCGACATCGGGGACGGCCTCGCCGCGGTGTTCAAGATGGAGAGCCACAACCACCCGAGCTTCATCGAGCCATACCAGGGCGCGGCCACCGGCGTCGGCGGCATCCTCCGGGATGTGTTCACCATGGGCGCCCGCCCGATCGCCAACCTGAACGCGCTCCGCTTCGGCTCGCCCGGCAATCCCATGACCAAGCGCATCGTCGACGGCGTGGTGCGCGGCATCGGCGGCTACGGCAACTGCGTCGGCGTGCCCACCGTCGGCGGCGAGATCAATTTCCACCCCGCCTACGACGGCAATCCGCTGGTCAACGCGATGACCGTCGGCATCGCGCCCAAGGACCGCATCTTCCTGTCCGCCGCGGCCGGGATCGGCAACCCGGTGGTGTACGTGGGCTCGAAGACCGGCCGCGACGGCATCCACGGCGCCACCATGGCGTCGGCCGAGTTCGCCGCCGATGCGGAGGAGAAGCGCCCCACCGTGCAGGTCGGCGACCCGTTCACCGAGAAGCTGCTGATCGAGGCGTGCCTGGAACTGATGGCGACCGACGCGATCGTCGCGATCCAGGACATGGGTGCCGCCGGCCTGACCAGTTCGTCGGTCGAGATGGCCGGCAAGGGCGGCGTCGGCATCGAGCTCGACCTCGACCAGGTGCCGGCGCGCGAGACCGGCATGACCGCCTACGAGTTCATGCTGTCGGAAAGCCAGGAGCGCATGCTGATGGTGCTGCGCCCCGATCGCGAGGACGTGGCGCGCGCCATCTTCGAGAAGTGGGAACTGGATTTCGCGGTGATCGGCCACCTGACCGATACCGGCCGCATCGTCGTACGCCATCATGGCGTCGTGGAAGCGGATATTCCGCTGCCGCCGCTGGCCGATCAGGCGCCGCTGCTGCATCGGCCGACCGCCGAGACGCAGAAACGGGAGACGATCAACCCGGTCAAGGTCGAGGACCGGGTCGGCCTGACGGCGGCGCTGTGGAAACTGGTCGCCTGCCCCGACCTCGCCTCGCGCGCCTGGGTGTGGGACCAGTACGACAGCACTGTTGGCGGCCAGACGGTGAAGCGGCCGGGCGCGGCGGACGCCGCGGTGGTCAAGCTGGAAGGGCTGTCGCGTGCACTGGCGCTGACCACCGACTGCACCCCGCGCTACTGCGCCGCCGACCCGGAGGAGGGTGGCAAGCAGGCAGTCGCCGAGGCCTGGCGCAACCTGACCGCGGTGGGCGCGCGGCCGCTGGCGCTGACCGACAACATGAACTTCGGCAACCCGGAACGGCCGGAGATCATGGGCCAGTTCGCCGCCGCGATTCGTGGGATGGCGGCGGCCTGCGAGGCGCTCGATTTCCCGGTCGTGTCCGGCAACGTCAGCCTGTATAACGAGACGCGCGATCCTTCCGGCACCGTGCGCGCCATCCTGCCGACGCCGGCGATCGGCGGCCTCGGCGTGCTGGACGATGCCGCGCACGCGGTCGGAATCGCGCTGGGGCCGTGGCTCGACGTCATGCTGGTTGGCGCCACCAAGGGCTGGCTCGGCCAGTCGCTCTGGCTGCGCGAGATCGCCGGCCGCGAGGACGGTGCCCCGCCGCCGGTCGATCTCGCCGCCGAACGCACGACCGGGGATTTCGTCCGCGCACAGATCCTCGCCGGCCACGTCCGCGCCTGCCATGACGTGTCCGACGGCGGGTTGATGGTCGCGGTGGCGGAAATGGCGATGGCCGGCCAGACCGGCGTCCGGCTGTCCACCAGCCCGCGGGAAATCCCCAGCCATGCCTACTGGTTCGGCGAGGACCAGGGCCGCTACGTGCTCGCCGTCCCCGACGCCGGCGCGCTGATCCGTGCCGCCGAGGCGGCGGGGCTGCCGGCAGTTCGGATCGGCACATCCGGCGGACAGGATTTGACACTGCCTGATGGGGGCACAATATCGGTGGCGGCGTTGCGCGCGGCGCACGAACGTTTCTTCCCGTCCTGGATGGACGGCACCTAGGAGGAGAGCCGGCATGGCGATGGCGGCGAACGAGATCGAGGCGCTGATCAAGGCGGCGATCCCGGACGCGCGCGTCACCGTCGAGGATCTCGCCGGCGACGGTGACCACTACGCCGCGACCGTGGTCTCCGAACAGTTCCGTGGCATAACGCGCGTGAAGCAGCACCAGATCGTCTACGCCGCCTTGCGCGGCCGCATGGGGGGCGAGCTGCACGCCCTCGCGTTGCAAACCTCAGCCCCAGACTAGGAGTTTTTCCCCCATGGCCAACGACGTGTTCGAACGCATCCAGGGCGAAATCGACCAAGCCCCGGTGATGCTCTACATGAAGGGCAACGCGATGTTCCCGCAATGCGGGTTCTCGGCCCGCGTGGTGCAGATCCTCACCCACCTCGGCGTGCCGTTCAAGACCGCCAATGTGCTGGAGGACATGGAGCTGCGCGAGGGCATCAAGCAGTTCTCGCAGTGGCCGACCATTCCGCAGCTCTACGTGAAGGGCGAGTTCGTCGGCGGCTGCGACATCATCACCGAGATGTTCCAGTCGGGCGAGCTGGAGACGCTGATGGCCGAGAAGGGCATCGAGCACAAGACCGAGGCTTAGTTCCTGCTCTGTTAACACTTTGTTCGTGATCCGATGCGCACGCTCAACGCGTGCGCATCGGTGTCGTGGTACCTGCCTATAATGCCGCGCCGTGGATCGGTGACGCGATCGCATCGGTGCTGGCCCAGACGCATGGCGATTGGCGGTTGGTGGTCGTCGACGATGGATCGACCGACGCCACGGCGGATGTCTTGGTGCGCTTCATTGATCGGCGCATTTGCCTGATCCGGCAGGCGAATGCTGGGGTTTCGGCCGCGCGTAATCGCGGAATGGGTGAAATTTGTGGGTTGGCTCCCTCCCCCCAACCCCCTCCCGCAAGGGGAGGGGGAGTCAGTGCACCGCTCCCCCTCCCCTTGCGGGAGGGGGTTGGGGGGAGGGAGGACGCACTCCTGTTCCTGGACGCCGATGACTGGTTGGCGCCCGATGCGCTGGCCCGGCTGGCTGCTGCCCTCGACGCCTCGCCGCACGCCGTGGCCGCCAGCGGCGCCTGTGCGTTCGTCGATACCGGCGTGGTGCGCAGGCCACCAGCCGGCGACATCCTGCAACGCCTGCTGGTGCGCAACCTGTTCGCCAACGGCGGCCACCTGCTGCTGCGCGCTGAAGCCGTCCGCAAGGCCGGCGGCTTTCTTCGCGGCATCGCCTATGGCGAGGACTGGGAATTCTGGATCCGCATCGCCCTGCAAGGCGCGTTCGCCGCGGCGCCTGGCCGGGCGCCGGTGTTGTTCGTCCGTCGCCATGCCGGCGGCGCCTATCACCGCCTCGCCGCCGATCCTGCCGCGTTCGCTCCGTGCATGGATGCGATCTTCGGCAACCCCGTACTGTGTGCCCGCTTCGGGGCGGCGAGGCTGGTCGCGATCCGCGGCCGCACCGAAGCCGAGAACGACTGGATCATCGGCCGCGAACTGATCCGCCACGGCCAAAGACGCGAGGGCGTAGCACGGCTGCGCCGCTCGCTTCTGATGCAGCCGGGTATCAAGCGCGCCACTCTGTTCGCCGCCGCCCATGCGCTGGGCTTGCTGCCGGCCGGCTTGCATGGGCCGTTCCGGTCGTACTCGCCGTCACCCAGGTGAGGTCGCTTCGGCCGCACGAACCATGGCCGTCCCTGCTGCGGCCAACAGACCTCACCCCGTCCCGGTCTTGGCCGCCGCATCCATCGCCGCCTGCTCGGCCATCATCGCCGCTTCCTCGGCCAGCGCCTCGGCCTCCAGCACCGGATCGCGCGGTATGGCCAGCGAGGCGCGCAACTGCGCCCGCGTCATCTGGTCGGTGCACAGGTCGGGGATCGGCTCGCCGAACCGGTCGCGCGGCTGAAACGTCACGACCGCCGGGATCGGCTTGGCACCTGGCCGCAACGCGATGAACCCTGGCGGCACTTCCGGCGCGGCGTGGGTGGGTTCGGCGGTCGGCGCCTTGGGCGCTTGCGCTGGAGCCGGGGCCCGCCTGGGCTGCTCGGCGGCGGGGTCGCGCTTGCGGAGGGTGCGCAGCAACGCGGCGTAGGCGCGGCCGGCGGCCAGGCCGCTGCTGCGCAGGCGAACGGCGGTCTCGTCGGAGGTGCCGGGACGGGCGGCGCGGGCCAAACTGTCGATCGCTGCCTGGCCGGCTGCGATCGCGATGGCGGCGAGCAGGGCGTCGGCCGGATCGCCCGGGTGGAGCGAATCGAACAGCACCTGCGCGGCCTGCCGTTTTTCGTCCCGGATTTCCGGACTGTCGGTCGGCTCGGTGGGCACGGTGGCGGCGAGTGCGCGGTGCAGGCAGCGGGACAAGACGGGCGGCAGCGAGGTTGCGGGGTCGGCGGGGAAACTGCTGATCAAGTGGTCCGGGGTCTGCATGTCCATGGATGTCGGCGCCCTGGCTGAGGATGCGGTCGGGGCATTATACCGGCGATCGGAGAACAAAAAGTAAACAGAGACGTGGAAGTTCATGCGTGCGGTACGCATTCGGTGAAGACCGCGTCTCCCTTTGGGATGGAGCTTCGTCCTCTGATCTGCTTCTGCCGGCGCACATGTGTTATACCAAGCGACGGAAGTGGTGACTCATCCCGTCATTCCCGCGAAAGCGGGAACCCAGGCGAGCCGCACCGCACATTTGGGCCTGGGTTCCCGCTTTCGCGGGAATGACGATTATTTCGCGAGGATGACTCGTATGGAGCATTGTTGCTCAGATACGTCACCACTTCCGGCACTTGGTATCAGGCTGCGTTGCGGAATAATTGCTTCAACTGTCGCAGGGACGGCTTCCCTATCGTCATGGCCGGCGAAGCATGCCCCGGCGTAGGCCGGGGGCCGGCCATCCACGTCTTTTCTTGACGCCAGCAGCAAAGACGTGGATGGCGGCCGAGCCCCGCCATGACGATAAGGCACGAACTGCGTTTGGATTGATTCACTTGTTTCCGGACGGGCCCTTTAGTCATTGGGAATAACTTCGCGAAGATGTCGCCAGTAGGATGGGAGTCACTCGGGCAGTGGGGTGAAGACGTAGCTCGCATCGAACCGCTCGCTGGCGGAGTCGCCAATGACGTGTGGAGCGTGCGTGTCCGGGGGCACCTCGCGGTAGGTCGTCTCGGTGCCAGGAGCGACGCTGATCTCGCGTGGGAGACCGGGCTCCTGCAACACCTCGACCGCGAAGGTCTGACCGTGCCGGTGCCGATCCCGACGACGACCGGCCGGCTGTTCGCGGACGGTCTGGTGGTGATGACATACGTGGAGGGCGGGCTGCCCGAGACGGAGGCCGACTGGCGTCGCGTGGCCGACACGCTTCGGCGACTGCATCGCTTGACGCAGGGCTGGCCGCAGCGACCAGGTTGGCGATCGTCGACCGACCTCCTGCACGCCGAGACCGGGACGAAGATCGACCTCGGCGCGATGCCGCCTGAGGGCGTTGCTCGGTGCCGAGCAGCGTGGGCGCGGCTCATCGGACGTCCGACATGCGTCGTCCACGGCAACCCCAACAACCCTGGCAACATTCGCATCACAGCGAACCGTGTCGCATTGATCGACTGGGACGAGTTGCACGTCGACGTCCCCGACCTCGACCTGGTGCTGCCCCACAACGCCGCCGGTCTCGACGACGGCGCGCATGACATCGCCGCGCAAGCGTCGGCCGCATGGCAAGCCGCCGTCTGCTGGGACGACGAGAACGCAATCAAGCAACTTGCCCAGGTTCGGTAAGCCTGCGGCGTAGACCGCAGCGAGGTCACTTGGGGCCAGAACACCGCTCAAACAGATCGGGACCGGCCTCGAAGGTCCGGTGAGGGTCTCGACGCCGAAGTCGGTGAACGCCATAACGCCGTCGTCGGCTGGGCCATAGATCCAGATCAGGCCGTCCTCCGTGGCCCGCTATGATACCGGGCCATCGTTCCGGGAGGAGACATTCAGTCCCCAGAGTTGGAATCCTACCGCTTTGAGCACACTGTTGTTGGGTTGACACGAAGGTGAACCAGATTTCGTGGTCTGCGCACGCGTGCGTGATGCGTCGCTGTGTCGTGCCGCATAAGATGCTTTATGTTAAGCGCACGGCTGCCTAGTAACATGAATTATGGAAGGTGGTCGCGACGGTGAAACCCGCTTCATTCTGGCCACTAGCGGCCAAATGAGAAATCCAGCGTTGAACAGCCGAGGTTAAGCGTCGCTTTTTGGTCGTCCAACTCGCGATCAGGTTCCTCGAACTTGCTGCATTGCGCTCCGAAGAATATGCCGTTCGGGTTCGTGATAACGCGGCGAATGTGGTAGGTCCACTGCGTGAGGAACGGATTGTCTCGTTTGGCGTCGACCTCAAATCTATCGAAGTCCCTTGCCCCGCAAAGCGTTCCGAGTAGGCCCCTGCTGTTCTGTTCTGCCGCTACCCATGCCTTCGTGGGACTAATGGCGCGTGTGAATTTCATAGACCACCTCGCAATCGTTGCGTTGCATGTCTTGGACTTCTGGGCGGCCTCCCATCGCACGAACCGCTCGATGTTAGCATCGCTAGGGTCACGGCAGAGCCCAAAATATGCTTCCAACAAACCAATCCCGTCTTGCTTTTCCTCGTCGGTCAAGCGTGTCGATTGTTGGACCTCGCGGATCTTGGCAGGTATCTGGGCGCATGACTCCTTGTCTTCCTTATAGATAGACCGATCCTCCTTGCCGAAATCGGCGATCTCCTTTCGCACGAAAGCCTCAACGTCGGCCGGGGCAAGTTGCCTCTCAAACGAGGACTCCACGAAGTCGCACGCCAGAGTCTTCTCATCGTCCTCTAGGGCACACCAATAGTGCTCAACTGTGTTTTCTTTGGTATCCAAGAGAACCCCGAATGAGGGGTGATCGGCGTCCTGCTTGGACAATGTGGGTTTATCCTTTGCTCCGGCTCCGCCAAGCAAGGGCACAACGAGCGTCAGCGCAGCAGCGCGCGTGGTCCAAGTCATGTGAGAATGTCCCGCTTGTCGTATGGCAAGCTCGGGGAGTGCCGTCGTTCGGCCTGTTCCTGCGCGAGCACATGGTTGAACTGCTGCACAAGCCACGGAGATACGCTTGCCGCCTTCTTTGCGGCGGTGTCGTAGCTCTCTATTAAGTTCTGGTCAGCTTCTGCAAGCAGGGGCATATAGACAAATGCGACAAACGCACCGAACCAAAACCACAGATCCAAAGTCTTTAGAGCGTAGTCAGCTAGCATCGCCAGGCTCGGTTTGCCGATGGATCCTAAGACAAAGTCATTGCCCTGGCCCAAATACCTGTCCGCGATGATGTTCCGGTTCGGATGGGTTGCCTGGCTAAAAAACCTATATAGCTCCCTAGTGCTTGCTTCAGGTTCGCCCATGGGGTGTTGACTTAACAAGCGTCGAATTTCCGCATTCCCGATCTCTTTGCCAGCCATCCAACGGATCGCTATCCTTGGGTTTAGTTGGCAAGCGGCCATCAATGAAAGCGACTCATACGCTCTGCGAGCCAAAGGGTAGGCTACCTCCACCTTTCCTTTAAGGATCAACGCCCGGGTCTCATATAGAAAATCGAACACGTCAGCCATTAGATCCCGTATGGCGCTGTCCTGCTTCGTGGTGGGCGGAGTTCTTCCCAGAACCAGCGTCACCTCGCAAATCAGCCGTCCATACAAGTCTGTCGCTTCCACATAAGGTTGGAGCAACCGAGAAGCCTCGGCCGTTCGCACAGCTGCGACCGCTGCAAGCTCCGAATATTGTTGTTGTGCGTCTGCCGCCCAATTTCTCATATTCCCGTCCGATCAACGCAGCCCGGTTTGCAAGGTTAGCTGTGATGCCGAGTGTCGGTTTCCTTATGGTGCCAGCCTCGAAATCGTCGCGTTGTGCACGTTGTAGCTGCGGGCAATGTCGCGGATCGGCTCGCCGCTCTCCTTCCGCCGCCGTGCTTCATGCTGCTCATGGGGCGTGAGCTTCGGCTTGCGGCCCAACTTTACGCCGCGCGCCACGGCCCGCGCTCGGCCTTCCCCTGTGCGCGCCCGGATCAGGTCGCGCTCGAACTCCGCAAGTCCGCCCAGCACGGTCAACATCAGCCGACCGTGGGATGTGGTGGTGTCGGCCCATGCGTCGCCTAGCGAACGGAATCCGGCCTTCCGGTCGGCAAGGGCGGCGACGGTGTTGAGAAGATCGCGGGTTGATCGCGCCAGCCGGTCAAGCCGCGTCACCATCAGCACGTCGCCCGGTTCAAGCGCCTCGATCACGCGGCGAAGCTGCGCGCGGTCGGTGTTGGCTCCGCTCACGCGAACGTCGCGGAACACCTTCTTACATCCGGCCTTGGTCAGTTGCCGCGCCTGTGCGTCAACGCTCCCGCTCTTGCCGCCCGGCGACACCCTTGCATAGCCGTATTTCATCAGGTCATTATGCAGCGGACTTGCGCAGCAAAAAAGCACAATCTTTTCAGCGGCCTAGTTTTGCTGCGAAATTCTTGAGTTTCGCAAATATGGCTCCTCCATCTCCATTACCCACTGGTATACAGGTAACGAGGTTCCTGCCAACGTGCATACCGTTGGTTCTTCTGGAGCGGCAATGACCTCGTCAAACCCTGCTGCCGAACTAGTGCTGTTGGTCACCGGCTACCGCGTCTCGCAGGCGATCCACGTTGCCGCGACACTCGGAATCGCTGACCTGATCAAGGACGGAGCAGCCTCGGCCTCCGACCTCGCAGTCGCGACCAACTCCCACGCGGGAGCTCTATATCGCGTGCTCCGGGCACTCGCAGCGGCTGGCGTATTCCATGAGGACGACGAAAAGCGGTTCTCTCTCACGCCGCTCGGCGAATGCCTACGCTCGGATGCAGAGCGGCCAATGGCGGCCTGGGCGTCATTTATCGGGCGTCCTCATCAGTGGCAGGCCTGGGGCTCGCTTTCGCACAGTGTGCGGACCGGCGAGAACGCCTACCGCCACGTCCATGGCGTTGGCCTCTGGGATTACCTCGTCGGACATCCTGAGGAAGCGGCGATCTTTGACCGCGCCATGACCGGCGGCTCTCGCGGCGTCGTCGAGGCTATTGTGTCAGTTTACAACTTCTCGGCGTTCGGTCATGTCGTGGACATCGGAGGTGGTCAAGGCGCGATGATCGCCGCTGTCCTCGCAGCACATACCAACACTCATGGCATCCTGTTTGACAGACCGGACGTCGTGGCACGGGCGCAATCTGTATTGGAAGCGGCGGGTGTCGCCAAACGGTGCGCCGTGGTGGGAGGCAGTTTCTTCGAGACCATTCCCGAGGGTGGCGACGCATACCTGCTCAAATATATCCTTCACGATTGGGACGACGCCGCCGCGCTCGCGATCCTGGCAGCATGCCGCCGGGTATTTCATTCGGAAGCAAAACTTTTGATTATAGAACGGATCGTCGGGGGTCCGAATGACGGCCTTGAGACGAAAACCTCAGATCTAAACATGCTCGTGTCCCCTGACGGACAAGAACGCACAGCGGATGAGTTCGCGGCCCTGCTGGGAAATGCAGGGTTTCGCATGGAGCGGATCATCGAAGTCACTCCTCGTCTCTCTATCGTTGAGGCCGCACCAATCTAAAGGAAATCCACGTCGAACTGGATCAGTCTTCCACCGGCGACTGGGGTTTGGCAGTAGGTGAAGGTGCCGTTTGGGCGGTCGTCGGAGGCGAGAATCTGGGGCGATACTCCGCGACGAGTGGCGCTGAGGAAGCTGTGATCCGCCTCCCATCTAACAGCTCGCGGGCAATCGTCGCCTTTGGTTCCGTTTGGGTATCGGGAACGGGGAACGATGAATTATACCGCATTGATCCAGCTACCAATCAGATTGTAGCGACTACTGAACTGTGGGCGCGACCAAAGGCACTCGTGGCAGGGGAGGGGGCGGTCTGGGTCTTCAATGAGGGCGATGGCACCATTCAGCGGATTGACGGCAAGAGCGGCAAGCAACTCGCCGCTCTTGAGACCGGGACTGTTGGACGGGCTACCCTGGCCGTCGGCGGGGGCTTTGTCTGGGTCGGTCGGCACAGCTGCCGGAGATCTTATACAGATTGATCCACGCACCAATTCGATTCAGGGTAAATTTAAGCGCCCGGCCACTACCCCGGCCGGTGTTTATTTTGTTGCAATCTCCTACGAGGGGCACTCGCTTTGGATGTGCGGAGATGCAGCATACCGAATCGCGCCCGCCAAGGAATGGTTGCTGACCCTGCAGCAACACCTCGTCCGCCGTTGCATAAATCTTAGCTTATGCAACGTCCGGAGGTGGGTAGAAACAACGCGGGACCGAACAGAGCGCTCCCGGCCGCCCGGTTGTTAAGACCTGCCGCGTCTGCCCCGCAACAGACTCACGCCCAGCAGGCTGGTGCAGAGCAAGGCTAAGCTGCCGGGCTCGGGAACGGCGGCGACTCCCATGATTTCAGCGCCACTGCCGACAACGTTTGCCCCAAGAGCGCCGCCCGTGATTGGCTCGAAGAACCCGGTGGGGTTTGCGGCGGTCAGCATGTCGATGAGGCTGCTATAGGTCACGATGACGGCCGTTGCGCTGGATTCACCCTCTTGGTTAAAGACGTTCCAATACGTCTGCCCGTCGGAACCCGAGTCGACAACGTTTGCCCCAAGAGCGCCGCCCGCGATTGGCTCGAAGAACCCGGTGGGGTTTGCGGCGGTCAGCATGTCGATGAGGCTGCTATAGGTCACGATGACGGCCGTTGCGCTGGATTCACCCTCTTGGTTGAAGACGTTCCAATACGTCTTCCCGTCGGAACCCGAGCCGACAACGTTTGCCCCAAGAGCGCCGCCCGTGATTGGCTCGAAGAACCCGGTGGGGTTTGCGGCGGTCAGCATGTCGATGAGGCTGTTATAGGTCACGATGACGGCCGTTGCGCTGGATTCACCCTCTTGGTTGAAGACGTTCCAGTACGTCTTCCCGTCGGAACCCGAGCCGACAACGTTTGCCCCAAGAGCGCCGCCCGTGATTGGTTCGAAGAACCCGGTGGGGTTTGCGGCGGTCAGCATGTCGATACGGCTGTTATAGGTCACGATGACGGCCGTTGCGCTGGATTCACCCTCTTGGTTGAAGACGTTCCAGTAAGCTGCATAACCGCTGCCGGGCCACGTTAAAAGTGCTATGGCAAAGAATGGGAACTTTCTCTTCGCGAGAAACAGCATCGAACAGAGAATGGCATGTCTCATCTTTTCCCCCCGCATGGCGCTTGCCTTTTGGGGAGAGCAACCGCTGCTTTGCGGGTGTTGTCAAGCTTGCGATTTTGCAACAACCGGCAGTTGCGCGCCCCCGCGCTGGGTCGCGTGCGACGAGCCGCAACGATGCGCCGCTTGTCGCCAGATACTTCTGGTAGGAGCCGGATGCCTTAATTGGGCTCGTCCGGTAACCCGGTTCCCTACCGCTAACTCGCCCGGCTTGAGCCGGATACACCGGATTATCCCGTGCTAATTGGCCGCGACCTAAGTTCGATGGAAACCACCGTAATCGGTCCCCGGCTAGCGCCCCATGCCAGGCCAGAGTACGGTCGAGCCATCAGCCGCCTGAGGGCGACCCTACCAGGAGCACGAACCAGGCTGCGACGAGGTCACCGGAGGAATTTCGACTATGAAATGCGTCGTGGTAGGCGGTGGTGTGATCGGCGCCAGCATCGCCTGGCATTTGGCACGCGACGGTCACGCCGTGACGTTGTTCGAGCGTGACCGGCTCGGCTCCGGGACGACGTGGCACTCCGCCGGCAACATTAGCTGGAAGCCGCTCCCCGACCACGATCAGTCGGTCCTCTATGCCTATGAGACCATCCCGCGTGTCGAGGCAGAGAGCGGTCAAATGACCGGTTGGCTCCGCACCGGGCGCACCTACATCGCTCGCTCGCAGGCAACACTGTCAGAGTGCGAACGTTTCGACTCCGTTGCCCGCGATCGCGGCATACCCGCGCGCTGGCTCGAGCATGAGGAGGCGCGGCAACTCAATCCGCTGCTTGATCCGACGCCGGCGGGTGGCATTTGGCTTTGTTCGCTCTCGGGTCGGCTTGCGCCGGCGGACCTCACGGCCGCTTACGCCATCGCGGCGCGTCGAGCCGGCGCTCAAGTGATTGAAGGCGCCGCTGTGCAGCAGCTATGCCGCGCCGGCGACCGGATTACCGGCGTGCAGACGACCGATAGCTTTGTCGCGGCCGATCTTGTCGTCCTCGCCGCAGGGCTTTGGTCGCGCAACCTTGCAGCGAGCGTCGAGGTGGCGTTACCGCAATGGCCGGCTCAGCACTTCTATGCGATTCTCGACGTTGCTCAGAAGTTGCCCCGCGAGATGCCGTCATTCGTGTCGCCCGACGATCTCTGTTATGGCCGCGAGGAGGTTGGGAAATTCCTCTTCGGCGCGTTCGATGAGGACGCTCTCACGATCGAACCGGAAGAGCTGCCGGAGCCGTTCGCCTTCACACTGTTTTCTCCTCTCTGGGAAAAGTTCGCACCTTATGCCGAGCGTGCCGCCGAGCTGTTTCCGGTGCTCAATACGGCAGGCGTGCGAACCTTCATCAATGGCCCAGAGACGTTCACGCCTGATGGCAAGCCGCTGATTGGTGCCATGCCGGGCATCGACGGCCTCGTCATCGCCAGCGCCTTCAACTCGGCCGGCGTCACCTGGTCGGCAATGGCCGGCGCGCTGGTCGCCGATATCGTTGCCGGGCGCAGCAGCAGGTTTCCGGCGGAACGCTACCTTCCTGCCCGTTTCGGTGACCGCGCCGCGGATTTGACCTTCCTGCGGGAGGGAACCTCCAAGATCGTAAGCGGTCATTATCGCGTCATGGGAGGTTGAACCTTTTAGCAGCGGTGTGCCGCATGATTGTGGCGGATACACCCGCGCAGACGAATAAGCTCGCCGTCACGCGGCCCGCACGCGCGCAAACTTTGCCTGCACCGTGCCCACCAGTCCCTGCGGCAGGAAGATGATGAACAGCACCAGCAGCGACCCGTAGATGATGTTGTCCCAGCCCACCGCGCCGGTGCCAAAGCCGATGCGCAGAAACTCCGCCAGCAGGATGGTGATGAACGCGCCCACCGTCGGACCAAGCAGCACATAGATCCCGCCGACCACCGCCGCGAACACCATCTGCAGCGACACCGAGATGCCGCTCACCGTATCGGGCGAGATGAACATCTGATACTGGCAGTACAGCGCCCCGGCGAAGCCGGTCATCGCCGCGCTGATCAGGGTGATCTTCAGCTTCTCCCAGGTCACGTGCACGCCCGCCGCCGCCGCCGCGTCCTCATCTTCGGCGATCGCCTCCAGTGCGTAGCGCAGCATGCTGCGATCGACGCGGTAGCGGATGAACAGCGCCACGCCCCATACGCCGAGTGCGATCAGGTACCACGTCACCTTGTCGGTGAACTGCAGCGCGAAGATCGAACTGCCGCCGTTGTAGCGCTGCGGCGTGTAGCCGAGCGAACCGCCGGTGATGTCGCGCGACGCGGTGATCACCTGGAGCACGATCGCGCTCAGCGCCAGCGTTACCAGCGCGAAATAGTGGCCGACGATGCGGAAGCGGAAGCACGGCCAGGCGATGATCAGCGCGACCATGGCGACGACCAGCATGGCGACGGGAATGCCAAGCCAGGGCGTGAGCCCAAAATTGTTCCACAGCAGCGCGGTGGTATAGGCGCCGATCCCCATGAACCCGCCATGGCCCAACGATACCAGGCCGAACCGGCCCATCACCGACCAGGACGTGTACATCGACGACCAGATCAGCACCACGATCAGCAGATGCATCGGATAAGGTTCGCGATACACGAACGGCAGCGCGATCAATGCGGCGCCCGCCAGCCAGGGCAGGATGCGGCTCATGCCCGGCGTGCCAGCAGGCCCTGGGGTTTGGCGAACATCATGGCGATGAAGAAGCAGAAGGCGAACACGTAGCCCCATTCGAGGTCGAGATAGAGGCCGCTCACCGAGATGATCTCGGCGAACACGAAGGCGGCGACGAAGCCGCCGACCATGTTGCCGAGGCCCCCCAGCACGCAGATCATGAACGTGGTCGGTCCGAACGTCAGGCCGATGAACGGATGCACGTCGTATTGCAGCACCAGCAGGGTCGCGGCGAGGCCGGCCAGCGCGCCGCCGATCGCCGAGGTGATGATGTAGATACGCCGCGCGTCGACGCCCATCAGCGGCATGATCTGACGATCCTGCGCGATGGCGCGGATCGCCGTGCCGGTATAGGTGCGCGCGAGGAACAGGTACAGCACCACCATGCCGGCGAGTGCCGCACCGAACGCCAACAGGCGCGCGTAGCTGATGAACATGTCGTGCACCTCCAGCACCGGCAGGCGGATGCCGAGGTTGCGGAAGTCGATGCCGAACATGACAGTGGCGGCGCTTTGCAGGAAGAACAGCACGCCACCGGTGGCGAGCAACTGGTTGATCGGCGCCGCACCCAGCAGCGGGGCGATCACCAGCACGTGCAGCACCACGCCGAGCACGCCGACGCCGGCGACGCAGATTACTGCCGCGACCAGGAACGGCAGGCTGTAGATTTTGAACAGGAAGAACATGCCGTACATGCCCAGCATGATCAGCTCGGCGTAGCAGATCCACACCACGTCGATCACGCCGAAGATCAGGTTCAGCCCGAGCGCCAGCAGCGCCAGCACGCCGCCCAGCAGCACGCCGTTGATCAGCGCCTCCAGCAGGTAGATGTCGAAGATGTCGAACACGCGTCACACCCCCAGATAGGCTTCGCGGATCGTTTCGCTTTGCAGCAGTTCGCCGGCGGCGCCAGATGCGCGCAGCGTGCCGGCTTCCAGCAGGTAGGCGCGATCCACGACACGCAGCACCTGGCGGACGTTCTGTTCGACGATCAGTACCGTAAGGCCGCTGGCGCGGATGCGTTCCACCAGGCCGAACACCTGCTGCACGATCACCGGTGCCAGGCCGGCGGATGGTTCGTCGAGCAGCAGCAGGCGTGGTTCCGACATCAGCGCGCGGCCGATTGCGCACATCTGTTGTTCCCCGCCGGACAGCGTGCCGGCGAGCTGGGTGCGGCGTTCGCGCAGGCGGGGGAAAAGCTGATACGCGAAATCGAGCCGTTCGCGGAATTTCGGCCGCGCCGCCGGGATGAAGCCGCCCATGCGGAGGTTGTCCTCGACCGTCATGCGCGGGAACAGGCGGCGGTTCTCCGGCACGTGCGCGATGCCAAGTTCGACGATGCGGTGCGCCGGTGTTGCGGCGAGGTCGGCGCCTTCCATTTGCATGCTGCCGCGCATCGGCCGGATCAGGCCGGAGATCACCCGCATCAGCGTGGTCTTGCCGGCGCCGTTCGGGCCGATCACCGCGACTGCCTCGCCGGCGTTCACTTCCAGCGAAATGTCGAACAATGCCTGGAAGCTGCCGTAGCCGGCGTCGATCGAGCGGAGTTGCAGCATCGCGCCTATGACCGTCGTCTCCGCCGCGTACGCCTGCGTCGCGGCGGCGTCGGTGCCGAGATACACCTCGATCACCCGCGGGTCCGCCGCCACTTCGTGCGGTAACCCCTCGGCGATCTTCTCGCCGTGGTCGAGCACCATCACGCGATCCACCACCCGCATCAGCACGCCCATGATGTGCTCGACCCAGATGATGGTGATGCCGAGTTCACGGCGGATGTTGCGCAGCATCTCGGCGGCCTGCTCCATCTCGGCCTCGTCCAGCCCGCCCAGGCTTTCATCCGCCAGCAGCAGCTTCGGCTCGGTGGCCAACGCCTTCGCCAGCTCCAGCTTCTTCAACCCGGCCGCCCCAAGTCCGCTTACCGGCGCCGCGCGATCGATCGGCAGCCCGACCATCGTCAGCGCCCGTTCCGCCGCCGTGAACGCACCGGAGCGCGTGGTCCCATCGCTGCCATAGAATCCCGCCAGCACCACGTTCTCGAAAATCGACAGCCGCTTGAACGGCCGCGGAATCTGGAACGTCCGACCGATGCCGCGATGGATGATGCGATGCGGCGGCATGCCGGCGACCTCACGCCCCTGCAAGCGGATCGAGCCCGCGGTCGGCGCGAACGTGCCCGACAGCATGTTGAAGATCGTGCTCTTGCCGGAGCCGTTCGGGCCGATCAGGCCGAGGATCTCGCCCTGATCGACCTTGAACGACACGTTGCTGACGGCGGTGAAGCCGCCGAAGCGCTTGATCAGGCCGGCGACTTCCAGCACGGATTTATCCCGCGCGCTTTCAGCACGCCATCACTGCGCGGCGTACGGCGAACTTGCCGGCAGCTTCGCTGGTGGGCGCTGCTGGAACGCCTTCGGCCACACCACGTAGCTCTTGTCGTCGACGTACTGGATCACCACCGGGAAGGCGCGGGTGTTCTGCCCGGCCATCTCCTCGTTCACGCCCTCGAACTTGACGCCGAAGCCCAACATGGTGCCGCCGTCGGGTATATCCGTGTCGCGCGCCGCCTGGGCGAGCGCATCGGCGTTGACGCCGCCGTACTTCTTGATCGCGCGCGGCAGCACGTCGGACAGGAACAGGTAGGTGTTGGATGCCGCCATGCCGAGATGCGGCGACTTGATGATGGTGTCTGGTTTCGCCTTCATGTAGGCGTCGCCGATCATCTTGATGATCGGCGGCAGTTCCGGCTTCAGCGCCTCCGGGTTGGTGTCCCAGATCGAGATCGGATCGACATCAAAGAAATAGTTCGCATCGGTGCCGACCGCCTGCTTGATGCGCGTGTAATCCGTATAACCGGCGCCCTGGCCGATCAGCACGCTGAACCGCAGGCCGAGTTCGCGGGCCTGGCGCAGGAACAGGCTGATGTCCGGATTGTAGCCGGTGTGGAAGATCACGTCCGGCCGCGCCCGCTTCAGCTTGGTGACGAGCGAGGACAGATCGGGCGCGGTCGCCGAGTAGCCCTCGTCGAGCACCACGTTCAGGCCACCCTTCTTGGAGCCGTCCTCGTTGCCCTTGGCGACATCGACGCCGTAGGGGCCGTCCTCATGGATGATGGCGACGCGCGTGTCCTTCGGATCCTTGCCGACCAGCGCCTTCGCGTTGTTGGTGACCATGTCGGCGGCGGTGAGGCCCCATTGCTGGCCGAATGGCTGCGGCCGGAACACGTATTTCAGGTGGCGGTCCTTCAGCACCGGCGAGGCGATGCAGGTGGTGATCCACATGAACTTCTTGAACTCCTCGATGCGCGCCGCTGCCGGCACGCACTCGGCTGAGGAGTAGAAGCCCAGCAGCATGTCCACCTTCTCCTGCTCGATCAGGCGGACCGCTTCGTTGATCGCGACATCGGGTTTGCTCTGGGCATCGGCATAGACCGCCTGGATCGTGTAGCCCTCGATCGGGCCCTTCGAGATGAACCAGTCGATCATGGTCTTGGCGCCGAGGTAGTGCAGCTCGGATCCGCCGCCGGCGAACGGGCCGGTCAGGTCGTAGATCACGCCGATCTTCAGCGTCTTGTTGGCATCGTCCGCATGCGCGGTCGCCGCCGCGGCCACCAGCAACACGCCGGCCGCAAGCCCGCGCATCGTGCGGGCCAGTCCATTTCGGAGCATTTGCGTTCCCTCGTTCTTTGAAGCCTACCCGGCACGCAGCTTATGGAGCCGGAACGGCGGACGTCAATCTGAACCGCCTCAGAAAGTCCTCGCGCGCTGCCGGGATTGCGGCAATAATTCGCCCGCACTCTTGTGGCGGGCCGGTCGGCCAGCCGTCGGGACGAGCCGCCACGGGTGGCCTCGGCGCGGGTTTCGACCCGTGAAGACCCGGAACGAACCAAGACGGCCGCGGCATCGCCGAGGCCGCACAGGGAGTGTATACGCCATGACCAAATCGCGCCACGTGACGCGTCGTAACGCTTTGCAATTGGGAGTTGCGGCGGCCGCGCTGCCACTCGTGCATATCCGTACCGCCGGCGCCGCCGGCAAACTGGCAATCGGCTTTTGGGACCATTGGATTCCCAATGCTAACAACACGATGACGAAACAGGTCAATGACTGGGCGGACAAGAACAAGGTCGAGGTGACGATCGACTACATCACCTCGAACGGCTTCAAGATCGAGGTTACACAGGCCGCCGAAGCGCAGGCCAGCACAGGCCACGACATGCTGCCATTCTACAACTGGGAGGTGCAGACCTACGCCGACAAGCTGGAACCGGTCGATGACGTGATCAAGCAGATGGTCGGGCAATACGGCAACTACAGCCCGATCCACGAATACCTGGCCAAGGCGAAAGGCCATTGGGTCGCAGTGCCATCCAGCACCGGCACGCTGAACCTCACCGGCGTTGGTCGCATCAGCCTGCTGAAGCAGCTTGCCGGCATCGACATCCTGGAAATGTATCCAGCGCACAAGTCTGATCCGGCGGCGGCGGCCGGCTGGACCTACGACGCGTTCCTCAAGGCCGCGGAGGCCTGTCAAAAGGGCGGGTACGCGTTCGGGCTCGGTCTCGGACAGACCGGCAACTCGGTCAACAATGTCGGCTGCATGATGAACGCGTTCGGCGTCGAACTGGTCAATGCCAAGGGCGAGATCACGGTCGATTCCCCGGCCACGCACGCCGCACTCGACTACGGCCGCAAGCTGGTGCAGTTCCTGCCGGCCGACGCGGTGAGCTACGACGACGCCTCGAACAACCGCGCGCTGATTTCGGGCAAGAGCGCGTTCATCATGAACCCGCCGTCGGCATGGGCGGTGGCGAAGCGCGATGCCCCGGACGTCGCCAAGGACTGCTGGCATTTCCCGATGCCGGCCGGCGCGAAGGGTCGCTACATCCCGTACAACTACTGCTTCTACGGGGCGTGGAATTTCGGCCAGAACAAGAGCGCGGCGAAGGAACTGATCATGTACTTGCAGGAACGCAAGCAGGTCGGCGAACGCGAGGTTGCCTCGGACGGCTACGACCTGCCGCCGTTGCTCAGCATGAACGACTTCGATATCTGGTCCGAGGTCGAGCCGCCGAAGGGAACCGTCTACAACTACCCGATCCGGCCATGGCATAACTCGCTGGAGAGTTTCACCGGCTATCCGGCGCCACCGGATATCGGCGCGCAGATCTACTCGCGTGCGATCCACCCGGCGATGTGGGCCAAGGTGCAGAGCGGGCAATCGAACCAGGAAGTCATCGCCTGGGCGAAGAACGAGCTGGAAGGCTTCGTGCGCTGAACCAGCGCCGGGCTGCCGGCCTGCCTTGACCGTCAGGGGCAGGCCGGCCGTCCGGTTACATGCGAAACGGGCTAGCCAGGAATCGGCGCATTCGCCAGACTGGCCAGCATAATGGAAATGTCCTTCGATCTCCTCGGCAACGCCGTGGTGTCCGGGTTGTTGCTTGGCGGCTTCTATGCCGCCGTCACGATCGGCGTGTCGATCTCGTTCGGCATGCTGGACATTGTCAACATCGCGCATCCAGCCTTCATCATTCTTGGCTCCTATATCGCCTACATCGCGAATGCCACGTGGGGGATCGATCCGATCCTGGCGGCGGTGATCGCGCTGCCGGCGTTCTACGCTCTCGGCGCGGCGGTCTATCAGGTCTACTACGTCGCGTTCGAGCGTCGCGGTCAGGAGGCATTGCGCGGCCTGGCGTTCTTCTTCGGCCTGCTGTTCATCACTGAGGTCTCGCTGGTGCTGGTGTTCGGCGTGGACTATCGGCTGGTGGAGGCGCCCTATATCGGCCCCAGTCTGCATCTCGGCATCGTCGATCTGCCGCTGCGGCTGCTGGTGCCGTTCCTGGTCGCGCTGGGCATGGTCGGTGGCCTGCAACTGTTCCTGTCACGCAGCTTCCTCGGCCGCGCGATTCAGGCGGTGGCGCAGGACCCGTTGGCGCTGCGTCTGATGGCGGCCGACCCGACGCGCATCAAGCGTATCGCCTTCGCGCTGTCGATCGCGACGACGTCGCTGGCCGGAGCGGTTCTGATCGTGATCCAGCCGGTCGAGCCGTCGATCGGCCGCGACTACATCGGCCGGGTGTTCGCGATCTGCGTGCTGGGCGGCATGGGCAGCTTCGCCGGCACGCTGGTGGCGGCGATGGCGTTGGGAATTGTCGAGAGCCTGACCTCGACATTCTACGGTCCGTCGTGGTCCCCGGCGGTGGCGTTCGGCTTCCTGCTGATCACGCTGGCGGTGCGTCCCGCCGGCATCTTCGGCCGCTAGCGCGTGAGCGGGTCGAAGTTCGTTCTCGCGCTGCTGATCGCGGCTGCGGCGGTGTTCGGCGCGGCGTGGCTGATCGGCAATAACTACGTGTTCTTCGCCGGCTACGTGGTGCTGCAATACATCGCGCTGGCGACCGCGTGGAACATCCTGGGCGGTTACACCGGCTATGTGAATTTCGGCACCGCGGCGTTCTTCGCGCTCGGTGCCTACACGACCGTGGTGCTGCACAAGCTGACATCCCTGCCGTTGCCGCTTATGATGCCGATCGGCGGTATAGTCTCCGGCATCGTCGGTCTGGGTACTGGCTATCTGACGCTGCGCCTGCGCGGCGCGTTCTTTTCGATCGCAACTCTGGCGCTTGCGGTGGTGGCGCAGACGCTGATCACCAACTGGGACTTCGTCGGCGGCGCGCGGGGCGCCTATATCGTGCGGCCGGCGCAGGCGTGGCTGTTCGGCATCGACTATATTCAATATCTGTTCCTGGTGATGCTGGCACTGGTGGTGATCGTGCTGGCGAGCGCGCGTGCGATCGAACGTTCGCGGCTGGGCTATGGCTTCGCCACGATTCGCGACGACGAAGTGGCGGCGGAGGCGTCGGGCGTGCCGACGTTGCGGCTGAAGCTGCTGGCGACGACCTTGTCCGGTGCGTTCATGGGCATGGCCGGGGCACCGTTGCCGTATTACGTGACGTATCTCGATCCCACGTCGGGGTTCAACCTGGCCTACGCGGTGAACGGCGTGGCGATGCCGTTGGTTGGTGGCACGTCGAGCTGGCTGGGACCGGTGATCGGGGCGATCCTGCTGGGGACGCTGCAACAGGTTGCAACTGTGACGATATCGTCGGCGCTCAATCTGCTGATCGTTGGGCTGATGCTGGTGGGTTTTGTCATCGTGGCGCCGAACGGCATTCTGGGACTGCTGCGGTTCCGCGACAGGCGGACGCGGTCATGATCAGTATCGAGCAAGTTTTGACACGGAGTTGCACGGAGTTCACACGGAGTTTCACGGAGGAAGTAACTGGCGCTTCGCGCGAAGCGCATTCATGCTTCCTCCGTGAAACTCCGTGTGAACTCCGTGCAACTCCGTGTCAAATAAGGTTCGTCTGGTCACCGGCATGACCAGCGAGGCACTGCTGCAGGTCACCGGCCTAGGCAAGCGCTTCGGCGGCTTCGTCGCGTTGGAGGCGATCGAACTCGCCGTCCGCGATGGCGAACGCGTCGGCCTGATTGGCCCCAACGGCTCCGGCAAAAGCACGCTGGTGAACTGCATGTGCGGCACCCTGCGCCACGAGATGGGCAGCGTCCGCTTCGCCGGTCACACGCTGGACGGCCTGGCCGCGCACGAGCGCACACGACTTGGGCTCGCGCGCAGCTTCCAGTTGCCGCGCCCGTTCAACACGCTGTCGCTGGCCGAGAACCTGCGCATCCCGCTGCTCTACACGGTGAATGCCCGCCATGGCGCGACGCTCGCTCCGCACGCGATCGACCAGCGCTGCGCGGAGCTTCTGCATATGGTCGGGCTGGCTGACAAGGCCACAAGTCTGCCACGCGATCTGACCCAGATCGAAATGCGCAAGCTCGAACTCGCGCGCGCGATGGCCGCGGCGCCGCGCCTGCTGATCGCCGACGAAGCGATGGCCGGACTGTCGCACCACGAGGTCGACGATATCCTTGCGCTGCTGATCCAGCTCAACGAACAGGGTGTTACCATCATCCTGATCGAGCACATCATGCGCGCGGTGATGCACTTCTCGCAGCGGCTGGTGGTGCTGGTCGCCGGCCGCAAGATCGCCGATGGTGATCCGGCCGACGTGGTGCGCGATCCCGATGTCGTGCGGGCGTATCTTGGCGAGTAGCCTCGCCATCACCGGCCTCGATGCCGGCTACGGCGCGGTACGCGTGCTGCACGAGGTCTCGCTGTCGGTGGCTGCCGGCGAGACGGTGACGCTGCTCGGCACCAACGGCAACGGCAAGAGCACGTTGTTGAAATGCGTCATGGGTATCGTGCGTCCGTCCGCCGGCAGCATCGTCGCCGACATCGATGGCACGCAGCATGAACTGATCGGGCGGTCTACCGAGGCGATCGTGGACCTTGGCATTGCGTTCGTGCCCGAGGGCCGCAGGCTGTTTCCGAAACTGTCGGTGACCGAGAACCTCCTGCTTGGTGCGTTCCGTCGCAAGGCCCGTTCGACCATCGCGCGCAACTTGGAGTTCTGCTTCGAGACGTTTCCGCGGCTCAGGGAGCGCAGCCGGCAACTGGCAGGGAGCATGAGCGGCGGCGAGCAGCAGATGCTCGCGCTGGCACGTGCGCTGATGTCGGCGCCGCGGATCCTGTTGATCGACGAACCGTCGGTAGGCCTTGCGCCGCTGCTGGTGGCGCGCACCATCGACAAGATCAAGGAGCTGAAGGAGGGCTATCAGCTCACTGTGCTGATGGCGGAGCAGAATTTCACCCAGGCGATCCGGATCGCCGATCGGGGGTATGTCATCGTCCACGGCCGGATCGAATTCTCCGGTAATTCGGCGGCGGAACTGAACGACAACGAGCTGATCAGGCAGTTCTATCTGGGGACCTGAGACCGGTACACCGCGATGGATAATGACATTGTCGTTTGGATCGTCGTGCTGTTGCTGCTGGCCGTGGGCGGCTGGGTGCTCGGTGTCGTCGGGTTCTTCTCGTCCCGGCGCGCGCTGCGCGAAATAGCGGAGCTGCGTCGCCGGAGCGTCACAGCGCCCCTCGTCGTGCCGGAGGCCATTCCGGAACCGCCCCCGGCGTCAGTGCCGAGCTTCATACCAGAACCGGTATCGCAGCCGGAACCGGCGGACGCTGGTTACGTCGCTGAAGCACAGCAGCCGGCAAGCCGACCGGATTTCGAAACGCTGCTGACGACGCGCTGGGGCGTCTGGCTCGGTGCCGCCGCGCTGCTGTTGGCCGGTGTGTTCCTGATACGATACGCGGTCGATCAGGGATTGCTCGGGCCGGCGACACGCTGCGTGCTGGCAGGGTTGCTGGGCGTTGCTCTGCTGCTCGGCGCGGAATGGCTTCGCCGGCGCGAGGCGGAGCGGCAGGTGCTGGCGGATCGCGCCGCGCCGGGGCTCGCGGCGGGCGGTGTGGCGGTACTGTTCGGCGCCGCCTACGGCGCTGGCGTGCTCTACGGCCTGGTTCCGCCGCTGGTCGGCTTCGCGCTGATGGCTGCAGCGTCGCTGGTCGGGATGGCGATATCGTTGCGGCATGGCCAACTGGTCGGCGCGGTCGGCATCGCCGGCGCGTTCGTGTCGCCTGCGCTGGTGCAGACCGAGCAACCGTCGCTGCCGGGCCTGTTCCTGTATCTGCTGTTCGTCACCGCCGCGGCACTCGCCGTGGTGCGCTACACCGCGTGGATCTGGCTTGGCTGGGCAACGACGATCGCCGGCGCGGGGTGGTTGTTGCTGGTCCTGGCCGAAGGCACAGCCGCCGATATCTGGGCTGCCGCGCTGTTCGTGCCTGCCGCCGCGGCATTGAATCTCGCGCTGCTGCCGCCGCAAGCGCTCGACCACAAAGTCGGCCGGCGGCTGGCGTGGGTGCCATGCGCGGCACTCGGCGCGGTCGGATTGGTCGTGCAACTGGCGGTGCCCGAGTGGACGACGCGGGCCGGCATTCTGCTGCTGGCGCCGATCATGATCGTCAAGGCGGTGAGCGAGCCGCGGCTTGCGTGGCTGCCCTACCTCGCCGCCCTGCTCATTCTGCTGATGCTGATCGGCTGGTCACTGAACCTATGGGTGCAGCCCGACCTCGCGCTGCCGCCGCAGGCGTGGGTTCCGCCGGACGTCACGACGTTTCTGTGGACGGCAGGACTGGTTGCCGCGCTGTTCGCCGCCGCGGGGCTTTGGTTCGAACGGCGGTCCACGCGTCCGTTGCCATGGGCCGGACTGGTCGCGTCTGTACCGGTGCTGACGCTCGCCGTCGCCTACGCCCGGGTCGAGCAATTCAATCCGCGCGCAGGCTGGGCGGCGGTGGCGTTGGCACTGACGGCGGGACTGAGTACCGCCGCCGCCGCGGCGATGCGCGAATCCGGCGAGGCCGTGCGACAGCGTGCCGGAGCGCACGCGGCGGGAGCAGTCGCCGCGCTGGCACTCGGCTGCGCGATGCTGCTCACTGATCAGTGGCTCAGCATTGCCGTCGCGCTGTTTCTGCCGGCGTTGGCGTGGGTGGAAGCGAAGGCTGATCTCCCGCCGCTGCGTCAGGTCGCACTTGCCGTCGCGGCAGTCGTATTGGTCAGGCTGCTGCTGAACCACTACGTGGTGGACTACGCGTTTGGCGAGACGCCGGTCCTCAACGGCTTGTTGGCGGCCTACGGCGTTCCCGCGGCCGCGTTCGCGCTGGCCGCCAGGATGTTCCGCCAGCGTGGCGATGACCTGCCGGTTGCGGTTTTGGAAGCGGGCAGTGTCGCCTTTGCCACCGTGCTGGTGGCGCTGGAGATCCGTCACTTCGCGACGTCCGGTGAACCGTTCGCGCCGGACACCTCGTTCCTCGAGGCGGCATTGCAGGTCGCCTCGCTGGCGGTGCTTGCGAGCGCAACGATGCGGATCGCGACGCGACTGCAACGGCCGGTGCTGCAATGGGGCTGGCGGATCCAGGGAGCGCTGGCGATTGCCGGCGGAACATTGCTGCTGGTGGCGAACCCCGCGGTGACCGGCGATCCGGTGGGGCAATGGGTACTGCTGGACTGGCTGCTGCCGGCCTATGCGTTGCCTGCCGTGCTTGGCCTGGTCGCGCTGCGACACCAGGCAACCGCGACGCCCAACTGGCTGCGACCGGTGCTCGCCTGTTACTCACTGCTGGCGGGTTTCGCGTGGATCACGTTGGAGATCCGCCATCTGTTCCATCGCGATGCGATCGATTTCGACACGGTGCCGGTGGTGGATGCCGAACTTTGGGCGTGGTCTGCCGCATGGCTGGCGTACGGTGCGGTGTTGATGGGCGTCGGTGTCCGCGCCGGCAATCGGCGACTGCGGCTGGCAGCGCTTGGCGTGATCGGGCTGGTTGTCGCGAAGGTGTTTCTGGTCGATATGGCAGGGCTGGTCGGACTGTGGCGGGTGCTGTCGTTCCTCGGTCTGGGTTTGGCGCTGATCGCGCTCGGCGCGGTGTACCGGAGGTTTGTGGACCGCGCGGCCGCGCCGAAGTTGCACTAAACCACGGGCCGCAGCGCCCACTGCTTCGCGTCCATCGATGGCGGCTCGCAGAAGATCGGCACCGCGTTCGGCGTTCGCATGTTGGGTTCGATTCCCATCGCCGCACGCAGTGAGCGGAACAGTGCGCCATGCGCCACCACCAGCACCGCAGGCTGCTGCGCGGTCGCCCGATTAACCGCCGCCACCGCGCGACAACGCAGCGCGGCAAATGTCTCTGCCCCCTCGGGCGTGAACGCGCCGCTCACCCAGTCGGCGAACCAGCCGCTCATCGCCTGGCCTTCCTGCACGCCGAACGACACCTCGCGCAGGTCCCGATCGAGCGCGACCGGCAGTCCCAGCGCCTCCCCGGCGAACTCCGCCGTGACGCGCGCCCGCGACAACGGTGACGCAACGATTGTAGCGATGCCGCGGTTGCGCAATTTGTCCGCCGCCGCGCGCGCCTGTGCCAGTCCGATCGCGTTCAGCGGGATATCGACGTTGCCCTGCGAGATGCCCTGGGCGTTCCAGTCGGTCTCGCCATGCCGGAGGAACCAGAACGGGATCGGCGATAGCGCGGCCTCCTGGAACGCCCCATGCACCTCAGTTCAGACCTTCCTGCTGCAGCACGCGTTGCACCGCCGGTCTTGCCATCATGCGGTTGAGGTGCGCCTCGCAGTTCGGCGGCAGCTTCATGTTCATCCGCTTGCCGCCCCAGAACTCGACATAGAACAGCGCCGAGTCAGCGATCGAAAACGACCCGGCCAGGTAGTCCTTGCCGGCCAGCGCCTTGTCCAGCACGGCGAAGCCCTTCTCCACCAGCTCCTTGCCGCGCTCTTTCACCTTGTCCTCGTCCGCCGGATTCGGGGTGTAGTTGGACGCGCGGAACAAGCGCGAAAACCCCTGCATGTGAACGGTGCTCACCGCATAGTCCAGCGCCTCCAGCATACGCGCCTGCGCATCGACATCGTCGGGCATCAGCTTCTTGTCCGGATTGGTGCGCGCCAGCCAGTAGGCGATGGCGGGATATTCGGTCAGCACCGAACCATCGTCGCGCACCAGGGTCGGCACCTTCGACTTCGGATTGACCGAGGTGAACTCCGGCTTGAACTGCCCACCCTCGCGCAGATTGACCAGTTGCGCCTCGTACGGCTTGCCGATCTCCTCCAGCAGCACATGGATGCCGATCGAGCAGGCGCCCGGCGAGTACATCAGCTTCATGACTTCTCTCCCTCGTCAGTTGCGAACCTCGCGCCACGCGCCGATGCGCGGACGCTCGAGACCGAGGTTCTCGCGCAATGTGGTGCCTCGGTAGTCATTGTGAAGCACCCCGCGGCGTTGCAGTTCGGGGACAACGTAACGGACGAATTCCTCGTAGCCGCCGGGCACGTGCGAGGCGGCGACCACGTAGCCGTCGCACGCGCGCGTGGAAAACCATTCCTCCATGCCATCGGCGACATCCTTCGGACTGCCGACGAAGCGCGGATGGTCGCGGAACGTGCCGCGATGGCTGACCTCCATGAAATCGCGCGTGGTGGGATTGCGTTTGCCGAGCACGCGATACACCCGATCGCGCAGTCCCTGCGCACCGGTCCAGGTCTGGATCTCCTCCTCGGTCCATGGTTCGTCGAGCGGCTTCTGCGACAGATCGACGTTCAACACCTCGCAGAGCAACGACAACTGATCGATCTCCTTCGGCAGCCTGTCGATCAGCGCCACCTTGTCCTCGGCTTCGGCGCGCGTCTCGGCCACCACGGTATAGACGCCGGCGGCGACGGCCACCTGCTCCGGATCGCGTCCCGCCGCGGCGATCTGCTGCTTGAACGCGGCGTAGTCGGCGCGCGCCTGCTCCAGCGAGTGGTAGTTGACGAACACCAGCTCGGCCCAGCGCGCCGCGAAGCGACGCCCGCGGCCACTCTGCCCGGCCTGGATCAGCACCGGATGACCCTGCGCCGAGCGCGGCACGGTGAACGGCCCGCGCGAACGGAAGAATTCGCCGGTGTGATCGAGCCGCCGCACCTTGTCGGGATGCGCGAACGTGCCGCTGCGCTTGTCCAGCACGATTGCATCGTCGTCCCAGGAATCCCAATGTCCGACAACGACTTCCAGGAATTCATCGGCGCGATCGTAGCGCTGGTCATGTTCGCCGTGGGCGGCGTGACCCATGTTCAGCGCCTCGCCGTCGTTCATCGAGGTGACGACGTTCCACGCGGCGCGGCCGTTGGTCATCAGGTCCAATGTCTGGAACACGCGCGCGACATGGAACGGTTCGTAGTAGGTGGTGGAACAGGTCGAACCAAGACCGAGCCGTTCGCTCGCCATGCCCATCACGGTGAGGATGGTGATCGGATCCATCTTCACGCAACGGATGCCGTTGGCGACGGTGTGCGCATGATCGCCGCCGAAGCGGTCCGGCATTGCCAGGCGATCGTCGAAGAAGCCGACATGGAATTTTCCGGCTTCCAGCACGCGAGCGATGTGGCGGTAGTAGTCCGCGGTCATGAAGTCGGGAGACGCTTCCGGGTGGCGCCAGGAGCCGACGAAATTGGTGCAGTTCTGGGCTTGCAAAAAAGCCACGAGTGTCATCTGGCGCATGCGAGGCCTCCGGGAGACGGCGGGACAGCTCTACCGCAGCGATATGGTATTGGACAGGGCAGTGGGTCACCGAGCGACTGACGTGTTCTCATTCCGTTGGCTCCGGCCCACCAGCCTGACCGATTTGTGCGTTCACGAGTTCATCCAGCTCGAATGCCCGCTCGAATACTACGGCAATGTTGTATCCGGCACCTAGGCTTTCGCCGTGAGCAGGATAGCTTCTCAGCTCATACCAATATCCGAGTTCGCGTCGGAGCGGCTCGTTATCGGCTCCCGGAAGAGCTAAGCCAAGGCGCCGTTCGAACCTGATTTCGCGAAGGGCAGCCCGGCGCTTTTCATCTGGACCGGCCCGCGCTATCGCCGATCGGTTCAGCCGGCTCTCGATTTGGCCGAAAATCAAGACGAAGAAGGCTGCATCGATGATCAGTGCATCGCGATCGAGTGTTTCGATGATGAGGGTATCAGCAGAAAAATCGTACCCGTCTTCAAGAATGCGGTAGATCCTGCCTGAGGTCCGACGATATGCGGCTTGTAGGTCCGCGAGAGAGATAGAACAACTCACTCAAGGAGCTCACGCATGTCCTCTGGTTGAAAAGGAACCTGCTTCAACCTATCGCTGGGTCTCACGATCCGCCAATCGCTTCCGGTACCTAGCGGCAACGAATGGTCGACAAGCATGAAAAACCGGCTTCCCTCCGACCTCGAATTGACATGGAGGTCCACGCGCCCGTTGGCACCAATGATCCACAGTCCCCACGGCAGGAACTCTGCAATTAGTTGGCCCGAGATCAGAACACGAAGAATGTCGACGGGCGGCACATCGGCTCTCGTCAACCCAACCTTCTGAACGAGCTCCTCAGCCGATATCTGCTTACCGGTGCGGTCATAGGAATAGGTGTCACCAAGAGTGGCCTGCACCGCATCGTAGAGTGCGTGGACGCGTCTCCGCCAATCCGCCAATCGTTCAACGACTCGTGCTTTGTCCGGCGGTCCCACCGCCTCGGCGATTGTCGCCGTCGCAATATGCCCGCTCATTCCTCGCTCCATTCCCAGACGAGCCGAGCTAGTGTGATCCCGCCGTTGTCTCGCGACAAGCTGGGGACCCGTGCTCAGTCGAACAGCGAACTTACCGAGCTCTCTTCCGAAATCCGCTGCATCGCCTGCGCCATCAGCGGCGCAATGGTGATCTGCCGGATGTTCGGCGCCAGCCGCACCGCCTCGGTCGCCATGATCGAATCGGTGATCACCATCGCCTCGATCGGCGACGATGCGATCCGCGCCACCGCGCCACCCGACAACACGCCATGTGTCACATACGCGCTGACCGAACGTGCTCCCCCCTTGATCAGCGCCTCGGCCGCATTGCAGTGCGTACCGCCGGAATCCACCATGTCATCCACCAGGATGCAGTCGCGCCCTTCGACATCGCCGATCACGTTCATCACCTCGGAATGTCCGGCCCGTTCGCGGCGCTTGTCGATGATCGCCAGATCGCAGTTCAGCCGCGTCGCCAGCAGGCGCGCGCGGAGCACGCCGCCCACGTCGGGTGACACGATCATCAGATCGCGGCCGTTGTAGCGCTCCTGGATGTCGCGGCTGAACAGTGGTGCGGCGTACAGGTTGTCCACCGGAATGTCGAAGAAGCCCTGAATCTGCGCGGCATGGAGGTCCATCGTCAGCACGCGGTTGGCGCCGGCCACGGTGATCAGATTGGCCACCAGCTTGGCGCTGATCGGCGAGCGTGACGCGGTCTTCCGGTCCTGCCGCGCATAGCCGAAATACGGCATCACTGCGGTGATCCGTCGCGCCGAACTGCGGCGCAGCGCGTCCAGCGTGACCAACAGTTCCATCAGCGTGTCGTTGGCCGGATAGGATGTCGGCTGCACCACGAACACGTCCTCGCCGCGCACGTTCTCGTGGATTTCGACGAACACCTCCATGTCGGCGAAGCGGCGGATCGAGGCCCTGGTCAACGGCAGCTTCAGCGTAGCGGCGACCGCCTCGGCGAGGGGACGGTTGCTGTTGCAGGCAACGATTTTCATGCTGTTCGGCCGCCCGGAGGGATCATCGCACCGGCTCGACGCCGGACTTGCGGCCTTCTACCAACGGCTTCTGCGCCTGTCCATGAATTGGCTCGCCCGGTTCACGCCCGGATTGGCGCGCGATCACGTCGTTCACCCCGCCGGCCGCCTCGGTCGCCACCACGACGGCGACATCGGCCCAGTAATGGTCGAGCGAACCGGCGGGAATTTCGTTGAGCTGCACCACCTTGCCGCGTTCGTCGCCGTCGGGCTTCTTCACCGACCACTGGATCTCCACCCGCTGCTGGTTGCCGGGGATAGGCACCATGCGCACATTGCCCTGCACGATGAAGTCGGCGCCGTTGGCGTCGTCCTGCAGCACCGGTCCAAGCGCCGCGAGATGCGCCTTCATCTGTTTGGTCAGCGACACGTTGCCGTCGCCGGGCGCGCCGGTCACCGGGGCAACCTGCACCTTGGCGATGCGGTTGTACAGGCTGTTCGGGTCGGCGTGCTGAATGCCGGTGAGCAGGCTGGAGATCTTCGGCGCGGCCTCGAGCGCGGTCTGATTGAGCGTGTCCCGAGTGGCGGCCGCCCACACCTGGGTCGGCACCGGGCTGCCTTCGGTGTGGCCCTTGTCCTCGCCCTTCGGGTTCAGCACGCGGAACAGCGGCACCACGTTGCCGCCACGCTGTTCGGCGGTGGCGACAAGCTGCCAGTCGTTCGAGCGCACCCGGTCGGCGACCGCCGGCACCTCCTGCGCCTGCAATCCGCCCGCCAGCGAATCGGCGAACTGCCGGCTGGCAGCGTCGGGCAGCAGCGCGTCGGTCGGCGGCGGCACCGCCAGGCGCGGGGTCGGCGGTCGGGCGAGCAGCCGGCCGGTGGCGCCGGGATTGCCGATGAACGGCTCCGGCAGGTCGCCGCACGAGGCGAGCAGCAGCAGGAGCAGCAGGCTGAGGCGTGACAGCACGGCTATGTCGGATCGAGCGCGATGATGGAGATCTGGTGTCCGATCGGCCCGCCGCCAGCCAGCGTGCGCCGGCGATGGCTGAAGAACATCGCTGCATC
Source organism: uncultured Alphaproteobacteria bacterium (assembly GCA_963819855.1). Taxonomy (GTDB): domain Bacteria; phylum Pseudomonadota; class Alphaproteobacteria; order Acetobacterales; family Acetobacteraceae; genus JAMXLO01. The sequence continues at coordinate 41,017 of CAWFYC010000011.1, forward strand.
CGCTGCGGTGTCGACGCCCAGAACGCTGACGGAATGGATGCCGGTGGCGGTGAGCCGGCTGGCGCAGTAGCCGGCGAGGTCGAACTGCCAGCGCGCCTCGCGATGTCCCGCGACGAAACAGCGCACATGGTCGGGTTCGCGCGCCAGGACAGCATCGCGAAGATCGGCGCTGACCTCGTATGAGTCCTGACCGATGCAGGGTCCGATCACCGCCACGATCGCGGTTGGGCTGGCGCCGAGTCCGACCATGGCGGCCACGGTTGCCTCGATCACGCCCGCCACCGCCCCGCGCCAACCGGCGTGTACGGCGCCGGCGACGCCGGCCAATCGGTCGGCGAGCAGGATGGGCGCACAGTCGGCAGTGATGATGCCGAGAGCGATATCGCGGCGGGTGGTCACCATGGCGTCGGCGCGCGGGCCGTTGCCGGGGGACCACGGCACCGTCACCTCGACCACGTCCGCGCCATGCACCTGCATGAGACCGACAAGGCGGTCCGGTCTGGCGCCCACCGCGTGAGCCGCGCGGGCGCGGTTCTCCAGCACCGCATCACGGGTGTCGCCACCCGACAGGCTGCAATTGAGGCTGGCGTAGGGACCGCTGGAAACGCCGCCCTGCCGCGTGAAGAAACCATGCGGCACGCGGAGGGATTCGGCAGTGAGCGGCATGGCAGGCTTGTGGCGGCGCGCCGGGGCGTTGTCCAGCGTGCGCGGCGTCAGGCCTCGAAGCCGGGTGGCGTCGGGCAGCCCGGGCCGCAGAGCGCCAATGCCTTGAACAGGCGGCCCATTCGGTTCGGTTCGGCGAGCCGGCGGGCGGCCTCGATCATGGCGGATGCATGGGCGGGCGGGCGTGTGCGCGCCAGCCGATCGGTGCGTTGGAACAGGCCGAGCCGGGTGAGGAACAGGCCCTGGGGGATGGGGCCGTGGGCCGCCGCGCCAGCGTTGCGGGCGGCGGCGGCGAAGGCCGCGAAGTCGACATGGGCGGTGAGGTCGGCGGTTCCCGGGTTCGCCAGCGGGAAGGCCGGTTGGCCCTTGCTGAGGGCCTGGAGGCTGTCGCCGGGGGCGCTGTGTTCCGGACCATAATCGAGGAAGAGTGCGGCGCCCGGCCGGGCAGAAAGTCGGTTGCCCAGGGAACTGGCGATGGCAAGCGCAGGTTCGTTGAGTTCGTAGACTGTGTTGCCCACGGCCCCCTCCGCCCCACCCCCTCCCGCAAGGGGAGGGGGAGAATTTTGGTCAGAATTCTCCCCCTCCCCTTGCGGGAGGGGGTGGGGGGAGGGGACCTGGCTGCACATTCCAGGAAACGTCCATCCGCCACGAACCGCTCCAGCCATCGCCCGCCACGCCTGACGAACTGCCGGATCGGCAGCGCGTCGAGAAACTCGTTCGCCAGCAACAACAACGGCTGCTCCGGCAGCGTGTCCAGACCATCGTGCCACTCGGCGCCCGGCAGCCGTTCCGCCTGCACCGCCCGCAGCCTGGGCGAGGTCTCGATCAGATGCAATTTCAGTGCGGCCTTGAAAGCCGGGGCAACACCCCCGATCGCCCGCAGCGCGTCCGCCATCAGCGTGCCGCGACCCGGTCCCGCCTCCACCAGCAGCACCGGGTCCGGCCGTCCGATCAGTTCCCACGTCACCGCCGCCCACAGTCCCAGGATCTCGCCGAATACCTGGGTGATCTCCGGCGACGTCGTGAAGTCTCGAAACGGATCCTGGGTCGCGTAATAGGCGGCGTTGGCCCGCGCCATGAAACCGTCGAGGCGTTCCATCACCGCGATCGCAATATCAGCCACAGCCCTCCGGCCAGCATCGGGATGCAAAGCAACTGGCCCATCGTCACGCCACCGATCAGGTAGCCCAGGAACACGTCGGGTTCGCGGAAGAACTCCCCGGTGGTCCGCGCGAGGCCATAGCCCACCAGGAACGCTCCGGTCAGCCAGCCGAACCGTGCCCGCAGCCGTTCCTGCCGGGACAGTGCGAACATCACCACGAACAGTACCACGCCCTCCAGCAGCGCCTCGTAGAGCTGGCTCGGATGGCGTGGCACGGGCCCGCCATTCGGGAAGATCATCGCCCAGGGCAGCCAGTCCGGGGCCTGACGTCCCCACAGTTCGCCGTTGACGAAGTTGGCGATCCGTCCCAGGCCGAGCCCGATCGGCACGCACACCGCGACCCGATCGGCAAAGCCCAGCAGCGGGATGGCGTTGCGGCGGCAGAACCACACGATGGCGACGGCGACACCGAGCGCACCGCCGTGAAAACTCATGCCGCCTTCCCAGACGGCGAGGATCATGCCGGGATGCGCCAGATAGACCCCCGGCTGATAAAACAGCACGTATCCCAGCCGCCCGCCCAGCACGACCCCAAGCGTCGCCCAGGTGAGGAAATCATCGGCCTGTACCGGCGTAGCCACCGCCGGCGCCTGCTGCACCAGATGCCGCAGCAGCCGCCAGCCGAGTACCAGGCCTGCGATGTACGCCAGCGCGTACCAGCGAATGCCGAATGGCCCGATCTGCACGATGACCGGGTCGAACTGCGGGAACAGCAGGACGGGGATCATGCGTAGAGGTCGGGCCGCACCAGATAATCCTGCACGTAGCGCCGGATACCTTCCTCGAGCGGCGTGAACTGGCCCACATAACCGGCGGCGCGCAGCCGGACGATGGGTGCCTCGGTGAACGACTGATACTGGCCGCGCAACTTGGCAGGCATGTCGATGAACTCGATCTTGCGCGGCACGCCGGCGGCGTCGCACACCGCGTTGGCGAGGTCATGATAGGTGCGCGCCTGGCCGGTGCCGACGTTGAACAGCCCGTTCACCTCCGGCGCGTCGAGCAGCCACAGCGCCACGTCGACCACGTCGCCGACCCAGATGAAGTCGCGCCGCTGCGCGCCGTCGGCGATGCCGGGCTCGGTGGAGCGGAACAGCCGCGCCGCACCGCCGCCGGCCACCTCGTCGTGCTTGATCTTCACCACCGAGATCATGCCGCCCTTGTGGTACTCGTTGGGGCCATAGACGTTGAAGAACTTCAGCCCGACCCATTGCGGCGGATGCGGCTGCCGCGTCGCGACGGCGCGGGCGACGCGAAGGTCGAAGGCGTGCTTGGTCCAGCCATACAGATTGAGCGGGCGCAGCTTTGCCAGCGCCGCCGGTGTCACATCGTCGTCGAAGCCGGCCGAACCGTCGCCGTAGGTGGCCGCGGAGGACGCATACACCAGCCGGACGCCGTGGTTGGCGCACCAGTGCCAGATATACCGCGGCAGCTCGACATTGGTGGCCCAGGCGACATCGCCGTCCGCCACCGTGGTGTCGCTGATGGCGCCGAGATGGTAGACCAATTCGAGCGGCGGGCGGCTGTCGAGGAAGGCCTCGATTTCGCTTGGAGGGAGCAGGCGTGCCGGCGGGTGCTTGGCCAGGTTGCGCCACTTCCCGGCACTTCCCAGGTTATCGACGATGACGGTCTCGAGGCCACGGCCCACCAGGGCCGCCTGCAGGTTCGAGCCGATGAATCCGGCGCCGCCCGTGATCATGATCATGGCCGGCGTTATACGGGCCGGTGCAGGTCCGCGGAAGGCCGCGGGCCCGATGGAAGGACAGGGTAAACATGGCTGAGCGGCCGCGTTTCTTCGACGATATCGCCGGCGTGGCAGGCGGGGCGATCTCGGCTCTGGCCGGCCTGCGCGAGGAGATCGAAGCGCTGGCACGGGCGCGCATCGACGAGGCGATCCGGCGGCTGGATCTGGTGAAGCGCGAGGAACTCGATGCCGTAACGGAACTGGCCGCCAATGCGCGGGCGGGACAGGAGGCGGCCGAGGCGCAACTGCATGACGCACTGCAGCGACTGGCCGCACTCGAAGTGCGGGTCGCGGCGCTGGAGATGAAGGAAGATTCCGAGTAAGGGCTTGCGGCGCGGCGTATTGCCTCGGTAGGCTAGTAATCGTGGTTAACTTGGTCCCGTAAGCCCAAGATGCGGTGACCTAAGAAACCGTCCGGCCTTCCGCCACGATTGGGAGACCAAGCATGTCCATGACGGCTCTGAGCCACGACGCCGCCGCCAACCCGCTCGACATCATGGAGCAGATCATCAGCGCCAACGACTGGGCGTGCGATCGGCGCAGCGACTCCGAAATGGCCGCCGAGGCGCCCGGCCGCTGGTGCGACTATGGGTTGTATTTCTGTTGGTCGCACGAGATCAGCGCGATGCATTTTACCTGCGCATTCGACCTGAAGGTACCGGAGAAACGGCGTAACGCGCTGTACGAGTTGCTGGCGCTGGCCAATGAACGGCTGTGGATCGGCCATTTCGGCATGGAGAGCGAGGACGGCATGCCGGTGTTCCGCCACGCGGTGCTGCTGCGCGGCGCGCCGAGCGCATCGACCGAGAGCCTGGAGGACATGGTGGACATCGCCATCACCGAATGCGAACGGTTCTTCCCGGCGTTCCAGTTCGTGCTGTGGGGCGGCAAAACGCCGCAGGACGCGCTGGCCGCGGCGATGCTCGAATGCGTCGGCGAGGCATGATGGCCTGGTCAATTGCCCGGTATATGACATGACCATTCCCCCGATCCTGCTGGTGGGCTGCGGCCGCATGGGCAGCGCCATGTTGGCCGGCTGGCGCGAGCAGGGGCTGGCAGCGTCGGTCGCGGTTGATCCGGCAGCCGGTGCGGCCGCGTGGGCCGGGTCGGATCTCACCGTGGTGGCGGATGTCGGGGCGATCCCTGCCGGTTTCGCGCCGGCGGCGGTGGTGTTCGCGGTGAAGCCGCAGAATGCCGCCGAAACGTTGCCACTGTACCAGCGTTTCGCCGGGAACGCGGTGTTCCTGTCGATCATGGCCGGGCGGACGATCGGTGGAATGCGGACGCTGCTGGGCGACGCGGCGGCAATCGTGCGGGCGATGCCGAACACACCGGCGGCGGTGCGGCAGGGCGTGACGGTCGCGTGTCCCGGCGACGGGGTGAGCACCCCGCAGCGCGTCCTGTGCGAGCGGCTGTTGCAGGCGATCGGCGTGGTCGCTTGGGTGGACGACGAGGGCCTGCTCGATCCGGTCACGGCGGTGTCTGGGAGCGGACCGGCCTATGTGTTCCTGCTGGCGGAACTGATGGAACAGGCGGCACGGGAACAGGGCATTCCAGCCGACCTCGCGCGGCTGCTGGCACGGCAGACGGTCGCCGGATCAGGTGCGCTGCTGGCGGCGAGCCCGGAGGATGCGGCCGAATTGCGGGTGGCCGTCACCAGTCCCGGCGGCACCACGGAGCGCGCGCTGGCTGTGCTGATGACGGCGGAGGCCTGGCCGGCGGCGCTCAGCCGCGCCATTGCCGCGGCGACGGCGCGGTCACGGGAGCTGGCGGGGTAGCGGCGGCGGCGCTCAGGCGGACAGATTGCCGATCCAGACCATGCGATTGGCCAGAGCCGCATCGGGCTCCAGTTGTCGCATAAGCCTCACGTCCGCCGTCACCACGGGTATGCTCAGCTTCTCAGCCAACGCCAAGTAGAGCGAGTCGTAGATTGTGACCTGCCGTGCCACCGAGATCGCGAACGCGCGCGACATCAACCCCGCGATTGGCGTACCAATGACCGGCGCGCGCATCAGCACAGTCATTCGCTGCTCGGCGTCTGCGGTGGCCAGATCGCCCCGGAAGACCTTCGCCCAGAGGACGTTGACCGCTTCGGCCTGCCAGTGATCCGGTGCATGCAGTGCGTCATACGCCAGTAACAAGGTCGCCTCGTCGCTGTGCACCTCCTCCACCACCCATTTCGTGGCGACCGAGGCGTCAACGACAACCGCCCTCATGTGTTGTCGCTCAGATGATCCCGGTCGCGATCGCGCCTTAGAAGGTCGGTGCTGTCGGTGGATTGTTGCGGCGTCCGGGCGCGCAGCCGCGCCGCGGCCTCCGCGAAGGTTTCCGTTTCCGGGGCCAGCGCCTGCCGGAGGATGGCACGATGCTCCGCCTCGGCGGAATGTCCGGCCCGGATGGCCCGCCGCTTGAGCGCCTGGATCAGGTGGTCATCCAGTCCTCGGACGATAAGCTGGCCCATTGGTCCCCATTTTGATATCAGCAGATGATAGCTAAATACCGGAGCATTTCAAGGAGCCCTGCTGCGCGCACCCCCACGGGATGCTTTGGGTGGCCAAGTCGGCGGTTAACCGCCATGATGCAACCATGGACGACGCAGCATTCGACCGCGCGCTGATCGCGGCGGCGTTCCAGACGGCAGCGGAGCAGGGGTGGCGCTCGGTCAGCGTTGCCGCGGCCGCGCGTGCCGCCGGACTGCCGCTGGCGCGCGCGCGCGCGCGGTTCCCGGGCCGCGCCGCGATCCTGATCCGCTTCGGCCGCCTCGCGGACCAGGCGACCCTCGCCGAGGCACCGCCGGACGGCCCCGTGCGCGACCGGCTGTTCGACCTGCTGATGCGCCGCATCGACGCGTTGCAGGCGCATCGCGCCGGCGTGCTCGCATTGCTGCGCGCCTTGCCTGGCGAGCCACCGATCGCACTGCTGCTGACCCTGGCCACGCGGCGCAGCATGCGCTGGATGCTGGAGGCGGCGGGTATACCCAGCCGCGGCATCCACGGCGAACTTCGGGTGAAAGGGCTGCTGGCGGTCTGGCTCTGGACGATCCGGACCTGGCGGACCGATGACAGCGAGGACTTGTCTGCGACTATGGCTGCGCTCGATGCCGCGTTGCGCCGCGCCGGGCAGGCGGCCGAATGGCTCGGCTGGCGCGCGCGAGAGGCGGAGACGCCGCCGGAAGCCGTCGAGCCGGAGGCGCCATCGCCCGAGGCGCCATCGCCCGAGGCGCCGGCTTGAGCATCGTTGCGCTGCCGCCTATCAAGAACCCGCAGCGGGAGATCGGGTGATGGCGACGCGCAGCGTGGCGACGGTGTTCGGCGGCTCCGGCTTCATCGGTCGCTACATCGTGAAGCGTCTCGCCGCCAAGGGCTTCGTCGTGCGCGTGGCGGTGCGCGACACCGAGCGGGCGTTGTTTCTCAAACCGATGGGCGCGGTGGGTCAGGTGGTGCCGCTGCATGCCTCGCTGACCAACCAAGCCACGGTGCATCGCGCGGTGGACGGCGCGGATCTGGTCGTCAACACCGTGGGCATCCTGGCCGAACGGCAATCGGGCGACTTCCAGCGCATCCATGCCGAGGGCGCCGGCCTGGTGGCGCGTCTTGCCGCGACCGCCGGTGTCGCTCGCCTGGTGCACATCTCCGCGATCGGCGCCGATCCGCACGCCGCCAGCCGCTATGCCGCGACCAAGGGCATCGGCGAGGCGATGCTGCGCGAGGGGTTTCCCAACGCCACGATCCTGCGCCCGTCGCTGGTGTTCGGCCCGGAGGACGCGCTGTTCAACCGCTTCGCGGCAATGGCGCGCCTGCTGCCGATCATGCCGGTGATCTGCGGCGATACGCGCTTCCAGCCGGTCTATGTCGGCGACGTGGCCGACGCAGTGATGGCGGCACTCGAGCGATCGGATGCCATCGGCGCGGTCTACGAGCTTGGCGGACCGCGCGTCTGCCAGTTTCGCGAGCTGCTGGCCTACGTCCTGAAGGAGACCGGCCGGAACCGACGGATGGTCGATGTGCCGATGGGAATTGCGCGGTTGCAGGCGCGCTTCATGGAATTGGTGCCGGGCAAGCCGCTGACCCGCGACCAGTTGCTGATGTTGCAGCAGGACAACGTGGTCGGCGCCGACGTGCCGGGACTGCACGAACTGGGTATCGTGCCGACGCCGATGGAACTGGTGGTGCCGACCTATTTGCGGCGGTTCCAGCCGGGCGGCGGCAGGCGCAGGACGCTGTCTCAGGAGCAGATCGACGACCGAACCGAGCTGTCGTTTCAGACTGATAATTGACTGTGCTGCGCGCTTGGCGCGACGCGCGGCGTGATGCGATAAGCAACGGCAATGCGTACACTGTATCACCTGCCGCTTTCGCCGTTCTCACGCAAGGTGCGTCTTGTGCTGACCGAGAAGCGGTTGACATTCGATCTTAGAACGGAACGGGTGTGGGAGCGGCGGGCGGACTACCTGGAACTCAACCCGGCCGGTACGGTGCCGACGCTGGTCGAGGACAACGGCCTTGCGATCTCCGATTCCGGCGTGATCTGCGAATACCTGGATGAAGCCTATCCGGACACGCCGCTGATCGGCCGCACGCTGGCGGAACGCGTCGAGACGCGGCGGCTGGTGGCGTGGTTCGACGGCAAGTTCGCCGCCGAGGCGACGCGCAATCTGTTGGGCGAGAAGGTGATGAAGCGGATGGCGGGGCGCGGCAATCCGGATGCGGCGGCGATGCGGGCCGGCTACCTCGGGCTGCGCTATCACCTGGAATATCTCGGCTGGCTGGCGGAGACGCGGAAGTGGCTGGCCGGGAGCACGATCTCGCTGGCGGATTTCTGCGCGGCGGCGCATCTGTCGTGCCTGGACTTCATCGGCGACGTGGACTGGAGCATTTCGCAGGCGGCACGGGACTGGTATGCGCGGATGAAGTCGCGGCCGAGTTTTCGCGGCGTGCTGGCGGACCGGGTGCCGGGCATGACGGCGCCGGTGCACTACGCCGATCTCGATTTCTGAGGCTACGATCCGCGTTTTGGTGGTCGGGCTGGGCTATACCGGACTGGCGGTCGCACGCGCTGTCCTGGCGGCAGGCGATGCGGTATCCGGCACTGTCAGAGGCGCAATCGAACCGGCCGATGACGGCATTGTGCGGAGCAACTTCGCGCACGCGCACGGCGCCATCGCATCAGCGACGCATCTGTTGTGCACGGCACCGCCCGATGCGTCCGGCGATCCGGTGTTATCACGCTATCGGTACACGATTGAAATGGCACCGCAACTGGTCTGGATCGGCTATCTGTCCACGACTGGCGTTTACGGCAATCGCAACGGCGCCTGGGTCGACGAGCAGACTGTGCCGGCACCGACATCCGATCGCGGCCGACGACGATTGGCGGCGGAGGAGGCTTGGCGGCTTCTGGCAGGCCGATGTGCAGTCGATGTTTTCCGTCTGGCCGGCATCTATGGGCCACAGCGTTCCGTGTTCGACGATCTGCGCGCCGGAACCGCCCGGCGCGTCAGCAAACCGGGCCACAGCTTCGGTCGCATCCATCGTGATGACATCGTGCGTGCGGTAGTCGCGGCGATGCGGCAGCACCGCGCGGCGGGCGCACGCGTCCTGAACCTGGCGGATGACGAGCCTGCGGAAAGCTCGGACGTGGTGGCGGAGGCGGCGCGGCTGCTTGGCGTTGCCACACCCGACCCGATCCCGTTCGAGCAGGCGCTGGCCACGATGTCGCCGATGGCGCGCAGCTTCTGGGCGGAGCATCGCACGGTGTCCAGCCAACAAACGCAGCAGGCGCTTGGCCTTCGTTGGCTGTATCCGAGCTATCGCGAGGGCCTACGCGCCATCCTGGCCGAGGAACGGGGTGAGCGTCCAGCATAGCAGGGCAAGGTCCTGCGGCCGCGAGAGCCGGTGATCGCCGTCCTTCACCAGGATCACCTGAACGTCCTGGCTGGTAAGCTGCTCGGCGATGCGCAGCGCCATTTCCCACGGCACGTCTGGATCGTCCTGGCCGTGCAGCAGCCGCACCGGACAGTCGAGCGCGATCGATGCGTGCAGCAGGAGCCTGCTGCGCCCGTCCTCGATCAGCGCGCGGGTGATCGGGTAGGGCTCGCCGTACTCGCTGGGTCTGGGCAGGACACCATCGCGCATCAGAGTGGCGCGCTGCTCGAAACTCATCGCCTGCCACATCAGCGTCTCGGTGAAGTCGGGTGCGGCAGCGATGCCGATCAGCGCGGCGACGCGGTCCGGACGGGCGAGGGCAGCGAGCAGCGCGATCCAGCCGCCCATCGAGGAACCCACCAGGACCAGCGGTCCCTCGGTCAGCCGGTCGATCACCGCCAGCGCATCGTCGGTCCAGCGTCCGATGGTGCCGTCCTCGAACCGGCCGCCGCTGACGCCGTGGCCGGAATAGTCGAAGCGCAGCATGGCCTGGCCACGTTCGGCACAGTAGGCCGCGAGCGCGGTCGCCTTGTCGCCGGTCATGTCGCTGCGGAATCCGGGCAGGAACACAACGGTGGGGTCGGTGCCGCCGCGCCGCGCCCAGGCCAGTTCCACGCCGTCGCCGCGATCGAGCCGTCCGGTGGTTTGCATGGCGTCAGATCCCGAAGAACAGCAAGTCCAAAGCACGGGAGATGGCATCGCGGTACTGCGCGATGGAGCCGACCGGTGAGCCAAGCCGACGGGCTGGCAGAAATTCCATCAGGCGCATCATCACCACGTAATCTCGACCATCATGCGACACCAGCGGCAAGACGCGGGCCGGAGGATTTGGCACGATGGCCTTGGTGGTCAGTGGGACAACGATCCGAGTGTCCCCCTCGACGACGTCCGCCTGCAGAACCACAACGAGCGGGAACACCGACCTGCCGCGATGGCTGGGATTGACGAACAAATCATGCTGCATCGTCGCTTTCTTCGTCAGAGCCGAACATGGCGAACTCGGGGAATGGATGGCCAAATCTGGCAACCAGTTCGTCCGTTATCCTTACGGCTTCACTGATTTCTTCGCGTATCTTTGTCTTCTCCGCTGCCTCGAACGCCTGGATCACAGCAGCTTCGGCGGTCCGTGAGATGTTGATACCCAGGGCGGAGGCCTTGGCGACAAGATCGGCATTTAGCGTGATGCTGACCGTCTTGCGGCGCGCGTTCACATCATATAGGGGCGTCCGCATGGGTAATCCTCCACCGGTAACAAGACCCGTGCAATCCTAGGCGTGGGCGAGGAGCCGAGCAACGTCGTCGTGCTTCAGGTGCTGCCCTCGCTGGTCACCGGCGGGGTCGAGCGAGGTACGATCGAGATCACTGAGGCCATCGCTGTCGCCGGGTGGACCGCGTTGGTAGCCAGCGCAGGAGGGCGGCTGGTGGCCGCGGTGGAACGCGCGGGCGGCTGCCACATCGCGCTTCCGCTGGTCAGTCGTAACCCGCTGACGATCTGGCGCAACGCCGCACGGCTGGCGGCAGTGATCCGGGCGGAGCGGGTGGCGATCGTGCACGCGCGGTCGCGTGCGCCGGCGTGGTCGGCCTGGCTGGCGTGCCGACGCACCGGGGCACACTTCGTCACCACGTACCACGGCACCTACGGCGAGGATCTTCCGTTCAAGCGCCGCTACAACTCGGTGATGGCGAAAGGTGAACGGGTGATCGCGGCGAGCCGCTTCATCGCCGATCTGATTGCGCGGCAGCACGGAACCGACCCCGCCCATATTCGCATCGTTCCACGGGGCGTGGACCCGGCGGTGTTCGATCCGGGCGCGGTATCGGGCGATCGTGTGGCACGGCTGGCGTCGGCGTGGCGTCTGCCGGACGGCGCCTCGGTGGTGCTGCTGCCGGGCCGCTTGACGGCCTGGAAAGGCCAGACGGTGCTGGTCGAAGCGCTGGCGCGCATGTCGCGGCGCGACGCGTATTGCGTGCTGGTCGGGTCGGACCAGGGGCGGCGGCGTTACGCCGAGGGGTTGATCCGCCGGGCCGAGGCGCTGGGCGTCGCCGAACGGCTGCGCCTGGGCGGCGAATGCGACGATATGCCGGCTGCGCTGAAGTTGGCCGATGTTGTCGTGCACGCCTCCACCGAGCCCGAGGCATTCGGCCGCGTGGTGATCGAGGCGCAGGCGATGGGCCGGCCGTTGGTCGCCTCCGACCTCGGCGGGCCGGTCGAAACAGTCGAGTACGGTGTGACCGGCTGGCGCGTGCCGCCCGGCGATCCCGGGGCACTGGCGGCGGCGATCGAGGCGGCGCTGGCGCTGCCCGTCGCGGAACGCAACGCACTCGGCGAACGTGCGAGGGCCGCTGTGCTGCGCGGCTATACCGTGGGCGCCATGCAGGCGGCGACGCTGGCCGTTTACCGAGAGGTCATGGGTCTTGCATAGCAAGGTGCCCGTCGCCATAGACACTCGTTCCGATTGAAGGAGGAGCCTCGACCGATGCCTGCCATCACCCTGCCCGACCAGTCCGTGCGCCGCTTCGACGGGCCGGTGACGGGCACGACGGTGGCGGAAGCGATCGGTCCCGGGCTCGCGCGTGCCGCACTGGCGATGAAGCTCGACGGCAGGCTGGTCGATCTGGCGACCGAGATCGATCATGACGCCGACGTGATGTTTGTGACCCGTCGCGATCCCGAGGCGCTGGAACTGATTCGCCACGATGCCGCGCATGTACTGGCCGAGGCGGTGCAGGAACTCTATCCGGGCACCCAGGTCACCATCGGGCCGCCGATCGCGGACGGCTTCTACTACGATTTCGCCCGCAACGAACCGTTCACCCCGGACGACTTTGCCGCGATCGAGGCGAAGATGCGCGAGATCGTGGCGCGCGGGGACAAATTCGTTCGCGAGGTGATCGACCGCGACGAAGCGATCCGGTTCTTCCAGGACAAAGGGGAAAAGTACAAGGCGGAGATCATCCAGGACCTGCCGCGCGACGAGCCGATCTCGCTGTATCGGCAGGGGAATTGGGTGGACCTGTGCCGTGGCCCGCACATGCGCTCCACCGCCGATGTCGGCCCCGCGTTCAAGCTGATGAAGGTGGCCGGCGCCTATTGGCGCGGCGATCACCGCAACGCCATGCTGAGCCGCATCTACGGCACCGCCTGGCGCGACCAGAAGGAGCTCGACGCCCACCTCCACCAGCTCGAGGAGGCGGAGCGCCGCGACCACCGCCGCATCGGCAGGGACATGGACCTGTTCCATTTCCAGGACGAAGCCGCCGGCAGCGTGTTCTGGCATCCGAAGGGCTGGAAGCTCTTCCGCACCGCGGAAGCCTATATGCGGCGACGCCTGGACCGTGACGGCTACCAGGAGGTGAAAACACCGCAGCTGCTGGATCGCAGCTTCTGGGAGCGCTCGGGTCATTGGGAGGCCTATCGCGAGCACATGTTCATCGCCCGCATCGAGGACGAGGACAAGACGCTGGCGGTGAAGCCGATGAACTGTCCCTGTCACGTGCAGATCTTCCGCCAGGGCGTCCGTTCCTATCGCGAGCTGCCGCTGCGGTTCGCGGAATTCGGCTCCTGCCACCGCTACGAGCCGTCCGGCGCGCTGCACGGCCTGATGCGGGTGCGCGCGTTCACGCAGGACGATGCGCACATCTTCTGCACCGAGGAGCAGATCGCCGGCGAGGGCGCGCGGTTCGTTCGGCTGCTGTCGTCGATCTATCGCGACCTGGGCTTCCCGGAGTTCAGCGTCAGGTTCTCCGACCGGCCCCCGGTGCGGATCGGCGCGGACGCCGAGTGGGACCGGGCGGAGGCCGCGCTGCGCGAGGCCTGCGCGAGCGCCGGCGTCGAGCCTGCCCTGAATTCCGGCGACGGCGCGTTCTACGGCCCCAAGCTCGACTTCGTGCTGCGCGATGCGATCGGGCGGCCGTGGCAGTGCGGCACGTTCCAGGTGGACATGCAGTTGCCGGCGCGGCTCGACGCCGAATACGTCGCCGCCGACGGCGGCCGCCGCACGCCGGTGATGCTGCACCGTGCCATCCTGGGCAGCTTCGAGCGCTTCCTCGGCGTGATGATCGAGCACTACGCCGGCCGCTTCCCGCTCTGGCTGGCCCCGGTGCAGGCGGTGGTGGCAACGATCGTCTCGGACGCCGATGAGTATGCTGGCGAGGTGGCGGGGATGCTGCGCAAGGCCGGGTTGACGGTGGAGCTCGACCTGTCCAACCAGAAGATCAACGCCAAGGTGCGCGAGCACAGCCTGGCGCACGTGCCGGTGCTGGCGGTGGTCGGGCGGCGCGAGGCGGAGCAGCGGATGGTGGCGCTGCGCCGGCTCGGTGGGGCGGCGCAGGAGGTGATGGCGCTGGATGAGGCGGTACAGGTGCTTGCGGCCGAGGCGATGCCACCCGATCTGAGGGAAGCGGCTGGATTCGCCCCTTGACGCCGCACGGTGGTGCGTGGGCAGCAGAGGCTTTCTTGTCCACCGTCCGCCGGCTTCGCGCCGCGGGGCAACCCACCGTCACGCGAACACCGCTTGATCGAACCCGCACCGATCGGCCAAACTGACTACCGCCCAAACGTCAACCGCGACAGGAGAAGACCATACCAAGAGGACCAATGACCGCACCGCCGAGCCGCGACGGCCCGCGGGTGAATGAGGAGATCCGGGCACCGCAGGTGCGGCTGATCGACGAGGCCGGGGAGATGCAGGGCGTGATGAGCGCCCGCGAGGCGCTGTTCAAGGCGCAGGCCGTCGGCCTCGACCTGCTGGAGATCAGCCCCAACGCCGACCCGCCCGTGGTGAAGATCCTCGACTTCGGCAAATATAAATACGAACTTCAGAAGAAGCGGAACGAGGCCAAGAAAAAGCAGAAGGTCATCGAGATCAAGGAGATCAAGGTCCGTCCGAACATCGACGAGAACGACTACCAGGTGAAGATGCGCGCCATGAAGTCGTTCATCGAGGAGGGGGACAAGGTAAAGGTGACGCTGCGGTTCCGGGGCCGCGAGATGGCGCACCAGGAGATCGGCGTGAAGGTGCTGGAGCGGATCAAGAACGAGATGGATCCGACGTCCAAGGTAGAGCAGATGCCGCGGATGGAGAACCGCCAGATGGTGATGGTGCTGACGCCGAGGTAGGGGCGCCAGGGCTGGCAATGACCGTCAAGGAGATGGGGGCCGTTGCGGTGACGTGGCGGCCCTTTTCGATGCCGGGGCTTTGCTCCGGTCGCCAAGTCGATCGCCGGCGTGAACATGCGGCCCACCGCCGGCGGCCGTGCCCGCATCTTCGATTTTCGCGCGGGCGAAGTGGGCTACGTGCCGCGGCGCGATGGGCATTACATCGAAAACACCGGCAATGAGAGACCTGGTGGCGCAGCATCTGAATCTCGATCCCGCGTTGCTCGATCGCCTGGCGATGCAGAAGCAGCCGGTGGTTCCCGCATGATGTCCGGTGGTGCAGAGCGCGAGGAGCGCATCCGCAGAAGGGCCTACGCGCTGCTGGCCTCGATCGGAAGACCGTGCCTGAATTTAACAGCAACGACAGATCAACACGGATAAACACTGATCGAATTGCCGCCGCTGAATCATCCGGCCGCGCCGAGACAAGTCAATGTTCAACCCGTGCGCATGATATCCGTGTTTATCTGTGTTCATCCGTGGTTTTCATATCGCTTTGCTTGGGGTTCTCAGCTCCCGTGTCACCGTCCCGGTAACAGCGACACGAGACACCGACGAAACGCTCAGCGGAGGGCTTGAGGCCCACGCCCCCAACGCGCACACTCGCCGCCCCGTGGGGCACCGACCTAAAGCAGCGAGGCGAACCGTGTGATCGCCCCACTCTCCCTCAGCCCGTCCGCGCGCCAGGCCGGGCTGTTGCTTGCCGCTGCGTTCCTCACCTTCGCCGTGGGTGCCGCGTGCATGCACTCCTACACGGTGTTCCTGATCGCCTTCATCGAGGCGTTCGGCTGGACCCGCGCCGAAAGCTCGATCGCCTACTCGGTGTCGCAGCTGGTCACCGGCGCGACCTCGCCGGCGGTCGGCATCCTGGTGGACCGGCTCGGCCCGCGCCGGCTGATCCTGATCGGCGGGGTGCTGCTGGCGGCCGGCCTGATCGCCAGCGCGTTCGCCAATGCGTTGTGGCAGGTGATCCTGCTGTACGGCGTGGTGATGACGCTCGGCGCCAACTGCCTGGGACTGGTGGTGTTCGTGCCGATCCTGTCGCGCCGTTTCGTGCGCAACCGCGGCATGGCGGTGGCGGTGGTGCAGTCCGCCAACGGCTTCGCCCGCGCTGTTTCGGCGCCGCTGGCGCAGGTGCTGATCGCGTCGCTCGGCTGGCGCGGCGCCTATCTGACGCAGGGTGGCTTCATGGCGGTCGCGTTCCTGCCGCTGGCCGCGATGTTCCGCCGCTCGGAGCCGGAACGGGCGCTGACCGCCGCCGGGCGCGCCGTCGAGGCCGCCGGCTGGACGCTGCGCCGCGCGATCCGCACGCCGCACTTCTGGCTGCTGTTCCTGGTCTACGTGTTCACCGGTCTCGGCAGCTTCCTGGTGGCGCTGCACCAGCTCGCCTTCGCCGTCACCATCGGCTTCGACAAGCTGTACGCGGCCGAGGTGCTGGGGCTCGGCGCGCTGCTGTCGCTGCCGGGGGTGATCGTCACCGGCATCCTGTCCGATTATGTCGGACGCGAACTGTCCGCGGTGGTGACCTACGGCACGTCGATTTTCGGCGTCGCCTGCGCCATGTTCATTACGTCGCCAGACCAGCATTTGCTGTTGTGGCTGCATTCCTGCTTCTTCGGTCTCACCTGGGGCGCGCGCGGGCCGGCGATCACCGCGAAGACCGCCGACCTGTTTCCGGGTCCGCGACTTGGCACGATCCTGGGCGCGATCACCATCGGCACCGGGATCGGGTCGGCCTCGGGCTCGTGGATGGCGGGATGGATCTTCGACGTGACCGGCAGCTATCAGGTGGCGTTCGGGCTTTCGATCTTCTTCTACGTCTGCGGCAGCGTTGCCTTCTGGGCGCTGCGGCGGCCGCCAGCGGCGGAATGCTGAAGCGGCCCACTTTCCCTCTGGCGTCGTATCCGGCTGGCCGCTAAAACCGGTCCACCTTGCTCGATGGAATGCTCGTGATGCGCCTGATTGCAGCGTTGCTGACCGTTGCCTGTCTCGTCGCCTGCGGCATGACGCAGACGCAATCGGAGCATGCGTTGCTGCGCTACGACGATGAGTGGCGCCAGCGGCAGGCGGTGCTGGACGCCGAAGCGATCCTGCAAGGCATGCAGCGGGCGCGCGAGCGTCAGGAAGCGCTGGCGCGAACCGCGCGCTAGGTCAGACGCGCCACGCCTGGGCGCCGCCCTCGGTAAAGCCGCAACGCATCGTGGTGCCTGGCTCGCGCGACAGGGTCTGCAACAAATGCGGCCGTCGTTCCGGCGGCACCATGAAGAACAGGAAGCCACCGCCACCGGCGCCCGATACCTTGCCCGCCAATGCGCCCGCCGACTGCGCAACATCGCACACGCGGTCGATCTCGGCATTGGTGATGCCGGAGGCGGTGCGTTTCTTGGCCTCCCAGCTTCGGCGCAGTGTGTCGCTGAACCCGCGCAGATCGTTGTGCAGCAGCGCGTCCTTCATCACGTAGGCGTCGCGCTTGATCTGGTGCATCGCCAGCAGCGACGCCTCATGGCCGCTGCGCAGGCTTTCCGACTGTTCGGTGATGATCTTCGCCGACTCCCGCGAGATGCCGGTTTGGTACAGCACCAGCATCGCCTCCAGTTCCATCAGCGTGGACTGGCGGATGCGCAGCGGATTGACGATGGCCTGGTCGGCCGCAAACTCGATGAAGTTGATGCCGCCGAAGGTGGCGGCGTACTGGTCCTGCCGGCCACCGGCCTGCCCGACATCGACGCGCTCGATCAGGTAAGCGAGATGCGCCACGTCGTATTCGCCGAGCGGCAACGCCAGCAGCTCGCGATACGCTTCGATCATAGCGACCACCAGGGTGGATGATGAACCCAGACCGGACCCGGCGGGCGCGTCGGAGGCGGTCATCACCGTCACCGGCAGGCAGGCGCCGCCGAGAAACTGCCGGACGATCCGCCGATAGACCGCCTTGTGCAGCGCGAGCAGCCCTGATGGCGCCAACTCCACGCCGGTGTCCGTTTCGAAGTCCTGCTGATAGTCCAATGAAACAAACTTCACCTTCTGGTCGTTGCGCACCTCGATGGAGCAGTAGGCGAACATGCCGATCGTCGCGTTGAGTACACAGCCGCCGAACGTATCGCTGTATGGCGAGACATCGGAGCCGCCACCGGCAAAGCCCAGGCGCAGCGGCGCACGGGCGCGCACCTTGTTCACCCGCGATGAGTTGTCGAGCAGCGCCCGCACGTTGATCGTCGGACGGACGCGAACGGACACCTCGACAAGATCATTCATGGGCCGCGACCTTGCAGTAATCGGCGTAGCCGGCGTCACGCTCCGCCAGGATCGGTGGGCGGATCGGCCAGTCGATGCCGAATGCCGGATCGTCCCAACGGACGCCGACGGTCGATTCCGGCGCATAACGTTCCGTGATCTGGTAGAAGACCTCGGACGCATCGGTCAGCGACTGAAACCCGTGGGCAAGGCCGCCGGGAATGGACACCGCCACGCCGTTCGCTTCGCTCAACTCGACCGCCTGCCAGCAGCGAAAGGTCGCGGAGCCGGGGCGCAGATCCAGCAGCACGTCGAACACCGCGCCGCGCGTGCAGCGGACCAGCTTGGTCTCCGCATGCGGCGCACGCTGAAAATGCATCCCGCGCAAGGTGCCGCGGCGCGCATTGAACGAAGTGCTGCACTGTACGAAGTCGCCGACCAGCCCGTGCGCGGCGAATTCGTCGCGGCAGTAGGTTCGCGCGAACCAGCCGCGCGCATCACAGTGGCGTTCCGGTGCAACAACGAAGGCGCCGGCCAACTTGAGTTCCTCGAACCGCATCAGAGCACCTGGAGATCGGGGATCGGCACGACAAATTTGCCGCCCCAGTCCCGCACGCCGCGCATCTGGCTGATAATCTCGTCCTTCAGGTTCCACGGCAGGATGAACACGTAGTCCGGACGCGCGGCGAAGATTTGTTCCGGCGCACGGATCGGAATCTGACTGCCCGGCAGGAAGCGCCCCTGCTTGTGCGGGCTGCGATCAACGGTAAAAGCCAACAACTCCGGTCCGACGCCGCAATAGTTCAGCAGTGTGTTGCCCTTGGCCGGAGCGCCGTAGCCGGTGACCAGCCTGCCCGCGCGCCGCGCCCCGATCAGGAATTCCAGCACCTGGCACTTCACGTCGATCACCGTCGCGGCAAACCGATCATAGGTCGCCGGATCGGCAAGCCCGGCATCCGCCTCTTCCGCCAGCGTCGCGTGGAACCGATCGGTGCGTTGTCGCGCCACAGCCTCGTGGCAGGCATGGATGCGCAGCGAGCCGCCATGGGTCGACAGGCGATCGACATCGAACACATGCAGGCCGTGTCGCGCGCACACCTTGTCCACCACCAGCAGCGAGAAATACGAGAAGTGTTCGTGATAGATCGTGTCGAACTGCCGTTCCGCGATCAGACGCAGCAGATGGGGAAATTCCACCGTGATCGTGCCGGAGGGTTTCAGCAGAATCGGCAGTCCAGCGACGAAGTCGTTCAGATCGGGTACGTGCGCCAGGACGTTGTTGGCACAGATCAGGTCGGCCTGCCGTCCCTCGGCGGTGATCCTGTGTGCTGTCGCCACGCCGAAGAATGCAACATCGGTCGGCACGCCGCGCGCTTCCGCCACCGCGGCGACGTTCGCCGCTGGCTCCACGCCAAGTACATCGATGTCGTTCCGACGGAAATACTGCAGCAGGTATCCGTCGTTACTCCCCACTTCCACGACCAGCGAATCCGCACCAAGCCCGAGTTCCCTGGTCATGCGCGCGGCGTAGGCTTCGGCATGACGCAGCCACAAATCGGAGTACGACGAGAAATACAGATACTCGGAAAAGATGGTGTCCGGCGCAGCCAACGCTTCGAGCTGCACCAGCAGGCAGTGCTCGCAAACATAGGCGTGCAGCGGATAGTGCGGTTCCATCGACCGGAGCTGGTCCGCTGTCAGGAACGCATTCGACAGCGGCGACCGGCCGAGATCGACGAAGCTGCGTCGCAGTTCGCTGGCGCAGAAGCGGCAGGTCGACGCGGTCATGATGCCAACTCGCAGTAGCGGGCGATCTGGCGGTCGGTCAGCGCCAGTGCAGACTCGCCCGCGGCAAGGCGCCGGTGCCAATTGACCGTCCAGGTCAGCGCGTCTGCGAGCCGCAGCCGCGGGGCCCAGCCGAGCCGCATGCGCGCCCGCGACGCATCGACCTTCAGCGCGGCGGCCTCATGCGGCGCGTTGCCGGATGCGTGGAACCAGGTCGCGCCATCGCCCCACTGCTCGACGATGCGCGACGCGATCCACGCGACCGGGCGGGCCTCCTGATCCGCCGGCCCGAAGTTCCATGCCTCGCCGAATCCGGCGGCATCGGCGTCCAGTCGTTCCGCCAGCTTCAGGTAGCCACACAGTGGTTCCAACACGTGCTGCCACGGCCGCACCGCGTGCGGATTGCGGATCGCGATGGCCTCGCGGGCACCGAGTGCCCGCATGCAGTCCGGCAGCAGTCGGTCCTCGGCCCAGTCGCCGCCGCCGATCACGTTGCCGGCGCGCGCGGTGGCAACGCCGACGGTCGCAAGAAACGATCGCCGGTATGCTGCGGTCACCAATTCGGCGCAGCCCTTGGAACTGCTGTACGGATCGTGGCCCCCCATCGCCTCGGTCTCGCGATAGGCCCAGGGCCACTCGCGGTTCTCGTAGCACTTGTCGCTGGTCACCACGATCACGCCGCGGACGGACGGCACCGAGCGGACTGCATCCAGTACATGCACGGTGCCCATGACGTTGGTCGCATAGGTTTCCACCGGTTCGCGGTAGGACCGCCGTACCAGCGGCTGCGCCGCCAGGTGGAACACGATGTCCGGTTGCAGCTCCCGGAAGGCGGCGCGCACCGTCTCCAGGTCGCGGATGTCGCCGTAGCGGGTCGGCGCCAGGTCCGACAGGCCGGCCAGCGCAAACAGGCTCGGCTCGGTGGGCGGCGGCAGCGACAGGCCGCCCACGTCTGCCCCGAGGCGATGCAGCCACAGGCTGAGCCAGGAGCCCTTGAACCCGGTATTGCCGACGACAAGGACGCGCCGGCCGTTCCAGAACTCGGCGTTCGGGTTCGCCGTCCCATCCTGCATGGCCAAAATGCCCCCGCGGCGTCCAAACACGTGAATGCGCGTGGCCATCCTCGGCGCGGGATTCTTAACACTTTTCTAAAGCTGCTACGCTCGGGCCGGAACGAAGCAGCAAGGGTGCCATCACGCCATGGAACAGCCTTCGGAACCGGTCGACTTTCTTGTCATCGGCGGTGGCTCGGCCGGCTGCGCGCTGAGCTCCAGGCTGAGCGAGGACCCTGCCACCCGAGTGCTGCTGTGCGAGGCGGGCCGCGACGTGACGCCGTCCAACATCCCCGCGGTGCTGGCCTCGCCCTATCCGGGGCGCACCTACTTCCAACAGGAATGGCTGTGGGGCTCGCTGCAGGCCTCGCGCGGCGACAGCGGCACCAACCAGCCGACCGAGCCGTGGTTCTACGAGCAGGCGCGGCTGCTGGGCGGCGGGTCGTCGATCAACGGCATCTGTGCCAATCGCGGCTCGCCGTACGACTACGACGAGTGGGCATCGATCGGCGCGCATGGCTGGGCGTGGTCGGACGTGCTGCCGTACTTCAAAAAGCTGGAGAGCGACGCCGACTACGGCGAGCCGCTGCACGGCAAGTCCGGTCCGGTGCCGATCCAGCGCCACCGTGAGAAGGACTGGACCGGCTACTCGCGTGCCATGGCGAAGATCTTCACCGACATGGGATACGAGATGCACGAGGACCAGAACGGTCCCTGGGCAGACGGCGTATTCCCCACCACCTTCAACGTCGATCCGAACGGCCGGCGCGGCAGCGCGGCGCTGGTGTATCTGTCGCCCGAGGTGCGCAAGCGCCCCAACCTGACGGTGCTGACGGAGACGCCGCTCGACCGGTTGGTGATCGAAGGCGGGCGCGTCGAGGCGGCGCGGTTCACCCGCGGCAATGGCGAGAGTCTCACCATCAAGGCGCGCCAGATCATCGTCTCCGCCGGCGCGCTGCAAAGCCCGGTGGTGCTGATGCGCAGCGGCATCGGCCCCGGCGCGCATCTGGCAGAACACGGCATTGCCGTGCAGGTCGATCGTGCGGGGGTCGGCGAGAACCTCCAGGAGCATCCGAACATCGGGATCTCCGGCTATCTGCATCCCTCGGCTCGGCTGCCGTCGCGCGAGGTGCACCATCTGCAGGTGCTGCTGCGCTATTCGTCCAAAATTGAAGGCATCCCGCCCGGCGATATGCACGTGGCGATCGCTGCACGTGGCGGCTGGCACGCGGTCGGGCAACGGATCGGCACGCTCGGGTTCTGGGTGAACAAGTCGTACTCCACCGGCCGCGTGCGGCTGTCGTCGTCGCCCGACAAGCGCTCGGACATCGACTTTCGCATGCTGTCCGATCCGCGTGACATGGCGCGGCTGAAGCAGGCGTTCCGCATCGGCGTCCGCGCGATGACCGCGGCGCAGCAGGCCGGCGTGGTGCTGGACGTGTTCCCCAGCGGTTACTCGCCGCGCATCCGCGAACTGATGCGGCCCGGCGCGCGCAACGGCGCGATCACCGCAGTGGCCGCGCCGCTGATGGATCGCAGCAATGCCATCCGCAGGAAGGTCATGACCTTCGCGGTCGGCACCGAGCATACCGCCGAGGAACTGGCCGCCGATGACACGCTGCTGGAGGCGCATCTGCGCAAGCGCGTCAACGGCACCTGGCATCCGTGCGGGTCGTGCCGCATGGGCGATCCGTCTGACCGCATGGCGGTCACCGATCCGCATGCGCGGGTGATCGGCGTCGAGGGCCTGCGGGTGTGCGACGCGTCGTTGATGCCGACCGTGCCGTGCGCCAATCTCAACATTCCGGTGCTGATGATCGCGGAGAAGACCGCCGCCACGATCCGCGCCGGCGGCTAGGTCCTGTGGACCGGTGTCATTGCGAGGAGCAGAGCGACGCAGCAATCTCGTGCCAATGACCCACCGGTATTTCATCTAGATCCTGACGAACGACCGGCACACAGTGTTCTACAATGGCGTCACCGATGATCTGTTACTTCGTGTTGCCGAGCGACACTTTGAAGAATTTCGCGAAGCCAACGACGCAACCGCACGCGAGAAGCAGATCTCATGTCGCCTCACTGGACCGGGATTGCTTCGTCGCTTCGCTCCTCGCAATGACAGGCTGTGTGATTGGCACGAGGTTGCTTCCTGGCTACGCTGCTCGCAAATGACGGGTGGAGGAATTACGCCGATGCCGACCAAGGTCCTGCTGGTCAATACCCTCGAGCAAACCGTGAAAGAGGCGCAGGAGATGACGCCGCCTGGCTTCGAGCTTGTGGTCGGCGCGCCGGGCAGCGCCGGCTATGCCGCGGCGCTCGCGGATACCGAATACCTGATCGGCAACGTCAGTCCGATGGACGATGCATTCTTCCGCGCCGCCCCGCGGCTGCGCTTGGCGCAGTTGTTCAGCGCCGGCTACGACCATGTCGATCTCGATGCCGCGCGGCGCGCCGGCGTGCTGGTGGCCAACAACGGTGGCGCCAACTCCCGCGCGGTGGCCGAGCACAGCATCCTGCTGATGCTCGCGGTGTACCGGAAGCTGGTGCCGCAGCACGCGATGACCTCCAGCGGGGTGTGGCGCGGCAACCAGCCGATACCGACCTTCTACGAGATGCACGGCAAGACGCTGGGCATCATCGGCTATGGCACGATTGGCAGGCGGGTCGCGCGCATCGCTTCCGGCGGCTTCGACATGCGCATCCAGTACAACGATATCGTGCGGCTTCCCGAGCATGAGGAAGATGCTCTGGATGTCCGCTACCGCCTGCTGCCGGAGTTGATGCGCACTTCCGATATCGTCACGCTGCACGTGCCGTTGACGCGCCTGACCCGCAACATGATCAGCACGCGGGAGCTGGGCTACATGCAGCCTCATGCCGTGCTGATCAATTGCAGCCGCGGGCCGGTGATCGACTTCCCCGCGCTGCACGAGGCGCTCACCGGCGGCAGGATCGCCGGCGCGGGGCTGGACGTGTTTCCAGCCGAGCCGCCGTCGCCATCGGAGCCGGTGCTGTCGCTCGACAACGTCGTGCTGACGCCGCACCTGGCTGGCGCCAGCCGGGAGACGCGGGTGAAGCAGACGCGCAACGCGTTCGACAATGTGCTGCGCGTGCATCGTGGCGACCGGCCGCTGTGGGTGGTACCGGAACTGCGCGACATGGCGGTCAAGGCATGATGGCCTGGTCAAGCCAGGCCACGACGGTCGAAGGCCGGGCTGGCGCCCGGAACCATACATGACCGAACGCGGCGGGCTGCCGCCGGTGCGGGTCGAGGTGACGGCGACGTTCCTGTCCGAGGCCGCGGCGCGGCAGCGCGCCTACGAGGTTCGCCGGAAGCTGTGGACGGCGGCGTTTCATCCGTCCGAGCCGCGGGCGCAGGCGGCATCGCGTTCGCGGCGGGTAGGGAAGATCAACGATCCCCGGCAGGGGAAGTTCGAGCTGTGATGTTACGGCGGAGGTGACGGGACCCCCCCGCTTGCTCTAAACCCACGGCGACGGTTCGCTGAGGAACCGATACTGGGGGGCGGCATGCAGTGCCCGGCATGCGGTGAGAGCTCGCACGAAGGTGCTCGGTTCTGCACGGCGTGCGGCACGCCGCTGCCTGTACGGTGCGCCGCATGTCAGGGGGTCAATCCGCACGACGCACGCTTCTGCGCCAATTGCGGCGCACGCCTTGTCGTTGCCGCCGAGAACCTGACGGCAGCCGCGTCGGAAGCCGAACGCCGCCAGCTAAGTGTCATGTTGTGCGACCTGGTCGGGTCGACCCCGCTGTCCGGACGGTTGGATCCGGAGGAGCTGGCCGAGGTGACGCGCATCTATCAGTCGCGGATCGCTGGAGTCATCGCTGAATTCGGCGGTTACATCGCGCGCTACGTCGGGGATGGCATCCTCAGTTATTTCGGTTGGCCGGAAGGCGAGGAGGTGAATGCCGAGCGTGCGGTTCGCGCGAGCCTTGCCGCGGTGTCCGCACTCGCGGTGCCGATCAGAGGCGAGAAGCTGCAAGTGCATATCGGCATCGCCACCGGCACCGTCGTGATCGGCGAACTCATCGGTTCCGGCGACGCGCGCCATCAGGCAGCGTTCGGCGAAACGCCGAACCTTGCGGCGCGGTTGCAGGAGATCGCAGAACCCGACTGCATTGTAATCGACGACACCACGCGCAGGCAGATCGGTGGTCTGTTCACGTGCCGCGATCTCGGCCAGCTTGCACTCAAGGGCTTTCGCCTGCCGGCGCGGGCGTGGCGTGTGATCGAGGAGCACACCGTCGCCGACCGATTTGCGGCGCTTCGTGCGCATCGCCTCGTGCCGCTGGTCGATCGCGAGGAGGAGCTTGCGCTGCTGTTGCGCCGTTGGCGGCAGGCGAAAGCCGGGAACGGCCAGTTGGTGCTGCTCGCGGGTGAGCCGGGGATCGGCAAGTCCCGCCTTGTCGTCGAATTGCGGGCACGTCTGGCGGCCGAGCCGCACGCGAGCCTGCGCTACTTCTGCTCGCCGCACCACCAGGCGAGTCCGCTGTATCCCGTCATTGCACGCCTGGAATACGAGGCGCGCTTGACCCATCGCGATACGCCGAAGGACAAGCTGCGCAAGCTTGAAGCTGTGCTGGTGGCCGCGGGCGCGTCAGCCGAGGACATTGCGTTGATCGCGGACCTGCTGGGGATACCAGCGGGCGAAGCCTATCCGAAGCTGAATCTCAGCCCGCAAGGCAAGAAGCAACGGACGTTCGAGGCCCTGATGCGCCGGGTGGCCGCGCTGTCGCGGCGAAGACCGCTGTTGCTCTTGGTCGAAGATGTTCACTGGGCCGATCCTAGTTTGCTGGAACTTCTGGACCGGATGATCGGTCTGCTGTCCGACCTGCCGGTCCTCCTGATTGTTTCGTTCCGTCCTGAGTTCGTCCCGTCCTGGGTCGAGCAGGCCAATGCGACGCTGGTCACGTTGAGCCGTCTCGGCCGCCGCGATGCCGAGCAACTGGCAGCGGAGGTCATGCTCACGCACGTGCTGCCACCGGCGCTGCTAGACCGGATCGTCACGCAGAGCGACGGCGTGCCGCTGTTCATCGAGGAGTTGACCAAGTCGGTGATGGAGACTGCCGCTGGCGACGCGCAGTCGCTTCCGTCGCTGGCAGTTCCGGAGAGTTTGCAGGCCCTGCTGACGGCGCGCCTCAACAGGGTGCCGGCTGCCAGGCGGGTTGCGCAGGTCGGTGCCGCCATCGGACGGGAATTTTCTCAGTCGCTGCTCGCCGTCGTCGCCCAGATACCAGACGAGCAACTCGCGGATGGGCTGGATAAACTGGTCGTGTCAGGCCTTGCGTCGCGTCGCGGGGAGATGACGGACGCCATCTATACTTTCAAGCACGCGCTGGTGCAGGAAGCCATCTATGATAGCCTGCTGCGCAGGCGGCGAGCCGAGATTCATGCCCGGATCGTGGCAGCGGCGGAGAGCGACGCATCGCTCGGCATGACCGAGCCCGGCCTGCTCGGCCATCACTGCGCTCAGGCAGGCCTGCTTGCCAAGGCTGCTGCGTACTACCGAATCGCCGGCGGCCGCTCTGCGGAGCGCGCCGCAGTGGCGGAGACCAGAACCTACCTCGAGCGAGGGTTGCAGTTCGCCGGAAATCTGCCGGACGGCCCTGATCGACACCGCCTGGAAGCCGAGCTGCTGATAGCCCTCGGGCGGATACTGATGGCAACGAGGGGAACAAATGATCCGGAAGTCGGCACGGCGTTCCAGCGTGCCGTCGCTGTTTGCCGCGAGCTCGATAGTCCCGAAATGCTGGCTCGCGCGCTGTACTCGCTGGGCATCATCGCCGAGACACGTGCGGAACTCGAGGCGGGTCAGGCGATCGGCGAGGAATTGCGGGCCCTCGCGGCAAAAAGCGGTGACACGGGCATAGAGATCGCTGCGCGCGTGCGATTGGGTGCGGTGGCATACTATAGGGGCAACTTCGTCGCGGCACGCGATCATCTGGCGCAGGCGCTCGCGATGTGTGCAACAGGCGAGCACCAGCTCCGCGACAGTGCGATCGCCTCAGACCCACACTTCTCGGAAGTGCAACTGAGCGCTACTCTTGCCCACCTAGGCTATATCGAACAGGCCATTTCCCACGGTAGGTCTGCTGTTGAGGGCGCACGAAGGGCCGGATCGTCGTCGCCGGCCTACGCGCTGGTCCTGAGCGTCTGGTGGCGCACCCTGGAGGTCCTGCGCGATGAGGCACAGTGCGTCGCATGCGCCGCGATGCTGGTGGCCCTGAGTGAGGAGCAGGGCTTCTCGTTCCTTCTCGCCGCCGGCCAATGTCAGCTTGGCTGGTCCACTGCGAAGCAAGGCGACGTCAGCAAAGGGCTGGACCTGCTTTCGGAGGGTGTTGCCTCCTTGAAAACGCTTGGGGCAATGGTCCAGCCGGAGGTCGGGAAGTATCTCTTGTCCGATGTTTTAGCCCTGTCAGGCCGGCGCGTTGAGGCCCTCGCGATGGTGGAGGAAGTACTGGAATTCTCGCGAGGTACCCAAGCCTGCTGGCTCGACGCCGAGTTGCACCGAAAGAAGGGCGACCTTCTTCTTGCAGGCACAGACGCCGATGCCGCCGAGGCCGAACAGGAGTTCCGCCACGCCATCGACATTGCACGCCATCAATCGGCGAAGATGTTCGAACTGCGCGCCGCGACCGCTCTCGCACGGCTGTGGTCGGTTCGGGGCAGGCATGTCGCGGCACAGGAGTTGCTGCGACCTTTTCATGCCTGGCTCCGTGACCAAGCCGATGTTCCAGATGTGCGGGAGGCCCGAGAGTTGCTGGCGGACTGGACACGACATTCGTCCCAACCTGACGCGCACAACGCGTCAGAGGTGTGAAGTAATTCATAGGCAGGGTGGCTTCATCGCTGTAGGCGGCAAGGATGATGAGGCCGAAACGCGATCGTGACCAACCGGGATGAAACGATCGGCCAGGCTGGTCCTAGCGTACTACGAAACATCAAATTTGGCGAACCACCTACACCGGAGATAACAATGGTCAACAAAAGTGACGCCGGCATGGCTGCCCTGGGGGAACTCATCTGCCGTTTGAACCCGTACACGAACCAGCCGTACAGTGACACGATCGGGTTTCGGACTGGCGAAATGGAGGTCGGAATGCTTCCGCCGTCCTCTGAACTTGCCGCCGCACAATTTACCGCGGCCGGATTGAGCGATGAAGAAAAAGTCGCATGGCGTAAGGCCAAAGCGAAGAAAGAAACCGAAGGAGCGGCCGCTGCCACATTAACCACGGAAGAAAAACAAGCAGTGGCCAAGATGGACAAGGCGCACGACCCTCACCTCCCAAGCATTGCGGGGATCGCAATTGAAGTGGCACGCAACTACGGGGAGCAGTGGAACTTCAAAGGACAGATGCGGACTGTCAAGTCCGCAATCCAGATACCTTACCGATTCCCCGTGCAGGCCAACGACGGCACGACACTTTACTGGCAGACAGAGTTCTTGCTCATCGGCTATGCGGGCGGGGGTGGTATGGGTTGAGCACGCCCTTCCTACGCGATGCAGCGGATCGATGAGCAAGTCATGGCCGCTCACGCCGTCATCGTGAGGCGTCAGCGTCAGGCCCAACCGATTCGCTAAGCTGGCGGTGCGTCGGTCCTGCTCCACTCCGCGTCGGCTTGTCCGCTGTGCTTGAGGCTCTGGATCGCCCGCCGATCCAGAGCCGGGGGCTCAGCATGACAAGGACGCGCCGGCAAGAATGCGGCCTCAACAGTGCCTCGCCCAGCGCCACTCGGCAGCCTGCGGATAGAAATAGGTTGTCGTTGACGACCTATTCGAGGGTAAACTCTTTCCTTGGCATGACCCACGGGAGGAGAACGTGATCTTCCGTCAGCTGTTCGACGCGACGTCCGGCACCTACACCTACCTGCTCGCCTCCCGCCGTGGTGGCGAGGCGCTGATCATCGACCCGGTGCTGGAGAAGGTCGATCGCTACCTCCAGCTCATCCGCGAGCTTGACCTGAAGCTGGTGAAGGCGATCGACACCCACCTGCACGCCGACCACATCACCGGTCTCGGCGCGCTGCGCGACCGCACCCGCTGCATCACCGTGATGGGTGAGCAGTCCGGCGTCGATGTGGTGTCGATGCGCATCGCCGACGGCGACCGGCTCGGCATCGAGGGCATCAGCCTGGATGTCGCCTACACGCCAGGCCACACCGACGACAGCTACAGCTTCATCATGCCCGACCGCGTGTTCACCGGTGACACGCTGCTGATCCGCGGCACCGGCCGCACCGACTTCCAGAACGGCGACCCACGCGCGCAGTACAAGTCGATCTTCAACCGCCTGCTGCGTCTTCCCGATGAAACCATGGTGTTCCCGGCGCACGACTACAAAGGCGACACGGTCAGCACGATCGCCGAGGAGAAGCGCTACAATCCGCGCCTCCAAGTCAAGTCGGTCGACGAATACGTCGCGCTGATGAACAACCTGAACCTGTCCAATCCGAAGATGATGGACGTTGCGGTGCCGGCCAACATGCATCAGGGGCTGGCGCAGCAGGAGATCGCCCGCCGTGGCTGGGCGGTGACCGCGGAGCAGGCGAGGGACCTGGTCGGCAGCCGCGACATCGTGCTGATCGACCTGCGCGAGCGCACCGAACGCGAGCGGCACGGCGTGATCCCGGGTTCGCTGCACGCGCCTTATCCGGACCTCCAGGAGAACATCCAGGAGGGCGGGATGCTGCACGAACTGGCCAGCGCGACAAACAAGCGCATGGTGTTCTATTGTGCCTTCGGCGAGCGCTCGGCCATGGCCGTCCAGGCGGCACAGGATGCGGGGCTCGCCACCGCCTGCCATATCCACGGCGGCATCGACGCCTGGAAGAAGGCCGACGGTCCGATTTCACATTGATCCGTTGGGAGGGTCCGATATGGATGCGCTGGAACTGCTGGTCGGCCGGGAATCCGCGATGAAACTAGCCGCGCCTGGCCCGGACGAGTATGCGCTCGACGTCATGTTCCAGAGCGCGTTGCGGGCGCCGGACCACGGCCGGCTGCGCCCGTGGCGCTTCGTCGTGGTGCCGGAGGCCAAGCGCGAACGCTTCGGCGAGCTGATGGCCGACTGCCTGCGCCGGCAGCAACCCGACGCGCCGGCCGACATGCTGCAACGCGAGCGCGACAAGGCGCTGCGCGCGCCGGTGATCGTGGTGGCGGCGGCGGCAGTGCAGCGCGGCCATAAGATTGCTGAGGTCCGAGCAATTTGCCTCTGCGGCCGCAGCGGCCGAGAACATCATGCTGGCGGCGCGGGCGCTGGGGTTCGGCGCGATGTGGAAGACCGGCGCACCGGCCTACGACGCGACGGTGAAGCAGGCGCTGGGGCTGGATCCCGACAACGACATCGTGGGCTTCCTGTATGTCGGCACCCAGGTCGGCGGCGGTTCGCCGGCGGTACGGCCGATGGTGAAGGATCTGGTCTCGGTGTGGCAGGGCTGAACACCCCGGCTGCGGTGCGGATCGCCGCAAAGAAAGCCATCGGACACAGAGTTTCACCGAGTGCCCACAGAGTTTCACCGAGAAGGAGTAATGCGTTTCGCGCCAGATGGCTCGGCGCGCGGTTTTCGGCTCTTGGCGCGAAGCGCCATTCAAACCTACTTTGTGAAACTCTGTGGGCACTCGGTGAAACTCTGTGTCCGATGACTTTCTTGCTTGTCTCGATCGCTTCGGGACGGCGGGATTAATCCCCAATAAACCACGCCCCACCATGCTGGCCACCAGCCGTAAGTCGCAGGGCTACCGAGCCGATATCACCGTCAATAATGCGGTGATCGTTGAACTGAAATCCGTCGAGCACATCCTGCCGTTGCACGAAGCCCAACTCCTCACCTACATGCGCCTCAGCCACTGCGACATATTATACCACGTGCCGGAAGTGGTGACGTATCTGAGCAACAATGCTCCATACGAGTCATCCTCGCGAAATAATCGTCATTCCCGCGAAAGCGGGAACCCAGGCCCAAATGTGCGGTGCGGCTCGTCTGGGTTCCCGCTTTCGCGGGAATGACGGGATGGGTCACCACTTCCGTCGCTTGATATTATTTAGCCAGCCTTCGACGTACCGGCCGCCGCGCGTAGGGGCACGCCAACCGGTCCGGCGCCCGCCAGCGACGCATCGATCTCCTCGATGGATCGGCCCTTGGTCTCGAACCCCACCAGCCAGAACGCCGTCGCGGCCAGCGCGTACCAGAATGCGAGGAACAGGAACGCCGGGCCGATCGCGTCGAGCGTCGCCTTCGGGCTGACGTAGTTGGACGAACCGATGATCAGCGCGAGGCCGAGCGGCCCGATGATCTTGCCCAGGTTGCCGACGCCATAGCCCAGGCCCATGCCGCTGGCGCGCAGCTTCGCCGGCCAGACCTCGGCGATATACGGCCCGATGATCGCGTAGCTGCCGTCGCCGAAGAACCTCTGCACCATCACCAGAACAAAGAATACCGACACGCCGCCGACCCACACGCTGTGGAAATACCCGGCCAGCGCCATGGT
Organism: uncultured Alphaproteobacteria bacterium; assembly: GCA_963819855.1. Classification (GTDB taxonomy): domain Bacteria; phylum Pseudomonadota; class Alphaproteobacteria; order Acetobacterales; family Acetobacteraceae; genus JAMXLO01. The sequence goes on from CAWFYC010000011.1 coordinate 72,248, forward strand.
GATCGCGCCGAGATATCCGATCAGCATCCCCGATGCCCGCCGCCCGATCGCGTCCGACAGGTACGAACACAACAGCCTCCCGGCGATGCCGACCAGCGAGACGTAGATCATCAGGTATGAGGCCTCGGCCGGGGTGATGCGCAGCACCAGCACGAACAGCGCGGTGATCCACAACAGCAGCCCGACGCCGCCGGTCTGGCTGATGGCGGTCAGGCAGGATGCCGCCACACTGCGCGGATAGCGGAACAGTTGCCGCCACGGCACCGCCTTCACCTCATCCGGAATGCTGGTCGGCAGCGTGATCTGACGCGGATCGACCTGCAGCGCCCAGGCAAGCGCTTTGCGGGCCTCTTCCATCCGGCCCCGGCGCAGCAGCCAGTGCGGCGATTCGGGCACCCAGTAGCGAATCATCAACACCAGCGCCGCCGGTGCCAGCCCGACCAGGAACAGGCCGCGCCACCCGATTACCGGCGCCAGGAACGCGCCCGACACCGCGCCCAGCAAGTTGCCCGCCGGCAGCAGCACGGTGGTCAGTCCGCTCACCCAGCCACGCTTGTACGCCGGCACGAACTCCTGTACCAGCGGAATATCGACGGCGATCAGACCTGCATTGCCGAAGCCGACGCAGAAGCGGAAGAACGCCAGGAACAGCCAACCGGGAATGAAGGCACCCTGATCCGGGGTCAGCGCCATGATGCCGGTGGCGATCGCCACGTTCAGCGCCGTGGCCATGAAGATCCTGCGGCGGCCGAACCTGTCGGCCATCCAGCCCCAGAAGAATGCCCCCGGAACGGCGCCAAGGCCGGACGCCAGCAGGATCATCGCCGACTGCCCGAAGGTCAGTTGCCAGGAGCCGATGATGAAGGCCAGCACGTAGCCGATCAGGAAGAAGTCGAAGAAGTCGAGCATGTCGCCGAGATTCGCCGTGGCGATGATCCGCCACTGGTTCCCTGTCAGCTTCTTCTGCTGCTCCAGGTGTTCGAGCATCGCGTCCTCCCATGTTCGTCCGGTCCGGCACGGCGGTCGCGCAGGGGTAGTGAACATGACGGCGATTCTTCGGCTCGGCTGCGCTCCCTTCCGGCGTACGTGCGTTGTCCCCCGTTGGCGCAAATGGCGTGCGCGGGGTGCCGGCTGGTTCTTTTGCCCGCCGTGCGTGTATCATAAGCATAGGCCGCTTGCGCTTGTCAGCAGCAATCTGCCAGGCGGCGAGAACGGCAGGGAGAGATACCCATGACGAACGCCATCGAAAGCGAACAGCTCACCCGCGTCGGTCCCGGCACCATGATGGGCGATTTGATGCGGCAGTACTGGCTGCCCGTCGCGAAATCCGCAGAAGTCGTCGCCGGCGGCGATCCGTTGCGGCTGATGCTGCTCGGCGAGAAACTGATCGCATTCCGCGATCATGCGGGCCGGGTCGGCGTGATGGACCATCGCTGCCCGCACCGCTGCGCGTCGCTGTTCTATGGACGGAACGAGCCGGGTGGCTTCCGCTGCGTCTATCACGGCTGGCAGTTCGACGCCGATGGCAACTGCATCGACATGCCCAACGTGACGCCGGAACAGGACTTCCGACAGAAGGTGCACGCCAAGGCCTATAAGGTGACGGAGCGTGCCGGCGTCATCTGGGTGTACATGGGTGCGCGCGAGAATGCACCGCCGATGCCGGAGATCGAGGCGACGCTGCTGCCGGAAAGCGATCTTTCCATTACGTTCACGCAGCGTGAGTGCAACTGGTTGCAGGCACTGGAAGGCGACATCGACACTTCGCATTTCAGTTGGCTGCATGTCGGATCGGTGCGGCCCGAGCAGGTCGATCCGGACAACTGGCTGATGTACCAGGTCAGCAACCGCGCCCCGGACTATCATGTGACGGACACCGACTGGGGCACGATGTACTGCGCCTATCGCCCGGCGGAGGACGACAAGACGTACTGGCGCTTCGCGCATTTCGGCTTCCCGTTCTGGACCTTCATCCCGCAGGGCGACTTCATGGATCGCGTGATCGCGCGCGCCTGGGTGCCGATGGACGACACCCACGTGATGTTCGTGGGCTTCTCGTGGAAGCAAGCTTCGCGCACCGCGGCACTGGCCGGCGGCGAGCCGATACCGGGTTCCACGCCGGCGCCGGACATGCAGCCGAATACCACCGACTGGTTCGGCCGCTGGCGTCCGGTGCAGACCGCGGCGAACGATTACCTGATCGATCGCGAGGCGCAGCGCGACGACGTGATCTACACCGGCATCACGCACATCGCGATGCAGGACCAGGCGATCACCGAAAGCATGGGCGAGATCGTCGATCACTCGTTCGAGCATCTGGCGCCGAGTGACCAGATGATCACGCGCACGCGGCGCCGGCTCCTGGTCGCGGCACGCGCGCTGCGCGAGAAAAGTGCAATGCCGCCCTGCGTGGATCAGCCGGACATCTTCAGGCAGGTGCGCAGCGGCGAGGCGGTGCTGGCGGCGGATGACTGGCAGGAGGCGTATCACGATCGCTTGCGGCATGTGGCGCGGCCGACAGGGTGGCGCGAGGCAGCGGAGTAGGGGCGGGTTGACGATGGGTTTCGCTGCGAAGCCCATCGTTCGTCGCCATGGCACCGTCTGAGAACACTGCCTTCCAGGCAAGCGTCCTGTCGATCATTGCGGGCTATGCCGACACGATCGGCTACCTCTCCTTCGGCGCGTTCGCCGGCCTGATGACCGGAAACACCGTCCTGCTGGGAATTGCCCTGTTCTTGCGCGAGCCGCTGCGCGCGCTGCAAAACCTGTTCATCATTGCAATGTTTCTGTCAGGTGTCGGCACCAGCGCGGTGCTGCGACGCGTCGGCTTCACCTTGCGCATGCTGCTGGTACTGGAGGCGACGGCGTTGGTGGCTGCTGCGTTTCTGGCAGCGAATATCGCTGCGCCAACGCTCGCGTTCGCCATGGGCATCCAGAACGCTGCGGCGACCCACTTCTCAGGCGCAACTTTGAACACGGTTTTCCTGACCGGCAATCTGCAAAAGCTCACACAGGCTGTAGTCAGCCGTTGGGGGGAACCGCGTCCGTCCCACTCCGATGCCGGCATCGGAGTGCTTGCGCTGGTCTATGCCAGTTATTTCGTCGGCGTGTTGCTCGGCGCGGGAGCGCAGCTATACGTGCGGCGGCCGTTGCTGCTGGCGGTGCTGCTGCTCCCGGTCTCGCTGCTGCCGTTCAGGCATACGACTGATACTGCGGCTGGTACACGTGACTCCGGATGAACGCCTCGTAGTCAGACGGCCGATCGACGCGCGCAAGATTGCTGTCGAACACCAGTTTGGCCACCCGCGCGGCAGTCTTGATCTCGGTCTCCAGGATGTTCGACTGCAACGGATATAGCAGCCCCTGGCGCAACTGCTCCGGCGCAACCTGATCTGCCACCGCCTGGGCGGCCTCGATGAACATCTCGTCGCTGACCCGGCGCGCCTTGGTGGCGTAGATCGCCATGCCGACCGCGGGGAAGATGTAGAAGTTGTTGGCCTGGCCGGGCAGGAAGGTCTGACCTTGCCAGGCGACCGGCGGGAACTGCACACCCGCGGCGTAGATCGCCTTGCCGCCGCTCCACTGATACGCCTGTTCGGCGGTGCATTCGGCATGCTCGGTCGGATTGGACAGCGCCAGGATGATCGGTCGCGCATTCACCCGTGCCATCGCCTCCACCACGTCCTTGCCGAACGCGCCACCCATCGTGCTGACGCCGATCAGAGTGGTCGGCTTGAACTCCTCGATCGCCTTGGCGAACTCCGCCAGTTGCATCGGAGCGTGCGGGTGCGCGTACGGGCGTTGATAGTCCACCAGGTCGGTACGGGTAGATTCCAACAGGCCCTTGATGTCGAACATCCGCACCCGGCTGCGCGCCTGTTCCAGCGTCAGGCCCTGCTGCACCAGCGCCGAGCACAGCAGGTTGCTCAACCCGATGCCGGCCGAACCGGCACCGAGGAACAAATAGGTCTCGTCCTTCAGATCGGTGCCTTTGATCTTGCAGGCATTGATCATGCCGGCGAGCGTGACTCCTGCCGTCCCTTGCACGTCATCGTTGTAGCAGCAGACCTTGTCACGGTAGCGCTCAAGCAGGTGCACCGCGTCCGCGCCGGTCCAGTCCTCGAAGTGGATGCAGCAATTCGGAAATACTTCCTGCACGGCATCGACGAATTCATCAACGAACGAGAACAGATCCTCGGTCTTTGGACGCGCCTGCCGCAGTCCCAGATAGAGCGGATCATTCAGCAGTGATTCGTTGTTGGTACCGGCATCCAGATACATCGGCAGCAGCCCGGCGGGAGGCACGCCGGCGGCCGCCGTGTAGAGCTGCAGCTTGCCGATCGGAATGCCCATGCCGTTGGCACCCAGATCGCCCAGACCCAGGATACGACCACCGTCGGTCACGCAGATGAAATTCACGTCGGAGACCGGCCAGTTGCGCAGCACCTCCTTGACCTTGCCGCGCCGGGTGATGGACAGGTACATGCCGCGGGTCTGGCGATAGATGTGGCCAAACTTGAGACAGGCTTCGCCGATCGTGGGGTCATAGACGATCGGCAGGAAGCGCGCCGGGTCCGACATGATGGTGCAATAGAACAGCGTCTCGTTGTGGTCGAGCAGGTTGACCAGATAGATGTACCGGTCGAGGTCGCTGTTCTTGTGGCCGAGCTGCTGCATGACCCGGCGGTACTTGAAGTTCCATGGACTCGGTCACGTCCGGAACCAGGCCCGTGAGGCGGAGCGCATGTTTTTCCGCTTCGGTGAAAGCGGTCGATTTGTTCCGGGTGCCGTCGGTCAGGATCGCGTAGCCGGCGTGCGTCGCAGTCGTCATCGGTTGCCTCACTCTTCCCAGTGTCATCAGTCGAAAGCCGGCAGTACGCCCTTCAGTTGCTGGCGACGTGCGGATGCACCATCGCCGCCGGAACGACGATGCGGTCGAACTCCTCGGCGCTCACCGCTTTGAGCTGCAACGCAGCGTCGCGCAACGATAGATCGTGGTCCATCGCATAGTGCGCGACCTGCGATGCCTTGTCATAGCCGATCACCGGGCTGAGCGCGGTCACCAGCATCAGCGAGCGCGACACGTACTCGGCGATCTGCTTGCGGTTGGGTTCCGCGCCGTCGACCAGGAATTTGCGGAAGTTGTTCATGCCGTCGGACAGGATACGGATCGACTGCATGACGTTGCTGATGATCAGCGGCTTGTAGACGTTCATCTCGAGGTAGCCGCTCGCGCCGCCGAAGCCGACCGCCACGTCCAGGGCCATCACCTGGGTCGCGATCATCGCCAGCGCCTCGCATTGGGTCGGGTTGACCTTGCCCGGCATGATCGAAGAGCCTGGCTCGTTGGCCGGGATGATCAGCTCGTAAAAGCCGGCGCGCGGGCCGCATGACAGCAGGCGGATGTCATTGGCGATCTTGTACAGCGATACCGCCAGCGTCTTCATCGTGGCGGACAACTGCACCAGCGCGTCGTGCGCGCCCTGGACGGTAAACTTGTTGGGAGCCGTCACGAACGGCAGACCGGTAAGTTGGGCGATCTGCGCCGCTGCCGCGGAATCGAAACCAGGTGCGGCGTTGATGCCGGTGCCGACCGCGGTGCCGCCCAGCGCGAGCTGGTAGACGCCGGACAGCGCATGGCCGAGGCGATCGAGATTGTCGTCCAGCATGCCGACATAGCCGGAGAATTCCTGGCCCAGGGTCAGCGGCGTCGCATCCTGCAGGTGGGTTCGACCGATCTTGACGATGTCCCGCCACGCCTGTGCCTTGTGGTTGAGACCGTCGCGCAGGTTGCGAACGGCGGGCATGAGAGCACGGCTGACGCCGATCGCCGCGGCGATGTACATCGCCGATGGAAACGAATCGTTCGAGGATTGTGACATGTTGACGTCATCGTTCGGATGCACCGGACGTTTGCTGCCGAGCGGCTGACCGGCGAGCTGGCTGCAGCGGTTGGCAACGACCTCGTTGACGTTCATGTTGAACTGCGTGCCGCTGCCGGTCATCCAGACATGCAGCGGAAACATGTCGTGGTGCTGGCCGGCGAGGACTTCGTCACACACCTTGATGATCAGCGCCTGCTTGTCCGCGGCCAGACGGCCGGCGGCATGATTGGCGAGCGCGACCGCCTTCTTAAGGATGGCATAAGAGCTGATCATTTCACGCGGTATCAGGTCGGTGCCGATGCTGAAATGCTCGAGCGAGCGCTGCGTCTGGGCGCCCCACAGCTTGTCGGTGGGGACATGCACCTCGCCCAGGCTGTCGGTTTCGATACGAAATGAGCTGGGGTCGGTCGTCGTCACACCCATGCCGCTGCTCCTGATATGCAAGGTGCAACTAAAGCACGGTTGGTGCCCGTAGACGAGTCGCTGCTGGAGGTTACGCCGTCGGCGCATGACGACTATATCGGTGTATTCAGGGAGGTGGCATGGCGGAGCCGCGACTGAAGGCAGGACTGTGGGTGAAGATGGCGCTTCGGATGTCCGACCGGGATGGCCGGCCGGCCGTGGTGCTGCGCAAGGGCGATGCGGATTCGGGCGGTGTGCTGGTGGTGCTGCGCGGGCGCGACGGACTGGTGGTACTGTCGCAGGTGCGGACCGCCGATGGCGCGCTGGCGTGGATGCGCGGCACCGGCGCGACGCCGGTCGATCAGGCGGCGGTCGACGCCTATGTCGCGCGGCAGACCAGGTTCGATCCGGACATTTGGGTGCTGGAGTTTGACGCCCCGGACCTGCTGCCGCCGTTCGAGGCGAGATTGGTGTAGGGGCTTGCCGTGAATTAAACGATTCAGGCGTAGCCGAGGCAGTACTCCAAAGTCGTCATCCCCGCGCAAGCGGGGACCCAGGCGACAACTGGGTCCCCGCTTGCGCGGGGATGACGGGGAAAATGGCGGCGGCAGATCCTAACCAGGAGATCCAACCATGGCCGGTCTCTACTTCGAGGACTTCCACGAAGGCCAGACCTTCGAGCACGCACTCAGCCGCACCGTCACCGAGATGGACAACGTGCTGTTCAGCACGCTGACGCTGAACCCGCAGCCGCTGCACCTGGACGAGGAGTTCGCCAAGACCACCGAATTCGGTCAGCGCATCGTCAATTCGATCTTCACTCTCGGCCTGATGATCGGCATGACGGTCGGCGACACCACACTTGGCACCACCATCGCCAATCTCGGCATGAACAAGGTGGAATTCCCCAAGCCGGTGTTTCACGGCGACACGATTCGTGCGCGTTCTATCGTACGGTCGCTGCGCGCGTCGCGGTCCCGGCCCGAGGCCGGCGTGGTCGAGTTCGAGCACCAGGCGTTCAATCAGCGCGGCGAGATGGTGGCCACCTGTCTGCGCGCCGCCTTCATGAAGCGGCGGCCCATCTGAAAGGGCGGCCGTCGCCCTCAGCCTTCCGGCAATCCGGCCTTGCGGAGGCCCGCTTCGAACCGGTCCCGCCCGCCGCCGATCGAGTTTGTCGCCGCTCTCCATGTGCGGATGGTCAGGGCGGGTTGCCTTTGCAGAAGCCGTCCGAGCCATTCTTTCGCCTCCTCGAGACGATCGAGATGGGCGCAGGCCGCGGCGTTTGTTCGCATCGGCGACAGGTAGTCCGGCAGCTTGGACAACGCTTCAGTTGCCCAATGTGATGCATCTTCGAAGCGACCCTGATGAAGGCTGGCAACTCCGATTCCAGCTTCGAAGTAGCCTCTCAGCGGATCAAGCGGACTCAGTCGAAGTCCGCGTTTGAAGGCAGCAATGGCCACCTCATTCTGCTCCTGAAAGCAGGCAGCGTAGCCCTTCGCATACCACCCGGTAGCGGAGCTTGGGTTGAGCACGAGGGCGCGATCTGCAACGGCTTCGGCGACGGCATGCTCGCGGCCAAAGCTTGATAATGTGAGGGAGGACCAGCTGAGAGTGTCGGGGTCCTCCTTGCCCAGATCGATCGCCAGCCTGGCAAGCTCAATCGACTCCGCACGCTCTTCGGCGGTCACGGCCCGCCCCTGCGCCGCCAACGCCAGCCGGCATTCGCCAATGAGTGCGGCCGCGGCCGCATACCCGGGATCGATCGTCAAAGTCTGTCTCAGCAGTGCGATGGCGTCACAGATCGCAGGCGCCGTGTGTTGGTGAAATCGGCCAAGCGCGCGCAAGTAGAGGTCATACGCGTTCAGAACTCTGAACGTGTCTCCAATTCACACGCGCAATCTCGCTGCGCCGGAGTTCCGGTTGGAGCTGGCCGGCTACTTCCTGTGCTACGCGATCCTGCAGCTCCAAGACATGTTCGAGCACGCCGTCGAACCGCTCTGCCCAGATATGATTGCCGCTTGACGCATCGATGAGCTGCGCAGTGATGCGCACCTGCTGCGCCGATCTGCGGACCGATCCCTCAAGGACGAAACCTACCCCGAGCTCGCGGCCTACCTGGCGAACATCGGTGGCGCGCCCCTTGTAGGTGAAGCTTGAGTTGCGTGCGACCACGAACAGCCATCGCACCTTCGCCAGAGCCGTCGTGATCTCCTCGACCATACCATCGGCGAAGTATTCCTGCTCGGGGTCGCTGCTCAGGTTGGAAAATGGCAGGACTGCGATCGAAGGTCCGTCAGGAGGCGACAGCGATCCTGGTTCTTCCGGGGCACGGGGAACAGATCCATTGGCAGTCGTGGCCTCGGCCGCAGGGTCCAACCGTAGAACGAACGCCTCCACCGGCCGCGCGATGTTCTTCAATGTCAGCTCGCCGATCGGCTCGAAAGCCAGGTCAAGGCTGCCGTGCACCTGGTCGCGCACCGAACGCGACACACAAACGCCGCCCACCGGTGATGCTGCCTCCAGGCGAGCCGCGATGTTGACGCTGTCGCCGTGCAGATCAGTGCCGTCCGGGATAACGTCACCGAGGTTGATGCCGATGCGGAACCGGATGCGCCAATCCGGTGGCTGATCGCCGTCATGCACCGGAACCTGTCGCTGCATCTTTGCGGCACAGCGGACCGCACCTTCAACGCTATCGAAGGCGACCAGGAGGGAATCGCCCCCGGTCTGCACCAGCCGGCCGCCGTTTTCCTGGATTGCCGGGTCGATCAGAGCCTGGCGCAGTGCACGCAACCGGCGTAGCGTACCAGCATCGTCCGAACTTATCAGCCGACTGTATCCCACCATGTCGGCGTAAAGAATGGCAATCAGCCTGCGGGCGTCCGCAGCCTTCACGGCGAGGTCAGGACCGATCCCTGCCATGCTCACAGGCGTTCAATAGCACATTGGCCACGGCGTGTGACACTTTGTGTGCCACCGGCGCCACAGGGTCAGGGGTCTGCGCGCCATGTCCGAAATGAGGAAGGCTCCGGAGGTTGCCCTCCGGAGCCTTCGGCATTGTCTGCGGGCGTCGTTGCCCTAGGTGCGGCTAGACGGCGACGCGAGCGTCGGAGATCCAGGCCACGGCAAACGGCGCCACGAAGAGACAATGAGACACTGGATCACCTCCTTTCATGTTGGTTGCGGGTGACGGGGACTATGACCGAAGCACCGGCGCGCCGCAAGCCGGATTACGCCAGCCGCTTGCGGAGGAACAATTTGGTGTGCCCGGGCGGATAATCTTCCAGTGTGCCGAACACCTCATAGCCGCGTTTGACGTAAAATCCGGGCGCCTGGAAACTGTGAGTCTCCAGAGTAACACCCAGGCAACCATGCTCGGCCGCAAACGCCTCCGCCGCGTCCATCAGTCGTGACCCGTGGCGCTGACCGCGCAGCAACTCGGTCACCCAGACGAGATTGACGTGCAACCAGCCGCCCCAGACATAACCGGTCAGCCCAGCCAGCCATTCGCCGCGCGGGTTCTTCAGGAAATAACCGATCGGATGCCAGGCGGCGATGCCGGTCCTGGCAAAGTTCAGATTGTCGATGTTGCCGCTGAGGAATTGCTTCAGCGCGTCGCTGGGGAACGGCTCGAATACCAGCTCCAACCCTTCCATTGCCGTTCCTCCGGGCACTATCCTGGCGGCCTGTGGGGGGATGAGCAATGCCTGGTACCAGCAAGAGTCGCATCGTTGCCGAGGTCGATTTCGACAAGAACGGCCGTCAGCACGGCTTTCTGCGGCTGTTCCATTCGGTGCACAGCTCGGCGTACGGTTTCATCCCGATTCCGATCGTGGTGCTGAGGAATGGCGACGGCCCGACCGCGCTGCTGGTCTCCGGCACCCATGGCGACGAGTACGAGGGCCAGGTCGCGCTGTGCAACCTGGTGAAATCGCTCGATCCGGCACGCATCCACGGCCGGGTGATCATCCTGCCGGCGGCGAACTTTCCCGCCGCGATGGCCGGCAAGCGCACCTCGCCGATCGACGAGGGCAACCTGAACCGGCTGTTCCCGGGCGATCCGGATGGCACGGTAACGGAACAGATCGCCTACCATATCGAACACGAGCTGGTGCCGATGGCCGACCTGGTGTGCGATCTGCACTCCGGCGGCTCATCGCTGATGTATGTACCATCGGCACTGTTCGGCAACTGGCGGCGTGACGGCAGCACGGCGGACGGCGTTGCGGCGCTGAAGGCGTTCGGTTCGCCGATCGCCTATGTCGCGGAGGCGAACCAGGGCGGCGCTCGCACGCTGTCAGGCGGCGCCGCGCGTCACGGCATTACCCTGCTGGGCACCGAAGCCGGCGGTTCCGGCCATGTCACGCGCTCCGCGCTGCGTATGGTCGAGCGCGGGGTGAACAACGTGCTGGTGCATCTCGGTGTCCTGCCGGCGGGCGATCACATCGCGCCGGATGGGCCAACGCGGTTCCTCGAAGTGGGCGGGCCGGACTACTTCGTCTATGCGCCGGAGGCCGGGCTGTTCGAACCGCTGGTGGACCTGGGCGACACGGTGCGCGCGGGCCAGCCGGCGGCACGCATCCATCTGCCGGAGACGCCATGGACCGAGCCGGTGACCGCGCATTTCGCCCATGACGGGTTCGTGCTGTGCAAGCGCGTGCCGGGACGGACGGTGCGGGGGGACTGTCTGTTCCACCTGGGGACGGATATCGCGCTGTAGTCGGAAGTCCGTCGGTTCGCTACGCCGCCTCGGTCGCCGGAACGACGCTCGGCTGTCTGCCGGGCAACGCCAGAAGTGCCGCTGCCACCGCGGCGATCGCCGCGAACAGGCACGCGGACAGAAAGACGTAGGTTGGGGGCAACCCGCGCGCCAGCAGGAACCCGCCGAGCGGTGCCGCGGCGATGCCGCCCAATCGCCCGACGCCGGTCGCGAAGCCGTAACCCCTCGCGCGTATGCGGGCCGGATAGAATTTGCCGCATGTCGCATTCAACCCGGTCTGGCTGCCCAGTACCGTTACTCCGGACATCAGGACCGCGGCCAGCAACGCGACATAAGGCATCGCGACGAGAGCGATCAGCGCGATGAACACGATGCCCGTGGCAAAATGCACTGACAGCGCCCGGGCACCGAAGCGATCGATCGCCCATCCGAGATAGAGGACCGCGAGGATGCCGCCGAGACCGAATAGGCTCGACACAAACACCGACTCCGCCGGCGTCAGGCCAACCAGGTGCAGAACTTCCGGCAGCCAGAAGACGAACAGGAAAAGATCCAGCAGGCTGCAAAAGAACATGATCCACAACAAGGTCGTGGGCAGCGCGAGTCCGTCGGCGAACAGGAGTTTGAGCGGATTGCCGCGCGCGGCCTCGATCGCATGTGCCGCTCCGGGTGATGGCGTGATGGCAAGCCGCTGCAGCAGCGCGCGATGGCGCGGCGCCAGGTTTGCCCGCACCGCGAGGAAACGCGGCGACTCAGGCAGCCATAGTAGCTGTGATGACCAACAGCAGCAGCGGGAAGCCGCCGCCGATGATGAAGATGGTCGGCCAACCGAACCCTTCGCTCAGCAGCAGCGACACAAGCTGACCGCCGACAAAACCGCCGAGCGGCGCGCCGGTAAAGGTGAGCATGATCATCATCGCACGCATGCGCTGCGGCGTGTAATCGCCGGTCAGCGCCACCGTTCCGGCAAATCCGCCGGCGATCCCCGCGCCGGTGAAGAAGCGCGTTCCCGCAAGGAAATCGAGCGAGGGGGAAACGGCGCTGGCCAGCGAGGCGATCCCGAACAGCGTCAGGCTCAGCATCAGGAGCGGCTTGCGCCCGAAGCGGTCGCCGATCGGTCCGGCAAGCAGGGCGCCCGCCATCACGCCGATGTTCGACCAAAGGAAGGCCAGGGCAAATGCCGACGGCGCGACATGCCAGGCATGGGTCAACGACGGCACCGACCAGCCGATCGATCCCACGTCGTAGCCGTCGCACATCTGGATGAGGCCGCAGATCACCGCGACGCGGATCTGCAAGCCGCCGAGAGGTTGATGTTCGAGCGCGTGCTCGGTCGCCGAGAATGGTGTCTGCGCCATCGTCGCCGTCCCTCTGGCCGCACTGTTGTTCTTGGTTCACGGCGGTGCGGCACCGCGCCGCTTACCTGTCAAACATCAAATAGCGTAGGGCGACGCGTGAAGGCGCGCAATCAAAAGACCGGCAACAACCGTCACTCGGGATAGATCATCTTCCGGGTCACGCCGCCGTCGACGATGAACTCGGCACCGGTGATGAAACCGCTCTCGCGCCCGACCAGGAAGGCCACCAAGGCGGCAACGTCCTCTGGCGTCCCGACGCGACCGGCCGGATGGAACGCGTGGTCCACCGGCCGTGGCGCATCGCCCTTGGTGAAGATCCAGCCGGGGCTGATGCAGTTCACCCGCACATCCGGCGCCAGGCTGATCGACAGCGCATGGGACAGTGCCACCAGCCCTCCCTTCGATGCGGCATAGGCTTCGGTGTCCGCCTCCGACATATGGGCGCGCGTAGATGCAATCGTCACCACGGCACCCTTGGCCGCGCGCAGCATCGCTTCCCCTGCACGCGTCAGCAGAAATGTGCTGGTGAGGTTGGTGCCGATCACCCGCGACCATTCCGCCAGCGTGAGCTGCGCGATCGGCTTGCGGATGCTGATGCCGGCATTGCAGATCAGCGCGTCGAGCCGGCCATCTTGTGCCGCAACGCCGGCGAGCAGCGATGCCACGGCGCTTTCATCCGCCACGTCGCATTCGACGTATCGGCCGCCTGACGGCGCCGATCCGGCGGGATCCCGATCGGCGACCACCACGCGCCAGCCATCGCGCGCCAGCCGTGCCGCGATCGCCGCCCCGATGCCGTGCGCGCCGCCGGTGACCAGCGCTACAGGTCGATCCACGACAGATGCCCTCCCTTGCCGGCGCCGGTGTCGAGGAACACCGCCGCACCGCCGGCGGCGCCGCGCCGGGTATAGGGACGGCCGTCGCTGCTGCGCCGGTCGTGGCCGCAATACACCGTGATCCCGGGCGGGATGCGATCGACCCAGCGCAGGCTGCGTTCCGGATAGCCGTCGGGTTGCATGCGTCCGGTGGGTTCGCCGTACAGCGCGCGGGCCAACACGCCATGCGCGCGGTCGAGGCCGTGGTCTGGCGCCGGCGTATGCAACATCGCGGTGTGGAAGCCGCCATGCACGAACACCGCGCCGTCGCGCTGCAACCATGCTGGCGCCACTGCAACTTCGGCCACCACGCGCTGGCGGAGCTCTACATCGAGTTGCGCCAGGGTGGCATCCAGGGTCGCCTCGTTGCGCACCGGCTGGCCGGCGAGGAAGCGCGCCAGCTTCAGGTCATGGTTACCGAGCAGGAACAGGCCGCGACCTTCATCGATCAGGCGGAACATGATGCGCAGCGTGCCGGCGTTGTCCGGCCCATAGTCGGTGAGATCGCCGAGCTGCACCACGAAGCGGTCGGTGGCGGCGGCGTAGCCGAAGGCAACGGCATCGCCATGTACGTCGCCCACCACGCGAATGGGCGCGTCCTGCGGGAGAGATCGGACAGCCATGTCGGCACAGCGTGCGGCGAGGTCAGCCGGAGCGCAATGTCCCGAGCGCGAAGCTGAACAGCCGCTCGCGGCCAAGCAGGAACACCCGGCCGCCGCGCGGGAACAGCCGTGCGATGGCGGGGTCGCGGACATCGAGCCCACCGGTATAGGCACCGAACGCCGGCAGCATCAGGCGGCGGCCGTCGGCCACGAAGCAGGGGCGGCTGACACTGCCGCCACGCGCGGGGATGGTGGCTTTGGGGTGGTGGTGGCCGGAGATCTCGCCGAGCGCACCAGGAGTGGCCTGGTGGCGGAACACGAGCGTGGTGGTGGTGAAGGCCTCGACCCATTCGCCGCCGACGCCCCGAGGCGGCGTGGGGTCGTGGTTGCCCTGGACCCAGATGAAGCGGTGCGCCTCGGTCATGGCACGAAGGCGCGAAAGTTCGCCGGCGGGGAGGCGGGCCGAACCGTCGGCATCGTGGAAGCTGTCGCCGAGCGCGATGACGATGCGGGGATGGTACCGCCGGAGCAGCGAGGCGAGGCGGTCCAGCGTGGCGTGGGTGTCCCAGGGCGGTAGGAGCTGGCCGCGGCGGGCGTAGGAGGAGCCCTTTTCCAGGTGCAGGTCGGAGACTGTGAGCAGGCCGCTGGCCGGCCAGAACATCGCGCCGGCGGGGTCCAGCATCAGCCGTTCACCGGCGAGATGGATCGGGGCGG
>CAWFYC010000012.1:0-67658 GCA_963819855.1 uncultured Alphaproteobacteria bacterium
AGAAATTCCGTCCTTGCTGGCGGCGTGAAATCGGCCGGATTGAGCGTGGAACGCGTTGTTGTCGTCGGCGTCATTCCAACTGAGCGCCTCGGGCGGGATGTAGCCCTGCTTGTAGGCGTTGGTCAGATAGCTGCACGAACGGATTGCCGCGTCGCGAATCTTCCGCTCGTCGGTGTGCAGCTTCCCGTCCGGCGTGACGATATCCTTGCCGCCGTTGGCGATCATGAATGCCTGGAACAGACCGTTGCCGTCGTTCGATCCTACCGTGGTGATCTGCAAGCCAAGTGCGTAAAGCTTCGGCCATCCCTTGGCACGCAATTCCTTCTGCATCGGCTTGAAGAAGTCCCAGAACGCATCCCAGGTTTTCGGCGCATCCGACAGCTTGTAGCCGGCACGCTCGACCAGGCTTCCCCAGATGTGGAACGGGACACAGGCCGGCTTGATCGGGCACAGATAGTAGCTGCGCTTGTCGGTCGTCTTGTTGAAAAAGGTTGAGCACAGCTTCGCAGTCTCGGTGAGTTGCGGCTCGTAGGCCGATACGACGTCGCTTACATCGACGATCTTGTTGTTCCAGGAATTCTGCGGGAGGATCGTCACGGGCGCGTCCATGAAGATGAGATCCGGAACGTCGCCACTGGTTAGCGCCGATATCGTCTTCTGGTTTTGAGCCATGAACGGCATGATGCTGTAGTCAAGCTTGTTGCCGCTTTCCTTCATGTAGTCTTCGGCAACTTTCTTGAACGCCTCATCCTCCTGGGACGAAGCCTTGGTTCACCCAGACGGTTGCCGTCTTTGCCTGGGCGTTTGCGATGTACGGGCGCCCCAGTGTGCCGGCTGTAATCACACCAAGCGTTGTGCCAAGCACCGAACGCCGGCTCATGCTTTCCATGGCCGTTCTCCCTTCTGGTTCAGACCGCGTGCTGCGTGCCGCTGTTCTTGTAGCGCCACAGTAATCCGAGTGAACACGGCGGACACATGAAGGATTGTTCAGAGATTTTCAAATAACGGTGCGGATGCCGATTGCTGCTGCGTGGCACGCTTTTCCGGTAGTATCACTGTGCCGCGCGGCCTGATCGACCCGGACCTCCACCGTAGGAGCTCCGGTGTTCGGTGATGCGCATGCGGCCAAGACCGCATCGGCGAAGACCGACGCCAGAAAACCAACAACATGCGAATCAGGGAGGCTATTGTGGCAACTTCAACAGACGGCTTCCGGCCAGCTCAGCGGACGCGAGGCGCAGCGGAGGCGATGCCGTGGTGGAAGGAACCCACCAAGGACCAGTGGTATGCCTTTATCGCCGCCTGGCTTGGCTGGACGCTCGATGCGTTCGACTTCACCGTGTTCCTGCTGATCATGCATCCCATCGCGCAGACCTTCAACGTGTCGATGACGGCCGTGACATTCGTGTTCACGATCACGCTGTGGATGCGGCTGCTGGGAGCCACCGCCTCGGGCTGGCTGGCCGATCGGATGGGCCGCAGGACGCCGCTGATGATCGCCATCCTCGGCTATTCGCTGTGCAACTTCGCCGCCGGCTTCTCGCCCACCTTCCTGTTCCTGTTCACCGCGCGTGCCATCCTTGGCCTGTTCATGGGCGCCGAATGGCCGGCCGGATGTGCCCTCGCGATGGAAAGCTGGCCGCAGCGCTCGCGCGGGTTCATGGGCGGCCTGTTGCAGGGCTCATGGGGCCTGGGCTTCCTGCTGTCGTTTGCGATCTATGGGCTGTTCTACAATTCGATCGGCTGGCGCGGCATGCTGTGGGTCGGGATCTTGCCCGCCTTCGCGGTGCTCTACGTGCGCTTCTTCGTCAAGGAGCCGGAGATCTGGGTCGAGAACCGGCGCATCCAGCGCACCCAGCAGCGCGAAGTAAAGGCACCGCTCATCACCATCTTCAGGCGCGGCATGATCCTCAACACGCTCAACGTCTGTTGGTTGATGGCGAGCGGGTTTGTTCTCTATTACTCGATCAATGTGCTGTTCCCGACGCACCTCGAGGTCGACCTGAAGCTGTCGCCTGGAGCGATCGGCGAGATCGGCGTGGCAGCCAACCTCGTGGTCTTCCTCGCCAGCCTGGTCTGGGGCTGGGTGGCCGACACCTACGGCCGCAAGGTGGCGCAGATCATTCCGGGTCTTGTGGCGATCCCGCTCGCGCCGCTCTACCTGCTCACCGGTAATTTCACGCTGATCTGGTGGGCCTTCGTCGCCCAGGGCGCGTTCGGCGCCGGCGGATTCGCCAGTCAGGCGCCGGCCTATCTCTCCGAGCGGTTCCCGACCGAGGTGCGCGCGACCGCGGCGGGCTTCTGCTACCACCAGGGCGCGGTGTGGGGCGGCCTTGTGGCACCGCTCCTGGCCTACTTCGCCACCGCCTATAATATCGGCTACGCAATACCGATGCTGGTCGGAACCATCGCCGCGGCGGTGAGCTTCTGCATCGCGATTGCGCTGGGTCCGGAAACGCGAGGCAAGCAACTCGTCGCGGACGTCGTTGTCGCGTGACGGCAGCCGCGCCGCCGCCGCCTCGGCCAGCCGGTCGATCGCGGCGAAGCCGTGGCGATGACATGACGGTGCCTCGTGCGTCACCAGTACGTCGAATCGATGCTGCGCGAACCGCACGAAATCCTCCGGGAAGATCGAATTGCGATGCGACAGCCTGAAGCCGCGCCAGTGCTGGCCCGGCTTCAGGCTGTCGAGGAACTCGCGCCGCGTGTTGAAGCTGGGTGGCTCGATCCTGCCGCCGGGCTCGTCCACGCGCGGATACCAGATCCACACTTCAACACGCCGCCCAGGCCGGCGATGCGCAGCCCGCCAACCGCGATTACCATGCGCTTCGCCGAGACCCATCCGCGGTGCAACTGGACGTGGTCTTGTCGCTGTCACATGAGCTGATGCACCGGATCAAGGCCGGCGAGCTCGACCTGACCCTGATCTCTAACGGCGACCAGCCGGTGCCGCCAACCAGGCAAATTGCTCGGTAGGAGAAGCCGAGCTGCGAGTGCAGGAAGTTGATGAAAACGATCCCGCAGCCGAAGGCGATGGGATCGCGATCTCCGGGTGGGATGATCCCAACGCCGCCGACCTGGTCGTGGCTGATCCAGTCTGGTCGCGGTCTCGTGCCGGCGAACCAGATGTTCACGAAATTGGCGGTCGACGCCGGGTGCAGCTCCTCGGCCAGCATCCGGGGACAGGGCCTCACCCTGACTGCTCGCCTCGTTCATCGTGGTTCTCCACATTCGCGCGTCCATCGAGGTGCCTCACGCGGAGGTAGCTCTTCTACCTGCAGCGAGCCGCAATCGTCGACGCGTCGGATCGCACTCATTTCCGCCACGGCAAGCATGTGGCGGATGTCGGCCAGACCGGCTTGATGAACGCGTTGCACTGCACGGGTGCCGCAGCGCTCCCAGCCATATATCTACGACCGTATTGCAAACGCACCTCTCTGCTGGCTATTTGCTGATCTGCGGTTCTGAACTTGTCTTCCACTTCCGAGATAGCAAATTGAAATCAATGACGACGGACGACGTCCTCAAAGCCGATTGTCCTTCTCGGCCCAAGTGAGCGCATCGAGACGTCGCTGAGGTAAGGCGCGAGAAAAACTTCGAAGTCCGGCAACACGATGTGCTCTTCCTTATTGTCGCTCATTATGAATGAATATGGATCGAGGTAGAGCCAACCCGGCGCTCCTATCGAGCGAAGCTCCCACGGAGCGTCCGTCAGGGAAACGGTTAACTGATCGAGAGCAGTAACGCGGGTGTCCGCGAAAAACGTGAAAGCGACCCGATACCTGCCTTCCTGATCCGGTGCATCAAAAACATCGGGCGCAGGACCATTGACCCAACGACCTTGGTCCTCATAAAGACCGGCGCCTACCGCCACCCATTCGGTATTTCTGATCTGATGGACAACGCTGAAGGCGCCAGTGTTGGTCGTAAGTGCCCTCGGCTTACCTAAGCTTTTTGACCAACGGATACCGCCCCAAACGCTCCCCGCCAACAGCGCGCCTATCGGACGAGCCGCCTATCCAGTTCGAGAGTTGTGAGTGGGTAATCGGCTCCGGGCGGTGCAATTCGGCGCTTAGGCTTGCCAGTTCTCGAATCCTTGCCTCAGCGCTCAAATCGCGAAGGGACCTCGCAACAGGCCGATCAGGTTTCTTGTCCATTATCGCTGCTCCTGTGCTCTTTTCCGGTCAGCCAAAAGGCTTGGCGGCAACCGTGATTTCCGGGAGTGCCGTAAAGCTGCCATTGCTATCGAATCGCCAACCGTGAGAGCTGAGATAGCGTTGGGGGGGAGTATCTAGACCAGAGCGGCGCCAGGGTAGACCCGCAAATTCTACTTCAATCTGGTTAGCCTTGCCAGCGGAAGCGTAATATCGGTAGACGACTTGGTAATGATCGTCGTCTCCAACACCATCTGACACAATTGGTCCGCTAAAAACTGGGGATGGGTTCCACCAGGAAGCTATAACGCGATCTCCTGTCTCCGGTGAGTGTACATGTTCTTCCATCCAATACTGCGCCTTAAACAAGAACCCCTCGGACAGCGTCTGACTATTAGGTCTTCCTAACCAACGCGGCCATCGGATAACCCCCAGGGCAACGTCGGCGAACAAATTCGCATGTATCGTCAAACGGCTTACCCAATCTGTGGCTTCATTGGCCGTGGTTACAATCGGAATGAGGCGATCGAAGTCTTCCAGCGTCGCGTTTCGGATCTGAACGTCAAGTTGAGCGCCGTCCACCAACCGTGTATCAGGATTCGGTGCATTTACCATGACCTGAAGTACTCCCAAGGCTGTGCTCAGTTAGGGGCCGAGCTCCGATCCACGGCCCCGAGATCCTGATTTTCCTAAGTAATAATGCTCAGTCAAACGATAGTGCATCGACCTGAACCGCGAACAGTGAGAGTCTGTCCGGAAACCTCACGCGATTCTGCATAGCCTTCTGACCATCAGGCGGATGGATGCCAGGAGCAGGAACGCGCGCGCCTTGTGGTTGAGGCTCTCCCAATCCTTGGCCAGGCGACGACAGCGGTTGAGCCATGCGAGGGTTCTCTCGACCACCCAACGTTTGGTCAGGACGACAAAGCCCTTTGCCTGGTCCGAACGCTTGACGATCTCCACATCCACCTGGGAGAGGATCGTTTTCATCGCCTTGCGGAATTCCGGCCCCTGATAGCCACCGTCGGCGTAGAGCTTCAGCAAGAAGGGGTAGAGCCCAAACAAAGTGGCCATCAGCATTGCACCGCCGTCGCGATCCTGAATGTCGGCCGCGTGCACGATGGCGTGCAGCAGCAATCCCTGTAAATCTACCAGGATATGCCGCTTCTTCCCCTTGATCTTCTTGCCCGCATCATAGCCATGTGGGTCGATACAGGCCCCCCTTTTTCGGCGCTCTTGACGCTCTGGCTATCAATTACCGCGGCAGTGGGGCTGGCCTCTCGCGAGGCCTGTTCCCGACATTTCAGGTAGAGCGCATGGTGGATCTGCTCCAGCGTCCCGTCCCAGCTCCAGCGGTCGGTGTAATCGTACACCGTGCTACGCGGTGCGAGGTCCTTCGGGATGGCCCGCCATTGGCAGCCTGTGCTGAGGATGTACATCAGCCCATTGACCACCTCGCGAATATTGACCGAACGCTTGTTACCGCCTGGCTTGGCAGGCGGGATCAGGGGCGCGATCTCGGCCCATTCATCGTCGGTCAGGTCGCTCTCATAGCGCAGCCCGCTGCGGTCGTAGCGGCGGCGGTTCTCTTCCGTCCACATGTGGCACCTCGCGAATTGATGCCGCACAGCGAATCACAAGGCATTCTGCCGCTTCAAGCTCCTTGCGCTAACCGATTCTAAAGACTTAACTTGTTCCCGGACAGACACTGAGAACTGGGTTGCAGAGCCCCGGAAGGTCCTGCAGTGGAGGTTCATGACCTTTGGCGTGCCAGGATCTACACGTAAGATTCCTTGGAGACTCGCTGTAAGACTGGTGTTACCTGCTATGCGGATATCGGCCTGATCTACAATGCCTCCACCGCTTTCGCTGACCTGAACAGTGGCGGCTTGAGCGTCATCGTCGTCGTTTCCGATGACTGCACGCGCAAAGACAACGTAAAGGCCCGGTTCTTTCACCGTTAACCCATCTTATTCACCGTACCGGCCGGCTGTACATATATTACGAGTGGACAACCAATATGTTCGCGCACCGCCGCTGCTGGCTCGACCGCGTTTCAGACCGTATCTGGGAGGCGTTGAAGGTTGATCAGGTGGGATTCGACCGGGGCACTTGCCCCGCCGCTCACGTTGGGCGCGGGATCAGCGCACCAATCAAGCCACGGAACAAGGCGGCGTCGGGGCAGTTTGCCGCGAACGACAGCTTGATCCGGCTGGCGGTCTCCTTGATTCGTACGGCGATCTTCAATAACCGCAGTCGGATCGTGGAGAATTCGCCGTTGGCCAGCGCTTGCGGTTTGGCGATGGCATCGCGCACCGTCAGCATCAGCCAGTAGGCGGCGGTGTGCAGGATCAGTCGCATCTGGTTGGCCAGTGGTGAGCGGCAACTGGTGCGATCGGAGGCGAGTTGGCTCTTGTGCCGCTTGATCAGGTTCTCCGCCTGCCCACGTGCGCAGTAGATGCTGTCATAGAGCCATTCGGCGGTACCGTAGGTGATGTTGGTGACGACGTAGCGGACGTCGAGACCTTTCCGCGTTGCCTCGATCCGCGCCACGACGCGACGGAGCTGCGACCAGGACTTGGCGCCGTATCGGGTCTCGGTGTAGTCGCGCACCACATCCAGGTTGGCGATGGCGCGCCGCACGCACACATCGTCGGTCTTGGCAAAGACCTGCGCGGCGAGGACCGCGTTGGTGGACAGACCGAAGATGTAGTGCACGCCGTGCTTTTCGCACCAGTCCATGGCCTCACGCCGGCCATAATGTCCGTCGCCACGAATGGTGATGCGTGTGTGCGGCCAGTGCAGTCGGATACGCCGCACCAACCGGCGCAGATGGGTGCGCACCTCCTTGCCATCTGGTGTTTTCCCGGGGCGCAAAATGGTCAGCACGCAATGGCCGGTGTCGGCGTCATAGATATGGATCGGCAGGAAGCAGCGTTCGTCGTAGTGCGCGTTGAACAGCGACAACTGCTGATGGCCGTGCACGGTGTCTGCGGTATCGTCGATGTCGAGCGTGATCGACTTGGGCGCACGCCTGTAACTCTTGCACCATAGGTCCACCATGGCCCGCGTCAGTCGGATCAAGGTGCGCAGGTCGGGGGCATTTTCCCAGCGTGACATGGTGGGTTGTGAAGCCAGGTGGTCTCCGCTTTCTGGTAGGCGCCCACAGGCGAGTTTGAAGGCCGGGTCCCTGCGTAGGTCGTCCAGATCATCGGCATCCGGGTATCCGCAGGCGATGGCGAAGACGCGGGCGCGCAGAATGTCCGCCATCGAATGGGTGATCAGATCAGGGTCACGATGGTCCGGGATGATCGCGGCCAATGTGTCGATCAGACCAAGTCGTTTGTCGGCACCGGCCAAAAGTAAAACACCGCCATCGGAACTGATCAGGCCGCCGTCGAACGCGGCGGTGATCTTCTTCTGGCCGATACTTGGCAAAGCGAACGGCAGAAGAGTATCGTCGTCGGTGGCGGGCATGGCAGATTCTGTCCTCGCTTCGAGAGTGGCGTCGACAACCAATCTCTATGCGATTCCAGGCGGTTGTACCATGCCCGTCAGCGAATCCCTGCTATGCGGTGAATAAGATGGGTTAACTGGAACACAGTCACGTCGTTTAAATGGGACAAGCCAAATGATTTAACGCTACTGCCAATCACTGCGATTCTTGCCATCAACTCCTGCTATTTTGTGCCAACTGAGCGACGACGTGGGGTGGCTTGCGGCCACCCTTGTGGGTCTCGGCCGTTGATATAATTAGCCATGACTTTCACCCCCGTGTGTTAGCCATCAGGCGCGCACCGACACGTCGTCGGTCTTGTGTTCGTGCTTGAGAATGGATAGCCAGACTGGGCGCCTGCCTCGGTGAGTTCCGCGCCGCTTCGAGAGCGGCGCCAGGCCCAGCAGACCCACTCCCAGCAGCGCGATCGAACCCGGTTCGGGGACGAATTGCGCGGTGCTGGTGAAGCCGTTGAACAACGTGATCGTCGTCCCGTCGGCCTGAGGAGGAAACATGACTAAATTGGCCGGATTGGCAGAGAAGATATCCAGGAGGCCCGATCCGCCGGAGAAGAACCCGGTCTCGCCGGGGGAGGGCAGGAACGTCACCACCGACTGGATCGTGAGCACCCCGCTCGTCAGGTCCAGGTCGGACGAACTCGTCACCATTGAACCGGTCGCGAGCGTGATGTCATCGGCCTGTCCGGTTGGTCCCGTGTTCGGGAAGTCAACTCCATCCATGGTCGCGAGCGGCATGCCGCCGTTCTGGTTTCCGGGATCCGCCTTCAACGAGACGCTGATGGAGGAGAAATGGAGTATCTCCGGCGGAGGGCCATTGGTGTGTGTATCCATGATATCGAAATAGAGCCCGTACCCGTTCGGATTCGGAATCGGGCTTGCAGGTTCGAACCCTGCGGGCAAGAAGGGACTGCCGCCGCCCGAGCTGAATCCGGTGACCACCGAGAAGTAGTGGGCAGCGCCCGTGCCGTCCGGCTGACCGACATCACGCAGGAAACCCGTCGTGAAGATCGTGTCGGCGGTGAACGCGCTCCCCGGACCCGCGAGTGGCGTTGACGCGCCGGCCGGGTTCCAGGTGAACGGCAGCGCATTGGCCACCGACGACGTGCCACCGCTGACCGCGGTCGCCACCAACAGTGTAGCGATCCAAACCTGACGATTGCCCATTTGTTCTGGTCCCCCTTGGCGCTGTTTGCGACGGCGCGTTCGATGTGACCGCCAGCATGGGAAACCGGCCCGAAGCGGCGCTATGCGGCAGAGTTAAATTGGTACAAAATCTTTGTGGCAGAGGTTAAACCTGCGCCTTTTCAACGTGTTGTGCTGACGCGCGTGTCGCTCGGCGATCCCCCCAAAGCCGGCAGCAGGAGGGATGTGGTGGACGTGCGTGTCGCGAATGACGTGGTCCACTTCGCCGGGTTTCGCTTCGACCGGCGCAGTGGCGGGTTGTTTCGAGAGGATACGGCTGGCGGTTCCACCCCACTGGCGCTTGGCGCGCGTGCGCTCGATGTGCTCGCCGTGCTCGTCGCCCATCCGGGCGAACTGGTCTCGAAACAGGCGATCATGCAGGCGGTTTGGCCGCGCATGGTGATCGAGGACAGGAACCTGGCGGTGCAGATCTCGGCGCTGCGGCGGGTGCTGGACGACGGGCGGAGCGAAGGGAGCTGCATCCAGACCGAGGCAGGGCGTGGCTACCGGTTCGTGGCGGCGGTCACCACGGGCGAGCGGGAACCGCCGCCGCCATCGGGTGTGTCCGCATCGGTGCCGCCCGCGGTGGAGCCCCCCGCAGACGTGCGGCCGAAGCCGCCGGTGCGTCAATCGCCATTCCGCCGGCGCACGATCGCCGGCGCGGTCGTCGCCGCTGGCGTTCTGGCCGTGATGTTGGCGGCGTGGGTTTGGAACACCACCTGGATCGGCGCAAACAGCACCAAACCACCGCGTCTCTCGATCGTCGTACTGCCTTTCCGGAACCTCAGCGATGCTGGTGGCGACGACTATCTCGACGAGGCCATCACCGACGATCTGACTTCCGACCTCTCCCATGTGCCGGGGATGTTCGTCATCGCGCGCCAGACCGCCTACGCCTACCAGGGCAAGACCGTGGATATCCGCAAGGTCGGCGAAGAGCTTGGCGTCCGCTACGCGCTCGAGGGCAGCGTGCGCAGGATGGGCGACCAGCTCCGGGTGAACGCCCAGCTTATCGCCACCGAGAGCGGGGCGCATCTCTGGGCGGATCGGTTCGACCAGCAACTGAAGGACCTCAGCGCCGGTCAGGAGGCGATTGTCCGGCGCATCGCTCAGACGCTGCAGGTGGCAATGATGGATGTGGAGAGCGCCCGCAGCAAGCGAGAGCGCCCGACAAATCCGGACGCTTTCGATCTGATCATCCGCGCGCGGTCGATCGGGCTGCATCCCATGGGTCCACAGGAGCACGCGGAGCGCCTGACGTTGTACGAGCAGGCCCTGCGGCTCGATCCGACCTCGGTTCTCGCGCTGACCGGGGTCGCTGGCGAACTGATCCGCCTCAGCGGCGGCGGCGGCAAGGACGAATTGAACCGCGCTGCACGATTGATCGCCGCGGCGGCCACGATCAGTCCGAATCACCTCATAGTGCTGGACACCGCCGCTTACCTGCTGATCCATCAGGGCCGTTTCGCCGAGGCACTGCCCGGCTATCAGCGTGTCCTGGACGAATATCCGAACGCGGATGGTCCCTACAATCAGATTGGATATTGCCTGGTTTACGCGGGCCGTGCCGCAGCGGCAATTCCGATGATCGAGATGGCGATGCGCCTCAATCCAAGGAGCCCATACAACTACAGCCGTTACGAGAACATGAGTTTCGCACTGCTGCTCACCGGACGGTACGAGGAGTCGATCGCCTGGTCGCAGCGCGCGCTGGCCGCGAATCCCACCGTGTACCCGTATGTGCGGGCCCAGCACAGCATCCGCATTGCTGCTGCCCATGCACTGCTCGGACGTTCCGATGAGGCGCGTCGCGCGCTCACTGAGGCAAATCGGGTCTGGCCCTACGATACCGTGCGCTCGCACGCCCCCGAGGACCTCTCCAGCCGGGTGTACGCAGGGCAGATCGAGCGCTATCAGGCAGCCCTACGCCTGGCCGGGCATCGGGATCACGCGGACGAGGATGCGGATTTCGGCGTGGCGTCCGATGACACGTTGCATGCGGACCTTGCCGGATTGACGCCGACGACGGTTCCTGGCGCCACGACGATCCGCACCGCCGAACTTGAGCGATTGCTCGCCGAACGCAAGTCGATCGTGATCGATCCCATGAGGGTTTCGTGGGGCCGGTCGATCCCGGGTGCGGTTGGGCTGAGGCACGCGGGTTCAGGCGTCAGCTATTCCGATGAGGCGCAGGATCGGCTCCGCGGGAAGATGCAGGCGCTGACCAAGGGCGACCTCGCGACGCCGATCGTAGCAATTGGCTTCAATTCCGAACGCTTCGACGGCCGCAACCTGGCGCTGCGGCTCGTCGCGCTCGGCTATACGCAGGTCTACTGGTACCGCGGCGGACGCGAGGCGTGGGAGGTCGCCGGTCTGCCGGAAGCCCAGGTCGACGTGCAGGACTGGTAGCCGTCACGCCATCTCCAGCACCCACGGCTCCGCGATGCCAAGTCCGCGCACGTCGATCCCGTTGGCCAGCTTCGCCGCATATGGCTCGTGATGATGCCCGTGCACGATCAGCCGCGCCGCCGCCACCTCGGCCAGCCGGTCGATCGCAGCAAAGCCGTGGCGATGGCAGGACGGTGCCTCGTGCGTCACCAGCACGTCGAAGCGATGCCGTGCCAGCCGCGCGAAATCCTCCGGGAAGATTAAATCGCGGTGCCACAGCGGCAGCCCGCCGCGCCAGTGCTCACTCGGCTTCAGGCTGTCGAGGAAATCGCGCCGCGTGTTGAAGCTGGGCGGTTCAATTTCGCCGCCGGGCTCGTCCACGCGTGGATACCAGATGCGCGGCTTGAACACGCCGCCCAGGCCGGCGATGCGCAGCCCAGCGACCTCGATCACCTTGCCGCCGATGTCGCCCTCGGGAAAGTCCGTGACCAGGTTGTCGAATACCGTATTGGTCTCGGCGTCCTTGTTGCCGATGATCCAGTGAATGCTCCAGCCCAGCGTGAACAGCGAGCCCAGCATGTGGCGCAACGGCACGCGCAGCTCGCAGTCTCCGAGCAGGATCAAGGTGCCTGGCTCCTCCGCGGCGCAAGCGCGCAGGATCGGCGGGAAATTGCCGTGCGGGTCGCCGGCGATGACGATGGGCGAAGACACGCGGGACACCTCGATCAGTCGAACCGGCCGAAACCGAGCAGCCGCGCCACCGGGCCGATGGTCCAGCCCTGGACGACCAGCGACACTACCACCACGACGAACACGCCGGAGAACAACCTCTCGTCGCGCAGCGGATCGCCGAGCGCGGGCAGGAAGCTGAGGTAGATCGGCACCGCGCCACGCAGGCCAACCCAGGACGCGAACGCCGACTCGCGCCAGGGGAAACGGAACGGCAGCAGGCAGGCGAACGTGGCGACCGGTCGCGCCACGACCATCAGCACGACCGCTATCAAGATACCGATCGGGATGAAATGTCCCAGACGGAACGGCGTGACCAGTAGACCGAGCATCAGGAACAGAACGATTTGCGCGAGCCACGCGCAGCCTTCGACGAAGTTGCCGATCTCGCGCCGGGCAGGGTGCGGCGTGGCGCTGATCAACACGCCGGCCAGGTAAATCGCCAGGAAGCCGCTGGTGCCAAGGACCTGCGCCAGGCCGAACAGCGCCAGGCCGAACGCCAGCACCAGCACCATGGCGGTGGGGATTTCCAGCGACAGGCGGCGCAGCAGCAGGGCGAGCAGCCAGCCACCGCCGAGCCCGAGCAGGCCGCCGCCGACCATCTCGCGGGCGAACAGCAGTGCACCGTTCAACCAGGTCGCCCAGCCCGGTTGGACGATGACGTGGATGACGAACACGGTGAGGAAGATCGACATCGGGTCATTGAGGCCCGATTCCACTTCCAGCAGCGCGGTGACCCGCTCGGGCAGCGCAATGCGCGCGCGCACCAGCAGGGTAGCCACCGCGGCGGCGTCGGTCGGCGCGACCGCAGCGCCCACCAGCATGGCCATCGCGAACGGCACCGCGGCGATCCATGCGACCGCGGCGCCGACGATGGCTGCGGTGATGCCGACGCCGATCACCGCCAGGACGAGGGCTGGCCACATGGCAAGGCGCAGCATCGCGACATGCGTCTTGAGGCCGCCCTCGAACAGGATCACCGCGAGCGCTACGCTGCCCACCAGGTAGGCGGAGGCGAAATCGTCGTAGACAATGCCGCCCGGGCCGTCGGCGCCAGCCAGCATGCCGAGGACCAGGAACACCAGCAGCACCGGCGCATTGACGCGACGTGACAACAGGCCGGCGAGCACGCTGAGCACACCGAGCGCCGCGCCGACGAGGATTATCGTGTTGGCCGCCTGCATGTGGGCGCGGCCGAGGGTGAACAGGTCGGGACCGATGGGCATGAGGGTGCGAATGTTCCCTGGTCGTGGCATGCGGAGCAATGGCAGGGATAGCATTGACTTTGGCCGCCACAGAGTGGCTAGAGCCAGGCAATGAGCGTTGCCGTTTCCGCGCCTGCCCAGTCGCAATCGGCGCACAATCCGCGCACGCAGTTGCTGCTGCATGGGCGCATCGTGCCGACGCTGCTGTGGCTGGCGTGGCCCACTGTGCTGGTGATGATGGCGCAGTCGTCCAGCGGGCTGATCGAGACCTGGTTCGTCGCACGCCTGGGGACGGACGCACTCGCCGGCATGGCGCTGGTGTTCCCAGGCTTCATGATGATGCAGATGCTGTCCGGCGGTGCGATGGGCGGCGGCATCTCCTCGGCGATCGCGCGAGCGATCGGCGCTCGGCGGCATGCCGATGCGGATGCGCTGGTGCTGCACGCGGTGATCATCAACCTGGCGTTCGGCCTCTTGTTTTCCGCTCTGGTGCTGAGGTTCGGCCCGACGCTGTATCGCGCGCTCGGCGGCCGGGGAGGTTCGCTCGAGGCGGCGCTCAGCTACTCCAACGTGGTGTTCGCCGGCACCCCGCTGGTGTGGCTGCTGAATGCGTTCGCGAATGTGATCCGCGGCACCGGCAACATGTTGGTCCCGGCGGCGGCGATTTGCACCGGTGTTGCGCTGTTGGTGCCGTTGTCGCCGTGTCTGATCTTCGGTCTCGGACCGTTTCCTGCTCTCGGCATCGCCGGCGGTGGTGTCGCCATAGTGTCCACCAGCGCGCTGACCGCTTCGGTGCTCGGTTGCTACATCCTGTCGGGCCGCTGCCTGGTGCGCCTGCGCCTGGTGCGGCTGCGCTGGGTGCTGTTCCACGACATTCTGCGTGTCGGCGCCGTCGCCGGTATCACCACGCTGCAGACGACGCTGACCATCGCGCTGACCACCGCGCTGGTGGGCATTGCGTCAGGACCGGACGCGATCGCCGGGTTCGGTACCGGCGGGCGGCTGGAATATCTGCTGGTGCCGTTGGTGTTCGGCCTAGGGGCGCCGCTGGTGGCGTTGGTCGGTACCAACATTGGCGCCGGCCAGGGGGCGAGGGCGTTGCGGATCGCGCTGACCGGCGGGGTGCTGGCCTTCGTGGTCACCGAGGCGATCGGGGTCACTGCCGCGATCTGGCCGACCGCGTGGCTCGGACTGTTCGGCCATGATCCGGACATGTTGGCGACCGGCAGCGCGTATCTACGGACGGTCGGGCCGGCCTATGGATTCTTCGGCCTCGGATTGGCGTTGTACTTCGCCTCGCAGGGCGCGGGGCGGTTGTTCTGGCCGTTGCTCGCCGGCCTGCTGCGGCTGAGCGTCGCGATCGGCGGCGGCTGGCTGGCGCTGCGCGCGACCGGCTCGCTGTACTGGCTGTTCGTGGCGCTGAGCGCGGCCCTGGTGACCTATGGCGTGACGTTGTCGGCCGCCGTGGCGTCAGGCGCGTGGTTCCGTGTCGGCAGGCGTTGAATAGTTGAGACCGGCATAGAACTCGTCGATCGGAACCTCGACGTCGATCTCCGGCATCTGGAGCGTGTCGCCTTCGGTCAGAGCGGTGGCGATCCAGTCGTTCCCCCTACGTGCGAACAGCGCGGCGCCGATGCTCTTTTGCTCGAGGATCACGTATCGCTGGATCGTCGCTGTGGCCTGGTATTCCCGCAGCTTCTCGATCCGATCGGTACGCGCCGTGTCCTCGCTGACCACTTCGAAGACGACGACAGGATTGTCGACGATTATGGCGCTGGGGTCGCTCGGTGTGCACGAGACCAGGGCATCGGGATAGCGCACCTTTCCCGGCGTCGTTATCTTGACATTCGGGCCGTACGACTTGCAGGGCTTGCCGGCCAGCCTGGCATCCAGCGCCTTGTGGAGGTTGAACGTGATCCGGTCGTGCGCGATCGTCCCACCGGTCATCGCAACCGGCTCGAAGCCGTCGAATTCATAGCGGAGTTCCTGGCGCGCCTCCCACGCCAGGAACTCGGCGACCGTCATCGGCTTGCGAACGGCAACGTTCATTTACTGCGCCGGAACGGCTGCCCGCTGCTGCGCCATCTCCTCCTCCCACGGTCCCGGGAACAGGCCCAGGTTCACCACGTCAGGCGCGAACACGCTGTCCTGGCGCGGCCACTTCTCGCGCGGCAGTTCGTACGACACCTCCAGCCCGTTGCCGTCGGGATCGCGGAAGTAGATGCCGAGCGACAGGCCGTGATCGGAGATGTGGTCGAACTTGATGCCTTTCTCTTTCAGCCGGTAATAGGCGTCCTTCAGGTCATCCAGGCTCTCCATCATGAAGGCCAGATGGTTCAGCCCGACCTGCCGTTTCGCCTGCAACGGCGCATCGTCACCGACCTCCATCAGCGCGACCTCGTGCGACTTGTCCTGGTCCGCCGACATGAACGCCGCACGGCCCGGGCGGAAATGATAGGTGTGCAGGCCCAGCACATCCTCGTACCACTGGCGCGAGCGTTCCGCGTTGCGCACGTAGAGATTGACATGCCCAAGATGCTTCGGCCGATAGCTCATTGCAGGTTCTCCATATCTTCGCGTTGCAGGAAATCGAGTACGCGCTGCATCGCCTCGTTCTTCGGGTAGATCGCAGCCAGCGCGCGGGCGCGTGTCAACGGGTCCGAGGCGAAGAAGCGCTCATACAGCACCTGGCGGCTGCCGAACGAGCTGCCGGCGACGTCCCACGCCAGGCGGAACAGTTTTACCCGGTCGCGCGCCGCCGTGGTGTCGGTGGCCAGGTATTGCTCGATGTGGCCCGCCAGCGGGCCTTCGAAGTCGGCCTCGCTCGGCGTGATCATGAAGCTGGACGAACCGAGCAGCTGCAGGATCTCGATCATCCGCGGATAGGCGGTCATGAACAGGTTGCGCGTGCTTTCGATCGTCACCGAATCCGGGCACATCACGCCCCATTCGTCGAGCTTCGCGTCCGCCTCCGCGGCTCGGATCAGGGCGCGCGTCAGAGTCGTGTTCAGCATCAGTTCGCCGATGCGCTCCTCGGTATGCGGCAGGTGCTTGTTGCCGAGCGTCTCGGTCATCAACAGCGCGAGACCCAGTACGAACTCGCACTTGGCCAGATTCTTCGCCGCGCCCTGATGCGACGAATGCGCGGAATAATGCGTGCCGTACGCGGCGCCATTCAGCAGGCCAACGTCGCCGTAGAGGAACACCCGCTCCCACGGTACCTCCACATCGTCGAAGAACACGACGCAGTCCATTTCCTCGAAGCGCGATGCGAGCGGATGGTCGAAATGCGAACGCCCGAGGTCGAAGCTGTCGCGGCATAGAAAGCGCAGGCCCGGGGCGCCGCACGGGATGGCGAATGCGAGCGCGAACGGGCTGTGATCCTCGGTATGCTGGCCGAGCCGCGGCGAGTACACTGCGATCTCGTCGGAGATCGGCCCGAGCGTTGCCAGTACGCGCGCCCCGCGCACGACCAGGCCGCGGCTGGTCTCGCGCACCGCCCGCAGCGCCGTGCCTTCCTGAAGGTTGAACTGGCCCGACACATTGCGGCTGCGCTGCAGGTTGATCAGCGAGTGGGTCAGGACGATGTCGTTCTCGCGGATGAACTCGTAGTAGCGGCGGACGTTCTGGGCGAACTCCGGTCGACCGTTGCCGCGCGCAAAATACTCGGATGCGGCGCCCCAGGCGGCGAGCGTTACGTTCATGAAATCGGGCGAGCGGCCCATCATGCCGCAGGTGCTGCGCGCCCAGTTCAGCATCATCACGCGGCGCGCTTCCAATTCCTCGCGCGTGCGCGGATTGATGAAGGACAGGCCGACGCGATCGCC
Organism: uncultured Alphaproteobacteria bacterium; assembly: GCA_963819855.1. Taxonomy (GTDB): domain Bacteria; phylum Pseudomonadota; class Alphaproteobacteria; order Acetobacterales; family Acetobacteraceae; genus JAMXLO01. The sequence goes on from CAWFYC010000012.1 coordinate 17,002, forward strand.
GGTGGTGGGCGAGACATAGGTCATCTCGTCGCGGTATTTCGGATCGCACTGCATGTCGTACAGCGCCGCGATCGCGCGCGCGCCCCCGGCCAGGCCAGGATGCGTAGTGACGTCCTTGACCCGCTCGCCACGCAGCCAGATTTCGCGGTCCTGCTCACGGAGTCCGTTGAGGTACTGGCGTCCGCTGCGAGCCGGCATGGCGCGTCTCCATTGCGTTCACCGCGATCATGCGCGGCGGAACATAAAAAGTCTCCCCTCCTCTTGCGGGAGGGGGTGGGAGGGGGCTCGGCTCAATGGCCCACGGCCCCCTCCCCCAACCCCCTCCCGCAAGGGGAGGGGGCTATTGGTTGCTGGCCGTCAACAGCCGCTTGTGAATCCGGCGAACCGGTGCGGGATGCGCCTTATATCGGCGAGCAGCTCGCTCCGCAGCCCCGTCGGCGCGTCAGCCGGGAATTCCAGGTCGATCGAATCCGCGACGCCGCCATAGCGCTGCTCGATCGCGCCGGCGATCTCACGATAGGTCCCGCAGGCGGCGAAGATGCGCACCACATCGTCCGGCACCAACGCCGCCATCTCGCTCCATCGGCCTTCCACCGACATCCGGTGCAGTTTCAGCCCCAGATCCTGCAACCCATGCAGCGCCAGGATCGGCAGGTAGGTGCGCGTCGAGCCATAGAAGCCGATCCGTCGCCGCACAGCCTCCATACCGGCGGCGACCGCCGCGTCGTCCGACCCGGTGACGACGAAGCCGCCGCCATGCACATCAAAGTTATCCCGGGACCGCCCGCCGCGCTGCATGCCGATGGCGATCTGCGGCAGGCACACCTCCTCCAGGTAGCGCCGGGAACACAGCGGATGCAGCCGCACGCCATCAGCCACCTGGCCCGCGACGCGCAGCATCGCTTCGCCGACCGCGGCGAGCGTCACCGGCACCATCGGTAACCCCGTGGGCTCCGGCGAAAAATCCGGGGTCATCAGCGTCAGCGTGTAGTGTTCGCTGCGAAAGTCGAGCCTTTCCCCGGTCTCCCAGCACCGCCACACCACGCGCAACGCCAGCACATAGTCGCGCAGCCGTGGCGCCGGTGCGGTCCAGGCGATGCCGAAACGCCGCTCGTTGTGGCCCTTCACCTGGCTGCCCAGGCCCAGCACGAAGCGTCCGCGCGAGTTCGCCTGCAGGTCCCAGGCCTGCGACGCCAGCACGGTCGGGCTGCGCGGGAACGCCACCGCGACCGACGGCGTCAGCTCGACCCGCTCGGTCGCCAGCGCAGCGACGGCGAGCGGAGCGAACACGTCGTGCCCCAGCTCCACCGTCATCACCGCATCGAACCCGGCCGCCTCCGACTCGAGTGCCGCCTGCTGCGTCTCCCGCCAGTCCCGCATGGGCAGCCGTGTGAACACCCGCATACCGTCCCCCTATTGGACGTCAAGGTCCGAAAACCGCGAGACATGCGCCGCGGTATGAGGGATCATCATTGCATGGATATGGACGATGACGCCTGCTACCGCGCCATTGAAACGCGAGATCGCCGGTTCGACGGCCGCCTGTTCGTTGCTGTGACGACGACCGGTATTTATTGCCGGCCGTTCTGCCCGGCACCCACGCCCAAGCGGCAAAACGTCCGATTCTTTCATACCGCTGCCGCGGCCCAGGAAGCCGGATTTCGCCCATGTTTGCGCTGTCGGCCGGAAACGTCACCTGACCTTGCCTTCTGGCGTGGGAGCTCCAACACGGTATCACGGGCGCTCGGACTGATTGAAGCGGGCGCTCTCGATGACGCGAACGTCGAGACTTTGGCGGCACGGCTGGGAATTGGCGAGCGCCAGCTTCGACGCTTGTTCCGGCAGCATCTCGGTGCTTCCCCGATCTCGATCGCGCAGACCCGGCGGATACTTCTGGCCAAGCAGTTGATCCACGACACGCGTCTGCCGATGACAGAGGTCGCCCTGGCATCGGGCTTTCGCAGCGTTCGTCGGTTCAACGAGACCTTTCAACACCTGTATGGGCGACCGCCGAAGACACTTCGGCGCAGAGGAGTGGCGGACGAATCCGTTAGTGCGACAGGCGCGATCGCAGTCAACCTCGGTTACCGGCCACCGTACGACTGGGACGCAATCCTGTCGTTCCTTCGAGCGCGGGCAATCCCAGGCATCGAGACGGTAACGAACGGCCGATATGCACGCACGATCGCGATTGGCGGCGAACGCGGCGTATTGGTGGTCGAGCCGGCGAATGCCAACGTTCTCCGGGCAACCGTTCGCCTGCCAAACCTTGCAAGTTTGCCGGCAATCGTCGCACGCGTTCGTCGCGTATTCGATCTTGCCGCGGATCCTCTGGCAATCGGCGCTCAGCTCAGCCAGGACCCGGTATTGGCGCCGCTTGTCGCCGCTCGGCCCGGCCTCAGGGTTCCCGGTGCATGGGATGGATTTGAACTCGCTGTTCGCGCGATTCTTGGGCAGCAAATCACGGTGTCGGCGGCGACGATGCTCGCGGGCAAACTGGTTGCGTCCTATGGCGAGAAAATTGTTGATCCGGCTGCTCTCGAGCAGGGTTTGACACATGTGTTTCCGACGCCTCGGCAATTGGCCGATGCGGATTTGGCAGTCCTGGGTATGCCGAAGGCCAGGCGGATGGCGCTGGCTTCTTTGGCGGCGGCCGTCGTCGCCGACCCGCTGATCTTCGGCCCACGCAGAAGTCTCGAAGCGGCCATCGCTCAGTTGCGATCCCTGGCGGGGATCGGCGAATGGACAGCCCAGTACATCGCCATGCGTGAACTGCGCGAGCCAGACGCGTTCCCGGCGGCCGATATCGGTCTGCTGCGAGCGATGAGCGATGGTCGTGGCGTGCGGCCGTCGCCTGCCGAGCTGCTCGAGCACGCCGAGAGATGGCGACCCTGGCGGGCCTACGCAGCGCTGCATCTCTGGGCGTCCGAGGCTCGCGCGTCCCCGGTTATCGAGAAGGTGTTCCATGACCAACAAGCCGCCTGAACGCCTGCGACTGGACCGGCTGGCAGACGCCGATCGGCGAAGCATTGCTGGTCACGGATGAGACAGGCTGCCTCCGTGCGCTGGATTGGGCTGATCGCGAACCCGGCATGGCCCGTCTGCTGCGCCTGCACTACGGCTCGGTCGTGCCGGAACCGGCCGCCGCGCCAAGCCACATCAAGCGGCTGCTGCGGAGTTACTTCGACGGCGAACTCGAAAGTCTTGCGGCCATCGAGTGGCGTACGGCCGGCACGCCGTTCCAACGCTCCGTGTGGGCTGCTCTCACCAAGATCGCGCCTGGCACGACCCTCAGTTACGGCGCCCTGGCGGTGAAACTGGGATGCCCCAGATCCGTTCGCGCCGTCGGCCTCGCCAATGGGGCCAATCCGATCAGCGTGGTGGTGCCGTGTCATCGCGTGATCGGCGCCGATGGCTCGCTCACCGGCTATGGCGGCGGCATCGAGCGCAAACGATGGTTGCTCGATCACGAGAACGCGGCCTACCGCGGCGACCCTGTCGTCATCCCCGCTGTCGCGGGGATGACGACAAAATCGCCGGCGTGGCCGTCAGTTTAACCGCAGATCGGTGATGTGCTTCGGATCGGGCTTCAGTTCACCCTTCTCCACCCGCTTGACGATGTCGGTCAGCACCACGTTCGCCGGGGTGGCGATGCCGATCTCGTCGCCCTTCTTCGCCACCATCCCGTTGAGGAACTCGATCTCGGTGCGGCGTCCCTTCACCATGTCCTGGCCCATCGATGGCCGATGCTCCCCGCCGCCCCCGCTCACTTCCGCCAACCGGTGCTCGTCGTAGTGTCGTGTCGCCGCGGCGTCGCCTTCGCCGGCACGCGCGATGATTTCGGGATCGAGGTGCTGGATTTCCTCCAGCTCATAGCCGAGTGCCTGGCCGACACGGATCGCTTCGCTGCCAAGCCGGGCGGAGAAGTGGCGGATGGCGTCGTTCTGCACCATCTCCTTGCCGAGCAAGCCGGTGCACGCCGACAGGCCATTGCCCATCACGTTGGTCACCAGCTTTGACCAGCGCTCTCCCCACAGATTCTCGGTGACCATCGCGCTGTCGGCCAGACTGACCAGGCGGCAGATCTCCTTTACGCGGTCGGTGACACGACCATGCACCTCACCGGTGCGGAACACGGTGTGACGCTTGCCGCTCTTGCCGGCGGCGCGGCGCACGTGACCAGGTTCGCACAGATCGACGGTGATGGAGCTGGCGATGCAGCCGACCGTCTTGCCCCAGCCGACCACGCCGGCAATCGTTTCCTCGTTCATGCAGTTCTGCAGCGAGACGATAAAGCCGCCGGGTGCCAGATACTGGCTGATCAGCGTCGTCGCCCACTCGGTGTCGTACGACTTCATGCAGACGAAGGCGATGTCGATCGGTTGTTCCTTGGCGAGCTGCTGTGCGTCGGTCACGTGCATCGCGCGCACCTTCGCGGTGAACTCCGGCACGTCGCGGATATGGCTGATCTTCAGGCCGTCACGCTGCATCTTCTCGACATGCGCGGGCCATGGATCGATGAACGTCACGTCCTCGCCGGCGTGCGCCATATGTGCGCCGGCGTAACCGCCGACGGCCCCAACGCCCATGAATGCGATCTTGTTAGCCATGGTTCCCTCCATCAACGACCTCGATGATCTCGCGCGCGCGCGTCACGCGTGCGCCCCAGCGCGCGTCGAACTCGGCGATCAGCCCGCGGATCGCCGGCGACGAGGAAATAGCCTCCGCCGCGGCGACAGTCTCGAACTGGTAGAACGCATAGTGTACGGATGGATCGCTGCGGCTCCAGCCGCGCCATGCGCGCTGTGCGGCGAATGCCTTTACCGCGTCGGGCAGATGTTCCGTGCGGTACCAGTGATCGAAGTCGTGCCGATCCGCCTCGGCCACCACGGCGCGCACCACCAGATAGGCTGACATCACTCCTCCCGCCGCAGGCCGAGCCGCGTGAGCCGCGGCAGGACTTCCTGCACGAAGAAGGGAATTTCCTTCAGGTAGTCGAGGAACGCAACCGAGGTGCCTGCCAGCCCCATCTGGCTCATCTGTCGCATGTCGGCAACGATATCGTCCGGCGTGCCGACCAGGGGGAAGGCACCCGGATAGGCGCCGTCGTAGCGCTTTCCCGATGCGCGCATGAAGCGGTTGACCAAAGGGCGGCGGATTTCGTTGCCCGCCGCATCCTTCACCACCGGTCCGCGCTGACGCCGGTAGTATGCCTGCCCCTCGGCGTCGGCCATCTCTTCGGCGAAGTAGTGGTAGAACTCCTCCGCCTCGTGTTGGGTCGGGCGGCACACCACGTGCGACATGGTGTAGATATCGACGCGCCGATCGTGCCGCGCGACGTGGGCGGCGATGTCGGTGAGCAGGGCAGGGGCCTGATCCAGCTCGCTCATCGTGGTGAACAGCACATCGGCTGCCTGCGCGGCGAAGTCACGTCCTTTCGGCGAAAATCCGGCGGACATCACCGCGGGCCACGGGCGCTGCACCGATACGGGGTCGGTCTGCATTCGTTTCAGATGAAAGAATTCGCCGTCCCAGTCGAACTCGGGTCCACCTTGCAGCAGGCGTGACCAGATACGGAACCATTCCAGGCCGTGTTCGTAACGGCGGTCCAGGTCGATGGTGACGCCGTGCAGGTCGAACTCGTCCTGGTTCCAGCCACAGACGATGTTGAGGCCGGCGCGGCCGTGCGTGACGTGATCGATGGTGGCGATCGCCTTGGCGCCGAATGCCGGCGTCACCAGCGGTACGTGCACGGTGGAGAAGATCGCGATGCGCTGCGTCAGCGCGCCGAGTGCCGCGCCATGCGTCAGGGTCTCGAACGAGCGGCCGTAGATGTTGGCCTTGCCCTGGAAGCCACGCCACTTCGCCACCGGCAGGATGAACTCGACGCCTGCTTCATCGGCGATCCGCGTCATCGCGACGATGTCGTCCCAGTTCGCGCGCCAGCGTTCCGGCGCGAGCGACATGGTCAGGCCGCCGTCGCAATTGGCGCTGAACACGCCGAGCTTGAAGCGGTTGGGTCCGAACAGGGGATTGTTGGCACGGGATGGGTGCATTTGCCTATCGTCACCGCGACGAGGGCGGGCGTCCAGTTACGGCTCGGGTATTCATCGGGGCGACGCTCAGACCGCTACGACGTTTGGATCAACTGCGTCTTCAGATACGCGGTCTCCGGCAGATGCGGATGCACCGGATGGTCCGGACCCGCGCCGCCAGTGAACAGAATGCGTCCCTCGCGCCGCGCGCGATGCAGGCCAAAGGCGATCTGCGCGCTCCATGCCTCCAGCGGCGAGTGGAAGCTGCACGATGCGACGAACAGAAATCCACCAGGTGTCACCAGTGGCGCCGCGAGACGCGCCATCCGACCGTAGGCGCGCAATCCCGCCTCGGCATCTTTGCGCGAAGGGGCGAATGCCGGCGGGTCGCAGACCACGATGTCGAATCGTTCGCCGACCAGTGAAGTCATCGCGTCGAAAGCATCGGCACGCCGGATATGCACACGTTCCGCAATACTGTTCAGTGCGGCTGCCTGTTCCGCCTGTGCCAGGGCCGGTGCGCTGCTGTCCACCAGCGTCACGTCGCGCGCACCCGCTACGGCACAGCGCAATCCGAACGCGCCGACATGGCTGAACACGTCGAGCACCCGCGCACCCTCTGCCAATGCCGCCACGCGATCACGGTTTGGCCGCTGATCGAAGAACCAGCCGGTCTTCTGTCCACCGAGCGGATCGACCGGGAACCGCACACCGCCCTCTACCACCTCGGCACGCGCGTCGGTCCCGAACAGCAGCCCCACGCTCTCGGCCAAACCCTCCTGTCGCCGCGTCCCCGAATCATTGCGTGCCACCACGGCACGCAACGGCAGCAATCCGGTCAGCGCCTCGACTACAAGCGGCGTCAGCCGATCCATTCCGGCAGTGTTCGCCTGCAACACCGCGACATCGTCGTAACGGTCGATCACCAGCCCGGGCAGCCGGTCGGCCTCGGCGTGCACCAGGCGATGAAACGCGGTGTCGCACACCTGCTGGCGCAGCGCGATTGCCTCACGCAGCCGCGTCCGCAGCCAGTCCACGCCGATATCCGCCGCCGGATCGCGATCCAGCAGCCGCGCCGCGATCAGGCTATGCGGGTTGAACATGAAGGTGCCGAACCGCGTGCCATCGTCGCCTTCCAGTCGCACCAACCCGCCCGGCGGCATCTGTCGGTACTCCGGCTGCATCGCAATCTCGTTGGAGAACACCCACGGCGCGCCGGCCCGCAGCCGTCGGCCCTGGCCGGGCTTGAGGCGCAGCGTCGGCCGATCGCTCAAGCCGCCGCGCGCCGCGCCGGTTGCAGGATCGCCGTCAATGCCGCCTCCAGCCGGTCCATCATCGCGTCGGTGTGCAGCGGCGTCGGCGTCAGCCGCAGCCGCTCCTCGCCGCGCGGCACCGTCGGGTAGTTGATCGGCGTCGCATACATGGCGAACTCGTCGAGCAGCCGCCGGCTGACAGCGCTGCACCGCGCCGCGTCGCCGATGTGCAGCGGCACGATGTGGCTGGCCGACGGCAGCACCGGCAAGCCGGCTGCGCCAAGCCGCCGCTGCAACGTCGCGGCGCGCTCGAACAACGCCTCCCGCCGCTCCGCATCGCCACGCACGTGCCGCACGCTGGCCAGTGCCGCCGCGGCGATCATCGGCGGCAGCGACGTGGTGAAGATGAAGCCGGGCGCGGAGGAGCGGACGTAGTCCACCACAGAGGCATCACCGGCGATGTAGCCGCCGTGGCAGCCGAACGCCTTGGCCAACGTCCCCTCGATCACGTCGACCCGTCCCGCCGCGCCGTCACGCTCCGCCACGCCGGCACCGGTTGGTCCATACATGCCGACCGCATGCACCTCGTCCAGATAGGTCATCGCGTCATGCCGCGCGGCGAGATCGCAGATCGCACCGATCGGCGCGATGTCCGCATCCATCGAGTACACCGACTCGAACGCGATCAGCTTCGGCGCGCCGGCCGGAACCGCTCGCAGCAGCTCCTCGAGGTGCGCCAGGTCGTTGTGGCGGAAGATATGGCACGCCGCGCGCGACCCCTTGATGCCGGCGATCATCGAGGCGTGGTTCCGTGCGTCGGAGAACACCTGCCAGTCCGGCAGCGAGTTCAGGATGGTGGACAGCGCCGCCTGATTGGACACGAACCCCGAGGTGAACAGCAGCGCCGCCGGCTTGCCATGCAGATCGGCCAGCTCCGCCTCCAGCGCGTCATGCACCGGGCTGGTGCCGCTGATGTTGCGCGTGCCGCCGGCGCCGGCGCCCATTTCGCGCGCCGCCGCGCAGGCGGCCTCGATCACGACAGGATGGCCGCCCATGCCGAGATAGTCGTTGGACGACCACACCAGCACCTCGCTGCCGTCCGGTCGGCGGTATAGCGGAAACCGCCCCGCCTGCTTGCGCAGCGGGGTGAAGCGTCGATAGCGGCCCTGCGCCTCGATGCTGGCCAGAGACTTCGCGGCAATGGGCGTGGAACGGGTGCATCCTTCGCCAAGCCTCCCCGGAGTTGGTCAGCAGTCTATCGACCACTGACGCCGCCTGTCATGCCTGCAATCCCTGACGCAGGCTATTTATTCCATCACCGGACGTAAATCCGCACCTCCTGCGCGCCGCCGGCCTGCGCGGTCCGCAGTCCGAGATGGATGCGGTCGGCCGGCACGCCCTGCGCCATGATGTCGCGCATCACCGCCGCCGCCCGGCTCTGCGCCGCCGCCGCGTCGGTGCCGGAGGGCAGCATGGCGACCACATCGTACTGGACGCCGGGAGCGCGCGTCTCGGCCTCCCGCACGGCATAGCGCAGCACGTCCTGGTAGTTCGGGTTCGGCGTGGCGTAGCCGATGCTGAGCAGCGCGGAGCGTGGATCCACCTTGGGCGGCTCGGACTTTGCCGCGGTGTCCTCCGGCGAGGGCGCGAACGTCGTCTGATCGATCAGCTTGCAGCCGGCCAGCAGCAGTCCCGCAGCCAGGATCCACGTCGCTCTCATGCTGGCCCCTATTCCCGGTCTCCCTTCTCTTGCAGCAAGGCGCCTGGCGGGCAAGATGCGCCACCCCAATCCGAGGACGCCCGCCATGACCGCCCAGACCAACCAGCGTATCGACGGCAAGCGGCTGTGGGACAGCCTGATGGGCATGGCCGAGATCGGCGCCACCCCGAAGGGCGGGGTGCGCCGGCTGACGCTGACGGACGTGGATAAGCGCGGCCGCGACCGGTTCCGTGCCGAATGCGAGGCGGCCGGGCTGACCGTGCGGGTGGATGCGATCGGCAACATGTTCGCGCGCCGCGCTGGTCGCGATCCGCACCGGTTGCCGGTGCTGTTCGGCAGCCATCTCGACAGCCAGCCCTCTGGGGGAAAATTCGATGGGGCGCTCGGCGTGCTGGCCGGGCTGGAGGTGATGCACTCGCTGAACGACCTCGGCATCGTCACCGAGGCACCGGTCGAGCTGGTGAACTGGACCGACGAGGAGGGCAGCCGGTTCGGCCATTCGCTGATGGGGTCGGGCGTGTGGTCCGGGGTGTTCTCGCTCGACAAGGCGTATGCGATGACCGACGTCGAGGGCGTGACCGTGCGCACCGCGCTCGACGGGATCGGCTATCGCGGGCCGCAGCCAGCGGCCGCATTCCCGGCGGATGCGTATTTCGAGCTGCACATCGAGCAGGGTCCGATCCTGGAACGCGAGGCGAAGCAGATCGGCATCGTCACCGGCGCCCAGGCGATGGTGTGGTACGACGCGGTCGCCACCGGCCAGGATTTGCACGCCGGCACCACGCCGCCCTCCGCGCGCAGGGACGCGCTGGTGTGCGCGGCACGGATCATCGACCTGGTGGATCGGATGATGCGCGCCCGTGGCGAGGATGGGCGCGGCACGGTCGGGCAACTGCTGGTGTCACCGAACAGCCGCAACGTGGTGCCGGGCGAGGTGCGGTTCTCGGTCGAGTTCCGCCATCCGTCGGATGCCGAGGTCGGACCGGCTGGACGCGCAGTTCCCGCGCGAGGCCGGCTTCATCGCGCGCGACTGCGGCGTGACGCTGGAGTTGACGCAGTTGTTCAAGATCGCGGCGCAGCCGTTCGATCCGGCATGCGTGGAGCTGGTGCGGCAGGGCGCAGCGAAACTCGGCTACGGCGCGCGGGAGATCGTGTCGGGCGCGGGCCATGACGCGGTGTACGTTGCGCGGCACGTGCCGACCGCGATGATATTCACCCCGTGCAAGGACGGACTGTCGCACAACGAGGCGGAGAGCATTCAGCCGGAGGAGGCGGAGGCCGGTGCGCAGGTGCTGTTCGAGGCGGTGCTAGCCCGGGCGAACCGGGGGGTGTGAGCGCGCGCCGGGCGCAATACGATTCCAGTTGCCAACGGTCGCCCGACTGTTTCCTGGTGTCCGCGAAACCGGGGCAACTTCAATACGCAGACGACGAGGGACTATCCAACGCCCTGACCTTCGTCGATGTGGACGTTGTCGATCCAGTTGCGTGCTCTGCGCGAAAGACGCGATGCAACGTCCTCCCCTTCAAAGTTTGAGTCCGCTCTATGAAGCAGAGAAGGGTCGACGCCCTCGAAGGTGTTGACGTTGACGACCGCATACAGACGATTTGCGATCTCGCTGGACACGAAGGGCACTGCTCCGCATCGGGAGCAAACGTGAAACGTGGCGGTTTCCGTTCCGAAAGCATACTTCGACGAAGCTGCCTGATCATGAACCCGCACGTTCAACGTCGCCCCCGGCTTCGATGTCCATACGCCACCATGTTTGGTGCAAAAAGTGCAGCCGCACGCGCGGGCTGAGATGTCAGGGGCTTCGCCCCGCCAGTCGAGTGAAAAGGAGATATTGCCGCAGTGACATTTGCCGTTGATCAGCATGGGATCCCTCGATTCATGTTGGTTGCCTCACCAGGAGGCCTCCGCAGCCACCCACCTTGCGGACATTTCCGACACTTGCCCCGAGCCAACCCTTGCAGTGCCGCCTACCCGATCCTCGATGGCGTGGCCTTTGCGTGATGGTGCCGTAGATTGGCTAAGGGATAAAGGCTGCATCCCGATGGTCCATCGGCTCATCGACGGGAGTTCTATCCCGATCCACCGCTTTGAGCGTATCAAAGGTCAGGAATTTCGGACCAGCAGTTTCAGGCGGGCCAGTTGCCAGCCAGTTGCAGGGTTCCGCTGTCGACCGGTAGAAAAGACAGCCTGTCATTGCGGCGATTGCAAAGCACCACGATGCCCGATAGTGGTCGGCCGCGTCTCTCCGCTCAGATCGTCAATCTCGAACAGTGGTGCATCCAGGGGTGAAACACCGCTCTGTCCGGTTACGATCGATGCTAGGCAGCAGCCAACGGATGGCGGTGCGAGTGCCCCGCCGCGCAACGCCAGGTTGGCCGGTCTCGCTTTCACTGGCGCTGCACCTGACGGTATTCCTGTCCTTGCTGATAATTCCACCGACTCAGCCACCGACAAGTGCATCGGAGCCGCTCACGGTGGATGTTGTTATGGAAGAAGGGCCCGCAGAGGCGACGGCGGAGCCACCCGCCCCGACGGAGGCCACCGCCGCGCCGATTGCTCCGCTCCCACCGGTTCAGCAAGCTGAGATACCGGTACCCGCACCGGACGTGCCGCCGCCCCCACCGGTTCAGCAAGCCGAGATACCGGCACCCGCACCGGACGTGCCGCCGCCCCCACCGGTTCAGCAAGCCGAGATACCGGCGCCTGCACCGGACGTGCCGCCGCCTCCATCGGTTCAGCAAGCTGAGATACCGCAACCAACGCCGGCACCCGCGCCAATGCCTGTTCCGCCGCCACCCCCTCCGGTGGCGCAGGTGCCGCCGCCGCGGGCACCGCCACAGCGTGCCGCCGCCCGCGCTCCGGTCAACCCGCCGGGGGCGCCTGCGCACGCGCCGGCCGGGCAGAATGCCGCGAGCCGCGCGAGCGATGCGAACAATGGCGCCGCCTGGATGGGGAAGCTGAAGCAGTGGTGGGACCAGCACTCCTTCTATCCGAAGGAGGCGTCGCAGACCAATGAGGGTGGCAACGTAAAAGTCCACATCATTATTGCCGCTGACGGTCAGGTCACGTCGATCGAAGTGGTGCAAGGCTCGGGATTGAGTGTGCTCGACGCGGCGGCGGTAGCGGTGTTTCGCAACGCCCATCTGCCGCCGTTCCCATCGGGCATGCCCGCGCAGCCGGCCGATGTCGTGGTGACGCTGCATTACCACCCGGCGGACAGCGGCGGGTGATCCGATGCAACCCGAGGGCCTGGTGAAAACAACCCCGCTCCCGACACGAGATACCGATATTCACGCGACAGGCAGAAAGATGTCGTGCCGGAAATCCTGGACATGCGTCCGGTACCGGCCAATGCTCCTGCCTGTCGCCTCGCTTCAGCGGAAGGCTGGTGTTGATCTGAACAAGGGGAGAATACTCGATGCGGTTGTCGGTCGCTTCATCTGCCCTTGCTGCAGCTTTTGTTCTGACGCCTGTGGCCGCCGGCTACGCACCCGCGTTGTGCCAGGACTTCAGCATAACGAACCAGGTGGAGCCGGCGAACGCGGGGCGCCGCGACGTGATGAGGCAATTGCAGGCATGGTGGGACGCGCACGCCTACTATCCCAGACACGCGTCGAACAGCGATGAGGGTGGCACTGTCAAAGTCCACCTGGTGATCCTCCCTGACGGCAGGATCTGGACGGTCGATGTGGTGGAAAGCTCGGGATCGCGCTCGCTCGACACGGCGGGCGACTCGGTGTTCCGCGGCGGGTTCGTGCGGCCGTTTCCGGAGGGCGAGCCGAAGGCCGATATAGACATTTCGCTGCACTACGTCCTGGCGCACCGGCACGATCAGCCGGTGGCTGCCGGTTACACGCCCGTGTTGTCCAAGAACCCCTTCACCATAATGAACGATCCGGTTAAGTCGCCTATCCTTGATACGATGCTGCAAAGGACCTGCACCGGAACGATGGTGCTGGGGGGGATACCAAATCACCCTTGGTACGGAATCGCGTTTTGCGGCCCAGGCAATCTTCTTTCGCAAGCCTGATGGCACGCCATGGGTCAAGTTTTATGAGCGGGGCTATCCCAGCCTCTCTCCGGTGACAGAAGTAGGCAAGATGGTGACGTGGACCGGTCGACAAGAGCAGGCTGCGGGAGGGCAGCTTGATATAATGGTTTCAGTACACCGTATGGCCTGACGGCGATAACCATCTCAGTGGCGCCATAGGTACCCGTATGACTAATAGATTTGGCGTCGCGTATAATAGCCAATGTGGGAGGAAACTCAGTCGATCTTACCTGCGCAACAGAAGTCTTGCCTACGATTACATGGAATGATTGGCTTGCACAGACCATGGTTCATCACCTTTGATCTTCACCTGTTGATCCACCCTGACGGCAACATCTGGATGGTCGATGTGGTGGAAGGCCCGGGATCGCACTCGCTCGGGATGCCGGCCAGTCGGTCACGATGCCCGATGAGAAGGCCGAGGCGCGCGACCGAGAAGGTGTGCCGGCCGCCGAAGCTCACGCCGCAGCAGCAGAAAGCAGCACGGCGGCGGCGGGCCGAGGGCGCAACCCTCAAGGAACTGGCGAAAAGCTACAACGTGGGCCGCTCGACGATTTCAAGGCTAGCGTCGTGAGCAACGTTATCGAAGTGCGGACGTGGGAGGAGTGTCGCGCTAGGATCGAAGGCATTAGGCATGCGAACGAGCCGCAAGCATCAAAGCTGTTGTTCCGTGGTATGTCAGATTCTACGTGGCAATTGTCCACCACGCTTGAGCGCCACAGCGGCGAACCGAATATCGACTTCAAAGATTACTATCGAGTGGTATTGCGCATTCGGTCGGAGATTGAGACAGAGTCCGGCTTGAGATGGGATGCGCCGAGTTTTGAAGAGATATCGTCTTGGGCAGAGACGTATGACTTCCCCCACCACTATGAGGTCAAGGCATATGAATATCTGGCACATTTGAGGCACAACGGCTTTCCGTCGCCGCTTCTCGATTGGAGTCGGTCGCCCTACGTCGCAGCGTATTTCGCCTTTTCGGATGTACCAAGCAATGCCGCCGTGGCAATATACGTCTACATGGAGAGTCCAAACGACACAAAGGTAAGTGGCGAGGGTGTCCCTACAATACGCACGCTTGGGCAATATGTGAGAACCCACAAACGACATTTTCGTCAGCAGTCAGCTTACACGGTGTGTGCGAACTATCAAAAAGATGACTTTGATGGGGTGGATAGGTGGCACTTTGTGAGCCACCAGAAGGTGTTCGATATGCATCAACCAACACCGCAAGACCTTTTATGGAAGATTGTCGTCCCGTCGAGTGAACGCAGCAAAGTTCTGCGGTTTTTGGACGACTTCAACCTAAACGCCTACTCGCTGTTTGGCTCGGAAGAAAGTCTTATGAAAACGCTGGCCCTGGCGAACAAGATCGCGCGCATCGCATGGCGTGATGAGGCGCAAAGAGGTCTACCACGCGAAGGGACGCATCGCCGCCGTGGCGTGAGGTTCCTGCGCAAGAGTGGTAGGCGTCAGGCGCAAGCCTGACTGCTGCCCCGGCGGGAAACGCAAGCACGTGATGGGATAGGCGGTGGTGAAGGACAGCGTAGGCAATACGTATTGGTGACTATGCCGCGAGCACGCCGTAGAATGGGCCGACACGTAAGCGACACCTATGATGACCGCGGCTCCAAGCCGCGCACAGGTCGGACATAAGGGCGCACCTGATCGGGGCTTCCGTCGAACGCTGAACGACCTTTCCTCCGGAGCGTAACGGCCCGCGGCGTGCGCGGCCTGCATTTGTGCGCTCGGCGTGTGAGTGAGGACGCGCATGGATGGCAATGCGCGCACGACGAGCGATGCGTCGTCGGCTGCCTGACGGGTTGCGTCGCCATCGGGTATGTGGCTCGATCGGCGGTAGAGCGCTCGCACGTTCCGCAAGATGGGTTTTTAGAGGTACGGGCAAATCTAATGTGATGATTGGGAAGAGATGGGCGGGGTGGGAGCGGTCGCGACGAACGGGCCGAGGCGCTCACGCACATCGGCCCATTCTCATCACATTGAGTTTCCCGGTTATTCTTGGCGGGCGCTCAGCAGAGCCAGCCTTCGCTTCGCCTGATGTTCGACGATCATAGGATCGCATGATCCTGGCGCAATCGCCTTTTTAGAACATCCGCTCACTTGCTTCACCGGAGGATGAAAGAGATTTGAACTCGGGCGCAAGATTAATCTCTTACTCGGGGTTCAGTCCACATAGGACGAATGATGTCGATGGCGTCGAAGGAGGTGTCCGTGCACATGAGGAGGAGGGAGCCCTTGTTGTATGCATCACCGTGAGGAGCGCAGCGGCCGGCAGGGCCGGGTCGCGGTCGCGTAGGACGGTCAGCTTGTTCTCGCGTAGACGGGGCTGTTGGCCTCTGAAGGTCGTGGATCATGACGAAGCAACTCACGAGCTTACGCCGTATTTCCTGGGCGCGCCTCGCTTGCGCAGCCCGACGGGGATCTTTCTGGTAGGCGGTGTACACGACGGCATTGGACTACACGCCCGTGAAGACGGTTTCTTTGCCGCCCGCGCCGTGCTATATTTGAGCCATGACAAAGCTTCTCGACGACGCGCTTGAAGCAGCACGGAATCTGCCGCCCGACGATCAGGACAGCATCGCCCGCGTTGTGCTGCGCCTGACCGGGGTGGACGACGAGCCGCCGGTTGCACTCTCGACTGACGAACGTGCCGCAATTTCCGCCTCGAAAGCCGCTGCCGCACGGGGCGAATTTGCCACCGACGAGCAGGTGCGGGCGGCATGGGCCAAACACGGCTTGTGAAGCTTCGCTACACCCTTCCGGCGCTTGCCGACCTCAACTCAGTCCTCGACTACATCGCGGCCCATTCACCGCAAGGCGCGCGGCGAGTTCAGGCCCGCATTCAGGCAATCATCGACCTTCTGTTGCTGTATCCCGGCATCGGCACCCGCACGGATGATCCGGCCATCCGGCGCATGACGGCCGCGCCCTACCGCTATGTCATCTTCTATGAAGCGACGGAGGCCGAGGTCATCATCCACGCCATCCGTCATTCGGCGCGCGATCCTTCCGGTATGCCGGGTTCGCGAGCGTAGCACGGTAGCCGGTTGCGCCGTTGCCATAATTGGTTAGGCGGCACCGACACGACACGGACGACACAACAGACACAACCACGAGCGCAATCTCGGCGTCACCGTGCAACGGAGTTCGTCCGCAGGATCGCGCTCGCTGGCGACGAGCAGTTGTTCGCGGTCACGTCTTTCCGAGTTGACCGGCAAGTCATCCGTCCGCACGAAGAACGCCCCGCGCGACGACCAGATACCGGTCAGGCCATTTCAATGTCGCTTGGCGGGTGCTTCTTGCACCGGAGCGGCACCAAGGGCAGGCGGCGAGGGCGTCCTGAGCTGGCGAGCATGTTCGACGATGACGGCGGTTCTTTCCCGCAACACCGCATCGATGTTCGGTTGGTTCAGAGCAACGCCTATTTTGACAAACCCATCCGGGGTTCCGATCGTCAGCTTCTCCTCCTGCCGACCGACGGAACCGGCCCGTTCGATCCCGAATATCTGCCCGCCCGCACTCCGCACCACACGGCCATATTTGCTCTCTGCCTCGGCTACACTGGTCATGTCCGGAACCTCCCGATCAGGTTCAACGCACAACTAGCCCGCCGTGTCGCCACGGCAGGCCCCCGGATTTCTTGACGGTCATCGCCGTCTCCGGCTGCACCGTGATGCCAGACTACATCTGCCAATTTGCTTATTCAAATATCCCGAGAGCACGCGGCCGGTCTCTGGTAGGGCGCGCCCTGCGTGATATGTCCAGATAACTCTTGACAGTAAATATATCTAACTGATATCCATGCAGCCATGGACGACTGTCTCGACCCCAACCTGTCCGACCGCACCCTTCGGCTCCCCAGGGATCTGTACTACCAGATCGTCCACGAACTGCGCAGCGCGCTGCCCCCGCCGGTCACCGATACCCCGGAAGATTGCGTCCGCCGCGACAACGCCATCATCGCGCGGGTCGCCTCCCTGCTCCCGGCAACGCCGGATGAAGTCGTCGTAGCCGCCCAGTTCGTCGCTGCCAGCGCCCAGGCCCTGGACTGCCTGCGCCTGGCCCGCTCACACCCGGCGGACCCCGCGCATGTGCTGAAATGCACTGCCCAGTCCGCCACCATGATGCGCCAGGCGCGCGGCGCGCGCGGGCAGTTGCTGCGCCTCCAGGCCGAGCGGGCGAAGCGTGAGGCGAACCCTGCCGCCCGCGACAATGCGGCCGCGATTGAGCAAGCCGTGATCAGCGTGATGGCGGACGCCCTGGCGCCCACCCCGCCTGCTCCCATCGCCGCACCGCTCGTGCGCCCTCAGTCCACGCCGGATCCCGAGGTCACGGCCCGCACCCTCACCGAGGCCGAGAAATACGCCATCGCGCACCCCAGCCGTGCCGCTCTCATCCGTTCCCTCGGGCGCCTGCCCAAGAAGCTCGACGACGGCCCGATGTCGCCCGGGCTGGTTCACGACATCGTCCACGGTGCCAGCCCGATTCTTCAGGCGCTCGCGAAGCGATCCAGACACCGTCTCGCCGCCGCCTGAGTGCCGCCGCCGCGATCAGACCGAGCTCCATGGGCAACAGGTTGAGCGCGCACCGGCGAAAAATCCTTCCGCGGTGGAGGGGCCGTTGGCGCGGCGCAGACCCACCGGCGATGCCCCCACCCGTCATGCCGACGGAGGTCGGCATCCACGGTTTTGCCGCACGTGAGAATTCAAGTCGTGGATGGCGGACCTTTGCCCGCCATGACGATGGGCGTGTTGTCGTGATCCTCGTAGGCCATGCGTGGTCCCGACGCTGGCCATCGGTGAGCGAACCGTCTGATGCCTCCTCTCACCTCACGCGTCGTTGTCTTACCCACAGCGAAACGAGACGCCGCTGAGACGGTGCGTGGCGACACCGATGAGGTTCGCGCCGTGCGAGGGATACGCGCGGAACAGTGATCGCGGTCGATGAACCGGGTGCGACGTAAGCCGTCGAAATTGCCGACCTCCCGGGCGGGCCGAAGGTCGTGACGCGGCGGGCCGACCAGATCGAAGCCGCGCCAGATGGTCGACCAGCCCTCGCGGCAACGGCCGAACGCTGACCGCGTCCGCGCCGCTCCGGCCGCCTCCCGCTATCGCGAACCGCGTCGGGCTTGCCGGGCACCTGGACTGCGCCCTATAGGCGCCGACAGCCCGAGGAGACGACATGGCCCCGCTCGATGCCCCCGTCACCGACAACCCGGTGCTCGCCCGCCAGGCGGAGATCCTGGCCCGGCCGCCCACCCAGGCCTGGCACATGGCCAACGCCATCCGCGCGCTGGCGATCGACGCGGTGGAGGCGGCGAAGTCCGGCCACCCCGGCATGCCGATGGGCATGGCCGACGTCGCCACCGCGCTGTGGAGCCGCTTCCACAAATTCGACGCCGCCGATCCGCGCTGGCCGGACCGCGACCGGTTCGTGCTGTCCGCCGGCCACGGCTCCATGCTGCTCTACGCGCTGCTCTATCTCACCGGCCACGACGGCATGGGGATCGAGGAGATCAAGCGGTTCCGCCAGCTTCACTCCCCTGCCGCCGGCCATCCCGAATACGGCGAGAACCCCGGCATCGAGACCACCACCGGCCCGCTCGGCCAGGGCATCGCCACCGCGGTCGGCATGGCGATCGCCGAACGTCTGCTGGCGGCGCGGTTCGGCCGGTCGCTGGTGGATCACCGCACCTGGGTGATCGCCTCGGACGGCGACCTGATGGAGGGCATCAGCCACGAGGCGGCCGCGATCGCCGGCCATCTCTGCCTGTCCAAGCTGACGGTGCTGTACGACGACAACCACGTCTCGATCGACGGCGACACCGCGCTCGCCTACTCGGACGACGTGCTGAAGCGGTTCTCGGCCTATGGCTGGGTGGCGCGGCGGATCGACGGCCATGATCCGCAGCAGATCGATGCGGCGCTGTCGTTCGCTATGCGTTCGAAGAAGCCGACGCTGATCGCCTGCCGCACCATCATCGGCTTGGGCGCGCCCACCAAGGCCGGCACCGCCGCCACGCACGGTTCGCCGCTGGGCGGCCAGGAGGCGGCCGGGGCGAAGGCGGCACTCGGCTGGCACGAGCCGGCGTTCACCATACCCGACGACCTGCTGGCGCGGTGGCGCGCCGTCGGCAGCCGCGGTGCCGGTGCCCGTCGCGCCTGGCTCAAGCGCCTCGCCCACAGCAACATGCGGGGCGAGTTCGAGCGCGTGATGGCGGCCAAACTGCCCGATAACTGGCACGAAACGGTCGCCGCGCTGAAGCAGGAGATCGCCGACACCAGACCCAAGATGGCCACCCGCCAGTCCAGCCTGAAGGCGCTCGAGGCGCTGGTGCCAGCCACGCCGGAGCTGATCGGTGGTTCAGCGGACCTCACCGGTTCCAACCTCACCTTCGTGAAGTCGATGGGCACGGTGAGCGCTGGCAACTTCTCCGGCCGCTACCTCCATTACGGCGTCCGCGAGCACGGCATGACCGCGGCGGCGAACGGCATGGCGCTGCACGGCGGGCTGATCCCCTACACCGGCACGTTCTTCATCTTCACCGACTACATGCGCCCGGCGATCCGTATCGGCGCCATCACGCGTGCCCACGTGATCCACGTGCTGACCCATGATTCCATCGGCCTCGGCGAGGACGGGCCAACCCACCAGCCGATCGAGCACCTCGCCAGCCTGCGCGCGATGCCGCACTTGCACGTCTACCGCCCCGCCGATGCCATGGAGGTAGCCGAGTGCTGGGAACTGGCGATCCGCCGGCACGACGGCCCTAGCCTGCTGGTGCTGACCCGCCAGGCCCTGCCGACCATGCGGACCGATACCGCCGAGAACCGTTGCGCGCGCGGCGGCTATGTGCTGGCGGAGGCGGAGGGTGCGCGTGCCGCGACGCTGCTCGCCACCGGCTCCGAGGTGTCGATCGCGATGGATGCGCGCGCCGCCCTGGCTGCCGAGGGCGTCCAGGCGGCCGTGGTCTCGTTGCCGTGCTGGGAGCTGTTCTCCCAGCAGGATGAAGCGTATCGTATGCAGGTGCTGGGGACCGCGCCGCGGATCGGCATCGAGGCCGCCAGTGGATTTGGCTGGGAGCGCTGGCTCGGCAATGACGGGGTGTTCATCGGCATGACCGACTTCGGAGCCTCGGCGCCTTATGAAGATCTTTACAAACACTTCGGTATCACCGCCGACGCCATCGTCGCCGCGGTCCGCAAGCGGCTCGGTTGATCCACGTCAATGCCGGTGCGCTTGCGGCGCGTCAGTAGAGGCCGGAGAGCAGAGAAAGGACACTGACCCATGCCCGTGAAAGTCGCCATCAACGGATTCGGACGCATCGGCCGCCTGGTGCTGCGCGCGATGATCGAGAGCGGTCGCGACGACCTGATCCCGGTCGCGATCAACGACCTCGGCAGCACCGAGGCCAACGCGCACCTGTTCCACTATGACAGCGTGCACGGCCGTTTCCCCGGCCAGCTCGAGGTGTCGGGTGACACGATCACCATCCGCTATGGCGGCCGGGTGTGGGGACCGATCAAGGTGTCTGCCGAGCGCGACCCGACCAAGGTGCCGTACCAGGGTGTCGACGTGGCGCTGGAGTGCACCGGCATCTTCACCAGCAAGGAGAAGGCGTCTGCGCTGCTGACCGCCGGCGCGCGCAAGGTGCTGATCTCCGCGCCGGGCGACCATGTGGACGCGACCATCGTCTACGGCGTGAACCACAAGATCCTGACCAAGGAGATGACCATCGTCTCCAATGCGTCCTGCACCACCAACTGCCTGGCGCCGATGGCGAAGGTGCTGCACGACAACTTCGTCATCGAGCGCGGCTACATGGTCACCATCCACGCCTATACCGGCGACCAGAACACCGTCGATACGCTGCACAAGGACCTGCATCGCGCACGTGCCGCAGCGGTGTCCGCGATCCCCACTTCCACCGGCGCGGCGCGCGCGGTCGGGCTGGTGATGCCGGAGCTGAAGGGCAAGCTGGACGGCACCGCGATCCGCATCCCGACGCCGAACGTGTCGCTGGTGTCGCTGGACGTGAACCTGAAGAAGCCGGCGACCAAGGACGAGATCAACGCGGCGATGCTGGATGCGTCGAAGGGCTTCCTGCGCGGAGTCCTCGACTACAACACCGCGCCGCTGGTCAGCGTCGATTTCAACCACAGCCCGGCATCCTGCACGTTCGATGCGACGCAGACCGCCGTGGTGGACGGGGCGCTGGCCCGGGTGATGGGCTGGTACGACAACGAGTGGGGCTTCTCGAACCGGATGTCCGACACGGCGGCGCTGTTCGGAAGTCTGTAGCCGACCCACCCTCCCCCTCCCCTTGCGGGAGGGGGCTGGGGGTAGGGGCCCTGTTGGAGACTGCCCGATGTCCTTCCGCACCCTCGACGACGTCGATGTCGCCGGCAAGCGCGTGCTGCTGCGCGCCGACCTGAACGTGCCGGTCCGCGACGGCAGGATCAGCGACCTGACGCGCCTGGAGCGCCTGACGCCGACCATCCGTGAACTGGTCGGCAAGGGCGCCAAGGTCATCGTGTGCAGCCACTTCGATCGCCCCAGGGGCAAGCGCGTGCCCGAGATGTCGCTGGCACCGATCGCGACTGCGCTGGGCGAGGTGCTGGGCCAGCGCGTGCGCTTCGCCGAGGACTGTGTCGGCGTCGCGGCAGAGCAGGCGGCCGAGCGCATGGCGCGCGGCGACGTGCTGGTGTTGGAAAACACCCGGTTCCACGCCGAGGAGGAGAAGAACGACGCCAACTTCTCAGCGGCACTGGCGAAGCTGGCGGATCTCTATGTGAACGACGCCTTCTCCGCGGCGCATCGCGCCCACGCCAGCACCGAGGGGGTGGCGCATCTGCTGCCAGCCTATGCCGGCCGGCTGATGCAGGCGGAACTGGAGGCACTCGAAGCGGCACTCGGCAACCCGGTGCGTCCGGTCGCCGCGGCGGTCGGGGGCGCGAAAGTGTCCACCAAGCTCGACCTGCTTGGCAACCTGGTGACCAAGGTGAACGCGCTGGTGATCGGTGGCGCGATGGCCAACACATTCCTGGGGGCACAGGGCCACGGCGTCGGCCGCTCGCTGCAGGAAGCCGAGATGCACGCGACCGCGCTCGATATTCTTGCGCGCGCCAAGGCGGCGGGCTGTGAGGTGCTGCTGCCGACCGATGCCGTGGTGGCCGGCGAACTGAAGCCTGGTGTGACGACACAGACCGTCGCGATCGGTGCGGTGCCGGCCGATGCGATGATCCTGGATGTCGGTCCGGCGACCGTGGATGCGCTGATCGACCATCTCGCTGGCTGGCACACGCTGGTCTGGAATGGGCCGCTAGGCGCCTTCGAGACGCCGCCGTTCGATGCCGCTACCACGGCGTTAGCGAAGGCGGTGGCGGATGCCACCGCGAAAGGCGGGTTGCGCAGCGTCGCCGGCGGCGGCGACACGGTGTCGGCGCTGCGCCACGCCGGCGTGCTCGACCGGATGAGCTATGTCTCGACCGCTGGCGGCGCCTTCCTGGAGTGGCTGGAGGGCAAGACCCTGCCTGGCGTCGCTGCGCTCGGCTGACCCCCGTTGCGGGTGTATCTCGCCGGCCCGGATATCTTCCTGCCGGATGCTGCACAGTGGGCGGAGCGCAAGAAGCAGGTCTGCGCCCGATACGGCCTGACCGCGGTATCGCCGCTTGACGGCGTGCCGGTTGAGCCGCCCGAGTGGACTGTGCTGCCGGAGTGGCGTCGCATCGCATTGCGCAACGAGTCGCTGATCCGGTCCTGCGATCTGATGATCGCCAATCTGACGCCGTTTCGCGGGCCGAGCGCAGATGTCGGCACGGTGTATGAGGTCGGCTTCATGCGGGCGCTCGGCCGGCCGGTGTTCGGATATGCGACGACGGCGGCGGGGTTCACGCAGCGCACGCTGGACTTTGCCGCGGTGCACGGGGGCGTCACCGCCGAGCCTTGGCGCGATGTCAACGGCATGCTGATCGAGCAGTTCGGCCGGTTCGACAATCTGATGATCGAGGCGGGCATCCTTGCCTCCGGTGGAGTCCTGGTAACAGAAGAGATCCCCACAGAAGGCCGCTGGACCGATTTGTCGGTGTTCGAGTGCTGCGTACGGGCAGCGGCTTCCTAGCCGTCCGCCTCCGCACGCGCCGCGACCGGTCCCAGCGCCGCCGCAATGCCGAATTCGCCCGGTAGCGAACCCTTGGGAAACAGCCGCGTCACATGCCCCATCTTCCGACCGGGTCGCGCCTCCGCCTTGCCGTAGAGGTGCGGGATCAGACCAGGCGTGGCGACGATCGCCGGCCAGAGTGCTGTGTCCTCCGGTCCGATCAGGTTCTTCATTACTGCATCCGAATGGCGCGACAGCCGGCGGCAGCGGCAAGCCGGCAGATGGCACGGATGTGCAGCTCGAACTGGCTCGCCGGGCAGGCATCGATCGTCCAATGGCCGGAATTATGCGGGCGGGGTGCGATCTCGTTGACCAGCACACGGCCGTCGCGATCGACGAACATCTCCACCGCGACCAATCCGACCAGGTCCAGCGCATCGGCGACCCGCCGTGCAATCGCCTGTGCCTGCCGATCGACCGATTCCGGAATGCGTGCCGGCGCGAGCGTGAGGTCGAGGATATGGTCGCGATGGCGGTTCTCGACGGTGTCGAACGCGGCGAATGCACCGTCCCCGCCGCGTGCGGCGACCACGCTGATCTCCTGGCCGAAGTCGACAAAACGCTCCAGAATCAATGGCTTGGGAGACAGGGTTGCGAAAGCCTGGTGCACATCTCCGGCATCCCGCAGCATCGCCTGACCCTTGCCGTCGTAACCGAGGCGCGTGGTCTTCAGGATCGCAGGCAGACCGATCCACTCGACGGCCGCGACCAGTGAATCGAAGTCCTCGACCGGCGCCCACGGTGCCGTCGTGATGCCATTTCGGTTCAGAAAGGTCTTCTCCAGGATACGGTCCTGGCTGATTCGCAGGATCGCGGGCGAGGGCCGCACGGGCTTGAGCGATGCAAGAAGATCAAGGCCTTCGGCACTGACATTCTCGAACTCGAAGCTGATCACGTCGACCGCTGCGGCAAATCGCCGCAGGCCTTCCGGCTCGTGGTAGTCGCTGATGGTCGCGGCCGCAGAGACCTGGCTGGCCGGGCTGTCCTTCTCGCGGGTCAGGATGTGGCAGCGATAGCCGAGACGCGCCGCAGCGAGCGCCGACATTCGGCCAAGCTGGCCGCCACCCACGAGGCCGATGGTGGCATTCGGCGGCAGCGGGCCGATCATTCCGGCTGGTCGGTCGGCGCGTCCGCCACGGCGCTCGTCTGCCGCGCGCGCAACGCATCGAGCCGCGTCGCCAGAGCCGCATCGCCGGTGGCGAGGATCGCGGCCGCCAGCAGCGCGGCGTTCACCGCTCCCGCTCGCCCGATCGCAAGGGTGCCGACCGGGATACCTGCCGGCATCTGCACGATCGAAAGCAGGCTGTCCATCCCCTTGAGACTGTGCTGATTCCACCGGCACTCCCAGCACCGGCAACGGCGTCCAGGCGGCGCACATGCCGGGCAGATGTGCCGCGCCGCCCGCCCCGGCGATGATCACTTTCAGTCCGCGCTGCCGCGCCCCCGTGGCGTACTCGCGCAGCCGGTCCGGCGTACGATGCGCCGAGACGATCCGGGTTTCGTGCGGCACCGCCAGTCGCTCCAGCGTCGCGGCCGCGTGGCGCAGCGTCGCCCAGTCCGACTGGCTGCCCATGATGATCCCGACCAGGGGCGTCATCAGGCGATGCTGTCCGGGATCAGCCGGCTTTCCAGCCAGGCGATCTCGTCCTTCAGCATCAGCTTGCGCTTCTTCAGCCGCTGCAGGTGCAACTGATCGGCCGCGCCTTGGTCCGCCAGGCGCGCGATCACGGTGTCGAGGTCGCGATGCTCGCTGCGGAGTTCGTGCAGCTTGCGCAGCAGCGAGTCCCGATCGGTCAGCATGTGCCTTCAATACCACGAACGTGCGCTGCCCACCCAGTCCCTGGGCGGCAGATTTCGGCATGGCCCTGACCATGTCAATCGGGTTACCATGGGGCTTACGGCTGACTTTGAGCGGAGGAGGTCCATGACCCTGCAGGCCCATCTCGATGCCCTGAAGGAACGCCATGCCGCGCTCGAGACGCGCATCGCCGACGAGGACCAGCGACCTAGGCCCGACAGCGAGACGCTGACGCGCCTGAAGATCGAGAAGCTGCGGGTCAAGGAGGAGATGGAGCGGCTCCGCACCCAGTCGGAGTGCAGCTGTCAGACGACTTCGTCCGTCTCCAGCACCGGTGGCGGCGGGACGGCGCGGCCTTCCCGCTCCAGCCGCTCGTTCGCCTGGGCGACTGCAGCGTTCAGGTCGGTCTGGCTGCACAGCCCCAGGATCACCGGATCGCGCGGCTTGATGTTGGCGCTGTTCCAGTGGGTGCGCTCGCGCACCTTCTGGATCGTGTCCTTGGTGGTGCCGAGCAGCTTGGACACCTGCGCCTCGGAGAGCTGCGGGTAGTTGCGCAGCAGGAAGGCGATGGCGTCCGGGCGGTCGTTGCGCTTGGCCACCGGGGTGTAGCGGGAGCCGCGCAGCCGCTTGGGCGTCGGCAGCGCGGTCGGCATCAGCCGCAGCCGCGCCTCGGGGTCCGCCTCGCCGCGGCGGATCTCCTCGGCGGTGACCTGGCTGTTGGCGACCGGATCGTAGCCGACGATCCCCTGCGCCACCTCGCCATCGGCGATCGCCTGCACCTCGAGCGGGTGCATGCCGCAGAAATCGGCGATCTGCGTGAACGTCAGCGCGGTCTTCTCGATCAGCCACACGGCGGTGGCCTTGGGCATCAGCGGCAGTGTCATGGCTGGCGGATATGACAATCGCCCGGGGGTGGGTCAAGGGCGCGCATCGGGATTATGCTGGGCCGAACCTGAGCGGAGATGAGGGATGATCGAGGAGGACGACGGCCCGGTCCGCAAGCGGATGCGGCTGGAGAAGCTGGTGCTCGACACGCTGGGCATCGAGGAGTTGCGCGATTACATCGACGAACTGAAGACCGAGATTGCCCGGGTCGAGGCGGACATCGAGCGCAAGCAGGGCCACCGCAGCGCGGCGGACGCGTTCTTCCGGCGATCCTAGGCGTCGAACTGCGCCAGATCGCTGGCAGTCAGGCGCGCCGGCCAGGAGACGAATGTCGGCCGACGCACGAAAAAGGGGCCGGCGAACCGGCCCCTTCGTCTGTTGCGCTGACTTGCGTCAGGCGGCCTTCACGGCCTCCTGGCTGTCATTGGCAACCGCCTTTGGCGAGCCGCCGCCGATCTCGATGCGGCGCGGCTTCAGCGCCTCGGGAACCACGCGCTTCAGGCCGACATGCAGCAGCCCGTTCTGCAGATCCGCGCCATCGACCACGATGTGGTCGGCGAGCACGAACCGGCGCTCGAACGCGCGGCCGGCGATGCCGCGATACAGCATCTCGCCCTTCTGGCCTTCACCGGCCACCTTGCCGGACACCAACAGGGTGTTGTCCTTCACGACAAGGTCCAGCTCGTCCGGTCGGAAGCCTGCCACCGCCATGGTCAGGCGGTAGGTGTCGTCGCCGGTCTTCTCGATGTTGTAGGGCGGGTAGCTCGATGCGTCCGCAGCGGACGTGGCGGTGTCCATCAGACGGGCCATCCGGTCGAAACCGATGGCGGTACGGAACAGTGGAGCAAAATCATAGGTTGTCATGGCAGAACCTCCTGCTTGAGCAAGGTTGCGTCGCTGGACCGCCCACATGGGCCGGCCCGGTTCAGTCCTCCGGAACCCCGACAGGGCGTTCCGGACACACTAGAAATGGCGCGCGCCGCCCCCCGGTTCAAGAGGGCGGCGCGATGGAAAACCGCAGTGCGGGACTGACTATTTCTTCAGGCCGAGGCCGGCGAACTTCTTGTTGAACTTCGCCACCTGACCGCCGCTGTCGATGATGCGATGCTGGCCGGTCCAGGCCGGATGCGACTTCGGGTCGATGTCCAGCCGCAGCGTGTCGCCCGGCTTGCCCATGCAGGAGCGGGTCTTGAACTGGGTGCCGTCGGTCATCACGACGGTGATCTCGTGGTAGGCGGGGTGGATGCCCGGCTTCATGGCGATGCTCCTGCTGGCGCCGCCGATACCGACCGGCCGCGCGAGCGCCGGCATATAGCGCCGGCGCCCGGCAAAGGCCAGTCCCTCAATGTCAGCGCGCCGCCGCCTGGTGGTGCGACTGTGCGCTGGCCGCGTAGTTGCGAAACATCTGGTCAGCCGTCTGCTTCTGCTGGTCGGACAGGGACGCG
Organism: uncultured Alphaproteobacteria bacterium; assembly: GCA_963819855.1. Classification (GTDB taxonomy): domain Bacteria; phylum Pseudomonadota; class Alphaproteobacteria; order Acetobacterales; family Acetobacteraceae; genus JAMXLO01. The sequence goes on from CAWFYC010000012.1 coordinate 44,379, forward strand.
TACAGCGCCTGGAACGCCGGTACCAGCTTCTGCACCTCCTGCGCACGCTGCTGCTCGATCTGCGCGTAGGACTGCATGTTGTCCACCGCGGACATGGAGCCGAGTTTCTCGGCGCGCTGCTGGTAGATCCCGTCCATCTCGCGGGCGTTGTCGCGCATCACCTGAGCGAACTGGTCCCACTGCTGGCTCTGCTGGGTGGTGATGTGCAGCTTGCCATGGAGGTCGGCGATCCGGCGCTCGACCAGATTTTCCATGGTTTCGCCGGGCTGTCTGGCCATCGCTGACCGGCTGCTGTGCGGCGCGGACTTCTGGCTGGTGCCGGACGGCACGTTGCTCGTCTCGCTTGGCGCCATCTGGGGCGCCACGGCCGCTGGTGACGCCGTGGCAGGACTGGGCTGGCTACCGGTGCTCTGCGCCCAGGCCGGGGCGGCGACCAGCATCGTGGTCATCAGCAGGGGAACAGCACGCTGAGCAAGCAACACTTTCATGGCTGGCTTCTCCATAGCGAATTGGCGTCGGATACCCCTTTGGGCGCCCGTACCTCGCAACAGTTGCTGCCGATTGTGGCCACAGTGGCCGTCTCGCATGGAATTTTTGTGGCGGGTGTCGCCGCCAATGCGCGGCGTGTCAGGCCGGGTCGGGCGCCATGCCCTTGTCGGCAAGTTCACGTTGCGCCTTCTCGGTCTTGTCCCGCGCGAGACCCATGCCGCGCAGCACGTGCGGCGCCTTGGTGAACTGGATGTCACCGTAGGCGATCACTTCCACCCGGTTGCCCCAGGGATCGAGGAAGTCGAGGAACGGACCGTCGAGCAGTTCCCCACCTGCTGCCTTCACCAGGTCCCGAACGGCGCTGCGATCGTCCACCACCAGGCCGAAATGGCGCGGGCTGTCGCGGTGTTCCGTGCTGACCTGCGTCAGGTTGATGAACTGATCGCCCATGTCGATGAAGGCGTTGGTCTTGCCCTTGCCGCGCAGCGTGAAGTCGAAGATGCGGCCATAGAATGTGAGCGCTGCCTCGATGTCGCCGACCTCGATCGCGACGTGGTTCATGCCGACCATCTTGGGCTTGTGCATCACTGGTCCTCCTGTACGCCAACTGCGGTCCAGATGGTTGCCCCATGGTCGGTATGCCAGGGGTGCCTCCCCTTGCACGCCGCATCACCGCCATGCGAGCCTTTGCCGCAGAACGCCGAGCGAAGAGGAAACGATCATGAGCGCCGCATTCGATCTTACATCGCGCTTTGCCAAGGACCTGCCCGACCCGTCGCCGCGGTTCGGCGGATTTCCCAAGTACAATTTCGTCGGCGGCCACAATGACCCGCAGCGCATCCCGATCGAGGGATTGATTGAGGCCACCGCTTCGGTGCTACGGCGAGAGGGATCGAAGCTCGCCATGTACAACCTGGCGCAGGGGCCGCAGGGCTTCGTAGGGTTGCGCGAATTTGTGGCCGACAAGCTGAACCGCCATCGCGGCATGAAGATCGGCCGCGACGAGGTGCTGATCACCACCGGTTCAGGTCAGGGCATCGACATGATCAGCCGGATGTTCGTCGAACCAGGCGATACCGTGATCCTGGAGGAGTTCTGCTACGCTGGCGCGATCAACCGCTTCAAGCGCGTGGGCGCCAACATCGTCGGCATTCCACTGGATGAGGACGGCATGCGGATGGACGTGCTGGCCGCGACGCTGGAGGGACTGAAGCAGAAAGGTGTGACGCCGAAATACATCTACACGATCCCGACGATTCAGAACCCGTCCGGCAGCATCCTGCCGCTGGAGCGCCGCCAGCAGATGCTGACGCTGGCGCGGCAGTACGGTGTGCCGATCTTCGAGGACGAATGTTACGCCGATCTGATCTGGAGCGGCGGCGCGCCGCCGTCGCTGTATTCGATGGACCCGAAGCAGGTGGTGCATATCGGCTCGTTCTCCAAGACGCTGGCGCCGGCGCTGCGTGTCGGCTACGCGGTGTCGGAGTGGCCGGTGCTGTCGCAGCATGATGGCCTGCAAGACCGACAGCGGCACCGGCGCGCTCGATCAGATGATCGTCGCCGAGTATTTTTCGAAGCACTTCGACCAGCACGTCGGTGCGTTGAGCGGCGTGCTGAAGGAAAAGCTCGACACCATGGTGGAGGCGGTGGAGCGCGAGTTCGGCACCACGGTTGATATGTGGAAGCCGAAGGGCGGCATCTTCCTGTGGCTCAAGCTGCCGGACAGCGTCGATGTGCGGAAGCTGGTGAAGCCGGCGGCGGATGCCGGCATCCAGTTCAACCCGGGACCCGAGTGGGTGTGCAATCCGGAGCCGGCGAAGTCGTATATGCGTCTGTGTTTCGCGCTGCCGTCGAAGGAGGTGATCCGTGAAGGCGTCGCCGCTCTGGCGCAGGTCTGTTACGAGCAGACCGGCATTCCGGTGCGCAGTGCGAACGTCCAGCGCCAGTCGAGCCTGAGTCATGGCGCAGGATTTCGCGCTGACGGTGAACGGCAGATCGGTGCAGGTGACGTCACTCGAGACCGCGCCGCTGCTCGATGTGCTGCGCAATCAGCTCGAGCTGAAGGGCACGCGCTATGGCTGCGGGCTGGAGCAGTGCGGAAGCTGCATGGTGCTGCTGGACGGCGAGCCGATCTATGCATGCTCGCGCGAGGTCGGCACGGTCGCAGGACGCAACATCACCACGATCGAGGGACTGGGCAGCGCCGCGCAGCCGCATCCGCTGCAGCAGGCGTTCCTCGATGAGCAGGCTGGTCAGTGCGGCTACTGCCTGTCGGGGATCGTGATCAGCGCCAAGGCGCTGCTGGATCGCAATCCGTCGCCGACGCGGGCCGACATCGCCGCGGCATTGGACAAGAACCTCTGTCGCTGCGGCGCCCATCCGAGGATTCTGCGCGCGGTCGAAAAAGCTGCCGCCATGCTGCGGGGAGGGAAGGGGGCATGAGCGACACGTTGCCGCTGTCGATTCAGAACAACCGCCGCATGGAGAAGTGGCTTCGTTTCGCGCCGGATCGTACGGTGCGTCTGGCGGTGGGCAAGGTGGAGCTGGGTCAGGGCAACGTCACGGCGCTGGCACAGATCGCGGCCGACGAGCTGGACGTGGATCTGCAACGCATCGCAGTACTGTCGGGCGACACCGAGGATGCACCGGACGAAGGCCAGACGACGTCGAGCCAGTCGATCGAGGTGTCCGGTCGTTCGGTGCGGCTGGTCTCGGCGGAATTGCGTGCGCGGGTATTGGATCGGTTGGCGCGGCGGCTGAATTGCAGTCCGGCGGAGCTGTCGGTGGAGGATGGGGTGTTTCGGCGCGGCGATGCGCCGACCGGGCATGACTATTGGAACTTCGCCACGGCGGAAGACTTCGCCCATGACATCGAAGGCAACGCGCCGATTAAACCGCATACGGCCTATCGCTATGTCGGCAAGCCGATGCCGCGGCGCGATCTGCCGGCGAAGGTGGCGGGTGCGGCGTTCGTGCACGACATGGTGCGGCCGGACCTGCTGCACGCGCGCATTCTGCGTCAGCCGTGCCGCGGTGCGCGGCTTGTGTCGATAAACGAGGACGCGTTGCGGCGCGCCGAACGTGGCGATTTCCAAATCGTGCGGGTTGGCGAGTTCGTTGCGTTTGTCGGCAGTGATGAAACCGTCGTGCAGCGCGCCGCCGCGGCCGCACCGCAACATGCGAAGTGGGACAACGTGCCGCAGATTGTCTCCGCACAGCAGGAGGCGGCGTGGCTGGTCGGCCAGGCGTCAAATGATCGGGTGCTGGGGACCGACGTTGCGCCGGCGGAAACGAACGTGGTGACAGCGAGTTTTTCGCGCCCTTATGTCGCGCACGCTTCCATTGCGCCGTCCTGTGCGCTGGCGGAGTACCGCAACGGGCATCTGTCGGTGTGGTCGCACACCCAGGGCGTCTACCCGCTGCGTGCCGCGCTTTCGAACGTGCTGGGCATTTCGCAGGACGCGATCACCGTGCGGCACGCGCATGGCGCGGGCTGCTACGGTCATAACGGCGCGGACGACGTTGCGGTGGATGCGGCGGTGATCGCGCTGCAGGTCCCCGACCATTGCATCCGCGTGCAATGGCGCCGTGAGGAGGAGTTCGGCTTCGAGCCGCTCGGTTCGGCGATGCACGTGACGCTGCGTGCCGCGCTGGACGAGGCGGGAAAACCCGTGGACTGGACTGCGGAAATCTGGTCGGCGACGCATGTGCAGCGACCGAGCAGCGGCGGCAACATGCTGACCCACGAGGCGCTGCCGACGCCGCCACCGGATCCGCGCCCCACCGATCCGCCGGAGGCGAACGGTGGCGGCGGCACGCGCAACGCGTTCGTGCTGTACGATGTCGCGGTGAAGCGGGTGGTGCATCACCTGGTGCTGCGTGCGCCGGTGCGCACCTCGGCGCTGCGCGGCCTTGGCGCGCTGCCGAACGTGTTCGCGATCGAGTGCTTCATCGACGAACTGGCGGAACGTGCCGGTGTCGATCCGGTGGCCTACCGGTTATCGATGCTCTCCGATCCGCGTGCGCGGCGGCTGATCGAGAATATCGCGCAACGCTGCGACTGGTCGGCGCGCGGACCGGCGGGAAGCGGTCGAGGACTGGGTCTCGGCTGGGCGCGCTACAAGAACCGCGCGGCCTATGCCGCGGTCGCGGTGGAACTTGAAGTCGATCAGGAGGTGCGGCTGCGCCGCGTCTGGTGTGCCGCCGATGCGGGGTTGGTGATCAATCCCGACGGCGCGCGCAATCAGCTCGAGGGTGGCATCGTGCAGGCGGCCAGCATGACGCTGAAGGAACAGGTGCGGATGGAGGGCGACGGGATCACATCGCTCGACTGGGAGAGTTATCCGATCCTGCGCTTCTCTGAAGTACCGGAGATCGAAACGGAAATAATCCACGCGCCGGATCTGCCGACGCTCGGCATGGGCGAGTGCACGTTCGGTCCCACCGCCGCCGCGATCGGCAACGCGGTGGCGCATGCGCTCGGGACACGCATTCGCGACATGCCGTTCACCGGGGAGAAAGTTGCGGCGGCTTTGTTGCAGTAGGACAAGTCTGTCATTGCGGGGTCCGCACCGACCGGCGTATCACGCTTTCACCGCTACCGGCATTCCATATCGCTGGACGAACTCCGTCGCCTCCTCGCGGGTTGCCAATGACGGCTGGGCACCCAGTCGCGTCACCGCCAATCCCGCGGCAGCGGCGGCGAAGCCGAGACTGTCCGCGACGCTACGGTGCTCGGCCAGGCCGGCCGCCAGTGCGCCGATATAGGCATCGCCGGCCGCCGTGGTATCGACGGCCTGCACCTCGACGGCGGGACAACGCAACGCACCGCCGGCATCGCAGTACAGCGCCCCTTCGCCACCCAGCGTGATCAGCGCGGCGCGCGCACCCAGCGCCACCAGATGTCGCGCTGCCTCGTGCGCATCGTCGCTGCCGGTGAGCGCCGCCGCCTCGGTTTCGTTCGGCACGATGATGTCGATCAGCCGCAGTAGCGCGGGCATCACGGGACGTGCCGGTGCCGGATTGAGCACGATGAACCATCCCGCCATGCGCGCGGCGCGGATCGCGTGCGCGTTCACGTCCTCCGGTATCTCGTGCTGCAGCAGCAGGATCCCTGGCCCGTCGGCGCCGGCCAGCGCGCGATCCACCAGCGCCGTGTCGCAGGCGGCATTGGCGCCGGAGATCACCACGATCGTATTGGCGCCGGCTGCATCGATGGTGATCAGCGCGGTACCGGTCGGATGTGCCACCGTCTGCACGGCGTCGCAGCGCACGCCGTCACGCCCCAGCCCGGCGACCAGATCGCGGCCGAACTGATCATCGCCCACACAGCCGGTCATTGCCACCCGCGCGCCGAGCCGCGCAGCGGCAACCGCCTGATTTGCGCCCTTGCCGCCGGCGGCGGTGAAGAAGTCGGTGCCGAACACCGTCTGGCCGGCGAGCGGCAATCGCTGGCACCGGGCTACCAGATCCATGTTCAGACTGCCGATCACCATGACCGGTTTCGCAATCGTCATCGGCTTGCTCGCATACTGTAATCACGCCGGTGTGAGCGTCGCGTGGTGTGCATCTGGCGACGCCACCCGTACTATGACATCAGTGGTTGCGCCAACTCGATCGAGGATATCGGGGAGACGACGTCAGAAATGAGCGAAAGCAGCGGCAGAGCCGGGGCACCGTGGGCCTTGCGGGGCATGGTCCTCGCGTCGGTTCTGGTCCCGTTGCTGGTGTTCGCCGGTGGCGGTTGGCTGGCCTGGCGCAACACTATACGCGATGCGAGCACAACCCTCGGAAGCGCGCTCGCGGTCTCGGACGAGCAGGCGACGCGTGTGCTGGATACGCACGTCCTGCTTGGCAACCGGATCAACGATCTGCTCGGCGATCTGTCCGACGATGCGATCACTGCGCGCGAACGCGAACTGCACGATCGGCTTGCCGCAATGATCGCCGGCTACAGCCAGGTGACCGCGGTCGTGGTGACCGGAGCGGACGGACACGCGCTGGTTGCGAACACGCGGTTTCCCGCGGATCATCGCATCGATTTCAGCGACCGGGGATATTTCATCGCCCTGCGCAACGGTGATGCGCCATTCCAGATCGGCGGCGTCGTGCGTGGCCGGCTGTCGCAGACCGACGTGTTCACAGTCGCGATTCGCCGCGGCGATCCGATGCATTTCGCCGGCGCCATCCTGGTCGGCGTGTCGCCCGGCTATTTCAGCAAGTTCGATCGTGATATGTTCGGTGGCGATCCGGACTATACCGCGCATGTATTGCGCGAAGACGGCACACCGATCGCCGGCTATCCTGAAACGACCCCGGCCGAGGGCAGCCCGCGTGACCAGTTGCTGGCGGATGTCATTGCCCAGGCCTCACCTGGCGGACTGGTGCGCGGCACGTCGTCGGTTGACGGGACCGAGCGCGCGGTCGCCTATCGCCGGCTGGCGAATTATCCGATCTACGTCACGGTCGGCCGTCGCTGGAGTTCGGTGATCGGCGAATGGCGCAGCATCATGGCCACGCATCTGATCTTTGGCATTCCGGCAACGCTGAGCCTCCTCGCGCTCAGCCTGCTGGCGATGCGGCAGTGGCACCGGCAGCAAGACACATTGGAACAACTGCAGGACGAGGTGCGCCGGCGCGAGGTGGCGGAGGAAACGCTGCGCCAGTCTCAGAAGATGGAAGCGGTCGGCCGTCTCACCGGCGGCATCGCACACGACTTCAACAACCATCTGACGGTGATCAGCAGCAACATCGAACTTCTGCAGCGCAGGCTGCCGCCGGACAGCAGTTCGCTCACCCGGCTGACCGAGGCGGCGATGGCCGGCGTGCAGCGCGCCGCGACGCTGACGCATCGCTTGCTCGCCTTCTCACGGCAGCAGCCGCTGGAGCCGGAGCCGCTGGATGTCAGCCGGCTGGTGTCCAGCATGTCCGACCTGCTGCGGCGAACGCTGGGTGAGCACATCGCGATCGAGACCGTGCTCGCCGGTGGACTGTGGCAGACGCAGGTCGATGCCAACCAGCTCGAGAACGTGCTACTCAATCTCGCGGTGAACGCGCGCGATGCGATGCCGGCCGGCGGCAGATTGACGATCGAGACGGCAAATGCGCATTTGGATCAGCCCTATGCCGCTGCGAACGCCGAGGTGACGGCGGGACAGTACGTGATGCTCGGAGTCACCGACACCGGTTGCGGGATGACGGCCGAAGTGATCAGCAAGGCGTTCGAGCCATTCTTCACCACCAAGCCGCTTGGTCAGGGCACCGGTCTCGGCCTTTCCATGGTGTACGGCTTCGTCAAACAGTCGGGTGGCCACGTGGCGATCTACAGCGAGCCTGGCGAGGGCAGCACGATCAAGGTCTATCTGCCGCGCTTCATCCGTCCGGAGACGCAGCCGGCTGGCACACGCAAACCCGCGGCGTCGGCGCATCCGCGCGGCAGCGGCGAGACGATCCTGGTGGTGGAAGACGACGAAGCGGTGCGCCGTGCCTCGGTCGAGGCGCTGCGCGACATCGGTTATGAGGTGCTCGAGGCGGGCGACGCGATGGAGGGCGTGCGGCTGATCGTCGATCACGGCGGCATCGACCTGCTGTTCACCGATATCGGGTTGCCGGGAGGCGTGAATGGCCGGGCGCTGGCGGATGCAGCGCGCAGCGCGCAGCCTGGCGTGCGCGTGTTGTTCACCACCGGCTACACCCGCAACGCAGTTCTGCACAACGGTGTGCTGGACCACGACGTGCACTTCATTGCCAAACCGTTCAATCTGGATGTGCTGGCGGAGAAGGTTCGCGAGGTGCTCGCGGCACCCGGCAGCGTGGCACGGTCAAAGGTGGACGGATGAGCGAAGCGATCGAAACAGCGCGCGACGGGATCGAACACGCGCATCACGAACCCGGCCCGCACACCGATACCACGGCGCGTCGCATTGCGGTGCTGATCGCGGTGCTTGCCGCGGCACTGGCGCTGTCCGAAATGGGCGAGAAGGGTGCGCAGAACGCTTACCTGACGTATCACATCGCGCTGTCGGACGATTGGGCATTCTACCAGGCGAAGAATGCGCGTGCGACCGCATGGGCGACGCAGGCGGGCATTCTCGCCAATCTGCCGAACGCCGCCGACGCTGGACCGCAGGCAGAGATCAAGCGGGCGAAAGAGTCCGAGGCGCGACTGCGCGACGAGCCTGGGGGCGACGGAATGAAGCAGCTCGAAGCGCGGGCAAAGACGAACACGGCGGCGCGCGACGAGGCGTTCCACCGCTACCATAAACTGGAGCTGGTGGTGGGCGCGCTGCAGATCGCCATCGTGCTGGCATCGGTGGCAGTGGTGACTCGCATCCTGGCGTTAGCGGTCGGTGCCGGTGTGATCGGCGCCATCGCCGCGGGATTCGGGCTGTTCATCAGTTTCTGATCGGGCAGCACAGGAGGATAATCTCCCCCTCCCTTGTTGGAGGGGGTTGAGGGGAGGGGGCCGGCTTCCTTTGCTTCTTTGCCTAATCGGTTGACGCGCCAGCGCGTGAGGGCTACATCGCGCGCCCTTGCCCAGGTGGCGGAATTGGTAGACGCGCAGGTTTCAGGTACCTGTGGCCGCAAGGTCGTGGAAGTTCGAGTCTTCTCCTGGGCACCAAATTCGTGAGCACCACCCAGTTCATGCCAGGCGGCACCATCCATCTGCATCGGCACGACCTGCCGGAAGCCCAGACGCTGGGTTCCGTCATTGCGGTGGACACCGAGACCATGGGCCTGAACCCGCACCGCGACCGGCTCTGCCTGGTGCAGCTGTCCGCCGGCGATGGTCACGCTCATCTGGTGCAGTTGATCCCGCCCGCGCTCGGCGGTCACGGCTACGACTGTCCCAACCTGCGCCGCCTGCTTGCCGACCCCGGCACGATGAAGCTGATGCACTTCGCCCGCTTCGACGTCGCGATGCTGCAGCACAGGCTTGGCATCACCGTGGCCCCGGTGCGCTGCACCAAGATCGCCGCTCGACTGACGCGCACCTTCACCGACCGTCACGGCCTGAAAGACCTGAGCAAGGAACTGCTCGGCGTCGATCTTTCCAAGCAGCAGCAGACCTCCGATTGGGGCGCGGTCGAGCTGACCGCCGAACAGCTCGCCTACGCCGCGTCCGACGTGCTGCACCTGCACGCGCTGTGGGCGAAGCTGGAGGCGCTGCTGGTTCGCGAGGGGCGCCTGGAGCTGGCTGAGGCCTGCTTCCGCTTTCTACCCGCCCGCGCCCGACTCGATCTGCTCGGCTACGAGCAGCCTGATATTTTTGCGCACTGATCCGATCGCAATCGGCAAAATTGGCACGATTCTTGTCAGCCTGAGATCATTCGGGTTGACCCTCACGCCGTCGCCGGTCAAAAGAGACTGATGATCGTCGTCACCGCCACGAATCCTGGAGACCTCGATGTCGCCCGATCTGTGTTGCACACCGAGGCGGCCGGACTGCACGCGCTCGCGGCAGGTCTGACTGCCAGTTTCGGCCGTGCCGTCGATCTGCTGGCATGCGTCACTGGCCGGGTGGTGGTCTCCGGCATGGGCAAGTCCGGGCTGGTTGCCCGCAAGATCGCTGCCACGCTGGCCTCCACCGGCACGGCCGCCCTGTTCGTCCATCCCGCCGAGGCATCGCACGGCGACCTGGGCATGATCGTCCCGGGCGATGCCGTGCTCGCGCTGTCGAATTCCGGGGAGACCGCCGAACTCGCCGATCTGGTCGCCCACTCCCGCCGGTTCGGTCTGCCGCTGGTGGCGATCACCGCGCGCTCGGGGTCCACGCTGGCCAGGGCCGCCGATGTCGCCCTGACGCTGCCGGCAGCCGTGGAAGCCTGCCCTATGGGCCTCGCCCCGACGACCTCCACCACTATGCAGATGGCGCTCGGCGATGCGATCGCTGTGGCCTTGTTGACACGGCGCGGCTTCACCGCCGCCGACTTCCATCAGATCCATCCCGGTGGTCGGCTCGGTACCCGGCTCCGGCGTGTCCGTGACCTGATGCACGACGGCGACGCGGTGCCGCTCGCCCCGCCCGAGACGCCGATGGATCGCGCGCTCCTGCTGATGACCGAGAAGCGGTTTGGCTGTCTCGGCGTCATCGACGCCACCGGCAGGCTGATCGGCATCGTGACCGACGGCGACCTGCGCCGTGCGATGGGCCCCGATCTGCTGTCCCGCGACGTTGTCGATGTCATGACCAGGGCACCCAGGACGATTGCTCCCGACGCGTTGGCCGGCGAGGCTCTGCATGTCATGAACGCCTGGGAGCGCCCGATCACGTCCCTGTTCGTCGTGGATGCCGCCGACCGCCCCCTCGGTATCCTCCATATCCACGATCTATTGCGAGCGGGAGTCGTATGACTCTCAGCCCGTTCCCCGATCGCTCCATACCCCGCCGGCCTGGGCGGCAACTGGTCGCCGCCGCCGCCGAACGCATCCGCCGGGTGCCTGATCCCGGCGGTCTGGCGCGCCGCCGCGTGGTCATCAACATCACCAAGTGGCTGCTGCCAGCCGTCGCGCTGGTGTTGCTCAGCACGATAGCGCTCTGGCCGCAGATCGGGCGCATGAGTGACAGCGCCCGCATTGCCTACCGGCGCATGACTGCCGAGGTGGGCGGCGCCACGGTCACCGATGCACGTTATCGCGGTATCGATGAGCACGGTCGCCCGTACACCCTCACTGCGGTCACCGCCCAACAGGATGGCCCCGACCGCATCAATCTGACCACGCTGAAAGGTGACATCACCCTGGGCGACGGCACCTGGCTGATGCTGCAATCCAAACAGGGCGTGTTCCTCCAGCATTCCGGCCAGCTCGATCTGTCGCACGACGTCACACTCTATCGCGACGACGGCACGACATTGACCACTGCCAGCGCCGCGGTCGACCTGAAGAACGGCGCCGCCACCAGCGCCGAACCCACACACGCCGAAGGTCCGTTCGGCACCCTGGACGCTCAGGGTTTCACCCTCACCGACAAGGGCGCCGCCATCCAATTCGCCGGCCCTGCCCACCTGGTCCTGAACGGAGCGTCACCGTGACACTCGGCGCGGCGGACGACACTCCCGTGCGGGCGACTGTTCCGCGGTGCACGACCATTCTCGTGGCGGTACTGGCATTCGCGGTCAGCCTCCGCCCTGGTATGGGGCAGCAGTTGGACCTGGCCCATGGCGGGCCGATCTCGATCACCGCCAACGAGGGCATCGAATGGCGCCAGGAGCAGCGCGAGGTTATCGCGCGCGGCGATGCCAGGGCAGTCAGACAGAGTGTGACGGTGGCGGCGGATCGGCTGACCGCATTTTATCGACCGAAAAACGGTGCGGCCGTGCAGCCGGCACAGAGCGTCGCCAACGGCGCGGATACCGGCGGCAATGAGATCTACCGCGTGCAGGCTGAAGGCAATGTGCGGATCTTCACCCCGACGGATCAGGCGCAGGGCGATCGCGCGGTCTATGATATGGACCAGGCAGTACTGGTGATGACCGGGCGCAACCTGAAGCTCACCACGCCGAACGACGTGCTGACCGCGCGGGACAGCCTGGAATATTGGTCGCTGAAGCACATGGCGGTGGCGCGCGGCAATGCTGTGGTGGTGACCAACGATGGGCGGCGGGTCGCGGCGGACACGCTGGTTGCCTACACCACCGAGGCACCGCCGACGCCTACCCAGCAGCAGCAACCGCCAAAACAGCAGCAGACGCCCGAGGATCCGCTGGCCGCGTCCGGCAAGCTGCAGAAGGTGGAGGCGTTCGGCAACGTCACGGTCCGCACCGTGACCGATACCGCGATCGGCGATCGGGCCGTCTATGTGCCCGACAGCGGCATCGCGCGGCTGGCGGGGCGCGTGCGCATCACCCGCGGCGAAAATCAGCTCGATGGATCGGAGGCCGAGGTCAACATGAAAACCGGCATTGCACGGCTGCTGTCTGGTACAGGCGAGCGGGTTCAGGGTTTGGTGTTGCCGAATGATACCACCGCCCAGCAATTGAACGGACAGGCTCCGACGGGGGCGCCGAAATGAATGACCTGCGCTTGGAGCCGCGCGTCCCGTCGGATTTACGCGTTGTCACGGGTGGCGCCGGGTTGGCGGCGCGCGGTGTGGGCAAGACCTACCGGAAGCGACCGGTGGTGCGGAACATCACGATCCAGTTGCGGCGTGGCGAGGCGGTGGGACTGCTGGGTCCGAACGGCGCGGGCAAGACCACGACGTTCTATATGATCGTCGGACTGGTGAAGCCGGACACCGGTTCGATCAGCCTGGATGGTGCCGATATCACCGGCATGCCGATGTACCGCCGGGCACGGCTCGGCATCGGATATCTGCCGCAGGAGGCCAGCGTGTTCCGCGGTCTCAATGTCGAGCAGAACGTGATGGCGGCACTCGAAGTCGTGGAGCCGGATCGAGACAAGCGCGATATGATGCTGGATGAGCTGCTGGCCGAGTTCGGCATCGGCCATCTCCGCCGCACGCCGGCGCTGGCTCTGTCGGGAGGCGAGCGGCGACGGGTGGAGATTGCCCGCGCCCTGGCGACGCAGCCCTCCTATATCCTGCTGGACGAGCCGCTGGCCGGAATCGATCCGATCGCGGTGAACGAGATTCGCGACCTGGTGTCGCATCTCAAGGACCGCGGCATCGGCGTGCTGATCACAGACCATAATGTGCGCGAGACGCTGGGCATCATCGACCGTGCCTACATCATGCATGACGGCAGGATGCTGATGGAGGGTCGCCCCGCGGAAGTGGTGGCGCATGAGGACGTCCGCCGCTTCTACCTCGGCGAGAGGTTCAGCCTTTGATGTCGCCGTGTGTGAACGAATTGTTGGTGTCGACGCCCTAGCATGCCGTGCCGTGAAGCGATGAAGGACCAGGCCGTTTCATGGCGTTAGGGCCGCGCCTCGATCTTCGCCAGACGCAGACCCTGGTGATGACGCCGCAACTGCGCCAGGCGATCAAGTTGCTGCAGTATTCCAACGTCGAAGTGACGAGTTTCGTCGAGGAGGAGTTGGAGCGGAACCCGCTGCTCGAGCGCGACGATAGCGCCGAGCTGCCGAACACCGAGCGTGCCGCGCCGGACCAGGTGCCGGAACGGATCAACGAGTCTGCGGACGCGGCGCAGTTCGCGCAGGCGGACACGCTGCCCAGCGAGATGGCGGCACCGCTGGATACCGAATCCGGCGAGACCTATGACGCGGGCGGGGTGGCGGATGGTGCACCGCTGAGCTCCGCGATCACCGGCCGAGGCGGCGCGAGCGACTTCGACGTCGACGAACGCGGCATCGAGGATATGGCCGATGAACGGCGCCCGCTGCGCGAGTATCTGGGCGAGCAGTTGCGGCTGTCGTTTGCCGATCCGGTCGATCGCATGATCGGCGCGCATCTGATCGCTCTGCTGTGCCCGGCCGGGCGGTTGACCGCGGATCCGGCCGCGATCGCCGGGGCGATGGCGATTCCGCTGGAGCGTGTCGAGGCGGTGCGCGCGCGGATGATGCATTTCGATCCGGTCGGGCTGTTCGCGCGCGATCTGAAGGAATGCCTGGCGGCGCAGCTTGCCGAGCGTGACCGGCTCGATCCTGCAATGGCCGCGCTGCTCGACAATCTCGATCTGCTGGCGCGGCGCGAGATGCGGCGGTTGGTGTCGGTCTGCGGCGTCGACGCGGACGATCTGGCCGAGATGATCGCCGAGATCCGCAGCCTCGATCCGAAGCCGGCGGCGAGCTACGACACCGCGCCGGCACAGGTCGTGATCCCGGATATCCTGATGCGGCCCAACGGCGAGGATATCTGGCTGATCGAGATCAATCCCGATACCATGCCACGCCTGCTGGTGAATGAGCGGTTCTATGCTCGGATCGCGCCGCGCGCACGCAAGGAGGATCGGCTGTTTCTGGCCGAGCAGCTTGCCAGTGCCAATTGGCTGGTGCGTTCGCTGCAGCAGCGGGCGCAGACCATCCTGAAGGTGGCGGCGGAGATCATCCGCCAGCAGGATGGTTTCATGCGCCACGGAATTGCACATCTGCGTCCGCTGATCCTGCGCGACATAGCCGGCGCGGTGGAGATGCACGAGAGCACGGTCAGTCGCGTGACGGCGAACAAGTATATCGCCACGCCGCGCGGCACATTCGAACTTAAGTATTTCTTCACCACGGCAATTCCAGGAACCGATGGCGAGAGCCACAGCGCCGAGGCCGTGCGCCATCGCATTCGTGCATTGATCGAGGCGGAGCCGGCCGATGACATTCTGTCAGATGATGCGATCGTGGCAGCGTTGCGTGATGAAGGCGTGGACATCGCACGGCGTACCGTGGCCAAATATCGCGAGGCGCTGCATATCCCCAACTCGGTGCAGCGCCGGCGGGAGAAAGCCGCGCTGGTCTGATCCCCCGCTTGGTCACGTTCGGGGAGAGGCATGATGCAGATCACGGTTTCGGGCAAGCAGGTTGATTTGTCGGATGCGCTGCGGACGCGCGTGTCGGATCACCTGGACGTCATTGCCAGCAAGTATTTCGACCATGCGCTCGAAGCGCAGGTCACATTCAGTCGCGCACGCAGCTTTTTTACCTGCGATATCAGCGTGCATGCCGGCCGCGGCCTGTCACTGCGCGGCGAGGGCGAGGCGGCGGACGCCAACACCGCGTTCGACGATGCCGCCGAGCACATCGCCAAGCGGCTGCGGCGCTATCGCCGTCGGGTGAACGAGCACGCGCGCGACAGCGCGAATCGCGAGCGGCCGGAGGCAGCGCGTCAATACACGCTGCGGCAGGACGAGGAGGGGGCGGCGCAAGGCGCGAACGGCGAGGCGCACGCCACGGTAATCGCGGAACAGGTCACCGAGATCAGTCTGCTGTCGGTGAGCGAGGCGGTGATGCGGATGGATCTTGCCGATCAGCCGGTACTGATGTTTCGCAACACCACCAGCGGCGAGCTGAACGTGGTGTACCGTCGCAGCGACGGGAACATCGGCTGGATCGATCCGGCAGCGCGCTAATCGCCACCTCTCCCGTTTTGCGGGAGAGGCGGGATTTGCGGCGGCGCCCTCAGTGCACCTGCGCCGGCACCATTTCGTGCTGAACGATCGCTGCGAACGCCACATCGAGGCCACCGGCGATCGCCATCGGCGTGCCGTCGGCGGCGTGGATCGCAAAGGCCGCGGTCCCGTTGACCACCACCGGCTTCACGTAGGCGATCTGCTGCATGCCGAGTTGCGCGAGCTGCTCGGTCGAAATGTGGCGAATATCGACGATGGCCGCCATTGCCGGGCCCTCGTCCGATGGCTGAATGCTGTTGGTATTCATCGTCAAACTCCTTCCTGGCGACGGACTGGCGATGCAGCTCCGGCGCCTTTTGGTGATCCGGCCCGCGTTTTGCGGCACCGTCGTAACGGGCCAGGTCCTATTCCTGTCCCGGGTCGCTATCGAGCACCTTGACCTTGCCGCTGCCATGGCCGTTGCCGCCGCTGGCGCGGTTGATCTGGATGGTCTTCACCCGTGACTCGGGCTGCGGCCGGATCAGGTCGATATGCAGCAGCCCGTTGTCGAGCCACGCACCCTTCACCTCGATCCCCTCGGCGAGCACGAACGCCCGCTGGAACTGCCGCGCCGCGATCCCGCGGTGCAGGAAGACGCGTCCTTGGCTGTCGTCATTCTGACGCCCCCGGATTACCAACTGGTTGTCTTCCTGCGTGATTTGCAGGTCGTCCATGGTGAATCCGGCGACCGCGAGCGTGATGCGCAGCCCCGAAGGGCCGGTCTGCTCGATGTTGTAAGGCGGATAGCCGTCCGATGAGGTCTTGGACGCCCGCTCGAGCATCTGCTCGAGATGGTCGAAGCCCAGGAACAGCGGTGAGGCGAACATCCTCGTCGTCATGGCCTCCTCCTTGGAGCGAAGCATTGCCCGAACCCTTGATGGCATCCCGGCGAATGCAAATCTTGGCAGAGAGGGCAGCGGTTGCAAGGGGGCAGGACGTTGATCGCGCCAGGCGGCACCGCTACATGCCCGATATGAACGCGACGGTGGAACCGCTGCCGATCCTGCTGGTGCCTGAGCCGATCCTGAAGACGCGGGCCAGGCCGGTCGGCGCGGACGACATGGCGCGGGTGGGCGAGCTGGTGCCGCGCATGTTCGCCACCATGTACCGCGCGCCAGGGATCGGACTCGCCGCGCCGCAGGTGGGAGTGGGGCTGCGCTTCGCGATCGTTGACCTGATGCCGGACGACAAGCCGGCACCGATCGTGCTGATCAACCCCGAGGTCACCGCCCACAGCGAGGAGCAGGCGACGCGCGAGGAAGGCTGCCTGTCGCTGCCGGGCCAATATGCCGATGTCACCCGGCCGGCGAGGGTGACGGTGCGCTACACTGACCTCGCGGGGGCGAAACGGCGGATCCAGGCGGAGGGGTTGTTGGCCGCCTGCATCCAGCACGAGATCGACCACCTGGATGGCATTCTGTTCGTCGATCACCTATCGGCACTGAAGCGCAACATGATCCTGCGCCGGCTGGCCAAGGAGCTACGCCAGAAGCGCGCCGAGGCGATGTAGCGCCATGCGCCTGGCGTTCATGGGCAGCCCGGATTTCGCGGTGCCGGCGCTTCGGGCCTTGCATGCGGCGGGCCACGAGATCGCAGCGGTGTACTGCCAACCGCCCAAGCCGGCTGGCCGCGGCCATTCGCTCCGGCCGTGCCCGGTGCAGGTCGAGGCGGAGCAGCTCGGTCTGCAGGTACGCACGCCTGCGCGGCTGCGCGGCGACGCGGCGGAGCAGGCGGCGTTTGCCGCGCTCGGGCTGGATGCGGCAGTGGTGGCAGCATACGGGCTGATCCTGCCGCAGGCGATGCTGGATGCGCCTCGACGCGGCTGCCTCAACGTCCATGCCAGCCTGCTGCCGCGCTGGCGCGGCGCCGCCCCGATCCAGGCAGCGGTGCTGGCCGGGGACGCCGAGACCGGCGTCACCATCATGCAGATGGACGCCGGCCTCGATACCGGGCCGATGCTGCTGCGCGAGCCCGTACCTATCACCGCCACGACCACCGCGGCGATGCTGCATGACGTGCTGTCGGCGATCGGCGCGCGCCTGGTGCTGCGTGCGCTGGCGGAGGATCCTATTGCTGTGTCGCAGCCCGAAGCAGGCGTCACCTACGCGCCGAAGCTGACGCGTGATGCGGGGTGGATCGACTGGCGGAGGGACGCCGCCGCGATCGAGCGTCAGGTGCGCGCGTTCGATCCGTGGCCCGGCACGTTCACCAGGCTGCGCGGCGCGGTGTTAAAGGTGCTGGCGATTGCGCTGGCCCCGGGGTCGGGACCGCCCGGCATGGTGCTGGACGAGCGGCTGCTGACCGTTGCCTGCGGTGCCGGCGCGTTGCGGCCGACGCGGGTCCAACTGGCCGGCCGCCCGGCGATGGCGGCGGATGCGTTCCTGCGAGGGCATCCGGTGCCGGCTGGGACGATCCTGGGTGGGTAGCGCCAAGGGGCGGCGGTCATGACCCGCTGGGCGCTCCTGCTCGAGTACGCCGGTGGCTCGTTCGTCGGCTGGCAGCGCCAGGCCAGCGGGCTCTCCGTCCAGGAAGTGCTCGAGACCGCAGCCGCCAGGCTAAACCACGGGGTGCCAGTTGTCAGCACCGTCGCCGGCCGCACGGATGCCGGCGTGCATGCCTCAGGCCAGGTCGCGCAGCTCGACCTGCCGGACGCGATCCTAGCGGCGCAGGTGCGCGACGCGTTGAACTACCACATGAAACCGCATCCGGTCGTCGTGCTGCACGCCGCGCCCGCACCGGAGGGCTGGAGCGCCCGCTTCTCGGCCACTGGCCGTGCCTACCGCTACCGCATCCTGAACCGCCGCCCGCGTCCCGCCTTGCTCGCCGGCCAGGTCTGGCACGTTCATGCGGAACTCGACGCTGAGGCGATGCATCGCGCGGCACAGTGCCTGCTGGGCCGGCACGACTTCTCCTCGTTCCGCGCCGCTGCCTGTCAGGCCAACAGCCCGCTGCGCACACTCGACCGGCTGGACGTGCGGCGGCACTGTGACATGGTCGAGATCTTCGCGGAGGCCCGCAGCTTCCTGCACCACCAGGTGCGCAACATGGTTGGAACCCTGAAGCTGGTGGGTGACGGAAACTGGCCCATCGAGCGCGTGGCCGCAGCGCTAGTCGCGCGAAATCGCTCGGCTGCCGGTCCGACCGCTCCGGCGGACGGGCTTTGCCTGACCGGAGTGCGATACGTAATCGATCCATTCCCTGGCAGCGCGCTGCGCTAGCCGTAGCTGGCCTATGCCGTTCCCGGCCGTGTCTATTTGAGGAATATTTTCTGAAACTCCCAATACTCCGCTTGCCATCGAATGCAACCTATGGTTTCATGAGTTCCGGTAATGTTCTATCGGAGCCTGCCTCAAGAGGAGACCACCGTCATGGGTGCCAAGGCCAGCCGGAGCCAGTTCTACCCACGCCACAGCCTCACCGCGCAACGCCGTTGCGAACCTTTCCGGGACGCCGAGGAGGCCTGGCTCTGGACCATGGCGGCATTGATGGCGCGGCGTGAAGGCGCCCGTTATACCGCCAATCAAGGCCGCGTCGTTCGCCCATGCGAGCCCGACGACGTGGTGAAGTGCCTCGATGGGCTGTATCGCCAGCGCCGGATCGACCTTGTTCATGCCCGCGTTCTGCGCATCTGGGGCGAGCGACAGGCTGCGCCGAACCGGGCTTTTCCGAATGAGCGCTGCGACTGGCGGTTGTGGCGAGAGGCGCTGGAACGGCTCGAATGGCCGTTGCGGGTAAAGGGCATTGTCGGCTGAAGCAAATTTACTAGGATAATTTTCTTGACAAACCTGGATCGCATCCCATAGTGTTACTTCGTCAACGGGCGGACTCTGCCCGTTGACCTTTCTCCTCCTCGAACCTCAAGGGCTGCCGCCACCCGCGGCAGCCCTTTCTTTTTGCCCGAAGGGAGCCTCCAGCCATGGCATTCGCCATCCGCAATCTCTCCGTGCTCGCTTACGCCAACGGCTTCACGCTGTGGCACTACAAGTCCGGCAAGGACCGGCTCACTCAGGTGGAGAAAGCGGATTTCTTCGCCGATGGGGCCGACATGCTGGCCGAGGGCGACATGATGCTGGTCTCGGCGCCGGACGGCGGCCGCATTCTGACTGTCGCCGCCGGTACTGCCGGCGAGGTCGCCACTGCGCGGCTGGTATGACCGTTCACCGTGGCGGGACCGGCTGCTTCAATACATCCCGGCTGTGCCGCAGCGATCCCGCCTCGGTGAACGCGTATCGTCCGTCCTGCCTCGCAATGGCAAGGCCCAAGCCGGTAAGCCGCGTCAGGCAGGGACCGTCCTTCGATCCCGCTGGTCGTCCGAAATTTCCGCTCAGCACCAGCCGGTGCAGCGCTGAGCGACAACAGGTCTCGAGATATGGCTCATTCCACACAGACGGCATCGTCGGGCGTTGCCTCGAACGAGGCAAGCGAAGCGGAGATTCCTACCATGAGTGACACGGTCGGGACGCGAACAGCGTCGACGGTACCAACCTCGACCAACTGGATACCGTGGGTCGCTGCGATGCTTGGCTTCGGCTTTCAGATCGTCTGGTTCAGCAGCCAGTTCGGATCCGTCAGTGCCAGAATCGAAGAGTCCGAGCGCCGCGTCGCGGCGATCGAGCAGAACGGCTCGCCGGCGGTACAGGCTATTCGCACCGAGGTCTCGATCAACTCGCGTCGCATCGGCAACCTGGAGGACCAGTACTTCTCCAAGGTCAGCAGCCTGCTGACCGACAACGCCGCGCACAACGAGCGGGTGAACAATCTCCAGGGTGAAATGGCATCGCTGCGTCAGTGGCGGCTCGCGCATGTCGGGGACGACGGCAACATGTCCGGGCGTCTCGCCGAGATCGAGCGCCGGTTCCAGCAGTTCGAGGCGGCGCAGGCCGCCCTGGAGCGAGAAGTCGCCGCAATTCCGCACCCCAGAACGCGGCCGTGAAGCCGGGCGGCCCAGGACGGTGAGCGCCGGGACGTAGTTGCGTTGCCCGCCGATGGTCCGTCCGCACCGCTAAATCCCATACACGAGCCGACGAACTGTATCGGCCGCAGTCCCTATCAGGAGACACACTGCCGATGACACAATTCGACCGCAGCGCGACCACGTCCATTGGATCGCTGCGTCTCCTTTGCCGGCCACTCTTCGCTGCACTCGCTCAACCGCTGATTACGGTTGGCATGCTGGTGTTCCTCTACGCCGGCTGGCATGTCCGCGACGAAGGGGGAATCGGCGCTGGCCTGCGCGTGGCGTTCATCGATACCAAGGCCTACCGCACCGATCACGAGCACGAACGGGAGGCCACCATGCTGCAGACCGAACTGCATTACGCGGCCGATACCGACAAGCTGATCGACGAGTCGCTGGCGGGGCTTCTGGGCTACGCGCCGCTCGCTGCGCGGGTGCGGCTTGGCGTCGTGCATAACGGCGTCACGGGTGTGACAGGGGTCGCGTTGCTGCGGTACGATGTCACAAACGCGGTCGCCGCGCCGGGGAAGACGGTTGGAGCGCTGTTGCTGAACCAACCGCTGTCGGATTGGAACAACTTTCTGCCGGTGCTGCTCGCCGGGCGGTGCTTTCTGGGTTTCGTCGCCGAGCAGCCCAATCCGGCGCTTCGCGCACGGTTCGAGGGGCTTGGTGCCGGCACCTTCATGGCCTGTCCCGTGATCGACAACCGGAGCCGGATGCTTGGAACATTGTTCGTCACATGGGACGCTCGCGATCTTCCCCCTACTGGGGATACGCTTCAGGCTGTCATGAAGCATGCGCTTGCTGTCGGCTCTCAGGTAGCGTCGGCGCTCGACCTGCGCGGCCGCATGTCGCCGTACTCTGGGGGTCCCGAATCGCAGTGAGACCCGAAGTGCTGGTCTGCCGAGCATGACGCCCAACATCGCTTCCGCATTCATGCCGCTGCTGCGTGGGCTGGATCCGGAACGGGCGCACAACATTGCGCTGTACGTGCTCCGTCTCGGTCTGGCCGGCCGCGCCGAGGGCGGCGACGATCCGGCACTCGCTGTAACGACGCTTGGCCGGCGGTTCGCCAATCCTGTCGGGCTTGCGGCGGGCTTCGACAAGAACGCCGTGGCGGTGGCCGCACTCGCGCGGCTGGGCTTCGGCTTCATCGAGACCGGCACCGTCACGCCGCGTCCGCAGACTGGCAACCCACGGCCACGGCTGTTCCGCCTGGAGCCGGACGGAGCGGTGATCAACCGCATGGGTTTCAATAACGCCGGCCTCGACGAATATCTCGCCCGGCTGGCGCGGCGCCCGCGCGGCCCGGTCGTCGTGGGTGCCAATGTCGGCATCAACAAGGAGGACGCCGATCCGGAGCGCGATTATCCGGCATTGATCGCGGCGGTTGCACCGCACGCCGACTATGCGGTGATCAATGTGTCCTCGCCGAACACGCCTGGGCTGCGCGATCTTCAGGGCGAGGCGCAGTTGCGCGCGATCCTGCGTGCCGTGGCCGAAAGCGTGCCGAACCGGCCGCCGGTGCTGGTGAAGATCGCGCCGGACATCGCCGATGAGGCGTTGGCGACGCTGGTGGAGACCTGTGTTGCCGAGGGCGCGCAGGGACTGATCGTGTCCAACACGACGGTCTCGCGGTCGCCCGGACTACGGTCGCCGCTCGCGCGTGAGGCAGGCGGCCTGTCCGGTTCCCCGCTGTTTGCGCTCTCGACCGCCGTGCTGGCGCGCGCCTTCCTGTTGGCACGAGGCCGCCTGGTCATGATTGCTGCCGGCGGCGTGTCCAGCGGCGAGCATGCGCTCACCAAGATCCATGCCGGCGCGACGCTGGTGCAGCTCTATACCGCCTTCGCCTACGTCGGCCCGGCGCTGATCCCGCGCCTGAAGCGCGAGTTGGCCGAAGCGCTGCGGGCCGGCGGCTTTGCCTGCGTGCAGGATGCGGTGGGCAAAGATGCGCAGCGTCTGGCAGAATGCGGCTGATGGAACATCTGCCAGGCTTCGCCCCGCTCGCCGAACGATATGACGGTTTCATCCTCGATCTGTGGGGCGTGATCCATGACGGGGTGAACGCGTTTCCGCATGCTGTCGATTGCCTCGCCCGGCTGCGCGAGGCCGGCAAGCGCACTCTGCTGTTGTCCAACGTGCCGCGGCCGAACGATGCGGCGCAGGCGATGATGCGCCGAATGGGGATTCCGGACGACCTCTATACCGACATCCTCACCAGCGGCGAGGCAGTGCGCCGCGCATTGCAGCGTCCTCCCGATTTGTGGTGGGCGGAACTCGGTCAGCGCGTGTTCCACCTCGGCCCGGAGCGCGACCGAGGTGTGATCGAAGGTCTGGCGCTGACCAAGGTGGACGATCCCGCAGATGCGAATTTCGTGCTGAACACCGGCCCGGACGATCACCGCAATCCCACCGACATGGCCGAGTTCGAGCAGGTGCTGCAGGATTGCGCCCGCCATCATCTGCCGATGATCTGCGCCAACCCGGATCTACAGGTGATCCGTGGCGGCGTGCGCGTGCTGTGCGCCGGATCGCTGGCGCTGCGCTATCAGGAGTTGGGCGGCGATGTCCGCTCGATCGGCAAGCCGGATCCAACGATCTATCAGCCAGTGCTGCAAAGCCTCGATCTGCCGGTCGCAAGCGTGCTGGCGGTGGGCGACGCGCTGCACACCGATATCGCCGGCGCGGCGGGAGTCGATATTGCCGCGTGCTGGGTGCTCGGCGGCGTTCACGGCGAGGCGCTGGCGGACGGATCGGGGGGCTATGATCTGGGGAGGGCGGAGGAGGCGGCGGCGGCGGACGGCGTTGTACCGATCG
>CAWFYC010000013.1:0-54049 GCA_963819855.1 uncultured Alphaproteobacteria bacterium
GCGTCATCGGCTTTGCAGCGTTATGGACATGGCAGCATCTCAGCGAAAGTCACAGCGTTGCGCACCCTACCGATGCGCGATTGACACCGGCTCGCCTACCGGCTCCGCAGTGAGGAACCCGAAAGTGTCGCTCTCCAGCACTAGGCATGTCATTTTGCCGCCGAACACTGCGCCGGTGTCGATGGCGATCCGGTTGTGCCGCACCACCGGCTCCTTCACGGGGCTGTGGCCGTGCACCACCACCGCGCCGAACGACATCTCGGAATACAGAAACGGCTGACGCATGCGGAGGAGGTCCTCGCGTGCCTGTTGCTCCAGCGGCACGCCTGGGCGCACGCCGCCGTGGACGAACAGGTAGCCGCCTTCGTGATGGGTCAGCGTCAGATCGCGCAGGAACGCCATGTGCTCGGTCGGCACACCTTCCGGCCAGCTCTCGCGCGGCGAATCCGGGTCGATGCCATAGCTTTCCAGCGCCGGCCGGCCGCCGGTGAACAGCCAGTCCGTCGCCGCCGGACGATCGCCGGACAACGCATGCAGCATTGTGTCGTCATGATTGCCGAGCAGATTCACCACCGGTATCCCGTCGATCGGCGATCCCGCGATCAACCGCCGCAACACGCCCGCGGTGTCGGCGCCGCGATCGACGTAATCGCCGATATGCAGCAGCAGCGGTGCAGCGACCGGGCGCCGCGCCAAGTCCTCGGCGATGATCTCGTGCAGGCTGCCAAGCTGTGCGTCGCAGCCGTGGATATCGCCGATCGCGTAAATGCGCCGCCCTCCGGGCAGGCTCGCCGGCGCACGGGACAGTGTGATCATCGGAGTGTGCTCGGTGTCCTTTCAGCGACGGATGTGGTGCGGCACCCGGCGGTGGGCGCGCTCATACACGATCATGCTGTCGTAGAAGGTGATCGCCTTGGTGGTGCGACAGAATTCCGAGGCCGCGTTGCCGAGCGTTTCACTCTGATCGCCGCCGAGTACCTGGAAATTCTCCGCTTTGCCGGTCCATTCCATCAACTGCGCGCAGCGTGCGAACGAGAACTGCAAAAAGCTCTGCTGGTCCTGCCGGTCCATGAACCGCCCGCGCCACAGCGACGTGTGAGTGTCCTCCACGAAGTAAAGACCCTTGTCGCTGAGCGCCGGATACAGCTCCTCGAACGCCGTGATCTGCTGGTTGGCGGAGTGCCCGCCATCGTCGATCACCACGTCCGGCCGGCCGATCTCGCGCACCAGGGAGCGCAAGAAGGTCCGGTCCTGCTGGTCGCCGATGAAGACCTTGGTGATGATGTCCTCTTGCTGCTTCGCGTCGGGGTTGATGTCGATGCCGTAGATGCGCGCCGCTGGGCCAAAATAGTCGCGCCACATCTCCACCGAGCCGCCTAGCTGCACGCCGATTTCCAGTACCACCGGATTGCTGCGGCGGATCGGCGCCAGAAAGCGTTCATAGACCTCGAAATAGTGGTCCCACTTGTGCATCACCCTGGTGTTGCGATGCTGGGCATGGAACGAATAGAGATCGTTCATCGGCTTTCCCTCGGCGCGCCGCCAGCGCTATCGCATCAAAGTGCGAGCAATGGCAACACCACCCGGCTTGGCCGACTGGCGTCGACGAACACCGTGTTCACCGCTACCCGTCTGCGCCGCGCCATGCCCTCCGGCTCGCCGGTGTTCGGGTTGACATCGAACTTCGGGAAATTGCTCGACGCGACGTCCAGCCGGACGCGGTGGCCCGGTAGAAACAGATTCGCGGTCGGAAACAGCGTGATGCGGATCCTCGCCATCTCGCCAGGCTGACACAGCCGCGGCTGCGCAGGATCTTCGGCATAGCGCAGCCGCAGAATGCCGTCGGTGAGGATCATGGCATAGCCTTTGGGATAGTCGGCCGAGGGCGGATGCACGTCGATCAGCTTGGCGGTGAAGTCGGTGTCGGGGCCGTCCGTCGCCACGAACAGGTCGGCCTCGATCGGGCCAACCACCTGCATCGGCGCCGCGAGAGGCAGCGTCTGGAACACCAGCACGTCGCGGCGCGCGGCCAGCGGCAGATACGGTGGCGTACAGCCGAAGAATCCCGGACCCTCCGTCTGGTCCCACGCGCCGGCATAGGCGACAGGATCGAGGCTGCTCATCGCGCCGCCGATCGTCGGCACCGGATGCGAAGGGTCGAAGTCATAGCTCAGCGGCGCCGCGTCCGCGGGAGCGGGGGCACGGTCGAGGCGACCATCGCCGTGCAGGTGGAAGGCTGTGAACGCGGCACCGGGCGGCGGCCAGTCCGCAGCGGTGATCCAGCGCCCGCCGTGCTCCAGTCTGCCAGCCGCGTTGCGACGCCCGCTGCCACCGCCCATGACGAAGATGCGCACCGTGGGTTCGTCGAGGGGCGTGCCCTTCACCACATGGTCGAAGCATCGCAACCGGTACGCGCGCCAGTCGCCGGCCCAGGAGTCCAGCGCCGCGTCGGAGCCGAATTCCACGTCGCCGAAGCAGGTGTTGCTGCGGTCGCCATGCGTCCATGGTCCCAGGATGAGCCGCTGCGGCCCGCGGCCGGCGCGCTTCAGGCCGGTATAATTGCCGGTCGCCGTCAGCGGATACGGATCCCACCACGACGACATGTGCACGCAGGCGGCGCGGCTGTAGCGTTCGTGCCAGCGCTCGGTGCAGATGCCAAGCTGCTGCCAGAATTCGTCGAACGCGCCGTGCGTCCACTGGTCGAACAGATAAGCCTCGTAGCCGGGATGATGCCGCAGCGGCGAGTGGCCAGGCTTCCACGGCATGCGGGTGAACCATTCGCGAATGTCCTCGCCCGCCAGCGCCGCGCGCAGCACCGGATCGGCCAGTGCCTCCGGTGACACCAACGCGTTCTTGAATGCCCAGGCCGCTTGCTTCAGTTCAAATGCGCCGGACTGGCGGATGCCCGACTGCCACGAATTGGCGAAGCCGCCGCAGTCCAGCACCTGCGCGACCAGGCCCGGTGGATCGAGGCAGCCCAGCGCCGCCTGCGTATGCGCGGCATAGGACAGACCCATGGTGCAGATGCGTCCGTCGCACCAAGGCTGCGCGCGCAGCCAGGCGCAGGTGTCGAATCCGTCCTCGCCGTCGGACAGGTATTTGACGAAGCGGCCCTCCGAGCCGTAGCGGCCGCGGGTGTCCTGATACGCAACGGCATAGCCGTGCGCGGTGAAATATGTCGCGAGTTCGGCGCGCGATGCGGGAGCGCGGTTTGTGGCGGTGATCTCGCTGCGGCTGGTCTCGGCACGACCGTACGGCGTACGCTCCATGATGACCGGGAATGGACCGGCACCGTCCGGCAGATACACGTCGGTGGC
Source organism: uncultured Alphaproteobacteria bacterium (assembly GCA_963819855.1). Lineage (GTDB taxonomy): Bacteria > Pseudomonadota > Alphaproteobacteria > Acetobacterales > Acetobacteraceae > JAMXLO01. The sequence goes on from CAWFYC010000013.1 coordinate 3,318, forward strand.
GAGGCGGACACCGTCGCGCATGGCGACCATCTGGGTGGAGACGGGCATCAGGTTGCTCCTCTGCGGGAGGGATAGCGCTGCGCGGCACTGAGCCATGACGGGTTTGAACCGGACCGCGATGGATTGTGCAAGCCGATGAGGGCTGGCGGCGTTCCAGGTCTGGGATGCGCTGCGTGCACGAGAAAGGGGCACCCACGCACCGCCGGCCTGGGCGCATCGCCCGGCAAGCTCGCCCAACCTTGCGGAATCGATAGAAATTGGCTGAAATGCCGTACCCGGACTTCGATTCACATGCCTGGGAACCGCTTGTCGACCCACACTGCGGAACTGGCTCTACGCAATAGCGAGTATGGTGAACGCATTCCCAGATCGTGCTGAGCGCCGGGGCGCGCTGGTGAAATCCGTCGGCGAAGCAGTGAACGTGCTGTTCGGCGCCCACCAACCACCTGTCGTGCGACTATGCGCCGCCTATGCCACGGCGGATGCGTGCGTTGCTACGATGCTTTCCGTATTTACGATGGTGTTGAAACGAGATGGCGGCGGTGGATTGCTGACTTTCCATCGACGGCGTCTATCGGCAAGAGCTAGCGGCGTTGCGGTGGCGAAGGAATGATCACGCGATGCCTCCATTCGTCCCGGCCGGCACGGGAAGCGCCCCGATGAGTGCGATGCAAGAGGCAACGATCGCTGATCTGCTACACCAGGTCGACAGCTACCGGACTGAACGCGACGCGGCGTTGGCGCGTGAGGCCGCGCTGGCGGAAGTGATGCACGTCATCAACCACTCACCTGACGATCCCCAGCCGGTATTCCAGGCGATTGTGGAAAAGGCTCACCATCTGTGCGGCGCCGCAATCGGGAGCCTTGGAACCTTCGACGGCGAGTACTTCCGGGCAGTCGCCACGACGGGGTTTTCTGAGAGCTATACCACGCTGGTGCGCGCACCGTATCGTCCGCATCCGTACCTTCAGCCACTCATCGATGGTGCCCGGTTTGTCCACGATCCCGATGGCACGCTGGCAGATTCCGACGACCAGGTGGTGCGCAGCAGCATCGAAGTTGCGGGCAGGCGAACAACACTTGTGGTGCCGCTGCGCAAGGATGGATCGCTGATCGGCTATATCAGTGCGTTCCGCCTGGAGGTTCGCCCGTTTTCCAAGAGCGAGATAACACTGTTGGAGGCGTTTGCCGCCCAGGCGGTGATCGCGATGGAGAACGCGCGGATGCTCGGCGATTTGCGCGAAGCGTTGGCGGAGCAGACCGCATCGGCCGAGGTGCTACGGGTCATCAATGCATCACCCGGCAATCTTCAGCCTGTGTTCAGCGCGATCATTGGCAAGGCGGTGCAGCTGTGCCAGGCACAGTTCGGCGGGTTGCTGACCTTTGACGGCGAGGTATTCCATCTGTTCGCGGACCACAAATTGTCGGTGGAGGAATCGGCTCCGCTGCGGCCAGATCCGGGAAGCGCACTGGCAACATTGGTGAATGGCGGCTCCTTTGTACATATTGCGGATCTCATCGCCACCGACGCCTATCTTGTAGGCGTCGAATCTCGCGTTCGCCTGGTCGATCGGTTCGGAGCACGTACCGCCTTGTGGGTTCCTTTGCGCAAGGACGGCACCCTGCTCGGAGCGCTCACCATGTACCGCAAAGAGGTATGGCCGTTTTCCGACAAACAGATTGCGCTCCTGCAGAGCTTCGCCGCGCAGGCGGTGATAGCGATGGAGAATGCGCGGCTGCTGACCGAGCAGCGCGAGGCACTGGAGCAGCAGACCGCGGCCACCGAGGTGTTGCAGGTGATCAACGCCTCACCGGGCAGCCTGGCGCCTGTGTTCGATACGATGGTGGAAAAGGCTATGCGGCTCTGCGACGCGTCATTTAGCCACCTGTTGATATTGGACGGCCGAATGTTCGCCGTCGCGGCGGCGCGCGGCGTGCCGCCGGCACTTGCGGAATATGCCCGAGCGGGGGTTGCCCTCGAGACGGAGCACCCGCACTCGGCGTTCAGTCTGGTTGCACAGGGCACGGATATGATCCACCAGCCGGACATCACCAACGACGAGGTCTATGCTTCCGGGCTTGGTTCGCGACGCGCGCTGGCCGATCTCGGCGGTGCGCGTACCAGATTGATGGTGGCGCTGCGCAAGGACGGCGTACTGCTGGGTGCGTTCAACATCTACCGCCAGGAGGTAAGACCTTTCTCGGACAAGCAGATTGCTCTCCTGCAGAACTTCGCCGCCCAGGCGGTGATCGCGATCGACAACGCACGACTGCTCGACCAGTTGCGCGCCCGTACCGAAGAGCTGGCACAGCGCCAGTCCGAACTCCGCGTCACGTTCGAGAACATCGGAGACGGCGTCGCCATGTTCGATGGGACCCCGCGACTGATCGCGTGGAACCGCAGGTTCCAGGAGATCCTCGATGTGCCGGATGAGGCGGTCGCCGCGCACGGCCCCTACGTCGACTATATACACTACCTGGCGCGGCGCGGCGAGTTTGGCCCAGACGCCGATGCCGAGGAGCTGATGCGCCGGCTGCATGGATTCGGCGGCCAACCGACCGTGTACGAGCGCACGCGCCCCAACGGACGAGTGATCGAGGTGCGCTACAATCCGGTTCCCGAGGGTGGGTTCGTGCTGATTTATGCCGACATCACCGAACGGAAGCGCAGCGAGCAAGAGAGCCGTGCCGCGGGCGAAGCGGCGGAGGCGGCGTATCGCGAGCTGAAGGCGACGCAGGCCAACCTGATCCAGGCGGAAAAGATGGCCTCCCTCGGCCAGCTCACCGCTGGCATCGCGCACGAGATCAAGAACCCGCTGAACTTCGTCAACAATTTCTCCACGCTATCCGTCGAACTGCTTGGCGAAGTGAAGCAGGCGATTGGCGCAGCAATGCCGTTGCTGCACCAAGGTCAGCGCGACGAGATCGATGATGTGGTGGGAATGCTTACCTCCAACCTGGAGAAGATCGCCGAGCATGGGCGGCGCGCCGACGGCATTGTGCGCAGCATGTTGGAGCATTCGCGCGGCGGATCAGGCGAGCGCAGCCGTGTCGATCTCAACACGCTGGTCGAGCAGGCGCTGAACCTCGCCTATCACGGCGCCCGCGCCCAGGACCAGAGCTTCAACATCACGCTGGAGCGCGACCTGGGCGAGGGGATCGCCCCGATCGAGCTGGTGCCGCAGGACATCACCCGGGTGTTCCTGAACCTATTCAGCAACGGCTTCTATGCGACGCGCAAGCGCCAGCGCGACGAGACCGCGCCCGGCTTCGAACCCACGCTGAAAGTGACCACGCGCGATCTGGACGGTGCGGTGGAGATCCGTGTGCGGGACAATGGTATCGGCATTCCCGAAGACATCAGGGATCGGCTGTTCCAGCCCTTCTTCACCACCAAGCCGACCGGTGAAGGCACCGGCCTTGGTCTCTCCATCAGCTATGACACCGTGACGCAGCAGCATGGCGGCAGCATCACGGTGGACAGCAAGGTCAAAAAGTTCAGCGAATTCACCATACGACTGCCTCGCCGTTCGTGAAGGTAGCGATGGCGTTTAACCGCTGATCTCTCGGCTATTGCGGTGTGGGAGGTCAGTGCGGCGATGTCCCTTTGGCGAAGCCACGTTGCTGGCACCAGTGCCTCGTATCGCGAAACGCGACACCTACCCATTCCCTATGAGCGGGCCGCCGCCCGCTTTTCGTTCCCACCGCCGGAGCACAGTACCGCAAGCGCCACGACGACGGCACCCGCCAGGCAGAGCACGCCAAAGCCGACCATCTCGATCGCCCAACCGCCAAGGAACGCGCCGACGGCCCCGGCCAGCGAGGATGACGCGTTGAACAGGCCAAGCGCCTCGCCCTTCTCGCCGGGAGCGAGTTGCGCGGCGAGCGCCGTGCCGCTGACGCCAAGCAGCGGCCACGCCATCACCAGAACGCTGAACCCGCCCAGCGCCAGTGGCACAGCATCGATCTGCGCAAGGAACGCGATGGCCAGGATCGCGATGGCCACGGCGCGGACGGCAAAACCGGTGCGCAGCACGAGCCGTGCGCCATGCCGTGTTGCAACGTTCGCCGCCAGCGGATACAGCGCCAGGCTGACGGCCGAAGCGAAGGCGTAGGTCGAGGCGGGCAGCCCCGTGGCCACGCCGAATGCCCGGATCAACGCGAGCGGAAACATGGTAAGCACCGCACTGATCGCGACGAATGCGAAGAACCACACAATCATCAGGCGCGCGAACGGCATTTCGAATTCGCGCAGCAACGTCCGCAATCCCAGCCAAGTGGGAATATGGAACATCCGCTGCGGCGCGCACGCCCATCCTTCGCCGCCGACCGGCGGGTGCGCCGTTGCCTCCGCGCGCCGAACCGGGAGCTGAATGCCGCGCAGCGTCAGCCAGGTAATAGGAATGGCCGCCGCCACCAGCCCCGCCGCGACACCGAAGGCGAGTGCGTAACGGCCGCCGATGAAGCCGGCCAGCAGCAGGCCTGCGACCTGGCCAAGTCCGCTGAACGCCTGTAGCGCGCCGATGCGGGCGTCCCATTCTTCCGGCGGCCGCACCTCGACGATGAACATGTTCGCCACGGTGTTCGCGGCGGCGAAGCCGAGACCGAGGATCGCGGCGAGCACGGATTTGAGCGGCAGGCCTAGATCGGCGGGCATCAGCAGCAGCGCCACCAGCGAAGCGAGCATGCCGGCCAACAAGACCGGCCGGTGCAGTCGTCGCCGATCAGCGAGATGCCCCCAGAACGGCGCGGTCAGACCGGCCAGGTTCATCACGCCGACGATCGTGCCGGCATGCATCGATCCGCCAGCGGACAACGGCAACAGCAGCGGCAGCATCCCACCCTGTACGACGCCGAGACACGCATAGTCGAGGAACCACGGTTCGATCCACGGCAGCAGCGTGCGCGGGAAGGTGACGAGGCCGTGCGGCAAATGCGGATGCGGAAAGTGCAGCCGGCGTCGTCGTTCGTGCTCCGAGGCGTCCGTTGCGTGCGACATTCCGTCCGCCTCTCTCGCTCATCGTCGCGGCGATAAGAGGTTCGACGGGTCAGCATTGTCCAGGCCCCGCGCTCTCTCTCCATGCATCATCGTGGGTCGGTCACAGACTTGTCTCGGGTTCTTCCAACTCGATGCTCAGCTCCCGCAGCGACGCGGTATGCGGATGCAGGGTCCGGCCAGCGCGAAGGTCGTCCGCCGACAGTGACTCAACCAGCTCGCCCGCCTGCATCACGCCGATACGGCCGCAGAGATGCGCGACCACCGCCAGATTATGACTGACCAGGATGTAGGTCAGCCCGTGTGCCTGCTGCAGATCCATCAGCAGGTTCAGCACCTCGGCCTGCACCGAGACGTCCAGTGCGCTGGTCGGTTCGTCGAGCAGCAGTACCTCCGGCTCTGCCATCAGCGCGCGCGCGATTGCGACACGCTGGCGCTGGCCGCCGGAAAGCTGGTGCGGATAGCGGAACCGCATGGCGGCGGGCAGCGCTACTTCGTTGAGGCCGCGCAGGATGCGGCGCTCGATGTTGTCCATGCCGTGCACTAGTAGCGGCTCGCTCAGCAGTCGATCTACAGTCTGACGCGGATGCAGCGAGCCATACGGATCCTGGAACACCATCTGCACCCGGCGGAAGAAGTCCTTGCTGCGCCGGGGTGCCAGGATCGCGTTTCCCACCGCCATACGGCCCGACCAGTTCTGGTTGAGGCCCGCCAAGGCCCGCAGCACCGTCGACTTGCCTGAGCCGCTTTCGCCGACCAGGCCGAAGCTTTCACCCCGCTCGACGCTGAACGATACATCCTTGACCGCCTCGATGGTGCCGAAGCGGACGCTCAGCGCAGCGATCTCGATCATTCCTCCAGCCATGATGGATCGCGCTGCATCACGGCCAGACGACGCTGCCTATGGCTGAGCGCGGGCAGGCACTCCAGCAGCCCGCGGGTGTAAGGATGATTGGCGTGCAGCAGATCGGCGGCGCGCAACTCCTCGACCACGCGCCCCGCATACATCACCACGACGCGGTCGCAGAAATGCGAGACCAGTGGCAGATCGTGGCTGATCAGGATCAGACCCATGCCACGGCGCGACACCAGATCCTCGATCAGCCGGAGAATTTCCGCCTGCACGGTGGCGTCCAGCGCGCTGGTCGGTTCGTCGGCGATCAGCAGCTCCGGATCCGGGGCCAACATCATGGCGATCATGACGCGCTGGCCCATGCCGCCGGACAACTCGTGCGGATAGGCCGCCGCGACCCGGGTGGGATCGCGGATCTGCACCTGGACCAGCAGATCGATCGCCGCCCGATAGGCGAGCCTGCGGCTCCCGCCGCGGTGGATACGCCAGGCTTCGGCGATCTGCTCGCCGGCCGTCATCACCGGATTGAGCGAGTATTTCGGGTCCTGCAGAATCAGGCCGGCGCGCTTGCCCCGGATGCGGCGCATCGCGTCCTCGTCTGCGCGCATCACATCGATGTCGTCGAAGGCCAGCTTGTCGGCGGTGATCACGGCGTTGCCGGGCAGCAGTTTAAGGATCGAGCGCGCGGTGAGCGACTTGCCGGAACCGGACTCACCGACGATCCCGAGCTTCTCCTGGCCCAGCGTCAACGAGACGTTGCGCACGGCTTCCGACAAGCCGCCGCTTGGCGTTGGAAAGCGAATGCGCAGATTTTCGATCTGAACCAACAAGTCGCCGTCACCGCTGCTTCGGATCGAGCACGTCGCGCATCCCGTCGCCCAGCAGGTTGAATGCGAGCGACGCCGCGAAGATGGCGAGGCCAGGGATCGTCGGCACCCACCACTGTTCCAGGATGAATGCGCGCGATGAGGCGATCATGGTGCCCCATTCCGGCATCGGCGGCTGCGCGCCCATGCCCAGGAAGCCCAGGCCGGCCGCGGTGAGGATGATGCCGCTCATGTCCAGTGTGACACGCACGATGACGCTCGACAGGCACAACGGCACGATGTGGCGGAGGATGATGCGGAATCGGCTCGCACCGGTCAGCCGCACGGCGGCGATGAAGTCGGTGCCGCGCACTGTCAGCGTCTCGGCCCGCGCGAGGCGTGCATACGGTGGCCAGGACGTCAGGGCGATGGCGATGATCGCGCTGGTGATGCCAGGCTTCAGCGCGGCCACGAATGCCAGTGCCAGCACCAGCCGGGGAAACGCCAGGAATATGTCGGTCAGGCGCATCAACGCGCGATCCGCCATCCCGCCCAGATAACCGGCAACGCTGCCCACCGCGAGACCGATCGGGGCCACCAGCAGCACCACCGCCACCACCATGCCGAGCGTGACGCGGCCGCCGTACAGAATGCGCGAATAGATGTCGCGGCCGAGTTCGTCGGTGCCGAGCCAATGTTGCCAGCGACGGCGGCGCAAGCCTGCCGGCAAGGTCCTGCGCGCTGGGGCTCTGCAGCGCCAGCAACGGCGCGGCCAGCGACATGAAGATCATGATGACCACGGTCACCAGCCCCACCATCGCCAGTCCGTTGGTGCGGAACTGCAGCCAGCCGCGATACCGCCGCACCCACGCCGCCTGGGCGCGCGAGACCGGTGTTTCGCTCAGCAGCCAGTCGCGGGACAGCACGATCATTGTACGCGTGGATCCAGCAAGTGGTATGCCATGTCCGCCATCAGGTTCAGCAGCAGGTAGACCGCGCCGACCACCAGCGTCGCGCCAAGCACGGCATTCATGTCGGCGTTCAGGAGCGACCCGGTCAGGTAAAGCCCGAGCCCGGCCAGGAGAACACCGTCTCGGTGATCACCGCGCCTTCCAGCAGGCCGGCATAGGCGAGCGCCAGCACGGTGATCAGCCGAACCGAGATGTTGCCGAACGCGTGCCGCCACAGGATGCGCGTAGCCGACAGACCTTTCGCACGCGCGGTGATGATGTACTCGCCCGACAACGCCTCGATCATGAAGGCGCGCGTCATGCGGGTGATATACGCCATCGAGAAATACGCCAGCACCAACGCCGGCAATGCCAGGTGCGCCAGCGCGTCCCAGACCGAATCCCAGTCCTCCGCCAGCACCGCATCGATCACCAGCATGCCGGTGACCCGAGGCACCTCTCCTTCATAGGCCACGTCCAACTGCCCGGTGCCGGGCGCGATGCCGAGTTTGACGTAGAACACCAGCAGCGCCACCAGGCCGAGCACGAACACCGGCACGGATTGTCCGGTGAGGCTGATCACCCGCACGGTATGGTCGAAGCGCGAACCTTGCCGTGACGCGGCGAACACACCGAGCGGCAGTCCGATGATCACGGCGATGATGATCGCCGCGGTGGCCAGTTCCAGCGTGGCGGGAAAGAAACGTGCGATGTCGTCCAGCACCGGACGCGACGTCATCACCGAATGGCCGAGATCGCCGTGCGCCATGTTGCGCAGGAAGATGCCGAACTGCACATACAAGCGGTTCGTCGAGCCCCAGTTCAGTGCGCACGCGGGCGATCACGTCCGGCGGGGCGTGATCGCCAACGATGGCGATGACCGGATCGATCGGCATCGCCCGGCCGATCAGGAACGTCACCAGCACCAGGCCGAACAGCGTCACCGGGACGCTGGCCAGCGCGGCAAGAACCGGACGAAGGCGCTTGGAGATCACGCCTTGCTGATGCCCGCGTAGCGCGTGTAGTCGGGCAGCAGTCCCAGCGAGATGCCCGGACACGCCCTTGTGCATGGTGGCGATCTCCGCGTTCTGCAACACGAAGACGAACGGCGAGCGCTCCATCGAGTCACGCTGCATCTTGGCGTACATCTCCATCCGCTTCTTGGCATCCAGCTCCTTCGACGCCTTGTCCACCAGGTCGGTCAGCTCCTTGTCGTGGAAATGGCAGCGCCACGCCGGGAGCTTCACCTTGGAGGTGTCGGAATCGTCGGCGTTGTAGTTGAACGCCTGCGCGTTCGAGTGCGGATCGAGGAAGTCCGGGAACCACGTCATCAGCGTCATCTGGAACTGCCGCGCCCGCATCTTGGTGGTGACCTGCTTGCCCTCACCGGCAAGCAACTGCACCTTGATGCCGACGTCCGCGAGGTTGGCCTGGATCGCCTGCGCAACGTCCGCGGAACGGCGCCCTGGCAAAATGATCGAGCGTGACGCGTGAAACCGTCCGGATAACCGGCCTTCGCCAGCAGCGCCTTGGCCTTTGCCACGTCCTTCTTGTACGGCTTGTCGGTGATCGCAGCCTGGAGAGCCTTTCGGCAGGAAGGTCTGCCACGGCGGTCCAGACATTCGGCGTGATGTTCGTCGCGATGGCGTCGTAGTCGATCGCCCATTTGATCGCCTGAAGCACTTCCGGCTTCTGGAACTGCGGCATGGCTCATGTTGCAGCCGAGTACATCGACGTGAGCTGGTTGGCCTTGGCAAAGGTGAAGTCGGGGTTCTTCTGCATCGACTTGAGCTGATCGGCGTTGAGGTCGCGCGCGATGTCGGCATCGCCCTTCTGCACCAGCAGAAGCTGCGCCGCGGGTTCGTCGGTATGCCGGATGACGGTGCGACCGATGTGCGGCTTTCACCGCCGCATGCGGATTGGCCTCCAGGATGATCTGGTCGGTGGCCGCCCAGTCCACCAGGCGATAGCTGCCGGCACCCGCGCTGTGCGACTTCAGCCAGGCATTGCCCAGATCGCCGTTGGTCTGGTTCGCCATCACCACGGACTTCTCCACCACGCAGCCGACCGTGGCGGACAGGCAGTACAGCACGAAGGTGCTGGCCTGCGCCTCCGGGAGTTTCAGCTCCAGGACATTCTCGCCCTTGGCGGTGATCATCTTCTCGACGTTGTCGGCGTTCCAGCCGAACTGGGTCAGGATGAAGCCGGGCGTCTTGTTGAGCTTCACCACGCGTTGCAGGCTGAATGCCACGTCGTCGGCCGTCAGCGGCTTGCCGCTCTCGAACAGCACGCCCTTGCGGATCTGGAAGGTGAAGGTCAGACCGTCCTTGCTGACCTCCCACTTCTCCGCGAGATCACCCACCAGCTTGTCCGCATCGGCGGGTCAGGAACGATCAGCTTGCGGTACATGTTCCCGCAGACTTCGTTGTTGGTGTACTCGTAGGATTCGGCGGGATCGAATGCGCCGATGATGTCGTCGATCGCCTTGGCCTGGACCACGATGTTCTTCGGTGTGGCTGCGTGGGCCGTGTCGATGACGGCGGGTGCGGCCAGGCCGGCCGCGGACGTCGCGAGCAGTGTGCGTCTGGTCAGCATGATCGTGTCCCCGTTCCTGTGTTTGGTTATTCGGTTTTGGTTCGATCTTCGAGTAGTGCGTGTAGTCCGGCATCGGCCCGACCCGGAAGCCGGAGACGCCCTTGCCCGAGCACCGCCACCGCATTCTTCTGCAACAGCATGGCGAACGGCGCGCGTTCCATGAACTGCTGCTGGATCTTGTGATACAGCTCGATGCGCTTGGCGGGATCCAGCTCGTGCACCGCCGCCTGCGACTCGCTGGTCAGTTCCTTGTCCACGAAGTGGCTGCGCCAGGCGAGGATCTTCAGCTTGCTCTGATCCGAATCGTCGGGATTTTCGCACCAGGCCTGGGAATTCGAGTTCGGATCGAAGTAGTCGGTGCCCCAGACCAGCACCGCCAACTGATGCTGCCGGGCGCGGGTCTTGGTGATCACCTGCTTCTGGTCGCCCGGTTGCAGCGACACCTTGATCCCGATGGCCGCCAGATCGGCCTGGATCGCCTGCGCGATATCGGAATTCGGCGAAGTATTGATGTAGTCCATCGTCACGGCGAACCCGTCCGCCAACCCGGCCTGCGCCAGCAGTGCCTTGGCCTTCGCCACATCCTTCTTGAACGGCGTGCTCTTCAACGAGCCGGGCAGCGCAGACGGCAGGAATGTCTGGCAGACGCTCCAGGTGTTCGGGGTGATGTTCTTGGCGATCGCTTCGTAGTCGATCGCATGCTTGATCGCCTGGTGCACCTCCACCTTTTGCAGCTGCGGCATCGCCTGGTTCATCGCCATGTACATCGACGTGCCCTGCGGCGCCGTCGCGATCGTCAGGCTCTTGTTGCCGGCGATCGTCTTGAGCTGGTCGGAACCAAGGTCGCGCGCGATGTCGATGTCGCCCTTCTCCAACTGCAGAAGCTGTGCCGACGGATCCGGCACGTGGCGGATGACAATCCGGCGCATCAGCGCCTTCTCCGCCGCGTTCGGATTGGTGTCGATGATCACATGGTCGCTCGCGGCCCATTCCGTCAGCTTGAAAGGACCCGCGCCGGCGGTGTGGCTCTTCAACCAGGTGTTGCCCAGATCGCCGTTGGCCTGGTTCGCCATCACCGTCTTCGTATCCACCACACTGCCGACGTTGGCCGAGAGGCAGTACAGCACGAAGCTGGTGGCCTCCGCCTCATTCGGCAGCTTCATCTCCAGCGTGTAGTCATCGAGCGCACGGATCGTCTTCTCAACGTTGTCCGGGCTGAAGCCGAACTGCGTCACGATGAACCCGGCGTCTTGTTCAGCTTGACCACGCGTTGCAGGCTGAACGCGGCGTCGTTCGCGGTCACCGGATTGCCGGACTCGAACTTCGCGTCGCGCCGCAGCGTGAAGGTGAAGGTCAGGCCGTCCGGACTGACGGTCCAGCTTCTCCGCCAGGTCGCCCTCGATCTTGGTCGCATCGTCCAGGTCGGGTCGGATCAACCGCCGGTAGCAGTTGGCATCGACCTCACCGTTGGTGAATTCGTACGATTCGGCCGGATCGAAGCTGACGATGTCGTCGATCTGCTTGGCCATGACGGCGACGCCCTTGGGGGTGGCGGCGCGCGCCCGCATCAGTACGGCAGGCGCCGCGACGGCGGTGGCCGAGCTGGCCAGCAGGCCGCGTCTCGTCAGCATGATAAGTCTCCCAGAACCCTGATTGACCGGCTATTTTGCCAAGGCCGCGCGCCAGACGCTAGGCTCCGCGCCCATGCAACGCGAACTCCGTCACTCCGCCTGCCCGCACGACTGCCCCTCCACCTGCGCCCTCGAGGTGCGAGGTGCTGGACGGCCGGCGCATCGGTGCGGTGCGCGGAGTCGGCCGCCAACAGCTACACTGCCGGCGTGATCTGCGCCAAGGTGGCGCGCTACGCCGAGCGCATCCACCATCCGGACCGGCTGACGCAGCCGCTGCTGCGCACCGGGCCGAAGGGGTCCGGACAGTTCCGCCCGATCTCCTGGGACGAGGCGCTGGACCGTGTGGCCGGAGGCGTTCTCGTCGCGACCGCGACCGGCATGGCACCGAGGCGGTGTGGCCTTATTACTACGCCGGAACGATGGGCCTGGTGCAGCGGGACGGCATCAACCGGCTACGCCACGTGATGCGGTATTCGCGCCAGGCGAAGACGATCTGCACCTCGATCTGCGAGGCCGGCTGGATGGCCGGTGTGGGCCGCTTCATCGGGCCGGACCCGCGCGAGATGGCGCGCTCGGACCTGATCGTGATGTGGGGCGGCAATCCGGTGTCGACGCAGGTCAACGTGATGACGCATATCGCTCGGGCACGGAAGGAGCGGGGCGCGAAGCTGGTGGTGGTGGATCCGTATCGCACCGGCACGGCGGCGGTGGCCGATGTGCACCTAGCGCTGCGTCCTGGCACCGATGCCGCGCTGGCCTGCGCGGTGATGCACGTCGCGTTCCGCGACGGCTACGCCGATCGCGACTACCTGGCGCGCTTCTCCGACTATCCCGCGGGGCTGGAGGCGCATCTGGCGGCGCGCTCGCCCGAGTGGGCGGCGGCGATCACCGGCCTGGCCGTCGATGCAGATCGAGGACTTCGCCACGCTGTATTGCACCACGCAGCGCGCCTATATCCGCATCGGCTACGGCTTCGCGCGCTCGCGCAACGGTGCCGCGTCGATGCATGCGGTGACCTGCCTGCCGACCGTCACCGGCAAGTGGCAGTACGAGGGCGCCGGCGCGCTGTGGAGCTATCGCAGCATCTACAACTGGGACAAGACGCTGATCGAGGGTCTGGACGCGGTCGATCCGGCCACGCGCATCCTCGACATGAGCCGCCTCGGCAGCGTGCTGAACGGCGATCGCGACGCGCTGCGCGACGGCCCACCGGTGCACGCGATGCTGATCCAGAACAGCAATCCCGCGACGGTTGCGCCTGACACCAATCGCGTGCGCCGCGGCTTCCTGCGCGACGACCTGTTCGTCGCGGTGCACGAGCAGTTCATGACCGAGACCGCGCTGCTGGCCGACATCGTGCTGCCGGCGACGATGTTCATGGAGCACGACGATCTGTATCAGGCCGGCGGCCACAGCCACATCCAGATCGGCGCGAAGCTGATCGAGCCGCCTGGCGAGTGTCGGCCGAACCACGCGGTGCACCAGGGTCTCGCGGCGCGGCTGGGCGCCACGCATCGCGGCTTCGAGATGACCGAGATGGAGATCATCGACGCCACGCTGCGCGCCTCCGGCTGGCCGGATGCGAAGACGGTGCTGGAGCAGCACTGGATCGATATCGCGCCGGCGTTCGCCGATGCGCATTTCCATCACGGCTTCCCGCAGATCTGACAAGCGCTTTCATTTCGCACCCGACTGGCGCGCGATTGGACCAGACTGGGCGCGCATGCCGGTCCTGCCCGACTACATGCCGGCGACGGATGAGGCGACGCCGGATCGCCCGTTTCGCATGGTGACGGCGCCGTCGCGGCACTTCCTCAATACCTGTTTCACCGAGACGCCGACGTCGCGGCAGCGGGAACGACGGCCGACCGTGCTGTTGCATCCGACCGACGCGACGCGGGCCGGCATCGCCGACGGTGACCGCGTGCGGCTCGGCAATGCGCGCGGCGAGGTCCTGTTGCACGCGCGTCTGTTCGATGGGCTGCAGCCCGGTGTCGTGGTGGCGGAGAGCGTGTGGCCGAACGCTGCGTTCGAGGGCGGGATCGGGATCAATGCGCTGACCAGCGACGACCCGGCGCCGCCAATGGGTGGCGCGGTGTTCCACGACACCGCGGTGTGGCTGCGCGCCGTAGCTGCGGAGATGCCGCTCGCCGCCGAATAACAGGGGAAACGACAGGAATGGCCAAACGCATCGCCTTCGTCGGCGCCGGCGCGATCGGCGGCTATATCGGCGCGAACCTCACGGCGCTGGGTCACGATGTGACGCTGATCGACCCGTGGCCCGCGCATGTCGAGGCGATGCGCGCCGAGGGTATGCACCTTCACGGCATGACCGAAGCGGAAAACCGCACCGTCCGCGTCAACGCGATGCACATCACCGATGCGCAGGAACTGGCGAAGCAGCCGCCGATCGACATCGCCTTCATCGCGGTGAAGTCGTACGACACGGTGTGGGCAACGCGGCTGATCCGCCAGTATCTCGCACCCGGCGGCTTCGTGGTGTCGTCGCAGAACTGCATCAACGAGGAGCGCATCGCGGACGTCGTGGGCTGGGGCCGCACGGTGGGCTGCGTTGTCGGCGGCGGTGTGGGCGTGGAGCTGTTCGAGCCCGGCCATGTCCGCCGCTCGATGATGAAGAACCGGAACGTCGTATCGTTCCATGTCGGCGAGCCGCACGGCCGCATCACGCGGCGCGTCGCGGAGCTCGCCGAGATGCTGGATGGCATCGACACCGCGCACGCCACCGACAATCTGTGGGGCGAGCGCTGGACCAAGCTGTGCGTCAACGGCATGCGCAACGGCGTCTCTGCCGCCACCGGCCTCGGCGGCAATGCACGCGACAGCCATGACGCGATCCGCCGCATCTGCATCCGGCTGGGTGGCGAGTCGGTGCGCGTGGGTCAGGCGATGGGCTTCACGTTGGGCAAGATCGGCGCGCTGGAGCCGGAACAGCTGGCATTGGCGTCGGAAGGCGATCGCAGCGCGCTGGAGCAGATCGAGGCGCTGATGCTGGCGGGCACCAGCTCGGCGGCGCGCAGCGATCTGCAGCGGCCGTCGATGGCGCAGGACATGGCGAAGGGGCGGCGCACCGAGATCGAGTTCATGAACGGTTTCATCGCCGAGAGGGGCGCGGAGGTCGGCGTTCCGGCGCCGACGCACGCGATGCTCACCGAGGTGGTGAAGCGCGTCGAGCGCGGCGAGATCGCCGCCGATCCGGCGAACGTGCTGGTGAACGCGTAGTGTTCTGACTCCAACGGATCGAGCCCAGCGGCGATACGTTCAACGTCATGGCGGGCGAAGCATGCCCCGGCGAAGGCCGGGGGCCCGCCATCCACGACTACCTTTGCTCTTGGTAGAGAAGTCGTGGATGCCGACCTTCGTCGGCGTGACGAGTGGGGCCATGGGCCAAATGGCGGCGGCGAGTTGGATCGCGGCGAGCAAAAAGATGGAACCGCAAATCACGCGAAACACGCAAATCCAGGCCATGCGTCACAGAGCCAGACGATGCGTTTGATTCCGAAGCAGGGCTGGCCGAAGCCGTTTCATCAGCGTCCATTTTGCGTGATTCGCGTGATTTGCGGTTCCATTTCCTATCTTACTTCGATCTTCTCGCCGCGCCGCAATCTTCTGATTCCGGAAGCGGCTAACGGTCGAACGTCACATCCGCCGCGCCCAATCCCTCGAACCGCACGCCACAGACATCGCCTGGCTTCAGGTAGCGCAGGCCGGTGTAGGTGCCGCAGGTCACGAACTGCCCGGCGCGCATGCCGCCCTGCTCGCGCATCATGTTCGCCAGCACCACCGCGATCCCGAGCGGATCGCCGGTCGCGTGCCCGCCCACCTGTTCGAGCACCGCGCTGCCGTTCACCGTCAGCGTCACCTTCAGTTTGCCGAGCTCGAGGCCGCGCCACCCGGCGGACGGCGCGGCGTGCACGAAGGCGGCGTTGCTGATGTTGTCGGCCAGCTTTTGCAGGTTCGAGGCGGTGTCGGAATTGCGGTAGCGGCTGGTCACCAGCTCGATCGCCGCGCAGGCATCGACCGCATCGGACACCTCGTCGCGGGTATAGGCCGCCGGCCGCGGCGGCAGGTCACGGCGAAACACGAACGCGACCTCGCCTTCCACGCCGCACTGCGGCACGTCGGCGGCGGGAATGCGCGCCGGCGAGGCATGGATGGTGTCGGCATAGATCACGCCGCGCGTCGGCTCGCCGTGGGCCGGCGCCATCGCCTTGTAGGCGCCCACCGGTTTGCCAAGGCCGGCAGTGACCGCATCCTGGATCGCGTGGCCCTCGGCGATATTCGCGGGCGTCGCGTCCGCGGGCAGGCTCTCCAGCAATTGTCCGGTGCGGCGCGCGCCGACGAGCAGGTCGGCAGCCCGATTGATCCGTGGCATGTCCATCGTCCGTCTCCTCCGTTGGCGGCCGGCAGCGTGGCACTTCGCCGGGTACCGGCAAAGCCCCGCTTGGCAATGTTCCGTTCGGGTGGCAACAATAGTAACGTCTGGGACAATGTGACACGGAGGGGGCCGAGGAATGATCGGCTTGGTGCGGCTCGCCTTGCGCCGACCGTACACGTCGGCGATCGCCGCGCTGCTGATCCTGCTGATGGGCGCGCTGTCCATCACGCGCATGATCGTCGACATCTTCCCGGTGATCGACATCCCCGTGGTGCTGGTGGTGTGGAACTACAACGGCCTCACCACCGAGGACATGGAACGCCGCGTCGTGTTCATCTCCGAGCGCGCCTATTCCACCACGGTGAACGGCATCTCGCGCATCGAATCGCAGTCGATCCCAAGCATCGGCATCCTCAAGGTATATTTCCAGCCCGGCACCGATATCGGCAGCTCGATCGCGCAGATCACGTCGGTGAACAACTCGATCCTGCGGGGCGCACCGCCTGGGATGCAGCCGCCGGGTGTGATCCAGTTCAACGCCTCGAATGTGCCGGTCGTGCAGATGACGCTGTCGAGCAAGACACTGACCGAGCAGCAGATCTACGACTACAGCCTGAATTTCATCCGCGTCCGATTGTTCACCATTCCCGGCCTCTCCACGCCCGGCCCGTTCGGCGGCAAGTCGCGGCAGATCATGGTCGATCTCGACAAGTCGCGGCTGGAGGCGAAGGGCTTCGCGCCGGTGGACGTGGTGAACGCGCTGCAGGCGTCCAATGTGATCGTGCCGGCAGGCACCGCGCGGCTTGGCGATCGCGAATACAACGTGCAGTTGAACTCCAGCCCCACCGCGGTGGATCGGTTCAATGCGCTGCCGATCGGCGTGTTCAACGGCGCGCCGGTGACGATCGGCGATGTCGCCAAGGTCAGCGACAGTTACGCCACCCAGGGCAACGTCGTGCACGTCAACGGCAAGCGCGCGGTGTATCTGGCGATCCTGAAGCACGCCGACGCCTCGACACTGGCGGTGGTCGATGCGGCGCGCGAGGCGCTGCCAGAGATTCAGGCCGCGGCGCCGGCCGGGCTGGATCTGAAGCTGGACTTCGACCAGTCGGTGTTCGTGCGCGCCGCGGTGCAGAACGTGATCCGCGAGGCGATCATCTCGTCGATTCTGGTCTCCGCACTGATCCTGGTGTTCCTGGGAAGCTGGCGCAACACGGTGATCGTCTCCACCTCGATCCCGCTTTCCATCTTCGCCGGTATCATGGGCTTGTTCCTCACCGGCAACAGCATCAACCTGATGACGCTGGGCGGGCTCGCACTGGCGATCGGCCTGCTGGTGGACAATGCCACGGTGACGATCGAGAACATCCACCGCAACCAGTCGCTGGGCAAACCGCTGACGGTGGCGATCATCGACGGCAGCAGCGAGGTGCTCCAGCCGCTGACCGTCGCCACGCTGGCGATCTGCATCGTGTTCTTCCCGGTCGTGCTGCTGTACGGCGTGGCGCGTTACCTGTTCATCCCGCTCGCCGCGACCGTCGTGTTCTGCATGCTGGCGTCCTACGTGCTGTCGTTCACCGTGGTGCCGGCGTTCGCACGCTTCCTGCTGGCATCCGAGGCACAGCATCACGGCCCGCCGCGCGGCTTCTTCGCCCTGTTCGATCGCGGCTTCAACCAATTCCGCGACGGCTACGGGCGAATGCTGGAAGGCGCGCTGCACCGCCGCGTGTTCGTGCTGGTCTGCGCCGGCGTCATGCTGGTGATATCCTGCGGATTGGCTACCGTGATCGGCCTCGACTTCTTTCCCACCGCCGATGTCGGTCTGATCAAGCTGCACTATCGCGCCCCGCCCGGCACCCGTCTGGAACGGACCGAGGATCTGGTGCTGCAGGTCGAGGACAGCATCCGCAAGATCATTCCGGCGAATGAGATGGACACGATCAACGATACGGTCGGCGTGCCGTCCTCGTTCAACCTGGCCTTCGTGCCTAGCGACAATGTCGGTTCGATGGACGCCGAGATCCTGATCTCGCTGAAGCCGGGGCATCATCCGTCGATCGACTACATCCGTGCGATCCGCACCCGACTGCCTGATCAGTTCCCCGGCAGCGTGTTTTACTTCCAGACCGCCGACATCGTCAGCCAGGTGCTGAACTTCGGCCTGTCCGCGCCGATCGACGTGCAGATTCAGGACGTGAACTTCGACCGTGCCACCGCGCTTGGCCGGCAGTTGCTGGAGCGGATGCAGCGGATTCCGGGCGTCGCCGACGCGCACCTGGTGCAGGTGCTGAACTATCCGACACTTCAGGTCGATGTGGACCGGCTGCGCGCCGCCAAGCTGAACATCGCGCAACGCGATGTGGCCAACAACATCCTCACGTCGCTGTCGTCGAGCGTACTGGTTGCGCCGAACTTCTTTCTCAATCCGCAGAACAACGTGAACTACTCGGTGGCGGTGCAGACGCCGATCGACCAGATCAATTCGGTCTCCGACCTGCTGCACACGCCGGTCAACCGGCCAGACCCACCCGCCGCGGCAACCCCGGCCACGCTGCCGTTCGCGCCGGTGACGCGGCTGGCCGACATCGCGACGGTGTATCCCAAGTCAAGTCTGGAATCGGTGAACCACTACACCGTGCAGCGCGAAATCGACATCGCCGCCAATATCGACGGCCGTGACCTGGGCTCGACCGCCGGCGACATCCAGAAGGCGATCGCGGATGTCAGCAAAGGCATGCCGATCACCACGAAGATCCTGATTCTCGGCCAGAATGACGTGATGCAGAGCTCGTTCAAAAGTCTCGCTCTCGGCATGGTGCTCGCCGTCATCCTGGTCTATGCGCTGCTGGTCATCCTGTTCCAGTCCTGGGTCGATCCATTCATCATCATGATGGCGGTGCCTGGCGCGCTGATGGGCATCCTGTGGATGCTTGCGCTGTCGGGCACGACGATCAATGTCGAATCGCTGATGGGCGCCATCATGTCGATCGGCATCTCGGTGTCCAACTCGATCCTGGTGGTCAGCTTCGCCAACGACCTTCGCGCGCGTGAGGAAGTCGGCCCGCTGCGTGCGGTGATCGAGGCCGGCCGTATCCGTCTGCGTCCCGTGCTGATGACCGCGCTCGCGATGATCATCGGCATGGTGCCGATGGCGCTTGGCCTCGGCGAGGCCGGCGAACAGAACGCGCCGCTCGGACGCGCGGTGATCGGCGGGCTGATCGTGGCGACGGTATCCACGCTGTTCGTTGTGCCGATCTTCTATACGTTGCTGCGGCGCAGGCCGCCGACCCTGCACAGCCTCGACACGCGCTTCGCGGCCGAGGCAGCGGGGACGCACGATTCAGGGGACGCTCACCATGGCTAGACGCGGTCGTTTCGGGTCCTTTCTGGTGTATCTGGTCGGATTGCTGGTGATCGCCGGTGCGGGCCTCACCGGGGTGCGGCTGTGGCAGAACAAGGACGCGCAGCTTGTCGCGTCGCGCGAGGCGATGGCGGAGGGGCTGGCCAAGGGGCCGGCGGTGCAGGTCGCGACAATCGCGCAAGGGCCGAACGAGCGGCTGATCACGCTCCTGGGCGATACGCGCCCGTATCAGGTCGCCACGCTGTATGGCAAGGTCGGCGGCTATCTGAAGTCGATCGCGGTTGATCGCGGCGATCGTGTGAAGTCCGGTCAGGTGCTGGCCGAGGTGGAGTCGGCGGAGACGGATCGGCAATTCGACGCGGCGGCGAGCGATCTGGAGAACAAGAAGAAGAATGCCGAACGGGAGCGCGATCTGGTGGCGCGCGGCTGGACCTCGGTGCAGACGTCGGATCTGGCGAATGCCGTTTACCGCATGGCTCAGGCGACCATGGAACAGCAGGCGGTCATGAAGTCGTACGAAATTCTGCGTGCGCCGTTCGATGGCACGGTGACGGCACGCTTCGTCGATGTCGGTGCGATGGTGCAGAGCTCGATCACCAGCCAGACCAGCAATCAGCCGGTGCTGACGATTGCGGACATGAGCCAATTGCGCATCGATGTTTATGTCGAGCAGAAAGACGTGCCGTATGTCCATGTCGGCGACCTGGCCGATGTCGCCGACGGCGCCAACCCCGATCGCAAGATGCAGGCGCGCATCGCGCGGACCTCCGATCAGCTCGATCCGCGCACGCGCACCCTGTTCACCGAGCTCGACGTCGATAACAGCCACGGATTTCTGGTCCCGGGAGCCTTCGCCTACGTGACGCTGCACGTGCCGGTGCCGAGTTATCCGGAGATTCCGGTGGCCGGCCTGTTGGTGCGCGGCACCAACACGTTCATCGCCAACGTAGGCGCCGACAGCACGGTGCAGTTACACCCGGTGAAGGTTGCCACCACCGACGGCATTCGAGTCAGCCTGGCGGAAGGCGGGCGCGTCGGCGAGCGCGTGGCGCTCAATCTGCCGGACGAGGTGAGCGACGGCAGCCGGATACGCCCGATCGAGCACGCGCGCTGAGGCAATGCGCCGCGCCGTTAGCAGGCAATGACGCAAGCCTTTCCGGTCACGGTCCACACCGGCATTCGCGTGCCAATGCGTGACGGCGTGGAACTGAATGTGCGGATCACGCGGCCGGAAGTGCCAGGACGGTTTCCCGGTGTGATGGAGTATCACCCGTATCGCCGTCTGGCGGCCGCGCTGCCGGATTATCGCGACGAGTATCCGCCGGTAGTGCCGTATCTCGCCGAGCACGGCTATGCGGTGGTGCAGTACGATGTGCGTGGCACCGGCAGTTCGGCCGGGTTCTCCACCGACATCTACTCGCCGGAGGAACGGCAGGACGGCTACGACATGGTCGCCTGGATCGCGGAGCAGGCCTGGTGCACCGGTGTCGTGGGCATGATCGGCAAGTCGTACGGCGCGGTGGTGCAGTGGCAGGTTGCTGTGCAGCAGCCGCCCGCGCTGCGGGCGATCGTGGTGCGGTCCGCCAACGACGATGTCTATACCGGGTTCACCAATCCGGGCGGCTGCGTCCGGCCTTGGATGTTCGAATATTATGCGCCCCTGATGAATGCGCTGAACTTTGCCCCGCCGGATCCCGCGCTGGTCGGCGATCGCTTCGCCGCGATCTGGGCGGAGCGGCTGGAACGGAGCGCACCGTGGAGCCTCGGCTATATCCGCAACACCCTGCATGGGCCGTACTGGCGCGATCAGAGTTCTGGCGCCCGGCTATGACCGGGTGCAGTGCGCCGTGTTGCTGGTCGAGGGCTGGGCGGACTGGTATGCGACCGAGGAGTTGCGTGCCTTCCAGCGACTGAACGTGCCAAAGAAGGTGCTGATCGGACCGTGGGGGCACTACTACCCAGAAGAGAAGGATGCTTTCCCCGGCCCGCGGATCGATGCGCGGCCCGAGTACCTGAAATGGTTCGACCATTGGCTGAAGGGAATCGACAACGGCGTGATGGACGAGCCGCCGGTCACCGTGTTCGTGCGCGGCTGGCAGGAACCGTCACTGCTATGTCTGGAGGATGCGGGGACGTGGCGCAACGAAGCGGCTTGGCCGCCGGACCGCGTGCGGCCGACCGCCATGTATCTGTCGGATGGCGGGACGCTGGCCGCCACCCCCGGCGATACTGGATCGGCTAGCTACCCGTACCGTCCGTCGGTCGGAATCACCACCGGCCGACGCGGCCTCGGTTCGACAACGCCATGGGCGATGCCGATCGATCAGCGGCTGGACGAAGCGTTTTCGCTGCTGTTCACCACTGAACCACTGCGCGAGAAGCTGGAGCTGCTCGGCGAACCGGTCGCGCTGCTGCATGCGTCATCCACTGCGGAGGTCGCCTACTTCCATGTGAGACTATGTGACGTGGCCGCGGACGGCACGTCACGACTGATCACCGATGGTGGACTGCTGGCAACGCATCGCGATTCGCACGATGCGCCGGAAGGGCTGACACCAGGCCAAGTGTATCTGCTGCGCATTCCGCTGCGGTACTGTGCGTATGCAATCGAGACCGGCCATCGATTACGGGTGGCGATCGCCAGCGCCGAGTTCCAGAATGGCTGGCCGACCGGCGAGGCGGCGGTCAACACGATCCATCGCGGCGGAGAGCACGCCTCGCACATCGTGCTGCCGGTCGCGCCCGCGGGTCTGCATCCCTTGCCGCCACCGGTCTTTTTGCCGTCACCGCACACGCTGCCGGCCGTGGAGACGCTGGCGCGACCGGAGTACAGGTTGGAGCTCGATTTGGTGAATGACACGGTGAGCTGCGTCCTGCGACCACCGGACGGCGGCCCCACCAGCGGCCACTCGCGCTACACGGTGTCGAACCGCCACCCGGCGCGCACGGTGATCGCAGCGTCGGCCACGCATGTCGCGGTGCATCCGACGCTGGACATCCGCGTCGAGGCGACCTGCCAGACGTCAAGCGACGAAACCAGCTACACCCACCTGTCGCAAGTACGCATCACGGTCGATGGCACGGAGCATTTCAGCAAGAGCTGGTCGGAAAGCGTACCGCGCAGGCTGTCCTAAGGGTCACACGACCGGTTCCGACCGGGCCTCCTCAAATAAAGTCGGGGCGTAGGCAAAGATGCGCATCAGGCTTACCGCGGATGCCGAGCGCAACGCCTCAGCGTTTTGCCCGCGTCAACCTCTGCGTGGTAAGGGCAGACGATGGGCTACTGGGGCAAGATCATCGGCGGCGTGGCGGGGTTCGCTATGGGCGGTCCGATGGGAGCAGTGGTCGGCGCGGCTCTCGGCCATGCGGCGGACACCGGCGCGGTGCCCAATCTGCGGGCACAGTTCGGCCCGAACCCGGCCCGCGTCGCCGCGATGTTCAATCGCCGCGACCAGCTGTTTGCCATCTGCGTCGTGGTGTTGTCGGCCAAGCTCGCCAAGTGCGATGGCCAGGTGAAACGTGAGGAGATCGACGCATTCAGGCGCCAGTTCCGCATTCCGCCCGAGGCGGTACGCGATATCGGCCGGTTGTTCGATCAGGCGCGCGACAGCGCCGACGGTTTCGAGGCCTATGCCGTCCAGTTGGGCGAGGCCTTCGCCGACAACCGCGGCATGCTCGAGGATGTGCTCGCAGCGCTGTTCGTGATCGCGCGTGCCGACGGCGCAGTGAACGGCCGCGAGCTCGACTTCCTGTCGCGCACGCATCGCGCCTTCACGCTCGATCAGACCGCGTGGGATCGGGCACGCGGAGCCATCCCGCGGCAGCCGCGCATCCGATGAGCCGGACGCCTACACGGTACTCGGCGTGTCGCGCTCCACCGCCGCCGAGGAGATTCGCGCCACCTGGAGGCAGCTGATGCGCGAGAACCATCCGGACAGCCTGGCCGCCCGCGGCGTGCCGGCGGAATTCATCGCCCGCGCCAACGAGAAGGTGGCGCGCATCAACGCGGCCTGGGACCGGATCAAGCGCGAGCGCGGCTTGTGAGCCTGCGCATCCGGGATCTGCCAAGCCCGAACCAGGATGAACGGCCGGCGGGCACCCGGATCGATATGCTGATTCTTCATTACACCGGCATGAGGACCGCGCGGGAGGCGATCGACCGGCTGCGCGATCCGGCGGCGCGCGTGTCCGCGCACTATGTGGTGGACGAGGATGGCGCGGTGCTGCGCCTGGTACCGGAGGAAAGGCGCGCCGCACATGCCGGCGTGTCGTACTGGCGCGGGCACGTTGGGCTGAACGACCGCTCGATCGGCATCGAGATCGTCAATCCGGGCCACGACTGGGGCTACCGCGACTTCCCGGTGCTGCAGCTTGCCGCGGTGTGCGATCTCTGTCTTGCCATCCTGTCGCGGCACTCGATCCCGGCACGCAACGTCGTCGCCCATAGCGATGTCGCGCCCGACCGGAAGCAGGACCCAGGGGAGAAATTCGACTGGCGGAGCCTGGCGCAGAATGGCGTCGGGCTATGGCCTGAGGAAGTGTCCGATCTTGGTACCGCCGGCGCGGTTCGCGATGCTGCGGCCATGCGCGATTTGCGCGCCGTGCTTGCCGACATCGGGTATTCCGTTGCGCCCGAAGGAGCATTCGATCCCGCGTTGGCGACAGTGCTGCGCGCCTTTCAGCGCCATTGGCGGCCGGAGGTGGTTAGCGGCGAAGCGGATGCCGGCACGCGTGCACGACTTCTGGGCGTGCGGCGGCTGGTGCAAGCGAAACAGAGCTGTCGCGGAGGCCTCCAAGGACACCCGGAGGGGGTGCTGAGGGAATGATACGCGCGTCGCGCGGAGCGCCGTTGCTCTTGCTTTCTTGCGCCGAACCACACATTGGTGGCCCTGCCAGACGGCCGGACGGCCGCTGCTGCGTGAGCGGCAGAGGAAAGTCCGGGCTCCACGGGAATACGGTGCCGGATAACCTCCGGCGGGGGCGACCCCAGGGAAAGTGCCACAGAAAACACACCGCTCGCGCAAGGTGCCGCAAGGCACCCCGCGGGCAAGGGCGAAACGGTGCGGCAAGAGCGCACCGCGCCCCTGGCAACAGGGGCGGCAGGGTAAACCCCACCGGGAGCAAGACCGAATAGGGACGGCAGCACCGCAAGGCGCAGGAGCGTTCCCGCTCCGCCGTTCGGGTTGGTCGCGTGAGGCGTGCCGCGAGGTGCGTCCCAGAGGAATGGTCGTCCCGCGCCTCGGCGCGGACAGAACCCGGCTTACAGGCCGTCTGGCACACTGTCATAGGAACGAAACCGGAATTGACGATCGCCGCTAAGTCATTGAACGCAGCCACAGAAAAACCGCTCGGACACGTAATTGTCCTTGCTGCCCATAATAGCCCATGCTATCCCATGCGCTCCCATCCAGACGATGCAACGAGGCGTCCAGCGGGAAAGGCCTTCAGGGGAGCATGGTGCAGTTTCTCGGTACGCACCAGAACCGGCTCGACGCCAAGGGGCGCGTCTCGGTCCCTGCGCCCTTTCGCGCCGCTCTGCGCGGCCGTGACGAAACCAACGGTACGCACCTCGTGCTGCGGCCGTCGCACCAGCATCCCTGCATCGAAGCCTGGCCGAGCACCGAATTCGAAGCGCTGTCCGAGCCGTTGAACCGACTCGATCTGTTCAGTCAGGCTCACGATGATTTAGCTGCCTCGCTGTATTCGGATGCATTCCCGGTCGAGGCGGACAAGGAAGGTCGTATCGTCCTGCCCGATTCCCTCGTCAGCTATGCCGGACTCACCGAGACCGTGGTGTTCATGGGCCTTGGCCGCATTTTTCAGATCTGGGAGCCGGCGGCTGCCGAACGTCGTCGCGCCGAGGCGCGCGAACGGGCACGGGCGCACGGCTTCACTTTGCCGGGGAACGTCCCGCAATGAGCCAACCCACGCTCGCCCATGTTCCGGTCATGCTGTCGGAGGTCGTCGGCCTGCTGGCCCCGCGCGACGGTGGCGTGTATCTCGACGGGACGTTCGGCGGCGGCGGCTACGCGACTGCGTTTCTGGAAGCCGCGTCGTGCACGGTTTGGGCGATCGACCGCGATCCCGAGGCGATCGCTCGCGGCGCCGATCTGGCCGCACGGTTCCCCGGCCGCCTGCACCTGATCCACGGCCAGTTCGGCGACATGCTGGCTCTGCTGGCAGAGTACGGCATCACCGCGCTGGACGGCGTGGTGATGGACCTCGGCGTATCATCATTCCAACTTGGCGATCCGGCGCGCGGCTTTTCATTTCGCGGCGACGGTCCGCTGGACATGCGCATGAGCCGCAGCGGCGAGACCGCCGCCGATCTGGTCAACATGCTGCCCGAACGCGAGCTGGCCGATCTGCTGTTCGAACTTGGCGAGGAACGCGCCTCCCGCCGAATCGCCCGCGCCATCATCGCAGCCCGCGCCGAAGCGCCGATTGTCACCACCGCGCGGCTCGCCGCCATCATTCGTGGCGTGCTGCCGCCGGATCGCTCTGGCATCGACCCCGCCACCCGCAGCTTCCAGGCGCTGCGGATCCGGGTGAACGACGAACTCAGAGAGATTGAGAGTGCGTTGGACCAGGCCAGCGCACTGCTGGCCCCTGCCGGTCGCCTGATCGTGGTGTCCTTCCACTCACTGGAAGACCGCCTCGTCAAGCGCTTCATGGCCGATGCTTCCGGCCGGGCGCCGGCGCCATCACGCCACGATCCTCGAGGGCTTGCCGATCGTTCGACGCCGCGTTTTCGGTTGCTCACTGCCAGACCGCTACGCCCCAGTGCGGGCGAGACCAATGCCAACCCGCGTGCCCGAAGCGCCAGGCTGCGCGCATTGGAATGCATGACGGCGGGGGCTGCACCATGATCCGCCCATTTACCTGCGTTTGTTTCCTGTTGGCCTGCGGCTCGGGGCTATATCTTTACCAGGCCAAGCATCGCGTGCAGATGATCGATCGCGAGATCGAGAAGACCGTTCGCACCACCGAGGAATTGCGCGGGCAGATCCGCGTGCTGCACGCCGAATGGACGCTGCAGAGCGATCCGCAGCGTCTCCAGGGTCTGGCTGATCAGTTCCTCAGCCTGAAGACGGTCGCACCGGGCCAGTTCACCAGCATGGCCGACCTGGATAACCGACTACCTGCAGTACGTGCGCCCGAGCCGGCGCCGACCGAGGTGCAGCCTGTGCCGGTGGCTGGCGCGGAGCAGCCCGAGGAGCCGATCGCCATACCGGCGCCCGTCATTCCGGTGCCTCCGCCCAAGCCAGCCATGGTGGCGGCCGTCGCTGCCCCGACGCCTCGTCCGCTCGAACACAAGGCGCCGCCTCGTCCGGCAATCGTCGAGACGCAACCGGTACGGCAGCCGCCGCCCACGACACGGCCTGTGGTCGCCACTGAGCAACCGCGCCCGGTATTGCCGGTGTCTGCTTCCGTGCCGACATCCATGGCGGCGTCGGGTTCAGCACTCGGGATGGCGCGTACTACCTCGCCTCCGCCGCCACGGCCGATGCCGGTCACTGCCTCGCAATGGATGAACAGCGGGGGAGGCGGCTAGGCCATGAGCGACGTCCCGCCTGCCGACTCCACGCCACACGGTACGCCGGCCCACCGTGTAGGTGCAGCGCGGGCGGACACCGTGCCGCGCATCGAGACGGTTCGCGTCACACGACCGGATCTGGCGCGGCGCGGCGCGCTGGAGAAGACGCGGAGCCGCCTCGTTTACACGGCGTTCGGCTTTGGCCTGCTGTTCCTTGCGGTGATAGGCAAGCTCGCCGATGCGACCATCCTCCAGCCGCTTGCGCCGCATCGGCCAGAACGGCCGATCGAGGCACTGTTCGCTGCGCCGAAGCAGGCGGAATCGGCATCGCTCGCGCAGCGCGCGCTGATCACCGACCGTAACGGCCAGATCCTGGCGATCTCGCTGCCCACCGTCGCGGTGTTCGCCGATCCTCGCCAGATCATCGATCCGGCCGAGGCGGCGCATCGTCTTAAGCAGGTACTGCCGCGGCTCGACGAGGATGCTGCCCGGGTGCGACTGTCCGACACCAACCGGCAGTTCGTCTATCTCGAACGTCAGGTCACGCCGCGACAGCAACTCGCGATCAATGCGCTGGGCATTCCAGGCATCGACTTCCGTCCAAGCGAGGAGAGGCACTATCCGATGGGCCGCACCGCGGCGCAGGTACTGGGCGGCACCGACGTGGACGAGCATGGCGTCGCCGGGGTCGAGAAGTATTTTGACCAGCGCCTGCTCGCCGACAGCGCTCCGCTACGGCTGTCGCTCGATGTTCGGGTGCAGGCGGTGGTACGCGACGAGTTGTCCAAGGCGATCGACGAATTCCTCGCCATCGGCGGCTGCGGCATCGTGATGGACGTGACGACGGGCGAGGTGCTGGCGATGGTCAGCCTGCCCGATTACGACGCCAACGATTTCCGCACTGCGCCCGCTGATGACCGCTTCAACCGCGCGGTCACCGGGATGTATGAGCCGGGCAGCACGTTCAAGCTGCAGACCGCGTCGATGGCGCTGGATTCCGGCATCGTGCACATCTGGGACGAGTTCGATGCCTCGCGCCCGATCCATATCGGCCGCTTCACCATCACCGACTTCGAGGGCAAGCATCGCTGGCTCTATCTGCCGGAGGTGCTGGCCTATTCCTCCAACCTGGGTGCGGCGCACATCGCGGACACGGTGGGGGGTGAGCGCCAGCGCGCCTGGCTCAAGTCGATGGGCATGTTTGCCCGCGTCGGCATCGAACTGCCGGAGGCCGGCCTGCCGATCATTCAGCCGGCGTCCGCCTGGAAGCAGATCGTCACGCTGACGGTCGCATTCGGCCACGGGATCTCGGTTTCGCCGCTTCACGTGGTGCGCGGTACAGCGGCGGTCGCGACCGGGGTTCTGGTGCATCCGACCATCGTTGCGCTGCCGCAGGGCGAGCATCCGGACGGCGCGCCGGTGATGCAGCCGACGACGTCTGAGACCATGCGCAAGCTGATGCGCCTCGTGGTCACCGATGGCTTCGGCAAACAGGCGGAAGTGGCCGGCTACTACCCGGGCGGCAAGACCGGCACGGCCGAGAAGGTCGGCAAGCACGGCTACCAGCGAGGCTTCAAGGAGAACTTCAACGTCGCCGCCTTCACCAGCGTGTTCCCGATGAATGCCCCGCGCTATGCGGTCTACATGATGGTGGACGAGCCGCACGGCAACAAAAGCACCTACGGCTATTCGACCGCGGGCTGGGTGGCGGCACCGGCGGCCGGACGGGTGATCGCGCGGATTGCGCCAATGCTCGGCATGCTGCCGGATATCGTGGATGCGCCGCAGATTAACCAGGCGCTGTACATTCCGCTTGAGCCCGGTCGACCGGCCGGCGCGGCACGAGGCCCATTGACCGCCACCGCTCCGGCAAAGCCTGGCGCCCCGTCGGTGCGACCGGCGCTGACGGTGCCGGTGACGCCGCTGGCGCCGGCACGCCCGCTGGCCCGCGATCCGCGCCACGAGGCGGCGGTGCCGGCGTCACCGGTGGTCGGCGCTGCCGTGCTGCCCGCTGTCGCCGCGTCCGGCCCACTTGCGGCTCGCTGACATCATGCGCCAAGGACCCGTCGCGACCGCCGGCCGATCCGTCTCCGGTGGTTGGCGGAACGCGGATGGTCTGGATATCGCCGGCATCACCGCGGACAGCCGGCGCGTGGCGCCGGGCTATCTGTTTGCCGCGCTTCCCGGCAGTCGCGCGGACGGCCGCAGGTTCATCGCCGATGCGGTATCGCGCGGTGCCGTGGCCGTTCTGGCACCCGAGGGGACCGCATGGCCGCCAGGCGTGCCGCCGCGTCCGTTGCTGGAGGATCCCGAGCCGCGGCGCCGCCTCGCCCAGCTCGCTGCCGGACTGGCCGGCGGCCAGCCGCGCGTCGTGGTCGCGGTGACCGGAACCAACGGCAAGACCAGCACGGTCGAGTTCCTGCGCCAGATCTGGCTCGCGGGTGGCAAACCGGCCGCCAGCCTGGGCACGCTCGGCCTAATCGCCGAGGGCTTCGATCCTGGCCCGGGCCTGACCACACCCGATCCGGTGAATCTGGCGCAGACCCTGGCACGGCTTGCCGGTGCCGGTGTCCAACACGCCGCCATGGAGGCCTCATCGCACGGCCTGGATCAGTTCCGCCTGGACGGCGTGCGGCTCGCGGCCGGGGCGTTCACCAATCTGACGCGCGATCACCTCGACTATCACGGGTCTGTGGCTGCCTACCGGACCGCCAAGCTGCGGCTGTTCGCCGAGTTGCTGCCGGCTGGCGCGCCGGCCGTGGCGGGCAGCGAGATGGACGCAACAACGCGCACCGCACTGGCCGAAATCGCGACCGCGCGACGGCTCGACCTTCGCACGGTCGGCGAAGCCGGCTCGGCGATCCGCCTGCTGGCGGTCGAACCGCGTCCTGACGGGCAGTTGCTCCGCATCGATGCCGCCGGTGTTCGGCGCGAGGTCATGCTGAGGCTGCCGGGACGGTTCCAGGCCGACAACGCCCTGATGGCCGCGGCACTCGCCGCCGCGCTGGGCGAGCGCGACGTGCTGGATCGCCTCACTTCGCTGCGCGGGGTGCGCGGCAGGCTGGAATTGGCGGCGCGCCTGCCCAATGGCGCCGCGGTTTATGTCGACTATGCCCACACCCCTGATGCACTCGAACGGCTGCTGACCGCGCTGCGCCCACACACTGCCGGCAGGTTGCACGTGGTGTTCGGTGCTGGCGGCGACCGTGATCGCGGCAAACGTCCGCTGATGGGTGCCGCGGCGGCTAGCCTCGCCGATGTCGCCATTGTCACCGACGACAATCCGCGCAGCGAGGACCCGGCCGTTATCCGCGCCGCCGTGCTTGCTGCATGCCCAGGCGGGCGCGAGATCGGCGACCGGGCGCGCGCAATCGCTGAGGCGCTGAACAGCCTCAGGCCCGACGACGTGCTGGCGGTGGCCGGCAAGGGCCACGAACAGGGGCAGACGATCGGCGACACTGTGATTCCGTTCGACGATGTGGATGTGGTTCGGCGGCTGGTGGCTGCGCCGTGATCGCGCTGTGGACCGCGCACGACCTGCTCGAGGCCACCGGCGGCACGATGGGCACGCCGTTCGTCGCCACCGGCGTCTCGATCGATACGCGCACCATCCAGCCAGGCGATCTGTTCGTCGCGCTCCATGGTGAGATGGGCGACGGGCACGGCTTCGTCGCCGATGCACTCGCCAAGGGCGCTGCCGGCGCAATGGCGCATCGCCACGTGCCGAATGTCGGCCCCGTGCTGTTGGTCGATGATACGCTGGCTGGCCTGCATCGCTTGGGTGGCTACGCTCGCGAGCGCTACAGCGGCCGCCTTGTCGCGGTCACCGGCAGCGTCGGAAAGACCACAACCAAGGAGATGCTGCGTACCATACTGGCGGCATTCGGGCGCACGCATGCGGCGGTGGCATCCTACAACAACCAGTGGGGTCTCCCGCTGACACTCGCGCGGATGCCGCCGGACGCCGAATTCTGCGTCGCGGAGATCGGCATGAACCACGCCGGCGAGATCGCTCCGCTCGCACGCCTGGCGCGACCGCACGTCGCGGTGATTACTGCGGTCGAGAAGGCGCATATCGGCTTTCTCGGCTCGATCGAGGCGATCGCGGACGAGAAGGCTGAGATTCTCCGCGCACTGGAGCCCGACGGCGTCGCGGTGCTGCCCGCCGACACGCCGCTGCTGCCGCGGCTGCGCGCCGCCGCCGGCAGGGCGCGGGTCGTGACGTTTGGCGCCGCGCCGACCGCGGACGCGCGGCTGGTCGGCCTCCAAATGGACGCCAACGGCAGCGATGTCGCCGCCGAAGTCGAGGGGCAGCCCGTCACCTTTCGCCTGAACGCACCCGGCCGTCACATGGCGATGAATGCGCTCGCCGCGCTCGCCGCCGCCGGTCACCTCGCCCGCCGGGCGGAAGAGGCCGCGGAGCGGAGCGGCGCGGGTGAGGTGTTGCAGCGCTTCGCGCCTGTTATCGGTCGTGGCGCGCGCCGACAGATCGCGTTGGCAGGCGGGACGGCGCTGCTGCTGGACGAAAGCTATAACGGCAACCCCGCATCGATGCGGGCGGCGCTCGCGGTTCTCCGCCTGCAACCTGCGCGGCGACGCATCGTCGTACTCGGCGACATGCTGGAACTCGGCGATGCAGGCCCCGCAGAACATCGCGCCCTGGCCGTCGAAGTCGCTGCCTCGGCCGATCACCTGTTCGCCTGTGGTCCGCTGATGCGAGACCTGTTCGCCGCGGTTCCCGCAGCGATCCGCGTCGCGCATACACGCGATTCGGCCTCGCTTGCCCCAATCCTTGCGCGCTTCGTCACTGCCGGCGACGCCGTCCTGATCAAGGGCAGCCTCGGCAGCCGGATGAAGCTGGTGGTCAACGCACTCGAACCAAGCGCGGACGCCGCCTGATGCTGTACGATCTTGCCAGGCCGCTCTCCAGCCAGTTCATCCTGTTCAACCTGTTTCGCTATATCACCTTCCGTTCGGGCGCCGCCTGCCTGACGGCGCTGATCGTCAGTTTCATCCTCGGACCGCCGTTGATCCGCTGGCTGCGATCGGTGCAGCGGCACGGCCAGCCGATCCGCGAGGATGGCCCGGAACGGCACCTGATCGAGAAGAAGGGCACGCCGACGATGGGCGGCGTGCTGATCCTGTCGGCGATGACCGTCTCCACCCTGCTCTGGGTCGATCTGCGCAACTCCTATGTCTGGGCGGTCCTGTTCGTCACGCTGGGCTATGGCGCCCTTGGTTTTGCCGACGACTATCGAAAACTGTCGCGACGCAACCACAAAGGGGTGTCCGCCCGCATCAAGCTGATTGCACAGATGGTGATCGGCATCGCCGCCTCGATCTGGATCGTGATGTTGACGCGCGGCGTATTCGCCACCTCCCTCACCGTGCCGGTGTTCAAGGATGTGCTGATTCCGTTTGGCTACGCATTTCCGTTCTTCGGCATGCTGGTGATGCTCGGCGCCTCGAATGCGGTGAACCTGACCGACGGACTGGACGGGCTGGCCATCGTGCCGACCATCATCTGTGCCGGCGTGCTCTCATTGATCGCCTACCTGGTCGGCAACCGCATCTTCGCCGACTACCTCCAGCTCAACCCGGTGCCCGGCGTTGGCGAACTGGCGGTGTTCTGCTCCGCGCTGATCGGCGCGGGGCTCGGCTTCCTGTGGTTCAACGCGCCTCCTGCGGCGGTGTTCATGGGTGATACCGGCTCGCTCGCCCTCGGCGGCGCGTTGGGCGCGGTGGCTGTGGCGACCAAGCACGAGATCGTGCTGCTGATCGTCGGCGGGCTATTCGTGGTGGAGACGGTGTCCGTCATCGTGCAGGTGTTCTGGTTCAAGCGCACCGGCCGACGCGTCTTCCTGATGGCCCCGCTGCATCACCACTTCGAGAAGAAGGGCTGGTCGGAACCCACCATCGTGATCCGCTTCTGGATCATCTCGATGATCCTGGCTTTGGTCGGCCTGGCGACGTTGAAGATCCGATGAGCGTTCCTCTGTCATTGCGAGCGAATCGAAGCAATCCCCAGCGAGGTACGCAACTCGATGGAGATTGCTTCGTCGCGGCGCTCCTAACCGTTGTCATCCCCGCGAAAGCGGGGACCCAGAGCTGCCGCACGGATCTCGCCCTGGGTTCCCGCTTGCGCGGGAATGACGATGGGGATGTCAGCGGCTGCCCGGCCGGCGTGGAACCCGCAATGACAATGCGGCCGGCATTGCCGCGAATCGCGGCCCTCCGCTTCCATGCGCTCCGGTTGCCGGCGGAGCCTGCCTGATGCCCACACTCTCGCGCGCCGACAATTCCGTGCTGGGCCGCTGGTGGTGGACGGTGGATCGCTGGACGCTCGGTGCGATCGGCACGTTGATCGGCTTCGGCTACATCATGATGCTGGCAGCAAGTCCTGCCGTGGCCGAACGCATCGGGTCCTCGCGCGACCTGTTCATCCTCAAGCAGGTGTTCTTCCTGGCCGCCGCCGGCGCGATCGTGGTGGCGGTGTCGCTGGCCTCGCCCCGCGGCATCCGGCGCATGGCGATCATCGGCTGTGTCATCGCCCTGGCGCTCACCGCGGCGACCATGGTGGTCGGCGTGGAGATCAAGGGCGCCCGCCGCTGGATCTCGCTGCCCGGCATGTCGGTGCAGCCGTCGGAATTCCTAAAGCCCTGCTTCACCATCGTCGCCGCCTGGCTGATCAGCGAGGGCCGCCGCACGCCGCGTTTCCCGGGCAAGCTGCTGGCCATCGGCGTCTTCCTGATGATCGCGCTGCTGCTGAAGGCGCAGCCGGATGTCGGCATGCTGGCGGTGATCACCGCGGTATTCTTCGCCCAGCTCTACATCGACGGGCTGAACCTGTTCCTGGTGGGCATGCTGTTGATCGGCAGCGGGTTCGCCGGCGTCGGCGCCTACATGTTCTTCCCGCACGTGCAGAAGCGGGTGGAGAATTACCTGCACCCCGGCAACATGACCGGCAGCGATTACCAGCCGCATACAGCGCTGGAGGCATTCGGCAACGGCGGCCTGCTCGGTCGCGGTCCCGGCGAAGGCCGGGTGAAGGATGTGCTGCCGGACGCGCACGCCGATTTTGTCTTTGCCGTCGCCGGCGAGGAATTCGGCATGATCGTCTGCCTGATCATCATCGCCGTGTTCGCCTTCATCGTGCTGCGCGGGCTGCTTCGGCTGTTGCAGGAACAGGACCAGTTCATCGTGCTGTCCTGCACCGGGCTGGTCACCGGCTTCGGGCTGCAGGCGTTCATCAACATGGCTTCGTCGTTGCAGCTCATCCCGACCAAGGGCATGACGCTGCCGCTGATCTCCTATGGTGGGTCGTCAGCTCTCGCGGTTGCCCTGGGCATGGGCATGCTGCTCGCGCTGACGCGCCGCCGGCACCATGGCGACGTACCTTGAGAGGCCCCGCGGCGTTCCCCGTCGTGATCGCGGCCGGTGGCACCGGCGGCCACTTGTTCCCGGCCGAGGCGCTGGCCGGCGAACTGCTGGCACGCGGGCGCCGCGTGGCTTTGATGACCGACGCCCGCTCGGGCGGATTGCAGAGCCCGGTGTTCGCGGGACTGGAGCATTTTGTCATCAGCGGCGCGGGCATCGCCGGCCGCGGTCCGCTGCGTGCGGCCAAGGCGACGCTGTCGCTGGCAGGCGGCGTACTCCAGGCGCGGCGGATCCTCGCACGCTTCCACGCCGCGGCCGTGGTTGGGTTCGGCGGCTATCCCTGCGTGGCGCCCGTGCTCGCCACGCGCCTGATGCGCCATCGCCCGACAGTGATCCTGCACGAGCAGAATGCCGTGCTTGGCCGCGCCAATCGCTTTCTGTCCGCTCATGCCGACCGGCTGGCGCTGAGTTTCGCGGCGACCGAGCGCGTACCAAGGATCGATACCCTGGTCACCGGCAACCCGATCCGGCCTGCGATCGCCGCTCTCGGCACGGTGCCCTACCTGCCACCCGCGGCGACGATCCGCCTGCTGGTGCTCGGCGGCTCGCTTGGTGCACGCGTATTCAGTGATGTCGTGCCGACCGCGCTGGCTTCGTTGCCGAATGCCCTGCTGTCTCGCGTCACGGTCGTGCAGCAGTGCCGGCCGGAGGACCTGGGACGGGTCCGTGCAACCTACGATCTGGCCGGTATCGATGCCGAACTGTCCGCCTTCTTTCCCGATGTGGCCGAGAAGCTGGCATCAGCGCACCTGGTGATCGCGCGCGCCGGCGCGTCCACCGTGGCCGAGCTGGCGATTGCCGGGCGCCCAGCCATACTGGTGCCGCTGCCCGGTGCGATCGACGATCATCAGTCGGCGAACGCACGCGCGCTGGCCGAGGCCCGCGGCGCATCGGTGATCGCGCAGCGCGACTTTTCTACCGACGCATTGCGCGACCGTCTCGCCGTGCTGCTGGCGTCGCCGGACATGCTTGGCCACGCGGCGCGCGCGGCACGCAGCATCGCACGCCCGGATGCGGCGGCACGGCTTGCCGATCTGGTCGAGGACCTCATGCGCCAGGAGGCACCGGTATGAGGGCGTTGCCGCTTTCCATCGGCACCATCCACTTTGTCGGCATCGGCGGCATCGGCATGTCCGGCATTGCCCAGGTGCTGCACAATCTCGGCTACGCGGTGCAGGGCAGCGACATCGCCGATTCCGCCAATGTCCGCCGCCTGCGCGAAGCCGGCATCGCGGTCGCCGTCGGCCACGACGCCGCCAATATCGGCAATGCCCAGGTCGTGGTCGTGTCGTCCGCGGTGAAGCCTGACAATCCCGAGGTCGCGACCGCCCGCGCCCGGCTGATCCCCGTAGTGCGGCGCGCCGAGATGCTCGCCGAATTGATGCGGCTGAAATGGTCGATCGCGATCGGCGGCACCCACGGCAAGACCACCACCACCAGTCTGATCGCCGCCGTGCTGGAGGCCGCGCATCTCGACCCGACGGTGATCAACGGCGGCATCGTCAACGCCTATGGCACCAACACGCGGCTGGGCGCGGGCGACTGGATGGTGGTGGAGGCTGATGAAAGCGACGGCAGTTTCCTGCGCCTGCCGGCTATCATCGCTGTGGTCACCAACATGGATCCCGAGCACCTCGATCACTGGGGCACGCCGGAGGCGATGATCGCGGGTTACGACCAGTTCGTCGGCAACGTGCCGTTCTATGGGTTCGCGGTGCTGTGCATCGATCATCCCGAGGTGCAGCAGATGATCCCGCGCCTGTCGGACCGGCGTATCATCACCTACGGGTTCTCGCCCCAGGCCGATGTGCGCGCCGACCGCGTGGTGCCGGACAAGCTGGGCTCGACCTTCGACGTCACCGTCACCGACCGCGCGCGCAACCGGACACGCAAGCTGGGACCGTACCGGCTGCCGATGCTGGGCGCGCACAACGTGCAGAACGCACTGGCCGCGGTGGCGGTCGGTGTCGAGATGGAGATCGACGACGACACGCTGCGCAGCGCGTTCGCCGGGTTCGCCGGGGTGAAGCGGCGGTTCACCAGGACCGGCGAGTCGGGTGGCATCACAGTGATCGACGACTACGGCCACCATCCGGTGGAGATCGCCGTGTCGCTGAAGGCGGCGCGGCAGGCTGGCGCTCGTGACGTGATCGCGGTGGTGCAGCCGCATCGCTACAGCCGGCTGCAGTCGCTGTTCAACGAATTCTGCACCTGCATGAACGACGCGGGCACGGTGATCGTCGCGGATGTGTATCCGGCCGGCGAGGAGCCGATCCCGGGCGTGACGCGCGATGCGCTGGTGGACGGACTGCGCGCGCGGGGCCATCGCAGTGTCGTGCCGCTGCCGTCGCCGGCGCGATTGGCCGAAATGGTGTTTGCGATGGCCAAGCCTGGGGACTTCGTGGTGTGCCTCGGGGCGGGGAACATCACGGCCTGGGCTGCGGCGCTGCCGGGCGAACTGGCAGAAATGCAAGGACGCCGCATCGCAGGGAGTGCGGCGTGATGATGGCCGCAGCGCGTACGCCCGACTTCGCCGACAGGCTCCCGCCGCTCCGTGGCCGCACGCAGTCGGACGCGCAACTCGCGCCGTTCACCTGGTTCCGGGTCGGCGGCCCCGCCGAGTTTTTGGTACGCCCCGCCGACGCAGCAGACCTCGCGCAATTCCTGCATGCGTTGCCGCTCGACATCCCGGTGCACGTGATCGGCGCCTGCTCGAATATCATCATTCGTGATGGCGGATTGCCAGGAGTCGTGATCCGACTGGCCCGCGGGTTTGGTGTTATCGCGGTTGAAGCTGACGGCGTAATCGCCGGCGCGGCCGCACTCGACGTGACCATCGCGGACCATGCCGCCACCGCCGGTTTGACGGGTATCGAATTTCTTTCGGGCATCCCAGGCAGCATCGGCGGTGCGGTGGTGATGAACGGGGGTGCCTATGGCTGCGACATCGCGTCCTGCCTCGACTGGGCGGACGTCGTCACACGCACCGGCGAACAGCGCCGCCTGAGCGCAGCCGATCTCGCCTTCGCCTATCGCCATTCGCGTCTGCCGCATGGCGCCATCGTCGTGCGCGCCCGGATGCGTGCGCGGCGCGGTATCCCCACTGCGATCGCCGCCCGCATGGCGGAAATTCGTGCTGTCCGCGAAGCCTCGCAGCCGGTGCGCGCGCGCACGGGCGGGTCCACCTTTCGCAATCCGCCGGACATGAAGGCCTGGGAACTGATCGACGCCGCCGGCTGCCGCGGATTGACCCGTGGCGGCGCACAGGTGTCCGAGAAACACTGCAACTTCCTGATCAACACCGGCACCGCCACGGCTGCCGACCTCGAGGGCCTTGGTGAGGAAGTGCGGCGCCGCGTGCATGCGGCGACCGGCGTCACGCTGGAATGGGAGATCCACCGCATCGGTGTGCCGGCGGGGAAACCGGAGGTCGTGGCATGACGATGTCGCGGTCGAGCAAAAACACACTCCCCCTCCCCTTGCGGGAGGGGGTTGGGGGGAGGGGGTTGTGGGCTATTGAGCGCGGCCCCCTCCCCCCAACCCCCTCCCGCAAGGGGAGGGGGAGGATTTGATCATGACCCGTGTAGCGGTCCTATACGGCGGCATCTCCGCCGAACGCGAGGTCAGCCTTGCGTCCGGCCAGCAGGTAATCCCCGCGCTGCGCGAGGCCGGCTTCGATGTGATCCCGATCGAAGTGGGAGAAGACATCGCCGCTGTCATCGCCGCACTGACCCCTCGCCCCGACGCGGTGTTCAATGCACTGCATGGTCGCTTCGGCGAGGATGGCGCGATCCAGGGCGTGCTCGACTGGCTCGCCATTCCCTACACCCATTCCGGCGTCCGTGCCTCCGCACTGGCCATGGACAAGGTCGCGGCGAAGGCGCTGTTCGCGGCTGCCGGCCTGCCGGTCGCGCGCGGTCACGTGGTGCCTACCGACGAACTGGAAGCCACCGATCCGCTGCCGCTGCCCTATGTGGTGAAGCCGGTCAGCGAAGGCTCCTCTGTCGGCGTCGAGATCATCCGGCACGGTGACAACCGCCGAGCCGAGGTCGCGCGCGCGTGGCGCTACGGCAAGGCGGCGCTGGTCGAAGAATACATCCCCGGCCGGGAACTCACCGTCGGTGTGATGGGCGATCGTGCACTCGCGGTGACCGAGATCATCGCCGAGGCAGGCGTGTTCTACGATTATGACTCGAAATACGCCGATGGCGGTTCCCGCCACATCATTCCCGCGCGCGTGCATCCCGACATGTACGACCGCGCACTCGATGTCGCACTGGCCGCGCATCGCGCACTCGGCTGCCGCGGCGCTTCGCGCTGCGACTTCCGCTACGACGATACTGCAGGCGAACCCGGCCGCCTCGTGCTGCTCGAGATCAACACCCAACCCGGCCTCACCCCGACATCGCTGCTGCCGGAACAGGCGGCGCATCATGGCATGAGCTTCTCGCAGCTCTGCACGTGGATGGTGGAGCACGCGACATGCCGCGCGTGACTCGCGGCCCGCGCAACTCGGTGAAGGACCGGCCAGGCCGGTTGAAGCTGCTGCTGCGTCGGCAGAAGAAATTGCTGCGGCCGGCCGGTTGGATAGCCTTCGCCGCTCTCGTCGTGCTGCTCGGTGTAATCGCCCTGCACTCGGCTGCACCGGGCGGAACGCTGGCGACCCTGCGGGAACGCGTCGGCGGCGTCACCGCCTTCGCCGGCCTGCGCGTGACCGACGTGGTGATCGAGGGCCGCGCCAACACGCCCGAACCGCTGCTCCGCGCGGCACTCGGCGTCAGCATCGGCGATCCGATCCTCGGCTTTTCGGTCGAAATGGCGCGGCAGCGGGTGGAAACCCTGTCCTGGGTGGAACATGCGACCATCGAACGTCGGCTGCCCGGCACTGTCGTCGTCTTCCTGCAGGAGCGCCGTCCGTTTGCCATCTGGCAGAACCAGGCGAAATTCGTGCTGATCGACCGCAACGGTCAACTCGTCGCCAACCAGAACGTTGCCGAGTTTCGCCAACTTCCGCTTGTTGTCGGCCCCGGCGCGCCGGCCGCCGCCGCCATGCTGATCGATGCGCTGACCGACCGCCCCGATCTGCAGAAGCGCATCGTTGCGGCGGTGCGTGTCGCGGAACGGCGCTGGAATCTGCGGCTCAACAACGGCGCCGATGTGATGCTGCCGGAGGGCCACGAGATCGAAGCGCTCGATCGGCTGACCCAGCTTCAGCAGCAGCATGCGCTGCTCGACCGTCCGCTCGCCGCGATCGACATGCGGCTCGGCGATCGTCTCGTGCTGCGTCCGCGACCCGACGAGAAGAAGCCAACATGAACGACATGTCGCGCCGCGTACTGCCGCCGCCGAACGGTCCCGACGAACCGGTTCGTCAGCGGCATGGCCGCACCGGTCCGTTCGGCGTGCTCGACATCGGCACCACCAAGATCGTCTGCCTGGTCGGCCGCACCGAAAGCGACGGTACGCTGCGTGCACTCGGCTTCGGCTGGCAGAAGGGGCGCGGCGTACGCGGCGGCAGCGTGGTCGATCTCGAGGCGGCCGAGCAGGCGATCCGTGCCGCGGTCGGTCAGGCCGAGGACATGGCGGACACGCGGCTTCGCTCGGTCACCGTCAACCTTACCTGCGGTCAGCCGGAGTCGCGGCTGTTCAACGTGCAATGGCCGGTCGGCGGACGCGCGGTGGACGAAGCCGATATCCGCCGCGTGGTGAACGAGGGCAGAGGGCGGGCCGGCGTCGATGGCCGCGAGGTGATTCACGCCCTGCCGCTCACCTTCTCGGTCGATCAGACCGATGGGGTCGCCGATCCGCGCGGCCTGTTCTGCGAGGAATTGACGGCACGGCTGCACATCGTGGATGCCGCATCCACCGCGCTTCGTTCGCTGGGCGCCTGCATCGCGCGCTGCGACCTCGACATCGGCGAACTGGTGTCCGCACCGATGGCAGCGGGTCTTGCGACGCTGGTCGCCGACGAGCGCGAACTCGGCGCCACCGT
Source organism: uncultured Alphaproteobacteria bacterium (assembly GCA_963819855.1). Classification (GTDB taxonomy): domain Bacteria; phylum Pseudomonadota; class Alphaproteobacteria; order Acetobacterales; family Acetobacteraceae; genus JAMXLO01. The sequence goes on from CAWFYC010000013.1 coordinate 43,872, forward strand.
GATCGACATGGGCGGCGGCACCACCGGCATGGCGGTGTTCGCCGACGGCCAGTTGCTGCACACCGCACAGCTTCCGGTCGGCGGCGTGCACGTGACCAACGACCTGGCGCGGCTGCTGTCGACACCCGTTGCGCACGCGGAGCGATTGAAGGCGCTGTACGGCAACGTGCAGTCCTGTCCGGACGACGAGCGCGAGATGCTGCCGGTGCCGCTGGTCGGCGAGGAAGAGCATCAGATCGCCAAGGTGCCGCGCAGCATGATCGTGAACATCATTCGCCCGCGCCTGGAAGAAACCTTCGAGATGGTGAAGGAACGGCTCGACGGCTCCGGCCTCACGCGTGCCGCGGGAAACCGCGTCGTACTGACCGGTGGCGCGTGCCAGCTTGCCGGTGCACGCGAACTGGCAGGCATTGTCCTCAACAAGCAGGTTCGTCTCGGTCGCCCCGTTGCGTTGCGCGGCCTGCCCGACTCGGCATCCGGTCCGGCGTTTGCGACCGCCGCCGGTCTGCTGGCGTGGGCCGCGGGCGATGGGCGCACCATGCACGACGTCGACCTGGAGGCGGAACGCCCGGCGGGTTTCTTCCGCCGCATGGTCAATTTTTTGAAGGAGCGCGTCTGATGGACGGCGCGAATCGAAACATGTGGCGTAACACCGCCGGAAACGACTCGGCACGACTTGGGGAGAAGTCGCTATGACCCTGAATCTTACGATCCCGCAGACTCCGCACACCGACTTCAGTCCGCGCATCACGGTGATTGGTGTCGGCGGCGGTGGCACCAATGCGGTCGACAACATGCTCTCGGCGAACCTGCAGGGCGTGGAATTCGTTGTCGCCAACACCGATGCGCAGCAGCTGATGCACAGCCGCGCGGATCGGCGCATCCAGTTGGGACCGCACATCACGCAGGGTCTCGGCGCCGGGGCCAAGCCGGAGGTCGGCAAGGCAGCGGCGGAGGAGGCTGCCGACGAACTGGCGCGACATCTGGATGGCGCGCACATGGTGTTCATCACCGCCGGCATGGGCGGCGGCACCGGCACCGGTGCGGCGCCGGTGATCGCGCGCATGGCACGCGAACGGAACATCCTCACCGTCGGCGTGGTGACCAAGCCGTTCGGCTTCGAGGGTGTCCGCCGCGCGCGCTGCGCCGATCACGGCATCGAGGAGCTGCAACGCCACGTCGATACGCTGATTGTGATCCCGAACCAGAACCTCTTCCGGATGGCCAATGAACGCACCACGTGGAAGGAAGCGTTCAAGATGGCCGACCAGGTGCTCTACATGGGAGTGCGTGGTGTCACCGATCTGATGATGGCACCGGGGCTGGTGAACCTGGACTTCGCCGATATCCGCACCGTGATGGCGGAGATGGGCAAGGCGATGATGGGCACCGGCGAAGCGGAAGGCGAGAACCGCGCGATTCGTGCCGCCGAGGCGGCGATCAGCAATCCGCTGCTGGAAGACACCTCGATGAACGGCGCGCGCGGCCTGCTGATCAACATCACCGGCGGCGATGACCTGACGCTGTTCGAAGTCGACCAGGCGGCGAACCGCATCCGCGAGGAGGTGGATGAAGAGGCGAACATCATCTTCGGCTCCGCGATCGACGAGTTGCTGTCGGGCCGCATCCGGGTATCGGTGGTCGCGACCGGCATCGATTCGCCGGCACAGATCGAGCATGAGCGTCCGCGTCTGGTCGCGGTGGGCGGCGGCGCAATGCCGATGCCGCAGCCGATCCCTCTGCCGATGTCGGTGATGGCCGGCGCGATACCGGCTCCTGCTCCGGTGATGACATTGCATCCGCTGCGTCAGGCCGCGCCGCAGGTGAGCGCGATGGCTGACCCGATGCTGGAAACCTCTCCGATGATGGAGGCAGCCGGCACAGCGACACCGCAACCGATCCCGCATTCGTCGGTTGAACCGCCACCGCGGCCGACTGTCTCGCGCGCCAATTTGTTTGCCGAGCCGCAACGGGCGCCGAATGCAGCCGAACCGCCGCGGGCGAGCCTGTTCACCGCGATGACCGGGGGGGTGTTCCGGCGTCAGAGACATGCGCCCGCGATGGCGGCGGAACCGGCGCCGGTGCGCGCCGAGCCCGCCATGCAGGAACCGCCCCGCGTCGAACCGCCGCGCGCCTCGGTACGCCAGACCGGCGGCGACGAGGTGGGGCTCGATATCCCGGCTTTCCTGCGGCGGCAGTCGTCGTAGCTGTCCGCAGCGTGGCATCCGGCGCGTCGGTAACGACGTGCGAATGTCATGCCGATGCCCATTGAGCGTTTAAGTGGCCGCCGGTATTTCCCGAACGGAGGCTGGGAGTTGGTTATGGCGGTTACTCGTTCATCGCGGCGCAGGGCGCTGCTTGCGTCCGCCAGTGTCATCGCCGGATCCACTGCTCCGCACCTCGCCGCGGCGGATGCAATATTCACCCCCGGCGACCTGGTGATCAGCACGGTCTCGTGCTCGGTCGTATCCTCGATCTGCAACAGCACCAGCGGCGGACTCGACACCGCGGCGCCGATCGTGTTGGACGAGTTCAGTCTCGGCGGCGGTACTCCCAAGGTGCCGGTTGCGACCTTGACCTTGCCGACGAATATTTCCGGCGAATACGGTTCGGCATCGGAAGGTATCCTTCAGCTTTCGGGGGATGGCCACTCGCTTACGATCATGGGCTATGGCGTGAACTATGCGACGTTCAATTCCGCGCCTCTGACCACCTATGGTACGACGGCACTCGGGCAGACCACCAGCCTCACCGGCGGTACTGTCACGACCGTGCCGCGCACGGTCGCGTTGATCGACCACAATGGCAACGTCAATACCAGCACTGCACTGACCGGTGTGTTCAACACCAATAATCCACGTAGCGCAGCGACGGTGGACGGTACATCCTTCTATGTATCAGGGCAGGGAGCCAGCAAGACGGATCCCACCCAGGGCGTGTACTACGCGACCATGGGCGCCACCACGGCTACGCCCATCGACACCAGCACCGATACGCGTGTCGTGTCCATCTTCAATGAGGGTAGCGGCAACACGCTGTACGTTTCACGCGACTACAACCCGCCCGGCGGCGCGAGCCAGAACTTCACCAATGTCGGCACGCTCACCGGCCCTGGTGGCACCCTGCCGACCTCCGCTGCGGGCCTTACCACAACGCACATTGTGCCTCCGGCCAGTCCGCCCTCGCTTGGCGGCAACAATGGCTCGATCAACCTCGTGCCCGGCCTGGACAACAACGTGAACAGCAGCCGCAATGGCAGCTTCGTCTATCTCAGCCCGGAACAATATTTCTTCGCGAACCCGACCACGCTGTATGTCGCCGACAGCGGGCAGCCGAAGAACGGCAACGCCAACAAGGCGGCGCTGGGCGAGGGCGGCCTGCAGAAATGGTCGCTGATCGGCGGCAACTGGACGCTGGACTACGATCTGTACCAGGGGCTGAACGGGGCTGGCACCGGCGTTGTGAACAACGCCAGTGCCAACTCCAACACCCCGACGGCACCGGGTGTGACGGGACTGTTCGGCCTGACCGGTGAGGTGATCGGCAACGACGTCGAACTGTTCGCTACCAGCTACGGTCTGAACGAACTGTCGCCGAGCTATCTCTACGAAATCACCGATGTGCTCGGCGATACCTCATCATCTCAGGTGTCCGGCGAGACCTTCGCCATACTCTATTCCGCTCCAGCCGGCAGCTTGATTCGCGGCGTGTCATTCGCGCCCGTGCCTGAGCCGGCGTCGCTGGCCCTGCTCGCTGTCGGAATCGGTGGGTTGGCCTTCACGAGGCGCCGCTTGGCTAGCTAAATTCCATTAAATTCAGTAGGTTACGCGGATACACTCAGAAACAAACATTGACTGGCCAAGGCTCGCTGCCGGCAACTAGCCTGTGTCCCGCCACGAGGGTAAGAGACAGGGCGCATGGACGGGTTGCCGCAACCTCTGGATTCCGATGCCACCGCCTGGTGCCAGCAGACGCTGAAGGCGCCGATCGGCTGCGTCGGCGTGGGCTTGCACACCGGCCGCCGCGTCAGCCTGACCTTTCGCCCGGCCCCGGTGGACCATGGTGTGGTGTTCCGCCGCACCGACCTCGGCTCGGATATCCCGGCGCGGTTCGATTGCGTCGTTGATACGCGGCTCTCCACCGTGCTGGCGCATGGCAACGCGCGGATCGGCACTGTCGAGCACGTCATGGCCGCACTCGCCGGTTGCGGCATCGATAACGCGCTGGTCGAGGTCGATGGGCCGGAACCGCCGATCCTGGACGGTTCCGCCGCCCAGTTCGTCTTTCTGCTGGATTGTGCCGGCACCGTTGCGCAGGACGTGCCACGGACGACGATCGAGATCCGCCGGCCGGTCCGCGTCAACGACGGCGATGCGTTTGCCGAGCTGCGCCCGGGTAGTGGTGCCCTGGACATGGCGATGTCGATCGAGTTCGACGCCGCCGCGATCGGCCGCCAGGCGCTGTCGCTGCGGCTGACGCCTGAGAGTTTCCGCCACGAACTGGCGCGCGCCCGCACCTTCACTTTGGCCGAGGAGATCGACGAGTTGCGCGCCTCCGGCCTGGCCCAGGGCGGCAGCCTGGAGAATGCCGTCGTGGTCGATCGGGCGCGGGTGCTGAATCCCGCCGGTCTGCGCGTGCCGGACGAGTTCGTCCGCCACAAGTTGCTCGACGCGGTCGGCGACCTGGCGCTTGCCGGCGCCCCGCTGCGCGGCCGCTTCGTCGCGCATCGGTCCGGCCATACGCTGAACAATCGTCTGCTGCGGGCGCTGTTCGCCGACCGGGCCGCCCGGCGGGAGATTGCGCCGGCACAGCTTTCGGTCGCCGCCGAATAGTCCAGACGCTTCGCGCCGCGGCGCCGCATGGTATAAGTGGCGCGATGACACCGATTCATTCCAATCCGCTGTGGCGCTGCGTGCCGGTTCTTCTCGTCGTGTTGCCCCTGCTTGGCGGCTGCGGCGGCGGTTCGAAGGACGAGGACGCTGCCGCCAATGCACCCGTGGCGCCGGTCGAGGAGCTGTACAACAACGGCATCGATGCGCTGAATGCGAAGCGCTATGCCTCGGCCACCGACCAGTTCAACCTGGTGGAGCAGAACTACCCCTATTCGACCTGGGCGGTGAATGCCCAGCTCATGCAAGGCTATACCCAGTACCTGCAGCAACCAATACACCGACGCGATCGGCACGCTGGACCGCTTCATCCAGCTCCACCCGGCGCACCGCGACGTGGCCTATGCCTACTATCTGCGTGCGCTCTGCTACTACGAGCAGATCGCCGACATCCAGCGCGACCAGCGTGGCACCCAGCTCGCGATGGAAGCGTTGCAGGAGGTGGTGAACCGCTTCCCCGACAGCGCCTATGCCCGCGACGCGCGCCTGAAGATCGACCTCTGCCGCGACCACCTGGCCGGCAAGGAGATGGAGATCGGCCGCTGGTACGAGAGCCAGCATCTGTATGAGGCGGCGATCGGCCGGTTCCAGCGGGTGGTGGACGACTATCAGACCACCAACCACGTGCCCGAGGCGCTGCACCGGCTGACCGAGATCTACCTGATCCTTGGCCTACGCGATCAGGCGCGGAAGACCGCGTCGGTGCTGGGCTACAACTACCCCGGCAGCGCGTGGTACGAGGACAGCTACAACGACCTGTTCGACGGCGGCCTGGTGCAGCAGCCCGGTCCGCCGCGCAAGTCGGATGACCGCGGGTTCTTCTCCCGCACCTGGCATTCGATCTTCTGAACCGGGGCGGCAGCAGGGGCAGCCGCATGCTCACCGCCCTGTCGATCCGTGACGTGGTGCTGATCGAGCGGCTGGACCTGTCGTTCGGCCCCGGCCTGACCGTGCTGACCGGCGAGACCGGTGCCGGCAAGTCGATCCTGCTGGACAGCCTGGGCCTCGCGCTCGGCGCGCGCGCCGATGCGGGTCTGGTGCGGACGGGCGCCGCACACGCCAGCGTCACCGCCTGCTTCGCGCCGCCCGCCGGGCATCCGCTGACGGCGCTGCTCAACGAGCAGGGGCTGGAGGCGGAGGACGATGTCGTGGTTCGCCGCGTGCTGACCAGGGATGGCCGCTCGCGCGCCTTCATCAACGACCAGCCGGTCGGCGTCGCATTGCTGCGCCGTGCTGCGGCGCTGTTGGTCGAGGTGCAAGGCCAGCACGAACAGATCGGCCTCGCCGAGCCGGCAAGCCACGCCGGGCTGCTGGATGCATTCGGCGTGCCGCAGCCGCTGCGCGATGCCGCCAGGGTCGCCTGGCGCGTGTGGCGTGAGACGATTGTTGCGCTGGAGGCGGCGCGAGACGCCATCGCCGCGGCGCAGCGGGATGAGGAGTGGCTGCGCCACGCGGTGGACGAACTGGCCGGCCTCGCGCCCCAACCGGAGGAGGAGGAGCAACTCGCGCAGGAGCGGCAGCGGCTGCAGCAGGGGGAGCGTCGTGCCGAGGCAATTGCGGCGGCGCTGGCTGAGCTGGCGCCGCGTGATCGGCGCAGTCCCGCGCCCGCGGCGGCGCTGCGTGCGGCGTGCCGCGCGCTGCAGCGGCTGGTGACGCCGACGCATCCGGATGCCGCCAATCCGGCCGGTCCGGCGCTGGCTGCGCTGGAGCGCGCCGAGGAAGCGCTGGCCGAGGCGGAGAGCTTCCTGACCCGCCTCGCGCATGAGGCGGATGCAGATCCTCGCCTGCTGGAACAGGCGGAGGAGCGGCTGTTCGCGTTGCGGGCGGTGGCGCGCAAGCACGCGGTGGCGGTGGCGGAGCTGCCGGCGCTGCTCGACACGCTGTGCACCCGGCTGGCTGCGCTGGAAACCGGTACAGCCGAGTTGGTCGCGCTGGAGCAGGCGGTGCGGCAGGCGCGCGAGGCCTATGTGAAGGCGGCCGGAGCGCTGGGCGAGGCACGACGGGCGGCGGCGACCAGGTTGGATCGGGCGGTGGCGAAGGAATTGCCGCCGCTGCGGCTCGACAAGGCGCGCTTCCGTGCGGAGGTGGCCGCGCTGGAGGAGCGGACTGGGGGCCGGCGGGGATGGACGCGGCGCAGTTTCTGATCGCCACCAATCCGGGACAGGAACCTGGACCGCTCGGGCGGATTGCCTCGGGCGGGGAGCTGTCACGGCTGATGCTGGCGTTGAAGGTGGTGTTGTCGTCCGGCTCGCCGGTGCCGACCTTGGTGTTCGACGAGGTCGATGCCGATATCGGCGGCGCCACCGCAGCGGCGGTGGGCGAGCGGCTGACCCGGGTGGCGGAGCGGGTGCAGGTGCTGGTGGTGACCCACAGTCCGCAGGTGGCGGCACGCGGCGGCGCGCATCTGCTGGTGTCGAAGCAGGCGGCGCGCGGGCGTGCGGCGACCCGGGTCGATCACCTGGATGCCCCGGCGAGGCGCGAGGAGATCGCGCGCATGCTGGCCGGCGAGACAGTCACCGAGGCGGCACGCGCGGCGGCGGACGATCTGCTGGGGGCGGCGGCATGACCCGCGCAACGCGCAAGGCGGCGCCCGCAGCATCAGTGGACGCGCTCACCGAGCCGGACGCGGCCGCGGAACTCGAGCATCTCGCGAAGGAAATCGCGCATCACGATCGGCTCTACCACGAGCAGGATGCGCCGGAGATCACCGACGCCGAGTATGACGCACTGCGCCGGCGCAACGCTGCGATCGAGGCACGCTTTCCGCGCCTGATCCGCCCGGACTCGCCCTCCAGCCGCGTCGGCGGCGCCCCGGAGACCGGCTTCGCCAAAGTCCGCCACCGCGTGCCGATGCTGTCGCTCGACAACGCGATGGACGCCGCGGAATTCGCCGAGTTCTGCGCGCCGCGCGCGCCGTTTCGTTGGGCTGGCCGTGGACGCGCCGCTGGCGTTCGTCGCGGAACCGAAGATCGACGGCCTGTCGATCAACCTGACCTACGAGGACGGCCGCTTCGTCCGCGGCGCGACGCGCGGCGACGGCACCGAGGGCGAGGACGTCACCGCCAATCTCCGCACGATGAAGTCCGTGCCGACGCGGCTGCAGGGACGCGCGCCGGCACTGATCGAAATCCGCGGCGAGGTCTTCATGACCAAGGCCGACTTCCTCAGGATGAACGAGGCGCAGGCCGCGGCGGGCCAGAAGGTGTTCGCCAACCCGCGCAACGCCGCCGCCGGCAGCCTGCGTCAGCTCGATCCGCGCATCACGGCGGAACGGCCGCTGTCGTTGTTCGCCTATGCCCAGGGCGAGTCGAGCGAACCGGTGGCCGATACCCACTGGCATTATCTGCAACGCCTGCGCGACTGGGGCTTCGAGGTGAATCCGCTGTCGCGTCATCTGAACAGCGAAGCCGACGCCGCCGAATTCCAGGCCGGGATCGCCGCCGAACGTTCCGGGCTCGGCTATGACATCGACGGCGTCGTCTACAAGATCGACGACCTCGCGTTGCAACGCCGGCTGGGCTTCGTCGGTCGTGCGCCGCGTTGGGCGATCGCCTGGAAGTTCCCCGCCGAACAGGCGATGACCGTGCTCATGGGCATCCGCATCCAGGTGGGCCGTACCGGCGCGCTGACGCCGGTCGCGCGGCTTGAGCCGGTGAATGTCGGCGGCGTGCTGGTGCAGAATGCCACGCTGCACAACGAGGACGAGATCGCGCGCAAGGACATCCGCATCGGCGACACCGTGGTGCTGCAACGTGCCGGCGACGTGATCCCGCAGATCGTTTCGGTGGTAACCGAACGGCGGCCGAAGGGCACGAAGCCATTCGTATACCCCGAGCTCTGCCCGGTGTGCGGCAGCCACGCGGTGCGCCCGCCCGGCGAGGCGGTGCGACGCTGCACCGGCGGCCTGATCTGCGAGGCGCAACGCGTCGAGCGGCTGATCCATTTCGTTTCCCGGACCGCGTTCGATATCGACGGGCTGGGCGAGAAGACGATCCGCGAGTTCTACGAGGAAGGCTGGCTGCACAGCCCGGCCGATCTGTTCCGGCTGCCCGTGCGCGAGGCCGAAATCGCCGAACGCGAAGGCTGGGGCAAGGTATCGGCGCGCAATCTGGCGCGTGCGATCGAGGCGCGACGGCACATTCCGCTCGAGCGGTTCATCTACGCGCTCGGCATCCGCCGCATCGGCGAATCGAACGCGCGGCTGCTGGCGCGGCACTATGGCAGCTTCGCCAACTGGCGCGTGGAGATGCTGGCCGCGGTCGAGCCGGATGCGGAGGCGCGCGGCGAGCTGGACAACATCATCGGCATCGGGCCGTCGATCGCCGAGGAGCTGGCGGACTTCTTCGGCGAACAGCGCAATGTCGATCTGCTGGATGAGCTGGCGGCAGAGCTGACGATCGAGGATGCCGCGCGTGCGCAGACGGCGGACAGCGAGATCGCCGGCAAGACGTTGGTGTTCACCGGTACGCTGGAAACCATGACGCGCCCGGAGGCGAAGGCGCGCGCCGAGGCGATGGGCGCCAAGGTCACCGACAGCGTGTCGAAGAAGACCGATCTGGTGGTGGTGGGCGCCGATGCCGGATCGAAGGCGCGCAAGGCGACGGAACTGGGCGTGCGCACCATCACCGAGGTGGAATGGCGGGAGCTCGCCGGCCTCCTGTAGCGACTTCGTCATGTGAACAGCTTCATACCCAGCCCACTGCTGCATCGCGCATGACTCCATCGCGACTTCAGGTAGCGGAGACTGAGCGATGAGCGGAGCACATACGATTTGGCAGATCCTCGATGAGCGTCGCGCCAGCGATGCCCGCCGGCGGCGCAGCGGCGTCCTGCTTGCTGTGGCCTTGCTGTGCGTGATGGCGGCGGCCGAGGTGATGTTTCTGCGCTCCGCTGTCGGATCGGACGAAGTCGACCTGATAGCCACGGCCTTGTTGGGATAAGCTGCCCGCCTCGCCTGCGCCACAGCCCGAGTGCGTCGCGGCTCCGGCACGTTCGCTGACGCCTGCGCCGCACGGCTACTGACGAAACCAGTCCGACGGGTCCTCCATCGTGGCCATGAGTCGTGCACCGGGAACGGCACCGGCCCGCCGATGCGCTTACGGACCTACCGAATCGCTCCACCGGATTGCCTGCCTATTTACAGTCCCATCATTGTCTCATGAAACCGCTGCGTGAGACGGTGTCGCGAATTCCGTCTCATTGCCTGGCGGGCGATCCGCGTCGAGCGCGAGGAACACCAGGCTGTCGCCGGTGGCGATGTCCCGGATGATGTCGCGGTCCGGTGGCGGG
>CAWFYC010000014.1:0-298883 GCA_963819855.1 uncultured Alphaproteobacteria bacterium
TACCTGGCGCAGCGCTTGGGGTTTTGGTTCGTTCGGCACTTTCCCGGGCTATCCGTAGAGAAGTTGCGGCAGGATCAGTCCAAAGCCGGCCAGCAGCAACAGCACCAGGATGAGCTTGCGGAACGCCGCCTCGTCGAGCTTGCCGTAAAGCTTGAATCCGACCCACAGGCCGACAATCATCGCCGGCAGGCCGAGCAGATAGAGCCGCAGAATATCCTTGGTGATCGCGCCGGCGATAGCGAGCGATACGACATTGGCGAGGATCGCGGCGAGCAGCACCGGCTGAAACACCGCGCGTTGAAAATCCTTCGGCCAGCCGCGCAATTGGCACCAGACGGTGATGATAAAGCCGGGCAGACCGGTGAGACCTGCGAGCACGCCGTTGGCGATGCCGACGCCGGTATCGATCGGCACATTGCTCCTGGCACCGGCTTGAGCTTCGGCTGCGCCAGACCGTAGAGGCCGTAGGCGATCAGCAGCACGCCGACGCCGGTGCGGAGATAGGCGGGATTGAGATAGGTGAGCAGCATCGTGCCGATCGGAATGCCGACGAAGCCGCCGATGATGAACGGGGCGACGGTCTGCCAGGCCAAGGCGCGGCGCAGCTTCCAGACGCCATAGCCTTGCGTCAGCAGGCCGTAGCCGACGATCAGCGTCGTCGTTTGCAACGGCGTGAGAAAATGCAGCCAGATGCCGGAAACGACAAAACCCATGGCAAAGCCGGCGACGCCGGAGGCGAAGCCTCCAATGAAGGCCGCAGTCAGAAAAAGTGCGAGAGTGAAACCATCCATGGCAGTTCCTCCAGGAACGAAGCGAACGGCACTTGGATGGCTTTCCATCTCGAGGGGAGACCGCAAATCCCCAATCGGCAATTTTTACGACAACGCCTGCGCGCGTCATTGTCCTCCGTTGAGCCTGCCGGCCACAAGGCGGGCGATGGCCGCCGGCGCCTGATCCGGGATCGCGAACACGCAACTCACATTGATCTCGCAAAGCACGTAGGTGTCTTCGCCGGTCGCGGTGCGCGGGCCATAAAGAAAATCCGCATCCCAGATGATCGGAAGCTCTTTCGCCGCGATGCCGAGCACTTGCATCATCTGCGGCGTCCATTCGCTTTCCATCTTCGTGCGCAAAGCCTGGAACGGCGCCGCATCCGGCCCGATGCATGATGCGCGGTCCGGGCTGCGCCGCGGGCGAATCCGGACCTTCCGGTGGCGGCGCGATCAGCGCCTTGATCAATTGATGGCCAAAGCCGGCGACCTTGTCGGCGGCCATATAGCAGCGGATCATGCCGTCAGGCAGCCGCGGCTGAAATGGCTGATCGACAATGCAGCCGCCCCAGCCGAAATAGACCTCGCACCGCGTCATGAAATCCGCGAGCGGCAAGGTTTCAGGCACGCTGCCGCGTGGCGCCTCGAGCACGCGTGACATCCGCGCCGCACGCGCTTCGACCTTCCATATGCCCTGCCCGGCATTGCCGCGGTTCTGCTTGAGCACGCGCGGCCCGTCCGACAACGAAATCGGCAGCGCGTCGCGAAATTCTTCGATGGTGCGATAAAGATGCGTGTCCGCACCCCAGCCGAGATGTTTCGTGCGGTGCAGAACTTCCTTGACGCCCATTTTCAGAATGACGTCGGGATGCGCACTGATCCAAGGTCCCTTACCTGATCTCTTGCCTGGGCCTTTTGCGGCCACGTCACGCAACACCGCATCGAGCTTCGCGCGCGTGCGGCCATCATCGAGCGGATTGACCCAGACCAGCACGCCGTCGGTACGCATGATTTGGTCGTAAACCTCATCCGCCATGTCGTCGGCATAAACCGCCGGCTCAGCGTCGATGCCGCGCGCAGCAAGCTCTTCGAAAATGCGGTGATAGCGATTGTTCGCCGGCGTCGCCTTGGCCCGCGTCTCACGGTCGCCACGCCAGAGGATCGCGATTTTGTGCGCCGACACCATTCTATTTCACCATGACCCAAGCCGGCTGCAGGATCGGATAAGCGATGAGGCCGATCGACGGCCGTCGCCGCGATCAGCAGCGGATTGCTGACCTTCCAGCGGAACAGAATGGCGAGCGACACGATGCCGATCAGCGCGGTGAGCCAATCGCCGATGGCGATCTTGCCGAGCAGGATACAGGCGCCGAGAATGGTGCCGATCGCCGCGCCATAAGCGCCGCTTACGAAGCCCTGCACGTTCGGATGCTTGCCGTGGCGCGCCAGTAGCGGCGCCACGACCAGAATGAAGATGAAGGACGGCAGGAAAATGCCGATGGTCGAGACCAGCGAACCCCAGAAGCCGGCGACGAGATAGCCGACAAAGGTCGCGGTGATCACCACCGGGCCGGGGCTGATCATGCCGACGGCGACCGCGATCAGGAACTGACGCTCGTCGAGCCAGCCATATTGCTGCACCAGGCCCTGCTGCAGGAACGGCACGATCACGAGCCCGCTGCCGAAGGTGAGCGAGCCGGCCTTAAGGAAGAACAGCAGCAGCTTGCCGAGCGATCGAGCTGGTGGCGACCGGCGTGCCAGCAACGGCCGGAACGAGCGCGACCTTGAGCGCGTCGGCGGCCGGCGCGAACAGCGTGCCGTAATAGGCGATGCCGATGATGCCGGCGCCGATGAAAAGCAGCGCGACTTCGGCCTGCAGGATCACGGTCACGACGAGGCAGACCGCCGCGATCACCCATTGCAGCCAGTCCTCCATGCCGAGCTTGGCGAGCCGGTAGCAGGAATGCAGGATCAGCGCGATGACGGCCGGGCTGACCCCGTAGAAGATCGCGGTGACCGGCTTGAGATCGCCGAGATAGACATAGAGCGCGCCGAGCGCTGCGACGATCACGAAATTCGGAAGGATGAAGGCCCAGCCGCCGGCCCACGCGCCCCAGAAAGCCGCCAGCGCAGATAGGAGACGTAGATGCCGACCTGGATCGCGAGCGGTCCCGGCAGCGACTGGCAGATGGCGATGGCCTCGCGCATCTGCTCCTTGGTCAGCCAGCCGCGCTCGCCGACCAGTTCGCGCTCCATCTGGCCGACCAGCGCCACCGGGCCGCCGAAGCCGAGCAGACCGAGCCGGAGAAAATAAAGCGTCAAGTTCGCCGAACGTCGTTCGCTTTTCTGTGGTTGCTTCAGGCACGTTGTTCTCCAGCTCGGTGCGCGGCTCAGTTACGATTTGGCGTTGGCCATCTTGTCGAGCGCGGCGCGCAAGCCCTTGGCGAGCTTGATCGCGTCGTCGTTCGCCCAGAAATGCATGAAGAACAGCCGCGGCTGTTCGTCGAGCATGTGGCTGTGCAGGGCCGTCACCTCGATGCCGTTGGCACGCAACGCCGCGATGACGGGATTGACCTCCTCGCCGGTCAACACGAAATCGCCGGTGATCGCGGCCTTGCCGCCGCCGGTCGGCTGGAAGCCGATTCCGGTCGCAACGCCCATGGGCCCGGCCGGGCTGACTTGCATGCCGCCCATGGTGATCGGATCGCGGCGCGGAACGCCGAACTGATAAACGCCGCCATTCGCCTGGCCTTTGACGCCATGATCTGGTCGAGCTGCGCCGTGTCGAGATCGACCGCCGGCGGCGGATGTGGCGGCGGCCGGCGGTGGCTTCGACGGCGTCTTGCTTTCCGCCAAGGCGCAGCGCGGATCGGTGGTCGCCATATTGATCGCATCGCCGTGACCGCCGATGTGCATGTAAAAGGTTGCCGGATTGGCCCGCAGCAGATGATTGTGAACGGCGGTGATACTGATGCCGTTTCGATCATCTTTTCCATCACCGGATTGATCTCGCTTTCAAGAAGCACGAGGTCGCCCATGACCATGACGTCGCCATGTACCGGCTTGAACGCGACCCAGCCGCCGAGCGCCAGCGCCGGCTTGATGGTGACGCCGTCGAGCGTGACGTCGAGATCGGTCCGTGGGAAGCTATAGCGCCGCACATCACCGGATGTGACGGCCGGCTCGCGGCTGAAAATCTGATCCACCGTCCGCCAATAGACCCCTTGTGCATCGGCGGCGGTGCTGAATGTCAGACCAAGGAACAGAATTGCAAATACCCAACGCGTCATCACGCTTCTCCTTCGGTTGTTCCCTCACCTCCGTTTCTTGCCGATCATCGGAGTCTAAGCTGCTCGAAAACTCGGTCGGCCGAACTCCAGCGGATCGCTTCCATGAAAGTGTCGACGTAAGTTGCGGCCTTGGCGCCGAAATCGATGTGATAGGAATGCTCGTACATATCGAGCGCCAGGATCGGTGTGCCGCCGGCCAGCGTGTGAGCATGGTCGGCGGCCCATTGATTGACGAGTTTGCGGTCATGCGAGGACCAGGACAGCAGCACCCAGCCCGAGCCACCACCCAGCGCCTTTCCCATCGCCAGGAATTCGGCGCGCCAGCGCTCGAACGAGCCGAAGTCCCTGGCGATGGCTTCGCGCAGTGGCGCGCCCGGCTCGCTTTGATCGCCCAGGCCGTCGAAGAACACCTCGTGCAGGACCATCGAGTTCATCGCGATCAATTGTTCGCGCTTGAGCCCGTTGATCAGAAAGCCTGGCGCGCTTGCGAGATCGAGCTCGGCGAGCTTTTCATCGATGAGATTGAGACGTTTCACCGCGCCACCGTAATTGTTCTCGTAGTGGCTGATGATGAGCCGTTCCGACATGCCCTTGATGCGCGCCGGATCGCAGGACAGAGGCTTCATTTGATGCGTCATCGCGATTCGCCTCAATTCCGGAAAGCGGCGGATTGATTGACCAGCGCCCTCGCCGGCCAATTGTGGGTCTCCGCCTGCAGCGAGCGGCACCAGGTGTAGAGCGCGTCGTACATGACCATGCCGTGCGTCAGCATTTCGTGGTCGTCGGCGAAGTTGGCGGAGAGCCCGAGTGAGATCGCGAACAAGCCGCCGCATTGCGGCGAGAGATCGTGCCGCGACGTATCGGCGCCGCGCACGATGGTCGCAAGATGATCGAGCGCCGGATCCGCGATGCCGAAAATCCGGATGATCGTGTCGAACGAGCAACGCTCGCCTTCGTGAGCGAATTCGACGCCCTCGATATCGTAGGGAATCGCGCCGGTTCGGCCCGCATAAGTGATCACGTCGCCGGTCGGCACATAGATGAATTCGGCCTCGGGATCGATGAAGCGGCGAATGAGCCAGGGGCAGGCGATGCGGTCGATCTTCGGCCGCTCGCGCGTGACCCAGGCCTTGGTTGACACTGCCTTGGTCGAGACGCGCAGGCGCTGGCGTGTCGGCAGACCATGTTCGACCCAGGCCGTAATGCCGCCTTCGAGGTAAGCGGCTTGAAAGCCGGCGCCGCGCAAAGCCGCCGCCGCGCTCTGGCTGACATTTTCACCGTGCACGCAATAGGCCACGACCATCCGGTCGGCCGGCAGGCCCTTGAACCATTGCGGATCGTGTTCGGGATCGCGCCGCGCGGCGCCGACAATCAAGCGATTGTCGGAACTCAAAACCGTCGGCGCGGCGAACATCCAGCAAAAACGGCGAGAAAGCCGTGCCAAGACGAGCGTAAAGCTGATCGGATGAAATGGAATTGGGAGTTGTAGAGCCGTCCATGCGCATTCTCCTCGACAAGCGAGTAATGCGCAGAGCTTGGACGGGAACCGTCTGACGGGGAGTCTGCATGTCCCCGACGAGCCAAGGGTAGATCGGCCAGGCTGGAACCGCAAGGGGCGATTAAATCTCCCTTTGCAGCAACGAGGCCGGAAAATCGCATTCGCCGAGCCTTCGAATTGCCAAAGCTTAATCGGCCCGCCACGTATCGTTAACCCGCTCTTCCCACTTCTTTTCGACGAGGGAGCGGGACCGAACCAACAACAAATCGTCCTGCTCCGATCCGGGAGCGACGATCATGTGTGAAGCCAAAGCAGCGAGTTCCAGGCTCGGGCCGCCACGCTGTCCGTGTTGCGCGCAGTTCATGCGGCTTGCCAAACGGACCGCGCGGTTCGACGGCCTGCCCGACCTCGCAACCTTCCACTGCCGCGCCTGCGGCATCTGGCATATCGAGGCGGTGTGACGGAACCGGTTAACAGAGTGTGAGATCCGCCCGAGAGTCGAGCCAACGAAGAGGCGAGCCGACGAATTAAATCAACATCGCGATGCAACGGCGCACTTCGCGCGCGACGCAATGCTGCATTTCGTGACCCCAATCACACGGGCGGCGCGCCTTTCCCGCTAAGAGCGCTCAGGGGATCAACGGAGTGCCGCACATGGTCGAACGATCTACACCCCCGCAGCCGCAAGTCATCGCGCAACGTCTCGCTACATCGACGGGCCTTTGGTCCCGATTCAAGGAACGCGCCGCGGACAGCGATTTTCAGCTCGTGCTGGCCTTTTCTGTCATCGGCCTTCTGGTCGCGCTGAATCTGATGTTCCGCTTTCCCGAATACGGAGCGATCATCGCACAGTACAATCAGTTCTGATTGCGGTTCCGCCCGCGGCAGGTCGCAGGCAAGCGGCGGTTCTGTCGCGGATGGCTTTTGTCGCGGATGGCAAAGCAATCCGTACTCTCGCCTGCGCGCGTATCGCGCAGGCGTACAAATGCAATTGCCAACTCCTACGCGATTTTAGCGCGCAGTCTGTCCGGCCATCATATTCTTGATGAGGCCGACGATGGCGGTGAGGACGGCGCCGGCGACGCCGCCGCCGACTGCTTGCCCGACCAATGCGCCAATATCGACATTACCGCCAGCTGCCGCGTTTTGCAGCAAGGGCAACAAGGCGGTGAGCAAAGTGCCGCCGCCCGCTCCGCCGATGGCGCCGGCAATGGTATTGCCGAGCGTGCCGAGATCGACGTTCTTCATCCCGGCGCCGACGGCATTGCCGCCGACAGCGCCGGCGATGATCTGGATGATGAGATTAATCAACGTCGCTGACATGACATTCCTCCCGGATTGGTGATCAAGTCGCCGTTGTTGACCCTGCCGTTGCCGCCGGCAGCGCCGCTTCTCTCCCCATGCTCAGTTCGAACTCAAATCCGTCAGTTGGTTTTCTTCGGCTGCGGCTCGCGCAACTTGCGCACGTCACGCGCCATTTCCAAACAAGTGATGAGCTCGGTATAGCTCGACTCGCCGCCCATCGTCGTTTCCGCCGTGCAGTGACGCTTGTCGTCCACAGCGAAACTCGGCCATTCCTTGACCAGGCTCTCGCGGTCCTTCGCCTCGGCGTCCATGCATTGCGAAAACGCCACTTTCGGATCACCGGCGCTCAGCGAATCGCCGGACTGATTGACGATGCCGTGGCAGATCTGCTCGACGTGAAGCACTGGAACATCGTCGGCCCGCGCCGCCGGCATCGCCAATGCCAGCGCGAAAAGTGAACCGATCGACGCCACACAAGCGATCGAGTACCTGGTCGAATATTCGCGCATTGTCGCCTCCTCGCAGAGCCTCGCGAGCGCCAGCGCAAGGCCTCATGAACGGGCGCCGTCACGGCGCGCCGCAGTATCAATCGCCGCCTATTCTAGCATCGGTTCGTGCCAAACATAGCGTGTTCATTGGACTTATAGTCATCCAATCGTCATCACCAAGGGCCGGCGCCAAGGCCCTTGGCGGGCTTTAGTGCCAGGTCGCCGGCCGCAATTTCAGCGACGACAGGCCAAGCACGGCATTGATGGCGACCGAGCCTTGCAGCGACAGCGGCTGCAGGGCGATGGTCCGGCCCGAGCCGCCCATAAGGACGTTGGCGCCGGCGCCAAGGCCGAGGCCGGCATCGGCCGACGCGCCGACATATTCGCCGGCAAGCGCACCCTGCGGGAGGCCCGCGGTCGGGGCGAAAACGCCCCAGCCCAGAACGCTGCCGGCCGAAACGCCGATGTCGAGACCGATGGTGTTGATGGCGCCGTCATAATATTCCGGCGGCGCCGCAGCAGTGCTCGGCGTGTAGGTGCATTGCATCGGCTGATGGCCGGCGATGATGAAGCCGATATTCGGGTCGACCTTGCACATCAGTGCGCCGACCTGGGTCCACGATTGCGGCGCTTGCGCTGCAGCGGGAAGCCCCAGCGCGGCGAACACAACAAAGGCGACAGCAAGCAAACGATAAACCCGCATGATCCTGGTATCCTTCCTGATCTTCAAGAAAATCCTAATTCACCTACAAGTCGCAAACCGCTAGAGCGGACCCAGGGCGCGCTGCACCCGCGACAGTTCCTTTTCGCATCGCCGCGTATTGCCGCGCGCATCGGCGGCGCGCGCCCGTGTCATGGCGCGGCGGATATTGCGCACCATGTGCTGATTGATCTCGTTGATTTTCGCTTCGGCGGCTTCGATCGAGCGCGGCGTCGGCTGAAAGCCCATGCCCGCGGCGGTGCTTTGCGGCGCAAACGACCCCCGCGCGGCGATCCATTCGAGTTTGTCGTCGACACGCGCCTGCATGGCATCGATGTCCTTGGCGCAGGAGCCGGCCTGCGCCGTCGAAAACGTAGCCACCAAGCCAAGCAGACCCAAGCCCATGATCCGTCGAATTTTCATCAAACCCCCTGCGATGCCTCAGAACGAGAAAATACGTTTCCAGTCGCTCTTCATGCTGATGACGGTCCAGCCGTTTTTCTTGGCTTCGTCGTAGAGCGCCTGCGTGAATGTACCGATCTTGCGTATCGGGAAGCCCATGCGCCGGACCGTAGGCGTATTCGCGCTGCGCGTCGTCGTGCAGCACCAGCATCATGAGCCGCGCGCCATCGCCGGCGCCGGTATATTCCAGCATCTGCCGGTCGCCGGTCGAATTGCCGAAGGCCGCGCGCGGGCGGCGGCCGATCATCAGGTGAATGCCCTCGGGCTTGCCGGCATTGTCGTCGTTCAGGAGCAGCTTGGGCTCCTTGGTCAGGAACGGCTTGCCGTCCTTGTCGTAGCCGAATTTCGTGCCGCCGATCGTGCCGACCACCTGCTCGGGCGGAATGCCATAGACCTGCTGCGCATAGACGCGCACAAAATCCTGACCGCCGCCGGTGACGATGTAGGTCTTGAAGCCGTTGTCGCGCAGATAGTGCAGAACCTCCTGCATCGGCTGATAGGTGAGGTCGGTATAGAGACGATTCCAGCGCGGATGTTTCGCGGTCGTCGATCCATTTCTTCGACTTCGGCTTGGAAATCGTCCACCGGCATGCCGGTCAGCGTCGCGATCAAGAATCTCTTCGAGATCGGGCAGTGACAGTTTCGCGATCGCCTCGCGGTCGCCGGACAGCACGGTCTTGAACGGTTCGCGATTCTTGAGTTCCGGCTTGCTGCGCCACCACCGCCGGCACGCGGTCGAGGCAGTAGACCACCTGCGTGTAGATCGGCTGCTCGACCCAGAGCGTGCCGTCCTGGTCGAAACGTGGCGATGCGATCCTCCGGCGGCACGAATTTCGGGCTGCCCTGATCGGTCGTGGCACGCACGAAGTCGAGGATCGCCTGTTTCGCCGGGCCTTCATTCCAGGAGGCGAGCGGCGCAGTCGCGCCGTTTGCGCCCGGGCTGGCGTGAAAGCAGTGCGGGATCCGCTGCCGGCAGGAACGCCAGACCTGTAACCAGAGCGCGACGATCAATGCCGTGCGACAGATCATCGGACTTCATAGCTCTTCTCCTCGAGATCGGCATCGTAATTCGCGACGCAGCTTCAGGGCGCAAGCGTCAGCGCCTTGAGTTCCTTCCGCGCCGTGCCGAAGGTGCCAAGCTGATAGACCGACGCGCCGACCGGCGAGAACGTGAACGACGGGAATGGCTCCGCCAGCATCTTGTTCAAATAGGTTTCCGTTCCGACGCCGATCGTCACGTGCGGATTGAACCGCTTGCCTGCCGCGATTGTGGTGAAATGGGCGACGTACTCGATCAGGACTTTTTGAATGTCGCGGCCACCCTCCTCGCTGAAGAACGCCGCCGGAGGTCCCGGTCTTCACGGTGTAGGGCTTGACGGCCGTGATGAGTTCATCTTGCAGCCGATGCAGGTCTTCGGTCGGTTCGACGACAATTCCCGCGAGCCCGAATGGCGGAGACGGGATGTAGTAATACTTGAACGCCTTCAGCGTCCATGCCGTGGGCTTCTCCTTGACCAGGACCGCGTTCGCCGCCGCAAATACCTTGTCGAGGTCGTCCGTGCGGACAAACTGCTGCAACATGGTGACGTGCGGGTGGTGCGTCTCATCGAGAGCAAAGCCCTTTCGGGAAAGACTTGCAGCAGACGAGCGTTGGCGGCCATCGCGTGCTGAACCATCGTCGCGTCGGGTTCGAGTGCGATGTCGATCGCCGTCACCGGATTTTGTTGCGCGACGGCCCCTTGGCAAACGGAAGCGCCAATACCAGCCCGAGGCCGATCGCCGTGATGGCAATTGCACGCTCAGACGTCGCAGGCGTTCGAGCGCAAATCTGCTCATGAACAACGACATCCCGCGCGACTAAAGACAATGGCGCTCTCTCGTCATTTCGTACCTTCCGACATCTGGCGGATCAAGCGCGGCCTGCCGGCGCGCACGAATAGCGCGCCCGCCGTGTTCGTCGTTCGGACTACTGCCCTTCGTGCGCCTTCATCATCTCCTCGACCTTCTTCTTGACGTCCTCGAGGTTGAAGGAGGCCGCCTGCTGCATCGGTGGATAGTCGACAAACGATTGCGCCGCCGCTCCCACCGTCTGCTGCACCTGCACGAAACGCCAGAATTCGCGCGCCATGAAGTCGTTCATGTAGCCGCCGCCCTGGTCGTTGAGCGTCTGGCCGCGGATCGACGGCGTCCGTTCGAACGGGTCCTGGCGCAGGTTGACGATGGTCGGCATGTCGGTCGTCACCTTCTCGCCCGGCCAGCCGAACGGCTGCTGGTAGAACTGGAACTTGAAGTCGTCGATGCGGATGGCGCCGAGCTGCGGATTCGCCGAAATAGAAGATCTCGTGCCGCGCCGACGGTCCTTTGCCGGTCAGCAGATCCATCTGGTTGTAGCCGTCGAGATGGTTCTTGTAGGTCCGGCCGTCGATCTGCACGCCCTGCAGCAGCTGCTGCGACGATGTTCGGATTGCCCGCCGCCGCAACCAGCGTCGGCAGCCAGTCGAGCCCGGAGAAGATGCCGTTCTCGACCGTGCCCGGCTTGATCTTGCCCGGCCAGCGCGCGATGCACGGCACCCGGAAGCCGCCCTCGAACACGGTGCCCTTGGTGGCGCGGAACGGCGTCATGCCGCCGTCCGGCCAGGTGAAGACCTCGGCGCCGTTGTCGGTGGTGAAGATGACGATGGTGTTGTTGGTGACGCCGATGTCGTCGAGGTGCTTGAGCAGATCGCCGATGTCGTCGTCCATCTGCGCCATGCCGGCTTCTTCGAGGCCGTAATTGCTCTCGTAGTTCATCTTCGCCTGGTACTTCTGCGACAGATAGGTGAAGACGTGCATGCGCGTGGTGTTGTGCCAGATGAAGAACGGCTTGTCGGCCGCCTTGGCGCTGATCCATGAAGCCCTTCGAGCTGCTCGACCAGCACTTCGTCGAACGTCTCCATGTCGTATTTGGCGTCGCGGCCCTTCTGCCACATCTGATGATCCGCGCTCATGTCCTTGAACGGCTTGAGCGGACCTTCGTCGACGATGCGCTGCTTGCCGACCTTGCCCCAGCGCGGCATCACGGTCGGATCGTCGGTATCGGTCGCGTAGGAATGGACCAGGTTGCGCGGGCCGTATTTGTCGATCCAGTCCTGCGGGTAGTCGAACCAGTACGGATCCGACATCGCGTCGAGGTGATAGAGGTAGCCGAAGAATTCGTCGAAGCCGTGCACGCGTCGGCAGATATTTGTTCAGGTCGCCGAGATGGTTCTTGCCGAACTGGCCGGTGGCATAGCCCATCGACTTGAGGAGCAGCGCCGTCGTCACCGACTGGTCGGGCATGCCGACATCGGCGCCGGCCTGGCCGACGGTGGTCAAGCCCGGTGCGCAGCGGAATTTGTCCGGTGATGAAGTTGGCGCGGCCGGCGGTGCAGCTCGCCTCGGCGTAATAGTCGGTGAACATCATGCCGTCGGCGGCGAGCTTGTCGAGGTTCGGCGTCTTGCCCGACATGATGCCGCGATGATAGGCGCCGATGTTGAACCAGCCGACATCGTCGCCCATGATGACGAGGATGTTCGGCTTGGTGCCGGCAGGCGCTGCCTGCTGCGCCTGCGCGATGGCCGTTTGTACGCTGACCGCAGTGCCCATGGCGGATGCGGCCGCGACGGCCGTCGAGGCAAGTAGGACATTGCGGCGATTAACGGCGCTCTTATTCGATTTCGACTGCTCTCCATTGTCTTCGTTAGACATTGCACGCTCCCGTTTCTGATGACACAGCAGATTCCGAGGTGAACTTCTGGACAGACTCACCATTCCTGCCGGACGCGCAGCCCGGCGGAAACGTATCCAGTCAGTGCGGCACGCGAAGACGCGTACGTAGGTGGACGCGACGTCCAGCAGCACACCGCCGCCGCCGCAAAATTCCCGTCAGTTCAATCGGCCCAGCTCATCGCCCCATGGCGATGGTCATGCCGCCGAGGCCGAGCGAGACCTGGAAGCCGACTTGCGGCCCGGACACGCGCAGGACGACCCCATGTTCGTTCTGCAGCGTGGCGACTTGTCCGCCGCCGACGAAGGTGGCTCCGGCGCCGGCCGCGCCGTATGTCCCGGCGATGTCGGAGGGCCGCCGCAGATTGGAAGCCGTGCCCGTGAGGTCGACCGCGGCCACGCCGAGGCTGCCAATGCCGATGCCGCCGAGACGCAACGGATAGGATCGTCCGTTGAAGTGCAAAACGCCGCTGCCACCGCCGACGCCGATAATGAAGCCAGCCTTGACGACGTGCAGTTGCGTGATCGTCGTTGACGACGCAACGCCGGACGGCTCGACCGCTTGCCTGGCCTCAGTGCCGGGCATCCGGCTGGTCATAAATACCAGCAACCTCGGCTATCTGCGTTCCTGCAATATCGCCGCTCGCGTCGCCAAGGGGCAATTCCTGCAGCTGTTGAACAACGATACGCAGGTGATGCCAGGCTGGCTGGACGCGTTGCTGATGCCGTTCCACTCGCGCAGCGATGTCGGCGCGGTCGGTTCCAAGCTGCTGTATCCTGACGGCAGGCTGCAGGAGGCGGGCTGCATCGTGTGGGACGACGGCTCGGGCTGGAACTTCGGCCGGCTCGATAGACCGGATCGGTCCGTTTACAACTATCTGCGCGAAGTGGACTACTGCTCGGCGGCTTCGTTGCTGGTGCCGCGCGCCCTGTTCAATGGAATGGGCGGTTTCGACGAACGCTATGCGCCCGCCTACTGCGAGGACAGCGACCTCGCCTTCCGACTGCGCGAACGCGGCTTCAAGGTCTTGTACCAGCCACGTTCGCGGGTCGTGCACCACGAGGGGGTCAGTCACGGCCGTTCGCTGTGCGGCCGCATCAAATCCTGCCAGGTCCGCAACCAACGGACGTTTCAGGAGCGCTGGCTCCCGGTCCTGTCGCGCCAGCACCTGCCGAATGGCGAGCATGTCCTGCGCGCGCGCGACCGGGCACGGCGACGCGGCGTCATCCTGGTGATCGATCACTACGTGCCAGAACCCGACCGCGATGCCGGGTCTCGTACGATGATCTGCATCATCCACGCCTTGCTGAAGGCGGACATGGTGGTGAAGTTCTGGCCGCACAATCTGCATTATAGTCCGGGATACACCGAGGCGTTGCAGGACATCGGCGTGGAGGTCTCGTACGGCGGCGACGCCGACTCGTTCCGCCATTGGCTCGCGGACAACGGCGACGACCTGGACCATGTGCTGCTGTGCCGGCCGCAGGTTGCTGCCGCCTTCCTGCCCGAACTGAAGCGCCACGCCGGGATCAGCCTGCTCTACTATGGCGGCGATCTTCACTTCAGCCGGATGCGCCAAGAGGCGAAGGAACTGGGTGATGGGCGCATTGCGTGCCAGGCGGATGCCATGGAGACGCTGGAGCGATCAGTCTGGCGGGATGTCGATGTGGTGCTGTATCCGTCGCACGACGAGACCGCGATCGTGACGGACATCGAACCGGATGTCGTCGCGTGCACTCTGCTGCCCTACAGTTTCGCCGATTTCGTCGCGCCGACGGCGCCGGTCGCCGAGCCGGTCATCCTGTTCGTCGGAAGTTACGCGCATCCGCCGAACCGCCATGGCGTATTGTGGTTTGTCGAAAAAGTGCTGCCGCAGATTCGCGCGCGTGTGCCGGCCGCTCGATTCGCCATCGCCGGTTCGAATCCTCCGCTGGACGTGCAGGCACTGGCAGGTGGAGCGGTGAGTGTGCATGCCAATGTCAGCGACGCCGAACTGCGCGAACTGTATCGCACCGCACGCGTCGCCGCCGTGCCGCTGCGCTACGGCGCCGGCGTGAAGTTGAAGGTGGTGGAGGCGTTGCGCGAGGGGCTGCCGCTGGTCACCACCTCGATCGGCGCACAGGGCCTGCCGGGCCTGGGCTCGGTGGTGTCGATCTGCGACGAACCACGGGACTTCGCCGATGCGGTCTGCAAGCTGCTGACCGATGGCACCGCGTGGGCCGAGCGCTCGGCAGCGCAGGTGGCCTACGCGGCCGCTCACTATTCCGAAGCGGTGTTCCACGACAGCTTGCTGCAATCGCTCGCTCAGTCCGCCAGTCGCTGTGCGGCGCGGCTGACCTCGTAGTCGGCGCGCGCGGCGTTCACCTGTGGCCGCGACGAGACCTCGGGCACGCCGACATCCCACCAGTGCCCACCGGCGGCGGTGGATACGCTCGGATCGGTGCGGATCACCACCACGCTGGTGCGGTCGGCGGCGAACGCGCGGTGCAGTGCAGCCTCCAGCCCCGCGATGCCGTCCACCTGTTCCGCCACCGCGCCCAGGCTCGCGGCATGCGCACGGAAATCGACCACCGGCGGGGCGCCGCAGTCAGCCAACAGGTTGTTGAACGGCTCGCCGCCGGTGGCGCGCTGCAGCCGGTCGATGCAGCCGAAGCCGCCATTGTCCAACACCATGATGGTGAGCTTGATGCCAAGCATCACCGAGGTGGCGATCTCGGAATTCAGCATCAGGTAGCTGCCGTCGCCGACCAGCACGATGACCTCACGCTCGGGCCGCGCCAGCTTCACGCCGAGACCGCCGGCGATCTCGTAGCCCATGCAGGAATAGCCGTATTCCAGGTGATAGGTGCCGACCTGTCGCGCCTGCCACAGCTTGTGCAATTCACCCGGCAATCCGCCAGCGGCGCACACGACTACGGCATCGCCTGGCGCCGCGCGCTGCACCGCGCCGATCACCTGCGCGTCCGATGGGAGTTCGGCATTGGATGGCGCGGTGACGGCGTTGGCCTGCTCGTGCCAGGTGCTGACCGCACTGGTCAGTTGCTCCAGCCAGGCATGCGGCGCGCGGTGGCCGGCGAGCGCGGTTTGCAGTTCTGCCAGCCCGACCCGCGCGTCGGCTATCAGCGGCTGCATGTGATGCTTGGTTGCGTCGAACACCTGCACGTTGAGACCGAGCAGCCGGCGGGCCGGATTTCGGAACAGCGCCCACGATCCGGTGGTGAAGTCCTGGAGCCGCGTGCCCACCGCGAGGATGACATCGGCCGCTGCCGCCGCCTGGTTTGCCGCCGATGTGCCGGTGACGCCGATCGCACCGAGATTGCAGGGATGATCGTGCGGCAGCGCGCTCTTGCCCGCCTGCGTCTCCGCGACTGGAAAGCTGTGCGCTGACGCGAAGTAAGCGAGCGTCTCGCTTGCCTCCGAGTAATGCACACCGCCGCCGGCAATCAGCAGCGGCGCCTTGGCGTGGCGCAGCAGCTCCACCGCCGCCGCCAATTCGGCGACATCCGGTCGGACGCGGCGGATCTGCCAGCAATGCGGGGCAAAGAACTGTTCGGGATAGCCGAACGCCTCGGCCTGCACGTCCTGGCACAGCGCCAGCGTCACTGGCCCGCATTCCGCGGGATCGGTCAGCACCGACAGCGCGCGCGGCAGCGCGGCGATTATCTGTTCGGGTCGCGTGATGCGATCGAAGTAGCGCGACACCGGGCGGAAACAGTCGTTCGCCGATATCGTGCCGTCGCCAAAGCTCTCCACCTGTTGCAGCACCGGGTCGGGACGGCGCGAGGCAAACACATCGCCTGGCAGCAACAGCACCGGCAGCCGATCGACGTGCGCCACCGCCGCCGCGGTGATCATGTTGGTGGCGCCGGGGCCGATCGACGTGGTGCAGGCCATCATCCGCCGCCGGTGCATCGCCTTGGCGTAGCCGATCGCGGCCAGCGCCATTGCCTGCTCGTTATGCGCACGATAGGTCGGCAGGTCGGCACGATGCGCGGCCAACGCCTCGCCGATGCCGGCGACATTGCCGTGGCCGAAGATCGCCCACACCCCGCCGAACAGCGCCATCGTGCGTCCGTCGCATTCGGTGCGCTGCGCCGCCAGATAGCGCACCAGCGCCTGTGCCATGGTCAGTCGGATCGTGGCCATTTCTCACTCCTGCCAACCGGCGTTCGACGTTGCTATTGTTCCATGGCGAAGACGGTCAAGGGAGGGCGTCGCGATGCTGAGCATTGCCGTGATCGGTGCCGGGCGTATCGGCAGCATTCACGCGCGCAACATCGCCGCGCATCAAGGTGCGAGCCTGGCCGGCGTGGCCGATGTCGATGCCGCAGCGGCGGCACGTCTGGCCGAGGCATGCGGCGCCTGCGCGCTGTCGCTGGACGAGGCGTTCGCGGCGGATGCGGTGCTGATCGGTTCGCCCACGCCCACCCACGCCGATTACATCGAACGTGCCGCCGGCGCCGGGCGGGCGATCTTCTGCGAGAAGCCGATCGATCTCGCGGCGGACCGCGTGCGCGCGTGTCTTGCTGCCGTGCAGCGCGCCGGCGTGGTGCTCATGGTCGGTTTCAACCGGCGCTTCGATCCGCACTTTGCCGCGCTGAAGCGGCGAATGGACGCGGGCGAGATCGGTACGTTGGAGCTGCTGACCATCATCAGTCGTGATCCTGCGCCGCCGCCGCCCGCCTATGTTGCGACCTCCGGTGGGTTGTTCCGCGACATGATGATCCACGACCTCGATATGGCGCGCTTTCTGCTGGGCGAGGAGCCGGTGCAACTACACGCTGCCGCCTCGTGCCTGATCGATCCGTTGATCGCCGCCGCCGGTGATGTGGATACAGCCGTGGTGACGCTGCGCACTGCGAGCGGCAAGCTCTGCCAGATCTCCAATTCGCGGCGCGCCAGCTACGGCTACGACCAGCGCGTCGAAGCGCATGGGTCGAAGGGGTTGCTGCGCGCCGGCAACGTCACCGCGACGACGGTGGAACTGGCGACCGATGCCGGGTTCGTCACGGATCCTGCGTTGCCGTTCTTCCTCGAGCGCTATGCAGCGGCGTACCGGGCGGAGCTTGCCACGTTTATCGCCGCGGTGACGTTGGGCAACCCGGCGAAGCCGGACGGCGAGGATGGCCTAAGGGCACTGCTGCTCGCGGACGCGGCGACGGAGTCAGCAATGACTGCTCAGGTGTTAGCGCTGCAATGACCAAGATTCGGCCGGGGCTTGCATTGACGAGGATTTGCACAGTCACATCGGCGACAGCAGGGTCGCTGTCCAGATAGCGGTGCCAACCGGGCGATAGCACCGTGGATTGTCGAAGGCGAAGGTCTTCACCTGGGAATCCCATTCGTACTCATCCGTCGACGCGCCGCATGCGGTTTCGACCTGGAACGACTTCGCCTGCATGCAGGCCGGTATTGCTTCACCTTGAGCAACAGGGCTGTCGAGGAAGTACTGCAGGCGGCACTCGCTCAGGGCGGCGCCTCTGGACTGATCAGCACAACCGGCGAGAACGGCCAGCGATACAAGTGCCAGGAAGCGGATCAGCAAGGGACGCATCTATTCCCGTTCCACACGTACCCAGGCGGACAGTGCGCGCCTGATCCCCTGCAGGCCGCGGGGGCAATCGGACCTGCAGCCTTGGCTGCCGTGCTTAGTTGCGCTGCTCCCGACCCGACCATGGCATCGGCCTTCCAGGCCGCCAGTCCGGCGCACATCATCATGGCCGTCATGGCCAGGGTGATTGCCAGTCTAAGCATCGAGACCTCCCTTTTGCGTCGGACACCAGCCTAGGCGCTGTCGTGTCCATCCTGCAACAGTCGGGTCATCGGAAGGTTGGCAGCAAGTCCAACGGAAGTCTCATATCTGCGAATACCCTGACCCTGGGCTGTCCACTCCGCGACCCGCTCCGCTGTCGATCCAGCCGAACTCCTTGAGTATCTGCTGACTGTAGGTCACACGCCCGTTCACCTTCACGGCCGGTTCGCTCGCCAGCAACAGCGCGGCACGCGCCATCACGGTCGGTGGCTCGCCTCTGGGATCGTCCATGCCCGAGACCAGCTTGTGATATACGGTGCCCGGTGTCGGCACCACGCGCGACGGCGACACCGCGGCGACGGTGATGCCGTCATATTGCGCGACCTCCTGCGCCAGACCCTGCGTGAAGCGCTCCAGCGCTGCCTTTACCGCGCCGTACATCGTGCCGCCGCGCACCGTCTTGTCGGCATACGGCCCACGTCCCGGACCGATCGCCGCGCCGGAACTGATGTTGATGATGGCGCCGGTGCGCCGAGGGATCATGTCCGTCAGCACCTCCTTCGCCAACATGAACGGCCCATGCACGTCGACCGCGAAGGCGCGGACCCAACGGTTGGTCTGCATCTCGGCGATCGGCTGGTAGTAGGTGAGCGCGGCGTTGTTCACCAGGATATCGACCGGCCCGTAATCACGCGCCGCCTGCACCAGCGCGATGCAGTCGTCCTCGATCGAGACATTGGCGGTGACCGGTTTTGCCTCGCCGCCCTTGGCGCGGATCAGCTCCACGGTTCGCTTCAGCGTACCTTCCAGGAATGGGTGATCGCCCTCGTTGAAGGTGCGGGCGGCACACACCACTTTCGCGCCCTCCTCGGCGAACAATTCGGATATCGCCTGGCCGATGCCGCGGCTCGCGCCGGTGACGATGGCGACCTTGCCGTCTAGAATGCCCATGTCCTATCTCCGATCCTGTAGCAGCCGGCGCGCAATCACCATGCGGTGCACCTCGGAGGGACCTTCATAGACGCGCATGGTCCGCACCTTCTGCGCCATGAGTTGCAGCGGCAGCTCCTTCGCCACACCCATCGCGCCAAAGGTCTGCATCGCGTGGTCGATCGTTTCAGTGGCCATCTCGGTGCCGTAGAGCTTCACCATCGAGGCCTCGGTGCGCACGTCGCGGCCGGCGTCGGCCTTGGTGGCGGCATCGTACACCATCAGCCGGCAGGCATGGATCTTGATCGCGGCTTCGGCGATCCACCACTGGATCGCCTGCCGGTCAGCCAGACGCTGGCCGAAGGTGACGCGCTGCTTGGCATGCTCCATCATCATGTCGAGCGCCCGGCGCGTCATGCCGACGCACCATGCGCCCATCTGCAATCGACGCACCGTCAGGCGCAACTGCATCGGCGCAAAGCCCTTGCCGACCTGGCCAAGCACTTGCCCTTCCGGAATGCGGCAGTCGTCGAAGGTCAGTTCATAGGTGCGCTGGCCACCGAGCATCGGGATCTCACGTTCGATGTTGAATCCCTTGGTACCGCGCTCGACGATGAATGCGGTGACGCCTTCGTGGCGCTTGCCCTCACCGGTGCGCGCCATGACGATGGTGAAGTCGGCCTGCGGCACGCGGCTGACCCAGATTTTTCTGCCGTTGATCACCCAATCGGACCCGTCCTTCACCGCGCGGGTGATCATGCCGGCGGGATCGCCGCCGGCGCCGGGCTCGGAGATCGCGATCGCCGACTGCGCCTCGCCGCGTGCGTACGGTTCCAGGTATTTCCTGCGCTGTTCCGGATCGCATACCGCCATCAGCATGTGCAGGTTCGGGCTGTCGGGCGGGAAGGTGAACGGGACGCAGGTGCGGCCCTGTTCCTCATACACGCCGATCAGCGCGACGGTCGGGAGGTTGGCGCCGCCGAATTCCTCCGGCACGTCGAGGCCCCACAGGCCGAGCTCACGGCATTTGCCGAGCAGGGTTTTCTCCTCCTCGGCCGACAGTGACGACTTCTGCCCGGACATTTCGCGCGCGAGCACTGCCTTTTCCAGCGGCATGACGTCCCGGTCGATAAACTTTGCAACCAGGTCCTGCAACATGCGGTGTTCTTCGGAGAGTTCGAACATGGAGCGATCCTTTGGCACCCGCCTGGATCGCGTGTTGCCGGATTGCCGTCAAGTCTTGACGTGCGGCGTGGTGTTGGTGTAAAAGCCAACATGCGGGCAATATTGTTGCTGCGGGAAAGGCTGCTACTGGGCGAGGATCGGTTCGCTGACATCGTGATCTGGCGGGTGCCGGCGCCAGTGCAGGGAAGCTCGCATCCCTACAAGTACCGCTTGGCCTTTGTGGTCGATGAAGTCTGCGTGCTGCAATTCGACAATGAAGCCGGCAAGGGGGACCACCATCATATGGACGAGCAGGAAGTGCCGTATCGTTTCGTCAGCCTGCAGCAACTGGTCGATGATTTTTGGGATGCGGTCAAGCGATGGAGGTCTCAATGACAACCGTGACGATCGGCGTTGCCTCGGAGGCTGAAACCCGTGCGCGGATGCTGCGGGCCTTTCAGGGGAAGGCGCAAGGGACGCTCCTCAGCTTTCAGAACGTTGAGCTACTGTGGAAGGTCATCGCACCGAAGCGTTGGGAATTGCTGCGAGTGATGACCGGTGCAGGCCCGTTGGCAATCCGGGAGATCGCCAGACGTGTGGGGAGGGATGTGAAGTCGGTGCATGGGGACATTCACTCGCTCCTCAAGGCCGGCGTGTTGGATCATGCTCCCGACGGCCGGGTAGTGTTCCCGTACGACGCGGTGCATGTCGATTTTGTGATGAGGGCTGCGTAACACGGCGCGCCGCCCTTATTCCTTCAGCATGATCAGCGCGTCGGCGATCGTCAGTCCTGATCCGTCCCCGTGCAGGATCACCGGGTTGAGCTCCATCTCGGCGATCCGCTCGCGATACGCCATCGCCGCTTGCGACAAGTCGGCGATCAGTTCGGCCGCCGGCGTGACGTCGATTGGTTCGGCGCCGCGGAATCCTTCCAGGAGCTTCGCGGACTTCAGGCTGCGCAGCATTTCCTTTGCTTCCGCGACGTCGACCGGAGCCGGGCGATGCACCACGTCGCCCATCAGCTCCACCATGGTCCCACCCAGCCCCACCATCATGATCGGGCCGAACGTGAGGTCGTTCACCATGCCGATCACCAGTTCATGCCCGTGCGGCGCCATCTTCTGCACCAGTACGCCTTCGATCCGCGCATCTGCCTTGTATTGCTGTGCAGACGTGACGATCTGGTCGTACGCGGCGGTGACGGAATGCTGGCTTTGCAACCCGAGTACCACCCCGCCGGCCTCGGTCTTGTGCGGCAGATCGGGCGAGGCGATCTTCAGCGCCACCGGATAACCCAGCGCGTTCGCTGCCTCCGCCGCCTCGGCCGCCGAAGTCGCCAACCGCTCCTGTGATTCCGGCAAACCATAAGGTGCCAGCAGCGCCTTTGCGCGATGCTCGGTGAGCACGTTCGGCAGGTCATCCGGCAGGGGCGCAGCGGCAACGCTGTCGGGTGAAGCGGGCAGGGGACGCGCCTGCGCCTCCGCGTAAGTGGCAAGCCTGCTCATCGCCACTCCGACGTTGCGCAGGTCGCTGTGCGTGAACAGCCCGCATCCCGCCGCGGTCACTCGTCCGAATTCCGAGGGCAGGGTGTAGGTCCACACCGTCATCGGCTTGCCGCATCGCGCCGCCGTCGCGCGCACCCGATCGGCATCGAGCGACACGCGCGTCTCGCTGGTCAGCGACGTGATCAGCACCAGCATGTCGATCTCGTCCGATTGGGCGAGCGTCTCCATCGCCGTCATAACCGCTGAACCCGTGGTGGAGCCTTGCGCGGTGACATCGACCGGATTGCCCGGAGCGCCATAGGACGGCATCACTGATCGCAACGAAGCCTGCGTAGCGGCCGACAACGGCGGCACGATCAGTCCATGCAGCGACAGCGTGTCCGCCATCCATGCGCCGCCGCCGCCCGATGGCGTGATGATGCCGGTGCGTCGGCCCTTCGGCAGCGGACAGGTCAACAGCACGCCGGCGATCGCCACTGCCTCGTCCGGGTCCTCCGCTTCGATCACGCCATAGCGCTCGAACACCGCACGGTACGCAGAATAGGAACCGGACAGCGATGCGGTGTGCGATGCGGATGCGCGCGATCCCGCATCGGATCGGCCGATCTTGATCGCGATGATTGGCTTGCCCTGCCGCCGTGCCTTCGCCAGCGCGGCAATGAACGTGGCGCCGTTGCGCACCGCCTCGCAGAACAGCATGACGGCGTGCGTGTTGCTGTCCTCGATCATGTAGTCGAGGAAGTCTGCCGTGTTCAGATCGGCTTCGTTGCCGGTGGTGATCACGTAGGAGAAGCCGATCCCGGCCGCCTTGCCGCGATTGAACAGTGCGAAGCCGATGCCGCCCGACTGCGCGATCACGCCGATGCGGCGTTCCGATACCAATACCCGGCCTTCGTCTTCCTTCACCTCGACCGTCGGGCTGAACGTGGTGGCGACCTTGCCGAGCGCGTTGAAATAACCCTCGCAGTTCGGGCCGCAGGCGCGGATTCCGGTGCGCTGCGTCACCTCGACCAGTGCAGCCTGCATGTCGCCCGCGGTGCCGCCCTCTTCGGCGAAGCCGGAGCTGATGATCAGCGCGTTCTTCACGCCGGCGCGCGCGCATTCCTCCAGCGCGGGCGCCACGCCGGCGGCGGGGATCGCCACCAGCGCGAGGTCGACCGCCTGACCCACCTCGGCGATCGAGGCGTAGCAGCGCAGGCCGTCGATCTCCTGGTAGCTCGGATTGATCGGCAGGATGCGACCCGGGAAGCCGTTCTCGCGCAATTGGTGCAACAGACGCCCGCGAATGCGATGCGTGTCCGGCGAGGCGCCCAGTACGGCGATCGACTGTGGCCAGAAGAAGGATTGCAGAGCGTGTTCGCTCATCCACGGCTCCCGGTGGGGATCTCACGGAACGGCACGTCCTTGTCGACGCGCACGTCCTGCGGCAGGCCGAGTACGCGCTCGGCGATGATGTTGCGCATGATCTCATCGGTGCCGCCGGCGATGCGCAACGCAGGGGAGTACAGCAGCGCCTCTTCGAAGATGCCGGCCACCGGCATGTCCTCGCCCATCGCCGGGCCGGCCATGCCGATCAGGTCGAGGCCATACGACAGGATATCCTGCAGCTTGTTCGCCGCCACCACCTTGATGATCGACGATTCCGGTCCCGGCGTCCCGCCGCGCGACAGCGCCGTCATGCCGCGATATTTGGTGTATTTCAGGCCCTGCGAGCGGGTGTAGAATTCTGCGAGCCTTTCCTGGACTGCGGCGTCGTCGATCGCCAGGCCGTCCTCCAGCTCGAGCTGATTAGCCAGACGGAACAGCTCCGCGAAGTCGGGACCAGGCGAATCGCGCATGCCGTGGCGCTCGTTCATCAGCGTGGTCAGTGCCACGCGCCAGCCGCCGCCTACCGGACCGATGCGTATTGCATCGGGGATGCGCACGTCGGTGAAGAACACCTCGTTGAAATGTGCCGAGCCGGAGAGCTGGCGGATCGGCCGCACCTCAACACCTGGGGTCTTCATGTCGAGGATGAAATAGGTCAGCCCGGCATGCTTCGGCACGTTCGGATCACTGCGCGCGACCAGGATGCCGAAGTCGCTGTAGTGCGCCCCGGAATTCCAAATCTTCTGGCCGTTGATCACCCACTCGTCGCCGTTGCGCTCGGCGCGGGTGCGCAGCGAGGCAAGATCGGACCCGCCGGAGGGTTCCGAGAACAATTGGCACCAGATGATGTCGCCGCGCATCGTTGGGACGGCGAAGCGTTCGCGCTGCTCCGGTGTGCCGCAGACACAGATCGTGGGCATGGCCAGCGAAATACCGATGCCGAAGATGCTGTTCAGCACATCGAACTGTGCCTCTTCCTGGTTGTAGATGACGTTCTGGATCTGTGTGCCGCCGCGACCGCCCCACTCTTTCGGCCAATGGATACCGACGAAGCCTGCCTCGGCCTTCCTGCGTTGGAACACTTTCGCTCGGTCCATGGCGCCCGGCGCATCCTGGCCGCGGCGGTAGCCTTCCACCGCGCCTGGCTTGCGACGCTTGGCGTTGGCTTCCAGGAAGGCGCGGGCCTCGGTGCGGAATGCAGCCTCTTCCGGGGAATCTTCGAAATCCATTGCAATACCTCCGTCAGTCCGTCGGCAGTGCGAGCGTGTTGCTCTTGCGCAGCTCCGCGATCAGCCGGCGCTTCCATTCGCGTGTGCCGCCGAGCGCCAGCGCGTGCAGCTTGGCGCGGCGGTAATAGAACTGGCAGTCCATCTGCCAGGTGAAGCCCATCCCGCCATGCGTCTGGATGTTCTCTTTCGATGCCAGCCAGCCGGCATCGCAGGCGGAGATGCGTGCCACCGACGCGGCGATCGGCAATTCCGCTGCATCGGTGTGCAGCGCCCAGGCGCCATAGTACGCATTCGACCGTGCCAGCTCGACCGCGATGTAGATGTCCGCCAGCTTGTGCTTGATCGCCTGGAACGACCCGATCGGCCGACCGAACGCGTAGCGCTCGCGCGCGTAGTCTCGCGCCATCTCCAGCGCCGCTTGGGCGCAGCCGACCTGCTCGAACGCCAGCATCACCGCCGCCCGGTCTAACAGATGACGCGCCGCGTCACCGCCGTCGCTGCCCGGCAGCGGATCGGCCGGCGCTGTGTCGAAAACAATCCGCGCATGCGATCGCGTGGGATCGATCGTGATGACGGTTTCACGCATCACGCCCGGGCCGGTCAGATCGACCATGGCCAGGGTCGGGCCTCGCTCGGCGCGCACCGCAACGACAGCGAAGTCCGCCACGTCACCGTCGGGCACCGCGAACTTGCTGCCGCTCAGCCTCCCGTCAGCGACCTGCGTGGTCAGCTTGCCGGGATCGACCGGTCCCGGCCGCTCCGCCATAGCCAGCGTGCCGATCAGTTCGCCGCCGGCAAGCTTCGGCAGGTAGTGCCGCTTCTGGGTGTCGCTGCCGTATAGTTGGATCGCTTCCGTGGCCAGGTACACGGACGATGCGAACGGCACCGGCGCCACCGCGTGGCCCAATTCCTCCGCCAGCACGCAGATCGCGAGGTGGCCGAGCCCGGCACCGCCGAATTCCTCTGGGATCGCCGCGCCCGTCCAGCCCATTTCGGCCATCGACTGCCACAACTCGCGATCGTATGCCTCGGGCCCTTCCAGGATGCGCCGCGGGACGGAGGTCGGGCAGCGCTCGGTCAGGAAGCGCCGGGCTTCGTCCCGCAACTGCTTGAGCTCATCCGGGAAGTCGAAGTTCATGCCGGCAGCCCCTCAAGGAATGCCTCGACCGCGCGGTTGAAGGCGGCCGGCTGGTGCAGGTTGGCGGCATGGCCCGCGCCCTCGATCACCACCTTGGCGGCGCCGGGGATCTTGCGCGCCATGTAGTCGGTTGCAGCCAGGAAGTTGGTGTCCTTGCTGCCGACCAGGACCAAACTGGGCACCGAGATCGTTTCCAGAGAGCCGATCACGGCATCGTCGTGCTGCGTCAGCATACCGCGCGCCGCTCCCGCCAGGCCGGACGCATTGCGGTGTTGGCTCATGCGCACCTCGTCGCTGGTGCCGAGAGCAGCGAAGCCGCGTGCGTCCAGATCATCGGCACGCTGCCGCGCGCGCTGGTTCCAGGCCTCGCGCGCCTCGGCGTTGCGGAAGCCGGGGCCGGTGTCGAAGATCATCAGCGCGCGCGTCATTGCCGGATGGACGCGATGGAACGCCATCGACATATAGCCGCCCAGCGACAGCCCGCCGATCACCGCGCGCTGGATGCTGCAGTCGCGCAGGATGGCGGCCATGTCCTCGACCGTGGCAGCCTCGGAATATGCGGCGGGATCCGACGGATAGTCGCTCTGGCCATGGCCGCGCATGTCCCAGACGATCACCTGGAAGCGGTCGCGCAGCGCCTCGATCTGTCCGTCCCACATGCGGCACGTCGCGCTGTAGCCGTGCGAGAGCAGGATGGCGGGGCCCCGTCCATGCACCTCGTAATGGACCGCCACGCCATCGCGATCGAGCCTGGCCATGGCCATTTCCTCCGTTTCTTCAGCCGCGTAAGGTCGCACGCAGCGCACATCAGCGGAAGAGCAAGGGCGGGGAACCATGGCAAGCTATGAACATATCGGTGTAACGCAGTCCGGGATCGTCGCCACGATCGAGGTCCGACGCGGTCCGAACAACTTCGTCGATACCGACATGGTGGCCGAGATCGCCGATGTGCTGGAGGGATACGACCGCACACCGGAGGTGCGCGCCATCGTGCTCTGCGCTGAAGGCAAGCATTTCTGCGCAGGCGCCGATTTCGGCAGCCGGGGACCGGACGGCGTGAACCGGGGCACCAAGCGGGGCCGCCATCTATATAAGGAGGCGCAGCGGCTGTGGCG
This sequence comes from uncultured Alphaproteobacteria bacterium, assembly GCA_963819855.1. Taxonomy (GTDB): domain Bacteria; phylum Pseudomonadota; class Alphaproteobacteria; order Acetobacterales; family Acetobacteraceae; genus JAMXLO01. Next base: position 26,461 of record CAWFYC010000014.1, read on the forward strand.
GACCGGCAAGCCGATCGTCGCCGCGGTGCATGGTGCCGCGGTGGGCGCCGGGGTCGGGCTGGCGGTGATGGCGGATTTCCGTGTGACCTGTCCGGAGGCGCGGTTCTCGGTGAATTTCACCCGGCTGGGGTTTCATCCGGGCTTCGGGCTGACCGCCTCGCTACCGCGGCTGATCGGGGCGCAACAGGCGGCACTACTGATGTACACGGGGCGGCGAATCACCGGCGAGCAGGCGCTCGCGATCGGCCTGGCCGATTATTGCGTTCCGCAGGATCAGGTACGGGCCAAGGCGAGCGAACTGGCGACCGAGATCGCCCAGTCGGCGCCGCTGGCGATCGTGGCGACGCGGGAGACGCTGCGCCGGGGGCTGGCGGAAGCGGTGGCCGCGGCGACCGAACGCGAATACGAGGAGCAGGACTGGCTGCGCAGCACCGAGGACTTCCGTGAGGGGGTCAAGGCGATGGCGGAGCGCCGGCTGCCGGACTTCAAGGCTCGGTAACACCCAGGCTGTTCCTCTCCCGCGAGGCGGGAGATGGTCGGGGATCCTAGCTGCGTTCCATTGTGCTTCTCCCGATCACCGGCATCGCGTGCGGCACCTGTTGACTGCCGCGGAAATCGCTCCCGTTATGCATGAACATTTTATTACCGGAGATCGCCTCTCGAATCGGGCGCGGACCGCCAGCCAAATAGCGCCGACGTGGATGTTCCGTCATTGTTCTCGTCAGAGTGCAATTCCGGCTGTCAGGGTGCCGAAGCAGGGAAATGTAATCGGGAACAGACGCATGGCCACGCGACCGGGTGACGTGGGTTGCGGGCGCTGACAGGCGCAGGTCGAGACTAATTCGAAATGCTAATCTCTGCTCACCGGAGAGAAAGGAGTTGCAAAAACCTTTCAGCCGTCCATAATTCCGCCAGGTCCGGGGCCGGATCATCAGAGTTGGCTGACGCGAAAATGCGGAGAACACGATGCCATCGGTGACAGTTCCGGGTACCAGCACGCCAATTCCGATTAATCTAACTGGCACGGCCAGTTTCGCCCTTGCGCAGCAGATAGCCGCTGCCCTGGCGGCGGCAGCTGGCAGCAACAATCTGACCGTCACGAATTCCGCGAGCGGCGCGTTTCCGCCGCCGCCGTCAGGTGCAGGCGTCAATCAGCTGGTGGTCACGGGTGGCGGCGGCGCGAACAGCGTCCCTGCCGGCTATCAATTCATCATCAACGACAACACATCGCCGGACTCGCTTGCCGGAACCAACACCGCGATACTCTCCGATACCGTCGGCGGCAATTTCTGGGTCAGCGGCAACAGCACCGTCGTGGCCGGCGGCGGGAACGACATCGTGGTTGGGCAGTCGGGAGGCACATACCTTCTGGCCACCAGCGACGGAAACGATTCGATCTATAGCAGCGGTGGCGGCACGATCGCCGGTGGTGGGGGCGCCAACCTGCTGTGGGCCGGCGATCCCACGGATACTCAGCCTAACTATTTCATTTCGGACGGCACCAACGATACGATCGTTGCCGGTGGAGGGCCGGATACGATTGCCGCCTATGGCAGCAACGATCTGATCTTCGGCGGTTCGGGGACACTGGTGATCGGCTCGGTACCGAACACGACAGTTTCCGCCGGAACCGGCACAGAGACGATCTTCGGGGCCAGCGGCAACATCGTGTATGGCAACAATTCGTCGGGCATCACCTTCGTCGGTGGTGCGGGCGGCGCAACGGTGTTCGGCGCCAACACATCTGTCACCACCATCTTCGGCAGCGCCGGTTCGGCCGTCACCTTCCAGAACGTCAGCACGCCTGGGGCCGTCATGGCCGCCTATTCCGGCAACGAGACCCTTACGGCCGCCCTGTCGAGCTCCAGCAATACGCTTGCCGGCGGCTCGGGTGCCGACAGCCTGGTGGGCGGTTCCGGCACCGACGTCCTATGGGCAGGCACCGGAAGCGATACGATGACCGGCGGTGCCGGTGCGAACCAGTTCAACTTTGTCCTGGGGAATTCGGGCGGCACAGACTTCGTCACCGATCTCACCTCGTCCGACGTCGTCAATCTGATCGGCTACGGCGCAAACGCCGCGGCGGCCGCCATCGCCGGCGCAACAGTCAGTGGTGGCTCATCGACGATCCAGTTGTCCGACTCGACCAAGATCACGTTCGTCGGCGTCAGCAGCCTGAGCACCTCGAATATCCACAGCTCCTGATCGAACGGCGACGGTCCTCCCGTAGGCGATTGCAACCGACTATGGCAGGCGACTCGCGAAAGCGGGCCGCTTGTCTGCCGTAATGCCTTCTAGTCGCGCTCGTTGATCGACAACCAGGCGTGACGCGCCTCCAACTGACCCACCACCTTGTGCTTGTTTTCGCGCGTCTCGGTGATGGTGCGCAGCATGGACGCGTCGTGCATCCGATACTCTGCGAGTATTTCCGGCACAAATACACCCCACATGCCGCGCTCGGCGCAGCAGCACCAGAAGTCATAATCCTCCCAGCCGTGCTGGATGTGAGTGTAGCCGCCGACTTCGGCCCACGCGTCCTTGGCAACCAGAGCCATGGCGTCGATGTAGTTGGACTGCGCAAAACGCATCGGCGCGAACTCTTCGTCGCAGATCACGTGATCGCTGCCACCGAAGCATTGTATCTTGGTGTAAGCAAAGGCTGCGTCCGTTCCGCTTACTCCAGCGAGCGTCCTGGCACAGAAATCCGGCAACAGCCGGTTGTCGGCATCGAGCGGCACGACGTATGCGGTTTCCGCCGCCGCAAATCCGCAATTTCTCGTGCGTGCCAGACCCTGATTGGTTTGGTTGCGCAGCACCAGGATCCGGTTGAATCGCCCTGTTCTCGCCTGGTTCTCGGCCCAATCGCGGGCGATCCGTAGCGAATCATCGGTCGAAGAGTCGTCGACAACGATCAGGTCGAGCTGTTGAATGGTCTGCCCCTGTACCGACTCGAGCGCTTCCGCTACGTAGCCCGCGTAATTGTAGAGCGGAATAATCACAGTCACTTCGGCGGTTCCCAGCGCGTCAGCCGAGAATACCACCTCCGATTGCGGTATGTCCGGCAGCTCAGTGCGTTGTTGATTGCCCCGCCTGAGCTCCAACTCGAAAGCGCGCGCTGCGTCGGACCCGCCGGCAAGCTGGGTCAGGAGCGACTGCATCAGGTCGGCGCGTCGACGCGGACCATATCGCCAGAGAACGTCGAGATATGCCGCACGCGCCAGGCGGCGCCGCAGATCGGCATCCTCGACAAGCATGTTCAGGGTCGCATACCAATCGTCGGGAGTGTCGGCCAACATCCCCGTTGTGCCGTGGCGGATTGCGTGAGCCATCGGCCAGGTGGGAGACGCGATCGTGCAGACGTCCACCAGTGCCGCCTCGAAGTACTTCAGCTCGCTCTTGGCCTCGCAATAAGGATTGCCGACCTCGAGTGGCGCCAGATTGATATCGAACCGGGCCAGTTCGCCTGGCAGATCCGCGATGGGTACGACGTCCCGCCATTCGATTCGGTCGGCCTGCGCCACCAGTGAGGGAAACTCGAGCACGTCGAGCATCGGCTTCGCGCGTGACTGGTCGCGGAACAGCACAAGTCGGCACTCGGGTCGCTCCCGTAATATCCGCGCCACCGCCTCGGATGCCACCTGGAAATCGCGCTGATGGGTAAGGGTTCCCGCGGCATAACCGATTCGTACCAGGCCAAGCTCTGGCCTTGCGTGGCGTTCGCGCACTGCGCGCCGGGATGCAGTCAGCGTCGTTCGATCAAAGCCGTTGGGCAGCACATACGTCGTCTTCTGAAGTTCGCGCACGTGTCGGGCCAGCGGCTCGGTTGAAGCAGTACAGGCATTGGCGTGGGCCATAACCTGTCGGACTCGCTGATAGTGGTCGACCACGTCCTCGCGAGAAAGGTGCTGCGATCGAATGCCGTCGATCACTTCTGGCGCGGCAAGTTCTGGCTTGAACATCAGGTCATCGATGTCGAATATCAGCTTTGCATTGCCCGAACGCACTGCGGCGATGATCGACTGGATGTCCGGCGACCAGGCGGCACGCCACAGCACGACAATCTGCGCCTGTGCCAGCTCCTCGCCGCGCTGTGCCGCTTCCGCCGGTGTCATGCGTGACACTGCCGTGCCAATTGTGGCGGCAGCGTCGGCGTAGTGCGTAACGCGATAGACGTGTCCAGGGGTGTCGGGCTCGCCGGAGACAAATACAATCCGACGTACCGCACCTATCGGCTGTTCGTTCGCACCCGATTCGGTGTGTACTAGCGACGATGGGAGACGGTCTGTCGCGGCGCCCGGTATTGGGGATTGCAATTGCGGGCTTTGGTTGACTCCGGGTCTCAGCAGGCGCCGTACCGGTAATGGAACAATCTGGCTGGCCTGCCGCAACGGTGCCGTTGCACGCCATATTGTTGAGTTGACGAATACCTCATGTTCCCGCTGCAAACCTTCGATGGTGGCGAACGAGCGCTGCAATTCTTGTTGCGCGTGCTCCACCTCGTGTCGTGTGCCCCTCAATGCCTGCTGTGTTCGCTGTAATTCCTGCCGTCCGCGTTCCACCGCCTGCAGCGCATCGTCTCGACGCATCTCAAGTCGCTCGCGGGCAGCCGCGGCGGTGCGCCATTCGATATCATTTCGCGCCTTCGCCTGGGCGAGAAGGCCGGCGATGTTCGTCTGCAATACGGTAAGTCTGGCCTCGATCTCCCAGCGTTCGCCAAGCAGGGCGAAACGTTCACGGATATCGACGGCCGCCGCGTCCTGTTCGAGGCTGCATAGCGCCTGGACCGTGCGTGGTGCGTTGCGCCCGATGGTGAGGACTCCAAGTCCATGGCCATGCAGGAATTCAAACCCAGGATACGTCCGGCGGAGTTCAGCCCACAGGCGCCAGACACCGAACTCTCCTTCGCGCACGTTGGTGTCGTGGAACAGGACCACTGCCCGATCGGACAGTTTGGCCAGCCAGCCCTCGAAGTCGTGTCGCACTGCCTGGTAGGTGTGCAGACCATCGACGTGCAGCAGATCGACGCTGCCGTCGGCCATGTGCCGGAGCGCATCATCGAAGGTCATCCGCAACAGGCATGAGAAGCCCTGATAGCGTGCGTCGTGGAACCGGCGGAAGTCCGCGTAGACCTCGTCGCCGTAGAATCCGGCCTGGGCATCGCCAAGCCAGGTATCGACCGCAAAACAGCGTGTCGCCAGCCGATGTTCGATCACCGCGTCACAGAAGGCGGAATATGACACACCGGCGTGGGTGCCGAGTTCGACCAACAGGCGGGGTCGTGTTTGCTCCACGATCCACATGCCGAACGGAATATGACCGTACCAGGCGCTGTCCACACCGAAACGGGACGGACGCCGGAACAGCGCGGCGCTCAGCGGGTCGATCAGGGTCTGCAGCGGATTTTCGTCGGCTTCCAGCATCCGATTGCCCAGACCCTTCAGTGCGCGACCCTGCCAGATTCGTTCACGTGGATGGCGCTTCTAGCCCGCATCTCTCACACTGGGAAGGCTGAGCGACTGATGGCGGAATCCGCGACACGCGCCGATGGCCGGCAGGGCTGGTGGCCAGTGACTCGCAGGCGGTGTAGACCTCGGCGGTCGTTTCCTGGCTGAGATGCTCGATGGTTTTGCCCCGCACGCCTTCCTTCCGCCTTGACGGCCGCCGCGCGTTGGTCACCGGCGCCGGTCGTGGCATCGGCTTGGCAGCCGCGGCGGCGCTCGCGCATGCCGGCGCACATGTTGTGCTGGCCGCGCGTACCGCGACGGAAATCGAAGCGGCAACGGCACAGATCCGCCACGAACGAGGCAGCGCCGAACCGCTGGTGTTGGATGTGACCGATTTCGACGCGATGCGTGAGGCGATCGACGCGCAGGCGGCGTTCGACGTGCTGGTGAACAATGCCGGCACCAACCGGCCGGCGCCGTTCCTCGAGGTGACCGAGCAGGACTACGACGCCATCACTACACTCAATCAGCGCGCCGCTTTCTTCGTTTCGCAGGCGGTGGCGCGGCGGATGGTGCAGGCCTCGGTGCGTGGGTCGATCATTCACATCTCGTCGCAGATGGGGCATGTCGGTGGCGCGCGACGCACGGTGTATTGCATGAGCAAGCACGCCATCGAGGGCCTGACCAAGGCGATGGCGATCGATCTGGCGTCGCACGGCATCCGCGTAAATAGCATCGGGCCGACCTTCATCGACACGCCGCTGACTCGCCCGTTCTGGAATGACAAGGTATTCCATAATGACGTTCTGCGGCGGATCAAGCTTGGCCGGCTTGGAACGGTGGAGGACCTGATGGGCGCGGTGGTGTTCCTGGCATCCGATGCGGCGGCCCTGGTCACTGGCACCGCGCTGGTAGTCGATGGCGGCTGGACCGCGGAATAGGGGGAGCCATGATCCGCAACTTGAAGCGTGGTGCGAGCGACGAGGAAAAGTTCGCCGCCGATCGGCAGGTGCGCCAGATGGTCGAAGCGATCCTCGACGACATCATGCGGCGTGGCGATGTTGCGGTGCGGGAACTGTCGGGGAAGTTCGACAAGTGGGAACCAAAGGATTTCCGATTGTCCGCAACGGATGTGCAGGCGCTGATCGACAGCCTGCCCACGCAGGTGATCGACGACATCAAGTTTGCCCAGGCGCGGATTCGCCGCTTTGCCGAAGTGCAGCGCGCGGCATTGCGTGACGTGGAGGTGGAGACGCTGCCGGGTGTCAGGCTAGGTCACCGGAACATTCCGGTCGCCAGCGTCGGTTGCTACGTCCCGGGTGGCCGCTATCCGATGGTGGCATCGGCGCATATGAGCGTGCTGACGGCGAAGGTTGCCGGCGTGCAGCGGGTCGCGGCGTGCACGCCGCCGCTGAACGGCGTGCCTCCGGCTGCGACGGTCGCGGCCATGGCGCTGGGCGGGGCCGATGAGATCTACCTGCTCGGTGGTATCCAGGCGGTTGCCGCGATGGCGCTGGGTACATCGAGTATCCCGGCCGTCGACATGCTGGTGGGCCCCGGCAACGCCTACGTGGCGGAGGCGAAGCGGCAATTGTTCGGCCGTGTTGGGATCGATCTGCTGGCCGGGCCGACCGAGACGTTGATCATTGCCGACGACACCGCGGATGCCGAAATGTGCGCCACCGATCTGCTCGGTCAAGCGGAGCATGGCCCAACCTCGCCGGCAATTCTGCTGACGACCTCAACAAAGATCGCAAGCCAGATCCAGACCGAAATCGATCGTCAGCTTGCGCGCCTGGCGACCGCCGACATTGCCGGCGTCGCATGGCGTGATCACGGGCAGGTCATCCTGTGCGACACGGATGAGGAGATGGTGTCAGAAGCAGACCGTATCGCATCGGAGCATGTGCAGGTGCTGACCCGCGAGCCGCGCTGGTTCCTGGAGCGGATGACCAACTACGGTTCGCTGTTCCTCGGCAAAGAGACCAACGTCGCATACGGCGACAAGGTGATCGGCACCAACCACACGCTGCCGACCAGACGCGCGGCGCGTTATACCGGCGGCCTGTGGGTGGGCAAGTTCCTGAAGACGGTGACCTACCAGGAGGTCAGCCCGGAAGCGACCGCAATGATCGGCGAGTACTGCTCGCGGCTGTGCGCGATCGAGAACTTTGCCGCGCACCAGGAGCAGGCGGACCTGCGGGTGCGGCGCTACGGTGGCAGGAACGCGACATGAGGCTATGATGCGGGCGATGGAATAGGGAGCGACGAGTATGAACGAAGAGATCGCCACTCTCGGCGGCGGCTGCTTCTGGTGCCTGGAGGCCGTCTACACGGAGCTGCGCGGCGTGCGCGGTGTGATGTCCGGCTATGCCGGCGGACACATCGCCAATCCCAGCTACCACGCCGTCTGCACCGGTACCACCGGCCACGCCGAGGTGGTGCAGGTGCGGTTCAATCCGGCCGAGGTGTCGTACGCCGACCTGCTGCGGGTGTTCTTCACCATTCACGATCCGACGACGAAAGATCGTCAGGGCTATGATGTCGGGCCGCAATACCGCTCGATCATTCTGACCCACTCGGACGAACAGCGCCAGACTGCGCAAGCTGTGATCAAGGAGATCGCGGACGCGGAAATCTGGCCTGCACCGATCGTGACGCAGATCGAACCGCTGAAAGTGTTCTACGAAGCCGAACCCGAGCATCACGACTACTTTGCGCGCAATCCATGGACTGGCTACTGCCAGGCCGTTGTCGCGCCAAAGGTCGCGAAGTTCCGCAAGACGTTCGCCGACCGGCTGAAGCGCGAAGCGGCGGAGTGAAAGGACTGCATCATGGACCTGGCATTCACCGATGAAGAACTCGCCTTCCGCGAGGAGGCGCGTCGCTTCTTCCGCACCGAGATACCACAGTCGATCCGCGACAAGGTGGCGGAAGGCGAGGGGCTTACCCGCGACGACATGATCACGTCACAGCGCATCCTGAATGCGCGCGGTTGGGCGACCCCGAACTGGCCGGTGGCGTGGGGCGGACAGGACTGGTCGCCGGTGCAGGTCTACATGTACCAGGACGAGATGCAGCAGGCGAATGCCCCGTCGCCGATCGGCTTCAACGTCACCATGGTGGGCCCGGTGATCGCGCAGTTCGGCAGCGACGAGCAGAAGCAGCGCTTCCTGCCGAAGACCGCCAATGCTGACATCTTCTGGTGCCAGGGCTTTTCCGAGCCTGGTTCCGGTTCCGACCTCGCGTCGTTACGAACTCGTGCCGAGCGAAATGGCGACAAGTATGTGATCAATGGCCAGAAGATCTGGACCACGTTGGCGCAGTACGCCGACTGGATCTTCTGTCTGGTGCGGACAGATACCGCGGCCAAGAAGCAGGAGGGCATCTCGTTCATCCTGGTGGACATGAAGACGCCCGGCATCACCGTGCGTCCTATCGTCACCATCGACGGAGGTCGCGAGGTCAACGAAGTGTTCTTCGACAACGTCGAGGTGCCGGCCGAGAACCTCGTCGGCCAGGAGAACAAGGGATGGGACTACGCGAAGTTCCTGCTCGGCAACGAACGCACTGGTATCGCACGGGTGGGGGCATCGAAGGCAAAGGTGGCTCGCATCAAGGAACTGGCGTCGATGGAGCGCGTCGGCGACCGACCACTGATCGATGATCCGCGTTTCCGCGAAAAGCTTGCCGCGGTCGAGGTGGAGCTGAAGGCGCTGGAGATGACGCAACTGCGCGTCGTCGCCGATGAGCGCAAGCGCGAGAAGGGCAAGCAGAACCCGGCCTCGTCGATCCTGAAGCTGAAGGGTTCGGAAATCCAGCAGCACCTGACCGAGCTGCTGATGGATGTGGTCGGACCGTATGTGCTCCCGTATCAACGTGACTTCGACGGGCGCAACGAGGAAGTCATTGGGCCAGATTACGCAACGGAGGCGGCGCCGATGTACTTCAACTACCGCAAGGTCTCGATCTACGGCGGCTCCAACGAGATCCAGCGCAACATCGTCGCCAAGGCGATACTGGGGCTATGATCGTGGTGATGGGTTTCGCTCCGCTCAACCCATCCTACGATGCGGCACGGCACAACACGTAGGATGGGTTGAACGCAGCGAAACCCATCGAACCACCCGAGGAAGCGCCATGGACTTCGATCTTACCGACGAACAGCGCCTGCTGAAGGACAGCGTCGATCGGCTGATCGCCGACCAGTACCAATTCGAACAGCGCAAGAAGTATGTGGCGGAACCCGACGGCTGGAGCCGAACCGTCTGGCAGCAATACGCCGAGATCGGCTTGCTCGGGCTGCCATTCGCGGAAGCGCATGGCGGCTTCGGCGGCGGTGCGGTCGAGACGATGATCGTGCTGGAAGCCTTTGGCCGCGGTCTGGTGCTGGAGCCGTACTTCGCGACCGTCATCCTCGGTGGCGGGCTGTTGCGCCGCGCCGCAACCCCGGCGCAGCAGCAGGTCCTGCTGCCGCAAGTGGCACAAGGCAAGCTGAAGCTGGCGTTCGCGCATGTTGAGCGGCAGTCGCGCTATGACCTCGCCGACGTTGCCACCACGGCACGAAAGGACGGCGCGAGTTGGGTGCTCGATGGCGCCAAGAGCGTGGTGCTGCACGGCGATTGCGCCGACCGGGTGCTGGTGACGGCACGCGTCTCTGGCGATAGGCGCGATCGCACGGGCGTCGGTTTATTCCTGGTCGATCCTTCCGCGGCCGGCATGTCGCGGCGGGGCTACCCAACGCAGGACGGCCTGCGTGCTGCGGAGGTCACTCTGTCTAGCGTGCGTGTTTCGCAGGACGATGTGATGCTCGACGCGCTGCCGTCGATCGAGCATGTTGTGGACGAGGCGATCGCGGCACTGTGCGCCGAGGCGGTCGGCACCATGCAGGCGATGCACGAAACGACGCTGGAATACCTGAAGACACGTCAGCAGTTCGGTCGGCCAATTGGGCAGTTCCAGGTATTGCAGCACCGGTCAGTCGATATGCTGGTGGCACTGGAACAGGCGCGCAGCATGGCAATGTTCGCCGCGGTCATGGCGGGCGAGGAGAATGCCGCGGAACGACGTCGTGCGATCGCCGCGGCCAAGGTGCAGATCGGTCGCTCGGGCAGGCATATCGGCCAGGAGGCGATCCAATTGCACGGCGGCATCGGCATGACGATGGAGTACAAGGTCGGTCATTACTTCAAGCGCATGACCATGATCGACAAGCTGTTCGGCGACGCCGATGTGCACCTTGAGACGCTGGCGCAGCTTGGCGGGCTGTTCGGCAACACGAAGGCGGCGTAGCGAAGGCCGTCATTCCCGCGCAAGCGGGAACCCAGGGTCACAGCGCCGAACAGTCGTCCTGGGTCCTCGCGTTCGCGGAGATGACAAACAGGTGCTACACCACCCCTTCACCGTGCAGCGACTTCACTTCCACCTCGCTCATTCCCAGCCAGCTTGTCAGCACATCGTCGGTGTGCTGCCCCAACTTCGGTGATGCCTTCACCCGCGGCGGTTTGCCATCGATGCGTACCGGCCAGGCGGGCATCTTGAACGGCTGGTACGACGGATGCTCCATCACCTGCATGATGCCGCGCTCGTCGAAGTTCTTGTCGTTCATCAGCTCCATCGTGTCGAACACTGCGCCCGCCGGAATGCTGGCGCTGCCGACCTGCTGCATCGCCTCATGCTTGGTGCGCGTGCGCGTCCACTCGATGATGATCGCGTCGAGCGCCGCATTGTTCTTCACGCGCTCGTCCGGCGTGGTGAAGCGAGGATCGGTGATCAGTTCCTCACGTCCCATCACCTTGCATAGCCGTGCCCAGTGTTCCGGATTGGCGCGGCTGGTCATGATCCACACATAGTCGTTCGCACCACCCGGCGCGCACGGATACAGTCCCGACGGCGCGTTGCTGCCGCCGCCCGAGCGCGTGCCGTCGCGTTCCACCGCGCGGCCGCTACGCGCCTGGGTGGAGAAGTTGGTGCGCATGTAGTGCAGCATCGCGTCCTGCATCGCCACCTGCAGCCGATGACCCTCGCCGGTTGCGGCGCGACGATACAGTGCGCCCAGGATGGTAACCGCCATCGTCATGCCGGTTCCGGTGTCGCCGAGCGACAGGCCCGGCTTCACCGGCATGCGGCCCTTCTCACCGGTGACGCTGATAGTGCCGCCGGTCGCCTGCGCGATCATGTCGAAGGCGAGGTTCTTCTCGTACGGACTGCCGGTGCCGAAGCCCTTCACCTGACAGTAGATGATGCCGGGGTTCAGCTCCCGCACCACATCGTAGCCGAGACCCAGCCGCTCGATCGTGCCAGGTGCCATGTTCTCGACGCAGACATCGGCCTTGCGCAGCAGGTCCTTCACCAGTTCCAGCCCACGCGGTGATTTCAGGTTGACGGTGATCGACTTCTTGTTGGCGTTGAACACCTGGAAATAGAACGGATCGTCATCCGGCTTGCCTTTGCGCAGGCGGCGGCCTGGATCGCCCACACCTGGGTTCTCGATCTTCACAACTTCCGCACCGAGCCAGGCGAGTGCCTCGGTGCAGGAAGGCCCTGCCTCGAACTGGGTGAAGTCGACGACGCGGACACCGGAGAGAAACTGCAGATCTACGCTGACATCTTGCATGGAAGTCGTCCTCCCGACACGTGGTATTGACGGAAGGTTGCCACAGGTCAGTCTTCCGTGGCCAGTGCGGGCCGATCCGTTGCGGCCGCGCGAAGATCGTTGCGCCGCCAAGCGAAGCCGATCGCGCTTACCGCGATCAGTCCGGCCGATGCCATGATGTCGACGGCGAGCAGCAGGCCGAACAGGTCCGCCAACGTGCCTATCAATAGAATGCCCACCGGACCCATGCCGATGCACACTGTCAGCAACCCCATCAACCGTGAGCGCAGTTGCGGCGGCGCGTGCAGCACGATCAGTGACGTCTGCATATTGGCGAACGCTGCCGAACCGATCCCGCCAATGACCAGCAGCATGCAGGCCAGCGCGAAGCTCGGGGCGAACGGCATCAGGATCACGCACACCAGGAACAACAGCGACCCGCCCACCATCAGCGTACGTCCGCTCAGCCGGGGCCCGCCGCCGGTCAGCCACAAGCCACCGAGCAATGCGCCGAACGCCTCTGCACCGGCCAGCATGCCGGTTGCTGTCGGCGATACCATGAACACCTGCCGCGCGATGGGCGCGACCAGCGCGTAGTAGCAGAACCCCAGCAGGTTCATCGCGATCGTAACCGCGAGCACACCGCCGATGATCACGTGGCCGCGGGCGAACGCGAACGCCTCGGCGAGGTCCCGCGGCACATCGGACAGCGCAATCCTGCGGCTGGCCTGGTGATACGCCAATCCCGCGACCAGGATGACCGCGATCAGATAGATGCCGGCCGATATCGCGTAGGCACCGGCGAGACCCAATGCCTGGTAGGCAGCACCGCCCGCAATCGGTCCGATCAACCGCGTGATGGAATTGGTCACCGTATCGAACGCCAGCGCGCGCGGGACCTGGGCACCCGGAACCAACTCGCCGACCATGCGCCGGCGGGTGGACATCTCGGTCGACCACACGGTGCCAGCGAGCAGCGCGGCAAGACCGACGTGCCAAATTTGCACGACGCCAAACGCGGCGAGCACTGCAATCGTTGCGGAAACAATCGCCGACAAGACCTGGCCGGCGAGCAGAATGTGCTTGCGGTTCACTGCCTCCGACATCACGCCGGCGAACGCGCCGAGCAGCAGCATCGGCAGGGTGCGTGCCGCCGATACCACGGCGACGGCCAACCCGGACCCGGTCACATCCAACGTGAACAGCGCGGCGCACAGGACCTCGAACGAGCGCATCGTGTTGACGCAGCCGCCGATCGCCCAAAGGCGAAGGTATGTGCGCGAGGACAGCAGGGCAGGCATGGTGTCTGCGTCAGTCGTCCTTCGTCACATGCACCGGCGGCACTGCGCCGAACCACTCCGGCCGCGCGCGCTCGACCTGCGCGGCAAGCTGCAGCAGCAGGTCCTCGCGAGCGAAGTTGCCGTAGAGCTGCACGCCGATCGGCATGTTGTCGCTGTCCAGGCCGGCAGGGATGTTGATGCCCGGCAGTCCGGTTTCGTTGCCTGGCATCGTGTAGCGGCAGGCATCGGTGAGCCGGTTCATCCACGGTTGCAGCGCCTCGTCGCGCAGCAGCGAGTAGGGACCATTGGCCTCCGGCACACGGACCGCGAGCGTTGGCGTCAGCAGCGCGTCGTAGCGCTCCATCAGTACGCCGAACTGGCGGGTGACGGTGTTGTTGCCGTTCATCATGCGGAAGATGTCAAACTTGTCGTATCCCGCTGCGGCTTCGTAGTGGCGCAATGTCATCCGGTTGAGCAGCTTCGGCAGATCGGTGGTCGGGATGCCCTTGTCCGCTGCCATCATGGTGAACAGCGATCGACTGCTGATCCATTGGGTCGCGTACGTCTCCCACATCGTCTCCCAGTCGCAGATGGCATCGTCGTTCAGCTCTTCAACTGAGTGGCCGAACGATTCCAGCAATCGCGCCGCCTCACGTACGCGGGCTGCGACTTCGGAATCGGTGTCGGTGCCGCGGCCCCAGCGCGCTGTGGACAGGCCGATCTTCAGCTTGCCCGGTTCGCGCGCGATCGCATCGAGATAGGAACCGGCCGGCGCACCCATCTTGATGAATGAGCCGCCGTTGGGCACGTGGCTAAGATAGTCATACACCGCGGCGGTATCGCGCACGCTGCGCGAGACCACGCCGTCGATGCTGATGCGCGTGACGTACTCGTTGCGCGACAATGGCTGCGGCACTCGGCCGCGCGACGCCTTCAGCCCGACCAGGCCGCAGAACGATGCCGGGATGCGTGTCGATCCGCCGCCGTCGGACGACATCGACAGCGGCACCACGCCCGCCGCCACAGCCGCAGCCGAACCGCCGGACGAGCCGCCAGGTGTGCGCGCCAGGTTCCACGGGCTGCGCGTCACCTTGACCTCGCCGCGGTAGTCGGTGGCGGTGTCGAAGGTCATGCCGAACTCGGGCGTGGTGGAACGGCCCAGCGGCACCAGGCCCGCGCGCAAGAAGTTCTCTACCGTCGGATCGGTGGCGCCGATGCGGGTGCCTTGGGTGAACGCCGAACCGGAATCCTGGGTGCGGCCCTTCAGCCCCGAGCCGAGGTCCTTGAGGAAGATCGGCACGCCATACAGTTTGCCGGCCTTGTCCGGTCCGTCGGCATCGGGATTGGCGCGCACGTCGTCGAACACTTCAATGACGGCTTGAAGTTTCGGATTGAGCCGCGCCACCGCGGCCGCTGCCTGTGCCGTGACTTGCTGCGTGCTCACCTGTCGGGCGCGCACCAACTCGGCCAGTGCCACGCCGTCGAGACGCGCCCATTCCGCCCAGCCCATCGCCAGGCCCGTGTCTGCTGCCATCTGCCGCTTTCCCCCCATGGACCGGCACCGCCGGCCGGCGGTATCATGCACCGAAAGGCGACATTCCGGCAGAGGGGATTCCTGGAAATGAACGACACGGTCATGACCAAGCCGCAGTTCGACCGGACGGTCGAGGACCTCGGCAACATCGTCGAACTCGGGCATGTCAACGTCACGGTGCCCGATCAATCGAAGGCGATCGCCTTCTACCTGATGGGGCTTGGGCTCACCCGCGATCCGTACCTGATGTCAGGTCTCGAGAACATGTGGGTGAATGTCGGCCGCGGCCAATTCCATCTACCGACGCGCAATCCGCCGCAGGTGGTGCGCGGCACGACCGGGCTGGTGGTGCCCGACCTTGAGGCGCTGCTGAAGCGGCTCGAATACGCCAAGACGTTCCTGGAAGGCACCAAGTTCAGCTACCAGCAGGTGGGTGACGTCGTCGAAACGACCTGCCCGTGGGGCAATCGCATGCGCGTGCACGGCCCCGAACCGGAGAACTTCGGGCCACTGCGTCTCGGCATGCCGTATGTCGAGTTCGACGTTCCGGTCGGCACGAAGCTCGACAAGATCGCGCAGTTCTACACCGAGATCCTCGACGGCATGGCCGGCGTGGCGAACGACAAGCACGGGCCGTATGCCTGGGCCAGCACGTCGGCCGACAGCAAGGTGATCTATCGCGAGAGTGGCCGGAACCACGGCGAGTACGACGGCCACCACATCCAGATCACACTCGCGGACTTCTCCGGTCCGCACAAGAAGCTGGTGGAGCGCGGGCTGATCACCGAGGAGAGCGACCAGCACCAGTATCGCTTCGTCGATATCGTCGATGTGGATACCAACAAGCCGCTGTTCCAGATCGAGCACGAGACGCGCAGCATGCGTCATCCGATGTTCAACCGCAGCTACGTCAACCGGAACCCGGACATGAACAACCGCAACTTCGTGCCGGGCTACGAGGTCGGCGTCTGGGCGTTGGCGTAATGGCACCCCAGCCCTACCGCGTCGCCGCCTACAACACCGCGACGGCGTCGGAGAACAAGATCCACGACGATGCCACCGCCCGTCGCTTCGGCTTCACCGGCGGGCTGGTGGGCGGCGTGCACGTCTACGCCTACATGACCCATCTGCCGCTCGCGCATTGGGGCCGCGTCTGGCTGGAGCGTGGCACCGGTGAGTGCAAGTTCGGCAAGCCGGTCTATGACGGCGACATCGCCGAGATCGTTGCCGATGAAACCGCCGACGGCCTTGCGCTGCGAGTGATGAGCCGCGGCGAGCTTTGCGCCACCGGCTCCGCGGCGCTGCCGGCATCCGCCACCGCGCCGCCGCTCGCCGAGTTTCAGTCCGCCACGCCGCCGGCGCACGATGCCCGCGCGCCGGCCGACGAGACGTCGCTCGCGGTCGGCCGCTGGCTCGGCATGACCCCGCTCGCCGTCACCGCGGCATTTCACGCCCAGGACCTCAGCGACACGCGCGAGACCGATCCGCTGTACGCTGCGGAAGGCATCGTGCACCCCGGCACCATTCTGCGCTGCTGCAACTGGGTGCTGTCGCACAACGTGGTGCTTCCGGCGTGGATGCATGTCGGCAGCAAGGTGCAGCATCTCGGCATCGGTCATATCGGCGACACGCTGAGCGCGCGTGCCCGGGTCACGCAGAACTACGTGCACAAGGGGCACAAGTTCGTCGAGGTCGACGCGCTGGTGCTGGCCAACGAGCGCACGCCGCTGGCGCGGGTGACGCACACCGCGATCTACCTGCCGCGGCAGTTGGCCGAGGCAGCGTAGCGACGTCCTCCACGTGGCCAAGGCGCGAAGAACGGCGGGCCCGCTCCGCCACGCCAGGGCACCGAAGAGGAAGGTGCCGAGCAACCAGAAGGAGGCGGGCTCCGGGGCGCATTGCTTACGTTATCGATGATGATCGTAGGAGGGACGACAGGATTGAGCGCCACCAGACCTGTGATCAGAGCGCTCGAGATCGGTACGACCGTATTCGAACCCGGAAAGGTGCCGCTGATCCCGGTTTTCGCGGCGCCTCTCCGCTGATCGGGTCAGCGTTGGCTCGAACGTGAGCACGCTGGAGCCACTGATGCCGCCTCCGCTAATGTGAACGGGACACTCTTGGCGTGCGCCTGTTGTACGAAAGCGAACGTTGCGATCACGGCACCGGCTGCCAGAAGCTTTCTTATCGTGTCTTCCCCCTTGGTTGTGATTTTTGGGCCAAAAGTCATTGCAATGAGCCGCTGACATCGTGATGCAGCGGACGCGCATGATGTTCCAACTGTCGCAGCAGTTGGCCCAGGGCGCAGAACCGCCCTTACTCGCGGGTGAATTCGTAGGCTTGCCCGTCATCGAACGAAAGTCGCAGGACGTTCAGCCTGGCGTCCTTATCCATCTGGAACTGCACAAACGCGGCCGGCAGCTCCCCGAGATCCTCGGCCACCGCTGCATATTGGGCAAGCGGCATCAGGTTGGCGGTAAAGATGTCGCCATCCCATTGCGCGAGTTTCAGCTTCGCTCCGGTGACGTCTAGACGCATGACCAAGGCATCGCCATCCACGGCGAGTGTCGCCTTGCCGATGCCCGGATTGGTGAAGCTTCCGGCCAATGGCGCCATCGCCGGGAACGGCCGCGAATTGGCAGGCTTCGCGAACAGACTGGTCGATTTCTGGTACCCGGCCTGTGCCGCCTTGAAGGTCTCCGCAACCACATCGACTTTGGGGTTTCCGAGAATTCGATCCAGCGTCCAGCGCCCCAAGGCATCCGGCAATCCAACGTTCACTTCGTTGGTCAGCACCACGACGGCGACATCCTTCTCCAGCAAAAGACCGAAATATGCACCAAACGCGCTGGTCCCGCCGTTATGCCAGACAATCGTGCCGTTTGGCGTCTGCTGGACGACCCATCCCATCGCGTAGGCGACCTTGTCGGACATCGCAACCTTCGGCGTGTGCGTCACCGTGAGGTTCGCGGCACTCACGATCCGACGCCCCTCGAACAAGCCATTGCCGAGTTGGAACCGGAGCCATCGGGACGCGTCTTCGATGGTTGAATTGATGTCGCCGGCGCCGTCGAAGTCATAGGGAAATACCGGGGTGAAGGGCACTTCCACGGTACCCGCAGGCGTCCAGCGGTGGCCACTCGCATGGTTGGGCGCGGACCTCGATTGCCGCAGCGGTGTACGATGTATCCTTCATCCCGAGGGGGTCGAGAATCTGCCTCTGAACAACCGCGTTCCAATCCGTGGCGCCATCAACTTTCGCCACGATGCGGCTGGCGAGGATATGGGTGATGTTGGTGTAGGCGAAGGTTGACCGGAAACTCGATACCGGTTCGACGTAGCGCAATGACCGGATCAGCGCAGTTCGGTCCAATCCAAGAATGCCCAGCGCATCATTGGCGTATGGCGGAAGGCCCGAGCGCTGCGCCAGCAGATCGAACACGCGGAACTCGCGCGTGACCCAAGGGTCCTTGAGGCGAAAATCAGGATCGAGGTCGACAACGCGGTCGTCCCACTTGAATTTGCCGCGATCGACCATCAGGGCCATCGTTGCCGAGAGGAATCCCTTGGTGGCCGAGCCGATCTGGAAGACCGTGTGTCGTATCGACCGCCATGCTGCCGGCCTTGCTGCGCACGCCGAAGCCTTTGCCGTAGACCAGCTGATCGTTTGCCACGATGCCGATGGCGAGGCCGGGACAGTCGAACGTCTTCATGCCGGCGGCGATGTAGGCCTCGGCCTCCGGTCTCAGCGTGTCGATGGCCGTCGCGAACGGCGCCCCCTCCGCCGATACCGGACGCGCCAGCGACAGCAGTGCGGCAAGGACGCAGAATTCCAAGCCGTAGCACCGCGCGCACTATGACGCCGAGCCGTGCGGGCGGGGAAATGTCCGTCGTCAGTTCGGCAGTTCGCCTTCCTGCTTCAGCATCCGGATGCCCTCGCGGAACGCAGCCGTCGTGTTCGCCACATCGTCCGCCGTATGGGTGCACGACAGCAGCCCGCCGCCGCGCGGATTGAGGTCCACGCCGTTGACCAGCATCGCCAGCCGCAGCTTGTTCACCAGCCCCTTCGGCTGATTCTTCATGTCCTCCAGCGGGATCTTCGCCGGATCGAAGCTGTGCGGCCCGACATCCAGTCCGCTCGGGTTCACGAACAGATGGAACCCCGAGTAGGTGCCGTATACTGCCCAGGGCACCTTCGCCTCTGCCAGCACCGCATTCAGCTTCTCGCGCAGATCGGCCGCCGTCGCCGACGCCCGGTCGGACGCATCCGTCTCGGCGATCACCGTCAATGCCGCGGTGCCCGCCGCGGCGGATACCGGATTGGCGTTGAACGTGCCCGGATGGGCGATCTTCTCGCGTCCGGTGCGCGCCGCGACGTTGAAGTCGAGCAGGTCCAGGATGTCCTTGCGTCCCGCGACGCACGCCCCCGGCAGGCCGCCAGCGACGATCTTGGCGAAGCTGGACAGGTCGGGCCGCACGTTGAACGCCATCTGCGCGCCGCCCTTGGTCGCGCGGAAGCCGGTGACCACCTCGTCGAAGATCAGCAGCACGCCGTGCTGGGTGCACAGCCGGCGCAGTTCCTGGGCGAACTCGGCCCCCAGCGGCACCTGGCCGAACGACGAACCGGTCGGCTCGTAGATCACCGCGGCGATGTCGTTGTCGCCGGCGAAGGCGGCGCGGATCGCGTCGAGGTCGCCGGGGTTCACCAGGATCGACTTTTCCGCCACGCCCGGCAGCACGCCCGGCGTCGGCGAGCCATCGAAGTGGTTGGTGTAGCCGCTGGCCATCTGGTCGTGCCAGCCATGGAAATGCCCCTTCAGCCGCATCAGCGTATGCTTGCCGGTGAACGCGCGCGCCAGCCGCACCGCCATCAGCGTCGCCTCGGTGCCTGACGAGGTGAAGCGGATCCGCTCGGCCGATGGCACCAGGCGCTGGATCGCGCGCGCCCACTGCACTTCGCGCGGATGCGACGCGCCGAACTGCGTGCCCTCGTCCAGCGCCTCGCGCACCGCCGCCGTCACCACCGGATGATGATGTCCGAGCAGCAGCGCGCCGTGGCCGCCGAAGTAGTCGATATAGCGATGGCCATCGACGTCCCACTTGTGCGGGCCCTCGGCGCGGGCGATGAACACGCCATACGGATCGACGTTGCGCGCGTCGTGGGTGATCCCGCTGGGGAACAGCTCGTTGGCTTCCTTTGCCAGTTCGGCCGAGCCGGGCGTACGCTCGCGATAGCTAGCGATGATGCGGGAATTGCTGAGTTCGGCAGCGACGTCGTTCATGGCCCAGCCTCGTTGTGGGTTGTGCTTGCCATAGTGCCGAGATGTGGCAGGGTTGGCCAGAGGGAGGGCGCCGCATGTTCGATCTGGTGTTGAAGGGCGGCCGGATCATCGATCCCGCGCAGGGCGTTGACGCGCGGTTGGACGTGGCGTTCGCCGACGGCAAGGTGGCCGAGGTCGGAGCGGATCTGCCCGGCGGCAAGCAGACACGCGACGTGTCCGGGCTGATCGTGGTGCCGGGACTGATCGATCTGCACACGCATGTCTATTGGGGCGGCACGTCGCTGGGCGTCGATCCCGACGCCTACGCGAAGGCGAGCGGCCTGACCACGCTGATCGATGCCGGGTCCTCCGGTCCCGGCAACCTGAAGGGGTTCCGCCGGCATGTGATCGAGCGCTCCGAGGTGCGCATCCTGCCGTTCCTCAACATCTCGTTCGCTGGCATCTTCGCGCTGTCGAAGGAGATCAATGTCGGCGAATGCCGCGACCTCGCGCTGCTCAATCCGCGCGTCTGCCTCGACGTGGCGAAGGCGGAGGCCGATCTGGTGGTCGGCATCAAGGTGCGTATCGGCGGCAACGCATCGGGTGCATCCGGGATTGCGCCTATGGAGATGGCACTGGAGGTGGCCGAGCACGCCGGCCTGCCGCTGATGACGCATCTCGACGCGCCGCCGCCGTATCGCTCCGAGGTGATGCCGCGGCTGCGCAAGGGCGACATCCTGACGCATTGCTTCCGGCCGTTCCCCAACACGCCGGTCGCGCCCGGCGGCGCCGTGCGCGAGGACGTGCTGGCGGCGCGGGAACGTGGCGTGATCTTCGACATCGGCCACGGCAAGGGCTCGTTCGGTTACGAGACGGCGATGGCGATGCTGAAGCAGGGGTTTCTGCCCGACGTGATCTCGTCCGATATCCATGTCGTGTCGATCGAAGGGCCGGCCTATGATCTGCTCACGACGATGTCGAAGTTTCTTGTGCTCGGCGTGCCGTTGATGGAGGTGATCCGCGCCACCACCATCAATCCCGCGCGCGCGGTGCGGCTCGAGGATCGCGGCACGCTGCGCCCCGGGCTGCTGGGTGACGCGACCGTGCTGACGCTGGAGCAAGGACGGTTCGTGTTCGAGGATGTACTGGGCGAAAAGCTGAACGCGGAACAGCGGCTTGCGTGCCGTGGCATCGTGCTGGGAGGAAACTGGTGGCACGGGTGAGGCGACGGTTAAAGAATAATGAAACCACAGATGAACACGGATAAACACAGATAAACACAGATAAACCAATTCCTGGATATCCGTGTTCACCTGGGTTTCATTTGTTCCGTTCCTTTGAGGCCGTGACAGTCGAGCAAGGAGAAGGCCAAATGCAGATCGGTGTAATCGGGCTGGGCCGCATGGGCGCGAACATCTCCCGCCGCTTGATGCGGGCGGGGCATTCCACCGTGGTGTGGGACGCCAATGCGGCGACCGTGCAGGAAATGGGTCACGAGGGTGCGCAGGGCGTCGGCTCGTTGCAGCAGGTCGTGCAGGCACTGAAAGAAAAGCCGCGCGCGGTGTGGGTGATGCTGCCAGCCGGCCGCATCACCGAACAGACCATCAACCAGCTCGGCGAACTGATGGACTCCGGCGACATCGTCATCGACGGCGGCAACACCTACTACAAGGACGACATCCGCCGCGCGAAGACGCTGGCGGCGAAGGGCATCCGCTACGTCGACTGCGGCACCTCGGGCGGTGTGTGGGGATTGGAACGCGGCTATTGCCTGATGATCGGCGGCGAAAAGGCGGCGGTCGATCACCTTGATCCGATCTTCGCCACGTTGGCGCCAGGGATCGGCACGATCGAGCGCACTGTCGGGCGCGAGGGCCACGATCCACGTGCCGAGCGCGGCTATATCCACGCCGGTCCGTGCGGCGCCGGCCACTTCGTGAAGATGATTCATAACGGCATCGAATACGGTATGATGCAGGCGATCGCCGAGGGCTTCGACATCCTGCGCAACAAATCGTCCGACAAGCTGCCGACGGATGAGCGCTTCGAGCTGAAAGTCGCCGACATTGCCGAGGTGTGGCGGCGCGGCAGCGTGGTGTCTTCGTGGCTGCTCGATCTGACCGCGGAGGCGATGGCGAAGGATCCGGTGCTGGAGCATTTCTCCGGCACGGTCGAGGATTCCGGCGAAGGCCGCTGGACCGTCGAGGCGGCGATCGAGGAGGCGGTGCCCGCGGACGTGCTGGCGGCATCGCTGTTCACGCGGTTCCGTTCGCGCCAGGAGCATACCTTCGCCGAGAAGGTGCTGTCGGCGATGCGGTTCGGTTTCGGCGGACACGTGGAGATGCCGGCGCCGAAAGCATGATGGCCGGATCAATTTCGGCCATGACCACCGGAACAAGCCTGCTGGCAGGCGATGAGGATCGGGCGTACGCCCGAGATTGTGCATGACCATCGCCGTGCTGATGGGTGTCTCCGGCAGCGGCAAGACGACCGTCGCCCGCGGCGTCGCGCAGCGCGAGGGGTGGCGCCTGGTAGAGGGCGACGCATTCCACCCGTCGGCGAATGTCGCGAAGATGCACGCCGGCACGCCGCTCACTGATGACGACCGCTGGCCGTGGCTGCGCGCGATCGCACGGGAGATCGACGCGATGCGCGAGCGCGGCGAAAGCGCGGTGGTCGCGTGCTCGGCGCTCAAGCGCGCCTATCGCGACATCCTGATAGGGGCGCGGCCGGACGTCGTGCTGGTGTATCTGCAAGGATCGCAGGCGCTGATCGCGGAGCGGATCGCGGCGCGCAAGCACCACTTCATGCCGCCGGCGTTGCTCGACAGCCAGTTCGCGGCACTCGAGGAGCCGGGTCCGGATGAACGTCCGATCGTGGCGTCGATCGCGCCGGCGCCTGACGCGATCGTCGACGCGGTAGTGAGGGAACTGAAGGAGCGCACACCATGAGTGGGGAAGCTGCGATTTATCCCAGCCTGCGCGACCGCGTGGTGTTCATCACCGGTGGTGCGAGCGGCATCGGCGCTGAACATGTGACACAGTTCGCCGCGCAGGGTGCCAAGGTGGCGTTCGTCGACATCGCCGACGATGCGGCGCAGGCGCTGATCGCCAGGATCGAGGCGGCCCGGCATCCGGCGCCGTTGTATCGGCACTGCGACCTCAAGGACGTTGCCGCACTGCAGGCGACGATCGCCGAGGTGGGGCGTCGGCTGGGACCGGTTACCGTGCTGGTGAACAACGCGGCGAACGACCAGCGGCACAAATTCGAGGATGTCACCGTCGAGTACTGGGACGAGCGTATGGCGACCAATCTGCGGCATCAGTTCTTCGCCATTCAGGCGGTGGCGCCGATGATGAAGGCGGCGGGTGGCGGGTCGATCATCAATTTCGGCTCGGTGAGTTGGCATTCGCTGCAAGGCGGCATGCCGACCTACACGACCGCGAAGGCCGCTGTGGAGGGGCTGACGCGCGGCATGGCACGCGATCTCGGACCGGACCTGATCCGGGTTAACACGGTGATCCCCGGCTGGATCATGACCGAGCGGCAGGTCACGCTGTGGCTGACTCCGGAAGCCGAGGCGAACCTGATGCAGGTCCAGTGCCTGAAGCAGAAGCTGGTACCGGCGGATGTGACGCGAATGGTGCTTTGGCTCGCCGCCGACGACAGCCGCATGTGCACCGCGCAGCTATGGGTGGTGGACGCGGGGAGGATGTGACCCGCTCTTTAGCCGTTGGAATATAGAACGTTACGTCATGCAATCTACGGTGGTTTTGTCGAAGAACTTTACACCGTTGCTTTCGCCGAATGCCGGGGCGCCTTTAGGACGTTGAAAAGTCACTTGATGTTGGACTGGCACGGGGCTTGCACAGCCCCCCTACATTGCACCTTCCGGAGACGATCATGAAATCCTCGGTTCTGTTCGGAGCGTTGCTGGCCACGGCATTGGCCGCTTCGGGCGCGCAGGCTGCCAACATTACCTTTACCTGGGCTCCGGGTGCGGTCGGCCTGACGGATGGGACAACGGGTGTCGGGCATCCGGGGCCGGCGGGGATGGTATCGGCGGATGACATCAACATCGCCAACTATGCGTCCGCAGCAATCGACAGCGTGGGCAATTTCGTTGAAACCGGCGCGCTGAGCGTCTCGCAGTTCTTTTTGGCGAACTCTGGAGTCACGGCAACCGGGCTGAACGAGCTCACCAACGGCTACGGTCTGTACTACACGTTCACCGCGAGCGGTAACCAGGGAGGCCCCATTCCTCCGGTGGGCGGCGTAACCTCGGGACCGATTACGTCGCTGGCGTTTACGCTGTGGGCCAATCCATTGGGTGAGGCGACGTTCCAGGTCACCAATGGGTCAGTCTCGATCGGCAACAACACGGGCGCCTTTGCGCTCGCCACCGGAACCGGCGACGGAACGGTGACCCTCCTGCACACCGCGCACGGTTTCATTCCTGGCGCCGATGCGAACACGTCGTTTGTGCCGTGCACGGCAGCCGGCGGCGTTTGCACCGGCGACGAAAGTGCATTCTATGTCGTACCAAGCGCCGTTACCTTGGTTTTCCAGGAAGCGGCGTTTACCAATACGACCAGCGTGGCGTTCGTCGTGCCTGGCACAGCGAGTGGCGATTGCGCGACTGCCTTCGGTACGACGACGGCTTGCGACTTCCTGAACATCAACGGTGGTGGCGGCGACGTCACCTTGTCGACCCCCGCCCCCGAGCCTGCGACGCTGGCCGTGGTGGGGGTGGGTCTGCTGGGTTTGGCCGCAAGCCGTCGTCGTCGTCGCGGCTAGCGGCCTGACATCAAAGAAAAAAACTCCGGCACTACGAAGAATGCGCAGGCGTTCGCCCAGGCGTTGCCTGAGGTGGCACGAGACTGTAAAGATTTCCGACACTCAGCGAAAGCGTGCGGATGCTGGAGGTCTTTCCCTACGACCTGGCCTTCGATCGCAACCTGGGGTTGCTTACTGACTGGGAGCAGCTGGCACTCCGAGCCAAGCGGGTGGCCATCGCGGGCCTCGGTGGTGTCGGCGGAAGCGACCTCCTAACGCTGGCGCGGCTGGGTATTGGCGCCTTCACCATCGCCGACTTCGACCGGTTTGAATTCGTCAACTTCAACCGCCAGATCGGCGCCGCCGTGCAAACCGTCGGCCACGCAAAGACCGCGGTGTTGGAGGAGATGGCGCGGGCGATCAACCCGGAACTCCGGATCCGCCGCCTGGATGGCGGAGTGACGACCGCGGCGATCGATGACTTCCTGTCCGGTGCCGACCTGTTCGTCGACGGGTTCGACTTCTTCGAACTCGGAGTCCGCCGGCAGGTGTTCGCCCGTTGCGCTGAGATGGGAATCCCGGCGATCACGGCCGCGCCGATCGGAATGGGCGTCGGGTTTATCGCCTTCCTGCCGAACAGCATGAGTTTCGAGCGGTATTTCCGCCTCGACGGCCGCTCCGAACCCGAGCAGTACGGTACGCTTCCTGCTCGGCCTGACCCCTCGTGCCATGCACCGCCGATACCTGGTGGACCCAACACGGGTCGACCTGGCGCGACGGAGGGGGCCTTCGACGGTTGCCGCCTGCCAATTGTGTGCCGGCGTCACCGCAGTGGCGGCCATCAAGCTGCTGCTCGGTCGTGGCGATGTGATGCCTGCCCCATATAGCCACCAATTCGACCCGTATTACGGGCGCCTGGTGCGGACCCGCCTGCTGTTCGGCAATGGCGGGCCGCTGCAGCGGCTCAAGATCGCCGTGGGGCGCCGCATTTACCAGCGCGCCGTCTCCGCCGCCCCGGCACGCGAGCCGCCGCTCCAAGGCCGCTCGCCCATCGAGGAGATTCTCAACCTGGCTCGCTGGGCGCCTAGCGGCGACAACGGCCAGCCGTGGACATTCAACATACTGGATCCTGAGACAGTGCGGGTGCGGATCCGGCATGAGACCGTCAGTCCATACGAATACCGCAACGGCGAACCCACCTGGCTGTCGGCCGGAATACTTGTCGAGACCATCCGCATCGCGGCCACCGGCTGGGGGCGCGAGATGGCCTGCCAGATACCGACGCCGGATGCGCCGGACGACCTGCTGATCCGCTTCCATGCGTCCGAGGTGCTCGAACCGGATCCGCTGTTCTCGTTCATCACGCTCCGCTCGGTGGACCGCCACGGCTACCGTTGGCGGGCATTGTCCGGCGCCGAGAAATCGGCGCTCGAGGCGTGCCTGCCTCAGGGCATACGGCCGGACTGGCATGACAGCGCCCTGCACCGCTGGCGCATTGCCAGATTATGCGCCGCCGCTACGGCCATTCGGTTGCGGTGCCCTGAAGCTTTCCCGATCCATCAGCGGATGATCGACTGGGAGCGCGCGCAGAGCCCAACCGGGATTCCCGCGCGTGCGACCGGACTTGCACGGCCGACATTGCCGATGATGCGGTGGGCGATGCGGCGCTGGGAGCGCGCGGCGTGGCTCAACCGTATCGGCGGGGCCGCGGCCGCGGCTTGGCAGTTGGACTACCTCCCAGGGCTTTGTAGTGGGGCATATTTCGTCATCCGACGCCGGCCAGACGGCGTCGGCGACGTCGCCTCGGCAGTTGAAATGCTGGATCTCGGCCGCAGCTTGCAAAGGTTCTGGTTGACGGCGACGCGATTGCGCCTCGCGATCCAGCCGGTGCTCGCGGTACTTGCCTTCAGCCATTACGGCGAGCATGGCGTGGCATTCTCGTCGCGATCCGGGCTGTCCCGTCGCGCCGAAGCCCTGGCGAGGTCGTTCCGCCGAACACTCGGGGTCGTTTCCACCGATGAGGTGGTGTTCATCGGCAGGATCGGCGAGCCGTACCCGCGGTTGCCCACGCACCGGTCAACCAGGCGGCCGCTGGACGAACTGCTGACCGTGCCAGCGGGAGGCGATCGGCAGGCAGAAGCTGCCGGCAAACAGTTCTCCCGCGATTAGGTCGTCAGGATGTTCGTTGCCTGACCGCCTTCCAAAGATTGCACGATTGCCTCGACGGCGCGCGTCGCTGACTCGGGCGAACTTCCAAGCAGACCGGCGCGCAGCAGAGGATGATCGGCAGGCAAATCGCGATAGGGCGCCAGGCGCCTGATCAGGCCTTGGCCGCCGTGTTCACCGATGAACCGGCCCAATGGCGTCCAGAACCACGGCGGGACGACGCTGTCGGCAAACTGTCGCAGACGTAAGTGCGCAAATTCGAGCGTAATCAGCAGTTCCAGATGGTCGAACAGATCCTCGGCCGCGTCCGGCTGCACGGACGCATCGATGAATTCGCCTTGCAGCACACCGAACAGGAATTCGCTCGCCGCCATTAGCCGCGTCTCGAAGCCCTGCACCAACCGCCAATCGATTGATTTCAGCGCGAGGAGCGGCAGCGTAGAGACGGCAGGCCGCTCGGTACCGTTCGTCCGTATCGGGACGTGCATGAAGATAGCAAGCGTGGTGAAGTCGTTGCGTGCGATGCTACCCGCGAGCGACCAGTAGAAGCACAGGCTTGCGCATAGGAGTTGAAGGCCGCTCCAGTACACGTGTACTCTCCTGGCGGCGCGCCACGTGACGCCAGCATGCGAATCGCGCGCGCAACGGACAGGTTGGCGCTTCGCGTTCCCCAGCGCCCGCTTACGAGACAGCCCCTGCGCAGGACCTCCGTCATGCAGACAAATGTCTGGATAAGGGCATTGATGGACTGGCGTGTTGGGGCGGATTTCGGGTATTCCGGGCCGGTCAGGAACCGGCAGATCGGCCAGACTTCGCCGGCGAGAAATTCCACCCATCTCGAGCCGTAGCGATCCTCTCTGCAAAAGCGGCCGGCTGTGGCCATGACAAACGTGGTGGCAGAGGGGCCGGCGAGCCGGCGCCTGTGGCGTTCGGTGTGATCGATCACGGCCGGCCAGATGGTGCTCACGTAATCTCTCCGCCGCCGACACGCGTGGACCTTATCGTCGTGCCGGTTGCGTTCTGGTTAGCGACTGCCGTTCCTTGCGTGTAACGCGAAGCGCGACGCCACTAACCGGATGGTAATCTGGGCTCGATAGGGTCGCAGCGGTACAAAATACGCCCGCGCCAAAAACGCGCTTCGCAAGTTCTTGGTCGGAGACTATCGTGTACGCGCATCTAGAAATAACCAGCGGCATTATCCGGCTGTTTCGGGATGATGCGGAGTTTGGCCACGACCCGTTCGAAATGTCGCTTTGCCTGACCGGTGACGAAGGGGTCGCTACCCTGAAGGGACTCTGCACGGCTCACATCACGCTGGTCCACGCCGAGGCGATCCGCCGATGCCTGGCCGATTATCATTTCACCGACGCCATCTGGACGCGGCACGACGGCGACACGACGCGACATCTACGCGTTCACATCGACCGGGTGTGTAAGCGCGGCAGGATGCAACATCGCGGCACAACTGATGCTCGTCAGAGCAAGTCCAGAACAACGACCGACGGCGATCGTCTCGAGTTGGTTGACGCCACGTACTGACGGGGTTCGCCCCTACAGGTCGCGGCGCGAAAGTCGTCATCCTCGAACGTGGGCGTCCAGTCTGACGCTTGGGGCCGATCGCGCAACTGGGCGCCCGTCGAAGGGTGGCCTACTGTACCACGTCGCCACAAGGGAGGCCGTGATCGTCGATCTCTACACCCTGACCGAAAACGCCGCCGGCCGGACTCAGACGCAGGTGCTCGAGGCCAGGTCCTGATGCGGCGGACCACCCTCCTGATCGGCCTGGGCTTGTTCGCCGCCGGCGGCGTGGCCGCCTACCAGTCGGTCATGCAGGCGGCACCCCAGTTGCCGCACGCCGACGGGCAGGATGTTGCCGCGCCGCCCGGGGTGGGTGCGCTAGGGCGCGTCGAGCCGGCGTCCAGAATTCGCCGTCTGGCATCGCCCGGCGGGTTGTCGATGAACCGCGTTGACCGTCTGCTGGTGCGAGAAGGCGATCGGGTGACCAGCGGCGAACTGCTCGCCGAGTTTGCCGATGCGCCAGCGAAGGATGCTGCCGTGCTGCAGGCGGAGGCGGCGGTTGCTGAAGCCCGGGCCAATCTCGACCGGGTCACGGCGGGCGGGCGGCCGAGTGAAATCGAGGCGTGGCGCGCGCGCATTGCCAGCCTGACCGCGCAGGAGGATATCGCCAGGCGGGACGCATCCCGCGCTACCGAATTGGTGCCGAGTGGGGCCGGTGCCCGCGCCGTGGCGGAGCGCGAACAGGCGGCGGCGCAGCGGGCCGCGGCCGAGCTGCGGGAGGCCACCGCGCGGCTGATCTCGTTGGAGCAACCGCGCCCGGAGGACGTTGTCGTGGCTGAAGCGGAGCTCCGTACCGCCAGTGCAGCGCTGGCAAAGGCGCATGCCGACGCCGCCCTTGCGCGGGTGTTTGCACCGGTTGGCGGGATCGTACTGGCGATTCATGCCAGGCCGGGCGATCTGGTGGGCGCGGACGGTCTGCTCGATCTCGCGGACCTGGATCAATTGGACGTGGTCGCCGATGTCTATGAGACCGACTTGCCGCGCGTGCGCCTCGGGGCTAAGGCGGAGGTGATCGTGCCCGGGGATGCGAACCGCTACGGCGCGACCGTGCGGCTTATGGGCTGGCTGGTACGTCGGACCACGGAAGCGGGCGTCGATCCGGTGGCCGCGGTGGACGCACGCACGGCGGAAGTACGGCTGGCGCTTGGCCCGGATGGTTGCGCCGCGTTGCGTCAGAGGATCAACATGCAAGTGCAGGTGGCGATCCAGCCGTGAGTTCACTGGTCGATGCCGCGGACACCACCGCTGCGACTGGTTGGGCTGCTGGTCTCCGTTACCGCTTTCCGTGGGTGTTGTTGCCGGCTCGCCTGGCGTGGCGCCAGCTTCGCGCCGAGCGCTCCCGCCTGCTGGCAGCCATTGCCGGCGTGCTGTTCGCCAGCGTGCTGGTGCTGATGCAGCTTGGCTTTCGCAGTGCGTTGTTCGACAGCGCGACCGCCCTGCCGCTGGCGATGCAGGGTGAGCTGTTCCTGATTCATCCAATGACGACAGCGCTGTTCCGTCCAGAGGCATTGCCGCGGGTCCGCGCCTACCAGACACTCGCCGTGCCCGAGGTCGCGCAGGCAGTGCCGATCTATCTCGCGCAGTCGAACTGGCGAAACCCGGAGACCGGCAGGCATCGGTCCATCCAGATGATCGGGTTCGACACCGAGATCGGTGCCGTCGGCATCGCCGGCCTGGCGCCGCTGGTCGACGCCCTGAAGCGCTCCGATACGGTCGCCTTCGACCTGCGTTCGCGCCCCGAATTCGGCCATATCGCTCAGCTTCTGGCGCAGCGCGGCACTCTGAAGGCACAGCTCGCCAACCACGAGGCCGAGGTGGTCGGAACCGTCGCGCTCGGCCCGAGCTTCGGTGCCGATGGCAACGTGGTGATGAGTGAGACCAACTTTCGTCGCATTTTGCCGCAGCGGCAGGCCAGCGACACGGATCTTGTTGCGCTGCGATTAAAGCCTGGCAGTGATCCTGTCCGAGTACGCGATCGATTGGTGGCGCTACTGCCCGGCGATGTGCGCGTGATAACGCATGCCGAGTTGGTGCAGTGGGAGCGGGGCTACTGGGAAAACACCACCCCAATCGGCTTCATCTTCGCCTTCGGCAGCCTGATGGGCCTGATGGTGGGCATGGTGATCGTCTACCAGATTCTGTTCGCCAACGTTGCCAGCCACGTACGCGAATACGCGACGCTGAAGGCGATCGGCTTTACCCACCAGTACCTGCGCAACGTGGTCATGAGTGAAGCTCTGATCCTTGCCCTGCTGGGCTTCCTGCCAGGCGTTCTTGTTTCGGCTTTTCTGTATCGCTACGTGGCGCAGGCGACATTCCTGCCGCTGGCACTGACCGGCATGCGCTGCGTGACGGTGTTCTGTCTTATCGTCGGCATGTGCGGCATCGCTGGGGTTCTCGCCCTGCGCAAGCTGCGTGATGCCGATCCAGTCGCGAACTTGTAAGCATGGGAGCGTCCAAGGCGGTCGAGATCCGCGACGTGTCCTACACCTTCGGCTCCCGCGCGCTGATGCGTCGCGTGCTGTCCGACCTGAACCTTTCGGTCGACCATGGTGAAATCGTGCTGCTCACCGGCCCCTCCGGCAGCGGCAAGACGACGTTGCTGAGCCTGGTCGGTGGGCTGCGCGCCGTCCAGCGAGGGAGTTGCGTCGTGCTCGGGCAGGAGCTTGCGGGAGCAGCCGAGGTGGAGCGAGTTGCGCTTCGCCGGCGTGTTGGGTTCGTGTTTCAGGATCATCACCTTCTCGGCTTCCTGACCGCGGCGCAGAACGTCGCGATGTCACTCGAACTGGATCGAACTGGCGACGAGCGAGACCGGCGACTGAGATCGGTGGCAATGTTGCACGCGGTCGGCCTCGGTGATCATGCGGACGCGGTCCCCTCGCAACTCTCCGGCGGACAACGGCAGCGGGTCGCGGTCGCACGCGCGCTGGCGCACAACCCGTCCCTCATCCTGGCCGATGAACCCACTGCGGCGCTGGACCGGCAGGGGGGGCAGGACCTGATGGCTCTGATGTCCCGGCTCGTGCGCGAAACCGGTGTGACGCTGCTGATGGTGACGCACGATACGCGCATTTTGCGAATCGCAGATCGTGTGCTGATGATGGATGACGGAAGAGTAGACCCGCTTACCGCTGCAGCGGCCAAAAAAACGTGATTACACGGGCTCGTGAGTAAATTTGAACGCTTGATCAACTGTTCGTGATTCGGTGATGGGGATAGTGCGAAAATTACATGCAGGGAAGTTTTCGCTGGCAAAAGCGTAACCGGGGTCTGCTACGGTCACGGCGCTCACAGAACTGAGATAAACAAAAAAATCGGGGGACCCCGCTTGGGGGTTGGGTGTCAATGGAACCATCTGAGAAGCGCAAGATAATTGCACGCGCCAGCGATACATTGTCTGTTGCAGTCGCTGATACCGCGGACCTGGTGAATGAGGCGTGTCGGCTGCGATATCAGGTCTACTGCGTGGAACAGGGTTTTGAACCAGGAGAGAACGGCATCGAAACTGATGAGTTTGATGAACGTGCCCGTCACGTGCTGGTTACGGACGGCCCTTCTGGTGTGGCTATTGGGACTGTGAGAGTGATCCCGCCACCGTCCGGTTCGTCCGAGCCAAGTTTTCCGATGCGGAAAGCCTGTCCGCCCAGTCTGTTTCGCCATCTACCGCTTGGTTCCACCGGAGAGATTTCGCGCTTCGCAGTCTCCAAGCAGCGTCGCATGAGAACTCGCACGACAGCGTTGGTTCGATTGGGGCTGATGCAGGGCATCGTCCGACTGGCCGAAGAGCTGGACCTGACGCATTGGTGCGCGATCATGGAGCCGGCGCTGCTTCGCCTCCTGCAGATGAGCGGTATCTATTTCGCCCCGCTGGGCCCGGTCGTGGAATACCGCGGCATCAGGCAGCCCTCTCATGGTGATATCCGCACCGTGCTGGACCGCATCCGGTGGCACCACCGGGACATCTGGGATTACATCACCTTGAGCGGTCAGCTCTGGTACAAGCGTGCCGACCAGCGCCGCGTAGCCTAACTGCTGGCATCACCGGGTTTCGGAAGGGAGGCGGTCGGTGCAAGCTGTGTCGGCTCGGCACAGCGCCTCAGTCTGCACATGACTTATAACGAGTTCTGGTTTCGCTATCTGCGCGCCCATAGCCACGCGAGCACGCGTGCGCTGCACTATTTCGGCAGTGTGCTCGCGTGCGCGACACTGGTCGTCGCCATTGCCACGCTCAACTGGCGCGGTCTGATCGCGGCACCGCTGATCGGTTACACCTTTGCGTGGACTGCGCACGCTGCGATCGAGCGCAACCGACCGGAGACGCTCGGCCATCCGCTCTGGTCGTTGTTCAGCGACTACCGCATGTTGCTGCTTGCGCTCAGTTTCCGGCTCGCGCCGCATCTGCGACACGCCGGCCTGAGATAGCCGGACAAGGGGGAAACAGGACCATGTGGGAGCCAAGCGATCGCTATCCCGATCCGTCAGTGCAGGTGCTCGATGCGAGCTTCAACCGCTATCGCCTGCCGCTCGCCTCGGTGGAGCGGCTGTTCACCGGGTGCCGTTGGTCGGAGGGACCGGTGTATTTCGGCGACGGCCGCTATGTGCTGTGGAGCGACATTCCCAACGACCGCATCCTGAAATGGGAGGAGGAGACCGGCGCGGTCAGCATCTGTCGCAAATCCTCCAACAACGCGAACGGCAACACGCGCGACCGCCAGGGACGGCTGGTCACCTGCGAGCATCGCGGCCGCCGCGTGATCCGCACCGAATACGACGGCGCGATCACCGTGCTCGCCGACAGTTATCAGGGGAAGCAACTGAATTCGCCGAACGATGTGGTGGTGAAGTCGGACGGCTCGATCTGGTTCACCGACCCGCCCTTCGGCCTGCTGGGCTATTACGAGGGCGAGAAGTACGAACCGGAGCTGCCGGCCAATGTGTATCGCGTCGATGGCCGAACCGGCGCGGTGACGGTGGCGGCCGACGACGTGCAGGGTCCCAACGGGCTGGCGTTCTCGCCGGACGAATCGAAGCTCTACGTGGTGGAATCGCGTGGCATGCCAACGCGCAAGCTGCGGGTGTTCGACGTCAACGGCAGCACGCTCGGCGCCAGCCGGATGTTCCTCGATGCCGGTCCTGGCACGCCGGACGGGTTCCGTGTCGATATCGACGGCAATCTTTGGTGCGGCTGGGGCATGGGACAGTCTGATCTCGACGGCGTGCGCATCTTCAATCCCGCCGCGGAACCGATTGGCCACATCACGCTGCCGGAACGTTGCGCCAACCTTTGCTTCGGCGGTCGCTGGCGCAACCGGCTGTTCATGGCGGCAAGCCACGGGCTCTATGCGCTGTATGTGAACACGCAGGGCGCTCCGGGGGGCTAGACGCGCACATGTTCGATCTGCGCTCACACGGCACAACAATCCGCACCGAAATACTCGCCGGCTGCACCACCTACCTGACGATGGCCTACATCGTCGTGGTCAATCCGCTGATCCTGGCCGGCGCCGGCATCGACCATGGCGCTGCCTTCGTCGCCACCTGCATTGCCGCCGCGATCGGTTCGGCGGCGATGGGCATGCTCGCCAACCTGCCGCTGGCGCTGGCGCCTGGCATGGGGCTGAACGCCTACTTCACCTTCACCGTGGTGAAGGGCATGGGCCTGTCCTGGCAGGTGGCGCTGGGCGCGGTTTTCATCTCCGGCGTGCTGTTCCTGATCGTCAGCCTACTGCGAGTCCGCGAGTGGTTGGTGAATGCCATCCCGATGTCGCTGAAGCTCGGTATCGGTGCCGGCATCGGCCTGTTCCTTGGCTTGATCGGCCTGCACGAAATGGGTCTGGTCACTGGCCACCCCGAGACGCTGGTGACGCTCGGCCACCTCGCCGCACCGACCACGCTGCTTGCCTGCCTGGGCTTTTTGGTTATCGCCGGCCTCACCGCGCGCGGCACGCCCGGCGCGATCCTGATCGGCATCCTGTTCACTGCCGCGCTTGGCCTGCCGTTCGGCCTCACCGAATTCCATGGCGTGATCGCCCCGCCGCCGTCGCTGGCGCCGACCTTCCTGCAACTCGACATCGCCGGCGCGCTGTCACTGGGCGTGACGACGGTGGTGCTGACGTTTTTCCTGGTCGATGTACTGGACAACGCCGGCACGTTGATTGCCACCACGCAGCGCGCCGGCCTGATGCGTCCCGACGGCACGATCGCGAAGCTGCGCGAGGCACTCCTCGCGGATAGCGGCGGAGCCATCATCGGCTCGCTGCTGGGGACCAGCACGACGACCAGCTACATCGAGAGCGCTGCCGGCATCCAGGCGGGCGGCCGTACCGGGCTCACCGCCATCACCGTTGCCGCGCTGTTCCTGCTGACGCTGCTGTTCGCGCCGGTCGCTACCGCGATCCCGGCCTTCGCCACCGCACCCGCTCTGGTGTTCGTCGCCTGCCTGATGGCGCGAGCGCTGCGCGACATCGACTGGAACGATGCGACGGAATATGTGCCGGCGGTGGTGCTGGCGATCGGTATTCCCTTCACCTTCTCGATCGCCGCGGGAATCGGGCTGGGCTTCATCGTGCATGTCGTGATGAAGTTGGCAGCGGGGCGCATAAACGCGATCGCTGGTGCGGTGTGGGTGGTGGCCGGATTGACGCTGCTGAAGTTTGTGTTGGGGGGGTGAAGTACCACATGTCCACAGCCGAGACCCTACAACCACGTTGGACCAACTGGGTGGGCAACCAGAGCTTCAGCCCCACGGAAATTGTCCAGGCTCACGCTGAGGGAGAGGTCATCGACACCGTGAGGCGCGCCGTCCGCGCAGGCCAGCGGCTGCGGGTGCCGGGCAGTGGACATTCCTTCACGCCGGTGGTCGAGACGGATGGCATTTTGCTCGATGCCGCGGCGCTGACCGGCATCATCTCGACCGACCATGACAACGCCACCGCGACCGCCTGGGCACAGACGAAGATCGTCGACTTCGGCCCCGCGCTTTGGGACCAAGGGCTTGCGCTCTCCAATCAAGGTGACATCGACGGCCAGGCCATTGCCGGCGCGATCGCGACCGCCACGCATGGTTCGGGTATCAGGCTGCGCAACTTCTCCGCCAGCCTCGTCGGTGCGCGGCTCGTCGATGGACGCGGCAACGTGCACGATGTCGATGCCCAAACGCATCCGGACCTCTTGCCCGCCCTGCAGACGTCGCTCGGCACGCTGGGCGTGATGACGCGGGTTACGTTGCAGGTCTCGCATGCCTACAAGCTGCACGAGCGCATCGCCATCATGCATGTGGACGAGGTGCTCGAGCGCTGGGACGAGCTGATCCAGAATTACCGGCATTTCTCCTTCTTCTGGATGACCAGCGACGCCTCCGCCAGACTCTACAATCTCGACGCGCCGGCGAACCGTTGCTACGTCAAGCTTTATCAGGAATATCCGGCGGACGCCGAGACACCGGAACTGAAGGATCACGAGCGCTTCGACTGTGCCTACAAAATCTACCCGATGGTGTTCGATCCGAATTTCCACGAGATGGAGTATTTTCTGCCGCTCCAGGGTAGTCGCGACCATTTCAAAGCACAGCGCGAACTGATGCTGGCGCGACCCGAGGACGCGGTGATTCCGGTGGAGGTGCGTTTTTGCGCGGCCGACAATGCCTGGCTCAGTCCCAACTTCGAGCGCAGCAATATGGTCGTTTCGGTTGCCGGCGTGCCGGGCACGGACTATTGGCCTTATCTGCGCCGCTGTGACAGCCTGTTCCGCGAGTGCCAGGGCCGGCCGCATTGGGGCAAGCTGCATTTCATGACGCCGACGCGCATGGCAGAACTGTTCCCGTACTACGAAGAGTTTCGCCGGCTGCGCAGCGAGCTCGACCCGCGCGGCACATTTCTCAATCCGCATTTGCGCGATCTCTTCGGCGGCTGAGTGCTCCGGCCGCGGGCTTTGGCGCGCACGCATTGCCGTAGGATGGGTAGAGCGCAGCGAAACCCATCATCCCGTCGGGATTCCACTTCGCCTGAAACCGTTCCAGACCTTGCTTCACCGCAGGCGCGTCGCCATCCGGCGATGCAGCAGCCATCCCGCAGCGGCGAACAGCACCAACCCGCCGGCCCAGAGCGCCGCATTTTGCCAGTCGCCCGCTTCCAGTTCAGCCAGCGACAGCCCAGCGAACTGCGCGGGCACCACATGTGCGGGCGCCCAGACGAAGGCAGAACCGACATTGGCAACCAGGAATCGCGCTCGTGCCATGCCTGCCATGCCGGCAACCAGCGGCACGGTGGAGCGCAGCACCGGAACGAAACGGCAGATCGCCACGCTCGCGGCGCCGTAGCGATGAAAGAAACTCTCGGCCTGGCTCATCAGCGCCGGCCTGGCTGCGAATGGCCACATGCCGCGTAGTCGAAAGCGGAACCGATGGCCAAACCAATATGACACGAAATCGCCGATCACCGCGCCGATGATCGAGACCACGATGATCGGCAGCATCGACATGCCGGCCATTGCGCTGGCGGCCGCGACCGCCATCAGGATCGGCGTACCGGGGATCAGCATGCCTAGTACCGCGACCGCCTCGATGATCGCGGCGGAGAATGCGATCAGGATCGCAAGCAGCGGATATTGCGCCGCCAGATCGGCTGCACCGTTGATCAGCGACCACACGCTATGGCTGCTTCGCCGCTGACAACACTGATGAGGCCACACCTGTTCGCTACGGGGCCACTATGCTTCGCTTTGGCGGCCAATGGAAGCAATTCTGATGCCGCGCTGCGTTTTCAGGCCACGCCTCCGCGTGGCACTCTGTGCCAAGGAGGATCGCGTGGAGTCAGTCGATTGCGTCGTGGCGGGTGCCGGTGTCGTCGGCCTGGCGGTAGCGCGAGCGCTCGCGATGGCCGGCCGCGAGGTGATCGTCCTCGACGCCGCGGAAGGCATCGGCACCGAGACCTCGTCGCGCAACAGCGAGGTGATCCATGCCGGCATCTACTATCCTGCCGGCAGCCTCATGGCGCGGTTCTGCGTGGCGGGACGCAAGGCTCTCTACTCCTACTGCGCCGAGAAGGGTGTACCGCACGCCAATTGCGGCAAGCTGATCGTCGCGACCAATGCCGAGGAAGACGCGATGCTCGCCGGCATCAAGCGCCGCGCCGAAGCGAACGGTGTCGAGGGCATGCGCGTGCTTACGGCCGCCGCGGCGATTGCCCTGGAGCCGAACCTGGCGTGCACCAGTGCGCTACTGTCGCCGGTTACCGGGGTTATCGACAGTCACGCCTTCATGCTGGCGCTGCAAGGCGATGCGGAGAACGCCGGGGCGGTGCCGGTTTTCCACAGCCCGGTGACCGGCGGGCGGGCGGTGAGGGGTGGCGTGGAGATTGATGTCGGTGGCATCGATCCGATGACGCTGCGCTGCCGGCTGCTGGTGAATTCCGCGGGCATGCATGCGCCTGGCTTCGCATCGCGCATCGCCGGCATGCCGCCTGATCGGGTGCCGGCCGCGTATTACGCCAAGGGCAACTACTTCACGCTGTCCGGCCGGTCGCCGTTCTCGCGGCTGATCTATCCGGTTCCGGTGCCGGGTGGTCTCGGCGTGCATCTGACAATCGATCTTGGCGGCCAGGCGCGGTTCGGCCCCGACGTGCAGTGGATCGACGCGATCGACTACACTGTGGACCCGGCGCGCGCCGACAGCTTCTATGCCGCGGTGCGCAAATACTGGCCGGCGCTGAGGGACGGTGCGCTACAGCCTGGTTACGCCGGCATCCGCCCGAAGATCGTGCCGCGTGGCGCGCCGGCGCAGGATTTCTTGGTGCAGGGGCCGCAGACGCACGGTATGCCGGGGCTGATCAATCTGTTCGGTATCGAGAGCCCGGGCCTGACCGCCTCACTGGCGTTGGCGGAGTACGTGGTGGAGATGACGACGACAGGGTAGTCAAGCGCTTGACTATGGTCTTACCGCATCTTACGTTCGTATTCATGCAAACCACGCGCCTGTCATCGAAGGGCCAGGTCATCCTGCCGAAGGCAGTGCGGGATGCGCGCCACTGGGAGCCGGGCACCGAATTCGCAGTGGAAGCGCTGGGTGACGGCGTGTTGCTTCGGCCGCTTAGATCGGTTGCACACAGTCGGCTAGAGGATGTGGCCGGCTGTCTCCGGGTGAAGGGTCCGGCGCGAACGATTGCCGAAATGGATGCAGCCGTCGTCACGGAACTTCGCCGGCGCCGTGATCGCGGTCGATACTAATATTGTCGTTCGGCTGCTGACGGGCGACGATCCCGCGCAACTCGAGCGCGCGCGAAGACTGTTCGAGACCGATATGATATTTCTACCCAAGACTGTCGTGTTGGAAACGGAGTGGGTTCTCCGCAGCCTATATGGCCTGGCATCCCGGAACATAGTGCATGCGCTCTCGGCACTCGTCGCGTTGCCGCAGGTCCGCTGCGAGGATTCGGCCGCGATCTTGTCGGCACTGGAGCTGGTGCGCCAGAACCTGGACTTCGCGGATGCACTGCATCTGGCGTCCAGCAGCGGGGCGGAGAAATTTGCCACATTCGATCGTTCTCTGGTGCGTCGTGCCAAGGCTGCGTCTACCACAATTGCTGTCTCGGCCCCTTGATTGCGGCTTCACGGGTCTTGCCGGCGCGCCAACGACGACCGTAGCTTATCAAGGCGTTCGCAGCGGGAGGAGACAATGCGACGACACTGTTGCCTGGTCCCCGGACTCGTCGCGGGTCTGCTATTGTGCGCAATTCTCGGCGCACACGCCGATCCGATTCCGCCGGTCGCCCAAGCCAGCAACATGCAGATCATCGGCCACAGCAACCTGAACGGTGTGGGCAAGGGCGGCGAGGGGCTCGCGCTGCGGCAATATCCCAACGGCCAACGCGTGCTGTTCCTGGCACACGAGTCGGCACCGATGTGCTTCAGCGTGATCGACGTAACCAACCCGGAGGACCCCAAGGTCATCGTCCAGGTTCCGGTCGAGGCGGCATTCGTTCGCTGCAACTCGCTCGGTCTGTCCGATACCACGCTGGCGGTGGCGCATCAGGTCGAGAAGGCCGGGCAACCATACGCAGGGATGGACACCTACGAGGTCACTGATCCTGCGCATCCAAAGAGGCTGTCACATTTCGATACCGCTGGCCCGCATTCGCGCGGTGTGCACTATCTGTGGTTCGCCGACGGCCAGTACGCCTATCTCTCCACCGGGGCCAAGGATTTCACCCCGCACAATCAGAACGATGATCAGTTCCTGATGATCGTCGATCTGCGTGATCCGGCGCATCCGAAGGAGACCGGGCGCTGGTGGCTGCCGGGCACCCGCGTCGGCGACAAGGAGCCGCCGCCACCGCGTGTGGCACCGTTCGACACCGGCATCCGCATGCACACGCCCGCCTTGTCATCCGAACGGCCGGATCGCGTCTACATCGGCTGGATCGACGGTGGCCTGGTGATCCTCGACATCGCCGACAAGGCGCATCCCAAGCTGGTGGCCCATCGGTCGTGGCAATCGCTCGGCAACGGCTTTGCGCATACGCTGCTGCCGATCCCGTCGCGAAACCTGCTGATCCAGACCGAGGAAGCAACGGCCGCCAACTGCAAGGACTGGCCGAAGCGCGACTGGGTCTGGGACATCAGCGACGAGAACAACATCATACCGCTTGCCGCCTTCCCGCCGCCGGCAAACTTTGCCGCATTGTGCAAGGCAGGTGGGCGGTTCGGCGCGCACAACATCGACATGAACCGGCCAGCGAGTACGTCGCGCACGCTGACCAGGACAGTGGTGGGCAGTTTCTTCAACGGCGGCATCCGAGCCTATTCGATCGAGGATCCGTATCATCCAGTGGAGATCGGCTACCTGATCGACGCCGCGCCGCCGGGGAACGCTACCCACAGCATCCAGATCAACGACGTCTATGTCGATGAGAACGGCCTGATCTATGCTAACGATCGGCTGAGCGGCGGGTTGGACGTCGTGAAGTACACCGGGCCGGTGCCACTGCAGTAGCGGTTACCGCATGGGGTAGAGTGGGTAATGCGGCCGAACGAATCACTGCGCGCGCAGATCGGCAGCTGGTCATGGCGACGAGTGCAATCCACCTCGCCAACGGCTTATTTGGCACCTTCGTGGCGCTTGCGGTGGGACAGCTCCTGATCGGTCGCGCCGAGATCGAGACGGCCGCGCCGTACTGCGTGTTCTACTTTATGGCCGCCGCCGCAGTCGTCCTGGCCGTCGTGGCTGCGGTCAGGAGTATCACAACGGCGCCGCCGTTACATCTGGGGCGGCCATTCGAGATCCTGACACCCGAGGCGGCATCGCTCGCGCACGATCCACTTGGCCGGTCGGGCGCGCGCCTCACTCACCGGACCCTGACGGGGTCACTCCCGAGGAGCGCTGAACCACATCGAGAGGCAAGGCAATTGCTTATGCCGCGCCTTGCCGCGATGGCGCCTCCGGCCTGAACCGCACGCCCTTCCGGGCATAACCACCACCGAGGCCGATCGGCGTGCCGTCGGCGCGCCAGCAGGCGGCGCCTGTCATCGTGCCATCGGCGTCGAACCGAATCGCGCTCATTCCGCCGCCGATGTTGCCGACCGCCGCGACATCGTGGCCACGGTCGCGCAGCGCCGCCAGCACGTCGGACTGCACGGCGTTTTCCACCTCCACGCCGTAGCCCTGGGTCCACAAACGCGGCGCTTCTACCGCCTCCTGCACGCTCATGTCGTGATCGATCAGGTTGGAGATCGCCTGCATCACCGAGGGGAAGATGCGCAACCCTCCGGGCAGCCCAAGGGCATAGCGCGGTTTGCCGTCCTGCAGCACCATCACCGGCGACATCGAGGAGGTAATGCGCTTCCCTGGAGCCACGGAGTTGACGCGGCCTGGATGGGGTGTGAACACGAACATGTAGTTGTTCGGGATCATGCCGGTGCCGGGCACGATGTAGCGCGCACCGAACAGCGAGTTGATCGTCTGTGTGCTGGCGACGATGTTGCCCATGCCGTCTGCCACCGTCAGATGCGTGGTGTGCGTCCCTTCGCCCGGCGCCACCTCGGCGCTCCAGCTTCGCGCGCGGTTGGTGTCGATGCGCGCGCGGCGATCGGCCGCATAAGTCTTCGACAGCAGCTTCTCCACCGGCACCTTGACGAACGCCGGATCCGCGGTCGCCGCCGCACGATCGGCGAACGCGATCTTCAGCACCTCGGCCAGCAGGTGCAGCGTGACGGCGGACCCGAAGCCGAGCGCATCGATATCGTAGCCCTCCAGGATGTTGAGCATCTGGATGATGTGCAGCGGTCCCGACGACGGCGGCGGCGGCCCGACGATGTCAAAGCCACGGTACGTCCCGCGCAATGCGTCGCGGTCGATCGTGTGATAGTGCGTCAGGTCCTCGCGCGCGAGGTAACCGCCAGACTTCGCCATGTGTTCCGCATACAATGTCCCAAGCGCACCGGCGTACAGCAGGTCCGGACCTTCGCGTGCGATGCTGCGCAGTGTTTCCGCATAGTCGCCGGTGACCAGCCGGGTGCCGGCCGCGATCGGCGCGCCACCAGGCAGATATAGCTTCGCGATCTCCGCATCGCGAACCATGTCGGCTGCGGAATCCGTGACGCATTCGTGCAGGTACGGCGTGACGCGGAAGCCACGCGAGGCGTGGCGGATCGCCGGTTCCATGACGTCGGCCAGGGGGAAGGTGCCGAACCGGAATAATGCCTCGCACCAGCCCTTCAGGTTGCCGGGAGAGGCCACCGCGGTCGGGCCGACGGCGTTGTTGCGGCCGATCGCGTCCATCGTGCCGGGCGCGGCGTTGGGATCGGGCGTGTAGGTGGTCGGGCCGGTGGCGAGCGGCGCCATGCTCTGGTTGTCGATTACCACGTGACGGCCATCAGCCAGCCGGATATGCGCCATGCCACCGCCGAGGATGCCGACCATCATCGGCTCGACCACGCTCAGCGCGAAGAATGACGCGATCGCCGCGTCGACCGCGTTGCCACCGGCGGCCAGCATCTCGGCGCCGGCCGCGGACGCGAGAGGATGGTTGGTGACCACCATGCCGCGCGTACCCGTCGCGGGCTGCTTTTCGCAACGGAAAGCCGTGCCGGCGCGAGCGCGCCAGTTGGAGTCGGGCATCGCCAGTCCTTTCGTTGGTTGCGTGGGCGCGG
This sequence comes from uncultured Alphaproteobacteria bacterium, assembly GCA_963819855.1. Classification (GTDB taxonomy): domain Bacteria; phylum Pseudomonadota; class Alphaproteobacteria; order Acetobacterales; family Acetobacteraceae; genus JAMXLO01. The sequence continues at coordinate 69,237 of CAWFYC010000014.1, forward strand.
CGAACGGCGAGCCTACACGGCCTCGGCGGCGAAGCGGCGGGGCGCGGCACAGCAGCTACAGCCGCCGGAATGGGCGCGGAACGGCCTGGCGGCCGCGGCCTCGGGTCGTGCACCGCCGATCGCCGGCAAGGTGAGGCTGCGAGGCGCCGGATCGCCGCACGCTGGGCAAGCCTGCGGCAAGTCGAATTCGGCGATCGGGTGGCTCTCGCTGAACGCGCCGCAGCGGTCGCAATCGTAATCGTAGGTTGGCATGCAGGCCTCGCCGTTCGGGTCTGGGGCCGATGATGTTGCCACTGTTGTGCGCTGCCGGTCCAGACGGTCGGCGACACGATCACCGTTGCAACGAAGCGCGGGTGAACCGGCCCAAGGGCGCGGCCGTCAGCAAAACCGAGGGAATGCCGACAGCGGCGACGATGGTCAGCCGAAACACGAGCAGCCACGCCGGCGATGCCGGTGCGCCGATCGCCTGCGGCACGACGAATGCCGTAACCGTTGCCAGCAACGATGCGGCGAAGCAGTGGAACACCAGCGCGCAACGGTCGCAGCGGCGCGGTACGCAGCACCCGCGCGTTCGCCAGCAGAATGTATGGGCTGATGAACATCTGAGCGCCCAGCCACATGAGCACCGCGTGCAACGGTGAGGTGGGGCGGAACAGCAGGACACCGACCACGGTCGCCAAGGTTCCGGCAATGTTGGCGATCAGCGTGTAGCGTGCCTCGCCGCGTGCGATGACCGCGACGCCGGCGGGAAACGCCAGAAACAGCCAGGAGGTCAGTGCGATCAGCGGCAGGGATGCTTCCCCCGACGGCTGCCAGGCCGAACCGAGCAGTAGCGCAACGAGTGGCTGGACCGTAACCGCCATCGCGGCACACAGCGGGAACGCGAGCAGACTGGACCAGGCGAGGCAGCGATCCACGCCGGCGCGCAAGGCCGCCAGGTCATCCTGTCGTTCGGACAGCAGCGGCAGCATCAGCCGCCACTGCGCGGTGAAGGCAAGTTCGCGCACGGCATCGACGAGGCGGAATGCCATGTGAACCTGACCGAGTGTCGCCGCACCGGCGGTGCCGCCGATCAGCAGCGCGAACAGGCGGTAGCGGCCGTGCTGCACCAGCGTGCTGGCGGTGAGCGGCAGGCCGATCCGCAGCAGTTCGCGCAGTCTGTGCCGGTTCACGATGCGGCGCGGCCGCATCGGGCAGCGCACCAGCAGGGCGACGGCGCCGCCGCCGGAGACGACCAACTGCTGCACCACAAGCGCCCACGCGCCGGCGCCGTGCAATGCGCTGGCGATGCCGGCCAGCGTGCCAAGCCCCTGGCCGACCAACGTGCGCAGCGCCAACTTCCGGTAGGCGCGATCCCTGGTCAGCAGGCCTTGGACCGGCCCCGCCGCGCCGACCAACGGCAGCGGCAGCGCGAGGGCGACCGACATCGCGGTCAGCCGGCTGTCGCCCAGCGACCATGCCAGCGGCTGGCCAAGCGCGGCCTGCAACACCGCGGCGAGACACCCGGCCGCGACCGAAACCGCGAACGCGCTGGAAAATGCCGCTTCGTCCACAACGCTGCGCTGCACCAGCGCGTCCGCGAACAGGGCATTGACGCAGACCCATAGCAACACGTGCATGGCGACCGCCGCCGCGCCGATGCCAACCTCCGCAGGGCCGACCAGACGCGCCACGATGAACGCCGATGCAAATGAGAGCACCGCCGAAAGGGCTGCCTCCAGGCCGGACCAGAACACGTTGGCCGCATGGCGCTGCTTCATCGGCTGAAGGCCGGCTTGGCGATCGTTCGCAGCGAGGCAATGCCCAGCACCGCGACCAGCGGCGGCAGCCACATGACGCGGCTCTGGTAGCGATTGTGCGGACCGGAGAGACCTCCGGTGATCGTCGCGTTGGCCAACAGCGCCAGCAGGACCGCGGCAGCGAAGCCGCCAGCAGCATGCTGCCTGCCGGGTGCGCCCAGCAGCAATGCGAAGCACCCAGCAATACCGGCAAGTGCCGTTCCGAGATGCAACATCTCCAACCATGTCGGCACTGCGAGTCGGCCGGAATTTTGCCGCGAAGCGGCAAACGCCGCAGCCTCGAAGCGGGGAAAATCGCGTTCGATCCAAGGTGTCACCGTGGCGGGCCACGAGTGCAGGCCGTCGCCGGTAGCGGCTAGCGCCAATTGCTGCACGGCGTTTCGCCCGAGGGCCCGCAGTTCGCGGAATGGCTCCGCGCGAATTGCCGCCGTGATAATCGCGTCCGCCTCGCGAGAAACCAGCTTGGCGCCGCCAGCCTGCGCGACCGGACCGTCCGCACGCCATAAGAAATCATCAGCGGTCTCGGGCAGGCGGTCGACGAACGCACAGAGCCGCCAGCCGGCCGCGGGACAGTCGCGACGCAGCGCGGCAGCCCCCGGACCATCATAGATCACCCGCGTCAGCACGAACACGTTGCCGAACGGTGACAGCGACGCACGGCCGAATGCGATCAGATTGACTGACATCAGAGCGACTACAGTCAGAACGAGCGGCGTCACGCTTCGCAACGCGGCCGCGCCGCCGAGACCCCGCAATGGGAGCAGCACGGCGAGCAGCACAAAGGTGAGCAGCACATGAGACTGATGCGCAGCGATCATGAACGCGGCGAATCCCACCAGCCAGATGCATTCGCGACGCGACAGATGCTCGCCGGCGAAAACCAGCAGCGTCAGGACGAGTACCAGAAGGCCGGTGAACACGTCCGGCATGAGCTGGGAGGCGAACCAGGGCAGCGAGGTCATCACCGCCATCGCGCCCGCGAGAGGCAACACCCACCAGACTGACGCATCGGGCAGCAACGCCCGCCGCACCAGGTGCAGCACGTGCGCCACCAGCAGCGCCTGCACGGTGATCGCCGGCCAGGTGGTGAGCGTCAGATGCAGTGGCAGCAGGAACAGGCTGTAGAAGATCGGCCGGTCCCAACCGAGATAGTGCTCGATCGCTTGCGATAGGTAGGTGCCGGTGTCGGAGAACACCAGCGGATAGCCGTTCCAGAGTGCCGGCCACAGCAGCAGGGTTGCGGCGAGCGCGATGGCGAAGACCGTTGCGGTGCGTCCCTCAGTCCGCATAACCGTTCGGATGCGCCTCGCGCCATCGCAGCGCGGTGCGCACGATCTCGTCCAGGTCGGCGAAGCGCGGCCGCCAGCCGAGTTCGCGGCGCGCGCGCTCCCACGACGCCACCAGCACGGCCGGGTCGCCCGGCCGCCGCGGACAGATGCGATATGGCACCTTGTGGTGCGACACGCGCTCGACCGCATCGATCACCTGCAGCACCGAATGCCCGGTGCCGCTGCCGAGATTGACGGTGATGCTGCTGCGTTCCAGCCAGTCCAGCGCGAGCAGATGCGCATCGGCGAGATCGGTCACGTGCACGTAGTCGCGCAGGCACGTGCCGTCCGGCGTGGCATAGTCGTCGCCGTACACGTCGAGCTCCGCGCGCCGGCCAAGTGCCGCATCGATCACCAGCGGGACGAGATGCGTCTCCGGCCGATGGTCCTCGCCGTAGCGTCCCGCCGGATCCGCGCCGGCGGCGTTGAAGTAACGCAACGAGGCGTAACGCAGCCCGTGCACGCGCTCGGCCCAGAGCAGCGTGCGTTCGAGAAACCACTTGCTGTCGCCATAGGGTGATTCCGGATCGATCGGCGCATCCTCCGGTATCGGCACGGTCTTCGGTGTGCCGTACAGCGCAGCGGTCGACGACAGCACGAAGCGCATGATGCCGTGGCGCACGCAGGCGTCGATCAGACGCATGCCGTTGGTGCCGTTGTCGATCAGATAGCGGAACGGCAGCCGCATGCTCTCGCCCACCTGCGACAGCGACGCGAAGTGGAACACCGCGTGCCACGGACCATCGGCCAGGACCGCATCCACCGTGTCGGTATCCGCCAGGTCCGCGACGATCAGTTGCGTGCCATGCGGTACCGCGCCGCGATGGCCGGTGCGCAGATTGTCCAGCACCGCGACGGTGTCGCCGCACTCGACCAGTGCAGCGACCAGGTGGCTGCCGACATAACCGGCCCCGCCGGTGACCAGGAACCGTCGCGCCATTGCCATTTACTCCCGGAAGTAGCCGCCGTAGCGCGGATGATACACCTCCGCATCGGCGTAACCCGAGCGCACATGGACGGCGACGTCCACCTGCGTCAAGGCCGCGCCGACCACGTGGGCGTGTGCCTCCTCCAGCAGTTCCAGAGCATGCAGCGCGACATGGCGCGAGGTACCGCGCCAGCGCACGCAGAACAGCGTGGCGTCGGCCAGGCCGGCGACGATGCGCGCGTCGGTGATCGCCTCGGCCGGCGGCGTGTCCAGCAGCACGAGGTCGTAGTCGTCGCGTAACGTCTGCAGCAGCCGCGCCATGGTTGCCGACATCAACAGGCCGAGCGCGTTCGCTTCGCTCTTGCCGTTTGGGATGCAATCCATGCCGGTCACCGGATCCTTCCGGATCACCTCGGCCACCGAGGTTTGCCCGCGCAGATAGTCCACCAGGCCCGGAGGATGCTCGGCGTGGCCGCTGAACGAGGGATGGCGGATGTCGCAGTCCAGCACGATCACATGCTCGCCGTTCATTGCCGCCAGGCGCCCTAGCGCCCGCGTGACCGTCGTCTTGCCTTCCTTCGGCCGAGCCGCTGTCACAGCGATGATGCGCGGCCGGTCCGGCCACAGTGACAACCCGGCGCGCAGGGCACGAAGCTGCTCGGCCAGCGCCGAGTGTGGTTTGCGCGCAGCATGCTCCTCGATGCTGGCGCCCTTCAGCGCCCGCCGCGACATGCGCGGAATCAGCGCCAGGCACGGCAGACCGAGTACCGTCCGCACATCGTCGCCGCTGTGAAATGTGCTGTCGGCAATTTCGCGCACATAGACCAGCAACAGCCCGAGCACGATCCCGAACGCCGTCGCCGCCGCCATCCAGGGCCCGGTGCGCGGGAAGCTCGGCTGGCCCGGTATCAGCGCGAGCGAGATTTCGTGTGCGTCCGGCGTCTCGATCGTCGGTTGCTGCGCGGTCTGCTGAATGCGCTCGAGCACCGCCTGCAACTGTCCGCGCGACGCCTCCGCATTGCGCAGCATCGCATTCAGCGGGACCTGCGCCATTGCGTCCCGCTCGATCTGCGCCTGCTGCTCGCTCAGGTCGCGCTGCAACGCATTGACCCGCTCGCGGTCGGCGCGCACATCGGCGTCGATGGCGGCGACCACGCGGCCGATCTCCGCGGCCACGGTTCGGTCCACATCGGCGAGCTGCGCGTTGATGGCCCGAACGTCTGGGTGGCCGGCAGCCAGCCGTCCCAGCATCGACTGCAACTCCGCCGACAACTGGTCATGCCGTGCGCGCAATTGCACCACCGATGGCGCGATCGCCGCCTGAGCGGCGGCACCGGCCCGGCCACTGGCAGCGTCGAGCTTGCCCTCGGCCTCGGCCAGCGCGCTGCGGGCACGCGCCAGGTTCTCGCCGAGCAGGCTGATCTGTTCGCTGTCCAGCCTCGCATGCATGCCTTCGATCAGGCCGTTCTGCGCGCGGTATTGTGCGATGTTGCCTTCCTGCTGGCGCACCTCTTTGCGTAGTTCGTCCCGTCGGTCGACCAGCAACTCCCGCGCCCGGGCCGCTGCGCCGTATTTCGCCCCGAGCTGCGACTTGACGTAGACATCCATCGCGCTGTTCGCCGCGGCCGCAGCGATCACCGCGTCTTCCGCGGTAAACGACACCTCGAGCACGTGCGATGCTTTCAGCGGCGTCACCAGCAGAGCGGACCGCACGGCTGTCAGGGTGGCGTTGCGTTCGGGGTCCAGCCTCGGTCCAGGCAGCTCAGCGATCGGAGCCGGCGTGGGCGCGGATAGCGTCCACCAGAGCGCGGATAATGTTTGTAGCAGCCGGGAAGGCGGCCGCAGCGAGGCGTTGAACTCGGGATTCGCGAGCAGGTTCAGCCTGACGGCGACCTGCTCGACCACCAGCATTCCCCGCAGCACCTCGGCCTGGCTGGCCATGACGGCATCGGTGATCGGGTCGACCCGCAGGATGCTCTGCAGTTCCCTCGGTTTGTACTCACTCGCGTCGTAGAGCAGGGCGCCAGTCGCCGTATAGCGCGGCGTGAGCTGCATGATCGCGACATAGGCGAGCAGCGGGCACAACAGCATCGAGGCCAGCAGGAGCCACTTGCGCCGCCGCAGAATGGCGAGGACCGCGGTACCGTTCAGGCCCTCCGACCCACCAGCGTCGACCCCCGCGCGCGCGGTCCAGCGATCGCGCCGGACCATCGCGGGCGGCTGGGTCGCTGTTTCAGGTCGGTCGAGCATCGTCTGTCCTGTCGACGCAGACCGATGTACCCGGATCGCCTTAATTCCTGGCTAATCACTCCGTCTGCATGATTGCGGCATGCCGCAGCTGTTGCGCCGTCATTGCGTGCTGGCCCTGGTGGCGATTGCCGGCTGCGGCGGGCCGGGCAGCGATCTGGGGCCGTTGCCGGCCGCGGAAGCCGTGTCGTATCGCCTCGGTCCCGGTGATCAGGTGCGGATCATTACCTTCGGCGAGGAGAACCTGACCGGCGAATTCCGGGTCAACGACAGCGGCAATATCGCGTTGCCGCTGTTGGGCACGGTGCGTGCCGCGGGTCTGACCTCGGCGGAACTGGAGACCGCGGTCGCGGCGGCGCTGCTCCGCGGTAATCTGGTGCGCAATCCGTCGGTGGCGGTCGAGGTCATTGCCTATCGGCCGATCTATGTGTTGGGCGAGGTCAACAAGCCCGGCCAGTACGCCTATCAGCCCGGCATGACGGTGGTGACCGCTGTGGCGGTCGCCGGCGGCTTCACCTACCGTGCCGTCGAAGGTTATGCTGCGGTGGTGCGAACAGTCGAGGGCAAGGCCATTGAGGGCAAAGCCAGCCGGCAGGCCTTCGTGCAGCCGGGCGACGTCGTCACGGTGTTCGAGCGCCGGTTCTGACACCGGCTTCCGCGCTTGGCGGATCGGCGTTGTGCTGGCGGGTGCGCTTAGCGTGGCGGCCGGCCGGGATACGCCGGCCGAAGGTCCGCTGCACATTATCGGCGGTCAGGCCGCTGGCTGCATCGCCGGCGCGGTACGGTTGCCGGCCGACGGGACGGGGTTCCAGACCATTCACCTGGCGCGCAGTTCATTTTGGGGAGCGCCGACCACCATCGCCCGGATCAAAACCCTGGGCGAGCAGGCGCACGCGGCGGGGCTGGGCGATCTCTACGTCGAGGACATCTCGCGGCCGCGCGGCGGCCCGCTGCCGGGTGGGCATCTCAGCCATCAGCTCGGGCTCGATGCCGATGTGGGCCTCGATGTGCGGCCGAAACACGCACTGACCGCGGCGGAGCGTGAGGCGGTAGAGCTGCCAAGCCTGGTGCGTTCGGATCAGCGCGGGGTCGATCCGGCACGCTGGACGCCGGACGAGATCACGCTGCTGCATCTGGCCGCCAGCCTGCCCGAGGTTGATCGCATCCTGATCAATCCGGCAATCAAGCGGCAGCTCTGCGACGAGGTGCAGGGCGACCGCGCCTGGCTGCGGCTGATGCGGCCGTGGTATGACCACTCGGCCCATATGCACATCCGCTTCCGCTGTCCCGCCGACCAGCACGACTGTGTGCAGGCCGCACCACCACCACCGGGTGACGGCTGCGATGCGACCTTGCAATGGTGGTTCGATCAGCTGGACGTGCCACCGAAGCCTTCAGCGCCGTATCACCCGCCGCCGTTGCCTGCGGCATGCAAGGCGGTGATGGCGGCGCCGTAGCTTCAGAGCGCGCCGGCCAGCCTTCGCATGGTGCTGGAGAACCTGGCGGTGATCATCTGCTGCGCACGGTGATTGCCGTCGCGCACCACCCAGGCGCCGCCGACCATGACGTGGCGCACCGGTGTCGTATTGCCGGAAAACACCCAGGTATCCAACACGCCGTCGCCGCCGCGGCCGACCAGCGTCGGGTGCTCGGTATCCAGCACCAACAGGTCCGCCACGTGGCCCGGAGCGATAGCGCCGGCGTTACGGCCTAGCGCCTGAGCGCCGCCGGCCAATGCACGTCGATAGAGGTTCAGGGCGACCGATGCGCCCGGACGCGTCTCGGTCACGTTGCGTGTGCGGGTTTCCAGCCGGCGGATGTATTCGAGCCAGCGCAATTCCTCGACCGGGCTGGTGCAGACATTGGAATCACTGCCGATGCCGAAGCGGCCGCCCTCGGCCAGGTATTCGCGCAGGGGGAAGCTACCGTCGCCGAGATTTGCCTCGGTGGTCTGGCACAGTCCTGCCACCGCGCCGCTGGCCGCGAGGCGCTGGCGCTCTGCGGCGTCTACGTGCGTCGCATGCACCAGGCACCAACGCTGATCGACCGGCGCATTGTCGAGCAGCCAGGCGACCGGTCGCGCACCGTTCCAGGCAAGACAGTCGGCCACCTCTTGTTGCTGTTCGGCGACGTGGATGTGAATCGGCCTGTCGCCCGCGATGCTGATGGCTGCACGCAACTCCGGCGGCGTAACCGCGCGCAGCGAATGCGGTGCGATGCCGATGGCGACGCTGCGCGCCATCATCTCGCACAGGTCGGCATATTCGTCGACAGAGAGCACGAAGCGGCGCTGTCCCTCGGTCGGTGGCGCGCCGCCGAACTGCGAGCAGCGATACAGCACCGGCAGCAGGGTCAGGCCGATGCCGGCGCTCTGTGCCGCGGCCACGATGCGACGTGCGAGTTCTGCCGGATCGGCATAATGCAAACCATCCGGCGTGTTGTGCAGGTAGTGGAACTCGGCGACCGAGGTGTAGCCGTGCAACAGGCATTCGACGTAGAGCTGTGCAGCGATTGCTTCCACGTCGTCGGGTGTCAGCATGGCGAGGAAACGGTACATCACCTCGCGCCAGCGCCAGAAGTTGTCGCCGTCAGGTCCGGCGCGTTCCGTCAGGCCTGCCATCGCGCGCTGAAATGCGTGCGAGTGCAGGTTCGGCATGCCAGGCACAACGAGGCCGGGCAGTCGTTCGGCAGGTTCGGTGGATTGCGGCGTGACAGAGACGATCGTGCCACCCGCACCAACCTCGATCAGCACATGCGGTTCGATTTTGTCATCGACCAGCGCTGCATCGGCCAGGTAGCGCATGCTGATCACCGTGTCATTGTTGCGTCACCTGTTCGCCTTCGCTTCCCGCCGCCGTGCATGCAGGATGAACTCGGTGTAGCCGTTCGGCTGCGCGCGTCCCTTGAACACCAGGTCGCAGGCGGCCTTGAACGCCGGACCATCGAACCTCGGTGCCATCGGTCCGGTACAGCGGATCGCCGGCGTTCTGCCGATCGACTACCTTCGCCATCCGCTGCATCGTCGCCATCACCTGCTGCTCGCTGACGATGCCATGATGCAGCCAGTTGGCGATGTGCTGCGACGAGATGCGCAGTGTCGCACGATCCTCCATCAGGCCGACGTCGTGGATGTCGGGCACCTTCGAACAGCCGACACCCTGATCGATCCAGCGGACTACATAGCCAAGGATGCCCTGACAGTTGTTGTCCAGCTCCTGAGCGATATCCTCGGGTGACCAGTTCGGCCGGTCGGCGACCGGGATCGTCAGCAGAGCCGCCAGCGTCGCACGCTCGCGCGCTGCCAGTTCCTGCTGCCGCTGCGCGACATCGACCTGATGATAGTGCAGCGCATGCAGCGTTGCCGCGGTGGGCGAGGGAACCCAGGCGGTGTTTGCTCCCGCCTTCGGATGGCCGATCTTCTGCGCCAGCATGTCGGCCATCCGGTCCGGCGCGGCCCACATGCCCTTGCCGATCTGCGCCCGCCGCGCAGTCCGCAGGCCAGGCCGATATCGACGTTCTGGTCCTCGTACGCCTTGATCCAGGCGGTGTTGCGCATGTCGTTCTTGCGGATCATCGGGCCGGCCTCGATCGAGGTGTGGATCTCGTCGCCGGTGCGGTCGAGGAAGCCGGTGTTGATGAACACCACCCGATGCTTCGCGGCCTGGATGCACGCCTTCAGGTTGACCGATGTGCGCCGCTCCTCGTCCATGATGCCCATCTTCAGCGTGTTGCGCGCGAGCCCCAGCATGTCCTCGACGCGCGAGAAGATCGTCTCGGTGAACGCCACTTCCTCCGCGCCGTGCATCTTCGGCTTGACGATGTAGACCGATCCGGTGCGGCTGTTGCGCAACGGTCCCGGTGCCGCTCAGGTCGTGCATCGCGATCAACGAGGTGACCGCGGCGTCCAGCAGGCCCTCGGGCGTCTGCGCTGCCCGACGCATCGAGCACCGCATCGGTGTACATGTGGTGGCCGACGTTGCGCACCAGCATCAGGCTGCGGCCCGGCAGAGTCAGCGTGCCGCCATCCGGCGCGGTGTATTCGCGATCGACGGTCAGCCGGCGCGTGACCGTGCGGCCGTCCTTGTCGAACGTCTCGGTCAGCGTGCCGCGCATCAGGCCGAGCCAGTTGCGATATGCCGCCACCTTGTCCGTCGGCATCGACGCAGGCGACCGAGTCCTCGCAGTCCTGGATCGTGGTGATCGCCGCCTCCAGCACCACGTCGGCGACACCGGCCGCATCCTGTCCGCCGATCGGACGTGTGCGATCGACGACGATCTCGATGTGCAGGCCGTTGTGCTTCAGCAGCACCGACGCAGGATCATCGGCGGCGCCGCGATAGCCGACGAACTGCTCGGGCCGCGCAAGTCCAGTCCGCGCATGATCCTTCAGCGTGATCATGAGCCGACCGTCGTCGATCGCGTAGCGCGTTGCATCGCGATGGCTGCCGATGGCGAGCGGCACCGCCTGGTCGAGAACCTGCCGCGCCTTGGCAATCACGCGGGCGCCGCGGATGGCTGTTGTAGCCGGGACCGCGCGTTGCGCCGCCATCCTCGGGGATCGCGTCGGTGCCGTACAGCGCGTCGTACAGGCTGCCCCAGCGCGCATTCGCCGCATTCAGCGCATAGCGCGCATTGGTTACCGGCACGACGAGCTGCGGGCCGGCGATGCTGGCGATCTCGGGATCGACCTTGTCGGTGTCGATCGAGAAATCCGGCGGCTCCGGCTGCAGATAGCCGATGTCGCGCAGGAAGTCCGTGTAGATGGCAACATCGATCGGCTTGCCGCGATCGTCCAGATGCCACGCATCGATCTGGCGCTGCAGCGCATCGCGCGTGTCGAGCAGCGCCTTGTTGCGTGGCGCGAGATCGCGGACCAGCGCGCCAAACCCGTCGCCAGAATGCGGCGGCGCTCGACGCCGGTCCCGGGAAGCGCCTCGGCGTTGACGAAGTCGTACAGCGTGCGGGCGACCTGCAGGCCGCCGGCGTTCACGAATTCCATTCGTTGCAACTCCTCGACGGGTTGACTCCAAAAGCGCGGCGCTGCAGGCCCTGGCGCTGTCGGCCTTCTTGTCGTTACCCCCGCGGAAGCGCGCTCAGCGTCGCTGCCGCTCGCTGCGCCACTGCTCGAACGCGGCCTTGGTCGCCTCGTTCGGTGGATAGGTGCCGGGCAGGGCGGCGCCGTCCGCAACGCGTTGCAACAGGAACTCTTCCAGTTCCTCCTGCTCGGCTGCGTCGCTCGCCACTTCGTCGGCCATCGCCGGCCGGGATCACAACCACGCCATCGCGGTCACCGACGATGATGTCGCCGGGATAGACCGCGACGCCGCCGCAGCCGATCGGCACGTTGCTCTCCACCGCGTGATGCTGCGCCAGGTTCAGCGGCGCGCTCGGGCCGGCGCAGAACACCGGAAACGGCATCTCGCCGATCGGTCCGGCGTCGCGGATGCCGCCGTCGCCGACCAGACCGGCGACCCCTCGCTGCATCAGCCGGGTCACCAGGATCTGGCCGGCGCAGGCGGCGCGTGTGTCGCCGCGGCAGTCGATCACCAGCACATGACCGGCCGGCGTGATCTCGATCGCCTTGCGCTGCGGATGCTCCGGATCGCCGAACACGGCGACGCTGTCGAGGTCCTCGCGCGCTGGGATGTTGCGCAGCGTAAAGGCAGGACCGACCAGGTTGCCGCCGTGCCGGCCGAGCGGGCGGACGCCCTGCATGAACGCGTTGCGCAGCCCGCGCTTGAACAGTTGCGTGGTCAGCGTCGCGGTGCTGACCAGGCGCAGCCGGTCGAGCGTCTCGCGGTCAGGGATCGGGCATGCGGTCGGGTCCTTTGGCCGCATCACCTCGAACCAGCCTGCCGCAGTCGATACCCGGTGTTCAATCATTGCCAATCGAATGATCCAGATCAATGCGGATTGCCTTGTCCCTGGCTGTCATGTACCGGGCGCCGCGGACGGGCTCGTTGAGACTTAGGGAGAGCAATGACCATGATCAGGACGATCGTTGACCGCCGGACAGTCCTCGGCGGCATGGCGGGTCTCGCCGCCTTCGGCGCCACTCGTGCCCGAGCGGCTACCGCGCCGGCGCTGCCGTCCGCGCCGGTAACACTCAATGTCATCGATGTTGCGGGCCAATTGCAGCTAACGCAGGGCGCGATGGAGGCGTTTGCCAAGGCGAACCCGAAGCTGGTGTCGAAGATCGCCTTCTCGCAGGCGCCGGCGCCGGAGCTGCCGGGCAAGCTGAAGGCGCAGCAGGACGCGGGGCGCGTCGATATCGACCTGGTGCTGACCGGCACCGACGGGCTGTCCGCGGGCATCGACCAGAAGCTGTGGGTGCCGCTGCTGACCGACTACGGCGCGGAGCTGCCCAAGCTGCAGGATATCTTCCTGCCGGGCGCCTGGAAGATGCAGGGCCTGGCGCAGGACCAGGCGGTGTGCGTGGTGTACTGCCCTGCCGGTCCGATCATCGGGTACATGCCGGACGCGGTGAAGGTGGCGCCGAAGACGGCGCAGGAGCTGCTGGACTGGGCGAAGGCGCATCCCAAACGGTTCCTGTACGCGCGCCCGGCGAATTCCGGGCCGGGCCGGACCTTCCTGCAGGGACTGCCTTATATCCTCGGCGACAAGGACCCGATGGACCCGAAGGACGGCTGGGACAAGACCTGGGCGTACCTGGTCGAACTCGGCAAGAACATCGAGTACTACCCGACGGGCACCGGCGCCACGATGAAGGAACTGGGCGAGGGATCGCGCGACATCATCGCCTCGCATCTCGGCTGGGACCTCAATACGCGCATCCTGGGCGTGGTGCCAAAGGAGGCGCAGATCGGCACTCTGGACGGGCTTCCACTGGGTGACCGACGCACAGTACTGGGCGATCCCCAAGGGCGTGTCGAACGACAAGCTGGCGGTGCTGCTGGAGATGACCAGGTTCATGCTGACCAAGCCGGTGCAGGCGATGACCTACGACAAGGGCTATTTCTATCCCGGCCCGGCAGTGAAGGACGTGCCGCTGTCGATGGCGCCGAAGGAGAGCCAGGAGGCGGTGGCCGGCGTGAAGCGCGACTTCATCGACAAGCTGATCGCCGAGGTGCCGTCCGAGGTGCCGTTGCCGGCGGACAGGCTGGTCTATCGCGTTCCAGCGCTGGGACCAGCAGGTCGGCGCGCGGGTCGGCAAGTAGCGGACCGTGCCGATCACGTCGCGCGACTTCCGCGAGCTGCGGCTCGACCAGATCGGGCGCGACTTCGGCCAGGTGCATGCGCTGCGCGACGTGTCGCTGACGGTCGGGCGGGGCGAGTTCGTCGCCCTGCTCGGTCCGTCGGGCTGCGGCAAGTCCACCGCGCTGAACTGCATCGCCGGTCTGTTGCAGGTGACCGACGGCGCGATCTGGCTGGATGAGCGGCGGCTGGACGAGGTGGGACCGGAGGATCGCGGCTTCGGCATGGTGTTCCAGAACTACGCGCTGTTCCCGCACATGACGGTGCGGCGGAACGTCGGCTTCGGTCTGGTCACGCAGAGGCGGCCGAAGGCGGAGATCGCGCGGCGGGTGGATCAGGCTCTGGGTCTGGTGCGGCTGGAGACGCAGGCGGACAAGCTGCCGGGGCAGTTGTCGGGTGGTCAGCAGCAACGGGTGGCGATTGCGCGCGCCATCGTGGTAGAGCCGCCGCTGGTGCTGATGGACGAGCCGCTGTCCAATCTGGATGCCAAGCTCCGCTTGGAGATGCGGGCCGAGATACGCCGTATCCACACCATGCTTGGCTGCTCGACGATCTATGTGACGCATGATCAGGAGGAGGCGCTGTCGCTGGCCGACCGCATCCTGGTGATGATCGACGGACAGACCCGGCAGATCGGCACGCCGGAGGACCTGTATTCCCGCCCGGCCCACGCCGATGTCGCGGAGTTCATGGGCTACCGCAACCTGTTTCGTTGCCGGGCCGAGATTACCGCCGACGGGGTCGCGGTCACGATCGGCACGGCAAGGCTGCAAGGCACGCCGATGGACGCGGTCGGCGGCGCCGCGATCGCCGCGATCCGTCCCGACGATCTGCGGCCGCAGAATGACGGACCGATCGCCGCGACGGTGGAGATCGCCGAGTATCATGGCCGCGACTTCTACGCAGTGGCGCGCGGCACGGACGGCACGGAGTTATATTTCCGCTCACCCATGCGGGTGAACCCAGGCGAGCCGGTGCGCCTCGCGGCGGCGCGTGACCGCGTGCTGGTTTACTCGGCATGAGCGTCGCCACCATGTCGCTGCGCCGGCGGATGCGCGAGCGTGGGCTGGACGCGGTGACGTTGCTGGTTATCCCCGGCGTGGTGTTCGTGCTGGCGCTGTTCATCTATCCGTTTCTCTATGGACTGGTGCTGTCGTTCACGCCGAAAGAGGGCGGGTGGCTGGCAAACTACCAGAAGTTCTTCTCCGATCCGTTCCTCTACGACACGATCTACCTGACGCTGCAGATCGCGGTTCCCGTCACGCTGCTGAACACGGTGCTGTCGGTGCCGGTGGCATTGCGCGTTCGATTGATTGAAGCGGCAGCGGCTGCTGACCACGATCCTGGTGATCCCGATCACGCTCGGCACGGTGATGGTGGCTGAGGGGCTGCTGACCTATCTCGGCCCACGCGGCTGGCTCAACCGCTTCCTGCTGGAGTTCGGCCTGACCGACAGCCCGGTGCGGCTGATCCACAACTACTGGGGCGTGATGCTGTCGCTGGTGATCACCGGCTTTCCGTTCACCTTCCTGTTGACGCTGTCCTATGTCAGCGGCATCGATCCGGCACTGGAACAGGCCGGTGCGATGCTGGGCGCACGGGCACGGCAGCGCTTCTTCCGCATCCTGTTGCCGCTGCTGGCGCCGGGACTGGCGATCACCCTGGCGCTGGCGTTCGTGCAGGCGTTCACCGTGTTCCCGTCGGCCGTGCTGCTGGGCGCGCCCGCCGGACCGACGCGGGTGATCTCGATCGTCGCCTATCAGGCGGCGTTCGAGCAGTACGACTATTCGCTTGCCTCGGCGATCGCGATGCTGATGGCGGGCGTTCAGGTGATCATCATCGTGGCGCTGCTCGGCGCGCGCACGCTGGTGTTCCGCGGCCCCGCCAGCACCGGCAAGGGCTGAGCGCGATGCATCGCAGCCTGGGCGAAAAGCTGTGGTCGATCGCGGTCTGGGCGGTGGTGGTGTTCTTCGTCGCCAACCTGCTGGCGATGATCGGCAGCGTGGTGGTGAATTCGTTCGGCACGCGCTGGTTCAACACCTGGCTGCCGGCAGGCTTTACAACGCAGTGGTATACGCTGGCGTGGGACGAGTTCCAGTTGCCGGACATCCTGGTGGTCACCGCCGAGGTGGTGGGCGCGGTGGTGTTGCTGTCGGGGCTGATCGGCGTGCCGACCGCGTACGCGATGGCGCGGCGGAATTTCCCGGGCAAGCAGGTCGTGATGCTGCTGTTCCTGCTGCCGCTGCTGGTGCCGCCGATCACCTACGGCATACCGATGGCGACGGTGCTGTATCGGGCACATCTGGCCGGTACGATCTGGGGGGTGATCCTGGCCAATCTGGTGCCGACGGTGCCGTTCGTGATCCTGATCATGATCCCGTTCGTCGAGCAGATCGACCCTCGGGTCGAGGCGGCGGCGCGGGTGTTCGGCGCCGGGTTGGGGCGGCTGTTCACCCAGGTGCTGGTACCGCTGCTGACGCCGGGCATCCTGGCGGCGCTGCTTCTGGTGCTGGTGCGAACGATCGCGATGTTCGAGTTGACCTTCCTGACCGCGGGACCGACCAGCCAGACGCTGGTGGTGGCGCTGTATTACGCGGTGTTCGCCGCTGGCGTGCGGCCAGGACAGTCGATCGACGCGATGGCGGTGGTTTATATGGTCACCACGCTGGTGTGGCTGCTGATCGCGCTGCGCTTCGTCAACCCGACGCAGATCGTGACGCGGGCGAAGCAGTAGGGCGGAAGACCCTTGGTTGCCAAGGCCTGTGCGTTGATCTATGACGTATTACGTCCTATGTAATAGCGATGGCGATCCGCTCGTTTGCCGACACTCGCACTGAGGCGGTATTTCGGGGCGAAAGGCCGGGTCGTTGGGGCAATATCGTTAATGCCGCCAGACGTAAGTTGGATATGCTCGATGCGGCTGAAACCTTGGCGGACCTACGGTCGCCGCCGGGCAACAGGCTGGAACGGCTGGTTGGCGACCGGGCAGGGCAATACAGCATCAGGGTGAATATCCAGTGGCGGATCTGCTTTCGCTGGACCGCATACGGGCCAGAGGATGTCGAATTCGTGGACTACCATTGACCAGTTTGGGGAGTGAAGTCGTGCCTGCTGTCCGCATCCGCACTCATCCAGGCGAAGTCCTGCGTGAGGAGTACATGAAGCCGCTGGGTCTGAGCGCCAACGCGCTGGCTCGCGCCCTGCGAGTGCCGCCGAACCGTATCACCGGGATCATCGCCCGGGAGAAGCCGCGCTCGGTCACGTCGGACACGGCATTGCGGCTCGGTCGCTTCTTCCGCACCACACCCAGATTCTGGCTCAACTTGCAGGCAGCTTATGATCTGTCAGTCGCGGATGCAGCATTCGGCGGGACCATTGAACGCGACATTCAACCGTTCACCGCTCAGTGACGTTCTCGTGTCGCGCGGACCTGACGGCCTTGGCATGGCCAACGGAGCTTGGTGGTTTGCAGTGAGAACCAGCGACAATCCTAACGATGACGCGAACTCATCGGCGGCCGACGTAGCGCGAATTCTCCTCGATCTGTACCGAGAAAACACGGGCTTTGTCAGACACTATGAGGAAATTCGGTTCAAATTCTCCCAGTTGACTATCACCTTGGCGGCTGCGCTCGTCGGTTTATCGAAGATCGCGAACCCTGGCAGACACCATGAAATCATCATCGCTCTGTTCATATGCGCATTGGGAATTTCTGGCGTACTGATGGTAATCACTTATACCGATCGAACTGACCGTCATGCGACCATTGCTCGGGCCTTCCGGAGAACCATCAGTAGGGTGTTGGCGCAGTCATTGCGGTTACTCTTCAGATGGAAGCCGCGCGAGTGGCTCCGCTCGATACTGATCGCGAGCCTCGATGAATCGAGGACTTCGCTTACGTGAGGCGAGGGGCGGGTCATCACGCGAGCGTCAATACAGGAGCTGGCCGCGGCCTAACCTGGATTTCTCAAACGCGAGCTCGTACAGGTCGATGAAATCGAGTGCCACGCGGCATCTTGATGGTGCGAGCGATCGGGTCGGCTGACTGACGAATGAGATTCGCGGCTGACGCGCATGGCAGGCTTTGGTTGCGCGTAATGCGAGTCCATGATGGCGCGCGCCGTCGAACCAATGAGCACCCCCTGGTGTTTTGGTTGCCTGCTATGTCTCAAGCGGAGCTGAAGGCGCGCTGGAGGTAGCAGTGCGCGAGCGCGAACTCGTCCTTGTTCGGGCAACCCGAGGCGATGGCGAAGTGGATGCGGCGCACGCTGCTGCGCACCTGCGCCCCGAGCTTCAGCAGCTTGAGGCGAATGGTTGCGACGGCGGCGTCGGCGAACTGGCCGTGGCGAAGCCCGACACGGCGCAAGGTGTCGACCAGAACATAGGCCATGGCCGAGAACCACATGCGGAGCTGATTGGCCGCCATGGTGGCCGACGAGGCGCGATCGGCGAACAGCTCGAACTGCTCGCCGACGCGGTTCTCGGCCTCACCGCGGGCGCAATAGAGATCCTCGTACAGCGCGCGCGCATCGTAGCCGACGCGGGTGCGCTTGAGCGAGGTGACAATGAAGCGGGGATTGGCGCCCTCCATTGTGTGCTCGGCCTTGCCGACGACGCGCCGGGTGCGGCTCCAGCTGTCGAGCGTGCGATACTGCAAGTCGCGGAACACGCGCGCCGGCCGACCCGAGGCGATGCATAGACGCCTGGCCTGGGCGAGCGGTTCGACCAGCACCGCCTCCAGGCGACGATTGCGCGCCAGGCCGAACACGTAGTCGACGCGGTTCGCCTCGCACCACACCATCAGCTCGTCATTGGAGAAGCCGCTGTCGGCGCGCAAGATGATGCGTACCCGCGGCCAGCGCCGGCGGATCTGTGCGACAATGCGCGCCATCTCCTCGACCGCGCCATCGCAGCCCGCAACATTCGCACGCCTTTGGCGGGCCAGCAGCAGGTGCCGGCCGCAGAATACGTAGAGCGGCAGATAGCAATGCTCCTTATAGTAGCCCTGGTAGAACCGGCCTTCCTGCATCCCGTGCAGCGGGATGTCGGTGTTGTCGAGATCCAGTACGATCTCGCGCGGCGCGCGCCGATGCGCCTCGAGGAACAGATCCACCAGCAACGCATCGACCTGCGCGCCATCGCAGTCGATCCTGTGATACTTCGACGCATGGCGCCGCGGCGTGTGCTCCAGACGATTGAGCGTGCTCTTGCCGGCCAGCGCCTCGCAGTCCGTCCGGAGCACCGGGCTCAACTTGCCCGCCAGCACCGCGAACGTCGGATCCTTGCGCAGCTCGTCGTGATCGTTGAGGTCCTCATAGCCCAACGCCAGGCCGAAGATGCGCTGCCCCACCAGCGTCGCGACCCGATGCTCCACATAGCGGGCGTCACGCCGATCGATGAAGCAGTCAGCGAAGCGGCGCACCAGCCCAAGGCCGCGATCGACCTGTCCCAGCAGCAGCGCACCGGCGTTCGAGGTGATGTTCCCGCCATCGAACCCGGCCACCACCGCACGCCGCGCAACCGCTTCAAATTCGAACCGCTTCGGCGTACACTCTGTCGGCATCGGGGCATACCTCGGATCGTGGAGAAACTGTTGCTGCACAACGCTTCTCTCAGATTCGCAGCCCCGATGCACCCGCCGTGTTTGAGAAATTCGGGCTAAGCAGCGTCTCCGCTCTCGCCTCATCGCTGAACAACGCCATGTTGGCCGGACCCGCCGGCAAGGGCGACATCCGCCAAATGACGTCGTAGTATCACAGGCCATCACCCACCCAACGTCCAAGAGACCGCCTTGACCCAGATCGCCATCACCAGGACCGCAAGCCCGAAGCAGCCACCGGCGGACGAGACGCTCGCCTTCGGCAAGGTCTTCACCGACCACATGTTCCTGATGGACTACGACGAAGGCAAAGGCTGGCACGACCCCCGGGTCGTGCCGTACGGGTCATTCACCCTGGACCCCGCCACCTGCGTGCTGCACTACGGTCAGGCCATCTTCGACGGGATGAAGGCGTTCCGCGGCCAGGACGGCCGCGTGCGGCTGTTCCGTCTGCCGGACCATGCGCGGCGGCTGAACCGCTCGGCGCACTATTTGTGCATCCCGGAACTCGACCTCGAGATGGTGGAGGAGTCGATCCGCGCCCTGGTGGAGGTGGATCAGCGCTGGGTGCCGTCGCTGCCCGGTACGTCGCTGTATATCCGCCCCACGGTGATCGCGACCGAGACCTTCCTCGGTGTGCATCCGTCCAGCAGCTACCTGTATTACGTGATCCTCGGGCCGGTGGGCGCCTACTACAAGGAAGGCATGAACCCGGTCCGCATCCTGGCCTCGGACCAGCATGTGCGGGCGGTGCAGGGCGGCCTGGGCGCGGCGAAGACCGCGGCCAATTATGCCGCCAGCCTGTTCGGCGCCGAGCAGGCGCACAAGGCCGGCTACACCCAGGTGCTGTGGCTGGACGGCGCCGAGCATCGCTACCTCGACGAGGTCGGCACCATGAACATCATGCTGAAGATCGACGACGAGGTGATCACGCCGCCGCTGAACGGCGCCATTCTCGCCGGAATCACGCGCGATTCGGTGCTGACGCTGCTGCGCGACTGGGGGCTGCGCGTGTCGGAGCGACCGGTAGCGATCGACGAGGTGGTCGCGGCGGCGCAGACGGGGCGGCTGGAGATGTGGGGCACCGGCACCGCGGCGGTGATCTCGCCGGTGGGCGAGCTGGGCTACAAGGGCGAACGCTATGTGATCGACGATGGCACGCACCGGCGCGCTGACGCAGAAGCTGTACGACACGATCGTCGGCATCCAGTATGGCACCGCGCCCGACCCGCATGGCTGGACGCGACTGCTGGGGAACCGGCTGGGCGGGTGACGGTCAGCGCAGGAAGTCGTCGGTGTACTCGCCGCGAGAGATTTTGACCGGGATTTCCTCCGCGGTGGTGCACTCCAGGATTTCCGAACCGGCGGTACGTGCGGGAATCGCAAGCCGATCGATCTGATCCGCGAACCCGCCGGCCTGTGCGGCATCGAGCCGCCAGAGGAAGCCATCGTCCACGACAGGCTGGATTCCTGGAACGCCGGGTGACGCTGTCACCGTGATCGCGGCGCGCGGCGTGTTGCAGAAGCCGAGTTGATCCAGGCGCACATCGACCAGTTCGCGTGCAAAGCGGCGTAGCACGCCGGCGAGCAGGCGCAGGTCGTCGGCCTCGCCGAGCATCAGCACCATGGGGTTGAAATCGCTGGGCAGGAAGCCGATGCGCAGCATGGTCAGATGATCTCGACGATGTCGGTGGCGTGACAGAGTTCCTCGGCGCCGGCGTCGCCGGCTCGGTCGGGCACCTCGATCAGGCGCACCTTCGCCCATTCGTCGTTGACGATCTCCAGCACCTCGGCGGTGATGCCGCCGAGCAGGCGGAGCCTGTTGCCGACAGTGACGCCGGAGAGCTCGATCATCGGCACCCTCTCCCCAACCCTTCCCCGCTTCGCGGGAGAGGGAGTTCAGCACCACCACCACCCCCTCTCCCGCGAAGCGGGGGAGGGTTGGGGAGAGGGTGCATCCTCAAAAGAAGATACTCAGGTTCTTCGCCAGCAGCACGTTCTGCTCCAGGATCATCTCCCGCCTGGCGATCTGCCACGACGTGCCGACTCGCCGCAGTTCATCCGTGCGCCGTCCGATGAAGGTGTGGTTTTCGTACTCGACGCGGTTCTGGTACACCAGGAACCGGCAACCGACCGTGACCTCCCGCGCATCCTCCACCGACGGCCGCACATCCAGCAGTCGCACGTTGCTCACCATGTGCGTCACGCGCGACAGCGGCTCCTCCGCATAGTGCACGCCGGTTAGTACCTGCTCGACCCGCTTGCCCAGCGTCCACTTGTCCTCGTCGAACCAGCTTATGCCTTCGCCCTGCTTCGTGTTCTCGCGCTCCGCATGCTGGCCGAACTTCACGTTGCGGCGTACCGGCATGAAATACACCAGGTCCTCGGCCAGCAGATCGAGCCACTCCTTGAATCGCCGCTGATCCAGCAGATCGGCCTCGAGATACAGGAACTCCTCGATCTCCTCGCGGAGCTGGTACCAGGCCAGCGGACGCATCACTCGGCCGCGGCGCGCATCGGCGGCCGTCCCACCAGCTCGTCCCACGGCGCGCCCTTCAGATACGACGCGTAGACACGATAGTAGTTGCGCGGCGTCTGGTCGGTGATCTGCAGCGATACGTCACCCGGGATCGGATCGTCGGTCCTGTACGCGCCCATCGACATCTGGTAGTTGAACGGATAGCGCCGGGCGATGGTGCCGCGCGAGGCGGCGGTGGCGTACAGCCAGTTCTCCATGTCGTCCTGCTCGGTCATGCCGGCCGGTCCCGAGTAGCGCATGTAGAACCGCCGCAGCACGTCCTTCACCTCGGCCGGCGCATCGGCATCGACCAGGAAGAAGCGCCAGCCTTCGGTCTCCGTCGGGCTGTGCGGATGCCAGACGCAGATGCCGCGCGGCTGACGGCCGTGATACGACGCGTTGGGGAAGATGTTGCCGGTGAACGGCAGCAGCCGCGCCTTCTCGCCCAGCCGCCGTTTCCGTTCCTCGAAGCAGTGGCGGAAGTATTCGTCGACGATCGGATACTGCGCGTAGGATGGCTCGTATTCCATCGTCGGCGGCATCAGCACGCTGTGCATCCCGTGGCCGGCCGGGTGGCCGACCCAGACATGCTGACCCTTGTTGTATTCGTTGTCGCGCCGACCCTGCTGGCCGCGCCGCGCGCTCGGGCCGATGCCGATCATGTCGACCGAGCGATGCGACGGATTGTGATAGGTGTCGCCGAGGAAATTCTCCGCGGCGAACTTCCAGTTCGACGGGAACACCCACTTGTGCACCCCGATCACTTCGGACCCACCGGGTCGACCGTCGCGGCAGTCCAGTACCTGATCAAGGTGGTCGACGGCGGTGCCGAGATAGGCCAGAAAGTCGGGTGCCGCCTGGTCCCACGAAGCCCACACCGTGCCCTTGTACAGCGCCAGCTTCGGCACCTCGATCAGCGACCATTCGTCGCGGTTCAGCGTGCTCTCATACAGCGCGCGATACAGCGGCACGCCCTGTAGCTTGCCGTCGGTGGTGTAGCTCCAGGAATGATAGGGGCAGACGAACAGCGAGGTATTGCCCTGCTCGTAACGGCACACCTTCATACCGCGATGCCGACACGAGTTCAGGAACACATGCACCGCGCCCTGTGCGTCACGACACAGGATCACCGATTCTTCGCCCATGCGGGAGACATAGAAATCACCTGGCTTCGGGATCAGGCTCTCGTGGCCGACGAACAGCCAGGCGCGGGTGAACAGTTTTTCCAGTTCTTCACGGTAAAAGTCGGGCGAGACAAAGATCTCGCGGCTGATCGTGCCGCCTCGCGGGTCGATCATCTGGTCGATGGGCAGGGTTGTCATCTGCCAGTCCTCCGTTTGTCCGATCATGCGCCGCGAGGCGAGGCTC
This sequence comes from uncultured Alphaproteobacteria bacterium, assembly GCA_963819855.1. Classification (GTDB taxonomy): domain Bacteria; phylum Pseudomonadota; class Alphaproteobacteria; order Acetobacterales; family Acetobacteraceae; genus JAMXLO01. The sequence continues at coordinate 92,239 of CAWFYC010000014.1, forward strand.
GCGTCAAGGGGCTCGGCCGATCGTCCGCAGCAGGCCAACCCTGCCCAGTGACCACAATTCGCCGGCGGACCGGGCGCCCGGCGGCCTGCGCAGAAACCACCGCCGGGCGGCTACGATGACGGCGATCGCAAGACACATCACGAGGTCCGCGAGCGCGGTCTGCATCTGGTCGGATCGGTCAGGCTCGATCAGCGCCAGGCTGGCGTAGAAGTACATCGTCAGAAGGCCGGCCGCCGCCGCTCCCGCCGCGAACGCGACATCAAGTGGCAGTTCGAACGCCGCGATACGGCGGGGTCGCAGCAGCGCCACTTCCAGCTCGTACGCGCCGGCGGCCGACAGGATGCGCTGCTTCTCAATGTGGCAGCTCATCGCGGTAATCAGCAGGAACGTGAGAAAGCCGCCGCCGATCGCCAGCAGCATCGGCGTGAGCGAGATGTTCGCATCGTTCGCCAGGCCGACCGCCTTCAGCATCTGCCCGAGCGGCACATAGGCGCTGATCTGGTCGGAGACATCGCCTGGCAGCAATTTGATGACCGCCGGTATCAGCAGCTTTGCCACCGCGATCGGCAGGGCGGACGCCGAACCGGTGGCGACGACAGCGCCCAGCGAGTTCTGCGCCTTCGCGACCGTTGCCAGACTGTCGAACTTCTTCTGTTCGATCTCCAGCGGGCCGAGGGCATCTGCCCGCGCCGAACCCGCCATCAGAACATCAAGCCGCGCCCGCTCGGTGACCAGTTTCATCTGCTCGATCACACCCACGATATGCGAGCCGATGAAGGCGCGCGTCAGCACCCGCACCCGCACCACCTGCAAGACCGAGATGTCGCCGTGCCAGATGCCGCGGAACGGCCGTTTGATGTGCTGCCACACCAGCTTCGTCGGGCTGCGCGGCAGGCCCGCGCCGAACCGCCGCAGCAACAGTCGGATCAGGTCGAGCAACGGTGTGACAAAGATCAGCGCCAGAAACGCCAGCTCCCATCGCAGCAATTCTCCGAACAGAACCGCATAGCGCCACAGGCTGAAGACCGGCACGTCCTGCGTCTCGTCGAGCGCGCGCACATAGGCCGTCAGCAGTGTGTCAAGCGTCGGACCGACCTCGGTGGACGGTCTGCCGGTCATCAGGTCCGTTGACTGGTGCCGGAACTGTTATCGGCGGGCCGCTTCGCAAGCCGCAATTCGGTCAAGTTCGGGGTCGCACCTGAGCGTGTTAGCAGGGGTGATTTCATGCGCCGACATGACATGCAGGTTGTCGTGGTCTTAGCCTTCCTCTTTCTCGTTTCAATGGCAATCGGTCTGCAGGCGTGGCTTTGATCGGCATGCGCCGCTCTGCACCACGCGTGCGATGCTCCTAGCCTGCCGGCGTGCCTGACAACACGTGTGCGGGTGCTCGGCGACCGGATCGACGCGCTGGCCGGGCAGGTTGTGGCTGCCTCGGCTGGCGACGTTTCGGGTCGGCGCGCCGACCATCGTCGGTCGTCATCATCTCGCGCGCCCGGTGCCAGGTACTCCTCATCGCGCCCTCTGGGTCGGCCGCTGGCTTCCCACATGTGATACGCGCATTCGCGGATGCGCTCATCGAGCGTCTCGGCCATTCGCAAACTCTCCTCGATCATGGCCAGACCCTCGTAGCCTATCCGAGCGATGTCACGTCAAGCGCCGACCTGACTGCGGCGTGCCCTTCACAACTCATTCATCCTCTTGCATTAACGTGAACGCCCCGGACGATCGGAGCCCGCAGCGCAGACCCCTGATGATCCTGTTGAGCCGCCTCAGGTTGCGCACGAAACTAGGCCTGCTCGTCGCCCTGTCGGTGCTGACGCTAGCTGCATCCATCGCAGTCTCCGCCGCGCTCGTGCGTCGCGCGATCATCGACGAGCGGATCGACAAGATGCATGCCATCGTCGATTCCGCCGTGGGCATCGCCGGAGCGCTGGAACAGCGGGTGAAGGCCGGCGAGCTGACCCTCGAGCAGGCACTGCGCCTGATGCGCGATGACATCCACGCCATGCGGTTCGACGCAGGCGTTGGCTACATTTACGCCCAGACCCTGGATAACATCATCGTGCTGCACGGCGCCTCCTCCGCGCTAGAGGGCAAACCTTCGCCGGCCACCGACGGGAACGGCCGGCTGCTCACCGACATGATCCGTGACACGCTGGCCCACGCCGATGCGGGCGTTGTCTCCTACGCCTTCCCCAAGCCGGGGCAGACGGAGCGGCAGCTCAAGATCTCCTATGTCGAACGTTTTACCCCTTGGAATCTGGTGTTTGTCGCGGGCGCCTACTTCGACGACGTGAATGCCACCGTGCGCGCCACCATTGTTCGCCTCGGCGCGATCAGCGGCACGATCCTGTGCCTGACCCTGGTCATCGTCTGGCTGGTCAATCGGGACATCGCCGGTTCCCTTGGCCGGCTGAAGGCGGCGATGCAGCGTCTGGCCGACGGCGAGCTGTCCACCGCTGTTCCAGGCGCGGAGCGCAAGGACGAGGTCGGCGCCATGGCGCAGGCCGCGCTGGTATTCAAGGACCACATGGTCAGAGAGCATCGGCTTGCCGCCGAACAGGTGTCGGAGCAGCACCGTACCGCTGCCGAGAAGCAGTCGGCATTGGCGGCCATGGCCGACCGGATAGAGGTGCAGACCTCCGCGGCACTCGAGCAGGTCAGCGCACATTCCAAGGTTGTAGCTGCGGAGGCGGACGAGATGCATGCTTCCGCGGAGCGCGCTGGGAGCTCGGCGCAAAGCGCGGCGGCAGCGTCGGCGCAGGCCTTGGCCAGCGCGGAGACCACGGCGAGTGCGGCCGAACAGCTTTCCGCCTCGATCCGCGAGATCGGCGGCCAGATGAGTCAGTCCACTGCGGTGGTGGCTCGCGCGGTCGAGGCCGGAACCGAGACCCGTGGTGCGATCGCGACGTTGAACACGCAGGTCGGGCGAATAGGCGCGGTCGCGGATATGATCGGTGAGATCGCGGCCAGAACCAATTTGCTGGCGTTGAACGCGACGATCGAGGCTGCGCGCGCCGGTGACGCCGGCAAGGGGTTCGCCGTCGTCGCCGCGGAGGTGAAGCTGTTGGCGAGGCAAACTGCGCGGTCGACGGCGGAGATCAGCCGTCATATCGCCGACGTGCGCAGCGCGACCGATGCCTCGATCGCTTCCGTCGGCCAGATCGATCAGACCATTGCCGAGATCGACGCCATTGCGGGTTCGATCGCCGCCGCTGTGGAGGAACAGAGTGCGGCCACCGCCGAGATCTCCCGCAACGTGACCGAGACCGCTGCCGCGGTCCAAGCGATGGGCGAGAGGATCATCGAGGTCTCGGCGGAGGCGGAGCAGACCGGGCAGCGTGCCGTTCAGGTTCACCAGAATGTCGACACCATGCACAAGGCGGTCGGCGATCTGGGCGGACTGGTGATCCGAGTCGTGCGAACCTCGATCGCCGCGGCCGATCGGGCGCGGACACTGCCATAGCTGGCCATTTCCTGTTATCCAGCGTGCGTGCTGTACAGGCGTGCAGCTATGCCTGCACGGACCAATGACGCTCGGGAGGGGTCCATGTTCCAGAAACTGCACCACGTCGCCTATCGCTGCCGTGACGCGCAGGAGACAGTCGAGTTCTACACCAAGGTGCTCGGCCTGAAATACGCCGCCGGGGAACAGTCGCCGGAGGGCGCGCGGCCGTACGGTGAGGAAGTCGACCTCATCCACATATTCTTCGAATGTGGCGACGGCAGCTACATCGCGTTCTTCGATCTGCCCAGTTCACCACCAGCCCAGCCGGATCCGAACACACCGAACTGGGTCAATCACATCGCCTTCGAGGTGCCGGGCATGGACGCGCTGCTGGAGGGCAAACGTCGCCTGGAGGCCGCCGGCATCGACGTGCTGGGACCGAAGGACCACAACTTCTGCCAGTCGATCTACTTCTTCGACCCGAACGGCATCCGGCTGGAGATGACGGCGCGCACCGAGGCGCCCGGTGAATTGAACCGAATGGAGCAAGCCGCCGCGGGTGCACTCGCAGCATGGAATGCCCGCAAACAACGGAAGTACGGCGTGCCGGCCTGAACCGATGCACGGCGAACTGGTCGCGCTCGAGGTTCCGCGCGGCAGCGGCTACGACAGCCAGAGCGGCCTGAACAACCTGTTCCCCCAGGTGTTCGGACGCTTGGCCGCCGAGGGCTGCGACCGGCGCGTCGCCTTTGTGGTGGTCCACCCGACCAGCAATTTTTTCGGCCACTATCTGATCGGCCCGATGCAACGGCGCGGCCGTGCGATCCTTGCGCTGAACACACGCTACGTCGCCAATGACACCGCGCTCGTCATGGAACGTGCGATCCAGGACCTCGGCGCAGGCATCAGGTTCCTGCGGCAACGCGGCTACCAGCGCATCGTTCTGGTCGGCAATTCTGGCGGCGGCTCGCTCGCGGCGTTCTACCAGGCGGAGGCTGAGCGCATCACCGTCACCACCACGCCGGATGGCGCACCGTTCGACCTGCATCCAGAGCAGCTTCCGCCGGTGGACGGGATGGCGATGCTGGCCGCACACCCCGGCCGCGCCGCGACCATGGTCGAGTGGATCGATCCCGCCGTGCTCGACGAACGCGACATGCACGCGACCGACGCGTCGCTGGACATGTACAGCCCCACGAACGGCCCACCGTACGACACCGCCTGGCTCCGCCGCTATCGCACCCCGCAGCGCGCGCGCAACGATCGCATCACCGATTGGGTGCTCGCCCGGTTGGCGGCGCTGGATGCCGATGCGGACCAGGAGCTGATCAAGGACGAGCCGTTCATTGTCTATCGCACAGTGGCCGATCCGCGCTTCCTGGATCTGACGCTGGATCCGAGCGATCGCGCCGTGGCACGCAACCGGCGGCTGAACTATGGGCCGACCAATCTCGGGCGTTTCTCCACGCTGCGTTCCTTCCTCAGCCAGTGGAGCGCCCGTCTGTCGCGTGCCGACGGCCCGTCCTGCATGGCGCGCTGTACGGTGCCGGTGCTCAACGTGATGTACTCCGCCGATACGCTGGTCTTCCCTGCGCAGTGCCGCTCGTGGTCGCACGCAGCGGGCGACCGCTGCGTGGACCATTTGCTGAAGGACGCGACACACTTCCTGGCAGGGCAGGACCCATTGATCGACGAGCTTGCCGACCTGCTGGTGGCTTGGGCCGATCGGTTCTGACCCGCAGGGTTCGGCTGTGGCGCGACGCCAGGTCGCGCCGCTACGCAGCTTTGCTGCTTGCCAGAGCGTGCACGTCGGCGGTGGTCAGGGCGTTGCCGCCGATGCCCCAGTCGCCGCTTTCCACCTCCTCGATGACGCACCAGGTGACGGGGCGCATGTTCTCACCCTCGATCGAGACCATTGCGTCGGTAAGCTTGCCGATGATCTGGCGCTTCTGCTCCTTGCTGAACACGTCCTTGATAATGCGAACCTGGATGAGCGGCATTTGGATTTCTCCCCTCGTGGCGTTGACAGGAAGGTCATGATGCCGAACACTTACAAGTACAAGAATAGACAGTTTCAACATCACTTGGCATAACTGTACCGGTCCGGTGACCGGGCCAGCCCGCCAAGGAGCGGGAACCGGCATGCTCTCCCTTGCCGTCAGTCAGGGCCAACCGCTCGCCGACCAGATCGTGGCCGGCATCAAGCGGCAGATCGACGATCGGCACCTGCGGCCGGGCACCAGGCTGCCGTCGATCCGAAACTTTGCCGAAAGCTACAACGTCAGCCGTTTCACGGTGGTCGAGGCTTATGATCGCCTGGTCGCGATGGGCTATCTGCAGTCGCGCCCCGGCGCTGGCTTCTACACCGCACCAGCGCCCGCGGGGCCAACGCGTCCCGCCGCGTCGGATTACCACAAACGCAACGAGGAACTGGTGTGGCTGACCCGCCGCCTGCTGGTCGCGGACGATAACACCATATTGGCAGGCGGCCCGTGGCTGCCAAATTCGTGGCTTGATGAAGCCGGCATTCGCCAGACCCTCAATGTGCTCGCGCGCAAGAACGGCGCCTATCTGCTCGAATACGGTCACCCGTTCGGGTATCTGCCGCTACGCGAGCATCTCGCGCTGATGCTCGCGGGACTGGGCATCACCGCTCATCCGGCTCAAATTCTGCTGACCCAGGGGACCAGTCAGGCACTTGAGCTGGTCATTCGCTATTTGCTGAAACCCGGCGACGCGGCACTGGTGGACGATCCCGGCTATTACAACATGTTCGGCAATCTGCGTCTGCAAGGGGTCGAAATGCTGGCGGTACCGCGCAACCCCGACGGACCGGATGTTGCCGTGCTCGAAAGCCTCGCCGCAGCGCGCCGGCCAAAGGTCTATTTCACCCAGTCGGTGATGCAGAACCCCACCGGCACCAACATGAGCCCACATGTGGCATTCAAGCTCTTGCAGGCTGCCGAGCGCCATAACTTCCTCGTCGTCGAGGACGACATCTTCTGTGATCTGCAGGTGAAGACAACGCCTCGGCTCGCGACGCTCGACCAGCTCAACCGCGTGATTTATGTGCGCAGCTTTTCCAAGACACTGTCGGGCAGCCTCCGGGTCGGGTTGGTCGCCTGCACGCAGGACATCGCCAACGAGCTCGCAGACATCAAGATGCTGGCAAGCATCACCACCTCGCAATTCACCGAGCGGCTCATCTTCCTGATGCTGGTGGATGGCCATTACCGCAAATATCTATCCCGCCTGCGCGAGCGCCTCGGCGAGGCGCGTCGCAATGTCGTGCGCGCGTTCGAACGCATCGGGCTGGAGCTGTTCGTGGAGCCTTCGGACGGGATGTTCGTCTGGGCGCGCTTTCCGCATATCGATGATTCGCTGTCACTGGCGGAAGCGGCGCAGCGCGCCGGCATCATGCTTGCGCCTGGTGCAGTCTTCCGTCCACATCTCGAGCGCTCGCCATGGATGCGGTTCAACGTCACTATCAGCGAGAACCCGCGTGTCCTGGCCTGGCTGCAGCGGCCGGTGCCGTAGCGGTCGTCACGCCGCGCGTGCGTCTGCCTTCGCGCTGAACTGATCGAACGCCTCCAAGGCTTGCGCGGCGTACATCACGCTCGGGCCGGCGCCCATGTAGACCGCCATGCCCATCGTCTCGAGCACCTCGGCGCGCGTGGCGCCTTGCTTCATCGCTGCCTCGGCGTGGAAGGCGATGCAGCCATCGCAACGGGTGGCGACGGCGATCGCCAGAGCAATCAGTTCCTTGGTCTTGGTGTCGAGCGCGTCGGCCTTGAGCGCCGCCTGCGCCAGCGCCGAAAAGCCCTTCATCACGTCAGGTGCGCCGGCGCGCAGTGACCTGATGTCGCCGGTCAGCTCGGTCGCCATTGCTTGCCAGTCTTTGAACATATCGTGCTCCTTTGGTCACATGTCGATACCCAGGCCGCGCAGCGCCAGCACGGTAAGCAGTGCCGCGTTGAGCAGCATCACCGCCGGCGCGGCGGTCGCTATACCGCGCCGCCAGCGTCGTCCCGCTGCCTGACCGGCAATGCCGACCGCCACCAGCGCGGGCATGGTGCCGAGTCCGAAGGCGAGCATGCCGAGACCGCCGAGCAACGGGCTGCCGCTCGCCGCGGTGGTTGCCAACGCCGCATAGAGGAAGCCGCAGGGCAGGAAGCCGAGTGCGATGCCGAGCGGGTAGCCGCCGCCGGCGCGCTTTGCCAGCCGGGCGATGGCGCGGGTCCAGCCGGCCGGCGCCCGATCCAGCCCCGGTAGCGCGTGCGCCACGTGAGCCAGAAACAGCGCGGCACCCAACAACAGCAATCCGGCGGATGCGATGCCGAACCACGGCAGCCGGCCCGTTACGGCGCCGCCCAGCGCTCCGAGCCCCGCATAGGTGGTCAGCCGTCCCAGGTGGTAGGGCAGCAACGCGCCGCGTCCGATGCGCTGCCATTCGCACAGGCGCGCCGCCGGCAGGCGTGCCATGCCGTCGGCAACCTGGCCAAGCACGAAGCCGCCGCACATCGGCACGCAGTGCATCGTGCTGCCGGCCGCTCCTGCCAGGAACAGACCCGGCAACAGGCCGCCCGACCATGGGACGGCGCCGCACCACGCAGCGAAGGCTGAGATCATGGCAGCGTCGCGACAACCATGCGCCAGCTACTCCAAGGCGCCGCATCCTCACATTGATCCAGATCAATGATCCGTTAACGCGGACGCGGCAGTTTCCCGCGACCCCCTACCGGAGTGTTCCATGGACATCGAGCCAAGCGACCTCATCGTCGGTCTGTTGATGGCCGTGCTCGGCCTGGTCGGCCTGATCCTCGCGTCCGGCGCGATGGACGACGAGATTTATGTGTTCGGGCTCTCGCTGTTCGGTTTCGCCTGCGTGTTCGTGCTCGGCCTGCTCCGCCGCCATTTCGACCGGCTGGAGGCGAACCGACATGACTGAGCCGCGCTACAACGAGGCGGTGGTCAAGAAATTCCTCATCGCCGCTATCCTTTGGGCGATCGTGGCGTTCCTGGTCGGCGTCTGGATCGCGACCGAACTCGCCTGGCCGGCGGCCAATCTGGGCCTGTCGTTCATCAACTTCGGCCGCCTGCGCCCGGTGCACACCTCTGCCGCGATCTTCGCCTTCGGTGGCTCCGCGCTGTTCGGCACGTCGTTCTATGTCGTCCAGCGTACCTGTCGCGCGCGGCTGTTCGGCGGCGAGGCGCTCGCGAACTTCGTGTTCTGGGGCTACCAGTTCTTCATCGTCATGGCGGCGCTGTCCTACGTCATGGGCTTCAGCCAGAGCCAGGAATACGCCGAACCCGAATGGCATATCGACCTGTGGCTGACCATCGTCTGGGTCGCCTACGCGGTGATCTTCATCGGCACCCTGATGAAACGCCAGGAGCCGCACATCTATGTGGCGAACTGGTTCTACCTCGCGTTCATCCTGACCATCGCCGTGCTGCACATCGGCAACAACATCGCGATCCCGATCTCGATGTTCTCGGCCAAGAGCTACTCGGTGGCATCGGGCGTACAGAACGCGATGATCCAGTGGTGGTACGGCCACAACGCCGTCGGTTTCTTTCTGACCGCGGGTTTTCTCGGGATGATGTACTACTTCATCCCCAAGGCGGCGAACCGCCCGGTCTACTCGTACCGCCTTTCGGTGGTGCATTTCTGGTCGCTGGTGTTCATGTACATCTGGGCCGGTCCGCACCATCTGCACTGGACCGCGCTGCCTGACTGGACGCAAACGCTGGGCATGGCGTTCTCGATCATGCTGTGGATGCCGTCCTGGGGCGGCATGATCAACGGCCTGATGACTCTGTCGGGCGCCTGGGACAAGCTGCGCACCGATCCCGGTCTGCGCTTCTCGGTCACCGCGGTGGGCTTCTACGGGATGTCCACCTTCGAGGGCCCGGTGATGTCGATCCGCGACGTCAACGCCCTCAGCCACTATACCGACTGGACGATCGGCCACGTGCATTCCGGCGCGCTGGGCTGGGTCGCGTTCATCAGCTTCGGCGCGATCTACTATCTGGTGCCGGTGCTGTGGCAGCGCAGCGGTCTCTATTCGCAGCGTCTGGCGTCCTGGCACTACTGGATCGCGACGCTGGGGATCGTGTTCTACATCACCTCGATGTGGGTCGCCGGCATCATGCAGGGTCTGATGTGGCGCGCCTACGACCAGTTCGGCTTCCTGCAATACTCGTTCGCGGAGTTGGTCGTCGCGGTTCATCCGTACTATGTGATCCGCATGCTCGGTGGAGTGATGTTCCTCACCGGTGCGCTGCTGATGGTCTACAACCTGATCCAGACGGTGCGCAGTCCTGTAACCAAGCAGCCGTTCGCGCTGCCGGGTGCTGTCGCCGTGGCGGGAGAATAAGCCGATGTTCATCCGCCACGAGTTCATCGAGCGCAACGCCTTCCTGCTGCTGGTGCTGACGTTGGTCACCATCGCGATCGGTGGCATCGTCGAAGTGGTGCCGCTGTTCACCATCGAGACCACGGTGGAGCATGTGAAGGGTGTGCGCCCCTATTCGCCGCTCGAGCAGCGCGGCCGCGACATCTATGTGCGTGAAGGTTGCTATCTCTGCCACAGCCAGCAGGTCCGCGCGCTGCGCGACGAGGTGGAGCGCTACGGCCACTTCTCGCTGGCGGCGGAGAGCATGTACGATCATCCGTTCCAGTGGGGCTCCAAGCGCATCGGCCCCGATCTGGCGCGGGTCGGCGGCAAGTATTCCAGCGACTGGCACTACGCGCATCTGATCAACCCGCAGAGCGTGGTGCCTGAATCGCTGATGCCGCACTATGGCTTCCTCGCCGAAACGCCATTGGAAACCGACGATATCGCCGCGCGGCTGCGCACGCTGCGCCTGGTGGGTGTTCCCTACACCGACGACGGGATCGCCAAGGCGGCATCCGATCTGGCGACTCAGGCCAATCCCAACGCCGACAACGCGGAGCTGCTGAAGCGCTATCCGAAAGCGGTGACGGTGCCAGGCAACGGCCACGAGGTCACCGAACTGGATGCACTGGTGGCCTATCTGCAGGTGCTGGGCACCATGGTCGATTTCGCCGATCCCGCCAACGAACACATCCAGCAATAGGGCGCGGCCATGATGAACCTGATCATGCTGGTGCAGCACAACTGGATCATCCCGGTCTTCGCCGTGTTTCTGCTGATCCTGCTCACCACCTACTGGCCGGGGCGCAAGTCCCAGATCGAGCGGCATGGCCGCATCCCGCTCGAAGACGACCGCTGAGGAGCCCCGCTGTGCCAACCAAGATCGAGAAGGACATCGTCACCGGCCGCGATACCACCGGCCACGAATGGGACGGGCTCAAGGAGCTGAACACGCCGCTGCCGAAGTGGTGGGTGTACGTGCTCTACGCCACCATTGCCTGGGCCGTGGTATGGTGCGTGCTGTACCCGTCGGTGCCGGGGATCACCGGCTATTTCCCCGGCGTGCTCGGCTATTCGCAGCGTACCGCCGTCAATGACGCCGTGCGCGCGGTGGCAGCTCAGCGTGCCGCCACGATGGACCGTATCGCGACGCTGTCGTTCGACGATATTCGCAAGGACCCGCAGCTCATGGCGGCTGCCCAGACCGCAGGGCGCATCGCGTTCGCCAACAACTGCCAGCCCTGCCACGCGGCCGGCGGCGGTGGCCAGCCGGGCTATCCCGCGTTGGCGGCCGGCGCGTGGATCTGGGGCGGTACGCTCGATGACATCAGGCAGACCATCACCTATGGCATCCGCAGCGGCGACGACAAGGCGCGCGAATTGCAAATGCCGCGCTTCGGTGCCGATGGCATTCTGAAGCCCGGCGAAATCCAGCAGATCGCCGACTACGTGATGACGTTGTACGGCAAGGCGCAGCCCGGTAAGGATGTGTCGGCAGGCAAGCAACTGTTCGCCGACAACTGCGCGCTGTGTCACGGCGAGGCAGGGCAGGGGGATCGCGAGAAGGGTGCGCCTCGCCTGGCCTCGCAGGTCCATCTCTATGGCAACGACAGGGCTATCGTGGTCGCGCAGATCACCGCGCCGCGGATGGGCGTGATGCCGGCCTGGCACACCCGCCTCGATGACGCGACGATCAAGAGCCTGGCCCTCTACGTGCATTCACTCGGCGGCGGAGAATAGGCACCCACATGTCTCGCATCAGCAAGGCGGATCGTCAGCTCCAGCTTCAGCGCGAGGAAGCCGGCGATCATCTCTACGCCAACCGCGTGCGGGTCTATCCGAAGACGGTGCACGGCCCGGTGCGCCGGTTCAAATGGGCGGTGCTGATCGTCTGTCTCGGCATCTATTATCTGCTGCCCTGGCTGCGCTGGCATCGCGGCGTCAACCAGCCGGACCAGGCGGTGCTGCTGTCGATCTGGCACGAGCGGTTCTATTTCTTCAATCTCGAGTTCTGGCCGCAGGACATCTACTACCTGACCGGCCTGCTGATCATGGGCGCGGTCACACTGTTCCTGGTCACCAGCCTGCTCGGCCGCGTCTGGTGCGGCTACACCTGTCCGCAGACGGTGTGGACCGATCTGTTCATGTGGATCGAGCGCCTGATCGAGGGCGACCGCAACGAACGCATGAAGCGCGACGCGGAGCCCGTGACGCTCGACACCGTCTGGCGCAAGGCATTGAAGCACGTAACCTGGCTCGGCATCGCGTTCTGGACCGGCGGCGCGTGGATCATGTACTACGTCGATGCGCCGACGGTGACGGTGGAGTTCTGGACCGGCACCGCGTCGAAGGAGGTGTATTTCTTCACCTTCCTGTTCACCGCCACGACCTATCTGCTGGCTGGTTGGGCGCGCGAGCAGGTCTGCACCTACATGTGTCCGTGGCCGCGCTTCCAGTCGGCGATGCTGGACGAGCAGAGCGTCACCGTGACCTACCAGGGTTGGCGCGGCGAACCGCGTTTGCGCGGCAAGCGCCACGATGACGCACCCGCCGGCGACTGCATCGATTGCGGGGCCTGCGTCACCGCCTGCCCCACCGGGATCGATATCCGCGATGGCATCCAGCTCGAGTGCATCAACTGCGGACTGTGCATCGACGCGTGCAACCACGTGATGGAGCGGACCGGACGGCCGAACTGGCTGATCACCTGGGACACGCTCGCGGATCAGGCAGCCAAAGCGGAGGGTCGGCAGACCACGCTGCACCTGCTGCGCCCGCGCACGTTGATCTACGTCTCGGCGCTGCTCATCGCGGTGGTGGTCATGACGGTGGCGCTGGCGATGCGATCCTCGGTTGGGCTGTCGGTGCTGCATGACCGTGCGCCCTTGTTCGTGCGTCTGCCCGATGGCGATCTGCGCAATGGCTATACCGTCAAGATCGTCAACAAGGGTCCGAACATCGCGCTGTTCGAACTGCGCACCGATGGTCTGAACGGGGCGTCGCTCGCCGAGTCGAACGAGGGGCTTGGACCGGCGAGCCGGCTCGGACTGATGGTGAAAGGGGACAGCGTCGGCACGTTCCGCATTACCGTGGCAGGCGAGCCGGAGCAACTGGTCGATGGCTCGCAGGGCCTCGACTTCATCTTGCGCAACAGCGATAGCGGCGAGCAGACCGTGTATCGCTCGCAGTTCATGGGGCCGCGATGAAGCAATCACTCTGGAGCTACTTCCCGCAGGCCATCGTGGCTGGCCTCGGACTGGTGGTCGTGGTGAACGCCGGCATGGTCTATGCCGCGCTGCACAGCTTCCCCGGCCAGGCGGGCGATGAGGGCTTCGAGCTCAGCAACCATTACGACGCGGTGCTCGAGCGCGAGCAACGCGACGCCGCGCTGGGCTGGACGGTGGCAGCACGAGCTGATGCGGCGGGAAGGCCCGAAGTGCGAGTGATGGATCGCGATGGTTCGCCGCTGCAGGGTGCATCGGTGGCAGCGTCCGCGCAGCGTCCGCTGGGCGCGCCGGCGACGCGGTCGCTGGTGTTCCACGAAATTGCCGCCGGCAGCTACGTCGCCGATGTGACGCTGCCAACACCGGGGCAGTGGGAGTTGACGCTGACGGCATCGCTCGGTGGTCATGATATGGCGGCAACGCGGCGAGTGATCGTGCATTGACGGGCACCTCCTCCCCGACTCTCCCCCGCTTCGCGGGAGAGGGGGTTCAGCAACAGCAGCACCCCCTCTCCCGCGAAGCGGGGGAGCGGCGGGGAGGGGGCGCCGCCAACATTTGCCTCCACTGCAACCTGCCCAGCACTTCCGGTCGCCGCTTCTGCTGTATCGGCTGCGCCGCTGCCTATGAAACCATCGAGACCCTCGGTCTCGGCCGCTACTACGCGCAACGTATCCTCGATCCCACGATCCGCGCATTGCGCCCCGAAACACCCGAACTACGGGACCTTTCCCGCTTCATCGCCACCCAAGCCGACGCTACCCACGAGCTCACGCTCGCAATCGATGGTCTGCAATGCGGCGCGTGCGTCTGGCTGATCGAGTCCGTCCTCGCCCGCGAGCCCGACCTGTTGCAGGGCCGCGTCAACATGACGACCCGCCGCCTGCGACTGCATTGGCGCGGCGCAACCGAGCGCGCCGCATCGCTGGTCGACGCGGTCGAACGCTTAGGTTACCGCCTCGTGCCGTTCGACCCGGCGTCACTCACCGCCGCGCGCGATAGCAACGATCGTGCCCTGATCCGCGCACTCGCAGTGGCCGGCTTTGCCGCCGCCAACGTGATGCTGCTGTCGATTGGCATCTGGGCGGGCGAGGCCGGCGGCCTGCTGCATGATATGGGTCCCGCCACGCGCGACCTGCTGCACTGGTTCTCGGCGCTGATTGCCATGCCGGCGATCGCTTATGCCGGCAGGCCGTTCTTTGTTTCCGCGGCCGCGGCGTTGCGTCAGATGCGCACCAACATGGACGTGCCGATCAGCCTCGGCGTGATCCTGGTCACCGGCATGAGTCTGGTGCAGACGATGCAGGGCGGCGTGCACACCTACTTCGACTCGGCCATCACGCTGCTGTTCTTCCTGTTGATCGGCCGTGTGCTGGACCACCGTGCGCGCAGCCAGGCACGCGCAACGGCCGAGCAGTTGCTGACGCTGCGGGCGGTGGATGTCGCGGTGGTGCAATCCGACGGCAGCATCGAGCGTCGCGGTCAGCATGCCGTCGTGTCCGGCGATCGCGTGCTGGTCGGGCTTGGCGAAAGAATCGGCGTCGATGGCGTGGTGGAGGGCGGCGCATCCATGCTCGATGCCAGCCTGGTCACCGGTGAAAGCCTGCCGGTCGCCGCGGCCCCTGGCACACAGGTATTCGCTGGGACCCTCAACCTCGGCGAGACGCTGATCGTGCGTGCGACCGCTACCGGCAGCGGCACCCTGCTTGCCGAATGCGCACGACTGATCGAGGCGGCGGAGGCGCGGCGTTCGCGCTTCGTCCTGCTCGCCGACCGGGTGGTCCGACGCTACGCGCCCATTGTGCACGTTACCGCCCTGCTGACCTTCGTTTGGTGGTACTTCGCCGTCGGAGTGGCTGCGGTTCAGGCGCTGCTGACCGCGAGCGCGGTGCTGATCATCACCTGCCCCTGCGCTCTCGCACTTGCGGTGCCGGTGGTGCAGGTGATTGCCACCGGAGGCCTGTTCCGCGCCGGTGTGTTGCTGAAGTCGCCGACCGCTCTGGAACGGCTGGCCGATGTAGATACAATTGTATTTGACAAGACCGGCACGCTGACCGCGCCTTCGATGGCGCTTGTGGAACGGCAGAATTTCGATCCGGACGCATTGCGGGTCGCCGCATCGCTTGCCGTGGGCAGCCGCCATCCGCTGGCACGTTCGCTGCTGGCGGCGTCCGGACCCGTTGCCGTTGCGGATGACGTGGTCGAGCATCCGGGGCAGGGCATCCAGGCCGGCGATGTGCGGTTGGGCAGTCGGGCGTTCGCATCGGCTCTGGACGGCGACACTGCCGGACCGGAACTATGGCTGTCGCGTCCAGGTTGCGAACCGGTGTGCTTCCGCTTTGCCGAGACCTTGCGCGCGGACGTCGCCACGACGCTGAACAGGCTGCGTCGTCTGGGCCTCGACGTGCACCTGCTGTCCGGCGATCACGCTGCTGCCGTGGCACCGGTCGCTGCCGCACTCGACATCGCGTCCTGGCAGTCGGAGCGTACGCCGGTGCAGAAGGTCGCGGCCATCGATGCGCTGCTGGCGTCCGGGCGCAAAGTGCTGATGGTCGGCGACGGCCTGAACGATGGCCCGTCGCTTGCCGCGGCAAGCGTGTCCGCATCCCCGGCGACCGCGGTCGATATCAGCCAGACGGTCGCCGATGTGGTGTTTCAGGGTAGTCTTCTGGCGCCTGTCGCTGCCGTGATCGAGACGGCGCGCCACGCGCGCAGCGCGATGCGCCAGAACCTTGCACTGTCGATCGGCTACAATCTGCTGATGGTTCCGTTGGCCGTGGCCGGCTGCGTCACCCCGTGGCTGGCCGCCGTGGCGATGTCGAGTTCCTCGCTGCTGGTATTGGCGAACAGCTTCCGCCTGTGCGGCAAGCCGGCATGAACGTCATCCTCTACCTGCTGGGTGCGAGCCTGATCCTGGGCGGCGGCGGCCTGGCCATATTCCTCTGGTCGCTGTGCTCCGGCCAGTACGACGACCTGGAAGGCGCCGCCAATCGCATCCTGTTCGACGACGAAGAACGATAGGCAACAGCGTCAGTCTGCGACCTGCGTGGAACTCAATCCTGGACGAACTCGCCCGACTTGCCGCCTGCCTTGTGAGTCAGGCGCAGCGCCTCGATGCGCATGCCGCGATCCACCGACTTGCACATGTCGTAGACCGTGAGCGCCGCCACCGAGGCCGCGGTCAGCGCCTCCATCTCGACCCCGGTCTGCCCTGTGGTGCGCACCGTCGCGGCGATCTCCACCGCGTCCTCGGCCACGGCGAGTTCCAGCGACACCGCGCTGATCGGCAGCGGATGGCACAGCGGGATGAGCTCGGAGGTACGCTTCGCCGCCATGATACCGGCGACCCGCGCCACGCCCAGCACGTCGCCCTTCGTCGCGCCGCCGCTGCGGATCAGCGCCGCGGTCGCCGGCAGCATCGTCACCCGGGCGCGCGCCGTGGCGGTGCGTTCGGTGACCGGCTTGGCGCCAACGTCCACCATCGCGGCCTGCCCGCGTGCGTCGAAATGGGAAAAAACCTGGCTCATGCAGTGCCTGTCAGCAGCGCTCGCGTCGCAGTCAGCACGTCCGCCTGGCGCAAGAGACTTTCGCCGACCAGGAAGCACCATGTCCCCGCCGCTGCAAGCCGGCGCAGGTCCGAGTGGCTGCGCATGCCGCTCTCGGAGATGAGGAAACGGTCAGGCGGCACTTGTGGCGCAAGCTCCTCGGTTGTGGCGAGATTGGTGGCCAACGTCTTGAGGTTACGGTTGTTAATGCCGATCAGTGGTGTCTCCAATCCCAGCGCCCGCTCCACTTCCCGTTCATCGTGCACCTCGGCCAACACGTCCATGTCCAGCGCACGGGCCAGCGCCTCCAGTTCGCGCGCCTCGGTATCGGTCAGGGCGGCCAGGATCAGCAGGATGCAGTCGGCCCCCATCGCACGGCTCTCATAGACCTGCCACGGATCGAGGATGAAGTCCTTGCGCAGCACCGGCAGATCGACAGCTTCTCGCGCCGCAATCAGATGCCGGGGGCTGCCTTGGAAATGCGGCGCGTCGGTCAACACCGAGAGGCATGCCGCGCCGCCATCGCGATACGCGCGCGCCAGTGCCGGCGGGTCGAAATCGGGTCGGATCAGTCCGCCGGACGGCGACGCCTTCTTGATCTCGGCGATCAGGCCATAACGCCCCTGGGCGACGGCTTCCTTCAACGCCAAGCCGAAGCCGCGCGGCGCTTCGGTGCGTGCACCGATCCGGGA
Source organism: uncultured Alphaproteobacteria bacterium (assembly GCA_963819855.1). GTDB lineage: Bacteria > Pseudomonadota > Alphaproteobacteria > Acetobacterales > Acetobacteraceae > JAMXLO01. The sequence continues at coordinate 109,546 of CAWFYC010000014.1, forward strand.
GCGCAACTCTTCAAGGCTTGTCTTCGCCTTGGCGTGTGCCACTGCCGTGCGCGTATCGGCGCAGATGCGAGCCAGAACGTCGGCATCTGGGACGTTTGCAGTATCAACCATCCAGCATGCAATCGGCACGAACGAGTTGGTGGCGTCGATGATGGGTTTCGCGATGCTCAACCCATCCTACCGGATGGCCCGCGGCCTTGGCTCCTATCATTGCACCGCGGTCTCGCGCCGCAATGTTTCCAGCGCGGCGAGCGCGGCGCCGGAGGCGATCGAACGGCCGGCGAGCGCTGCGCCCTCGCGCAGATCGCCGGCACGGCCCGCCACGATCAGGGCCGCGGCGGCATTCAACAGCACCGTGTCGCGATAGGGACCGGTCGCGCCTTGGAGCAACGCCTGCAACGTGGCGGCATTCAGCGCAGCATCGCCGCCGCGGATCGCCTCGACGGGAGCACGTGACAGACCGGCATCCTCCGGGTTGACAGTGAAGCGGCGCAGGCTGCCGCCCTGCCAGGCGGTCACCTGATTCTCGCCGGCCACCGTCAGTTCGTCCAGCCCCTGGCCATGCACGATCCACGCGGTCTCGCTGCCCAGCCGGCCCAGGGTTTCGGCCATCGGCCCGGCCCACTCGGGCGCGAACACCCCGATGAGCTGACGGCGCACCCGCGCCGGATTGGCCAGCGGGCCGAGCAGGTTGAAGATCGTCCGCGTTCCCAGCTCCACCCGCGGGCCGGCGGCGTGGCGCATCGAGGGATGGTGACGCGGTGCGAACAGGAAGGCGCAGTTCGCCGCGCGCAGGATGTCCGCCAACCGCTCCAGCGGCACGTCGACGTTCACACCCAGCGCGGCCAGCACATCAGCCCCCCCGGTCCGTGACGACAGCGCCCTGTTGCCGTGTTTGGCCACCGGCACGTCGCAGCCAGCCACTACGAAGGTCACCGCGGTGGACACGTTCAGTGTGCCGGCCGCATCACCGCCGGTGCCGCAGACATCGATCGCGTCGGCCGGTGCGGCGACGGCGGTCATCCGTGCCCGCATGGCGCGCACCGCGCCGGTGATCTCCGGCACCGTCTCGCCGCGCACCCGCATCGCCATCAGCAGGGCACCGATCTGCGCCGGCGTGGCCTCGCCAGACATGATGATGTCGAACGCGGCCTCGGCGTCGGCGTCGGTCAGCGTTTCCCCACCGGCAAGTCGGACCAGGAACGGCTTGAGATTGTTCGACACGTCGTTCTATCAGGCGGCGCGCGCCGGGGCGTTGGTGCCGCGAGCGATCGCCAGAAAATTTGCCAGCAATTCGTGACCATGCTGGCTGGCGATGCTTTCCGGATGGAACTGCACGCCGAACACCGGCAGCGTGCGGTGACGCATGCCCATCACCAGCCCGTCCTCGGTCCAGGCGGTCGGCACCAGCACTTCGGGCAGTGTCCCACGGTCGACGATCAGGCTGTGATAGCGCGTGGCGGAGAACGGCGATGGCAGGCCTTCGAGGATGTCGCTTGTGGCATGGAAGATGCGGCTGACCTTGCCGTGCATCGGCGCCGGCGCGCGCACCACATTGCCTCCGAACGCCTGGCCGATCGCCTGATGGCCGAGGCAGACACCCAGGATCGGCACCCTGCCGGCAGCGGCAGTGATCAGGTCCAGGCAGATGCCGGCTTCGTTCGGCGTGCACGGACCCGGGGACAGCACAATCGCTTCGGCCTGGCGTGCAAGCGCTTCCGCCACAGTGAGTTTGTCGTTGCGCACCACCTCGCAGCGCGCACCGACTTCACCCAGGAAATGGAACAGGTTGAAGGTAAAAGAATCGTAGTTGTCGATGAGCAGGATCATCGGACGGCTATCCTCCGAGTAGGTCGAGTGTGGCGTGCCCGCGTCCGGGTCTCAAGCCCCTTGCTGACCGCTCTTGACGGTGCGCCCGCTGTGCCGCCAGTTGAGCTCATGAAGCCAGTCGCTCTCTGCCTAGCCGTATGTGCCGTTCTGTTCGCGACCCGCGTGACCGCTAACGAACCGGCGCAACCCTTCTTTGCCGTCGGTCAGGCAGGATTGACCTGTGTGAAGTACCTTCAGGCCCGTGATGCCGAAGCGCAGGCCCGCCCGCCGGACGCCCCTTCCGGCAGGTTCTTCACCGGCCAATACATCGTGTTCATTGGCTTGACCGATGGCGTTCTGAGTGCCGCTAATCGATTGGACAGCGCCGATCCCAACGTGGGACCGACCAGAACACCAGCCGACCGGATGGACTGGCTGGAGACCTACTGCCGCGACCATGCGGTCGAGCTGTTTGTCAACGCAGTGTTCTCCCTGCGGGACCACCTGCATCAGCAGTAGGGCTCGGGCCGCGCCGCATTAGCCCGGCGTATTGGCACCCGACTTGCCCGCCGCGAACCGCACCGCCTCCTCCGCCGCCCGCAACAGGGCGCGCGCCTTCTGGCGGCATTCCTCATGTTCGAACTCGGGCTCCGAGTCGGCGACGATTCCCGCACCTGCCTGCACATACATTACGCCATCCTTCACCAGCGCGGTGCGCAGGCCGATGCAGGTGTCCATCGTGCCGTTGGCGGCGAAGTAGCCGATGCAGCCGGCGTAGATGTTGCGCCGGTCCGGTTCCAGCTCTTCGATGATCTCCATCGCGCGCACCTTCGGCGCACCCGACAGCGTGCCGGCCGGGAACCCGCCGACCAGCGCATCCAGCGCATCCAGTCCCTCACGCAACCTCCCTTCCACATTGGATGAGAGGTGCATGACGTGGCTGAAGCGTTCGATGGCAAAGCTCTCGGTCACCTTGACGGATCCGATCTCCGCCACCCGCCCGACGTCGTTGCGCCCGAGATCGAGCAGCATCAGGTGCTCCGCCCGCTCCTTCGGATCGGCCAGCAGCTCCGCCTCCAGCGCCTGGTCCTCTTCGTAGGTCGTCCCGCGCCGCCGCGTGCCGGCGAGCGGACGGATCGTCACCGTGCCGTCGCGCAGGCGCACCAGCACCTCGGGGCTCGAACCCACCACTGCAAAGCCGCCGAAGTCGAGGAAGAACAGGAACGGCGCCGGGTTGATCCGCCGCAGCGCGCGATACAGCGAAAACGGCGGCAGCACGAACGGCACCGCGAAGCGCTGACTGATCACGATCTGAAACGCGTCGCCGGCCGCGATGTAGTCCTTGCACCGTCCCACCGCGGCGAGGAAGTCCGGCTTGCTGAAGTTGGAACCGGGGGCCGGGGGATCGGGCAGCATCACTGGCGGCGGTGGATGCGGCAGCGGCCGCTCCAGCGCCGCTTCCGCCGCCGCCAGCCGCTTCCGCGCATGGTCCCAGGCGGCCTCGGCGGTCATGTCGGCCTGCGGATAGACCGGCGCGGCCAGTGTCAGTTCGTCGTTCACGTTATCGAAGATCGCGAACAGTGTCGGCCGCATCATCAAGCCTTCCGGCACGCCGATCAGGTCCCGGTTCTTCACCGGCAGCCGTTCCATCTGCCGCACCATGTCGTAGCCGAGATAGCCGACCAGCCCGCCCGCCATCGGCGGCAGGTTGGCCGGCACGTCGAGCCGCGTCTCGGCGATCATCGCACGCAGGCTGTCCAGCGCCGGTCGCGTCTCGGCGATGAAGGCGTGCGGCGCCGACTGAGCATAGCGGTTGACCTCCGCCCGGCCATCGCGGCAACGCCAGATCAGGTCCGGCTCCATGCCGATGATCGAATAGCGCCCGCGCGCGGCGCCGCCCTCCACGCTCTCCAGCAGGAATGAGTTCGGCCGGCCATGCGCCAGTTTCAGGAACGCCGCGACCGGCGTTTCCAGGTCCGCCACGCCGCGCCACCAGACCAGCGTACCGCGCCCCGCGTCATACGCCGACCGGAAGCTGGCGAAGACCGGTGGAGCCGACACGTTCATTGCTGCTGACCGGTGACGTTATCGAGGACCGGCTGGTTGATGCGCGGTTGCGCGCGCGCGCGCAATGCTTCGGCGAACACGCTGGCGAGGTCGGTGCCGATTGAACGGGCCACCGCCTGGCGTACCTCGCCGTAGCCGGCCGGATCGGCCTTCGGGTCTGCTTCGACGATCTCGGCTGGCACAGCAACGATGAAGCCATCTGCGGTTTCAACCATGGTCGGCTGGCCTTGCTTCAACGCGAACAGCGGCTTCTGCAGTTGCGGCGGCATACCCTCGGCGGCGGCACCCAGGCCGACCAGCGGCGAGCGTCGCACCGTGACACCGGCGACCGTTGCCGCGTCTGCCAGCGACTGGCCGCCCTTCACCGCGGCAAGCAGCTTCGCTGCTGCCTGCTCCTGCGCGCGGCGTCGCGCATCGCGCGTCCAGTCAGCCGCGACCTGGTCCTTCACCGTGTCGAACGGCTTCACCGCCGGCGCTGTCACGTTCTCGACGCTCAACGCGAAATAGGCCGAACCGCCTGTCGATGGCGTCTGCACCTCGGCAAGCCGCGGCGGATCGCCCTTCTGCGCTTCGAACGCTGCCTTGATCAGCGCCGCCTTCAACTCGACCGGTCCAGGGATCGGTGCCGGGGTGCCATCCGCGGTGTCGCCCTCGGCATCCAGCGTGCCGGCGACACCGACCAGACCGAGGTCACTCGGCATCTCGTCAAGGCTCGCGCCGCTGCCCAGCACGTTGTCCACCTTGTTGGCGCGGTCGTACATCAGGTCGGTTGCCTTCGCGGCGAGTAACTCGTTGCGCAACGCGTCCTTCACCTCCTCGAAGCTCTGCTCGCTGCCGGCGGCAACCTTGGTGACGCGGACGATATGCCAGCCGAGAGCGCCTCTGGCCGGACCGGTCACGGTGTCGGGCGTGGCGGCGAACACCGCGCGCGCCAGGTCGGCATCGGGGAATTCGCGTTCGGTCGCGTCATCGAGCGCGATCGCCGAGCCGCCAGCCTCCTGCGCCGCCTTCTGCATCGCCGGCCAGTCGGTGCCGTTCTGCCAATTCTCGGCCAGCGCCTTGGCCTTGCCCTCGTCTGCCACCGATATAACTTCGGCGGACCGCCGGGCCGGCTTCACATACTGCGCCTTGCGCTGCTCATAGGCTGCCTGGAGGTCCGCATCGCTGATCGGGATTTCCTTCGCCAGGGTCTGCGGCGACAGCACGATTGCTTTGATCTTGCGGTATTCCGGGGCGGAATACTGATCGGGGTGGTTGTCGTACCAACGTTGCAACTCGGCATCGGTCGGAGTGGCCGGCTCGGGCGCGGCGGCAAACGGGAATTCCACCATATCGGCGGAGCGCTTTTCGAACTGACCTTGATAAAGCGGGAGCAGGAGCGCCTCCGGGGTTGCCGCGCCGGCGCCGACCGTGCCAAGCAGCTGCCGCTGTGCCAGCTCGCTCCGGGTCAACTCCAGCAACCGAGCCTCGGTCATGCCGTTGTTGCGCAGCACCGCCTGAAAGGTCTGGGAGTTGAACTGGCCGTTGGGGCCGCGGAATGCCGGCATCGCGTATACCATCTGACGGACCGCTTGTTCCGGCGCGACGATTTGCAGTCGTTGCAGCTCCTGGTCGATTGCCGCCTGGGTAATCAGCCGCTGCAGTGTTTCCCGCGCAACTTCGTTGCGCATGTCCTGGGTCGGCTCCTGGCCCGGCGGCAGGTTCCGGGTCACCTGTGCCATGTCGCTCTGATAGGCGTTCTGGAGTTGCAGGCCCTCAATGGTCTGGCCGCCGACCTTGGCGACCCAGGTGGAGGTGCCGATCATTCGGATCACGTCGCCGACGCCCCACGAGATAAAGGCAAGCACCATGATCAGGAAGAAACCGCGGACCACCCAGGTGTCGAGGTAGCGGCGGAAGGCGATGATCATGCGGGCAGGCCTCTCTGCGTTGGGGCGCAGCATATACGGATGCGGGCACTGCTTTGCCAGATCGGCGGGATCGTCGTGCCGGCCCCAGGAATTGCGCTGCTTGCCACCAACAGCGCCCAGGCCCATTTTTCCCGTATGATCAGACAGCCCGAACCGAAGCCGGACGTCCTGGCGCGCCGCGACGCCATCGTGACCGGGCTGCGCGCGCTGCTTCCAGCCGAGGCGGTGATCGCCGAACCGCTTCGCCTAAAGCCATATGAGACCGACGGTCTGTCCGCCTACCGCCAGCCGCCGCTCGTGGTCGTGCTGCCGGAGACGACCGAACAGGTCGCGGCGGTCATGCGGTTCTGCCACGCCGAGGGCGTTCGCGTGGTCCCGCGCGGCGCGGGGACGTCGCTATCCGGCGGCGCGCTGCCGATGGCGGATGCGGTGGTGGTGGGGCTGATGCGGATGAACCGCATCCTCGACATCGACTATGCCGATCGCTGCGCTACGGTGCAGGCCGGCGTGACCAATATCGGCATCACCAACGCGGTGCAGGGCAGGGGGTTCTTCTACGCGCCCGATCCGTCGAGCCAGCTCGCCTGCATGATCGGCGGCAACGTCAACATGAACTCCGGCGGCGCGCACTGCCTGAAATACGGCGTCACTGCCAACAACCTTTTGGGATTGAAGATCGTCACGGTGGACGGCGAGATCCTGTCCATCGGCGGCCGGCATCTCGACGCCGCCGGCTATGACTGGCTTGGACTGCTCACCGGCAGCGAGGGCCAGTTGGCGGTGATCACCGAGGTCACGGTGCGCATCCTGCGTTCACCCGAGGGCGCGCGGGCGATGCTAGCCGCATTCCGCGCCAACGAGATCGCCGGCGCCTGTGTCGATTCCATCATCTCATCGGGCATCATTCCGGTGGCGCTGGAGTTCATGGACCGGCCGGCGATCCATGCCTGCGAGGAGTTCGCCCACGCCGGCTATCCGCTGGACGCCGAGGCGCTGCTGATCATCGAAGTGGAAGGCAGCGCGGCGGAACAGGACGATCTGCTGGCGCGCCTGCGCGCGATCTGCCAGCGGCACGATCCGATCAGCCTGAGGGTCTCGCAGTCGGCCGAGGAATCGCTGGCGATCTGGAAGGGCCGCAAGGGCGCGTTCGGCGCAATCGGCCGCATCAGCCCGGACTATCTCTGCATGGACGGCGTCATCCCGACGTCGCGCCTGCCGGAGGTGCTGCGTCGCATCGGCGAGATGAGCGATGCGTACGGACTGAAGGTCGCAAACATCTTCCACGCCGGTGACGGCAACCTGCATCCGCTGATCATGTTCGACGCCAACGATCCGGCCAGTTTCCACAAGGCGGAGCAATTCGGCGCCGATATCCTGAAGTTGTGCGTCGAGATGGATGGCTGTCTGACAGGCGAGCACGGTGTGGGTGTGGAGAAGCGCGATCTGATGCCGGTGCAGTTCAACGCGTGCGAGCTGGACCAGCAGCGCCGCATCAAGGAGGCATTCGATCCCGGTTGGCTGCTGAACGCCAACAAGGTGTTTCCGCTGAGCGAGGCCGGGATACGATGATGGGTTTCGCTGCTCGTTGCGGCGAGACGGCGTAGGATGGGTTGAGCGCAGCGAAACCCATCAGGCTGGCGCTGGCTCCGGTCGGCCGAGGCCATATGACTGATCTGTTGGCGCCTGCCGACGAGGCAGCAGTTGCTGCCGTGGTTACCCAGGCTGCGGGCGAAGCTGAGCCGCTGCTGATCCTCGGCAATGGCACCAAGGCGGGCATGCTGCGGCCGGTGCAGGCGGCGCGCTCGCTGTCCACCCGCAACCTCACCGGCATCACGCTGTATTCGCCGAACGAGCTGGTCATTTCGGCGCGCGCCGGCACGCCGCTGACAGACATCGAGGCTGCTCTGGCCGAACGAGGGCAACACATCATCGCCGAACCACCCGACCTCACCACGATCTATGGCGCCCGCGGTCAGCAGACACTTGGCGGCGTGATCGCCGCCAACCTGTCCGGTCCGCGGCGGATCGCCTGGGGCGCGATGCGCGATCACGTGCTTGGCATCCGCGCGGTGACCGGTCATGGCGACGCGATCCACTCGGGCGGACGCGTGCTGAAGAACGTCACCGGCCTCGATCTGTGCAAACTCCTCTCCGGCAGCCACGGCACGCTTGGCGTCATCACCGAGGTGACCTTGAAGGTGCTGCCGGCGCCGGAATCCGTTGGCACTATTGCATTACCGGGTCTCGATGCATCGGCGGGCGTGGCGGCACTGTCGGCTGCGCTCGGCTCGCCGTACAGCGTCTCGGCAGCCGCTTGGCTGCCGGCGGAAGCCGCCGCCCGCATCCCCGAGCTTGCAGGCTTTGGCCGATCCGTCGCGCTGGCGCGGATCGAGGATTTCGCGCCATCGGTGGCGTATCGCACCGCCAGACTGCGTGACGATCTCGAGCGCGCGCCCTGCGAGATCCTGGACGATACGGCATCGCGCAGCGTGTGGCGTGCGATCGGCAATCTGGCGCCTCTGGCGGCGGATCCTGTTGCTGCCATCTGGCGAATTTCTATTCGCCCATCGGCGGGACCGGTTGTGCTGCGGACGCTGTCGGACACGATTGGTGCGCAGGCCTATCTCGACTGGGGCGGCGGCCTGGTCTGGATCGCCGCACCGGCGACGGCGGCCGCCCACGCGGCAGTGGTGGCGGCGGTCACCGCCGCCGGCGGTACCTGGCTGCTGATGCGCGGCAGTGAGTCGCTGCGAACTGCGGTAGACGTGATCCCGCCGGAGCCCGAGCCACTGGCGCGCATCACCCGGCGCGTGAAGGCGGCGCTCGATCCGCACGGTATCTTGAACCCCCGACGTTTGTACGGGGGCATGTAGGTGGGCATGCACATCCCGTACAGCGCCATCGTGCCGTTCTTCATCGTGAGCTTCATCATGCTTGCCTTCCAATATTTTCGCACTGATCCTGAGCGGCGCGTCATGAATCTCCGCTTCGGTCTCATGGTGGGGGCGGTCGCGTTGATGTTTGTCACGGTGTTCATGGGGAATATGCCCTTTTCCCTGGTCTTCTTCCTGCTCGCGCTGTTCTGGCTGGGGCTGACTTTGTTTCTGTTTCGTCGTATGCCGCCGCCCAGGCATTGAGCGATGCAGACCAATTTCACTGCCGAGCAGTTGCGCGATCCGGATACCGCTGCGTCCAATCAGGTGCTGCGCACGTGCGTTCATTGCGGCATGTGTACCGCGACCTGTCCGACCTTCCTGCTGCTGGGCGATGAACTCGACAGTCCGCGTGGACGCATCTACCTGATCAAGGACATGCTGGAGACGGGCCGTCCGGCCACCGAAGAGGTGGTGCGCCACGTCGATCGCTGCCTCTCCTGCCTCGCCTGCATGACCACCTGTCCGTCCGGCGTGAACTACATGCACCTGGTGGATCACGCGCGCAGCTATATCGAACAGACCTATCGCCGGCCGTGGCACGAGCGTGCCTTGCGCGCCATGCTGGGAACGGTGCTGCCGCGTCCGGCGCTGTTCCGCGCGGCACTGCACAGTGGGCGCATGGTGCGGCCGTTGGCGCGAATGCTCCCTGGCTCTGGCCGATTTGGCCGACGGTTGCGCGCGATGCTTGAGCTGGTGCCTGACACGGTGCCGCCGCCCAGTACGGTGGCGGCAGCGCAGATCCATCGCGCGCAAGGTGAACGGCGCGCCCGCGTGGCACTGCTGTCGGGTTGCGCGCAGCAGGTGCTGGCACCCGAGATCAACGCGGCCACTGTGCGCCTGCTGACGCGGAGCGGCGTCGAGGTTGTCGTATCACCTGGAGCCGGTTGCTGCGGCGCATTGACACACCACATGGGGCAGCACGCAGCCTCCATGACCAGTGCGCGCGCGAACATCGCTGCGTGGAGCCGCGAGATTGACGGCGAGGGGCTGGATGCGGTGGTGATCAATGCGTCCGGTTGCGGTACCACGGTGAAGGACTACGGCTTCATGTTCCGCTCCGAGCCGGAGCCTTGGCGCGGCAAGGCCGCGAGGATCTCGGAACTGGCGTGCGACATCAGCGAATTCCTGGTTCGCCTCAACTATACACCGACACGCGAAACGCCGCGGCTGACGGTGGCCTATCATTCCGCGTGCAGCCTCCAGCACGGCCAGCAGGTCACCGCCGAACCGAAGGTGCTGCTGCAACGTGCCGGCTTCAGGGTGGTCGAACCGGCAGAGCCGCATATCTGCTGCGGTTCGGCCGGCACCTACAACATGCTGCAGCCGGAGATCGCCGCCCGCCTGCGCGAACGCAAGCTCGGCAACCTGCGCGCCACCCATCCCGACCTGATCGCTGCGGGCAATATCGGCTGCATCACCCAGCTTGCCGGCGGCGGGCTGCCGGTGATGCACACGGTCGAGTTGCTCGATTGGATGGCGGGTGGTCCGATCCCGTCGGCTCTGCAAGGGAACAGCGCCTAATGCCTGCGAAGTCCATCCTGCTTGCCGCGCTGCTGCTCGCCGCTTTGCCGGCGAGCGCGCAGAACAACGACCGCCGCGCTGCGATCGACAAGCTACTCGGTGCATTGCAGTCGGCACCAAGCGAGGAAATCGCCGGACCGCTGGAACAGCAGATCAGGCAGCTCTGGCTGAATTCGGGAACGCCGGCGGTCACGCTGCTGATGAGTCGCGGCCTGCGCGAAATGAAGGCCGATGCCAACCAGGATGCGATCGAGGATTTTTCCGCTGCGATCACGCTCGATCCAAATCTGGCCGAGGCATACCATCAGCGTGCCGTCGCGCGCTACGCTTCCGGCGATACGCCGGGTGCGGTCGCGGACATCCAAGCGACGCTACAGCGCGAACCGCGCAGCTTCTCCGCGTTCGAGACGCTCGCCACGATTGCCGAGGCACGCAAGGACTGGAAGGGTGCCTATGCAGCCTGGCAGAAGGTGCTGGAGATCGATCCCAAGACGCCGGGCGGGCAGGAACGCCTCAAGGATCTGCGCCGCCACGCGCTCGGCGAGGAAGCGTAGCGCAATTCTTCACTCGGCGGCGAGGAATTGGGTAAACGCGGCGCTATAGTCGGGATGCCATCGCGACAGGGCTGGTCGGTTTTCGGTGATATCCTGTGCCGCCCACAGGATGCGGCGATTGTCGATGTCGCGGGTCACGTCGTTGTCCGGGCAGAGAATATAGAAGTCGCCGTGGCGCATACCTTCGATCAGCTTGTCTACCACCTGAGCCGGCAGCCATGCGCCCGCCGGCTTCTCGCTGCGCCCATGGCTCGTCATTCCGGTGAAGGTCGAGCCGGGAATCAGCAGATGTGCCGAGATCCGCGCCCCTTCAGCGTTGCGCAGGCTATGCGCCAGCGCCTCGGTCAACACCTTCACGCCTGCCTTGCTGACGTTGTAGGCGGTGTCGCCGGGCGGGCAGGTGATTCCCTGCTTCGATCCGGTGTTGACGATGGCGCAGTCTGAACCCTGGTGCAGCATGCGCGGGGCGAACACTTGCACACCGTGGATGACACCCCAGAGGTTTACCTCTAGCACGCGGCGCCAGCGGTCGAGGTGTTCCCACGGGCCGCCGCCAGGCGCGGTACCGGCGTTGTTCATCAGCAGCGCGACCTCCCCGAATTCAGCGTAGACGGTGTCCGCGAGTTTCCGGACATCCTCCAACTTGCTGACGTCAGTGGGCACGGCAAGCACGGCTGCGTCTCCGGTGGAGGCCGCCGCGGCGACATCACTTGCTGCCTGCGTCAGAGCCTGCGCTGACAAGTCGGCCATGCAGACACGCAGGCCCATGGTGGCAAAGCGCGTGGCGGCGGCAAGTCCGATGCCGCTAGCGGCGCCGGTGACGACCGCGACGCGACCCCGGGTCAGTGCTGGATGATCGGTCATTCAAGTTCTCCGTTACGGTGATGCCTGAAACGCGTGTTCATCGGGCCTGACACAAAGGGCGGATTACTGCCCGGCGCGCCGGACGTTCCCACGTTTGATGTGCGCCAGCGGGCTGTTTCAATGCCCCGGACGCAGACCCTGGAGCTCCAGATTGCCGTCGGGCAACCCGTTTTTGCCGGCCATGCGCTTCAACGCCGCCGCGATACGAGTATACTTCCCTTTAGCCCAGCGCGACGAGACGTGAAGCAAGATTGTAGCCAGTAAAACGCCCGGAGTTCCTGCTTCGCTGCGCTCGCAATGGCTGGGGGTTGTCTACAAAGGCGCTACCGGTCGGTCAGCCGAAGCTCGATGCGGCGGTCCCTTGCGTAGGCCTCCGGCGTATCGGCGGGATCCAGCGGCTGATTGTCGGCGAACCCGGTCGCGGCGAGATGCTCGGGTGGCACGCCCTCCGAGATCAGCAGCTTCACCACGGTGATGGCGCGCGCCGCCGACAGCTCCCAATTCGACGCGAACGCACCCGCGCCCTTGATCGGCTGCCGGTCGGTGTGGCCATCGACGCGGAGGATCCACTTGATGTCGGGCGGTATCTCTTTCGCGATATCCTTGATGGTGACGGCGAGCGCGGTCAGTTCGTTCTGACCCGCCTGCGTCAGGTCGGCACTGCCCAGTGGAAACAGAACCTCGCTCTGAAACACGAAGCGATCGCCGACGATCTGAATTCCCGGATGGCTGGCCAGCACGTCGCGCAATTTGCCGAAGAACTCGCTGCGATACCGCTGCAGCTCCTCCACCTTGGCCGCCAGCGCGGTATTCAGCTTCTGGCTGAGATTGGCGATCTGGGTATCTTTGTCCTGGCCCTGTGTCTGCGCCAGCTCGAGCGCCTTGGCTATTGATGTAAGCTGCCCCTTCAGCTCGTCCACCTGCTGACTGAGCAACGCGACCCGGGCCCGTGCCGAACTGCCGAGCCGCTTCTCCTCGGCAAGTAGTGTCGTTACGGCATCCAGACGCTGCTGGTCGGTGACAGCACGCGCCGCCGCATCCTGCGCCTGCTTTTCCAGCGAGTCGCGCAGTGCCGCGAGTGCGCGGTTCTCTTCGGTCAGCTTGGCAAGATCCGATAGCCTTGCCGCAATCGTTTCCTTGTCCACCTGGACGGTCTTGTCGAGTTCGGCGATCTGCCGTTGCATCTCGGCTAGCTGCGTCCTCGCGTCGGTGAGTTGGCTGGTCAGTTTCGCCAGATCGGACAGTTTGGTGGCGATGGTTTCCTTGTCCACCTGCACCGTCTTGTCGAGCTCAGCGATCTGCCGCTGCATCTCGGCCAGCTGCGCCTGTGCGTCGGCCAGCCTGCTCGTGGTGTCGCCAAGCTGACGGCGCGCCTCGGCGAGTTGCGTCGCGACTGTCGCAGTCTCCTGCTTCGCCGCATCGGTGCGACTGCCTGACGCCGTGAGGTCCTGCTGCAATTGCTGCACCCGCGCGGCACTGGAACGAGTCTGCAGTGCGGCGTCGGCAAGCTGCTGCGCCAGCCGATCGCGTTCCGAACGCAGCGTGTCACGGTCGGCGGTGGCACGCTCCGCCTGCGACTGCAATGCGGCAAGCTGCTGCGACAACGAGTCGCGTGCTGTGCTGGCAACCGCCAGTTCGCGATTGAGCTGAGCGATCGATTGCTGCAGATCGGCACCGCGCCCGCGCTCCAGCGACAGCATGTCGCTGACCTCGGCGAGCTGGCGGTTCACCCGGTCGAGCTGCTTGTCGCGTCCCGACAGCGCGACCGACAGGAACGCCTGCGCCAGTACGAACACCAGCAGCACGAAGATGATGACCATCAGCAGCGTCGACAGGGCGTCCACGTAGCCTGGCCAGGCAGATAGCCCATTGTCGCCGCGGCGACGTACTGTCAGTGCCATGGCTAGCGCTGATCCTCGGCCAGCGCGGCGACTGTCTTGGTCAGGATGCGCAGGTCATTGCGCAGCTCCGCGGTGCTCTGCGCGCGGCCCTGCTCGGCGTCGGCCAGCAGACGCTGTGCGTAGAGTTCGATGTTGCGCAGATGACCGCGTGCGGCGTCCTCGAAGCCCTGATCACGGCGCTGTTCGCTGAGCCGCTGCAACGCCGGACCGATCGCCGCCTGCAACTCGGCGAGGCGCAGCATGAGCTGCTGGCTGGTGCGCATCGTGTCCGCCAATGTCGCAAGGTGCTCGGTGAGCGACATCACCGCCTGGTTAGCCTGCGCCCGGCCGTCCTCGCCGCGTTGCAGGATGCGCTGGAGGTTTTCCATGTTCTCGGCGGTCTGCTCGAGCAGCGCCTGCACATAGACCGGTACTGAGCCGTCGCCTTCCGCAAGCACGCCCGATGACAGGCGCGTCAGCCCGGCCAGCCATTCCTCGAGCTCGTTGAAGAAACAATTCTGCGCCTGGCCCGCGGTAAGGTCCAGGAACCCCAGAACCAATGCGCCGGACAGACCGAACATCGAAGCGGAGAATGCCGTGCCCATGCCGGCGAGGGGTTTGGCCAGGCCGGACTTGAGCTGCTCGAACAGTGCGTTCAGATCGCCGGAACCGACCGACATCGATCCGATCACGTCGGACACTGCACCGACGGTCTTCAGCAGTCCCCAGAAGGTGCCGAGCAGGCCCAGGAAAATCAGCAGCCCGGTCATGTAGCGTGACAGCTCGCGGCTTTCGTCGAGCCGCGATGCGATCCCGTCGAGCAGGCTGCGCATGGCCGAGGCGGAGAGGGTGAAGCGGGCCTGGTCGGTGCGGCTCTGCTGTTCGCGCGCCGCGAGCATGCTCGCCATCGGTGCCAGCAACTGTGGGGCGGGCAGCGTTGCGAGGTGTGGGCGCTCCGTCTGGTAGGTCTCCACCCAGGTGACCTCGGCCGACAGCCGCAGCACCTGACGCAGGTTCCAGCCGATTCCGATCAGCGCCACCGCCAGGATCAGGCTGTTTAGGATCGGGTTATTGCTGAACGCCATCAGCAGGACTGGCGAGAGCGCGCCGGCGACGGCCAGCACCGCCGCCAGGAACACCGCCATACGAATCAGGTAGACCTTTGGGCGGGTCACGGCGACTGGCTCTTGGTGCTGGCATCCGGCGCCCTCGCGCCGACAGGGGATGCCGCCGACCCATTGCCGCCCATGACGGCGAGGTCCACGCGGTCCGGCGCTTCGTCGCCGCCCGCGGCACCGAGTGCGCGCACATAGATGTGGGAGGAACTGACACCATCGGCCATCAATGCGCTGCGTACCGCCAAGGCACGCGACAACGAAAGTCGCCTGGCGGTCGAAGGATCTTCCGGCGTGCCGACGGCGTACGCCACGACATTGAAGCTGATGCTGTCACCCGCCGGCGCTGCCTGGACGGCGTGCTTGATGGCCTCGGCACTGGCCGGGCTGAGATCGGCCTGTCCGGTGCCAAAGGTGACGCGCAGCCCCGCGTCTGTGGTTGTCGCCACGGTGGTGGCACTGTCCGAGATCGGCGGGGGTGGAGGCGCGGCTGACGGTTCCGCGGCCGGCGGCGGTGGTGCTACGGGTGCGAGGGCGACGGGTCCCGGCGGAGCGACGGGCAGCGTGGCCGGCGGTGGTGCCGGCTGCGGCGCGGCGGTGGCAGTCGAAGGCGACGGCGCGGTGACCGTCGGTGGAGCGGCGGCCGGCTTCTGGGTCACCTGCCGTTGAGAGGGCTTGTGTGGCTTGGCGGTTGCGATCCGCCTCGGCTTCGACTTGTGCGCCGCCGGCTGCCTGGCAGCTGGTTTGGCCCCAGGCACCGCATCGAGCGCATGCAAATCGACGGTGACCTGCGCCTGTGTGGGCCCGGCCGCACAGAGGAGTGCCGTCAGCAGGAAGCAGGCTTGTCGCATGTGGGTCAGATTAACGGGGAACGGCCCGGGAAGACAGTGATTGAAACTGTCATCTTGTTCACGCCCCCGTCTGGCTGCGTGCGACGCCCTCGATCACCGCCTCGCTCAAGGCCACGTGCAGGTGCGGATTGGCTGCGATCACGTCGCCGGTGTCGCGAGGATCCTGGCCCGCGGGATCGGTGACGAAGCCGCCAGCCTCGCGCACCAGCAGTATGCCGGCGGCCATGTCCCAGCGCTTCAGCCCGAGTTCCCAGAACCCGTCGTAACGGCCGGCAGCGACCCAGGCGAGATCGAGCGCCGCGGCGCCGAAGCGGCGGATGCCGGCGACCTGCGGCATCAGTACGCCCAGGGTGCGGGCGAACGCCAGGCGACGCTGCGGGGCGACCGCGGCGAACGGGATGCCGGTGGCGAACACCGCCTGCGCCAGCTCGCGACGGGCGGAGACGCGCAGGCGGCGTTCGTTGACAAAGGCGCCCCCGCCCTTCTCGGCCCAGAACAGCTCGTCGACCGCCGGCGCATAGACCAGACCGGCGGCCAGTTCGCTGCCGCCATCGGCCAGGCGGCGTTCGAGCGCGATGCTGATCGCCCAGTGCGGGATGCCGTGCAGGAAGTTGGTGGTGCCGTCGAGCGGATCGACCACCCAGCGCCAAGACCAGTGCTGCGAGCCCGAGGCGCCGGACTCTTCCATCAGGAAGGCGTAGCCGGGGCGCGCCTTGTTCAGCTCCTCACGCAGCGTCTGCTCCGATCGGATGTCGGCCTGCGAGACGAAATCGGACGGTCCCTTCACCGAGACCTGTAAATGCTCAACCTCATTGAAGTCGCGCAACAGCCGCTTCGACGCCTTTTGCGCCGCGTTGGCCATCACGGTCAGGTGCGGGGAGAGGCGGAGGGCCACGATTGCCGGCTTTCCGTCAGCCCTTGGAGCGCTCCACGTAGCTGCCATCCTCGGTCTTTACGACGATCTTCTCGCCGGTCTCGATGAATGGCGGCACCGAGGTCTTGACCCCATTGGACAGTTTTGCCGGTTTGTACGACGAAGCGGCGGTCTGGCCTTTCACCACCGGATCGGCCTCGACCACTTCGAGCACGACCGTCGGGGGGAGGTGGATGCCCACCGGGTCGCCTTCCACGAGGTCGATGGTGACGCGCATGTTGTCTTGCAGGAACGGCGCCATGTCACCCAGCAGGTCCAGCGGGATGTGGGTCTCCTCGTAGCTTTCCGGATCCATCAGCACCATGTTGGTGCCGTCGGTATAGGAGTAGTTGTACTCCTTCTCCTCGGTCATCAGCCGCTCGACAGTGTCGGCGGTGCGCCAGCGTTCGTTGGTCTTGTTGCCTGACTTGAGGTCGCGCATTTCCACCTGAATGAAGGCGCCGCCCTTGCCCGGGGTGATGATCTGCTGTTTGAGCACGGTCCAGCGCCGTCCGTCGTGCTCGATGACCTGTCCGGCACGGATCAGGTTCGCCTGCTGCTTCATCGGAATGCTCTTTTTCGGTCTGGGATACGGTTGGCGGCTTCTAAACCGGGGGGCAGGCAGCGGCAAGTTCCGCGGCAGTCCCAGTGCTCCACAGCCCAACCCTGTTCGTCAGGGCCGTGGAGCAACCGGGGTGCTGGTTCAATTGAACTGGAAATTGCTGGCGTGAAGCTGAGATACGCCCACGTTGGCGAAGTCGATGGATCCAGAACTTCCCAGTGCGAGCACGCTGCCGCCGTGACCATCCGATGTCAGCGCAGCAAGAACCTGCGAAGCGCTGCTATAGCCGCCCACACCGCCGAGCAGGCCGATGTAGCCCGACGCATCGGACCCGAAGTTCTGGATCACGTCGGTTCCGCCACTGGCGATCTTGATTGCCAGCCCGCTGCCCTGGTCATTGATCGTGGTGTTGGTACCGTTCAGGAACACCATCTCGTTGCTGCCATGCAAGGCGAGACTGGCACTGCCGCCGGTCAGATCGAACACGTCGGATCCCTGTCCACCGGTGATCGTATCGTTGCCGCCGGAGAAGCTGACGGTGTTGCTGTAGCCCTGGAGTTGCACGGTGTCGGTGCCGCTGCCACCAACGATCCTGGCACTTCCGTCCCCCGCCGTGATGGTGTCGTTGCCATTGCCGACGGTGATCTGGTTGCCGTAGCCGGCGGCGGTGATGGTGTCGTTGCCGTTGCCGACGCTCAAGATCGCATTGCCGGCGCCTGCGTTGATCGAGTTGTTGCCGTTGCCGAGTGTGATCGTGTTGTTGTAGCCGGCAAGTTGTACCACGTCGGTTCCATCGCCGAGTGTCACCGCGGTGTTTCCCCGGCTGCCGATCACCGTGTCGGCGCCGTTGCCGCCGGAGACCACATTGCCGTAACCGCCTAGATTGATCGTCAGGTTGCCACTGCCGGCGTTGACCGTGGCCTGACCTTGACCGGCGTTCACCGTGCCACTGCCACCGTTGGCATTGATCGTATTGGTGTAGCCGAAGGCGTTGATCTGTTCCGTGCCACTCACGCCCACGATCGTCGATCCGCCGTACGGGCCACCGTTGATAATCGTTATCGGGTTGGGCGCCGGCGCGGGGTCCCCGGGTGAGACGGGTGCGGGTGCCGGAACCGGGTCCGCGGGTGAGGCGGGTGCCGGTGCCGGTGCCGGAACTGGGTCCCCGGGTGAGACGGGCGCTGGTGCCGGTGCCGGAACTGGGTCGTCGGGTGAGGCGGGCGCTGGTGCCGGTGCCGGAACCGGGTCCCCGGGTGAGACGGGCGCTGGTGCCGGTGCCGGAACTGGGTCTGCGGGTGAGGCGGGCGCTGGTGCCGGTGCCGGAACCGGGTCCCCGGGTGAGACGGGCACAGGTGCCGGTGCAGGTTCGACCGGTGTTACAGGAACGGGCACCCCGCTGGGGTCCGCCGGCGCTGCAGGCACGGGTGTCGCTCCGGGATCGGCCGGCGTCGCGGTCACGGGTGCGCCCGCGGGTTCCGTGGGGGTCGCAGGCACGGGTGTCGTTGCGGGGTCGGTCGGGATCGCGGGAGCGGGTACTCCCGTGGGATCGGCCGGCGTCGCGGGCACGGGTGTCGCTCCGGGGTCGGCCGGTGTCGCGGTCACGGGTGCGCCCGCGGGGTCCGTGGGCGTCGAGGTCACGGGTGTCGCTGCCGGATCGGCCGGTGTCGCGGTCACTGACGTCGCCCCGGGATCCGCCGTCGTCGAGGCACCCGTTGCCAATGTGGGGTCTGCGGTCGGTGCCGGTGCGGAAGTCGACGCGACGCCGTCGCCTGCGTTCAGGGTTGTGCCGCTCATGATAAGTGCTCCTGGAAAGGGCCGATGGACGGCAGCGGCTCACCGCGCTGGCATCGAGAGGGATTTCTCGTGCGAGGCCCGGCCGCGCTGCTTGCCCTCAAATAGCGGGGCCTAATCCGCGCCTGATGTGCGAATTCTCACCACGCGGAGCACTTTCCGTCGCGACCGCCGTTCATCCGTGCGGACGGTCAACCCAGTGCGCAAGTTCTACCGCCCGCGCGACAGTCCGCACCGCGATCGGCTGCTCGCGGCCGCGCAGTTCGATGATCTGCCGCGGCAGGTCGTCCGCGACTATCCCGGCGCGGCGGCAGACGTCATCGGAAATCACCGCTTCGCACTCGAGTGTCTTGCAATGCTCTTGCAGTCGTGCGGCGACGTTGACCGGGTCACCGAGTGCGGTGAACACGGTCATGCCGCCGTAGCTGATCCCTCCCACGATGGCTTCGCCGCCATGCAAGCCGATGCCGAACCGGATCGGCTCGATCCATTCCCTGCCGAAGATCTCATTGAGGCCGGCTATATTCGTGGCGATCCCTGTCACCGCGTCGAGCGCGCGACGACACGCCTCTGACGCTCCGCAATCCAGACCAAAGATGGCGAGCAGACCGTCGCCGAGGAACTGGTTGGGTTGTCCTCCGGCCGCAACGACAGCCCGACTGATCTCGTCAACAAAATTGCCGATGGCGAACACCGCGTCGAACGGCAGCCGACGCAATGCGAGTTGTGTAAAGTCACGCATATCGATCATCAGGACGGCGACAAACCGTTCCTCGCTGCCGAGCACCGTAGCCTGATCGCGCAGCTCGGTTGTCGACATGTTGGCGGGCAACAACGGTACGATCGCGGTATCGGTCATCGGCCGGAGCTGGCACGCGAGACGAACGAATGGGCCGGCATTGACCCGGCGGAGCACGGATTGTTCGAGTTCGCTCGGCGTCGGCAACGCGCTCTTGTCGCCGAGCACACGAACCCGGCACGTCGAGCAGCGGGCGCGTCCACCACAGATGCAGGCATGTGGCACGCGCGCCATCAGGCTCGCTTCCAGCACGCTGAAGCCACGCGGCACCCGGACGGTCTTGCCGTGCGGATAGAACAACTGGATCGAGCCGTGCAGGCGTTCCAGCAATTTCCGCGCGCCGCGCGCGGCGAGAACGAAAGCCAGCAGGATCGCCAGTGCAAGCAGTACCTGCTGGTGCAACAGAGCGAGCCAGGCGTTCTCGACGGAGGTTCCGACCTGCCCTGGGGTGAGATTGATAGCACGCCATGCGGGCGTCGGCGCGGCTTCGCCGATTGCCTTGCCGCCCTGGACGAAGCCCAGTAGCGCCAGCACCGGCAACAGAACCGCGAAACCAAGCAGTGGCGGCGCGATCCGCGGGAAGATCCGTTTCAGGCGCAGCCAGTAATGGATGCCGATGCAGCCATGGATCCAGACCACCGTCAGCAGCGCGACCTGCACCGCGCCCCATCGCGGCGTGGCCACCCAAAATGCGTAGAGTTCCTGAGCGTAGCCCTTTTCGGTGCCGAACAGTGCGTAGTCGACCCGGGTGACGATGAGGTGGTGCGCCAACAATGGCGGTATCGAAAGACCTAGAATCAGTTGCAGAACTTCGCCTCTGGCCCAGCCGTAATGACGGCGCTGGTAGAGCGCCCAAAGACCCAACAGGAAATGCACCGCGAGTGCCAGATAGAGAGCGCACGTGCCAAGCAAACCCTGCCAGATGAACTTCTGGACAACAAGGCCAGCCTCCATCGCGCTGACCGAAATATTGCCGAGTGCATGATTGGTGAGATGCGTCCCGACATAGGTGAACAGGGTCAGTCCGCTCACCAGTCTGATCCGGTTCAGGCCGATGGCGTGCAAGACGTGAACGGCTCTGCGACGAATGACGCGAACCACCGGATGGCCCTGTTTTAATCTGGTGCATACGACCCTACCGGCGGCGAACCGCATGTCAATGCGAGCGCGGCCGTTGACGGTGACGTCAGCCGGGCGTAGCGGGTGACCGATCACTCAGGCACGAGCAAACGAGGATGGATGCACGCCGTTCCGATTCGTTGATCGGCTGCAAGCTGTTCGCCGGAATCGCGCGCGACCGGCTTGGGGCCCTGGAGCGTCAATGCCGGTTCCAACGCGCGCCACGCGATGGCCTGATCGTCAATCATACCGACCCAACCACAGATGTATACTTCGTGCTGCATGGTCGCGTTCGCGTCACCATGTATTCACGGGCCGGGCGCGAGGTAATTCTTCGAGACTTCGGGACCGGCGATTATTTCGGCGAATTGGCGGCAATCGACGGCCTGAGCCGCACTGCGGCGGTTGTCGCTTTGGTGGAATCAGTGCTGGCAGCGATGCCGGCGGCGGTGTTCTGGGAAGCGCTGCACGAACACAGGTCAATTGCGGACGGGGTGTTGAAACGCCTCGCCGGTTTTGTGCGAACCCTGAACGAACGCGTGCTGGAGTTCAGTACGCTGGGCGTCCGCAACCGCATCCATGCGGAGCTGCTTCGGCTCGCGCGAGATGGCGGCGAGCCAGGGCCGGTCGTGACGATAAACTCGCCACCCACCCATGCGGAACTTGCCAGCCGGGTCAGCACGCATCGCGAGGCAGTCACGCGCGAACTCGGCGACCTGGCCCGCCTTGGATTGCTCGAACGACGTGGCAATGGCCTGATGATCACCAATCTCACCGAACTGGAGCGGCTGGTCCGCGATGTCGGCGAACGCTAAGTACGGGTTGCTTGTCAAGGGCGGGCTCAATAAGCCCGATTGCCGGAATCGCCCCATTGCATGCTGGTGCGGGGGATGGTCAATTCTGCGGGATCGGGGATGAACTGCGGTCCGATCGATTCATCCGGTGGTTCGATCGGCGCCTGCATCGTCGGCTGATCGCAACGGCGTAGCGTCGCTCAACCCCCCTAGCCCACAGCAGCGAGTCTGCGTCAGACCGGGTTCGTTGTTGGGGTGGAAGTTAGCCGGCCATGGCGGCAGAGGATGACCCCTGCCGCCATCGTCAGCTAGTAGTAGGCGTGAGGAAACCCGCCGAACAGCAGCAGCAGGACGACGATCAATAGGACCAGTCCGAGGCCGCCGCCATAGTGATAGCCACCGTAGTAACCGGACCGGTAGCCGTAGTAGCCGCCACCGCCGAACAAGACGACGATGATGAGAATCAGCAGAAGGAGGCCCATGTGCGTGCCTTTCGCTTGTGACCGGCGCCAGATTGGCAGCAAGCAAGGTCACGACATGGCCCGATTGTGGCGGCGACGCGGTGACGGAGTAACATTACCGCCATGTTGCAACCAGCCTGGCATCCGGAGCGGCTTGCCGCACGCCTGCCGTTCCTGCGCCGCCGCGCCCTGCTGACACAAGGAACGCGCGCGTTCTTCGCGGGGCGCGGCTACACCGAAATCGAGACGCCGTACAGCGTTTCGACCCCTGGCGAGGAGGTCCACCTGCGGGCCTTCCGAACCGAACGCGAACACACCGATGGCAGGCGTGAACCGCTCTGGCTGCACACCAGCCCGGAGTTCGCCATGAAGAAGCTGCTGGTCGCCGGCACCGGGCCGATCTTCCAGCTCGCACGCGTGTGGCGCAACGGCGAAGGCAGCGATCTCCATGCGCCCGAGTTCACCATGCTGGAATGGTACCGCCCAGGCGCCGACATGGCCTCGCTGATCGACGAGACCACGGCGTATCTGCGCTCGGTCCTGCCGCCTGCCGTCTCCTGCCGCGGCGTCACCACGGATCTATCGCGGATCGAACGCCTTAGTGTCGCTGACGCGTTCGCGCGCTACGTGGGCGCCGACGTGCTGGCCACCGCCGAGGACGCGCCGGCGCTGGCAAACGCGGTGCGGACCCGCCTGCGGGAGAACGAAACCTGGGAGGACCTGTTCTTTCGCCTTCTGCTCGAGCGCATCGAGCCGCGGCTCGGCCGCTCCCATCCCACTTTCCTAACCCACTGGCCCGCCGCGCAGGCCGCGTTGGCGCGCCGCGACCCGGCCGATCCGCGCGTTGCCGAGCGCTTCGAGCTGTTCGTGTGCGGCATCGAATTGGCCAATGCCTTCGTCGAGCTGACCGATGCCGAGGAACAGCGGAAGCGCTTCGCGGCAGATCGAGCGAGACGCCACGCGCTGTCCGGTCCGGACTGGCCGCTGGACGAGGATTTCCTCGCCGCGCTTGCCTTCGGCATGCCGCCATCCGCCGGTATCGCGCTCGGCTTCGATCGGCTGGCGATGATCGCCTCCGATGCCAGCAGCATCGATCAGGTGCTGTGGCTCGCTCCTGGCGCGTCTGGCTGAACGCCGGTCAGTGCCGCGCGAGCACCGGGAATTGCAGACACAACGTCTCGGCGCCGGCATCACCCGCCATCATTGTCAGCGCCCCATCATCCGGCGCGACGAAGGCACAGGAATTCGGCGGCAACACCGCCGTTCCGCCCGCCGCAGCGGAGCCCGACAGCACGATCCAGAACTGTCCACCGCCGTCTCGCGGATCGGGGCCGCTGACGTGTCCGCCCGGTGGCAGGCTGTAGCGCCAAGTCGCCAGTCCGTCAGCCGATTGCTCGATCACCGTGACGCACGACACGTGGTCGATAAGTGCCAGTTGCTCCGCCGTGGCAACCGGCATCGGTGGCGCGGTCGCCTCGCGGTGCTGGAAGTTCCGCTCTCGCGCCGCGCGTAACTGCTCGCGTGCGGCCGGCATATAGCGCGCCCCTGAATCCCACGCATTGCGCAAGGTGAACCAGGAAATACCTTCGTCGTCAGCGACGATCGGTCCGTACGCCGACCACGCGTCGGTATAATGCACCGCCACGGTGCCGACGTCGTGCGTGCCAAGCCGGCCACCGCCCTGCACGATCACCTGGTACTGATCGGCCTGGTGGAAGTGCGGCTTCGTTACCGCATGGGGTTCCTTCTCGACCAGAAATGCCATCGGATACAGCACGCCGGCTGCGGGCGGCGTCTGGTCCTGCTTCAGCGTGTTACGATTTTCGCCGATGAAGGTGGTGTGCCAGCCGTTGCCGGTCTTGCGCCGCGTCTGCCGCGCGAGCTCGCTGTTCGCTGTCAAGATCATCGTCCCGCCTCGTCTGCTGTTCAATCCAGCCTACGCCGCGAACCGCCGCCGCGCCAAGGCGGCGCCGGCGCCGAGCGCCGTCAGCTTCGCCTCGGCAATCTCGCGCCGCATCGGCGCCATGCCGCAGTTGGTGCACGGGAACAGCCGCTCCGGCGGCACGAACGATAACGCCGCGGCGATGGTGTCGGCGACCTCCTCAGGCGTTTCCACGCGATCGGTCGCGACGTCGATCACACCGACCAACACGTCCTTGCCGGCGAGCAGCCGCATCAGCGCCATCGGCACATGCGAGTTGCGGCACTCGAGCGATACCTGGTCGATGCGGCTTCGCGCCAGCACGGGAAATGTCCTCTCGTACTGGCGCCACTCGGATCCTAACGTGCCCTTCCAGTCGATGTTCGCCTGGATGCCGTAGCCGTAGCAGATGTGCACAGCGGTCTTGCACGCGAGCCCCTCGGCCGCGCGTTCCAGCGCCGCCACGCCCCATTCCGTCACCGCGTTCATGTAGACGTTGAACGCGGGCTCATCGAACTGGATCACATCGACGCCGTCTGCTTCCAGCGCGCGCGCCTCCTGATTCAGCAGCGCGGCGAATGCCATCGCCAGCGCCACGCGGTCGCCGTAGTGCGTATCGGCGATCGTATCGACCATCGTCATCGGACCGGGCAGGGTGAACTTCAGTTTGCGGGTGGTGTGCGCCCGCGCCAGGCGCGCCTCGATCGCATGCACGCGGCCGCGCAGACGCAACGGGCCGGTGACTGTCGGCACCATCGCCTTGTAGCGGTCGTTGCGAATGCCGATCTCGACGCGCCGTTCGAAGTCGATGCCTTCGACGTTCGCCAGGAACCCGTGCACGAAGTGCTGCCGTGACTGCTCGCCATCGCAGACAATGTCGATGCCGGCGTCCTCCTGCTGCTTGATCGCCAGCAGCGTGGCGTCGCGCTTCGCCGCGGCAAGATCGTCGCCGGTGAGCTTCCACGGCGGCCAGAGCATGTTCGGCTCGGCAAGCCAAAGCGGCTTGGGCAGGCTGCCGGCGATGGTGGTCTCGAACATGGCGCTGGCCTCAGGAATTGAAACCACGGATGAACACGGATATCCGTGTTCATCCGTGTGCATCCGTGGTTTCATGTTTGCGACTCCGGCGTGCGGAACAGCAGCGGGAACGCACTATGCACGTGCGGCGCGGTCACTGGCGGCACGCCGAAATGCAGGAACGACCGGTTCAGTTCCGCCAGGCTGCGTGCACCTGAAAGCGCCATCGCCACCATCACCTCCTGCTCGAGGATCTCCAGTAGCCGGTGCACCCCGACGGCGCCTTCCGCTGCCAGTGCATAGCAGTACAGCCGCCCCATCGCGATGGCATCGGCACCTAGCGCGATCGCCTTCACCACGTCGGTGCCCCGCGCGAAGCTGCCGTCGATCATCACTCGCGCACGGCCGCGCACCGCATCCATCACCTCGGGCAGTACGTCCATCGAGCCACGGCCATAATCGAGCTGCCGCCCGCCGTGGTTGGACACGTAAACGACCTCGACGCCATGCTCGCAGGCGATCGCCGCGTCCTCGGCCGTGGCAATGCCCTTCAGCATCAGCGGAATGCGGTGCCGGTCCTTAAAGCGCTTGACGTTGTCCCATGAGAAGCCTGCCTGGTGATTGTGCCCGGTCGCCGCCGTGCGCCACGGCTTAACGAAGCGCGCCGCGATGTCACGCTCGCGCCGGCTGTAGGATGCGGTGTCCACGGTGATGCAGAACGCGTTGTAGCCGGCATCGACCGCCCGCCGTACCACATCGTCCACCCAGGCATCGTCGCCGCGCACATAGAGCTGGAAGATCTTGGGCCCGGTTACGGCCTTCGCCGTCTCCTCGAGGCCCGGCCTGGTCACCGAGCTGACGATGATCGGCACGCCGAACTCGGTGGCGCCACGGCCGGCGGTCGCGGCGCCACCGGGATCGAAGGATTCGAGCGAACCAACCGGCGCCAGCATCACCGGCAAGCGAAGCTTCATGCCGAGAAAGTTCGTGGTCGCATCCACCTTGGAGACGTTCCGCAACACCCGTGGACGCAGTGCAATCGCATCCAGCGCGGCCCGGTTGCGGCGCAGCGTGGTTTCGCTTTCGGCGGCGCCGATCAGGTAGCCCCAGATGTTGCTGTCGAGCTTCGCCCGCGCCGCCGGGATGAATTCGTGCAGGCACTGGTAGTCGCCCGTGAGTTCGGTCAAGTGCGGCGCTTCCGGCATCGGTCTCTCCCCGATAGTGGTTGTGTCAGGCGGGAACAACGGCGGGCCGACCGGTCAGCGGTTTGCCGGGCCGTGTCTCGGGCATCATGCGCCACACCATCGCCAGTGCGGCAAGCCCGGCCATAGCGAGCCCAAAGAATGCGACCGGAGGACCGAAATTGTCGGCCAGCCAGCCGGCAACAGTGGTGCTGGCGGTGGCGCCCAGGCCGGCGGCCAAACCCAGCGAGCCGATCGCCAAATTGAGATAACCGGTCCGTGTCGTCAGGTCGGCCGCGATCAGCGGCATGGTCAGGCCGAACACGGTCGCGCTGATGCCGTCGAGCACCTCGATCATCACCAGCGGAACCGCGTCCGGCGATGCGATGAACAGCAGCGCGCGCAGCGGCACCGCGGCGAAGCCGGCCAGCAGGATCGGCTTGCGACCGATGCCCTGAGCCAGCCGGCCGGCCCACGGCGAGCATGCCACTACCACGATCTGCGGAACGATGATCGCCGCCGACACCACGAACCCGGACTGGCCGACGCGCCGGGACAGCTCATTCAATGCCAGCGGCAGCATCGCGGCGTTGGACAAATGGAACAGCACCACGCAGGCCGCGAAGATATGCAAGGTGTGATCGTGGAAAATGTGCCACGGCCGGTGTCTGCTTTTCCTGCGTACGCGGGGATGATGCGTGGCGGGATGGTCGTCCGCGACGACGTCGGTGTCGCGGAACATCAGCAGCGTGGCCAGCGCCGGGATGATCAACAGGGCGGTAAAAGTGAATACCGTTCCCGCCGACCGGTAGTACGACACGCCGCCCAACGCAACGGCGGCAAATGCACTGCCGAGCGAAGCGTAGCGGCCGTTGCTGCCGAGACCCTCGCTGAAGCCGTCGTGGCCGGACAATTTCAACGTGAGCGCGGCGATCGCCGGCGTGAGGAGGCAACCGGCGAAGGACTGCAACAGCCGTGACGTCAGGACCGATCCCTGGGTGGGCGCGGCCACCACCATCATGGCGCTGATGCCGATCAACAGCAGGGCGAGGGCGATGGCGATACGCTTGAAGTGCATGGCGTCGATCAACGCACCCGCCGGCACCTGCAAAATCAGCGCCGATGCGGTGCCAACGCTGAGTGCGAAGCCGATGTCGGTCTGGCTCCAGCCCTGCTGCGTGAGGTAAACGGTGAAGAACGGTCCGAACGCCGTCAGGATGGCGCCGACAGAGAAATTGAGGCTGGCCAGTCCGCCCATGCAGCGCAGCGATGTCATGGTGCGACCGTAACCCCGCTGGGTACAAAAATGAAACGGGCCGGGCAGAATTCTGCCCGGCCCGCATGGTAGACGCCAGTGGACTGGCTGTCAGTCCCCGACGGCGCGCAGCAGCGGACGTTGCGGCTCACACAGCTCCGCATAGAGGTCCAGGTAGTCTTCCGCCATTCGCCGGGCAGTGAAGCGGCGCTCGAACTGGCGGCGGACCAGGCTGCGGTCCAGCTCGCCGAGCCGGTCGACCGCCGCGATCGCTGTCGCCTCGTCGTGCACGATGAAACCGGTCAGGCCGTCGTCGATCACTTCGGGCACCGAGCCGCGGTTGAACGCAATCACCGGCGTGCCGCAGGCCATGCTCTCGATCATCACCAGGCCGAACGGCTCCGGCCAGTCGATCGGGAACAACAGCGCGTGCGCGCCCGACAGGAACGCCGGCTTCTGGCTGTCGTTGATCTCGCCGATGAACTCAACCCAGGGGCTGGCGTCGATCAGCGGCTTGATCTCGTTCTGGTAGTACTTCTTGTCGGCGTTGTCGACCTTGGCGGCGATCATCAGCTTCATGCCGGCGGCCCCGGCGATGCGGATTGCCTTATCGACGCCCTTTTCCGGTGAGATACGGCCAAGGAACGCCAGGTAGTCCTGCTTCGCCGGCTGCGGCGTGAGCAGGTCGGCTGGCATGCCGTGATGCACCGTGCGGATCCAGTTCAGCCGAGGGATCGGCCGGCGCTGGCTGTCCGAGATCGACACGAACGGTGCATCGAACAGCTCGTAGACATCCTTGAACTCGGGGATGTCGAGCCGGCCGTGCAGCGTGGTGAGGAACGGCGTGCGCTGACGGCTGAACAGCGACAACGGGAAGTAGTCGGTATGGAAATGCAGCACATCGAACTCGTCGGCACGGCGATAGATCAGCTCCATCATCCGCATGTAGATGGCGATCCAGTCGATCACGGTGGGATCGAGCCGCAGTGCCTGCGCACGCATCGGCGCGAGCGTGGCGGAGGTAATTGAGTCACCGCTCGCGAACAGGGTCACGTCGTGACCCATGGCGACCAGCTCCTCGGTGAGGGAGTACACGACACGTTCAGTGCCACCGTACAGCTTTGGCGGCACCGCTTCGAAAAGCGGAGAAATCTGAGCAATGCGCATGAATACAGGCCCCGGGTTTTACTTATGTTCAACAGTAACCAGCTTGGCTTTACTGACACTTGACTTGTTCAGGAGCCGTGCTTAATCACTATCTCGTTATAGGATGCGAATGTGGCGAAAAATCGGCAGATTTCCTGCCGGAAATGGCCACCAGGCCGGGTGAGATGGTAACGATTGAGGCAGAAATGAGGCAGGACTCCCTGCGGCGCCTGCGGGCGCGGCCGATCGGGTTCCTGTGGCACTACGTGCGTTGCCATCCGTGGGGCCACGCCACGGTCTTCGTCTCGGTACTGGTGGCGGTGATCTGCGCCGTCTCCACCCAGTACGGGCTGAAGCACCTGATCGACATCGTTGCTGCCGGCCCGACCAAGGGCACCGGCATCTGGTGGGCCTTCGCTTTGCTGTGCTCGCTGGTGGCGGCCGACAACCTGTTATGGCGCGTCGCCGGCTGGGCCGCCGCCTATACATTCGTAGCCGTGACCGGCGACATCAGGCGCGACCTGTTCGGCTATCTCGCCGGCCATTCGCCGAGCTATTTCGCGGAGCGTCTGCCGGGTTCGCTGGCCAGCCGTATCACCGCCACCGCCAATGCCGCGTTTACCACCGAGAACACCGGCTCGTGGAACGTCCTGCCGCCTTGCGTGGGTGTGGTCTGCGCCATCGTGTTCATCGGCTTCGTCAACCCGACCATGGCGGGCGCTCTGGTGGGCGTGGCGGCGGGGCTCGGCGCCCTGGTGTTCCATTTGGCGCGCCGGGGCACGCCGCTGCATCGCAGCTTCGCGTCCAAGGCGGCGGCGGTGGACGGCGAACTGGTCGACGTGATCAGCAACATGGGCGTGGTGCGGGCGTTCGGCGCCACATTCCGCGAGCAGCGGCGCATCGGTGCCACGGTCGGTGTCGAGATGGGCGCGCGCCGCGCCAGCCTGCTGTATCTCGAGCGGCTGCGGCTGATCCATGCCGTGATCACCGCGACGTTGATCGCTGGGGTGGTCGCCTGGGGCATTCTGCTGTGGCAGCAGGGTCAGGCCACTGTCGGCGACCTCGTGCTGATCACCGCGCTGTCGTTCGGCATCCTGCACAGCACGCGCGACCTGGCGGTGGCGCTGGTCGATCTGACCCAGCATGTCGCGCGGCTGGAGGAGGCAATCGGCTCGCTGCTGACCGAACATGAACTGCCGGACCGGCCGGACGCACGGCCGCTGCGGCCCGGCGCCGGCAGCGTGACGTTCGACCAGGTGCGCTTCGCCTATCCGGGACGCGCGCCGGTGCTGCGCGATTTCGACCTGACGATCGAGCCGGGCCAGCGCGTCGGCCTGGTAGGGTATTCCGGCGCCGGCAAATCGACCGTGCTGGCGCTGTTGCAGCGGTTTTACGATGTAGGGGGCGGACGCATCCTGATCGACGGCCAGGACGTGCGCGACGTGACACAGGAGAGCCTGCGCTCGACCATGGCGATCGTGCCGCAGGACATCAGCCTGTTCCACCGCACCGTGCAGGAGAACATCCGCTACGCGCGTCCGGACGCGCCGGAGGACGCAGTGCTTGCTGCCGCCGAGATGGCGAACTGCCGCGAGTTCATCGAGGCGTTGCCCGATGGTTTCGCCACCATGGTTGGGGACCGCGGCGTGAAGCTGTCGGGCGGGCAGCGTCAGCGGCTGGCGATCGCGCGGGCCTTGCTGAAGGACGCGCCGATCCTGCTGCTGGACGAGGCCACCAGCGCGCTCGACAGCGAAAGCGAGCGGGCGATCCAGGATGCGCTCGACCGGCTGATGCAGGGGCGGACGGTGATCGCCATCGCGCACCGGTTGGCCACGCTGAAGAGCTTCGACCGCATCATCGTGATGGATCGCGGCCATATCGTCGATGATGGGCCGCCAGGAGTGCTGGCGGCGCGGCCGGGTCCGTATCGCGACCTACTGCGCAAGCAGCAGCTCGTGGAACCGCTGCCGGAAGCCGCGTAGCGAGACATCGATGGCTTTCGCTGCGCTCTACCCATCCTACGTGTCCCCGGCTGTTTGCCGTAGGATGGGTTGAGCGCAGCGAAACCCATCGGAGCCGGCCCCCACCCCAACGAGGCCAGAGGAAATGTCCCGCCTTGTCGTCGTCTCCAACCGGGTGGCGCCGATCACTGAAGGCGAGCCGACAGCCGGCGGCCTGGCGGCGGGTGTGCTGGATGCGCTGAAGCAGAAGGGCGGAATCTGGTTGGGCTGGAGCGGCGAGATCACCAGCGATGCCGTCGCGGCGGCGCATGTCGAGCGGACCGTCGGCTCCATCACGCTCTACACGGTCGATCTGACCCGCCGCGACTACGACGAGTTCTATCGTGGCTTTGCCAATGGCACGCTGTGGCCGACGCTGCATTACCAGGTCGGCCACGCGCATTTCGACTGGGCAGAGTTCACCGGATATCGCCGGGTCAATTCCCTGTTCGCGCAGGCGCTGGCGCGGCTGGTGCAGCCGGACGATCTGATCTGGGTGCACGACTACCACCTGCTCTGCCTCGCCGAGGCGTTGCGCGAGGCCGGACTGCGCAACCGCATGGGCTTGTTCCTGCACACGCCGTTTCCGGCGCCCGCGGTGTTCATGACCAATCCGGCGCATGAAACGCTGGTCCGCGCGATGTGCCAGTTCGACCTGCTTGGGTTCCAGACCGAGGACGATCGCACCGCCTTCGCCGACTACGTGCTCCGGCAGGCAGGCGGCAACTCGCTGGACGGCGGGGTGCTTGCCGCGTTCGGCCGCACAGTAAAGACCGGGGTGTATCCGATCGGCGTGCATGTCGATGAGATCCGGCGCGAGGCGGAGGCACCAGCCCACCAGCGCTATGCGTCCCGGCTGCACGACAGCCTGTCGGGGCGGCCGCTTATCCTCAGCGTCGATCGGCTGGACTACTCCAAGGGGCTGCGCTTCCGCTTCATCGCGTTCGAGCGGTTCCTGGAACAGTATCCGCAGCACCACGGCAACGTCGTGTTCATGCAGATCGCACCGCCGTCGCGCGGTGACATCGAGACCTATCGCGAGATCCGCCGCGAACTGGAGGCCGAGGCCGGCCGCATCAACGGACGCTTTGCCGAGGTGGACTGGATGCCGCTGCGCTACCTGAACCGCGGCTTTGCGCGCAGCGCACTGATGCCGCTCTATGCCGAGGCGCAGGTGGGGCTGGTGACGCCGTTGCGCGACGGGATGAACCTGGTGGCGAAGGAATATGTGGCGGCACAGGATCCGGAGAATCCGGGCGTGCTGGTGCTGTCGCAATTTGCCGGCGCGGCACGCGAACTCGATGCGGCACTGATCGTCAATCCGTACGATCAGGCCGGAGTTGCCGCCGCGCTGGATCGTGGCATGGCGATGCAGCGCGATGAACGACGCGAGCGCCACGTCGCGATGCTGCAGGTGATGCGGCGGAACAGCCTGGACGCCTGGCGCGATCGCTTCGTCGCAGATTTATCGTGACCGCAGCCTGAACGTCGGTGGGTGGTTCGGCTGCGTGGTCACGATCGCCACCGGCAGCAGGGGCACCGGATCATCCAGCGTAATCTGGAACTCGCGGATCAGCGTGGCCAGGACCAGCGTTGCCTCGGTCAGCGCGAACTGCGCGCCGACACAGACCCGCGGGCCGGCGCCGAACGGCAGATAAGCGAAGCGAGGGATCGGCGGTGCGTCCGGCAGGAAGCGCGACGGATCGAACGCGTCAGGGTCGCGCCAGAGCTTCCGGTGGCGGTGCAGCACCCAGGGGGCGATCAGCAGCACTGTGCCGCGTGGAATCTCGATGCTCCCGACACGATCCGGACCGATCGCTTCGCGTGCGAGGGCGAAGGCAGGGGGATACAGCCGCAGCGCTTCGCTGATCACCGCGCGTGTGCGGACGAGGCGCGGCATTGCGGCCATGGCGTTGTCCGGCGTGATCTCGATATCCCGCGCCTCCTCGGCAACGCGCTGCTGCTCGTCCGGAGCGCCTGCCAACAGGACCAGCGACCAGAACAGCGTGACAGCCGTGGTCTCGTGTCCTGCCAGGATCATCGTGGCGATCTGGTCGCGGAGCTGGTCTGGGGAAAATCCATGGCCAGTCTCCGGGTCGCGCGCGGCGAGCAGCAGATCGAACAGATCGCGCGGCGTATCGGCGGCGGGCTCGGCGATGCGCGCCTGCATGATTTCGGCCATCAGCGCCATCCAGCGGCGCTGGAACCGCCGGCGGCGAAGATCGCGCAGCGTCGGGATCGACGGCGGCAGCACCATGTCGAACAGATGCGGCTTGGCGTATCGCAGGCCGTACTCGGTGAGCATCCGGCGCATCGCCGATCCGTACTGCCGTGTCTCCAGCGAGAACATCGAGCGGCCGGCTATGTCCAGCGCCAGGTTCTGCATGGCGGCCAGCAGATCGATTGGCTGGTTGGTCTGCGCGCCAAGCACGGCGACTGCCTCGTGTGCGCTGGTGACGATGTGGCGCGCCAGCACCGGCAGCGTGCGCGGGGCAAGCGACGGGGCGATGGTGCGGCGTTGCAGCCGCCAGTCCTCGCCGTCGCTGAGCAGCAGGCCATTGCCGGTGATCGGACGCAGAATACGGATCGACGCCGGCGAGCGACGGTAGTTCGTGGGGTTCTCGACCAGCACGTGGTGGATCGCGTCCGACGCGTTGATCAGCAGGTGGCTGCGGCCGAGGAAACGGCGCTCCAGCACGTCCTCCTGGTATGCCTTCTCGGTCCACATCGTGAGCGCATTGGTGCGGATCGCGCGCAGGAACTCGAGGAACGGCAGTTCCTGCGCTGGGATCGGCGGGCGTGGCGGGATGAAAACGTCGGCGTGCAGAGCGTCCATGGCGGGGAACTTGGTGTTGCCTATACGACTATGAAAGTGTCACGGGGCGAAGATCAGGAACACGTAACTCGCCAGCAGGACCAGGTGGACGAACCCCGACAGCAGGTTGGTGCGGCCTTGCCCATAGGTGAGCATGGCGACCATGAACGACAGCACCAGCAGCACGGTGTTTTCGCTATCGATGCCGAGGGCGAGGGGCTGGTCCAGCTTTGTGGCGATCACCGTTACCGCGGGGACGGTGAGGCCGATGCAGGCCACCGCACTGCCGAGGGCGAGATTGATACTGGTCTGCAGTTGATTGCGCCGCGCCGCACGCAGGGCAGCGAAGAACTCCGGCAACAGCACGATCGCCGCGACGATTACGCCCGCGAGCTTGAACGGTGCTCCGGCTGCGGCGATCCCACTCTCGATGAACGGCGCGAGCAGTTTGGCGAGCAGGACCACCGCGGCCAGAGTAAGTACCAGCAATCCGCCGCTGATTGCGCCGATCCGCGCCGGTGGGGTGGTGATATGCTCGACCTCGGTGGTGTTCGAGGGTACGAAATAGTCCTGATGACGCACGGTCTGCACGAACAGGAACACCAGATACAGCGCGAAGCAGGTGCCTCCGACGAATAGCAATTGAAGTTTCGAGTAATAGGGACCCGGCGTTGCCAGCGTATAATTGGGCAGCACCAGGACGAATATCGACATCGGCGTCAGCACTGCGAGAAAGGCGTTCGCCCCGAGTGTCCGGAACTCCTGCTCGCGGTGCCGCAGCGTGCCCGCGACGATACAGATCCCGGCAAGGCCGTTGAGCACCAGCATGACCACCGCATGAATAGTGTCGCGGGCCAGGTTGGGGTTCGGTTTGCCCGTCAGCATCAGCGAGATGATCAGTGCCAGCTCGATGATGGTCACCGCGAGGGTGAGGACCAGGGTACCGTACGGTTCGCCCAGCCAGAGCGCGACCACCTCGGCGTGGTGAACCGCGACCATCACCGAGCCGATCAGCAGCACCGCAAGCCCCACGCCGGTGATCCAATCGCCGCTCTTGCCGAGCAGCAGTCCGCCAATCAGGGCGGCAAGCGGCAGGAGCCAGCCATAAATGGGAATGCGGTTGGTGTGCGCTGCTGCCATGTCGGCTTCCCCTGACGCTGGAACCCGCCCCGTCTGGCGGCCCCGCTACTGATCAGTATAATCGCTCCGTCCGAACCGGACCGATCGTGGTCCCGAAGGGAGCGAAACATGAGTTTGAAGGGTGTGGGCTACATTGTCGGGGCATACGAGCACCCGACGCGCAAGGCCAGCGACAAGTCGGTGTCCCTGCTGCATGCCGAGTGCGCCAAGGGCGCGCTGGAGGATGCCGGCCTGACCAAGGACGACGTGGACGGCTATTTCTGCGCCGGCGACGCGCCGGGTCTCGGCCCGCTGTCGATGGTCGATTACATGAACCTGAAGTGCCGGCACGTCGATTCCACCGATGTCGGTGGTTCATCGTATCAGGTCGCGGTCGGTCACGCGCTGGAATCGATCGCCGCCGGGCGTTGCAGCATCGCGTTGATCACGCTCGCCGGCCGGCCGCGCAGCGAGGGCCAGGCCACCGGCACCGCGCCGCGCGCCGGCAGCCCCGCACAGCCCGAGGTGCAGTTCGAGTTCCCATACGGTCCCGCGACCGCGAACATGTACGCGATGTGTGCGACGCGGCACATGTACCAGTACGGCACCACCAGCGAGCAGCTCGCCTGGATCAAGGTGGCCGCCTCGCATCATGCGCAGCACAATCCGCACGCCATGCTGCGCGACGTGGTGACGGTGGAGGACGTTGTGAAGTCGCCGATGGTGGCCTCGCCGCTGCACCGGCTCGATTGCTGCGTGATCAGCGACGGCGGCGGCGCGCTGATCGTGACCAAACCGGAGATCGCCAAGGGCCTGAAGCGGCCGCTGGTGAAGGTGATCGGAGTCGGTGAATCGCCGAAGCACCAGGCGGGCGGCGACATCGACCTGACCTATTCCGGTGCGCGCTGGTCTGGACCGCCGGCATGGGAGATGGCGGGCATCAAGCCGTCCGACATCAAATACGCCTCGATCTACGACAGCTTCACCATCACCGTGCTGATGCAATTGGAGGACCTCGGCTTCTGCGAGAAGGGGCAAGGAGGAAAATTCGTTTCCGATGGCAATCTGATCGCCGGCGTGGGCAAGCTGCCGTTCAACACCGATGGCGGCGGCCTGTGCAGCAATCATCCGGCCAACCGGGGCGGCATCACCAAGATCATCGAGGCGGTGCGTCAGTTGCGCGGCGAGGCGCATTCGGCGGTGCAGGTGAAGAACTGCGACCTGGCGATCGCGCATGGCACCGGCGGTTCGCTCGGCACGCGGCATTGCGGCAGCACCGTCATTCTGGAGCGGGAGTGATCGACATGGCCTATGTTCAGCGCAAGGTTCCGTTTGTCGGCACGGCCGATACCAACCCGGAGACCAAGCCGTTCTGGGACGGCTGCACGGCGGGCAAGTTCCTGTTGCCGCGCTGCAAGTCGTGCAAGAAGGTGCATTGGTACCCGCGCGGACTGTGCCCGTTCTGCTTCGGCGACTGCGAGTGGTTTGAAGCGTCCGGCAAAGGCAAGATCTACACCTACAGCGTGATGACGCGGGCGGAGACGCCGTATGCGATCGGCTATGTCACGTTGGAGGAAGGGCCGTCGATGATGACCAACTTCGTCGACTGCGATTTTGCCGCACTGAAGATCGGCCAGGACGTGAAGCTGAAGTTTGTGCCGAGCGAAGGCGGACCGCCGATGCCGATGTTTGTCCCGGTGTAGCCGGGGCCAACAACATGTTCGTGGTCATGGCCGGGTTCGCCCGGCCATGACTATCGGTCGGGTTCGCACCGGGTGCCAACGACGAAGCACAAATGCGATGGTCAGGTGCTCGGTGCGTTCTGTTTCTGTACTATCGCCTTGGTGGGAAGAATGCGTTATGTATTCGGGCGCTACTGATCTGGCTCAATGCGCGCGTTCGGGGCGCGGGAATAACCCCGGGTGATGCCGTTATCCCCTCCAGACCGAGGAAACCCCAAAATGTCATACAGCCTAAAGCGCAGTGCCGTGCTCCTCCCGCTTCTGGCACCGATCCTCCTGGGCGCCTGCGTCTCCAAGAGCAAGTACGACGATCTGGCGGCGCAGAACCAGCAACTTCAGCAGCAGGTTGCCGCCGATCAGGCGCACATCAGCCGGCTGCAAGGGGCGATCAAGTACACCGTGAACAGCGACCTGCTGTTCCCATCCGGCAGTTGGCAGATATCGAATGATGGCAAGGACGTCATTGCCAAGATGGCGAAGACGCTGGCGCCTGGACTGCAGGACAAGCTCGTGGTCAACGGCTACACCGACAACGCCCCCATCGGGCCGGGGCTGAAGCGGCAGGGCGTCACATCGAACGAGATACTGTCGCAGAAGCGTGCCGATGCCGTCATGCAATTCATGATCTCGCAAGGCGTGACTTCGAATCTCATCACTGCGAAGGGATGGGGCGAGGCGAATCCGATCGCCACGAACAGCACTCCGCAGGGCCGGTCGCAGAACCGCCGTGTCGAGGTGACGCTTGCCGGCAGCGGCTCCTGAGGGCACTGCCGGATCGGCGTTCGGCTGAAGGTTCGGCCTGAATAGTGGGAGGCGTCGGGTTCAGGATGGGATCCGGCGACTGACGGGGGCAAACCCTGCGCGCGGGCGAGGCGGTTCGCCCACGAGCAGGGTCCCGCGCAGCAGGCCGGTTGTGCAACCTTGGGTTGGGCGCTATAATGCTTGACAGGTGCTGTGAGTGGGGGCGCCGGTGGCCCGCGGGAAGATCGGGTCCGAATCGCGCTACGGTGGCTCGGGATGAAACGGGGTATCAGGCATGGGATGATCCCTCGTCGCGCACTGGTCGCGGGTCTGATCACGCTGGGTGCGCGTAGCGCGCTGGCGGGACTGCCGGTGCCACGCGGCGATCAATTGTCGTTTCGACTGATCCGCCACGGATCGCCGATCGGCACGCACGCGGTGACGTTCCGCCGGGATGGCGACACGCTTATTGTCGACATCGCAGTTGACGTGCTGGTGAAGTTCGGCCCGATCCCCCTGGTTCGCTATACCCACCGTAATCAGGAAACCTGGCGTCGCGACCGGTTGGTGGGGCTGGCGGCCGATACCAACCGCAACGGCACCAGGCTTCGCATGTCGGCACGGTGGACCGATGCCGGGCTTGCCGTGGAGGGGAGCGGGACTCGACCGTACATCGCGCCGGAGAATGCGTTGCCGACGACCTACTGGAACCCGCGCATGCTGCTCGGGCCGATGATCGGCACCCAGGACGGCGGCCTGGTGAAACCTGTTGTCGCACCGGAGCCGACCGGACCGATACATCTGGCCTCGGGAGACGCCATTCACGCCAAGCACTACAAATTGAGCGGCGATCTCGATCTGGACCTTTGGTACGATCCATCGGATACCTGGGCCGGCATGCAGTTCGCCGTCGACGATGGCTCGATCATCACCTACGAACGGCTGTGATAGATTGACAGTTCGGCCCAGTGCCTCGAGCGATCTGGTCAGCCGACGGCGGCCTCAATGCGGTATTGGAATGTCCTCACGAATTCTGGCGGCGAAGTCGGGCGCGGCATCGGCACGCGCCGCCTTGTCGTGGATACGGGAGAGTTCGCGAAGCCTTTCGAACGGCATACTGGTATCGGTGGCACCTAGCTCGTAGGCGTAGTTGGGCAGGTAGCCGGACAGCAGGACGCGGTAGTCCGGCATCAGACCGGGACGAATGACACGAAGCATGCCGAACACCAGCGTGGTGCAGTTGCCGGTCAGCGTGTTGTACCACCGCGGATGGCGTGCCAGGTCATTGGCGTCCGCCAAGTACTCGCGCAGCAGCGCCTGTGCGTACTTTGGCGGCATTCGGAGGCGATAGATGCGCACATCCTCGCCGCGGACATTGCTGCGCACCCGCACGACATCACGTTCGTCGGCCGCGACGATCGCCAGTTCATACTGTCTGAAGAAGCCAGCAATCGTGGAATAGGCCTCATCGCGCTGCTTGCGGGTTTCGATTGAAAACGCCAGCCGTTCGCCGTCTTCGAACCCGAAGCTGACGATCAGGTGGGCGATGGCCTCGCCGGCCCAGTACGACAGGATCAGATCCACGTTGGCCACGTGTGACAGGTCGTAGCTTCGCTGCTCCCATCGCTGATCGAAGTCGGTGTCGCTGCGCCAGTTGAAATTGCGCACGTTGCTGACCACGAGGCGGTCACCGTCGATGGTCGCCGTAACGCTGCGGGCGACATCGGGCGTCCAGTCCCGATCGTTCGACGGCGTGATCGTCGTCCACCACGCGAGTACGACGACGAACAAAGCAGCATAGACGGCCAGCGCAAGCCATCGCTTCGACGTCGCGAGACAGGCCATGGTCACAAGCGTCAGGGCTACGATCGCCCCGGCCAATATGTCGCGTACGGTTTCGCCGGCGCTGAACCGGAACCCGACCGCGAGCGCACACCAACCGCCGGTCAACGCGATGACAGCTGCCAGCAGTGCGAAGCCGGACCAGCGGAACACTCGTCTGACGATCATGCGGCGTTCGCCCAGTACCGTGCGCGTGTCACTGCACGGTCTGCTGATGACGCACAGCGGTCGTCGCGGTGCGTCGGGCTTTGGTCGGAGTGACGGCAACCTGCGGACTGTCCTGTGAGGGTGCACAGCCCTGCGGGCACGCCTCCGCCAGATGCAGCAGCAGGATGCGGCGCACTTCGTCCACGGTGCGTGGATCGGACTGTACCGAATGGCCGGCGTTTGGTATCACCAGTTCGGATTCCACCCCATCGATGTGCGCGCTCTTGTAGGTCACGACCCCGTCGTCGCCGCTCTCGACCGGACCGTCGCCTAGCACCGGGATGATCGAATGGGCGTCGACGTCCGGCGCGATCGGGATCGCCGCAAACGTCTGCAACACCGGATTGTCGGGTGTCATCGACCACACGCTAGTGGATCCGACCCGGGCAACTTTCAGGGCGTCCGGGTTGCCTATGAGTTCGCCCATCGACGTCACGAGACTGATCGGCAGGGTAACGAGGCGCCCCAGGAGCTGTCCGATCGTGGACCCCGCGACATAGCTGCCATGCTGTGGCGTCGCGATGAAGATGACCCGCCGCACCTGCGGCACCGGCTTCACGAACACTGCCCTGCGCAACAGGTCGCGGGTCTGCTCCGATACCTGCAGGTCCTCCAGCGGCTTGCTGCTGATGGCGTCCCACAGCTGCGATCCGCTGTCGATCACGAGCATCTTGGCCAACAGACCGCCCTGACTGTGGCCGATCAACACGATCTGCTTCAGCGCCGGGTCCTTGCCCTCCGGATCGACGTTATGGATGGTCTTCTCCAGTGCCGTGCGCAACTGCAGGGCGGACAGCGGCGAGGGGTTCCCGGTGTTGTAGGTGAACCACCAGAACTGGAAATGGTCGCGGATCACGGGATCGCTTTGCAGGTCATTGACCAGATCGGCCCAGCGGCCGGAGCTGGACGCCGTCCCGTGGATGAACACCACGGGAATCTGGCCAGGACGATAGGGCTCCAGACCATCGATCGGCGAGCGGCTCTGGTCGAAATAGGCACCGTTCAGGAACCCGCCGAACTCGCTCGCCCAGATCTTCGGGTCGCTGAGGCCATAGGCGAATGCCGCGCTGGTATCGACCTCCAGCGGCACCGTCTGCCCGCGAATCTCGACCGAGCTCGGTTCGAATGCGGGATAGATGTCGATATGACCGTTCAGGCGTCCTTCGGCGAGGGCTCGCCGGGTGAGGTCGACGCGAAGCAGCGCGGTGACCGGCACCTTCACGTCCGGTGTGATCTGGAAGCCTCGCTCGATCACCGCAGCGGTGGCATCCGCCGCGAGTGGCGCACCGATCCCGCGCTGGCGGTAGCGATTTTGCAGCCCCTTAATACGCAGTTCGTCGGCCGCAGTGAACGTTCCGAGAGGAAGATCGCCCCAGCGGGCGGTCGCCGCATCGAACGTGACGTCGATGCTGCCGAACGGCAGATCGAATCGGCCTGAACGCAGATCGACCCGGGATCGGTCGGCTGACGCGAAGGCCGACGTGAGTCCGCGATTATAGATGTTGGCCGCAACGCGGATGTCCGGATCGAAGGCACTGGCACGCTGTGCGGGATCGTCCGGGAACAGGAACGCGAAGGCATAGACGGAAGCTGCCAGGTAGTACGACTGTTTGCCGGTATCCTCGGCGTGGCGGAACGACAATTCGGCCAGCGCGAACAGCAGATCCGCGTCAGCGTTCCCCGCCGTGGCCGTGCGGTGCAGGCTGGCCAACGCTGCCTCCGGGTCACTGGCGAACAGTGCTTTCAGGTCGTGGCGATGCAGGACGATCTGGGTGCGGTTGCTGAGGTCGCCGGTGGAGATCACGTTGCTGGTCAGGTCGCGCTGAACGTCGCGCGGGTCGACGCGCGTGACCTCGATCGGTGCCGCGCAGCCGGCAGTTAACAGCAGGAACGCGGCCGACATGCCGAGTGCTGTGCGCCACCATCGCGGACAATGCAGAGCAGTTGCTTCGTTCCTTCGGCACGCCATGTCAGAACTCCTTCGCCGGACCGCGACGGAAAATATCATCCCAGCGAAATCGACAGGGTGAGTCACAGGTTTCAGTCGCTTGGTCGGTAGTTCGCGCCGAACTCCTGGTAGCGCTTGAGGTTGACGAAGAGCTGATGATCAGCGCCGCCATAGAAACCGAGTTCGCCGTAACCGAGTT
Organism: uncultured Alphaproteobacteria bacterium; assembly: GCA_963819855.1. GTDB lineage: Bacteria > Pseudomonadota > Alphaproteobacteria > Acetobacterales > Acetobacteraceae > JAMXLO01. The sequence goes on from CAWFYC010000014.1 coordinate 150,625, forward strand.
ATCGACAAACAATGGCACGATGTTGGGCTTATCCTACGCGTATGCCGCACTGATACCTGTCGAGGCTCAGCTGCATCGGAGCGTCGCGTTGCGAGGCCAGCCCGGGCACCCTTCAATGAAGCCGAGCGTCAACTGGTACGGCTGTAGACATAATCCTCGCGGACGCCTGTTCCTGACCGCAGCCCTGGTGGCATCGGCGCCCGCGTCTTGTTCACCTCCGCATGCACGTCGAGCGCGGCCTGGTCTGTCCACAGCTCGAGCAACGTCAGCTTGTCCGGGTCGAGCACACTCTGGAAGACTTCGAACTGCTCGCAGCCGGGTTCCTGCATCACCTCGGCGCAACGCGAGCGGAACGCCTGTGCGAGTTCCGGGCCTTTTCCCGGTGCGGCGGTGATCGTTACGACAAGCCGGACAGCCATGGTGTTGCCCCTTTGAGCGGATGATGATGCGGAGTAGTGACGTCGCATCGCCTCGCGTCAAGCGCCTGCTGAAACGCCGAACACCGTCTGGCCTCATCCGCCCTCGACAAGAAACCAGTGCAGTATCCCGCTGCCCTCCTCGCGCGGGTACGCGTGCGACAGATCGGCGATCTCGCGGTACGTCACCTTTGCCCCAGCAGCCGTCAGCGCCTGCTGTGCGGTGCGCGCGACCGCCACCGGGAACATCCAGTCCAGTCCGCCGTGCACCAGATACACCGGCAGTCCCACCACACGCCGCGGCTCGGCCATCGTCACCAGCAGCGGATGGAAGCTCGCCGCGACCGGTGCCAGGTGGGTGAACGGCAACTCGTCGTCCAGTCCGCTCAGCAGCGTGAATGTGCCGCCGTCGCTCATGCCGGTCAGCAGCAGCCGCGTCCGATCGACATGCCAGGTCTGTGCGACCGCTTCCAGCACGTGCGCCAGATGTGCGCTGTCCACCGCGGGATCCATCAGCGACCAGGTGTCGCCTGTCGCGGTCGGCGCTACCAGGATCACGCCGCGGCCGCGCGCCTCGCGCAACCAGCTCCACAGGAACAGCCGTCCGTGCCCGGCGCCGCCGTGCAGGGCCATGACCAGGGGATGCGCAAGCGCGGGATCGTAGTCCTCCGGAACGTACACCGAGTAACCGCCGCGATCGCCGGTGTCGTTTCCGATATGCATCACGCCGGTCGGTGCATCGGATCGCGCTGCACCGACAGTGTGCTGTTCCGACGCCAGGAAGAACCGGCTCACCGTCGGCAGCACTGCGGCCAGCGGATACAGCGCCTCCAGCGCACGGCTCACCTGGCGCAGGGCGCGATATGCCTGCCGCACGTCGTCAGGCGCGCCAACCGCCGCACGCAGCCCGTCGCAGGCACGCAACGTCGCCTCTGACGCGCGCTCGACCTGCTGGCGCAGTTGCTCCGGCCAAACGGCGTCGGCCAACGCCGAACGCAACGCCGCATCGCGACCGCCCAGCGTCGCCACCAGCGCGTCGAGCCGCGAAGGATGCAGATGCCGCGCGACGAACCCCAGCGCGTCGAGTGTATCGAGCAGACGCGCGATCGCCACTGCCTCGGTCATGGCCAGGTCACCGCATGCGCGTAGTACCGCAGGTCGCCGGCTCCGTCCGGCAGCCATGCTCCGGGATGGTGCCGGAATCCCATCATGGTCGTGGTGCTGATGGCATTCTGCTCGCCCGCCTGCGTCTCCTGCGGGCCGTCGCGGTCCAGCGCTTCGCGCGTCTTGTCGCTCGGCCGCACGATCGCGACATGGCCGGCTTTGTGAAGGTTCGGGTTCTCGAACGCCTCCAGCACCAGTTCACCGCGATTGGCCGCCTCCTGTGCCTCCACATAGGAGGCGAGTGCCTGCCAGCCCTGGTCCGCCCCCAGGTCGCGCAGCCAACGCATCTGCGCATTCGCCAGCAGCTCCTGTCTGTGCTCCGGCGGGCGCAGCACATACGCGCCGAGCCGCTCCGCCATCGCCGCCACAAACGCGCTGCAATGCGTCTTCGCCTCGCGCCCGCCGGGTTCCGCGCGATCGGCTTCGCCGGTGCGCCAGTCCACGTGCCAGCCGGCGAGCCAGCGCTGCGTCACGTCGCTGTCGTCCAGGAACCACGCCAGACGCTCGCCGTCCGGCGTGATTGGACCACAGCAGTGCTGCGCATGCGCCGAAGCGGCCAGCCACCCGAGCATTGCGATGCTGCCGAAGATCGTCCGCACCTTTCCGCCCTCCGCACGACGGACTACAGTGCCCGCTTCAGCCAAGGAGACAAGTCATGGCACCGCCACCGCCGTTCGGCGCCAATTCCGCCGCCGCGCGCGACATCGCCAACGTGCTGCATCCCTATACCGATCTGGAAACCCATCAACAGGTCGGCCCGATGGTGGTGACCCGCGGCAAGGGCGTACGCGTCTGGGACGACACGGGCAAGGACTACATCGAGAGCGTCGCCGGCCTGTGGTGCGCCTCGCTTGGCTTCGACAACGAGCGGCTGGTGCAGGCGGCAGTGGCGCAGATGCGCAAGCTGCCATTCTATCACGCGTTCACCGCGAAGTCGCACGAGCCGCTGATCGATCTGTCCGAGATGCTGATCCAGCGCGCGCCGGTGCCGATGAGCAAGGTGTTCTTCGCCAACTCCGGCTCCGAGGCGAACGACAGCGCGATCAAGATGATCTGGTATTTCAACAACGCGGTCGGGCGGCCGGACAAGAAGAAAATAATCGGGCGGCTGAAGGGCTATCACGGCATCACGCTGGCATCCGCATCGCTGACCGGCATTCCGCACAATCATCGCGCCTTCGACCTGCCGCTGCCGGGCTTCGTCCACACCATGAACCCGCACTGGTACCACGGCGCCAATCCAGGCGAGAGCGAAGAGGCATTCGCCTCGCGCTGCGCCGACGAACTGGAAAAGCTGATCCTCGCCGAAGGTCCCGACACGGTGGCCGCGATGTGGGCCGAACCGGTCATGGGCGCCGGCGGCGTCATCGTGCCGCCGCGGACCTACTTCGAGAAGATCCAGGCGGTGCTGCGCAAATACGACGTGCTGTTCGTCGCCGACGAGGTGATCTGCGGCTTCTGGCGCACCGGCAACTACTGGGGCAGCCAGACCCTGAACATGCAGCCCGACATCCTGACCTGCGCCAAGGCGCTGTCCTCGTCGTATCTGCCGATCAGCGCGGTGATGGTGAACGATCGCGTGTTCCAGGGCCTGGCGAAGCAGAGCCACGAGATCGGCACGTTCGGTCACGGCTTCACCTATTCCGGCCATCCGGTGCCGGCGGCGGTCGCGATCGAGACGCTGAAGATCTACGACGAGATGAACATCGGCGACCATGTCCGCACGGTCGGCGCGCACATGCAGAAGGAGCTGCACCGCCGTTTCGCCGAACATCCGCTGGTCGGCGAAGTGCGCGGCGTCGGGCTGATCGGCGCGGTCGAGCTGGTGGCCGACAAGGAGAAGCGTCAGAACTTCGACGCCGCCGCGCGAGATCGGCGGCCGGTTCACCAAGCTGATCGAGCAGAATGGCGTGATCGGCCGGACCGTGCCGGGCGACATCCTGTGCTTCAGCCCGCCGCTGGTGATCACCGAGGCAGAGGTCGACGAGATGCTCGACCGCATCGGCAAGGCGCTCGACGAACTGACAGTGCAGTTGCGCCGCGAGCAGATCGCGGTGGTGCGATAGCGGTGATGCGGCGGCGCTGGATTTGCGCCGCCGCATCACTGTGCCTTGTGTCGCCGGCCGCCGCGGCGCCGCCGCTCGACAATTTCGACGCGGTGCAGACCAGCGCCGAGATCACCAATTTGCTCGCGCGGCGGGACATCGACGCCGCGGCCCAGGCTGCGGCGCCGTTGATGGAAGGGGGTGCGGCCGAAAAGCTGAAGGACGTACTGCAACTCGTGCGCGGCTTGGGGCAGAGCCAGTACACCGACCTGGTCTATGCGCGCGACTATGGCAGGACGGAAAAGGACGTCATTTACAAGATCGACTTCGACAGGGCGTTTCTGTTCATCCGCTATCTGTACCACGTCGACAACGGTGCCTGGCGACTGATCCATATCCATCTGAAGACGGAGAACGAAGAACCGCTCCCCAAGGAGTGGACGCACATCTATCCGCGGTGACGGGGTCTACCGCACGCGGCTCACTGTGTAATCTGCCACGTCCAGTAGCGCGCCCCTCAGTGCGCTGTCGGCGAATGGCGTCAACGCTGACTTCGCGGCGGCCGCGAAGCCGCGAGCACGTTCGAGCGTGGCACGGATCGCGTCACAGCGCTGCATCAGATGCAGTGCGCGGTCGAGATCGGCCTCGTTCTGCTCGGTCGCCTCGATGGTGCGCCGCCAGAAGTCGCGGTCGGCCGCGTCGCCCGCCTGGAACGCCAGCAGCACCGGCAGCGTGATCTTGCCCTCGCGGAAATCGTCGCCGACGGTCTTGCCCAGCACCGACTGGTCCGCCGCGTAGTCCAGCGCATCGTCCACCAACTGGAACGCGATGCCGAGGTTCTGGCCGAAGTCGGCCAGCGCCGCGGCTTCGGCCTGAGGGCGGTCGGCCACCACGGCACCAACCTCGCAGGCGGCAGCGAACAGGGCCGCGGTCTTGCCCTTGATCACCTCCAGGTAGCGCACTTCCGGGGTGGACAGATCGTTCTGCGTGACGAGCTGCAGCACCTCACCCTCGGCGATGGTCGCGGCGGCGTGCGACAGGATCGCGAGCACGGTCAGCGAGCCGTCCTCCACCATCAACTGGAAGGCGCGGGCGAACAGGAAGTCGCCGACGAGCACCGAGGCCTGGTTGCCGAATACCGCGTTGGCCGAGGCCAGTCCCCGTCGCAGCAGGCTCTCGTCCACCACATCGTCGTGCAGCAGCGTCGCGGTGTGGATGAATTCGACGCAGGCGGCGAGCTTCACGTGCCGCTCGCCCTGGTAGCCGCACAGCCGCGCGCAGGCGAGGGTGAGCAGCGGGCGCAGCCGCTTGCCGCCGGCGGCCACGATATGGGCGGCGAGCTGCGGGATCAGCGCCACCTGGCTGTCCATGCGGGCGACGATGGTGCGGTTGCAGGCCGCCAGATCGTCGCGCAGCAGGTTCACCAGGGTGGTCAGTGCGTCGTCGTCAGCCGAGCCGCGCGCATCCGAGTGCTGCGGAAGCGTTGGACCGTCCCGGGATGGACTGGCGACGGCGTCCAAGCTGGTCTCCTGGCTTGCATGTCTGGTAGGCACAGGCACCATATCGGCGCGCCGGAAAACGGGTCAAGGAAGGCGGGGGAGGGGAGTGCAGTGCGTGTGCTGGCGACGTCCAACGATCCGGTCCGGCTGTCGTTCCTGACGGCGCTGCTGGCGGATGCCGGCATAGCCGCGATCGTGCTGGACGCCCACACCAGCGCGGTGGAGGGCAGCATCGGCGCGATCCCGCGCCGGCTGGCGGTGGCGGCGGAGGACGAAGAACGGGCGCAGCGAGTTCCTGCGGGAGGCGGGGGAGATCTAAAATGGGACATGGCGGCCGTCCAACGCCTGTGCTCGGGGCAGCCTCAGGGCAGAGCGCTCTTGGCGACGAATGAATTATTGCCACAACTGAAGGAACCGATGAGATAGCCGGGAATGGCACCGGGAAACTGCAGCTTGCACTCGGGATATACGTCAGGGATCATCGTGAGACCGTCCTGAGCTATGGCGCCCTTGATTCTGCCGATACCGGTGGCGACACCATCGAATTGCTGCGTGCCCTTCTCATATTCGCGAATATCAATGGTCGTCAGCTGCATCGCGCGCGCAACTGCTATGGTCCTTTTGTCCTTGAGGTCCTCCAGCGCCTTGTCCTGGACCGCTACCTCAACGACGAAACGCTTCTGCTGACCGATAAGGTAACCAAACGCCGTTGCCTTGACGCGGCGATCGTCCGACAGCAAGGCCTTCTCGACCACAAGGGATCGCAGGAACGGGTCCTCGGAGGCGAGCGCCTCTTGTACCGCCAGGACCCGTTCGATCGGATCGTTCCCGCCGATCTTCTCAAGGATAGCCTTGATGTCCGCCGACCGCCCCTGGGGTGAGTCGGCCGAAGCAGGAGACAACACGATGCCGGCGAACGCTGCGAGGATCGGAATCACCCGCAGCCAGATCCAGATCACCGGCGCCAAGGTGCAACGCTGGTCGCACGCCTCGCCATACTTTCTGCTGCTCAAGGCTACGCTCCAATAACATTGCATAAACGTCGTCATTGGCGGCTCCGGCACGGCGGCGTCTATGGTGAGACACGCATCAGATCGGACAGGTTGATGTAGCCATCCGCCTTGGTGTTCTGCGTCCTGATCCGCCGCCAGCCGTCATTGCGCGGCGCCTGCGCGAGCAGGACAACCTGCGCGCCTGCCGGCAGCTCCTCGACCGGCGCGCCATACGGGTTGGGCGTCTGCCGCAGCACAGTGCCGTGGGCCACCACGAAGACCTGATCCGGTTGCACCGGGGCTGCTGCAGTTGTCTGCGACGACGTGGCAGACGCCGGCGCCAGCAGCCGCTGGCTCAAGACATCAAAGACCCGCAGCCGACAGTCGTTGCCGTTCTTAATCGAGTCGGCCAGGTCCTTCTGCAACACCCCACGTGACGAACTCGATGCATACTGGCCGGCCCCCTCGATCCCCAGATCGGCAAGCCTCCCGAGGACGCCGCCCACCTTGGCCTTCGCATCTCCGCTCAGTTGCCAGCCATTGCTGCTCTGCTCCACCGGTATCGCCTGGCAGATTCTGTCCGCGGCCTCGTAGATCAACTTCAGGGCCTGATCTATCCTGGCATCCTGAGCGACGGCGATCCGGCCGTGGCCACTCAGTACGAGCACGCACAGCGGAAATATTAGGGAAAGCGACAGAGTGTAATGGCTCGGCATCAGTTCCATCCCTATCAAAGCCGTGATTGCCGATAGGAGCAACGGGGGGCGGGCTGCGACTGCACGTCAAGCCTGACCCGGCTTGTTCACCTTGTCGAGGACAATTCCGACCCGGTACGGTCCATTTGCCGCGACCGGCTTTAGGTTGCCACTGGTTATCGGCGTCACTGCCGCCGATACCGCGCAACTCGGCGCGCGACCATGTGTGGTATGATGATACCACAAAGGGAAACCCTTGACTGCGCCAGCCATTTCCCCCATACCCCGCCGCAAAATCGCAAGGCGCGCCATGAAGACGACAATCTCGCTGAAGCCCGCGGAGGTGAAGAAGGGCTGGGTGCTGATCGATGCCGAAGGCGTCGTGCTCGGCCGCCTCGCGTCTATCATCGCCAACCGCCTGCGCGGCAAGCACAAGCCGCAGTTCACCCCGCATGTCGATTGCGGCGACAACATCGTCGTGGTCAACGCGGCGAAGGTGCGCGTCACCGGCAACAAAACCGACCAGTCGGTGTTCTATTACCACACCGGCTATCCCGGCGGCATCAAGGGCCGCAGCATCCGCCAGCGCCTCGACGGCAAGCATCCCGAGCAGGTGCTGGAGAAGGCGGTGGAGCGCATGATCACCCGCGGTCCGTTGCAACGGCTGCAGATGAAGCACCTGTATGTGTACGCCGGCCCCGAGCACAAGCACGCGGCGCAGCAGCCTGTGCCACTCGATGTTGCCGCCCTGAACCCGAAGAACAAGCGAGGCTGATCGCGCATGTCCGGCAACCAGACCCGCACGCTCGCCGATCTCAAGGACGCCCTTGCTGCGCAGCAGGCCGTCGCCCCGGCTGGCACCGCGCCGGTTCCCTCGGATCGGCCGCACGTCGAGCCGAAGCGCGACGCGCTCGGTCGCTCCTACGCCACCGGCCGTCGCAAGAATGCGGTGGCGCGGGTGTGGATCAAGCCCGGCAAGGGCGAGATCACTGTGAACGACAAGAAGGTCGTGCAGTATTTCGCTCGTCCCGTGCTGCGCATGCTCCTCACCCAGCCGTTCCTGGTGGCAGACCGCTACAACCAGTTCGACGTGTTCTGCACCGTCACCGGCGGCGGCCTGTCCGGCCAGGCCGGCGCAGTGCGGCACGGGATTTCACGCGCGCTCACCTATTACGAGCCGGACCTGCGCGGCATCCTGAAAGTTGCTGGCTTCCTCACCCGTGACTCGCGCGTGGTCGAGCGCAAGAAGTACGGCAAGGCAAAGGCGCGACGAAGCTTCCAGTTCAGCAAGCGTTAGCTCGTCATGACGGAGGTTCGAGATGTCTGCCAAGCCAAGTGTGTTCATCGATGGTGAAGCGGGAACCACGGGCCTGGGGATTCGCGACCGTCTGCGTGCGCTGCCTGATTTAGAACTGAAGAGCCTGCCCGCCGATCGCCGGCGCGATCCCGCCGCGCGGCGCGACATCATGGCGCAGGTCGACCTCGTGATCCTGTGCCTGCCGGACGAAGCGGCGCGCGAATCGGTGGCGCTTGCCGACGGGCTGGGCAACGCGGCGCCGAAGATCCTGGATGCCAGCACCGCGCATCGCGTGCATCCGGATTGGGCCTACGGCTTTCCGGAAATGCAGCAAGGCCAGGCGGAGCGCATCGCGGAGACGCGGAAAGTGGCCAATCCTGGCTGCTATCCCACCGGCGCGATCGGACTGATCCGACCGCTGGTCGATGCCGGCATCGTTCCGCCCGACTACCCGATCACGATCAACGCGGTCAGCGGCTATTCCGGTGGCGGCCGCCCGATGATCGAGGGGCACGAGCACGACGGCGGCCCGGCTTTCGAGCTCTATGCATTAAAGCTCGAGCACAAGCACGTGGCGGAGACGCAGCTCTATTCCGGTCTGTCGCGCCGGCCGATTTTCGTGCCGTCGGTGGGCCACTACCGCCAGGGCATGCTGGTCTCGGTGCCGCTGCATCTCGACACGTTGCCGGGCAAGCCCACTGGTGCCGATCTGCGCGCGGCGCTGGAAGCGCGCTACCGTGGCGTCGATTGTGTGCGCGTCATCGCCCCGCCCGCGGACGGCAAGCTCGAGCCGGAGGCGCTGAATGAGACCAACCTGCTCGAGCTCACAGTTCACGCCAACGAGACGCGCCGCCAGGCGGTGCTGGTCGCGCGGCTCGACAACCTGGGTAAGGGGGCGTCCGGCGCGGCAGTGCAGAACCTGCGCCTGATGCTCGGCCTGCCCGTCGAAGCGGCGCATCGGGAGATGCTGGATGCCTGAGCCACTCGCAGGCACAGGCCCGATCTACTCGCTGGACGGCGTCACCCCCAAGGTGGCGTCGGATGCATTCATTGCCCCCACCGCCGCGGTGATCGGCGATGTGGAGATCGGCTCGGAGACCGGCGTCTGGTTCCAGTGCCTGGTGCGGGGCGACCTTTGCCATGTGCGCATCGGCGCCCGCACCAACATCCAGGACGGTGCCATTGTCCACGTGGACTCCGGCGGCCTGGCGGCGATCATCGGTGACGATGTCACGGTTGGCCACAATGCGGTGATCCATGCCTGTACGCTGAAGAACCGGGCGTTCGTCGGCATCTCCGCCACCGTGCTGGACGGCGCGGTGATCGAAGAAGGCGGCATGCTGGGCGCCGGCGGACTGCTCACGCCAGGTAAGGTGATCGGTCGCAACGAGCTCTGGGTCGGCACACCGGCGAAGCTGGTCCGGGTGATGAGCGACGAGGAGCGGCGGAAGTTCGACCGCAACGCGGTGGTATACCGTGAGCTGGCGGCCCGCTTCCGCGCCGGTTTGCGCAGCATAACGTAAGCCAATTTCAACGGCTGCCGATATCTGCACACGAAATACGCCCGTTAATCGGGCACTATGCACACTGTACGTTCTAAGCGATTTCCGATCCCAAACTTTCGCCTGGACAAAAGGCAGAAAATTATGCTGCGCTGCAACACGAGCCTCAGGCTCTGCTGCAGGAGACACGCATGACACCGTCGGTCGCCCGAAACGCCTACGCGCTGGCAATCCTGCTGTCGTTCGCTGCGCCGCCTCTGGCGCAAGCCGAGTCAGTGCTGACCGTCGCCATGACCGCCGGCGACATTCCCGCCACCAGCGGGAATCCTGACCAGGGGTTCGAGGGCTTCCGCTTCGTCGGTTACAACCTCTATGACGGGCTGGCGCTGTGGGACCTCTCCCGCAGCGACAAGCCGTCCGACATCAAGCCGGGCCTCGCGACCTCCTGGGAGGTCGATCCTGGCGACCACAAGCGTTGGATCTACCACCTGCGCGAGGGCGTGAAGTGGCACGATGGCTGCCCATTCACTGCCGATGACGTGTTGTGGAACTTCGGCCGCATCACCGACGAGAAGGCGCCGCAGTACTACACGCAGCAGATGGCGTTCTCGCGCGCCTACACCACCAACTTAGCCTCGGTCGAAAAGATCGACGACCACACGGTCGCGATCACCACCAAGGTGGTGGAGTCGCTGTTCCCCTACCAGACCAGCTACATCCTGATGGTAAGTCCCTGCCGGGCGAAGGCGCTGAATTACGACTGGAACGCCTATGCCGAGCATCCGTCCGGTACCGGACCGTTCCGGTTCGACCGCATGGTGGCGCATGAGCGGCTCGAGCTGTTGCCGAACAAGGAATACTGGGACCCGAAGCGCGTCGCCAAATATGACCGTCTGGTGCTGCTGCCGATGCCGGAGGCGTCCACGCGCACCGCGGCGCTGCTCACCGGCCAGGTGAATTTCGTCGAGGCGCCGTCACCCGATGCCATCCCGAAGTTGAGAAGCGCCGGCATGCAGATCATCACCAACACCTACCCACATAACTGGCCCTACATCCTGAACTTCGTGCGCGGGCCGATGACCGATGTCCGCGTCCGCCGCGCCGCCAACTACGCGCTGAACCGTGGCGAATTTGTCGAATTGCTTGGTGGCACCGCGATCGAGGACTACGCCACCATGCCGCCGACCTCGCCCTGGTACGGCCACCCGGTCAAGTACGAATTCAATCAGGCGAAGGCGAAGGAGCTGCTGAAGGAGGCCGGCTGCCTGCCGTGCAAGATCACCCTGGCGATCTCCACCTCGGGTTCCGGCCAGATGCAGCCGCTGCCGATGAACGAACTGGTGAAGTCGCAGCTTGAGGAGGTCGGCTTCCAGGTCGAATTCAAGGTGATGGACTGGAACTCGCTGATCGAGATCGGCCGCTCCGGTGTGATGAAATATCCCGAGATCGACGGCTACAACGGCTCGCGCGCTCTGCTCGATCCGGTGAGCGCGCTGATCAAGCCGGTGGCGAAGCAGGTCCTGGTCACCTGCCGGCTCCAATTGGGGCCACTTCTACGATCCGGAAATCGAGGATGTCGTCGGCCAGATCCTCAACGAGTTCGACGTCGACAAGCGCTTGGCGCTGCTGATCAGGCTGCACGAGCTGGAAAGCGATCGGGCGCAGATGATCTGGGTGGTACACGATCTCAACCCGCGCGCGCTTTCGCCCAAGCTGCATGGCTTCGTGCAGGCGCAGAACTGGTTCCAGGACCTGACGCCGATCACGGTCGAGCCGTGAGCACTCTGTCAACCCCGCAAAAGCCGGGGCTGAGGGCCACTGAGACGAGGCATGCTCCTACCTCGGTTCCGGGAATGACGTGACGATGCTTGGCTACATCGCCCGCCGCGTGCTTCTCGCCATCCCGATCGCATTCGGCGTCAGCATCGTGTGCTTCTCGCTGGTCTACCTCGCGCCGGGCGATCCGCTGCAGACCATACTGCCGTCCGACGCGACCGCAGACATGGTCGCGCAGATCAAGCACGCCTACGGCTTCGACCGGCCGCTCCCGGTGCAGTACCTGTTGTGGCTGGGCCATGTGCTCACCGGCGATTTCGGTGCCTCGATCTCCACCCGACGGCCGGTGATCCTTGAGGTCACTGGTGCCCTGTCCAATACATTCATCCTGACCAGCTTCGCGATCCCGCTCGCCTTCATCATGGGCTACACGATGGGCGCCCTGGCCGGTTGCTTCCCCGGCCGTGCGGTTGATCGCCTCGTCACCGGCGCCGCCGTGGTCGGCGTCAGCCTGCCCAATTACTGGCTCGGCATCGTTCTGGTGATCATCTTCGCCGTCCAGCTCATGGTGCTGCCTGCGACCGGGATGGGGCCGAAAGGCTCGGCCGAGTTCAGCCTGCTGCACTGGTCGGACTTGCAATACATGATCCTACCCGTCGTCACGCTCGCGATGATCCCGGTCGGCATCATCGCGCGCACCACGCGTGCCGCCGTGGCCGAGGTATTGAACCAGGACTTCGTGACGACGCTGCGCGCCAAGGGGCTGAGCGAGTTCGCCGTGGTCCGCCACGTACTGAAAAACTCCGCGCCGCAGGTACTGGCAGTGATGGGATTGCAGTTCGGCTACCTGATGGGCGGCTCGATTCTGATCGAGACCGTGTTCACCTGGCCTGGCAGCGGTTTCATGCTGTCGAAGGCGATCATCAACCGCGACATTCCGGTGCTGCAGGGAACCATCCTGTTCCTATCGATGATCTTCGTCGCCACCAACCTGGTCGTCGATCTGCTGCAGTCGTTGATCGACCCGCGCATCCGCCGGAGCTGAGCGATGTCGCAGGCCGCAGCGCTACCTATCGCCTTCGACGATGACGCGCCGCCCGCGCTGCGCGTGCGCGGCTACTGGAGCACGGTCGGCTATCGTCTGCGCCACGATCCGGTCACGCTGTGCTTCGGAGCGATCGTGCTGCTGATCGTGCTGATCGCGATCTTCGCGCCGCTGTTGGCGCCGTTCGATCCGTACAAGGAAAGCGTCATCCTTCGCCTGAAGCCATTCGGCTACCGCGGCCACCCACTCGGCACCGACGAACTCGGCCGCGACCTGCTCAGCCGGCTGATCTACGGTGGCCGCTCGTCGCTGCTTATGGGACTGATCCCAGTGTGCATCGCGACGGCGCTCGGCGGCACACTTGGGGTGATCGGGGGCTTCGCCGGCAGACGGGTGAACGCCGCGATCATGCGCACGATGGACGTGTTCTACGCGTTTCCCTCGGTGCTGCTGGCGGTGGCGATTTCCGGCGCGATGGGCGGCGGCATGGCGAACGGCATGGCGGCGCTGGCACTCGTGTTTATCCCGGCGATGTGCCGCGTGGCCGAAACCGCGACCGCGCAGGTGCGCAGCCTGGATTTCATCGAGGCGGCCCGCGCAACCGGAGCCGGCACGTTCACCATCGTGCGCTACCACGTACTTGGCAATGTGCTTGGCCCGGTCTTTATCTATGCCTCGAGCCTGGTCTCGGTCAGCATCCTGCTTGCCTCGGGCCTGTCGTTTCTCGGCCTCGGCGTGAAGCCGCCGACGCCTGATTGGGGCTTGATGCTGAGCACGCTGCGCCAGTCGATCTACATCGTGCCGCTCTCCTGCGCGCTGCCGGGTGCGGCGATCTTCGTCACCTCGATCTGCTTCAACCTGGTGAGCGACGGTATCCGCGCCGCAATGGACGTGCGGTTGTGAGCGACATAGCTGCTGACGCGCGCGACATCGGTGGCCCCGCCCAGCCGTTGCTGATCGTGCGCGATCTCGCCAAGCACTTCCACGTCCGTGGCGCCGGCAGATCCGCCAGTGTGCGCGCCGTGGACGGCGTCTCCTTTACTCTGTTCAAGGGCGAAACGCTGGGCATCGTCGGCGAGTCCGGCTGCGGCAAATCCACGCTCGCGCGCCTGCTGCTGCATCTGCTTCAACGCGACGCCGGCGAACTGATCTTCGACGGCGAACCGGTCGGCGCGCCACGCGGCATCACCGTCGCGGCACTGCGCCGCCACGTGCAGATGGTGTTTCAGGACAGTTATTCCTCGCTCAACCCGCGCATGCCGGTGCAGGATTCCGTCGCGTTCGGTCCCTTTGTGCATGGTCGCAACAAGCTCGAAGCACGGCGCGTCGCGCGCGACATGCTGGTGAAGGTGGGTCTCAATCCCGATCTGTTCGGCCCACGCTATCCGCACGAGCTGTCCGGCGGTCAGAAGCAGCGCGTGAACATTGCGCGTGCATTGGCGATCGAACCACGCATGGTGATTCTGGACGAGGCGGTATCGGCGCTCGACAAGTCGGTGGAGGCGCAGGTGCTGAACCTGCTGCGCGCGCTGAAAAAGCAGTTCAACCTTACCTACCTGTTCATCAGCCACGACCTGAACGTGGTGCGCTATGTCAGCGACCGCGTTCTGGTGATGTATCTCGGCCGTGTCGTGGAACTGGGGCCGTCCGAGGACATCTTCCTCCGTCCGTTGCATCCCTATACGCGCGCATTGCTCGGCTCGCGCCCGTCGATGGATCCCGCAAATCGCATCGAGGAACCACCGATCACCGGCGATCCGCCGAGCCCAATCGACCCACCGAGTGGCTGCCGTTTCCATACGCGCTGTCCGTTCGCCGAGGCGGTGTGCGCGGAGCGATCACCGGCGTTGGGCATGTGGCTTGAGCGTGGGTCACATGTTGCAGCCTGCCACATGCTCGACCGCGGCTCTGGTCATTCGCGGGCAGCACAATGAGCGCACTCGTCGAGGTCAGCGATCTCACCGTCCGCTTCGTCACCCGCGAAGCCACGGTGCACGCGGTGAACGGCATCAGCTTCAGTGTTCGCCCCGGCGAAGTACTGTGCATTCTTGGCGAATCCGGCTCTGGCAAGAGTGTCACCCTGCGCGCCATGATGCGCCTGCTGCCGCCTCACCGCGCACAAATCGACGGCGCGATCCGCATCGACGGCCAGGACGTTCTGGCACTCGACAAGCGCGGTCTGCGTGACCTGCGCGGCGGGCTGGTGTCGATGATCTTCCAGGAACCGATGACCGCGCTTGATCCGGTCTACACGATCGGCACGCAGATCGCCGAGACGGTGATGCGTCACAAACGGTGTAACCGATCCGACGCGCACGCCCGCGCGCTGGAACTGCTGGAGCTGGTGAAGATACCCGAGGCGGAACGCCGGCTTGCCAACTATCCGCACGAACTCTCCGGCGGGCTGCGTCAGCGCGCGATGATCGCCATGGCGCTGTCGTGCGGTCCGCGCCTGTTGCTGGCGGACGAGCCCACCACCGCGCTGGACGCCACTGTGCAGATCCAGGTGCTGATCCTGCTGCGCAAGCTGCAACGCGAATTGGGTATGGGCACGATCTTCGTCACCCACGACCTGGGCGTGGCGTCGGAGATCGCCGATCGCATCGCGGTGATGTATGCCGGCCGCATCGTGGAGGAAGGCCCGGTGGCCGACGTGCTGCGCGCGCCGATGCATCCGTATACACAGGGCCTGCTGGCCTCGACCGTGCACGGCCAGAGCCGCGACGGCGACATCGAGGCGATTCCCGGCAGTCCGCCGGATTTGCGACGCCTGCCACCCGGCTGTGCCTTCGCGCCGCGCTGCGTCAAGGCGCAGTCGGAGTGCCGCGCCGTGGCGCCCGAGCCACGTTGGCCGTCGCCGAGCCGAATGGCGCGGTGCGTGCGGGTTGCTGATGCGGCGCTGGCGGCAGCGGAATGAAGCACGGCCTGTCGTTGCGAGGGATCGATCTCGCGAAGAACGTGTTTCAACTGCACGCCGAAGATGCTTCGGGAATGGAGCTTTGGAGGAATCGGCGCCAAGGCGCTGGGAGGGTTTCTGCGCCAGCAGCATGCCGCACTGATCGGCATGGAGGCGAGCGGCTCGATCTACGATGCGGTCCAACGGCCGACGATGCGGTTCGTGCCGATCAAGAGCGTCGAACAAAGGTTGCCCGCTCGCTGGAACGCGAACGCGATCTGCTGGTCAAGCAGCGCACGCAACTGGCGAATGCCGTGCGCGGCCTGTTGGCCGAGCAGGGGATCATCGCGCGCATCGGCCAGGCTGGCTTCGAGGCGCGGGCGGCCGAGATCGATGCCGCGGACAGTGCCATTCCCAGGCTGCTGTTGACCGCTCTGAAGCCTCTGGTCGAGCAGTGGCGCGCCTTGCGCGCCAACATCGACGCGCTCGAGGCGGACATCGTGATACGCGGCAAGAGCGATGAACGCATGTGCCGGCTGCTGAAGATCCCCGGCGTCGGGCCGATCACCGCGCACGGCCTCGTCACCGCGATCGGCGATCCGCGGCGCTTCAGCGGCCGGTGAAGGTCGTGATGGTCACCCAGGCGGGCACGACGCTCGGATCGACCGGGCGCTGTTGCGTTCGGGCGACGACTATCGGGAGACGGTGGCGGCCGCGTAAGCCGCACCAGACGGCGGGCGTCCATACATGACAGGCGTCACCGTGCCGGCGGCGTGACCGTTCGGCGAGGCCCGTACGCAACGTTCCGCAACGAACTCAGATCGATCTCCGGCATCGGCACCGCGATCTGCCGCAATACCGCGTTGGCCAGCTCGTTATAGCGATCGAAGTTACGGCGGATGCGGCCGCGCCAGACCGGAATGCCGCCATTAGCATGCAACTCGAATGCCAACTCGCGCGCGTCGAGCGCCGATGACACGTGATCCCACGCCAGGTTAAGCAGCGCCGCGCGCTGAAGCGCCGTGTACCCACCGCCACCGAACGACTCCTCCAACCCGGCAACAAGCTCGGGCGCGGCGATGTCGCGGTCGGTTGGTGCGACCACCAGCGACGAGCCCGGCACGATCCGCATGATCTCGCTCATCCTGGGCCGCGCCTTCAGCATCGCGATGCTGCCCGACGCGAGATGCAGGTGGTTGGGGCAGCAGTAGCCTGACGCGGTGAACTGCGGATCGCGTTCCGCCGCGGTCAGGCAGCTTCGCACCGTCTGCACATCGATCACCAGATCGATCAGGTAATCGATCGTCTGGTCATGCTGCGCCAGTCCCATCGCATGCGTGCAGGCCAGCGCCAGGCCCAAGGTGAATTCCGCCTTCGACAACCAGCAATACAGCTGGTGCCACAGCAGCCACCGCACGATCGGCTCCGGCGAGATGTCGAGTAGGAAGATCCGCTCCCAGGGGATGAACACCTCTTCCAGCCACATCTGCCCATCGAGTTCGTCGTATCGGCTGGACAGCGGCGAGACGAACGGATTGTCGTCACGTACCGCGATCTTGCGGCACAGCGTGGTGACACCTGGCGCACCGACCGGGACAATGAACGTGGCTCGATGCGCGCCGATGTCGATGCCGGTCTGGCTGCCGCTGATGAAGACATCTTCGGCATAGGCGGGACTGGTGTGCATGCCGACCTTGCCGCTGATCACCAGCCCCGCATCGGACTCGCGCACGACACGGAACGCGGCGCGTTGGGTCGGATTCTCGCGCATCCGGTAGCCGATCGTCGCGCCGCCGCCGCAGAACGTGAGAAACCGCTCGGTGCGGGCGATCATTTCGCGATAGGCGGCGGCATCGGCGATCTGCCTGGCGGAGACATTTCGTTCCTGCACCGTAGCCAGCAGACCAAGTGCGATCAGGTGCCCGTAAGCCGGTGTGTGGGTGATGTTGCCGGCGCTGAGGAAGGTGGTGGCGGAAAAGCAGCGACCCATGCGGACCAGGTCGTCCGCGCTCATGGGCACCAGGTAGGAAAGTGGTGCGCCTGCATCGTCAAGTACCGTGTCGGCACAGGCTGGATCGGCATGACGGTCGTACCAGGCGACGTATTCATCGACCATCGCGCGTGTGGCGGGATGGGTTGTGATGTCATCGACCTGGCCTTTTCCCATCACCCAGATCCGACGCCCGTCGCGGAGGGATTGGCGATAGTCGGCACCCGTTCGCATCACGATTACTCCCTGTCGCCGGTCGTGTAACATGAACCTGTGCAGTCAGGGGAGCGGACATGGACTTCGCCTACACATCGGCTGCCGAAATGTCTGGTCTCATTCGCAGCCGTACGGTCTCGCCGGTCGAGGTGATGCGTGCAACGCTTGACCGCATCGAGCGCAGCCAGCCGGTGTTGAATGCGTTCATCACCGTCGCTGGCGAACCCGCGATGGAGGCTGCGCGCGCGGCGGAGGCGGCGGTCATGCAAGGCGCGACGCTCGGGCCGCTGCACGGCGTCCCGGTGGCGGTGAAAGACCTGATCCCGACGGCAAATCTGCGCACCACCTGGGGCTCGCTGATCTTCAAGGATCATGTTCCCGATCATGATGGCGTCGCGGTGGCGCGATTGAAGCAGGCGGGCGCCATCGTGGTCGGCAAGACCACGACGCCGGAGTTCGGCCAGCAATGCCTGACCCAGGCGCCGCTGTTCGGCCGCACGCGCAACGCCTGGCGCGCGGATTGCAGTTCGGGCGGTTCCAGCGGCGGTTCGGCGGTCGCGGTTGCCGCCGGCCTGGTGCCGATCGCAGTCGCCACCGACGGTGGCGGTTCCACCCGCATCCCCGCGGCGTGCAATGGCATCGTCGGGTTCAAACAGGGGCTCGGCGTGGTGCCGCAGGAATACGCACAGGATGGCTTCGGCAACATCTCCTACATTACGCCGATGACGCGCACGGTGTTGGACACCGCACTGATGCTCGATGCGATGGCCGGCCCGGACCTGCGCGATCCGCTGACCACCGGCCGACCGAGGGCTGATTTCGTCGCCGCGGCGCGAGGTGGCGATTTGAAGGGGCTGCGCATCGCCTGGCGCGCACGGCTGGGGAATTCCGTGGTAGCGACGGATGTAGTGACGGCCTGCGAAGCCGCGCTGGCTGCGTTCACCGAGCTTGGCGCGGAGGTGTCGGAGCTGACGGCACCGTTCGAGAACCCCGAGGCGGTGTGGTTCGTCAACAACGGCGCCTACCGCATGGCGCAGTTCGGCCACCACCTGAAGCAGCACCGCGCGATCATGTGCCCGACCTTCGTGCGACAGATGGACCGCGTCGCGAACTACTCTGCGGCGGAACTGTACGCTGCGATCTTCCAGCGTACGCGGGCTGTACCGGCAGGTGCAGGTGTGGTTCGACACTTGCGATATCGTCGCGATGCCAACGCTGTCGCGCAGCGCGGTGCCGATCGATCAGGACTTCTTCGGGCCGATCGAGATCGACAACCAGTTGGTCGATAACATCCGCGCGTCATGGTACCCGTACACCATGCCGTTCAATCTGACCGGCAATCCCGCAGTCAGTTTGCCGTGCGGCTTCGATGCCGCCGGCATGCCGCTGGCGATCCAGTTGGTGTCGCGCCCCGGGGCCGATGCGGAGTTGCTGCGCGTGGCGGCGGCGTTCGAGCGTGCGCAGCCGTGGCTGGAGCGACGGCCGAACCTGTCAGCATGAAATTGTCTTCCCGCGCAAGCGGGAACCCAGGGTCGCGAGAACGTCGCGACTTCACTGGGTCCCCGCTTTCGCGGTGATGAAAACTGGGGAATTACCCCTTGTCCACGCCCCAGAACACCGGTGCCGACCCTTTCAGCAACCCGGTCACGTTCGACCGCCACGCGGCCTGCGGCAGGTATTGGCCCAACGTGATGGTCGGCACGTAGTCGAACGCCGCCGCCTGGAACTCCGCTTCATGTTTGTGCCGCTCGACGTCGTTCGGCGCATCGATCCAGGCCTCGTACGCCGCCTCGATCTTCGGATCGTCCGGCCAGCCGAACCACGCCTTGCTGCCATTGCTGCGCAGTGTATTTGCCAGCATTGGGTCGACGTACTCCGGCCCCGGCGCGCCAGCGGGAAAGATCGACCAGCCGCCTTTCTCCACCGTCTCCTTATTGGTGCGGCGCTGCACCACCGTGCCCCAGTCCACCATCTGTTCGTCGATGTTCAGTCCGACCTTGCGGAACGCATCGGCCACCACGGTGATGAACGCATTGTAGATGATCTGGTCGGTCGGATGCAGCAGCACGATGCGCTCGCCGCCATAGCCTGCCTTGTCGAGCATCGCCTTCACGTCGCCGGTGCTCCAGCGCTTGCGGCGGAACTCCATCCCCACATCGTTGGCCGCGGGCGAGCCCGGCAGGAAATAGCCCATCGGCGCGCGCCATCCCAATTCATCCTCGCCCATCGCGGCGATCATCGCCTCACGCGGATCCACCGCCGCCAGCATCGCACGGCGGACGCCGACATTGCTGGTCGGCGCGATCAGGCTGTTCGGGCGCAGGATCGCCACCGTGCCGTAGATGTCGAGCAGCCCTGTCGTCACGCCTGATGCGCGCTTCAACATCGGGATCAGATCGGGTGACGGCAGCTCGAGCCAGTCCACCTCGCCGGCCGACATCGCGTTCGCCGCGGTGGCCGGATCGGGGATGATGCGCCATTCGACGCGATCCAGCAGTACTTTGTGTCCGCCGGCGGTGTACGACGCGGGTTCCTGCCGTGGCTGGTATTTGTCGAAGCGGGCAAAAGCCGCGTGGCTGCCGGAGACGAATTCATCCGGCAGGTAACGGAATGGTCCGCTGCCGACGATGTCGGTGAGCTGCTTAAACGGATCGGTGGTGGCGAGACGCGCCGGCACGATCACCGGCTGCGGCTGCACCTTGGACAGGAAATGCGCCAGCAGCGGGAACGGTTTTTTCAACCGCCAGACCAGCGTGCGATCGTCCGGCGCCTCGATCGCATCGACACGCGCGTTGAATGTCTCGCTGACGGCGTCGCGCTTCAGCCAGCGTTGCAGCGAGGCGACGCAGTCGCGCGCCAGCACCGGCGTGCCGTCGTGGAACACCAGGCCCACGCGCAGCTTCATCGTCCAGCGTTTGCCGTCGTCGTCGATGGTGTGGCCCTCGACCATCTGCGGTTGCGGATTGAACGACTGGTCGCGGCCGTACAGCGTCTCGTACACCATCAGCGAGAAGTTGCGGGTGACGGTCGCGGTGGTCCACACCGGATCGAGGCTGGTCAGGTTGGCCTGCGGCACGAAGATCAGCGTCTTCGCGGTGGCGCCGATCGCCGGGCGGGCGAGCGGCAACGCGGCCGCCGCGGCGGCGGTCATGAAGGCACGTCGTTTCATTTCTGGGTCTCCTCCGATCGGCCGGCACCCTGGTGCTGCCGACCGGAGGTTCTTAGCACGGGATGCGGAAGGAAATCTCAAGGGCGCTGATGGTGGTGCGATCCGTGCAGTTTCTTCGCCGTCCTGGCCGCGTGGGCCGCGCGCGCATCGACCCGTGTCCGCGCGTGCGCACTGCGTGCGGGTGGATGAGCGGCATTATGGTCCGTGTGCGGCGGTACATGCGAGCCATCGGCTGGCACCAACGTCACGTTCTGACCCGCCGCCAGCGTCAACGGCGCCGCGCTGTAGCTGAACACGTCGAACACCGCGTTGTACGCCTGCGGATCGCTCCATGACTCCTGCGGGCGTGGCACCGTGGTGAAGTGACCGTTGATGATCTTCGGGCTGACCTCAAGTGTCATGAAACCGTGCCGGCTATCGATGCCCTGGATGAGCTTGGCTTCTGTCTCAGGGTCTGCATAACCGGGTGCCGCGCCAAGATGGTGCAGGTTCCAGTAGCCGCTGTTGCCGATGACGAGGAATGGAATCGTGTGCCCGGCCAGCTGCAACTCGATCCGCTGGTAGTTATGGACATGCGCGGTGAGCACCATGTTCGGCAGCCGGCGTGACGCGTTGATGGCGTCCTCCAGCTCCTTCGCCATGGTTGGACTGCCGCTGTGGTAAGTGTCGAATGAGTAGATCGGGTGGTGCACCGCCACGATCAACGCCTTCTTGGCGTCGGCTGCCTTCATCTGATCGTGGAACCAGGCCCGCTGGTCGTCGTCGAGCCGGCCGTGTTCCGGCACATTGCTATACAGCCCGATGAAGGTGGCGAACGGAGTGGTGAGCGTCCAGTAGAAGAATGGCTGGTGCATGGCCGGCCGCCCGCTGTCGCGCGATTCCTGCGTATAGACAGGGTCCGCGCCGGGTTTGGCCAGAAAGTTGCGATAGAAACCTTCCAGGGTCTTGGCGCTCTCGTTCACGGGCTCGCCGTCGTGATTGCCGGGGATGGCGACGATCGGCAGCGGATAGTGCTCATACGGTTCGTAGAACTGGTCGTAATACTTATCCACCTCGCCATTGTAGTAGACGACATCACCGATATGATAGCAGAAGGCTGGGGACATCGCCGCGCCGCGCAGTGCAGGCACGATCTGCGGCCCTTTCAGCGACTGCTCCATGCCCCGCGCGACCAGCTTCTGCGGTTCGGGATCCTTCACCCCGCCGGTATCGCCGACACAATGAAAGGCCATCGCGCCTGACTGGGTGATCTCGGTCACCTCGTCCGTCGGCAGGATAGCCGCCAGGTCCATCTGATAGGGTGCCTGGCGGCCGGCCTTATAGTCGGCTGGGATAGGTTCGAATTGGGTGATGCGCGGGGGCATGTGATGCGCGAGCGACGCACCCGGCTGCCGAGGACGGTGAAGGTCTGGCATGTTTTACCTCTGTGATACGAGCCGAAACGGCACTGCAGACGCGGCCGGACCTAGTCTATATTATATCTGCTGTCTTAACCCGTCTTCGCGGATTTGGGCGTTTTGACGCCGCCTGCGTGTTTCCGATCAACAGTTTAGCCGGAAAGGTCTTCACTACAGGAGGTGCTTGGGGACGGTGCTGGTGGTGATGCGCGGTGGTGGCTGCGGCGGCAGCTCAAGCTTGAGCTGGTGGATCAGGAGCCGGAGTTCGGGCTCCGGCTGGGTGTAGCGGGTCAGCAGCAGTTCGCGCCCGTCGGTTGTCGGCAGATGGACATCGATCATCTGGACGGCGGCGAACTTCTCGAGGGCAGTACGCGCTGTCAGCCCCGGTGCCAGAGCATGCAGGCGACGCTGCAGTGTGACCTGCAGACAGTAGGCCAGGAAGGCAAGGAAGATATGAGCTTCGACCCGACGCTCATCCTGGTGGAAGATTGGCCGTATCGCCAAATCGCCTTTCAGGTTTTTGAACGCCTCTTCAACGGCGACGAGCTGGGTATAGTATTGCCACAGCAGCGCGGGATCGTTCTCGGTGAGGTTGGTGCGCAGCAGATAGCGCCCTTCGCGTCGTCGGACGCGCCGCAGCTTCTGGCGGTTGAGGGTGTAGCTGAACATGGCGCCTTCCTTGTCCATCTCGATGTCGACCAGGCGCCATGCGGTGGGAGCGCGGGATCTTGCCGCACCCAACTTCATCAGCATTTCCTCGCGCGGGACCTCCATCGCGGCCAATTCCCGCAGCCGCTTCCACAGCCATTTCAGCTGCCGCCTGCGCATCGCGCGTTCCTTGCTGACGCGATCGTTGCTCTCGGCGAATACGTAAAGTTCGCCGTCATCCGGAAGGAGTTTGACCGCGACTCCCGCACGGGCCTCCTGCCAGGGCTCGGCCAGCAGCCGCTTCTCAAGACGCGAGAGGCGCCCTTTCGGCGTTCCCACCAGATACTGCACCGGCGGGTCGTTGCTGCGCATCTCTGCCAGCACGGCTTCGGTGGGGATGCCGCGATCCATCACCCAGACACGCCGTGCACGGCCGTATTGCCGCTCGATCTTGGCGAGGAACATCCGCAAAGTCGTGCAGTCCGCGGTGTTCCCGGGCAGCACCTCGTACGCCAGCGGCAGACCGTCCGGGGTGACCACCAGTGCGATCACCACTTGCGGGCAGTCCGGCCGCTTGTCCCGGCTGTAGCCGTGGCGGCGCTTGTCGCCGTCCGCCACGTCCGAGGCATTGATCTCGAAATACGTGCTGGTCAGATCGTAGAGCAGCACATCGAAGTTCGCGTTGAACAGGTCGCGCCAGCGCGCCGTGAGATGCGCGAACAACGCCTCTTTGTGCGGCAGCAGAAAGTCATGGCAGGCGTAGAGCTTGTGCGCCTCCGCCAATCCGAAATCTGCTCCCAGCAGATCGGCCATGGCGCTCTTGCCGAACCATTCGCGATGCAGCTTCCAATCGCTGGCCGGCGCAATCAGGCGGTACGAGACCAGCACCTGCAGGATCTGGTCCCAGCGCGTCCCCTTACGGCTGGGCGGCAGGCGACCTGCCAGAACTGGTCCAGCTGCAGTTCTCGCCACAACTGCCCGGCCAACCAGCAGGCGCCCCATTGGCGCGGCCTGCATAGCCGCATGTCCGACAGGCGAAGCTGGACGACTGATGCGTCCGCCGCGTCGACGGCGCAGCGATCCTCGGGGAACAGCGCCATTGTCCGCGACTGACCCGTGTCATCATCGAGCACCTCGATCGCCTTGCGCCACACCGCGGCCTGCGACGAGTTGATCTCGCCCAAATACAGCACGTGACGCTGGACGACGCGGCCACCCGCGACACGCTTGTTCTCGACCACGCTCCAGTAATCGTGCGTCTTTCCGTCCTTCTTCCGCTGGGTTTTCCGCAGAAACATGACCCGGCGAATTTAGCGATCGGAATCTGATGCTGGGAATAGGGTAGGTCTTCACTACAGCCGATTTCGGCTGCGTCGGTGCTATACTTCCCACCGATATCAAGTGTTTAGCGACATCCAATCTGCCCAAATTAGCCATTTTGGCAGGCGAATCCGCGAAGACGGGTTAAACGCCTACCACAGCGGACCCCTGCGAGGTCAAGACAATTCAATGGCACAGGGGGTTACTCCGCCGCCTTCGCCACCCCAGCCACGCGGGTCCGCGTGCGCAGCGTGACGAACTCCTCCGCCGCGGTCGGGTGGATGCCGATGGTGCGATCGAAGTCCGCCTTGGTGGCGCCCATCACGATGGCGATCGCCAGGCCCTGCATGACTTCCGGCGCGTCCTCGCCCAGCATGTGTGCGCCCACCACCTTCTGACTCACCTGATCGACCACCAGCTTGAGCATGCTTCGCCGCGCACGGCCTGACAGCGTGTGACGCATCGGTGTGAACTTGCTGACGTAGACGTCGATAGGGCCATGTTCCGCCGCCTGTTCCTCGGTCAGCCCGCACGTCCCGATCGGCGGCGTGGAAAACACCGCGGTCGGCACATTGCGCAGCGAGATACTGCGCTGGTTCCGGCCGAATAACGAGTCCGCGAGTGCATGGCCCTCGGCGGTTGCCACCGGCGTTAGGTTCAGCCGGTCGGTGACGTCGCCCATCGCGTAGATGTGCGGCTGGCTGGTGCACAGGTTGTGATCCACCACCACCGCGCCGGCGTCGTTCAGCGTCACGCCGACCTTGTCGAGGCCGATCCCCTTGGTTGCCGGTGCGCGACCGGTGGCGAAGAACACCAAGTCGGTGCGCAGCGTGTGGTCCGCGTCCAATGTCAGTATGCGCTCATCGCCGTCGGCTGCCAGCTTCGTTGGCCGGCTGCCGGGATGCAGCGCGATGCCCTGCGTGCCGAGTGCCTCCACCAGCGATTCGCGCAGGTCCATGTCGAAGCCGCGCAACGGCAGCGGTTGGCGGTAAACCAGATCCACATGCGAGCCCAGCCCGGCGAAGATGCCGGCGAACTCCACTGCGATATAACCGGAGCCAATGATCGCAACCCGCTTCGGCAGGCGCGGCAGATAGAACGCGTCGTCCGAAATGATGCCGAGATCGGCGCCGGGGATCGGCAGCCGCACCGGATGGCCGCCGGTCGCGATCACGATGCGTTCGGCGGTCATCTGTTTGCCGCCGACGTCGAGCGTGTGCGGATCGATGAAACTGGCGCGCGCCTCGAAGATCTTCACCGCGGCGTTGTCGAGCAGCCGCTTGTAGATGCCGTTGAGCCGGCCGATCTCGCGGTCCTTCGCAGCGATCAGCTTGGCCCAGTCATGTGGGCCTTTCTTGATCTGCCAGCCGAAGCCGGCCGCGTCGTCCGCCCAGGCGCCGTATTCGCCGGCCTGCACCAGCAGCTTCTTCGGCACGCAGCCGACATTGACACAGGTGCCGCCCCAGAAGCGTTCCTCCGCGACGCCGACACGCGCACCGTGGCCCGCGGCGATGCGCGCGCAGCGCACGCCGGCAGAACCACCACCGATCACGAACAGGTCGAAATCCATCGTAGGACCTTGCTTCAGATGTCAGCGAACACAGTAGGGCGGGGGACGGAAGCCTGACAACTCAGCGTCACGAGCCTCCAGTGCTCCACGCCTTGAAGTCCGCCTCGGACACCGTCGGCAGCTTCTTCAGGAAGGCCACGATCGACCAGAGTTCCTGATCCGGCACCCCGACCGCGCCGAAGCTCGGCATGCCGGTCATCTTGATGCCGTTCTTGACCACCCAGAACAGCTCGCGCGGCTCGAGTCCGCCAACGACATCCTTGAGATCAGGCGGACCGGGGTTCAGGCCCTCGGAGAACTTCGCCCATTGCGCGCCCGGCCCGCCGTGACAATAGACGCAGCCGCGCTCGGCAAAGGCGTGCGCCCCGGCCCGAATGGTGGCGGGATCGTCGAGCGAGCCCGGCGGTGCTTCGCTGGCATGGTGGTCGATCGCGGCCTGCCGGACATGGACCAGCACCCAGGCGACGGGGGCGGAGTCCTGCTCGGTTGCGGCAATGTTGTAGAACCCGCCGAAGAAGAACACTGCAGCGGCGATGGCAACAATGATGGCGAGGGCGCCGATGAATGCCAGGAATCTCACCCGGTATCCTCCCGATGGCTGGCTTACTTGCGTTCAGTCTGGTGGGTCACGGGTCTGGCCACAAGGGCTCAAGCGTACCTCATCGTCATTCCCGAGAAAGCGGTGGACGAACGGTGTTGCCGCCCGCCCTGGGTTCCCGCTTTCGCGGGAATGACGATCGCGATTTGTCGCCGCTCTCACGCATCCGCTGCCGCCTTCCGTGCCATCGCTTCTTCGGCCGATGCGACGCCGCCATGCGCCGCCGACCAGGCGACCGGGTCCTCCAGGAACTTCCGCACCTCGGCGAGCGCGGGTTCGGCGAAATATGGCCGATCCTTGCAGGCCTCGAGTACGTCCCACCAGGTGCACAGATGGTGCAGCGCGATGTCCATCCGCGCCAGCGTCTCGAACGCGCCAGGAAACACGCCGTAGAAGAACACCACGAACGCATGGTTCACGATCGCGCCGGCATCGCGGAGTGCCTGGGCGAAGCGGATCTTCGACTGGCCGTCGGTAGTGAGGTCCTCCACCAGCAGCGTACGCTTGCCTTCCGGCACGTCGCCCTCGATGAGTGCATTGCGACCGAAGCCCTTCGCCTGCTTCCGCACGTAGGCCATCGGCGCGGACATCCTATCGGCGATCCAGGCAGCGAACGGAATGCCGGCGGTTT
The DNA here is from genome assembly GCA_963819855.1 of uncultured Alphaproteobacteria bacterium. Lineage (GTDB taxonomy): Bacteria > Pseudomonadota > Alphaproteobacteria > Acetobacterales > Acetobacteraceae > JAMXLO01. The sequence continues at coordinate 177,491 of CAWFYC010000014.1, forward strand.
CGCCGCCGGCCACGGCCTCGATCGTCTCGTAGCCGACGTGGCGGTTGATCTTTTCTACCCCGAGCTCGCAGATTTTATTCCGCGCCCGCGGGAAGTAAATGATGCGCCGGCAGTCGATGTACACCGGCGACTTCCAGCCTGAGGTGAAGGTGTAGGCTTCCTCCGGGCGGAAGTTGATCGCCTCGATCTCCAGCAGGATGCGTGCGGTGGTGAGCGCGGCGTCGCGATCCCAGTCGCTGGTGGCTGAATTCGACATCGCCTGTGCCTGCCTGGCCATGTCCGGCGGTCCCTCTCGCGCTGATCAATGATCGCTGATAACTGATCATCGGCGAAGGAGATAGTCCATGGCGAAGACCCACAGGATCGCGGTGGTGCCCGGCGACGGGATCGGCAAGGAAACCGTGCCGGAGGCGCTGAAGGTACTGGAGGCGGCGTCACGCCGCTTCGGCTTCCGCCTGGAATACGCGCATTACGACTGGTCCTGCGAAACCTACAAGAAAACCGGCGCGATGATGCCGGCGGACGGGATGGAGCGGCTGGCGGCATCGGACTCGATCCTGCTGGGCGCGGTGGGGTGGCCGGACGTGCCGGACCACGTTTCACTCTGGGGGCTGCTGATTCCGATCCGCCGAGGCTTCGACCAGTACGTGAACCTGCGCCCCTGCAAGCTGATGCCCGGCGTACGCACGCCGCTCGCCGGCCGCACCGAGGCCGACATCGATTTCTACGTGGTGCGGGAGAACACCGAGGGTGAGTACTCCTCGGTCGGCGGACGCATGTTCATCGATACCGAGCGCGAATTCGTCTCGCAGCAGAGCGTGTTCAGCCGGCATGGTGTCGATCGCATACTGAAGTTCGCGTTCGAGCTTGCGATGACGCGGCCGAAGCAACATTTGACGTCGGCGACCAAGTCGAACGGCATCACCTTCACCATGCCGTACTGGGACGAGCGCTTCGCGCTGATGGGAAAGTCGTACCCCGACATCCGGACCGACCAGTTCCACATCGACATCCTGTGCGCGCACTTCGTACAACATCCGGACTGGTTCGACGTGGTGGTCGGGTCCAACCTGTTCGGTGACATACTCTCCGACCTGGGTCCGGCGGTGGCGGGTTCGATCGGCATCGCGCCATCGGCCAACATCAATCCGGAACGGAAGTTCCCGTCGATGTTCGAGCCGGTGCACGGATCGGCGCCTGACATCGCCGGCAAATTCATCTGCAATCCGATCGGCCAGGTCTGGTCGGCGGGGCTGATGCTGGAACACCTCGGCGAGGCGGCGGCGGGCCAGGCGATCATCGCCGCAATCGAAACGCTGCTGCGCGAGAGTGGGCCGAAGACGCGCGACATGGGCGGGCAGGCCGGCACCGCCGATGTGGGGAAGGCGTTGGCGGAGATCGTAGCGCAGGGCTGATGGCGGTGCCGGTCGACGAGGTGTTCGCGAACGAGTTCTTCGCTTCGCTTTACGACTACTTCAATCCGTGGACGCCGTCCGACCAGTTCTATCTGGAACTGGCCCGCGAGACTGGGCCGCGCGTGCTCGATATCGGCTGCGGCACCGGGATGCTGGCCTGTCGCATTGCTGCGGACGGCTGTGCGGTCACCGGCGTCGATGCTGCCAACGGCATGCTGCGTGTCGCGTGCTCGCGCGAAGGTGCAGAGCGTGTCGCCTGGATCGAGGCGGATGGCAGAACGCTGCGGCTATCGCAGCAATTCGATCTCATCTACATGACCGGGCACGCGTTTCAGGCGCTGCTGACCGATGACGATGCGGTTGCGCTGTTGCGACGCGCGGCGTGGCATCTGGCACCGGATGGCCGCCTGGCCCTCGAAACCCGTAATCCCGCGCGCAAGGCCTGGCGGTGCTGGACACGCGACAATGGCCGTGTTGTCGCGACGGAGCGGCACGGGCGTATCGAGGAATCCTACGACAGCGAAGCAGAGTCCGACTTCGGCATCGTCCACCTGACGCATTACTACCGCTTCCTGGATCAGGGCACGACACGAACCAGCCATAGCCAATTGCGTTTCATCGACCAGCAGCACCTGGCGCGTCTCCTGGCGGACGCGGGGCTTGTGCCGGTAACGTGGTATGGTGATTGGGACCGTGCCCCGCTGCTGCCGAACAGCCGCGAGATGATCGTTGTGGCGCGGCGGCAGGCATAGGGGTGCGAATGCAATCGGCTTGGCTGGAGCAACGGTCATGAGCGGATTTCTGTCGCGTTTGTTCAGTGGCAAAGCTGACACACCAGGTTGGATCGAGGTAGCGGAGTTGCGGCAACGCCTCGCTCTTGGCGACGTGTTGCTGGTTGATGTGCGTCAACCGGAGGAATACGCCTCGCCGCCCGGCCACCTGCCCGGTGCGATCAACGTGCCGTTGGACAACCTCTCGGCGCATACCGGGGAGCTTGCGGCGCGCGGCCGGCCGATCGTGGTCGTGTGCAAGACCGATCGGCGTTCGGCACGCGCCGCCGCCAAGTTGCTCGCTGCCGGATTGCGCGACGTCGCGGTGCTGCGCGGCGGTACCGATGGGTGGCATTCGCACGGGCTGGCGCTGGAATAGTCGGCCGGCTGTGCTAAATTGTCAGTGCATATGCAGTGCAGGCGACGGATGACTGAGACCACGTTCACGTTCCGCGTTGACGAGGCCCTGAAGACTGCCTTCACCGAGGCGGCGAAGGCGCATGATCGCCCAGGTTCACAATTGCTGCGCGACTTCATGCGAGACTATATCGAGAAGGCGCGGCACGATGCTTGGTTCCGCGCCGAGGTCGAGCAGGGATTGCGCGAACTGGACGATCCTAATGTCGAGCTCATTCCACACGAGCAGGTAAGGGACGAGTGGGAGGTCGAGAAGGCCGACCTTCTGCGACGGATATCGCCGACCAAGCGCAAGTGACGAGAATTGTCTGGCTGCCGGAAGCCAGACGCAGCCGGCGCAGCCAGATTGCCTACATCGCCGAGCGCAATCCGCGAGCGGCCCTCGCGGCGGCCAATGCGATCCGTTCCGCCATCGACCAGCTTGCGGAAAACCCGCGCTTGGGCCGGACTGGTCGGGTGCCCGGCACGCGCGAACTGGTGGTGGCCCGAACATCGTTCGTCGTCATCTATGTGGTGCACGCCGACACGGTTCGGATCATCCGCGTGCTGCACGCCGCGCAGCGCTGGCCCGCGGCGCATTGACCGTAGTTTGCGCGGACCTGAAGATGTCGGGTCTGAGAATGCATGTCGGAGGAATGCCCGCCTATGTCCCAATCGGTCGTCGCTGAACTCGCCCCGCATGGCGTGCTGCGCGCGGGCATCAACATGAGCAACTTCCTACTGGTCACCGGCAGGACGCCGTCGGGCGACCCGGACGGCGTTTCGCCCGACATGGCCCGCGCGATCGCGGATCGTCTCGGCGTGCCGGTGAAATACGTGCCGTTTGCCAAACCCGGCGAACTGGCGGATGCGGTGGGCGACGATGTCTGGGACATCGGGCTGATCGGCGCGGAACCGGCGCGGGCGGAGAAGATCGACTTCACCGCCGCCTATGTGGAGATCGAGGCGACCTATCTGGTGCCGGCCGGCTCGCCGCTGAAGACCATCGCCGACGTGGACAAGCCTGGGGTTCGCATCGCGGTGTCGGCGCGGAGTGCCTACGATCTCTGGCTGGAGCGTAACATCAAGCACGCCGAACTGGTGCGGTCGGACGGCCTCGCCAGTGCCACGGAAAAGTTCGTCCGCGACAAGCTCGATGCGTTGGCGGGACTGCGGCCAGGACTGCTGGGCGACATCGCGAAGATACCCGGCGCACGCATCCTCGACGGCCAGTTCACCGCCGTGCAGCAAGCAGTCGGCACCGCGCGCACCCATGCCGCCGGCGCGGCATTCCTGCGCGACTTTGTCGAACAGGCGAAGGCATCCGGCCTGGTCGCCAGCCTGATCGAGAAGCACGGCGTGGTCGGCCGGCTTTCCGTCGCACCGCCAGGCTGATCCCGATGCCAACGAACACCTACTCCAGGCCGACGGCTTCCGCCCCACCGGCAGTGCCGCCCTTGCTCATCCCGCAGCCATCGATCGCGCCGTTGGTGCCGCCGGCGCATGTGGTCGATCTGATGACGCTCGATGGCTCGGCGGTGTTCGGCGCACACTGGAAGGCGAAGGAGGCGAAGCTCGTCGAGTGCCCGGCGCTGGCGGACTCGATGCCCGAGTTCAGGACGACCTACGACATCGATCCGCATGCCGAACTGCTCGGCTTCGACGACTCGGCGTGGCCAGAAGTCGCCGCAACCGAGCTGGGCGCGAAACGGGGCGGTGGTATGGTGTCGTTCTTCTGGTTCCGCGCGACCCTGACGATCCCGCCGAGTGCAGCGGGGTTCGCGACTGCCGGCGCGAAGACAGTGCTGACGGTGAACGTCGACGACTACGCGGAGGTCTGGGTCGATGGCGTGATGCCACGGGCGGCCGGCCGACCTAGCCCGGCCGCGATCCAGGGCTTCAACATGCCCAATCGCCTGGTGCTCCGCGACACCGTTGCGCCGGGGGAAAGGTTCGAGATCGCGGTGTTCGCCATCAACGGACCGATCTCGGCCGCGCCGGCGAATTTCCTCTGGTTTCGCGAGGCGAAGATCGAGTTCTATCGCTGACGCACGGTACGGGATGATCCATCGTGGCGCCGAGGATCATCCTTCACTCGCCGGAAATCATCTGACCTGCGCGCCGGCTCCAACGGGGCCATTGCCGCCATTACCCTGCGGATTGCGCTTCTCCAGCAGATCCGGGACGAGCCGTTCCAGGAAACCGCCAAGGAAGCCGATGACCAGCACCAATTGCCAGCGTGAGGGCGGCACCCTTCAACTCAGCGTCTCCGATCTTCAGGCTCGGAACGACACCGCACCTGAACAGCAGTAGCAGAATCCCGGCAGAGATGACGCCGATGACGAGCCGCAGAGTGCCATCGGTCACGTTGTCGAGCAGGTCCGTGTCAAGGGCAACCGTTCTGCCGCGGATCGCGAGCGCGATCGAAAACGCTGCACCGACCAAACCCGCCTTGGCGGCAAGCCAGAGATTGCTCGAAGGCTCTGGCAAGGGATAGAGGCGGCTCGCCAGGAACAGCAGGCCAATCAGAAGCGCAGCGGCGCCATAACTCCATTTCAAATATTGAAAGCGGCCACGTGCGGCACGCTTCGCCAGAACAGCCGCTTTTGCCGCCGCGGTCGTCCCTTTTGCGCCTTCCACGTCACCGTCCAGCGCGAGCTGCATGGCATAGGCGAGTTGTCGATCGCAGATGTCGCGGCAGTTTAATCCTTGTAGAAGCGCATTGACCTCGTGCTCGAGCCGAACTCATTGGCAGGAGTGATTTTCTCTGTGCCTGCGCTTTCGCCGGGTCGTCGGCGAATTGAACCATCACGTCGCCAGCCTGGTAGATGGCATATTCATCGTCCTGTACGGCATAGATATGGCTTATTGGAATTTTTCGACCATCCGGTTTGCCGATCTGGATATCATTGAGCCCGAACCACTGCGGCGCGGCTGGCGACGGAAATTCGGGTTGCGACGGACCCTCGGCCTGGGATTTTTGACCCCGAGCTGACGCCGATGCGACGAGATTGTCGGCATGCTGATCCTCCGAGTGCCGACTGGGCGGGCTTTCCGCGGATTGGCTCTCTTGCCGCTGGGCCGCGGCGGAGATGAGAGGGACGACTGTCCGATCGGTCATGGCGTCGCTCATCGCACTTCTCCATCGTGCAGTTCTCTGTGGCTGTCCATCATCTGGTCTAGCCAGACGCACGCCGCCGGTCTGTGAACATGTTCACAATCCGGACAGAATCTTCGGCGGCGCAACATTCGCTGCGCCGGCTGTAAGGATCCAACGGGCACGTGCTTGTTGGTGCCATGTGACCGGCCTCGGCCATGCCGGCAAGGCTGAGACCAGGCAGCCAGTCGAACGCAGTAATTCCGCAGGGGGTCGTGGTGATCGACATCGCTCGCATCCTCTCGCCGACGTGGTTGCCCCGACGCGGTCGCCCGTGGCAGACAGCGCCGCATGTTGAGCCGACGCTTGCTATTGGCTGCCTCGCTGTCCACCGTCTGCGCGGCGCCGGAGGGTTTCCAGGGCTTCCTCGCCGGCATGCGCGCCGAGGCGCGCCGGGCCGGCATCTCGGCCGCGACCCTGGACCACGCGTTCGCCGGCGTGCAGCTCAACCAGAAGGTGCTGGAGCACTATAACCACCAGCCCGAGTTCACCATGACCTGGGCGCAGTACCGTGCCCTGCTGATCACCGACCAGCGCATCGCCAACGGCCGATCCGCGTTCCAGCAGAACCGCGCGCTGTTCGGGCGGGTGCAGGAGCGGTTCGGCGTGGGTCCCGGCGTGATCACTGGCATCTGGGGCCTGGAATCCAGCTTCGGCGCCGGCATGGGCGACTTCCACGTGGTCGAGGCGCTGGCGACCCTGGCCTGGGAAGGCCGTCGCGCCAGCTTCTTCCGCGGCGAACTGCTGGCCGCGCTGCACATCCTCGACAACGGCGATGTCTCGCCGGCCCACATGCTCGGCTCCTACGCCGGGGCGATGGGACAGCCGCAGTTCATGCCGTCCTCCTACCTGCGCTATGCGGTGGATTTCGAGGGCCACGGCAAGCGCGACATCTGGACCAGCAAGCCCGACGTGCTCGGCTCGATCGCCAACTATCTTGCGCGGTCCGGTTGGCGCGGCGGCGAGGCCTGGGGCCAGCCGGTGACCCTGTCGGGGAGTTTCGACCGCACCGCGACAGGCCGCGACAACCACCGGCCAGTCGGCGAATGGGCGCGGCTTGGCGTGCGTGCGGCGGACGGGCGGTCGCTGGCACCGCGCCGATACGCAGGCCGCGGTGCTGCTGCCGGACGGACCTGGCGGCGACGCGTTCCTGGTTTATGCGAATTTCACCGCGATCCGTCGCTACAACCCGTCGGACTACTATGCGCTGGTGGTCGGCCTGCTGGGTGACACGGTCGTCGCGTGAGGCTGGCGTTCGCGCTGTCGTTGGCGACTGATGGCAGCGTCCTGCCAGCGGCCGCCGCCGCCGGTCAACCCACACTACGTGCTCGGTGCGCCGTATCAGGCCGGCGGCATCTGGTACTATCCGCGCGACAGCTACGAAGGTGCAGGAGACCGGCCTGGCGACGGTGTATCCGGCGGACCACCCGGAGCTGACCGCCGATGGCGAGGCGTTCGACCAGACGGCGCTCGCCGCCGCGCACCAGACGCTCCAGCTTCCCGCCATCGCACGTCTTACCAACCTGGAGAACGGCCTGCAGGTGCTGGTGCGCATCAACGACCGCGGTCCGGCGACGCCGCACCGGCTGGTCGAGGTGACCCGCCGCACCGCAACTCTGTTGCAATTTGCTAGTGATGACGCAGTCCGGGTGCGGCTGGACGTGCTGCCGGCGGAGAGCCACGCGGCGGTTGATGCAGGTGCCGGGTGCGCCGAAACTGGAACTCGCGGCCGCGCCGCTCGGCGAGGTGCAGCAGAGCGACCTGCCACCGCCCGGCAGTGCGGCGCCGGTGACCCCCAACCCAGCAGCCGAGGCGCAGCAGCAAGCAGCGCCTGCGACCACGCCGATTGCGCGGTTGCCGGAGTCGGTGATGCAGGCAACGCCTGATCCCGGCGAATTGTTCATTCAACTCAGCACGTTCCAGACCTATGCATACGCCAACATCCAGCGCGCGCGCGTCGCGGAACTGGGCGCCGAGATCGTCAGCACGCGCAACGGGCGGACGCAGACGCATCGGGTGATCATCGGGCCGCTGGCGAGCGTGCAGCAGGCCGACATGGTGCTGGACCAGGTGCTGCGGTCGGGAGTAACCGATGCGCGGATCGTGGTGGAATAGGAGTCGAGTCGCCATGCTCACCCGTCGGCAAGCCCTGCTCTCATCGGCGATCTTCGCTGGCGGCGCGCTGCCCGCCATCGCGCAGCAGCGTCATCCGACGCAGCAGAAACCGGGGACCCGGGGCGCCAAGAAGGATACGCCGACCGGCAGTCCGGCCGATACGCCGCTCGGACAGGTGGATACCGCGGCGCGCTGGGCGTTCATCCAGGACTTCACCACCGGCGCGGCGCTGCTGGAGAAGAACGCGGATGTGGAGATGCCGCCGTCGTCGATGACCAAGCTGATGACGATCTACCTGGTCTACGAGCGTCTGAAGCAGGGCAAGATGAAGCTCGACGACCAGCTGCTGGTGAGCGAGCGGGCGTGGAAGATGGGCGGATCGAAGATGTACGTCCAGGTGGGCACGCAGGTGGCGGTGGAGGACCTGATCCGCGGCGTGATCGTGCAGTCAGGCAACGATGCCTGCCTCGTGTTTGCCGAGGCGATCTCCGGGTCCGAGGAACAGTTTGCCGAACTGATGAACCAGAAGGCGAAGGAACTCGGGCTGACCAATACGAATTTCCGGAATTCCACTGGCTGGCCGGATCCCGAGCAGCACATGAGCTGTCGCGATATCGCGACTTTGGCGCGGCGGATCATCCGTGACTTCCCGGAATACTATCATTACGACGCAGAGAAGACGTTCAAGTACAACAACATCGAGCAAGGCAACCGCAATCCGCTGGTGCAGAAGGGCACTGCCGATGGGCTGAAGACCGGCCACACCGAGGCTGGCGGCTATGGCCTGGTGGCCAGCGGCAAGCGCGGCGAGCGGCGGGTGATCGTGGTGCTGAACGGGCTCGAGTTCATGCATCAGCGCGCCGAGGAGGGCGAGCGGATGATGGACTGGGCGTTCGCGAATTTCGAGGATGTCACGCTGTTCGCCGCCGGCGACGTGATCGAGCGGGTTCCGGTGTGGCTGGGCACAGCGCCGACCGTGCCGCTGGTCGGCGGGCGCGACCTGGCGGTGACGATGCCGCGCAGCTGGCGCAAGAACGCGTCGGTGAAGCTGAGCTACGACGCGCCGATCCGTGCACCGGTGGCGAAGGGCACGACGCTCGGCAAGCTGGTGGTGGCGGGACAGGGCGTGCCGGACATGGAGGTGCCGCTGCTGGCCGGCGAGGATGTCGGCAGGTTGAGCATGCCGGGGCGCGCGATGGCGGTGCTGTCGCATTATGTGACGGGTGGCGTCAGGCACTTCATCACGCTCGAAGGCGGCGAGGGGGCCGGAAAGTCGACACAGGCCCGGTTGCTGGCGGACGCACTGGTGGAGCTCGGTCTGCCGGTGCTGCGGACGCGCGAGCCCGGCGGTGCGCCGGGTGCCGAGGTTCTACGCCGTCTGCTGCTCGGCGGCTCGGTGGACTGGTCCGCGCCGGCCGAGACGCTGTTGCACTTCGCTGCCCGCGCCGAGCACGTGGAGAAGAGCATCTGCCCGGCGCTGGCCGCCGGCATGTGGGTGGTCTGCGACCGCTTCTACGATTCCACCATGGCTTATCAGGGCTACGGTCAGGGCGCTGACCGGACCATGATCGCGACCCTGATCGGGCTGCTCGGCGTCGTTCCCGATGTCACACTGGTGCTCGATGTGAGCGACGCGGTGGCGGTCGCACGGCAGATGCAGCGTGGTGCCGATGCTGATCGCTACGAACGGCTCGACGCCTTGTTCCACGCCCGGGTGAACCAGGGCTTTCGCGACATCGCCGCGGCAGCGCCGGAACGCTGCGCGCTGATCGCGGCCGATGGTTCCGTGGCAGAGGTGCACGCCGCCATCATGCAGGCGCTGCGCGCGCGGTTGGCGCTGCCGAATTAGAGCAGTTTCAGGCAAAGTAGAATCGCTACGCCACGATGGGTTTCGCTGCGCTCTACCCATCCTACAAGTTGGCGCGCGCGCGTTGCGGGATGATGGGTTTCGCTGCGAGACTGGCCAAGCATCAGTACCACCGGCCTCTGCGCTGGGTACGATTCGTTGCATGACGATTCGCCGGTTCAAGAGTGGAGTGTGCCGCGAGCAGGGCAGCCTGCTGCCGCCGCGTGTGGATGATTACGTTGGCCCGGACAACCCGGTTCGTGTGATCGCGGCGTATGTTGGCACGCTGGATGTTGCGGCGCTGGGTTTCCGCCATGCCGATCGCGAGGTTGGTGCGGGCCAGCCGCCGTATGACCCGGCCGATCTGCTGGGATTGTATCTGTATGGCTACCTGAACCAGGTGCGTTCGTCGCGGCGACTGGAGCGCGAGGCGCGGCGCAACGTGGAGGTGATGTGGCTGCTGAAGGGTCTGGTGCCGTGCTACCGGACGATCGGCGAGTTCCGCAAGGACAACGCCGCGGCACTGCAGGCGGCGAACCGAGGTTTTGTGCGGACGCTGCATGAGCTCGAGCTGCTGAGCGGCGATGTGGTGGCGATCGACGGGGCGTTCTTCCATGGCGATGCGAGCAAGGCGAGCATCGTGACGGGGCGGCGGCTGGCGGAGCAGCTTGCGGCGCTGGATCAGACGATCGAGGCCTACGGCGTGGCGCTGGATGCGAACGACGCGGCGGAGGATGCGACGGCGGTGGAGCCGTCCGGCGCGGTGGCGGATCGTTTGGCGGCGCTGGAGGCGAAGCGGGCGGCGGCGCAGGCGGCGCTGGATCGGCTGGCGGCCAGTGGCGAGACGCAGCTGTCTCGGACCGACCCCGATGCACGGCTGCTGTCGAAGGCCGGGCAGACGGTGGCGGGCTACAACGTGCAGGTTGCGGTGGATGCGAAGCACAAGCTGATCGTGGCGAAACCCATCGTGCCATCTGATCGCACGAGTTTCCTGGCCTAGAGCATAACCGGATCAGTTTTGGTCATAGCCTGCATGCCTGAGGTAGTTGGCGCATTCGGCTGGGCTGAACTGCTGGAGGAGTGCTCCGATGCGGTGCCAGACGGCGGCGATGGATCGTTCGTCTGCTTTGCGGAGCAGGGTCTTGAGTTTGGCAAAGACCGTCTCGATCGGGTTTAGGTCCGGGCTGTAGGGCGGCAGGAACAGCAGGTGCGCACCGGCATCTCGTATTGCCCGGCGGACGGCGACGCCTTTGTGGCTGCCCAGGTTGTCGAGCACGACGATGTCGCCAGGCCGCAGGGTTGGCACAAGGAACTGTGTCACCCATGCCAGGAACAGGCAGCCGTTGATGGCACCGTCGAACACGCAGGGTGCAACGAGGCCGTCGGAGCGCAAGGCGGCCACGAACGTCATGGTGGTCCAGCGCGCGTGTGGCACAGAGGCGACCAGACGCTGTCCGCGCAAGGCGCGACCATGGGTGCGGGTCATGTTGGTCTTTGCCCAGGTTTCGTCGACGAAAACCAAGCGCGCCGGGTCAACGCGGTGCTGGTGGCGCTTCCACCGCTCGCGCTTGCGGTCGACGTCGGGACGGTCCTGCTCGGTGGCGCAGGCTTTTTTTTAAAGGTGAGCCGTTCCTCACGCAGGAAGCGCCACACCGCATCGTAGCTGACCTTGGTGCCGCGCTCGGCCAGTTCGGCCCGCAGCGCCTGCCCTGTCAGGTCAGGTGCCGCCGCAATCCGTGCCAGCAGCCAGTCGCGCTCACCGAGAAGGGCGAAGCGACGTCGCCCACCCATCGGCTTGGCGGCCTGCTTGCCTGTGGCACGGTAATCCTTCACCCACAGGATCACCGTCGCTTTGCCGACGTTGAGCAGCTGCGCAACCGCGCGGCGGGACTGACCCGCCTCAACCAGCGCAATTGCTCGCTGGCGAAGATCAGATGAGTAGGGCTTCGGCACTCGCTGCTGGCCTCCAACCCAGCCAGCAGCTTGAATCAGATTTCACCCCGCGCCGGAATACTCACGACTCAATTCGATCCGGTTATGCTCTAGCGCTCCCGCTCCACATACCCATCCCGCGTCTGCGGCAGCTTCCAGCCCAGCACCCTTCCGGCGACGAAGTTCCGCAGCACCTGCACCGTGCCGCCGCCGATGGTGAACATCCGCGCGTCGCGCGCCATCCGCTCCATCGGGTAGTCGCGCGAGTAGCCACGCGCGCCGAACATCTGCACGGCGTCGTTGGTCACCTTGATCGCCATCTCTGACGCGAACACCTTCGCCTGCGCCGCCAGCAGCGGATCGGGAAACGGATCGGCGCTCGCCGCGGCGCGATACACCGCCAGCCGCGCCGCGTTGAGCTGGATTGCCATGTCGGCGAGCATCCATTGCAGCCCCTGGAACTCGCCGATCGGCCGGCCGAACTGGTGTCGCTCCTTGGCAAAAGCGGTCGCCGCCTCGAACGCGCCCTGCGCCAAGCCGAGGGCCACTGTCGCGGCACCGACACGCTGGCTATTGTAGGCGTTCATCAGGTCGGCGAAGCCGAGCAGCCGGCCCTCCGGCGACTGCAACACCATCTCGTCCGGCACTTCCAGGTTTTCGAAACGGATCTCGGTCTCCGGTATGCCGCGTAACCCCATCGTCGGCTCGCGCTTGCCGATCACCAGTCCTTTCGCCGCCTCGCGCACCGCGAGGAAGCCGGCGATGCCGTCGGGCGTGCGCGCGAAGATCAGGTGCAGCTTCGATACGCCGCCGCCGGTGATCCAGTGCTTGCGCCCGTTCAGCAGCCAGTAGCCGTTGCGCCGGTCGGCGCGCGTGGTCATGTCGGTGGCCGCCGAGCCCGCCTCGGGCTCGGTGATGCAGATCGCCGGCTTGTCGCCTTCCAACACGAGCCGCGCGGCAAGCTGCTTCTGCGCCTCTCTGCCGTACTGCATCACCGCCGAGATCGCGCCCATGTTGGTCTCGACCGCGATGCGGCCGGTGACGCCGCAGACGCGCGCCATCTCCTCGATGATCACCACCGCATCGAGGAAGCTGCCGCCGCCGCCGCCGTATTCGCGCGGGATGGTGTAGCCGAGCAGCCCGGCCTCGCGCAGTGCCGCGACATTGTCCCATGGGTACGCTTCCGTGCGGTCCACCTCGGCCGCGCGCGGTGCAATCGCCGCATCGGCAATGCGCCGTGCCGTCTGTTGCAGCTCCTGCGCGGCGGGCGGGAGTTCGAACAGCATTGGCTTGGGTTCCTTGGTGCTTCGCTCGGCGTAGCTAACTTTGCTTTGCACATGGATATTACCGCGTCCGTCAGGGACGAACAGCCGGGGTCTCCACGGCCAGGCCGTTCGCCCGCGCGCCGAGGTAAAGCTCCAGGTCCACCAGGTCCAACGAATCAACGGCGAACGGTTCGGCCCGCACGCCCGTCGTGCAGTTGCGAATACGGCGTTCGAGCGCGCCGAGTCCCTGCCATTCCAGTCGATATTCCGGGTAACCGTTCGGATGTCCTTGCGGAATGACGCTGCCGGCCAGCCGCTGTCCGGCCAGATCGTCATGGCACTGCGCGCAGGAGAGATTGAACTGGCCCTGCCGCAGGTTGAACAGCGCCTTGCCGGCCTCGTAGAACGGTCGCGCCGGACCATCGACCGCGACCGCCATCGGCAGTCCGCGCGACTGAAGCCCGACAAACGCGGTCAGTCCGAGCATCGCATCGCTGTCTGGCGCCAGCGGCGTTGCCCCCTGTCGCTCGACGCGGCACTGCTCGATGCGCTGCGCGAGCGTGATCGGCCGGCCGATCCGCGCATCGAACAGCGGGTAACGCGTTGCCACGCCGCGCATGGTGACCGATGCCGCGCCATGGCAGTCCGCGCAACTGCGTCCGGCGCTCCCGGTGCGCTCATCCCACATCGCTTTGCCTTGCTGCACCCACAGGAAGCCCGGATTGCTCGCATCATCGTCCTGCATGGCGCGCGTTTCCGGGCTGGCATCCTGGTAGCCGGAATGTTTGTCCCCCGCCGCCATCACCAGCAGGGCGGCCAGCGCGAGCCGCCAGATCATTCGACCGTGACGCTCGCCGTCTCGGTCTGCACCACCCCGTGATCGTCGGTGAAGGTCATCGTCAGCGTGCCGCTTTCCTGCGCCGTGATGGCAAACGACAGGAACGGATTGGCGGCGATGGCCGGGAACAGATCGGCGCGCAGCACCTCCTCGTCGTTATAGTTACAGACGAAACTGTTGATAATGTCGCGCGGGATCGCCTGGCCCATGTCGTCGCGCCGCTGACCGCTCTCCATCGGATGCGAGATCAGCAGCTTGACGTCGAACGCCTCGCCTCGCTTCACCTGCTTCGGGACGTTGATCAGCACACGGACCATCACATCCTCAATTGTCTATACACGCGGCGAGCGTGACCAGCAGATCGACGCTGTCGCGCCAGCAACTGCCGTCGGCGAGCTTGGCGACCGCGATTACCGTCTGCGACGTGGCGAGCCGGATGCGCGTGGCGATACGCGGCGCACCGGCGCGCGGACCGAAGCGAACGCGCAGCACGTGTGGCAGCGGATTGCCTTCGGCGAACACGTCGATACTGCGCACGTCGCCGACCGGCGCATCGACGCTGACCGTCATGCCGACGGAGTTGCCGTTCTCCACCATCACCGGCAGATCGAGTTTTACTCGAGCATCGTGCAGCGTGGCGTCGCCCACCAGTTCTGCGATCAGTGCTGCGACCTCCGCCGGCGTGGCGTGTGCCGGCCGGATCGGCGCCAGTGGCAGGATCAGCCCGCTGCCGGCCAGCACCAGAAAGCGACGGCGCATCATGGCGCGCGCAGCGTGGTCAGGAATGCCACCACGTCCTCGATCTGCTGCCCGGTCAATGCCGGCCGGCCCTGCCATGCCTGTCCCACGCGGTTCAGCCCATCGACCACATAATAGGGCGGCATGGTCGTGTCCGGGTTCAGCTTTCTCGCATCGATCAGCCGCAGGCGGATTTGTCCCGTGCTGAGCCGCGAGCCGACGCCGTCGAGCGATGGCCCGATGGTGCCTTGCAGGTGCGGCGAGGGGAACGGGCCGGAATGACACAGCAGGCAGGCGCTGAGCTGGCGGTTCTCTACGATTTGCCGGCCGCGCGCGGCGTCGCCCGCTTGCGTCGTCAGCGGTGTGTCGATCGCATCGCTGGCGGCCGCGAGCATCACGCACCCGAGCAGCAGGGCGAGCGCATCAGCCGAACGTCTCGCCAGTGATCGTCTTGAACCAGGCATCGGCGTATTCGGCTTCCTTGGCGCGCTGTTCGGCCGGCGCAGTCAGCGGACTGGTGCCGCCGGCGCCCTCGACATCGGTGAGCTGGCCATTCACCGGACGGTACACGCCGGCGACGGAAATGGCATTGCCGGGTGCGACGAGGCTGTAACAGGTGTTGATCAGCCGCGGTTCGACTGGTGCGTTGCCGGCGAGCAACTGCGCCACCGCATCGGCGCAGACCTTCGCCTGGGCATTCGCAGCGAACGCAGATTTCGGCATGGCGCCCGCGATCGCGGCATCGCCGATCACGTGGATGCCCGGTTGCAGTTTCGATTCGAACGTGACGGGATCGATCGGACACCAGCCGGTGCGGTCCGCGACATCGGCTTTGGCGGCGATGGCGCCGGCGCGCTGCGGCGGGATGACGTTGGCCACGTCGGCCTTATGCGAGCCGAAGTCGGTCTCGAATGTGTTGATGGCGGGATCGACCCGAGTGACCTTGCCGCCGTCCGACAGCGACACCCATTCTAGGTTGGGATACAGCTCCTTCCACGCCGCCTGGAACAGCTTCTGCTTGGAGAAGATGTCCTTGCTGTCGAGCAGGATCAGCTTGGAGCGGGGTTTGTGAGTCTTCAGGTAGTACGCGATCAGGCTGGCGCGTTCGTAAGGGCCGGGTGGACAGCGATAGGGATTGGCCGGTGCAGAGATCACCACCAGGCCGCCATCCGGCATCGCTTCGAGCTGGCGACGTAGCAGCAGTGTCTGTTCACCGGCCTTCCAGGCATGCGGCATGCGCTCCGCGGCGGCCTCGTCGTAGCCGGGCAGCGCATCCCAGGCGATGTCGATGCCGGGTGAGAGGATCAGGCGGTCGTAGTTCAGCAGGTTGTCGCCGAACGCAACGCTACGGCGGGCGGGGTCGATCGCGGTGGCTGCCGATTGCACGACACGGACGCCGGTCGCTGCGACGCCGCGATAATCGAAGAGCTGCGCCGCGATATCGCGTTGACCCATGATCACTTCGTTGCTGAACGGGCAGGCGATAAAAGTGGAGTCGGGTTCTACCAGAACGACGTCGATGCGTGGGTCGGATCGGCGGAGGTAACGCGCGGCCGTGGCACCGCCGAAGCCGCCGCCGATCACTACCACGAGCGGAGCGGTTTGAGCCCGGGCAATAAAGGGGGTGCACAGCAGGGCGGCGGTGGATTGAAGCAGTGTGCGGCGGGCGAGACCCCCTCCCCCCAACCCCCTCCCGCAAGGGGAGGGGGAGTTTGGACTTGTACAGAACTCCCCCTCCCCTTGCGGGAGGGGGGTGGGGGGAGGGGGCGTTGCCATCACTTCTGCCCCGACCACCACGCCGCGATTGTCACCGCTTCGTCGTGCGTAAACCCTTTGGCGATCCGGTCCATCACCGTGGCAGGCTTCGTCCCGGCACGAAACGCATCGAGTGCCACCACGATCTCTCCGGCATCGCGCCCCGCCAGCACCGGCACCGGTGCCACGCCGCCGTGGCAGCCCGAACAACTGGACGCACCGGGCGGTGGCGCCGCGGCTCCCAGCACCACTGCGAGTACCGCGACGCCACCGACCCTCATGCGTGTGCGAGATCGTGCTGCCGCACTGGCAGCGTGCGGATACGCTTGCCGGTCGCGGCGAAGATCGCATTCAGCACCGCCGGCCCTGCCACCGCGATCGTCGGTTCGCCGACGCCGCCCCAAAATCCGCCGGACGGCATGACGATCGTCTCCACCTTCGGCATGTCGGCGATCCGCATCACAGGATAGGTATCGAAGTTGGTCTCCACTGCGCGGCCTTTGTCGATGGTGATCTCGCCGAACAACACCGCACTCAGGCCGTAGACGAACGAGCCCTGCACCTGCGCTTCGATCTGCTGCGGATTGACCGCGTAGCCGGGATCGGTCGCCGCCACGATGCGGTGCACCTTCAGTTCGCCCTTCGGCGATACCGACACTTCCGCGACCGCCGCTGTGTAGCTGCCGTAGCCGCAGTTCTGGCAGAGCCCGCGGAACACACCCGAGGGCAAAGGCTTGCCCCATTCCGCCTTGTCGGCCACCGCGTTCAGCACCGCCAGGTGCTTCGGACTGTTCACCAGCAGCGCGCGGCGGAACTCCAGCGGGTCCTTGCCCGCCGCGTGCGCCACCTCGTCGATGAAGCACTCCATGTAGATCGCGTTCTGGTTGACGTTGACACCACGCCAGAAGCCAACCGGCACATGCGTGTTGCGCACCGCGTCGTCGATCAGCAGGTTTGGTATCGCGTTATAGCCGAACTCCTCCTCGGTCCAGCCCTGGAACGCGATGCGATCGACACCGTTCTCCATCCGCTGCGGCGCGAGATAGGCGAGGATCGACTGCCCCGACAGCCGGGCATGCAATGCCACCACGTTGCCGCCGGCATCCAGTCCCGCGCGCAACCTGCACTGCGTGATCGGCCGGTAGAAGTCGTGCGTCATGTCCTCTTCTCGCGTCCAGATCAGCTTGACCGGTCGCCCCGGCATCTGTTTCGCAATCAGCACGGCCTGCCGCGTGTAGTCCTGCTGGCCGCGCCGCCCGAACCCGCCGCCGAGATGCAGCTTGTTCACCTTCACATCGGCCAGCTTCACGCCTGCCGCCTCGGCTGCCGATGCGAGCGAGGCATCGCCGTTCTGCGATGGCACCCAGATCTCCACCTTGCCGTCGCTGAACTTCGCGGTGCAGTTCATCGGCTCCATCGTGGCGTGGGCGAGGAACGGAGCGCCGTACACCGCCTCGATCGTCTTCGCCGCACCGGCAAGCGCCGCCTCGACGTCGCCATGCTTCTGGCCGAGCGCCGCTTCCTTGGCATGGAGACCGCCCTTCAGCAGCGCCGCGATCTGCGCGCTGTCCACGGTGGCGCCGGCGCCCTCGTTCCACACGATCGGCAGTGCGGCGAGCGCGGTCTTCGCCTGGTACCACTTGTCGGCGACCACCGCGACCGCGTTGTCGCCGACCGCGACGACCTGGCGCACGCCGGGCATCGACTTGATGTTGTCGGCATCGAACGATTTCAGCGTGCCGCCGAACACCGGGCACTGTGCGATCGCGGCGTTCAGCATGTCGGGCAACTGCACGTCGATGGCGAACACCTGCTTGCCGGACAGTTTTTCGACCGTATCGAGCCGCTTCACGCCCTTGCCGATGATCGTCCATTGCGCCGGGGTCTTCAGCTTCACGTCGCCTGGAACCGGCAGCTTCGCCGCATCGTCGGCGACTGCACCATAGCGGAGTGTTCGCCCGCTGGATGTGTGGGTAATCACGCTGCTCGCCGCGGTGCATTCCGTCACCGGCACATTCCACCGCTGTGCCGCCGCCGCGATCAACATGGCACGAGCCGCCGCGCCGCCCTTGCGCACATAATCCACCGAGCCGCGAATGCCGCGGCTGCCGCCGGTGGACATGTCACCCCAGGCGCGCTTGTTGGCCAGATTGGTATCCGGCGAAACATATTCCGCGCGCACAAACTTCCAGTCGGCATCGAGTTCGTCGGCGACGAGTTGCGCCAGCCCGGTGAATGTGCCCTGTCCCATCTCGGAGCGGGCGATGCGCACGACGGTGGTGTCATCGGGGCTGATCACCACCCAGATACCCAGTTCCTGTCCGCCGCCTTGCGCGAACGCGGGAACACGCCAGCCCAGCGCGAAGCCACCACCGATCGCAGCGGCGGAACCCAGGAACGCACGGCGACGCAGCGCCAATCCGTTGCTCATGGTGCTGCTCCCTATGCCTTGCCGCCGAGTGAGGCAGCGGTATGGATTGCCTCGCGGATGCGCTGATAGGTGCCGCAGCGACAGATATTGGTCATCGCGTCGTCGATGTCGGCATTGGTGGGCTTCGGGTTGGTCTTCAGCAGCGCCGCGGCGGCCATGATCTGCCCTGACTGGCAGTAGCCGCATTGCGGCACATCGTGCTGCAGCCAGGCGACCTGCACCGGATGGCTGAGACCATCGGACGAAAGTCCCTCGATGGTGGTGATCTTCGCCTCGCCGATCGAGCCGACCGGCACCTGGCACGAGCGCGTCGCGACGCCGTCGATATGCACGGTGCAGGCGCCGCATTGCGCGATGCCGCAGCCGTATTTGGTGCCGGTCATGCCGAGCCATTCCCGCACCACCCAGAGCAGTGGCGTGTCCGGATCGGCATCGACATTGCGGGACGTGCCGTTGACAGTGAGTTTGATCATGGTGTGCGCTCCTAAAATACCAATCCTGGCCGGTGCGTCGGGAAGACGTGAGCATGACGTGGGGGGCAAGGCAATATTCCAGGACGGTCGCGTCGCGCTACGTAATGTAACCGTGCGCTATGGGCGGCGGTTGGCGTTGGATACCATCAGCGGGGAGTTTGCTCCGGGCAGCCTGACCGCCGTTGTCGGCGCGAACGGGGCCGGCAAGAGCACGCTGCTGGGGGCGATCGCGGGCACGGTGCGACTGGCCGGCGGGGCGATCGAACGTCCTGCACCGGAACGGCTGGCCTACCTGCCGCAGCTTGCGTCGGTCGATACGGACTATCCACTGACGGTGGCGGAGCTGATCGCACTTGGCGGGTGGCGCGAATTCGGCGCGTTCCGGGCGCCGGACGCGGCGATGCGATCGCGCACGGCAGCGGCGGCTGCGGCGGTTGGACTGACAGAACGATTGGGACGACGCATCGGCGAGCTGTCGGTGGGTGAGCTTCAGCGCGGGCTGTTCGCGCGGTTGATCCTGCAGGACGCCGCGGTAATCCTGCTGGATGAACCGTTCGCCGCGGTCGATGCGCAGACCACGTCGGCACTCCTCGATCGGGTCGTGGAATGGCACCAGGAGGGCCGCACGGTCATCGCCGTGCTGCATGATCACAACCTGGTGCGGGCACACTTTCCTGCGGCGCTGGTCCTGGCGCGGCACAGCATCGCCTGGGGTGCGACGGAGGCGGCGCTGCCGGCAATCGCGGCGTGATGTCGGCGCATGCGCTGCTGGTGGCGCCGTTCGAGACGCTCGGGTTCATGCGATCGGCGCTGGTCGGCTGCCTTGCGCTGGCGCTGACCAACGGCGCGGTCGGGACGCTGTTGCTGTTGCGACGGATGAGCCTGGACGGCGACGTGCTTGGGCACGCCGTGATGCCCGGCGCCGCGATCGGCTTTCTTTATGCCGGCCCGTCGCCGACATGGCTGTCGCTTGGCGGACTTGCGAGCGGACTTGCGGTGGCGGCGTTGGCGGGACTGGTCGCGGGCGGCCGGACCCGCGACGACGCCGGACTGGTGGCATTCTACCTGGTTGCACTCTCTCTCGGCGTGGTGCTGGTGGCCTGGCGGGGCAGCAACGTCGACGTGATGCGCGTGCTGTTCGGCACCGTGTTGGCAATCGATCAGCGTGCCTTGCTGCAGATCGCAGCAGTTACCAGCGTGAGCTTGCTGACGATCGCGGCGCTGTATCGGCCGTTGGCGGTCGGTGCGTTCGATCCCGCGTTTCTGAGTGCGATGGGCGCACGAGCGCCCTATGCGGCGGTGTTCGTGGCGTTGGTGGTGCTGGCCCTGGTCGCAAGCTTCCAGGCGTTTGGAACGCTGCTGGCAGTGGGGCCGATGCTGCTGCCGGCCGCGGCGTCGCGATGCTGGGGGCTCGGCGTTGCGGCATCGATGGCGTTGGCAACCGCGTTTGGTCTGGTCGCGTCGATCGCCGGATTGCTGGCTTCGTATCATGGCAATCTACCATCCGGTCCGGCGATCGTGCTGGCGGGAGGATTACTGTTCGGCATTTCGCTCATCTCGACCACCACATGGCGCCGCGTAGCGCCAACGTTCAGGAGGGCCGCCTGATGATGCGTTGTCTTGTTGCGTTGGCCGTACTGCTTTCGACGACGCCCGGGCATGCCGCGGATCGTATCCAGGTGGCCGCGACGTTCAGCGTGATCGGCGACATGCTGGCCAACGTCGGCGGGGATCATATCGCCACCAAGACTATTGTCGGCCCTGGCGGCGACTGCGAGCTGTATCAGCCGACCGCGGCCGATGTCGCAACGATCGCGACCGCGCGCGCCGTATTCCTGAACGACCTCAACGATGAGTTCGAGCCGTGGCTGGAGCCGCTGCTCAAGCAGGCGCAATTCAAGGGTGCGAAGCTGGTGGTCAGCCGTGGCGTGCGGACGCTGACCGCCGAGGAGGAGCATCCGATTTCCGGCCGGCAGCTTCCGACCGCGATCGACCAACACGCGTGGCTCGATCCGCGCAATGGTGTCGTCTACGTGCACAACATTGCCGCGGCGCTGGCACGGCTCGATCCCGCCAACGCCGCGGACTATCGCGCGCGGGCGGCCACTTATGCCAAGGAAATCCAGGCAGTCGATGACTGGGCGCACCAGGAAATCGCGAGCGTACCGCCGGCCAAGCGGCGCGCGCTGACCTCGCACGATTCGTTGCAGTATATCGCCAACGCCTATGGCGTCACGTTGCTCACGGTCGCCGGCTGGACCAACAACAGCGAACCCTCGGCCGCGGAACTGGCGAAGCTGGCACAGCGGATTCGGGCCGATCGGGTGAAGGCGCTGTTCCTCGACAGCATCACCGATCCGCGCGCCATGCAGCGCATTGCCGGCGAAACCGGGGCGGCGATCGGCGGCACGCTCTATGGCGATTCGCTTTCTCCTGCCGGCGGCGAGGCTGACAGCTATATCAGGATGCTGCGCCATGACGCGGCCACGCTGAAGGCCGGTATGCTGAGCAACTGAGCGATGTTGCTGGCAGCAGCTTGGCAGCGTCTGCTGGTTGCCGGTGCGGCGGTGGTGGCTCTGTGGGCCGCCGTTCTGTGGGTCGCGCCGTCGACACCGTCAACCGCGCCGGCGCAACCATCGGTGCGGGTGGCATCGCTGGCCACCGCTCTGCCGGTATCCGACGCCGGTCCGCTGCGTCCCATTATCCGATCGGGGCTGGCGGCACCTGGCGGCGGCGTGTTCGATCGGTTCGATGTCACCGCGCAACCGGTTGTCGCGCCGGTCAATGGGCGCGGTCAGGTCGCGTTCTACGCGACCGTGCTGCACGCCCCGGCTCGCGAGGGAATTTTCCTCGCCGAAGCGGGGCGCGTCACCAAGGTGGCCGCATTCGGGGATGCCGTGCCGGGCGGCGGAACGCTGGCGGAATTCGCGGCCCATCCGTTGCCGGCGCTGAATGCGGCGGGGCATGTGGCGTTCGGTGCCGGCATCGCGGGTGGTCGGGCAACGGAGGGGATCTTCCTCGCCGGCGAGGACGGACTGCAGGTGATCGCGCTGGCCGGCGATGACGCACCCGGTGTTCCCGCCGGTGTCCTGGTCGACTTCGATGCGCCGTCGCTGAATGACAACGACGAGTTGGCGTTCGTTGCCAGTGTGCGGCGCGCGCGCGACACGCTGGATGTATTGTATTTCTGGAACGGACGGCGGCTGCAGCGCGTGGTGGCGGAGGGTGAGCGACTGCTGCGGATCGGCGGCACGATGGACAAGATCGGCGAGCCGTCGCTGAACAACGGCGGCGTCATCGCTTTTCCAGCCGCGATCTTCAAAGGCCCCACTCTCGGCGGCATATTCGTCGCAGGCGCGCGCGATCTGCGTCTTCTGGTCGGCGCCGGTGAGCGAGCACCGGGCGGGGCGATGATTTTGCGCTTCTCGGAACGGGTGGCGATCGACGACGAGGACGGGATCGCTTTCGGCGCGTATCTCGGCAGCGAGGGGGGCGCGCGCGAAGCGGTGCTGCGGACCGGGCCGGACGGGTTGGCCGCGATCGCCGTCGAGGGTGCGGAAGCACCGGGGGGCGGGCGCTATGCAGGGTTCGGACCCTGGCCGACGGTCGGGCCAGGTGGCGTGACGGCGTTCATCGCTGCACTGGATGATGCGATCGGACCGCTCGCCGCTTTCGCGGGGGTTGCCGGCGCGGTACGGCGGATAGCGAGCATGGGCGAGACGCTGCCGCAGGGCGGGCACATCGGTCGTTTCGCGCTCAATGCGATCGCCGAAGCGGGACCTGGCGACACGCTGACTTTCGCAACGATCGCGCAGGAGGACGGTGAGCGCAACGCGATCTACTGTCGCTGTCCGGTGACCCCGCGCTGAGGAATTGGGCCAAAGGGACGTTGCGGCTCAATTCATATCGATCGGCGGATACTCCCGAAAGACGTTGGTGGCGGTGACCAAGGTGTGGTGTGTCACCATGCGCGGAGGCAGCGTCTCGCCGGCAAGCACACGCATCGCGAGCGGCAGCACGTCGTAGCCGTAGCGGTCCATGTAGTAAGCGACCGAGCCGAGCACGACGCTGCTGCGATTGTTGGGATCGATCTCCTTCTTCTCGCTGACCCCGCCATGGATGTTGCGGTCAAGTCCCTGGCTGACGATGACGCAGTCGCTCTGCCGGCGGTTCATCTCGATCGCATTCTTCGCGTAGACCGCGGCCAGGTCGTCCAGGGTCGCGATCAGCAGCCGTTGGCTACGCTCTGTCCGCAAAAACTTCGTCAACAGCGCATCGGCACGCACGGACTGTCCGCCGGTATCGAGCGACGCGAACTTCAGCGTGGGCAGAGACTCCTGCACGGCTTCGGTGATACCCTGTACGCGGTCGCTGATGGCGGGGCCAGGATCGGCAAGGTCGCCGATGAGAACGCCAAGTACTTCCTGGCCCGGCCAGGTCTCGCGCGCAAAGTCACCGAGCGCGCGCCCGGCGATACGGCCGGCGACGCGGTTGTCGGGTCCGTAGAGCGGTGCGCCTGGCAATGGGTCGACCAGTGCGAGAGCTGGAATGGCTGCCGAGGCAAGATGTCGAGCGATCTCCGCATTCGCATCGGCGTCGGCATTGTATTCGATCAGCAGATCGACTTTGGCGGCGATCGCCGCGTCGGCATTGACGATGGCGCGGTCGGGATCTCCGGCATTGTCGAAATACAGCATGTCGACCGGCAGGTTGCGTGCCGCCAACTCGAAACTGCGGCGCAGCTCCAGTCCCGTGAAGCCCAGCCCCTCGAGCGTCACGCCCGGCGTTTCGTCGAGATTGGCGAGTGCAATCCGGAAGCGCCGCGTCTCGGCCCGCGCGGGGCCGAGACTACAGGCCAACAGTCCGGCCAGGAGCGGCCGGCGCCGCAGTGCCATACGCTACTGGATCGCCTCGATGTTGACGAAGGTGCCGGTCAGGCCGACCGCCTTCGGCACCGTCATGTTCAGGAAGAAGGTGGCCCGGCCCGATTGCGCGGCGACGCCCGAGATCAGGTCGGTGCGCACGTTCTCCATGATGTGGATGCCGTTGTCGGTCAGCAGGATCTTGTGCACCGGGAACGCCTCGGTTGTATCCTCGGGCGGAATCACCTCGACCGCCCAGGTGTCGGCGCCGACGCCGACCACCTTCTGCGACGCGAGCCACGTCGCCGCCGACTTGCTGAGGCCAGGCTCGCTGCCGTTATAGGCCGCGTTCTGCGCCGGGAACTGCTGGAACAGGTCGCCCCAGCCGGTGTTGATGAACACCACGTCACCCTCGCGCAGGGTGACGTTGTACAGCTTCAGGCCAGCCTGCAAATCAGCCTCGGTGATCACCGTGCCGCCATCGAGGCAGGGGTTCTTGCAGGCGGCATTGGCCTTCAGCTTGCCGGCGGCCTGGAACACCTTCACCGCGTCGATGATCACCCCGCGTGTGGCGAACGTCTTGATGTTCTCCAGGCCAAGCCGCTTGAGATAGTTCTGGGTGACGTATTTCCCCATCGGCGTCTGATTATAGTAGCAGTCCTGGATGCCGATGTGGCCCATGCCGTCGACATGCGTACCGACGTGGCTCTGGCTGAGATACGTATCTTCCATGTAGCTCAGCTTGTTCTTGCCGTATTCCGCGCCCGGTACGACGGCGAAGCTGGTCAGAATGGTCTTGGTGAACCGCGTGCCGAACAGCGGTACGCCATCGACCAGGTTGTTGGCCATGGGCGTGACCACGCCGGTCTGGATCTCGGCCGCAGCGGCCTTGGTGACGGCGGGAGTGACGCGGTTGGTCGCGCCGGTCTGATCGTCCGGGCCGAACGGTGACGGCGCGACGACGGCCTTGCAGTCGGCCTGGGCGAAGGCGGGCACCGACGGGGCGAGTAGCGACACCACGGCGATACCCATGAATGCGGCGAGTCCGGCGATTTTCATGTTCGTTTTCCCCCTGCGCCAATTGCGCGCGCGATTTTCGACACGCGCGTGAAGGGAGGATGGCATACTCGGTAAAGTTGCGCCAACTGCCGTATTATGGCTTACCGCGAGCCCCCGCAGCCTTCGCGATAAGTTGACTGCCACACTGCGAGGGTGCGCGTTCGGTCTATGATGTCGGGGCCGTTTATTACTGTGCCGTCTGGCCGCCGAAACGGTGCCGGCGCCAGCCAGACACAACATCAGTGAAAGTTTGCACAACATGTGATTCTTCCGTGACAGTCGCCGCGCTCGATTTCACGACGCACCGTCTGACACATAACCTCGCGCCTGCTTGCAACTGCAACCGTTCGCCTGCGAAGATGCCGGCCGACAAAGCAAAGAGCCGCAACAAGGCTCCAGAGGAGGAACTCGCCGTGAGCCCGTCCGGAGCCATCGCATCAACCGATCTCGCCGGTCCGCTGGAGCAAAGCTACCGCGATCGTTCCGCCGCCTTCCGGGCAGCGAGTGATTCGACGCGCCTTACCCGCACGCACTGGCATATCGCGATCGCCAACGGCCTCGGTTGGGGCTTCGATGGGATGGACGGCGTGATATTCGCCCTGGCAACGCCACTCGTCATCAAGGATTTCGGCGTCACGCTCCCCGAGTATCGCAGCGGGCTGCAAATCTCGCTGTTGGTCGGCATCCTCGGCATGTATGTCTGGCCCTGGCTGGCCGACCGCTATGGCCGGCGCACGCTGCTCGCCATCAACATTGCGCTGTTCTCGCTGCTGATGCCGGTCGTGGCGGTGACCACGACGTTTGCCGCCTTCGTCGCGGTGCGTTGCGCGATCAACTTCGCACTCAACGGCGAATGGTCGCTTGGCTCGATGCTGGTCGCCGAGACCTGGCCGGCACACATGCGCGGCCGGGTGATCGGCATCAATCGCGGCACCTGGTGCTTCGGCGCGGCACTGGCAGGGGTCATCACCACATTCATCATCGCCGAATGGGGCTGGCGCATCGCCTGCGTGGTGCCCGCGGTGGTGGCGCTGCTCGCGGTCTATGTTCGGATCGGCTTGCCGGAATCGCCCTATTGGGTCCGTCTGCAGGACCGTAAGCGCCGCATCAAGGAGGCGCAGGCCGCCGGCCTGCCGCTGCTGTCCGCCGATCAGGCCTGGCTCGACAAGGCGGCGAAGGTCCCCATCCGTCAGCTCTTCCTGCCCGATATGCTGCACAACACCGCGGCGGCGACGTTCATCGCCTGTTGCAGCACGATCATCTACGGCACGGTCGGCGGCTGGATGCCGCTCTATCTGGCACAGGAACGACATTGGTCCACCGCGGCGTATGGCACGTTCTACATCTGGTGGGGACTGGTCGGCTTTCTCGGCCTGTTGGCGGCGGGGCTGATCGCCGACCGTTTCGGGCGCAAACCGGCGTTCTACGTCATGTTGGTGCAAGGCGCGGTGTTCCTGACGCTGTGGGTGTTCGCCGAGAGCGATACCGAGCTGTGGGTCTACGGATTGCTGTGGAGCATCGGTTTCCTCGGTTTCTGGGCGCCCGCGATGATACTGACGGCAGAGATCTATCCGACGCGCATCCGTGGCGTCGGCAACGGTTTCTCCTGGGCGGTGGCCTGGCTGGTCGGCTTCGTGCTGTGGCCGTTCGTTACGATCGGCATCCAGCAGAGCACCGGCTCGTTCGCCAAGGCGTTCCTGATCGTGCCGGTGGCGATGCTGCTGATGGGCGTCGGCATCTGGCTGTTCACGCCCGAGCACAAGGGCAAGGAGCTGGATGCGATCGCGAACTAACTCAACCGGGAACCGCATCGGCCGGATCGCAAGGTCCGGCTTGCTTGCCGCGGTGGCCGGTGCGACGTTTGCCCTGGTCGCGTTGGGAGGATGCGCCGAACCGCAGACCACGCTGCTCGCCCAGCAACAACAGGCGACAAATGAGCCGACACAGGGCAGGCGATTGTTCTATATCGGCCTCGGGCTGTATTCCGAATCGTGGTCCGAGAACGATGTTGTAGAGCTGGCAGATAAGCTGCAATCGGCAAGCCGGTATCGCGTCGTGGCGATGATAGCGAGCAACCTCACATCGGCTGCAAGGCAGTATCCCATTGCCGATGACGCCGCGATCGCGGCATTGGTCGACACGGCGGCACGGCAGGCAGGTCCGGACGACATCGTGTTCGTCGATATCAGCTCGCACGGATCGCCGCGGGTGCTGGCACGCAAGGTCGGCAACGGGCCGCCGACCGCGCTGTCGTCGCGCGAACTCGCACGCAAGCTCGAACCGCTCGCCGGACATCCGACCGTGGTCGTGATTTCGGCCTGCTACTCCGGTTCGCTGATTCGCGATCTGCGCAAGCCCGAGCGGATCATCATTACCGCGGCACGCACCGACCGCAGCTCGTTCGGCTGCGCGCCCGGCAATCGACATACGTTCTTTGGCGACGCCGAGTTGCACGCCTTCGGTCAGCAGGACCGCAGCCTGCATCAGGTGTTCGATGCGATCCGCGCCGAAGTGGCACGTATGGAAGCGCAGAGTCGCTACCAGCCCTCCGAACCGCAGGTGTGGGTCGGTGCCGATGCGGCCAATCTGTACGACGCGCCGGCATTCTGAACAGCGCAGGCTATCGCAGCGGCCGGAAGAATGCGCTGATCTCGTCGGCCAACGCCTCGGGCTGCTCCATTGCGGCGAAGTGCCCGCCGTGCGGCATCACCGTCCAGCGCCGGATGTCGGTGTAGGCGCGCGTGGCGAGCGAGCGCGGCGGACGCAGGATTTCGCGCGGAAATTCGCAATATCCGGTCGGCACGCCGACACTGCCGCCGTCCGGGATCGGCCACGGCCGATGCATGCGGAAGTAATACGGAAAGAACGAGGAGCCGATCGCGCCGGTGAACCAGTATAGGCTGATATTCGCCAACAACTGGTCGCGGGTATACACGCTTTCCACGTCGCCGCCGCAGTCGGACCAGGCGCGAAATTTTTCGATGATCCACGCCGCCAGGCCGGCGGGCGAGTTGGTCAGGCCGAAGCTGAGTGTCTGCGGCCGCGTGCCCTGGATCGCCTGATAGCCGGTCTCTTCCCGGAGCCAGTGCGCCAGTTCATCGAGGTACTTGCGTTCCTCCGGTGTCGGGTCGGCGAGCATGCTGCCATCGCGCCGCACCGCGAGCAGATTGATGTGGATGCCGATCAGCTTGTCGGCATGCGCGTACCCCATGCGTGATGCGGTGATACCGCCCCAGTCGCCGCCCTGCGCGGCGAAACGCCGATAGCCGAGCGTCTCAGTCATCAGATCGGCCAGGCAGTCGGCGATCTCCTCGATGCCGAAGCGCTTCTGGCCTGGGCGGAACGACAGCCCGTATCCTGGCAGCGATGGTGCGACGACGGTGAACGCATCAGCCGGATCGCCGCCGAAGCGCGCGGGGTCGGTGAGGCGGGGAATCAGTTCGAGGAACTCGAACACCGAACCGGGCCAACCGTGCATCAGCAGCAGCGGGCAGGGGTTCGGTCCGTTGCCCGCCACGTGCAGGAAATGCACGTCGATGTCATGCAATGGGACCTTGAACTGCGGGAACGCATTCAGCCGGGCCTCCTGTGCCCGCCAGTCAAAGACGGCACGCCAGTACTCGGTGAGCCCGCGCAGGTACTCGACATTGGTGCCATAGGCCCATGGCTCGCCGGGCGCCTGATCCGGGAACCGCGTGCGGCCGAGGCGCTCGCGCAGATCGGCGATTGCTTCGTCAGCAACGGTCAGGGTGAAGGTCTCCGGCTGGGCGCTCATCCGCTGTCCTCCATTGTTACCTCGATTTGATCCCGCTCGGCGCATTCTGGCAACCGGCGCCGACCGGCACGGGATGCGGTTGCATCAGTGTCTGCTCATCCACGGGAAAGTTCTCTATGATGAGCGTCGCGTTAGAGGACGCAAGCAGGTTGTTCGCACGCAAATTGCGATCCTGGCACGGCGACGGCAGCGGGCTGAGTCATCGTGGAGAAAACCAAATGGCGAGGACATTTGTCTGGACTGGCGCGCAGGACACGAACTTCGACAACGCTGAGAACTGGAATGACGTCACGGATGGACTGAACCCGGCTACGAACGTGCCAGGCGCGCAGGACACCGCAGAGTTCATCACTGGTGGTGGCACGATTTCCGGCACGGGTAACGTGGCTGCGTTACTGTTCAGTGGTGCCGATCCATGGGCGTTGAGCGGCGGGGCGCTTCTGACGGTTACGGTCGGTTTCACCGACACCGGCACATTGACGATCCAGAACGGCGCGACGATTACCAGTCCTAATCTAAACTCTGCCTTCGCTCCGACCGCCGTGATCGACAGTTTCAGTGCCGGCAGTACGGCCGTGCTGCGGGTGGATGGTGCGGGTTCCGACTTTTTCATGACCGCGAGTTTCGCGGCGGCGGATATTGGCACTACCGGCATTGGGTCGCTGATCGCCACAAATGGCGGCACCGTCATCCTCGCCGGCCATGTTTTTATCGGCGCGGCGCCTGACCAGAGCAGCATCCAGGTCGATGGCAGATCGAGTGTTGAAATTGGTACAGCGGCGGCCAAGGCCGCCGCCGGCGCCGTCACGGTCGATGCCTTCACAGCCATGCGTGGCATCCACACCCTCGAGGGAAGCGGAACGATCGTCGGTAATCTGGTGGACAACTACGTTGTCATCGCGCAGCCACGAGCCTCCGATGCGCCGATCGAGATCACCGGGGCGGTGACTGGCAACGGTCTCAGTCCCATCGGCATCCAGGACGGAGCAATACTGCAGCTCAATTCATCCTTCGCAAGTTCCGAGAGTGTCCAATTCATGCACCAGCCGAATTCCGTTGCCGTGCCAACGTTGCGGCTTCTCGATCCATCGGCGTTCACGGGTGCACTCTACGATTTTGCCAGTCCTGGCGATACGCTGGAACTCGTTGGACAGAAGGTCACCGGCGCCAGCCGCAGCGGCTCGACAATGACGGTAAGTCTGTCGGAGGGCGGTCCCTTGAGGTTCAACCTGGCCGGCGCTGTGTCAGCGTCTCTTATCTCCGCGGGTAGCGACGTTCTTGTCGCCTCCGCGACAACACCTTGCTTCCGTGCCGGCACGCTGATCGCCACGCCCGTGGGGGACGTTGCGGTCGAAAAGCTGCGCACAGGCGACGCGGTCGTCGCGGCGAGGGGAGGCAACGAGCGGGTGGTGTGGATTGGTCGTCGTCTGGTAGATTGCAGGCACCATCCCGATCCGAAACAGATCTGGCCGGTGTGCGTAACAGCCGGTGCCTTTGGGCCGAATCAGCCTCGACGTGACCTCTGGCTGTCCCCGGACCATGCCGTTTATCGCGAGGGCGTGCTCATCCCCATTAAATACCTCATCAACGGCAGCTCAATTGCGCAGGTGTCGCTAAACGAAGTGACCTACTACCACGTTGAACTGCGTCGGCATGACGTGCTCCTGGCCGAGGGGCTACCGGTGGAGTCTTACCTCGACACCGGGGACCGCTCGAATTTCACAAATGATGATGCGGTTGTACGGTTTTTTCCTGACTTCTCCGGTCCGTCGCCGGATGCCACTACGGTGTGGGAGGCACTTGGTTGCGCACGCCTGGTTGTCTGCGGTCCAGAGCTTGAGGCCGTCCGAGCTCTGCTGACTGTCCAGATGCTCACCGCCGCTCAGGCAATCGCGACCATACACCCTCAGCCGGTTCCACGACGTCGGTAGATTCGCACGACCTGTGGCGCCCGCCGGTAGCGGACTCCACCGGGGTGACGATTTCAACGATGCCAGCCACCTGCGCCAGCGAAGCGTCAGTATCACAACACCAGAGCATATTCGGCCTGACCGGAAACTCATGCGATCACTTGGCTCTCGATGGGTTTCGCTACGCTCTACCCATCCTACGGCAATACGTGCTCGCCAACTCGTAGGATGGGTAGAGCGCAGCGAAACCCATCGTCACATAGCGAACCCACTTTGTCGGAAAACCGCTCTAGACTCCTTGTCAGATAACCCGGGCAGCCTGCATTAAGTTGGCGAAGTCACGGCACGCTCAACCTGCACTTTCCGCGCCCACCCATGTCTCGCCCGTCCATCCATTCTCGTCGTAATCCGCCATGCACTGATCAACCAGCGCCTCCATCGCCGCCAGATCACCGCCACGTTCCGCTCCGGTCAGCGTCTGCGCCCGAATATCCTCCCAGCCGCCGGCATAGTTGCGTTCGTACAGTTCGTGCCTGCCGCCGAATTCGGTGCCGATGGCATCCCACAGCAGTTTCATGATCTTGATCCGCTCTTTGTACTCGATGCCATGCGAGCCGCGCACATAGCGTCGCAGATACGGCTCGATTGCCGGATTGGAAAAATCCCTCACCGACGACGGCAGGTAGATCAGCGCCGATGTCACCGTGCGCTCGACGATGTCCTTCAAACGCGGGTACGCATCCGGCGCGAACACACGATACGCCAGCCCCGCGCGCAGGTTGGGCAGCACCGCGTCGCCCACCCACGGATCCGGGTCATTCGCCATGGCGTTGGACAGCGACCAGAACAGATTGCGCCAAGCGATCGCCTCGCCCAGTTGCACCTGGTTGCCGCGCGCCTCGTCACCGCCGGTGCAGCGCAGCGCCTTGGCCAGCAGGCCGCAGATGAAGTCGAGTTTCACCGCGAACCGCGTGCAGCCCTGGAACTGGAAGCCGTGCATGAAGCCGGAGCGGGGGTAGAAGCTCAGCACCCGCGCCGGGTCGCGGTAGATGAACACGTCCTCCCAGGGCACGAACACGTTGTCCAGGATGAAGATCGCGTCGTTCTCGTCGAACCGCGACGACAGCGGGTAGTCGAACGGCGATCCGTTCAGCGTCGCAGCCTTCTCGTACGACGTGCGGCAGATCAGCTTCAGCCCCGGCGCGTCGATCGGCACCATGAACATGAGCGACATGTCCAGGTCCTCGGTCGCGGTCTTCGAGCTCTGGCCCATGAAATTGTAGTGGGTGATGGCGGCCGAGGTGGCGACCACCTTTGCCCCGGAAACGATGATACCGGCGTCGGTCTCCTTCTGCACCGACACATAGACGTCCTTCACCTGCTCGGCCGGCTTCTGCCGGTCGATCGGCGGATTGACGATGGCGTGGTTCATGAACGGCACGGTTTCCTGCGCGCGCTTGTACCAGGTGCGGGCGTTGCCGGCGTACGGGCCGTAGTATTCGGCGTTGCCGCCCAACGTGTTCGAATACGCCGCCTTGTAGTCGGGCGTGCGGCCCATCCAGCCATAGGTCATGCGCGACCACTCGGCGATTGCCGTCTGAGCGCCCCGCAGGTCCTCGCGCGAGCGCGGCACGCGGAAGAAGCGATGGGTGTATCCACCCGAGCCGGTGTCGGTGGGGCAGGTCAGCACGTCGCGACGCTTCGGGTCGTGCAGCGCGTCGTACAGGCGCGCGATCGAGCGCACGGAATTGCGTAGGGCAGGGTGGGTGGTCACGTCCGGCACGCGTTCGCCGTCTATGTATATTTCGCGGCCGTCGCGCAGCGATTGCATGTACTCGGCGCCGGTGTAGGGGCGGGTGCGGTCGGCGATGACGTCTTCGGGTCTCATGCTGTCTCCTGACGGGGCGCCGCGACGGTCAACGTGGCCGACTATGCCTCATACCGCCCTGGCATCCCACACATCCCGTTGGGGTTCCCGGTCTCCGGAGCTAGCTTCGCCCGAGCACACGCGAACACCCGAGGGGAGAACAGCCAGTGATCGGCATCAACGGCATGGCGCACGTCATCCTGACCGTGAGTGACTTCCCGCGCGCCCGCGCCTTCTATGCCCGGCTGCTGACCGCATGCGGCATGAAGCTGGTGTTCGACGCCCGAAATTCAGCTACTTCGTCGGCGCAAGGACGGCGATCGGCATCGAACCCTGCGACCCGGCCTATCAGGGCGAGCGCTTCGTGCAGCAGCGTGTCGGGCTGCATCATCTCTGTCTGCGGGCTCGCTCCCGCGAGGACGTGGACCACTGCGCGCAACTGTTGGTGGAGATGAACGCCACGATCATCCGCGCTCCGGTCGAGAGCACCTGGGCGCCCGGCTACTATTCCGTGCTGTTCGAGGATCCGGACGGCATCCGGCTGGAAGTGAACTTCGTGCCTGGCGAAGGGCTTCTGGCCGACGGCGCCGCCCTCAATCCGGAGGATGGCTACGCCAGCGAGGAATGACGGGTCTCGCTACTCTCCTGACAACTCGCGCCTTCGCCGATCCAGCTCTTCACTGTAACGCCGCAGCGCATATTGCTCGGTCAGCAGCCCGATCACTTGCCGCGACTCAGCGCCGTCCACCACGGCCAGCGCGTCGCTTTCCGCGTTCTCGAACATCGCCACCGCCTCCTTGATCGTCATCTGCGGCAGCAGGACCGTGTCCGTGTAGTGGAGCAGGTCGCGGACGTGGTGGTTCTCATCGGCATCGGCGTGCACTTCGGCCGGCAGCACGATACCGGCGTAGCGGTCGTCCTCGTCCATCACCACCACCCGCTGGTGCGCCCCCAGCGGGAAGTCGCGCTTGAAGGCCGTAATCGGCGTATCGGCCCGCACTGTGCGCATCTCACGCCGCATCATCCGGCCAACGGTCAGGTTGCGCATCCAGCCGATATCAACCGCGCTGCGGATCGCCTCGCCGCGCAGATGGAACCGCCAGGTGGCGAACGAATAGCCAAAGGTCCGCCGCACCGTCAGCGCCGAGATCACGCAGGCGGCCAACACCGCGACAGTGAGCGGCAGGCTGCCGGTGCTCTCCAGCGCCAGGAAACCCATGGTCAGCGGTCCGCCGATGATTGCGACCGCCAGCCCGCTCATCCCGACCAACGCACAGACCACCGGCGACACGGCATGCGCCGTGCTGACCGCGGCGAGCGCGCCGGCGAATGCCTTGCCCACCAGCGCGCCCAGGAACAGCGAGGCGAAGAACAGTCCACCCCGGAAGCCGGAACCGATCGAGATCGCCGAGGCGAGCGACTTCAGCACCACCAGCAGTGTCACATGGGTCAGCGTGTAGGGCGCCTCGATGACTACGCCTAATGCGCCGTGGCCCGAGGACAGCACCGCCGGTGTCATCAATGCCAACGTCCCAACGGCCAGCCCGCCAATCGAGGGGCGAAGCCAACTTGGCACACCGCTCTTGCGGAACAGCTCTTCGGTCAGCGTCACGCCGCGCATGATGGCGATGCCGACCAAGGCGCAGACCATGCCGAGAGCGAGGATCGGGATATAGTCCAGCGCCTCGACGCGGGTGGGGATCTGCAGCACCAGGTCGAACGGGGCGTTGCCAAGCGCATTGACCACCGCGACCGCGACGATGGCGGCGACCGCGACCGGGGCGAAGGTGCCGAGAGAGTACGTACCGATCACCAACTCGAAGGCGTAAAAGGCGCCGGTCAATGGCGCGTTGAAGGCGCCGGCGATGGCGGCGGCCGCGCCGCAGCCAACCAGCAGCCGCAGGTCGTTTCGCCGGACCCGGAACATGCGGCCGAAGCGCGACGCCATGGCCGAGCCAATCTGGGTGTAGCCGGCCTCCAGCCCCACCGAGGCGCCGACGCCGTTCGACAGGATGGTCTGGCCGACGACAATCAGACTGTCGTTGAGCGACATGCGCCCGCCGTACAGCGCGTTGGCTTCGATCGGGTCGACAGCCCGCCGCGGGTGGTAGCGCACGATCGCGATGCCGATCAGCCCAAGCACCAACCCGCCCAGCGTGGGCACGGCGACGGTGCGGATCGGATCCAGCTCGACCATGGCGCTGAGGCGCTCGCCCGCGCTGATCCGGAACAACAACTCGTGGATCAGTTGTGTGGTCTCGGTCATCAGCCATACGGCAATGCCCGCGCCGCAGCCGACGAAGGCGGACAGCACAACCAGCCAGATTTCGTCGGCGCGGACCAGCGCTCGCAGCGTCTGCGGCGCGTGCAGCACCGCATCGCCAAAGGCGCGGCGAGGGCGATGGTAGCGGGTGGACGCGGTGCTCCCGGCGTGCGGAGCTGCCGAAGCGCCCGCGAGGGTTGAGTCGCCAGGAAGTGTCGACATGCGCGACGTCCAGCGGGCCAGCAAGGAACAGCCGCATTCTTGGAACCTGTTCGCCGCAGGATCAACTGCCGCGATGCTGTTTTGTCACGGAGTGTGGTAAATTTAACTGTTCATCCAGCCGATGCCGGCAGTCCCCGGATCAGATCCCGAGCAGGCCTCGGTCCATCCGTGTCGCGTCGAGGTCATCCTCGACGAAGGCCCGCACTACATCGACCACCGGTTCGTGCGAGGCGAAGCCCAGCGTGTGGGCCCGCATCGCCTCGAAGGCGGGGGGCCACAGACCGACGATGGCAGCGATCTCCTTGTCCTCGACGCGACGCACCAGTGCCGATGCGCCGGGCTTCACCGTATCCAGTGCCTGCAGCAGGTGGGCGATCGTGGTGCTGATGCCGGGCGGATTGATGCTGCGATCGAGGCCCATCCGCGACGTGTCCATCGCGGCGGCGTGCAGCAGCCAATCGACCGCGCGGCGAGGACTGCACACCCATGCGGCGAAGGCGTCCGGCACCGGCAGATCCGCCGGAAGACCGAGCAGCGGCTCGCGGACGATCGCCGAGAAGAATGAGCTGGCAGCACGGTTGGGGCGGCCGGGGCGGACGATCACTGTCGGCAGACGGATCGACACCGCGTCGAGGAAGCCGCGGCGGGTGGCATCCGCCAGGATCAGTTCCGCCGCCGCCTTCTGGGCGCCATAGCTGTTGGCGGGCACCTGCCGTGCGTCGTCGTCGAGCAGCACGTCCTGCCCGCCGGAAAAACTCGCCACCGATGAGGTGAACACCACGCGCGGCGGCCTGCCGCCGGCGGCGACCAGCCGGCGACAAACGTCCACCACGGCATCGGTGCCGTGCAGATTGACGCGACGCCCCAGGTCGTAGTCGGCCTCGGCCTGGGCGGAGACCACGGCGGCGAGTTGGAACACCACGTCGGTGCCGGGCGGGACGGCGTCCGACGGCAGATCGACCAGGTCGCCGGCGATCGCCGTGATGGGAAAGCCGGCGTCCGGTTTCGCGGGCGCGGCGATATCGAACAGTGTCAGGCTGGTGATCGCTAGGTCGCCCAGCCTGCCCTGCTGCGCCAGACGGGCGACCACCTTGCGGCCAAGGAAACCGGCGCCGCCCAGGATTGATATTTTCATGATAAGCCCCCGGTCACTGCCGGGTCACGATTGCACCATGCCATGATGCGGTCCACCGTACTGATATGCTTGGCACGCTGTCCTTCCGCCTGTTCGCCAATCCCCGCTGCGGCGGAACTCGGGAGACCATGCTTCCCGATGCGGGCTTTGAGCGCGCCAAGGCAGAGATCACTGTGTGGGACGGCTATGAGGTGACGCCGTTGCGCGATCTGACGGCGCTCGCCCGACAGTCAGGCGTCGCCGCGATCCGGCTGAAAGATGAAGCGGCACGCTTCGGGCTGGGCAGCTTCAAGGCTCTCGGCGGCGCTTACGCGGTGTTCTCGGTGTTGGCCGACGAGCTGGCATGCCG
Source organism: uncultured Alphaproteobacteria bacterium (assembly GCA_963819855.1). Taxonomy (GTDB): domain Bacteria; phylum Pseudomonadota; class Alphaproteobacteria; order Acetobacterales; family Acetobacteraceae; genus JAMXLO01. Next base: position 214,064 of record CAWFYC010000014.1, read on the forward strand.
CGGCGTGGCGTCCTGCGTGCGCTCGCCCGACCTGTCGAGCGGCGATTACCGCGGCGCCACGGCGGGGATCACCGTAACCTGTGCCACCGACGGCAATCACGGCCGTGCGGTGGCGTGGGGGGCCCAGCGGTTCCACTGTCGCTGCGTGATCTTTGTTCATGAGGGCGTCAGCCAGGGCAGGGTGGATGCGATCGCCGGGTACGGCGCGGAGGTCCGCCGCGTGCCTGGCACCTATGACGATACGGTACGCGAGGCGTCGCGGCGGGCACAGGAGAACGGCTGGTTCATCGTCTCGGATACGTCGTGGGGCGGTTACACCGAAGTGCCACGACAGATCATGCAGGGCTATCGGCTGATGGCCGACGAGGCTGCCGACCAATGGGTCGGTGCGCCGCCGACGCACGTGTTCGTCCAGGGTGGCGTCGGCGGTGTGGCGGCCGCGGTTTCGGTGCAGATGCGTGCGCGGTTCGAACCGGAGCCAGCACTGGTCGTGGTGGAACCCGATCGCGCTGCCTGCCTGCTGGTGAGTGCCGAGCTGGGACAGCCCACGACCGTGCCGGGCAACCTCGACACGGTGATGGCCGGGTTGGCCTGCGGCGAGCCAAGCCTGGTGGCATGGCAAGAGCTGGACCGCGCGGCCGCGGCGTTCATGGCAATTCCGGACGAGGCGGCGATTGCCTGCATGCGGCTGCTGGCGGAGCATGGGATCGTCGGTGGCGAGTTGGGTGTCGCCGGACTTGCCGGCTGCCTGCTGGCGGCCGCCGATCCCGCGGCGCGCGATGTGCTCGGTCTCGATGTGTCGAGCCGTGTACTGGCGTTCAACACCGAGGGGGCCACCGACCCGGCGTTGTATCAGCGCCTGGTGGGCAGTCAGCCGGCCGATGTCTGTGCTTGAGTACTCGTACGGACGTGACTGCACTCATCGAGTGTGGCATGCTCGCGGGGACGTTTGCGGTCTCAAGCGGTTGTCATCCGCGGCCGCCATTAACCGGACACCAATTGGTTCGTAGTATTCGCTACAAACCACTCGTGACCAGGAGGGGCGAGCGACCATGGTGGGCAGAAAGCCGTTGATCGGCGCCTTGGTGGCGGTCGGATTCGCCTACGGCATATATCCCTATGTGGCCCTGTATCAATTGGGTCAGGCGATCCGAAACGGCGATGCGTCCAGCCTGGAGTCGATGGTCGACTGGGATTCGGTTCGCGAGGGGATCAAGGAAGACATTTGTGATCTGGTGATCGATCAGCCACCGCAGGCGCAAGCGGATGGCAAGCTACCACCGTTCGGCGCGGGGTTCGTACGCGGCATCGCCGCCAACGTGGTGGACCGACAGGTGACGCCCGAGGCCCTGGTTGCTGCGGCGCAACAGCCGGCTGCAACGGAGGCGACACACGGTGCGGCGGTGCAGGTGAGTTGGGCGTTCTTCGCTGGTCCTTCTGCCTTTCTGGTGGACCTCAGCGCCCCCGGTCAGTCTGCGCCGATCCGGCTGCAAATGGACCTGCGCAATGGCGCCTGGCATGTGACACGCGTGTGGCTGCCGCCTGATCTGCTCGGTCAGGCCAATGCGCGGACCTGACCCTCCATACCCCAGCCGGGCTGTCCACCACTTCGAGTAATGGCTGTCGTTTCGGGTTAGCGGCCTCCCGCGGACCGCGCTCGTAGTCATCATATTCGGCCAACTCGTCAACGATACACCCGGACGACCGGCAAGGCCCTCCGATTCGGGTGCGTTGCCGGTTCCTACTGGTATTATACAGTCAAGGATGCGATCGAATCTGGGTCGTTTGCGGCATGTCGAAATCTGGTGGGGCGACTTTACATGAACCGCTATCGCCTGAGTACGGATAGAACGATATACTCTGAGGTGTTGGCGGCATGAAGCTATCTGTCATCATTCCCTGTTACAACGAACGGGCCACAATTGGCACAATTGTGGATGTGGTGAAGTCTGCCCCTTATCCAAACAAGGAGATCCTCGTTGTCGATGACTGCTCGACGGACGGTACCCGCGATATCCTCCGCCGTGATATAGCGCCGTTGGTTGACCGCGTTCTTTACCACGACGTCAATCTTGGCAAGGGAGCAGCTCTGAGAACTGGCATAATGGCTGCAACCGGCGACATAGTGATCATTCAGGATGCAGACCTCGAATACGATCCTTCCGAATACCTGCGCTTGATACAGCCCATTTTGGATGACAAAGCTGATGTGGTGTTCGGATCGCGGTTCATGGGCGGGCACCCGCATCGGGTTCTCTACTTCTGGCACCGCGTAGGGAACGGAATCCTTACGACCCTGTCGAATATCTTTACCAATCTGAATCTCACCGATATGGAGACATGCTACAAGGTGTTTCGGCGCGAGATTATCCAAAGCATTACAATTGAAGAGAACCGCTTCGGCTTTGAGCCGGAGATCACTGCGAAGATAGCGAAGAAGCGATGTCGCGTTTACGAAGTCGGAATTTCATACTACGGCCGCACCTACGAACAAGGTAAGAAGGTAGGCTGGAAGGATGGCATCCGGGCGGTCTATTGCATCGTGAAGTATAATCTGTTTCGGTGATGGCTCCGGCGATTGGAAGCGGCTGAATAACCGGATTGCGCGACAGCTACCGCCGGCGTGCGCCGTATAACCATTCAGCGGCCTTATCGCGATCGATCTCAACCGCCACCTCGCTCGGCACGACGATTTTGCCGACCGGCGCCAGCGCGGCCGCGGCGATCTTCAGATGCGCCCAGGCGAACGGAATGCCGATGATGGTGATCGCCGACGCGCAGGCTGCCACGACATGCAGCGCGATCAGCCACCAGCCGGCGAGCAGGAACCACACGACGTTCGCCAGCAGTCCGAGTCCTCCGGTGCCCAGCGACTCACGCCCGGTCACGTCGCGGCGTGACGCCAGCTCGCGGCCGAACGGCGCCAGCGTATAGTTGGCCAGCGTGAAGCACGCCTTCGCCCAGGGTAGCCCGATGATGGTGATCGCCATCACCACCCCGGCCAGCACCCAGCAGAATGCCGCGACGAAGCCGAGCCCCGGCAAGTTCCACAGGACGTTGAGCAGCGTCCGCATTCAGTGCCTGAAATGCGGCATCACATCGGCCGACACGCGGCGATACTGATCGAGCATGATCGCCTGCGGCGTACCCATCGGCGTCGAGAGGCTGACGTGTTCCAGCCCCGGATAGCGGGACTCGAGGTTCTTCAAGAACGCGACCAGCTCCTCGGATGTGCCGGCGAACCAGCCGCCGAGGTCGATGTAGTGCTCGACCTTCGGCACCCCCGACCCGTACCAACCGCCACGCCGGGCGACAGCGGCAATCTGCTCCTTGGTCATGCCCGGCATGAAGCCCAACGGGGCAAACATCTTGGCATGCTCCTCGTACAGCGGAACGATTTCCTTCAGCGCCTGCTGCTTCGAATCGGCCAGGTGGATGACGATGCCGATCATCAGGTTCTCGCCCAGCTTCCAGTCCTTGCCGGCGCGGTGCGCCGCCGCCTGGAACGCTGTGATCGGGCCCTGCTCCAGGGTCGCGGCGCCACCGCCCACCGCTCCCTTGATGTTGTGCTTCACCATGAAGTCGAGCCCGCGCGCCGAAGCGCTGACCACCGGCTGCCAGCACTCCACCGGCAGGTGGACCGGCCGCGGGACCAGCGTGAGGTCCTTCAGTGTGTAGCCACGATACGGTACCTCGGGCGGTAGCGTGTAGTGCTTGCCCTGGTGCGAGAACCGTTCGTTGTCGAACGCCTTGAAGATGATCTCGACCTGCTCTTCGAACAGCTCCCGGTTGGCGTTCTGGTCGAGCATTGGCGCGCCGAAGGTCTCCACCTCGCGGGTGTGGTAACCGCGGCCGACGCCGAAGATGGTGCGCCCTTTGGTCATGATGTCGGCGCAGGCGAAATCCTCGGCCAGACGCAGAGGGTGCCACATCGGCGCGATGTTGAAGCCGCAGCCGATCCTCAGATGCCTGGTCAGATGGCACAGGTGCACCGCGGCCATCAGCAGGTTCGGGATCACCTCGTAGCCTTCCTGCTGGAAGTGGTGCTCCGCCATCCACAGCGTGTCCCAGCCACCCTCATCCATCACGCGGGCGATTGCCTCGGCCTTGTCGAACACCGTGGCGAGGTGCGCGTTGGAGAAGCGGCGCTCATTGGCCGGCGTCGCGTCCTGACCGCGGTCCGGAATGTCGACATGGCCGGCGTAGACGGTGGCGAACTTCCTGATCATTGCCTGCTCCATTGGATGACTGACAACCAGCATCCCCGCGCATTGAACACATTGTCTCCGGGGCTCTTCAGCTCCAGCAACGCGAACGGCATCACCGCGTGCCTGTCGCTTACTGCCCCAGCATCTCCTCGGCCAGGGCGGTCCACTCCTCCTCCAGCGACACGGTGGCCGGTTCGCGGCCGGCGCGGCCGTACCAGCCGCCGGCGTTGCGCATGTCGCCCTCCTTGCGGTGCAGATAGGCGTGCACCGCCGAGCCGGTCTTGCCTTCGTCCTGCTGCGCGCATTCGTGGGCGCGGTTCCAGTCCCCCTTGGCGTCCCACCACAATGTCTGCAACGCCAGGCCAGCGTCCTCCGGAGGAGAACTCTGCGTCAGTGTCGCACGGAATTCATTCAGGTTCATCTGGGCCTCCCGCTATCGCCGTCCGTAATCGTCATCGAGCCGCTCGATGTCGTTTTCGTCGAGCCGCTCGCCATGTTGCACCTCGATCAACACCAGTTCACCGGGTCCGGGGTTCTCGATGCGGTGCACGTCGCCCCGTGCAATCATCACGTGATCGCCGAAGGCGACCGCAAGCACCTCCGCGCCGCGCGTCACGCGGCCGGCTCCGGCAACCAGCACCCAATGTTCGGCACGAAACGCATGGCGTTGCAATGACAGCCGTTGACCTGCGCCCACCACGATGCGCTTCACGGCATATCCGGACCCGGCGGCGATCACCTCCCAGCTGCCCCAAGGACGCTGATCGTGCTGGCCGACGACGTACTCCGTGGTCACGGCTTAGCCTCCGTTGCGCTGCGCGGCCGGTTGGGACAAAACCCTGGCACGGCTGGGAGTTGCGGCAAAGAGACCCGCGCCGGGAGGGAAACATGAGCGGCAAGCTGATGATGCTGTGGTGCGCTTTGCTGGTGGGGCTGGCGACAACCGCGGCCCGTGCCGATGAGCTGGTCTTCCTGTCCACCCAGCTTCGCCCGCTGGAAGAGGCGCAGAAGGCGCGCACGCAGATCCTCAAGGGCGCGCCGATGCCGGTCAGCTACCTGCCGGAGGAGCCGCCGCAGTTGCCGATCCATCTGCAGGCGGATGCGCAGGGCGCCAAGACGATCAGCCTGGTCGGTGCCTTGCACGGTGAACTCGCGCCGTTGGCCGCGTTGTTCCAACCGCTCGATCAGCAGGCCGGCCTGCTCGCGCAGCGCGGCGTTCCCGAACAGATTGCCCGGCTCGCGCATCTCGGCACCGATCATCTGATGTACATGCCGTGGATGCAGGCCACCTACATCATGGCGGCGAACAAGAAGGCACTGCCGTACCTGCCGCAGGGCGCGACGCTGGAAACACTGACCTACGCGCAGCTCGCGCAGTGGGCGGAGAACGCCGAGAAGGCCACCGGCCAGCGCGTCCTCGGTTTTCCTGCCGGCCCCACCGGACTTATGGCGCGGTTCTTCCAAGGCTACCTGTTGCCGTCCTACACGCGCGGCGTCGTGGTGTCTTACCGGTCACCAGAAGCCGTAACGATGTGGGAGGCGTTCAAGGCGCTTTGGAAGCACGTGAACCCCAACTCGACCAACTATAATTTCATGCAGGAACCGCTGCTGTCCGGTGACGTACTGATCGCCTGGGACCACGTGGCGCGCCTGCAGAACGCATTCCGCAACAAGCCCGACGACTTCGTCGCCTTCCCTGCGCCTGCGGGCCCGAAGGGGCGCGGCTTCATGCCGGTGCTGGTCGGTGTCGCGGTGCCTAAGAGCGCGCCGGATGCAGCAGGCGCGAGCAAGCTGATCGACTACCTGCTGCAACCGGAGACGCAGATCGCCACGCTGCGCGCCAGCTTCTTCTTTCCTGTCGTCAAGGTTGCGCTGCCGACCGACCTGGATGTCGGGCTGAAACTTGAGGCGCAGGCTGTGCAACAGCAGCAGACCGCACCCGACGCGCTGCCGACGCTGTTGCCGGTCGGACTCGGTTCGCATGGCGGCGAGTTCGACAAGATCTTCGTCGATACATTCCAGCGCATCGTGCTGCGCGACCAGCCTGTGCAGGATGTTCTTGCCCACGAGGCCGAAGACATGCAGCGCGTGCTGAATGCGGCGCAGGCACCGTGCTGGTCGCCCGATCCGCCGAGCCAGGGCGCCTGTCAGGTGAAGTGATGCGCGCCCTTTTTACCGTCATGGCCGGGCTTGGCCCGGCCATCCACGTCTTTGCTGCATACCGGCCAGAAAGACGTGGATGGCGAGCACAGGGTCGGCCATGACGGGGTGGCCCGATGCAGCCTAGCGCGCTCCGCCCTTATCTGCTGATCGCCCCGTCGCTGGTATTCCTGCTGCTGCTGTTCGTCGTGCCGCTGGTGCAGACCGTGGCGCTCGCCTTCGACACGCCATCCGGACCCGGTCTCGGCAGCTTCGCACGGATGGTTGGCGACCTCGACTTCGCCGCTGCGCTGCGCAACACCTTTGCCCTCGTGCTGTGCGTGGTGCCGTTGCAGCTCGCCGCGGCGCTGGGCATGTCGATGATGTTGCGCCATCTGCGCGGGGGACGCGACATCGTGCTGTGGATCTGGACCATCCCACTCGGCATTTCCGATCTCGCCGCCGGCCTGGTGTGGCTGGCGATCCTCACCGACAAGGGCTACCTGAACACCGTGCTGTTCGAACTCGGCGCGATCCCGGCACCGCAGAGCTGGCTCACCTACGAAACCCCGGGCGTGCTGTTTCTCGGCATCCTGATCGCCGAGTTCTGGCGCGCCACCGCCATCGTGTTCGTGGTCATCGTTGCCGGCGTGCAGTTGATCCCGCAGGAATACGAGGAGGCGGCCAGCGTGTTCGGTGCGACGGCATGGCAGCGGTTCCGCCGGGTCACGCTGCCGCTGCTGCGTCCTACCATCCAGACCGCATTGATCCTTCGCGCGGTGCTGGCATTCGAGGCGTTCGCGGTGGTGCTGGCGATCGGTGGCCGCAACTTCCCAGTACTGGTGAGCCAGGCCTTCGCCTGGCAGTACCAGAACCAGGACTACAGCGTCGCGGCGTGCTACGCCGTGCTGGTCACGCTGGTCTCGCTGGTCGCGACGCTGGTTGTCCTGCTGGCGCTGCGGCCGCGCGCGGGCGAAACCGTATGACGCGCCTTCGCCGCGCGCTGTTCGTCGCCGGCATCCTGCTGGTCTGCGCCTGGACGCTGGTGCCGATCTACCTGGTGGCGCTGGGCGGGATCGGCGGCGCGGCGACGGTGTATGCCTGGCCCAAGCCGTTCTGGCCGGCAACGCTGTCGCTGAGCAACTTCCAGGCGTTTCTCGAAATCGAGGGCATCTGGCCGGCCATGCTGCGCAGCATCGAGGTCGCTGTGCTCTGCATGCTGTTCTCGCTGCTGCTCGGCGCGCCCGCCGGCTATGCGCTGGCGCGCTTCGCGTTTCGCGGCGCCACTATCTACCGGCTGACGATCCTGATGACGCGCGCCTTTCCGGTCGGCATCCTGGCACTCCCGCTGGCGGTCGGCTTCGTGCGGCTCGGCATCTACGATACCGCATTCGGCGTCGCCCTGATGCACACCGCGCTCGCCTTGCCGTTCGCCGTGCTGGTAACCGCCAGCCTGTTCCTCGGCATTCCGCGCGAGCTCGAGGAAGCCGCCTGGGTGTTCGGCTGCTCGGGATTTGGCGCGTTCCGGCGCGTCGTGCTGCCGCTGGCGATCCCGGGCATTGCCGCCACCGCCATCTTCGCCTTCGTCATCTCCTGGAACGAGGTGTTCGCTGCCTCGGTGCTGACGGTGCGGCACAAGACCTTGACCGCCTATCTGCTGACCCTGCTCTCAGAAGCGCCGCTGCAGTCACAGCTCGCCGGCGGACTGCTGCTGATCCTGCCGTCGGTGTTGTTCATCTTCCTGGTGCGCCGCTACCTGTTCGCGATGTGGGGAGTTGCCAGCCGATGAGCGGGACCGACTGATGGCGGACATCCGCATCGCGGCGGTCAGCAAGTCGTTCGGCACGCTGGCGGCGTTGCGCGAGGTGTCGCTCGACGTGCGCGACGGCGAGTTCGTCGCGCTGCTCGGCCCTTCCGGATGCGGCAAGACCACACTGCTGCGCATCGTGGCGGGACTGGAGACGCGGAGCAGCGGCCGCGTGCTGATCGGCGGCCGCGACGTCTCCGACCTGCCGCCGCGGCTGCGCGGCCTGGCGATGGTGTTCCAGAACTACGCGGTGTTCCCGCACCTTCGCGTGCGCGACAACATCGCGTTCGGCCTGACGATGACCGGCGCGGCGAGCCAGCGCATCGAGCAGCAGGTGGCGCGCGCGGCGGCACTGATGCATATCGAGACGCTGCTAGAACGTTATCCGGCGCAGCTCTCCGGCGGGCAGCGCCAGCGTGTCGCGGTCGCACGCGCGCTGGCGGTCGAGCCGGCGGTACTGCTGATGGACGAGCCGCTGTCCAATCTCGATGCGCTGCTGCGGTTGGAAATGCGCGCGGAGCTGAAAGCGGTGCTCGCCGAGGCGCGCACTACGACACTGTACGTCACGCACGATCAGACGGAAGCGATGGGACTGGCCGACCGGATCGCCGTCATGCAGGAGGGACGCATCGTGCAGATGGCTCCGCCGCTCGAGGTGTATCGTCATCCCAGCTCGATGTTCGTCGGCGGCTTCATCGGCAACCCGCCGATGAATTTCCTGCGGCTTCCCGTGCAGGACGGCGTGGTGCGGCTGGGAACGCTGACGTTGAACGCGCCGCGCGGCGCGGCAGCTCCGTCATGCTGGGCATCCGCCCCGAAGACCTGGAGCTGACCGAAGGTGGCGATGGATTTGCCTTCCGCGTTCAGGTGCCGGAACCGCTCGGCTCGCACGTGCTGCTGACCGGTCAGGCCGACGGGCAGAGCCTGCGCGTCGCGATCCCGCCCGACCGCAGCATCGGCGCCGGTCAGACGGTCACATTGCGGCCAAATCCCGAGCGTATCGGTTGGATGGATCCGGTGACCGGCCTCGCCCTGGAAGGCAAATGATGGACCAACTGGTCGAACAGGCGCGAGCGATCCTGCGGCACAACGACCGCGGCGGCTACACAGTGCCGACTAACCGGCTGTATCCGTTCCAGTGGAACTGGGATTCGGCCTTCGTCGCGATGGGCTGGGCGACATTCGACGAGGCGCGCGGCTTCGCCGAGGTGGACCGGCTGCTCGAGGGCCAGTGGGACGACGGGATGGTGCCGCAGATCGTGTTCCACGCGCCGTCCGACGACTATTTCCCAGGGCCCTTGGTATGGGGCGTTGCACATACACCGCCGACCTCCGGCATCACCCAGCCGCCGGTCCTGGCAACCGCGGTCCGCAGAATGCTGGATGCGTCGCGCGACCGTGCGGCGGCGGAGGCCCGCGTGGCGGCGATCTATCCGCGACTGCACGCGTCGCATCGTTGGTGGCAGCGAGCGCGCGACCCGGCGCTGAGCGGCCTCGTCACGGTGCTGCATCCCTGGGAGACAGGGATGGACAACAGCCCCGCCTGGGATGCCGCGCTGGCGCGCGTTCCCACCGACACCGTCACGCCCGTGCAGCGGCGCGACACGGGGCACGTCGATGCATCCATGCGCCCGCGCGCCGCGGAGTATCAGCGCTTCATCCATCTCGTCGATCTGTTCCGCGGCGTCGGCTGGCGGCCCGATAGGATGCTGGCGGTGTCGCCGTTCCGCGTTGCCGACATCGCCATCAACGCCATTCTGTTGCGCGCCGAGCGCGATCTTCTGGCGCTGGCGCAGCGGTTCGCACCGGCCGGCGAGGCGACGGAGATCGGCGACCGTGTCGCCCGGATGGAGATAGCGATTGCGCGGCTATGGAGTGCACGCCACGGCCTGTTCCTGTCGATCGATCAGACCAGCGGCGCGGCGATCGAGGTCGCCACGTCCGGCGGCCTGTTGCCGCTTTACGCCGGCGCAGCCAACGCGACACAGGCGCAAACAATGGCGGCGACACTGCAACGCTGGGCCGGGCAGGTGCGCCACCTCGTGCCGTCCACCGCGCCCGACGAAGCGCGCTTCGATGCGCTGCGCTACTGGCGCGGCCCGGTCTGGGCGGTGGTCAACTGGATGATCGCCGACGGCCTGGCGGCGGCGGGCGAAGCCGCTTTGGCTGACACGCTGCGCACAGCCACGCACGGTCTCATCGCCGCCGCGGGCTTCAGCGAATATTTCGATCCGCGCGACGGACGCGGCATCGGCGGGGCGGACTTTTCCTGGACGGCTGCGATCTACCTGCTGCTGAGCTGACGCCGTTGCGACACGGCCGCAGCACGCATGCCATCAACGGCATGTTCGCCCTGCTGTGCATGGTCCTGCTGGCGCCGCTCGCGCTGGTCGACGTGCCGCCGCTGCTCGACTATCCCAACCATCTGGCGCGCGCCGTAGTGCTGGCTGCGGGCGCGTCCGATCCGTTCCTGTCGCAGATGTACGCCACGCATTGGACGATCATTCCCAATCTCGGCACGGACCTGGTGCTGCCGTCCCTGTTGCACGTCCTGCCTGTGCATCTGGCAGGCCGCATCGTGGTGGGGATCACCATACTGCTGCCAGTTATTGGCACGATCGCATATAGTCGCGCCGTATTCGGCGGTCGCTCCCCGTGGCCGCTGGCATCCTGCCTGGTCGCCTACAACGCGACGTTGCTGCTCGGCTTCCTGAATTTCGTCGCCGCGATTGGCATCGCACTGCTGCTCGCCGCCGGCTGGATCGCATGGCGGGAGCGTCATCCTGCCCGCACAGTGGCGCTCGCCACCATCGGCACCGTCGTGCTGTTCTTCTGCCATCTGATGGGTCTGCTGTTCTGCTTTGTGTTGATCGGTGGTTACGAATTAGAACAGATATGGCTCCGCCGCGCGCATCGGCCGGACATTTTCGCGAGGTTTGCCGCGCTCATGCCTTTGCTGGTCGCCTCGTTCGGCCTCTATTTCATCTCGCCGCTCGCGCCACTGGCTGACGAAACCGAATTCTCTTCCGTCACCGACAAGGCCAGGCAACTGGTCCTGCCATTTGCCAATTACATCCTGCCGCTCGACGTCGCGACGGCGTGCGCGGTCGGCACATTCCTCATCGTCTGTCTCGCGACCCATCGCTGCCGTGTTTCGCCAAGCAGCGGCCTGGCGCTGTTGCTGACGGCCGTGCTCTTCGTGGCCGCTCCCTGGGCATTCAAGGGGACGTATTTTCTCGACTCACGCTTCGTGATCATGCTGGGCTATCTGCTGTTCGGCGGGACGTTGCCGACCGGGCTGCCGCGCACCGCCGCGCTCTCGGCGGTTATCGGATTCGCAATGCTGTTCGGCATCCGCATGGCCGTCGTCGCGTATGCGTGGCACGGACACCGGCTTGACGTCGCGGACCTCCGCGCCGTCATCGCGCCAGTGGAACCAGGTGCGCGCGTACTCGTCGTCTCTGTGTCGCCCGAGGAAGCGCCGCAATACTGGGACGATGCCCCGCTCAGCCGGAAGCTGTCCATCGGGCTCAGGCTGGATCACCATCTGCCCGCCCTGCTGTTGATCGAACACCGGGCGTACTGGCCGTTCCTGTTCGACAACCCCTCGCAGCAGCCGGTGGTGACGCTGCCGCCGTACCGCACACTGGCCGAACGCGCCGATGCAATCGAAAATCGCCGTACGCTCGCGGCGCCGGACAGGACCGATGTCTGCGGCTACGATTATATGTTGCTGCTCGACGCCGGTGGCGAGCCCGACCTGGCGCACTTCGCCGGGGACTGGCTGGTGCTCGTCACGCGGTCCGACATCGCCGCGCTGTTCCGCGTCAGGCCCGCTGCCTGCGTATCGTAGCAGCGGCCCGGAAGTCGGAATTCGCTCCGCGCGCGACAGTGCAGACCGCCGCGGCTCGCCGCCGACGCGCTGCGTCAGACCGTGACGGTCAGCCGGTCATGAGTCCGGATGTTCGGTGGTGGGATCGATCATCTTGCGCACCTCGGTGATCTTGGTCGCCGGGAAACCGCTCACCTCGGCGTGCTTGCGGATGATGTCCTCGTCTTTCGCCAGATAGACGCAGAATGTCTTGTCGGCGGCGACATAGCTCTCCACCCACTGGATATCGGGGCCGAGCTGGGTCAGCACGGAATTCGACTTCGCCGCGGCGCCACGAAGTTGCTCGCGCTCGAGCGATCCGACCGCCGGGATATCACGTTCGATGATGTACTTGCGCAGGGCCATGGCTTCCTCCGGTTCTGGTTGCGGTAGACGTGACGTTGGCACGGCATGAGGCCGACGCCCAACTGGTCAGGCTTGTCCTTACGCCAGCGGCGACGGTTGTGGACGCGACCCGTCGGTGAACCGGCTGTAGCGGAACGGCGCCGGATCGACCACCGGCGTCTCGCCCATGACCAGCTCCGCCATCAGCCGTCCCGCGCCAGGGCCGATGCCGAAGCCATGACCGGTGAACCCGGTTGCGATGAAGAACCCTGGCATCGTGTCGACCGCAGAAATCACCGGCACCGCATCGGGCGTCACGTCGATCACGCCGCCCCAGCTCTCCGCCACCTTCATGTAGCGGAACGCCGGGAAGGCAGCGGTGAGGGATTCTCTCGCCTGGTCAAGGATCGGCTGATACGGCTCGGGATCCAGCGTGCGCACGCGCTCGAACGGCGAGGCCGCGTCGAGCGCCCAGCGGCGCGGCACCTGCCATTCCTCCAGGAACTTGCCGCCGATGCGCAGCCGCATGCTGCTCCACTGCATCCGCAGTGCCGGCAGGAAGTCGGCGAAGAACCGGAACGTATCCGGCACGATATCCACCACGTTGCCGCTCCAGCTCGCCACGTTGTAGCCGCCGTCGAGCCGCTTGCGCAGGCCGAAGCCGAAACCGCTGCACGAGGTTTCCGGCCCGCCATCAAATTTTTCAGTGCGCATTACCGACGACATCACCTTGAGCTGCGGCAGCCGCAGATCGAGGTTGCCGCAGAACAGGCGCGACCACACGCCTCCGGCAAGCACGACGCTGCCGCAGGCAATGTTGCCCTTCTCGGTCACCACGCCAGCGATGCGCCCTGCCTGCGTCTCGATACCGCGCACCGCGCATTGCTGTAGCACCACGGCGCCGTGTCGCTGTGCCGCCGCGGCAATCGCAGGCGCCGCCTTTTGCGGCTCGCCTCGCCCGTCACTCGGCGTATAGAGACCGCCCAGCCAGTCGCCCGTCAGACCCGGCAGCATCGCGCCGGCCTCGTCGCGCGACAGCATACGCGTGTCGAGCTGATACGGCCGAGCCTCCTCGAGCCATGCCTCGCGCTTCGCCATGTCGGCCGGCGTCTTGCACAGATAGACGATGCCGCATTGGCGGAAACCGGTCTCCGCCTCGGTGAGTGCATTCAGCTCCGGCCACAGCCGCAGGGCCTCGATCGCCAGTGGAATCTCGCGCGGGTCGCGCCCCATCTTGCGGCACCAGCCCCAGTTGCGGCTGGATTGCTCGCCGGCGATGTGGCCCTTCTCGCACAGCACGACGGGCACACCCTTGCGGGCGAGAAAGAACGCGGTGCTGGTTCCGATGATGCCGCCACCGATCACCACGACTCCGGTGCGGGCCGGGACTTCGGTGTCGGAAGCGACGGGGTCGACGCGCGGCGCCATGCGGTGTCTCCGTGTTGGGCCGGCGCCCTCTTGTAGCGCTGGCGTGACGATCCTGGCAGTCTGGCCAGCGTCATCATCCGGGAAATGGACCGATGCCGCAAAGCCAGCCGACGAACCATCCCATCGTGGACGCGACGTGCTCTTGCGACGAGGCTTTGCTGGAGGAATATGCGGCGATCACCCGGAACGATTGGGCGGACGGAAAGCCGCCGCCCCGCACGCGGCAATGGTTGCGCGAGAATGCAGACGAGCTGTGTGCCACCCCGAAGAGCGCGCTCTGCCTGTCGGGCGGCGGCATCCGCAGCGCCGCGTTCTGTCTCGGCGCGTTGCAGGCGCTGGCTGCAAAGGATCTGCTGGGCGAATTCAACTACCTGTCCACCGTCTCCGGCGGCGGCTATATCGGCGCCTGGCTGGCAACGATCATGCACGGCGGCGGCGCCGGCAACGGCGCGCTCAGTGCCGCGAACAAGGCGCTGACCGAGCCGACCGATCCGGCACTCCGCAGCCTGCGCAACTACACCAACTTCCTGATCCCCGAGGGTGGTTTCGGCGCATCCGACACCTGGTCCGCGATTGTGCTGTGGGTGCGCAACGTATTGCTGAACTGGCTGGTGTTCGGTCCCGTCCTGCTCGCCGTGGCGATCGTCCCGCTGCTGTATCGCGAACTGCTCTGGGATGTTTCACCAGATTTCGGCGTGGTCGCGCTGATCGCTGGCTACGCGTGCCTGCTTGGCGGCACGATCATGGTGTGCCGCTCCGTGCCAACGCACGCCTACGACGGCAGGAAGGACTCGAAGACCGGCGTCTACGGCTGCCCCGCGTCCACCGTGCAGCGCTGGATCGTTGCTCCGGTGCTGGCCTGGGCATTTCTGGCGCCGCTTTGGTTCAGCACCGTATCGGCAGGACAGCACGACACCGTGCCATTTTTGTCCCGCACCTTCGCGCCGGTTTCGCTTGGCGCCTTCACCATGCTCATCGCGGGCTATGTTATCGCCGCATTGACGCTCGGCCGCCGACACTGGGCTGCATTCGCCTGGAACACCCCCTACTGGGCCGTCGGCGCCGCGATGAGCGCTTTCCTGCTGCAACTCGGCGCCACGCTCGGCCAGCAGATGCCCGTCACGACGCTCGCGGTACTCGCCCCGCTGTGGATTATCGGCGCGCAGGTGCTGCACAGCACGCTGTATGTCGGGCTGCGGTGGACTGCCGCCTATGCCGAGCTGGATCGCGAATGGCTGGCGCGGCTGAATGGCGAGAAGGTGGTTCCTGCGCTGGCGTGGAGCGTGCTTGCCGCCATCACGCTGATCCTGCCGCCGCTGGTGTTCGAACAATGGCCGACCACCTATGCCGCTGTCGTCGGGTTCGCCAGCGGGCCGGTCGGTGCCTGGCTCGGGCGCAGCGCAAAGTCGTTGGGCACCAATACTTCCGCCGCCACGGCGGGCGCCGCGTCGTGGACCGGGGCGGTGCGCGAGGCGGCGATCACGATCGCCACGCTGCTGTTCGCCGCGACTCTGTTCGTGCTGCTCGGCCAACTCGGCGCCATTATCGTTGCGCGGCTCGGTTCACTGCTCGAGGGTGTTTCCTGGCTGGATCACGCCTGGCTGATCGCGCTCGTGGTGATCGCATTGCTGGTGCCGCTGTCGATGTATTGCGGCGCGCGCATCAACATCAACCGGTTCTCGATGCATGGTGTCTATCGCAACCGGTTGGCGCGCGCCTTCATCGGCACCGCGCGGCCGCCAGCGGAACGCAAGCCTGACGCCTACACGCGCTTCGATCCCGGCGACAATCTGCGCATGCAGGAATTGTATCAGGGCAAGGAGCAGCGCGGCGTCCTGTTCCCGGTGGTGAATGTCACGCTCAACCTGCTGGAGGGCGCGCCGAGCGGTTGGGCCGAGCGCAAGGCAGCGCCGTTCACCATCACGCCGTTGCGCGCCGGTGCCGCCTGTCTCGGCGAGAGGGATCCGCATGGCGACACGGCAGGTCGCTATGTCAGAACCGCGGACTATGGTGGGCAGGAGCACGACGCGGGGCTCGCGGACGTGGCAAGCGGCATCACCCTGGGCACCGCGATAACGATCTCGGGCGCGGCGGTCAGCCCCAACATGGGCTATCACTCCTCGCCCGCCACCGCCTTCCTGATGACTCTGTTCGATGTGCGGCTGGGCGCCTGGCTGCCGAATCCCGGCGTCACCCAGCGTTGGACGCCGGCCAAGCCCAGCAACGCGCTGCGGCCGCTATTCAACGAAATGCTCGGTCGCGCCAACGACAAGCAAGCCGACGTCTATCTGTCGGATGGCGGCCATTTCGACAACCTCGGCGTCTACGAGATGTTGCGCCGGCGCTGCCGCATCATCGTATCGATCGATGCCGGCTGCGATCCCGAGTACCATTACACCGACCTTGGCCGGGCGCTGAGAATGGCATCGATCGACCTGCACGTTAAGGTCGATTTCGTAGCCCCGGTGATCAAGGGCGATGCCAGCCTGAGCGCATCCGGTGCGTTCGCCCGCATCACCTACCACGATGGATCGGACGGATTGCTGCTGTACCTGAAGCCGTGGCGGCCGAAATACCTGCGCGCCGACGTGCTGTCCTACTGGGCGGATCACGACGCATTTCCGCATGAGAGCACGACCGAGCAGTTCTTCGAGGAGAGCCAGTTCGAGAGCTACCGCGCACTCGGCGAGCAGATCGCCATGCAGGCCTTCGCCGAAGCCGAGAGCTTTGCCGCCGGCAACAAGGTGCGGCAGGTGCTCCAGCGGGCCGAGGTCATCGCACGGGAGGCGCGCGAGGAGGCGCATCTGCTGACGCCTTCGCATCTGATGCTGGCTGATCAGCAGGGTCCGCCGCCCGATCATCCGGAATAAACCGCCGCCGCGCTCGGTTCCTGCACGAGTGGGCAGGAGGGTGATCGTGCGACGGAAGCAACTGGCCGTGGTTGTCTGCGGCCTCAGTGTACTGCTCGCGGCCGCCGCGGACGGCCGCGCCGCATTCGAGCAACGGCGCGACACGATGAAGGCGATGGGCCACGCACTGTATCTCGGCGTTGGCCGCGTGGCGAAGGGACGCGCGGAATTCGGACCGGACACCGTGGCGTCGGCAGAGATGCTGGCAAAACTGGCCGCGACGATCGGCACGCTGTTCCCGCCAGGTTCCGACGTTCCTGACAGCAACATGAAGCCAGCGATTCTGTCCGCGCCGGAGCAAGTGGCGCAACTGGCCGGAGCGGTGCAGGCGGCGATGCCCGGCTTCGTCGTCGAGGTGAAAAGCGGCGACAAGGCACGCATCGCCGCTGCCGCCGCGGCGATGAACAAGGCCTGCGACGCGTGCCACAACGACTTTCGCAAGGAGGAATGAGGGTGTGGCGCGTCGTCGCCGTGTGGCTTGTCTGTGTCGGCCCCGCGGCCGCGCAGGACGCGGTGCAACGCGGCGAGTACCTGGTGCACGCCGGCGGCTGCGCGTCATGCCACACCGTGCCGGGCGGGACGCCATTTGCCGGCGGCCGCGCGCTCGCGACACCATTCGGCACGTTCTACAGCCCCAACATCACACCGGATCAAGCGACCGGCATCGGGCAGTGGACCGACGCGCAGTTTCTGCAAGCATTGCGTCAGGGCAGGCGACCTGACGGTGCCAGCTACTTCCCGGTGTTCCCGTACCCGAGTTTCACCAACATTGGCGATGCCGACGCGCTGGCGATCAAAGCGTATCTGTTCTCACTGTCGCCGGTGCGGCATGCGAACCGTGCGCATGATGTGGCGTTTCCATTCTCCTGGCGGTTCCTGCAAACCGGCTGGCGGCTGCTGTTCTTTCGCGAGGGACCGTTCCGCGCCGATCCGGCGCGCGACGCGAGATATAACCGCGGTGCCTATCTGGTCACGGCGCTGGCACACTGCGGCGAGTGCCACACGCCGCGCAACCTTCTGGGCGCGATGAAGCCCGGTCTGGCGCTGGCGGGAACGCCCGATGGGCCGGACCACCAGGTAGTGCCGAACATCACGCCGGATCGCGCTACCGGCATCGGCGACTGGGACAGCGACGACATCGTCACGCTGCTGCAGACGGGGCACACACCGGAGGATAGCGCGGTGAAGGGAGCGATGCGCGAGGCCGTGCAGGATGGGCTGAGATTTCTGACCGATGCCGATATGCAGGCAATCGCGACGTATCTACGGGGGCAGGCGCCGGTGGCGCACAAGGTGGCCCGATAGGATCAGGCCTTCACCAGTGGGCAGCCGCCCTCGGCGAGCGGCCGCCACGCATCCGCCGGCGCGATGGACACCACTTCCTTGCAATAGTCATATGGGTATTTCGACTCCGCCACCGTCTTGACCTGCCACAGATGCATGGCGTGCATCACCCGGCCGTCCTCGCGGACCTTCACGTCGGTGTTGTACATGTCGTTGACCGGCGTGGCCTTCATCTTCGCCACTACCGCATCGGCGTCCGTGGTTCCGGCCGCCTTCACTGCCTTCAGCCAATGGGTTGCCGCGCAGTAGTTCGCGGCGTGCAGCAGGCCGGGAACCATGCCGTTCATCTTCTCGCTCCACCGCTTCGCCCAGGCGCGCGTCTTGTCGGTCATGTCCCAATAGAACGAGTTGGTGTACACCAGTCCCTCGCAGGTCTTCTGTCCCAACGAGTGCACGTCGTTGATCGCCATCAGCAGCGTCGCCATGCGCGTGCCGTTCTGCGACAGGCCGAACTCGGCCGCCTGCTTGATGCAGTTCTGCAGGTCGGTACCCGCATTGGCGAAGCCGAATACCTTGGCGCCGGATGCCTTCGCCTGCACCAGATAACTTGAGAAATCCGCAGTTCCCAACGGCGCCTTGACCGCACCCAGCACCTTGCCGCCGGCTGCCTGCACCGCAGCGATGGTATCGCGCTCCAGCGCGTAGCCGAATGCGTAGTCGGCGGTGATGAAGAACCAGCTATCGCCGCCGGACCTAGTCAGCGAGGCACCGGTGCCGTGTGCCAGCGCATAGGTGTCGTAGGCGAAGTGGATCCCATATGGCGAGCACTGCTTGCCAGTCATGTCGGACGTCGCCGGTCCGGTGATCAGATAGATCCGCTGCTTCTCGCGACAGACCTGCTGAATGGCAAGACCCGACGATGAAGCGGCGCCGTCGGCGAGTGCATCGACGCCCTGACTGTCGATCCATTCGCGCGCCAGTGCACTGGCCACGTCGGGCTTGTTCTGGTCGTCGCCCTGCAGCACCTCGATCGGACGACCAAGCACCGAGCCACCAGCGTCGGCGACCGCCAGTTCGACCGCAACGCGGTTGCCGGGGCCTCCGACATCGCGATACGGCCCTCCCATGTCGCTCAGCAGTCCGATTCGCACGGGTTTGGATGTACTTTGCGCGCGGATGATCCCCGGCATGGCAAGTGGCGCCGCGGCCATCACGCCGACCGCAACGCGGCGAGTAATCTTCATCATCGTCATGCTTTCGTAAGGAGATTAGCGCAGGCTGGCGTTCAACTTCTCCAGCGCCGCAGAACCGGGGCACAGCGCCGTCTCGTCCAGATCGTTGAACGGAGTGGACACCGTATTCATGTGATGATGCAGGTCTTCCGGCTCCGGATCGACATACAGCAGCCCGGTGACGATTTCGCCTGCCGCATGGCGTTCCTGCAGATAGGTCATCGCCGCGATACGGTCGTGCACGTCGTAGTCGTTGGCGAGCTTGCGCAGTCGCAGGATCGAGCCGTCGTGCTGCTTCACCATCTCCACTGTCCCGGCGGCGTACTCGACTGTGATCGGCTCGCGGCCAGTGATCACATCGAGGTAGTTAACCGCCAGGTTGTGCTCGCGCACATAGTCGAAGCTGGTGTGCGAACCTTCGTGGTTGTTGAACGCCACGCAAGGCGAGATGCAATCGATGAAGGCCGCACCTTGGTGTTTCAGCGCCGCCTCGATCAGCGGAATGAGCTGGTCCTTGTCGCCAGAGAAGCTGCGCGCGACGAAGGTGGCACCGAGTTGCAGCGCCATGGCGATGAGGTCGATTGCCTCGTCCTTGTTCTCCACACCGCGCCGGCTTTTGGCACCGCGATCCGAGGTGGCCGAGAACTGCCCTTTGGTCAGGCCGTAGACGCCGTTGTTCTCGACGATATAGGTCATGTTCACGCCGCGCCGCATGATGTGCGCGAACTGGCCGATGCCGATCGAGGCGCTGTCGCCGTCGCCGGACACGCCCAGATAAATCAGGTCGCGGTTTGCCAGGTTGGCGCCGGTCAGCACCGACGGCATGCGGCCATGCACCGAATTGAAACCATGCGAGGCGCCGAGGAAGTAGGTCGGCGTCTTGGACGAGCAGCCGATGCCGGACAGCTTGGCGATGCGATGCGGCGGCAGATCGAGATTGAAGCAGGCGCGCACGATCGCGGCGCTGATCGAATCGTGGCCGCAGCCGGCGCACAGTGTAGAAACCGCGCCCTCGTAGTCGCGTCGCGTATAACCGAGGGCGTTCTTCGGCAGTTCCGGATGATGCAGCTTGGGCTTGGGAATGAAGGTCATGTCTGTGTCCGGGCGTAAGCCCGGCCTTCTTTCGTCATGGCCAGGCTGGACCCGGCCATCATGGCACAGCCTTGCGGAACGGAACAACCTTGCGTTCGTCAACCTTGTCGGCGATCGCGTCGGAGATGAAGCGTGCGGTGATCGGCGTGCCGTCGAAGTGCAGCACACGGGTGAGCTTCGCCGGATCGATCTCCAGTTCGTTGATCAGCAGCGTGCGCAACTGGCCGTCGCGGTTCTGCTCGACCACGAACACCTGATCATGCTCGCCGATGAAGCTCTTCACGTCCTGGTGAAACGGGAAGCCGCGCACCCGCAGCAGATCGAGATGGATGCCGCGTTCCGCCAGGATTTCGTCGGCTTCGTCCATCGCCGGGCTGGTGGAGCCGAAATAGATCGCGCCCAGCCGCGTCGGCTGCTTGGCCGGACGCGCGATCGGCCGCGGCACAAGCTGCTTCGCGGTTTCGAATTTCTTCAACAGCCGCAGCATGTTCTCTTCGTAGTCCGGGCCTTCCTCGCTGTAGCGCGCCCGACGATCCTTCGAAGTGCCGCGGGTGAAGAACGCACCACGGGTCGGATGCGTGCCGGGATAGGTGCGGTACGGAATGCCGTCGCTGTCCACGTCGAGATAGCGGCCGAAGTCCTTGCCGGCTTCCAGTTCCTCCGCGGTCATCACCTTGCCGCGGTCCATCGTGCGTCTGTCGTCCCAGGTGAGCGGTTTGCACAACCGGTCGTTCATGCCGATTTCGAGATCGAGCAGCATGAAGATCGGCGTCTGCAGACGGTCGGCGAGATCGAATGACAGCGCTGCGAACTCGAAGCACTCATACGGGTCTTCCGGGAACAGCAGCACGTGCTTGGTGTCGCCGTGCGAGGCGTAGGCGCAACTCAATATGTCGGTCTGCTGCGTGCGCGTCGGCATGCCGGTGGATGGCCCCGCGCGCTGCACATCGAAGATCACCGCGGGGATCTCGGCGAAATACGCCAAGCCGACAAATTCCTGCATCAGCGAGATGCCTGGCCCTGAAGTGGCGGTGAACGCGCGAGCGCCATTCCACGCTGCGCCGATCACCATGCCGATCGACGCCAGTTCGTCCTCCGCCTGCACGATGGCAAATTTGTTCTGCTTCGTCTCCGGATCGACGCGATAGCGATTGCAGTAGCGCGTGAACGCCTCGGCCAGGGAGGATGACGGGGTGATCGGATACCACGCACATACCGTGGCGCCGCCATAGACCGCGCCGAGCGCGGCAGCGGCGTTGCCTTCGATGAAGATGCGGTCGCCGACAGTATTGGCGCGACGCAATGTCAGCCCGATCGGGCACTCCAGGTTGGCCATCGTCCAGTCGCGGCCCATGTGCAGCGCCTGCACGTTCGCCGCCACCAGTTTGTCGCGGCCGCGGAACTGCTCGGCCAGCAGCTTCTCGATCTCGGCCACGTCCATCTCCAACAGCGCCGACAG
Organism: uncultured Alphaproteobacteria bacterium; assembly: GCA_963819855.1. Classification (GTDB taxonomy): domain Bacteria; phylum Pseudomonadota; class Alphaproteobacteria; order Acetobacterales; family Acetobacteraceae; genus JAMXLO01. The sequence goes on from CAWFYC010000014.1 coordinate 235,838, forward strand.
CGCACCAAGATAGACGATGTTCTTGAACAACTGCCGCTGCCGCGATTCGGTGTAGGCCTTGTTGGTGATCTCGGTCAGCGGAACGCCGATCACCACGATGTCGTCGCGGAAGCGCGACGGCGGCATCGGCTTGGTGTTGTCGTAGAACAGATAGCCGCCCGGCACGATGGACGCGACATCCTGCGTCCAGGTCTGCGGGTTCATCGCCACCATCAGGTCCACGCCGCCGCCGCGCGCACCCAGGTGTCCCGCCTCCGACACTCGTACCTCGTACCAGGTAGGCAGGCCCTGGATGTTGCTGGGAAAAATGTTGCGCGGTGTCATCGGCACGCCCATTCGCAGGATCGCCTTGGCGAACAGCGCGTTGGCGCTGGCCGATCCCGAGCCGTTGACGTTGGCGAACTTGACGACGAAGTCGTTGACGCGCTGAAGACCGGTTACGCGTTCTGTAAGCTGCAACATGCGTGCTCCGCCTGTGCCACATCGAGAAGGAAGCGCTGCATATCCCATGCGCCGGTGGGGCACCGTTCGGCGCACAGGCCGCAGTGCAGGCAAACGTCCTCGTCTTTCACCATCACGCGGCCGGTCTTCAGTGCGCCGGAGACGTAGAGGTCCTGCGTCTCGTTGTGCGCCGGCGCGCTCAGACGCAGCCGCAGTTCGCCCTCCGCGCCGTTCTCGACGAAGCTGATGCAGTCGACCGGGCAGATATCCACGCAGGCATCGCACTCGATGCACAGATTATCGGTGAATACCGTCTGCACGTCGCAATTCAGGCAACGCTGCGCCTCGGCGAACGCGAGCTTGTCGTCGAAGCCCAGTTCGACTTCGGCCTTGATGTCGCGCAGCGCGATCGCCTTGTCGCGATGTGGCACCTTGAAGCGCAGATCGAGCGAGATGTCGTTGTCGTAGCTCCACTCGTGGATGCCCATCTTCTGCGACATCAGGTTGACCAGCGGTGGCGGCCGGTCGCGCACGCTCTCGCCGTGGCAGAATTGGTGGATGGAGATCGCCGCCTGGTGTCCGTGCGCCACCGCCCAGATGATGTTCTTCGGCCCGAACGCCGCATCGCCGCCGAAGAACACCTTTGGGTTCGTGGACCCCATCGTGACGTCATCGACGACCGGCATGTCCCACTGGTCGAACTCGATCCCTGCGTCACGCTCGATCCACGGGAAGGCGTTCTCCTGACCGACCGCCACCAGTACGTCGTCGCACTCGAAGTGCTGATCCGGTTCGCCGGTCGGCACCAGCCTACGACGACCGCGTGCGTCGAACTCCGCTTTCACCTTCTCGAACAGCACGCCGGTCAGGCGCCCGTCCTGGTGGGTGAACTCCTTCGGCACCAGCATGTTGAGGATCGGAATATCCTCGTGGATAGCGTCCTGCTTTTCCCAGGGGGACGCCTTCATCTCGTCAAAGCCGGACCGCACGATCACCTTCACGTCCTCGCCGCCCAGCCGGCGAGAGGAACGGCAGCAGTCCATCGCAGTGTTGCCGCCGCCCAGCACGATCACACGGCGGCCGATCTTGTCGATGTGGCCGAATGATACCGAGGACAGCCAGTCGATGCCGATATGGATGTTGGCGGCAGCCTCGTGCCTGCCGGGGATCGGCAGGTCACGCCCGCGCGGCGCGCCGCAGCCGACGAAGACGGCGTCGTAGTCGTCGTCCAGCAGGCCCTTCAGGCTGTCGATCCGGTGCCCGAGCCGCATCTCCATGCCGAGTTCGGTGATGTACCCGACTTCCTCGTCGATGATCTCTTCGGGGAGGCGGAATTTGGGAATCTGGCTGCGGATCATACCGCCGGCACGCGGGTCGGAATCGAACAGCACCAGTTCGTAGCCTAGCGGGGCAAGGTCGCGCGCGACGGTGAGTGAGGCGGGGCCAGCGCCCACCAGGGCGATTCGCTTGCCGTTGGAGCGCTCGGCCGGCCCGGGCAGCCGATGCCGGATGTCGCCTTTGTAATCGGCGGCGACGCGCTTCAGGCGGCAGATCGCCACTGGCTCCTCTTCCACCCGGCCACGGCGGCAGGCTGGCTCGCACGGTCGATCACACGTCCGCCCAAGAATGCCGGGGAAGACATTGGATTTCCAATTGATCATGAACGCGTCGGCGTAGCGGCCGTCGGCGATCAGCCGGATGTATTCCGGCACCGGGGTGTGGGCGGGACACGCCCATTGGCAATCGACCACCTTATGGAAGTAGTCGGGGTTACCGATGTCGGTGGGCTGCAACTCGGACTCCTCTCCCTCGGTGCGCTGCCGCACCGACGCATGGTCTCAATGCCAGCGGTTTCGTTGTGTGGCTAGGGCCCTCTCCCGTCAATGACCGTAGGCGTAAATCACCCCATCTTCAACTGGATTGGGGCGCATGGCTGCCCTCGTGCCTCCATGGTCACGGGCCGGCTGGCGGGGCATGCTGTCGCTGTCGGGGTCTGCGGCGGCAGCAGATCCGCCACTGGTGACAACAGCTCAGGCGGTAGTTTCCGGGAGGGGACGATGGCGGAGGAGCGATCCGGTGACCATCGCGGGGTGGGCGCGTCACTCAGGCGCAGGGAGGACGATCGCCACCTGCGCGGACGCGGGCAGTTCGTCGCGGACATCGCCCTCCGAGGTACTCGGGAAGTCGTATTCGTGCGCAGCTCGCACGCGCACGCCGACATCGGCTCGATCGCCGTCCCGCCGTCGGCGAAAGGCCGGGTGTTCACTGCCGCCGATCTGCCGCGGATCAGACCGATCCGCGTCGCGACCCAGGCGGTGGGCGCCCGCTCGCCGCCGTGGCCGCCGCTCGCCACCGACAAGGTGCGCTACGTCGGCGAGGCGGTAGCCGTCTGCGTCGCGCCGACCCGTGCCGAGGCCGAGGACCTCGCCGCCGCCGTCAGCATCGACTACCGGCCGCTCGACGCGGTGGTCGATGCGTCCGAGGCGCGTGCCGGCAGTCCTGCCCTCGTGCACGACTATTTCGGGGACAACCTGTTCCAGGAGCGTACGATCGTGGGCGGCGACATCGAAGCTGCCGCGCGCGCCGCCGAGATCACGATCAGCCGGGAATACCGCACCAGCCGGCAGTCCGGCGCACCGATGGAGTGCCGCGGCGTGCTCGCCTGTCGCGACCACCGGCTGGACGAGGTCGTGGTCTATGCCTCGACCCAGACCCCCCACACTCTGCGCGTCGCACTCGGCGACATTCTCGGGATCGAGGAGCGCTGCATCAGGGTTGTCGCGCCTGACGTCGGCGGAGGGTTCGGTCCCAAGGCCCGGCTTTATCCGCAAGAGATTGTCCTCACCGCGCTGGCGCTGGAGCTTGACCACCCGGTGCGATGGATCGAGGACCGCAACGAACATCTGCTGACCTGTGCCCATTCGCGGGATCATCATTACCGGGTCACCGCCTATGCCGACCGTCAGGGCCACATCCTTGGCATCGATTGCGAGATCATCGTCGATGCCGGTGCCTACGGCATGTGGCCGCAAGGCCCCTACCAGGAGGCCAACATGGCGGCTCGCTCTCTGCCGGGCCCGTACGTGGTTCCGAACTACCGCGCCCGCATCAGCACGGTGGCGACCAACAAGACGCCGATCGGACCGTATCGCGGGGTGGGCCGCCCCGGCGCCTGCTTCGCAATCGAGCGGACGATCGACGAGATTGCGCGTGCGGTCGGCCGCGACCCCGTCGAAGTGCGCATAGAGAATATGATCCGGCCAGACCAGATGCCCTGCGCATCGGTCACCGGCATGCGCTACGATTCCGGCGATTACCCAGCGAGCGTGCGGCTCTGCGCAGAACTGCTGAACCTGGCGCAGATCCGTGAACGACAGCGAAACAGCGAACCCGACCGGCGCCTCGTCGGCATCGGCTTCGCCAGCTTCACCGAGCAGACCGCACATGGCGCCGCCGAATTCGCCTCGCGCGGCGCCGCGATCATCCCCGGTTTCGAAAGCTGCACCGCGCGCATCCTGACCGATGGCAGCGTCGTGCTGATGGTCGGCATCCAGTCGCACGGGCAGGGATTGGAGACCGCGCTGTCGCAGATCGCCTGTGAGGAACTGGGCATCGACCCGTCGCATATCTCGGTGCGGCACGGCGATACCGAGAGCACGGCGTTCGGCTTCGGCACCTTCGCCTCGCGCAGCATGGTGATGTCGGGCGGCGCGGTGGCACGTGCGAGCCGCACCCTGCGCGACAAGCTGTGCCGGATCGGCGCGCATCTGCTGCAATGCGATCCGGCCGAGACGCGCTGCGAGGGCGGTTCGGTGCATGGGCCGAAGGGTTCGGTGACGGTCGCCGAGATCGCCAGCATCGCGCATTTGCGGATGCACGAACTGCCGCCTGGGGTGGAGCCGCTGCTCGACGCGACCGCGACCTATGAGCCGGGCATCAGCACGGGCGTCTTCTCTTATGCGACGCACGGTGCGGTGGTCGCCGTCGATCCGGAGACCGGCATGGTCGAACTGCTCGATTTCGCGGTCGCCGAGGATTGCGGCACGATGGTCAATCCGATGCTGGTCGAAGGCCAGATCCGTGGCGGGGTGGTGCAGGGGATCGGCACCGCGCTGCATGAGGAGATCGCGTACGACGCGCTGGGGCAACCGCTCGCCGCCACGTTGCTCGACTACCATTTGCCTGGCGCCCACGAGGTGCCGCCGATCCGGATCGCGCACCTGCACACCCCGGCGACGGCGACCGAGTACGGCATGAAGGGGATGGGTGAGGGGGGTGCCGTTGCCCCGCCGGCGGCAATCGCCAACGCGGTGCGGGACGCGCTGGCGCCGATGGGGGTCGAGATCAACGAAACGCCGCTGACCGCGCAGCGGGTCCTGGCGGCGATCAAACGGGCGCGAGCCTGACCTTGTGCAGCCAGGCCGTGAGCAGACCTCTGTTGGTGATCGACGGGGATTCCTTCGCGCATCGCGCGTTCCACGCCTTGCCGAAGTCGATCCGGCGCACCGGCAATCGCGGGGGCGGCGCGATCGTCGGCTTCGCCAATTTTCTGGTGCGCCTCTTCGAGAGCGAACAGCCTCGGGCGGTGCTGGTCGGCTGGGACACTCTCGGTGCGCCGACCTATCGGCAGCAGCTGTTTCCGGCGTATCAAAGCGGGCGGCATTTCGATGACGAACTGATCGATCAACTGGAGGTGCTGCCTGACCTCGTCGCGGCGTGCGGCTTCGCCAATGCGAAGGCGCCAGGATACGAGGCTGATGATTTCCTCGCCGCGGCTGCCGCCCAGGAGGAAGATCGTCGCGGCATCGTGCTGGTCGCCAGCGGAGATCGCGATGCGTTTCAGCTCGCTTCTGCCGCCACGACCATTCTGCATCCGCTGAAGGCCGGCGAAATGGCGCGCATCGGCCCGGCCGAGGTGGTCGCGCGCTACGGGGTTCAGCCGCGCCAGGTGCCTGACTTCATCGCCCTGCGCGGCGATCCGTCGGACAAGCTGCCGGGCGCGCGCGGCGTGGGACCGAAAGGGGCAGCCGCCCTTTTGCGTCGTTACGACTCGCTGGAGCAGGCCTTGGCGGATGGGCAATTTCCCATCCAGGCCGATGAGCTGATGCTGTACAGAAGGATCGCGACCATGGATGCCACGGCACCGCTGCCTGCGCTCGGGGATCAGATACCCGGTTGGGACAGGGCAGCTGCGCTGGCGCGCGAGTGGGACCTCATCCGTCTGGCTCGGCGGCTCGACGAGCTTGCGGCCTCGACGCCCGGGTTGTGATCCAATCGGCGAGGGTGTCGAACAGTTCGCCCTTCACCTGCTCATCGGTGCGTCCACTGCGTGCCAGTACATGGAACGAATGATCCGCGCCGCTCGAAAACCGCAGAGTGGCGCCATGTCCGAGGTCCTCGACGACCTTCGCCAGCAGATCCGCCTGGGCAAGAGTGTCGCGGGTACCTTGCAGGAACAGCATCGGGATCCGAACCTCGAACAGGTGCCTGGCGCGATCAACCGACGGCTTGCCGGCCGGATGGAGCGGGAACCCCAGGAATGCCAGGCCGCGGACTCCGGCGAGCGGCGATGCTGCCTGCGCCTGCGAGGTCATCCGCCCGCCGAACGACTTGCCTCCGGCAAACAGCGGGAGAGCGGAGCAATGCCGCTGCGCTGTAGCTACGGCCGCACGAACGGTCGCGTGCGCGACGGTCGGCGGATCCGGCCGCATGGACCCGTGCTCCATATAGGGGAACTGGAAGCGCAACGTGGCGATGCCGCGAGCGGCCAGTGCCGCAGCGGCAGCGACCATGAACGGATGGGTCATCCCGGCACCCGCGCCGTGGGCCAGGACAAGACATGCCTTGGCCGAATCAGGAACGTGCAGCAGGCCGGAGACGACCCGGGTCTGATTCACCTCGATGGTGAGACGGTGCGGCTGGGAGGGTTCGCTGTCGATGCTCATGGGGTGGCAGAATTCCGCAACTTCACAGTGGCCCGTCCGCGCGGCGGGACGAGGGAGTTCGCACTATGACCCGGCTTCGCGTCGCGCTGCGAGTTCCGGTCGGCAGGCCGTTGCCTGACATTGCTGCATTCGTCGCCCGCTGCGAAGACGCGGGATTCGACGGGGTCGGCATTCACGACCACCCTTCCAGCGGCCGCGACGCCTACCTGGCTTTGGCGCTGGCGGCCCGGGCGACGCAGCGCCTGCGACTGTTTCCGGCCACATCGAGTCCCGTCGTGCGCCATCCACTGGTGTTGGCCTCGCTCGCCCATAGTCTGGAGGAGATCGCGCCGGGACGCATCTGTCTCACCGTGGCGCCGGGCTTCATTTCGACACGGAGCATCGGACAGCCGCGCGCGGGCCTTGCAGTCATGCGGGAGGCCATCGCCGATCTGCGTCGGCTGCTCGCCGGGGATGAGGTGGGGTTTGGTGCAACCTCGACGCGGCTGAGGAACCGAAGTGCGACGCCGACGCCGGTGTATCTGCTGGCCGCCGGCCCTCGCATGATCGAACTCGCGGGCGAGGTGGCCGATGGCGCGTTTCTCATGGTTGGCCTGCATCCGGCCGCTGTCGGAGCCGCGCGGCGTCACCTGGAGACAGGGGCGAGGCGGGCCGGCCGCTCCCTGGCAGGTTTTCCGGTGGTGTTCGTGGTCACGCTCGGCCTCGGACCCGATGCCGAGGTGGGAGCGCGGTGGGTGAGAAGCTGGTTCGCGCCGGGTCAGCCGTTCCTCGCCTACCCAAGTGTCGCGAATCTTGGCTGGCTCGGGGAAGCCGGGTTCGCGGTTGACGCGGCGCACGATCCCATGGCCATCCCCGAGGATCGCGCACACCGGATCGCGGATGCATTCGGATTGTTCGGCTCGCCTGAGCGTTGCGCGGAACGACTGCTGCGCGCAAGCGAGGAGGCCGCCATGGAGCATGTGTTCCTGTTCCCGGCGCACGATCTTGCCGGCGGCTACAATATGCCGGAGGCCGAGGTCCAGGCGTTCGAGCGCGTTATCCGGCCGCGGCTTGGAGGATAGCGCTAGAGCATTTTCGACCTGACCGGAAACTCATGCGCTCGATGGGCTTCGCCGCGCTCTACCCATCCTACCAATTGCTGCGCACGCGTTGCCGTAGGATGGGTAGAGCGCAGCGAAACCCATCGTCCCGTAGCAATTCCACATTGCCTGAAACCGCTCTAGGATCTGGTCTCCGTACCACGCTCCCTGTCATTTGCGCGCATTGTCGGTTACGTTATGACCCGTCGCACTCTGCCGACCTGGTCAGGCTGAGGTTGGGCCGGCTCCGATAGCGAAGCGATTGAGCGGGGCGGGCACATGCAGGTCAATCATGTGTGGAACGCGTGAATCTGTCGTCTGAACAATAAGCAGATGGGAGGAACAAATGGCCATTCAAGAGTTTGACGCCGTTGTAATCGGCGCAGGCTTTTCCGGCATGCACATGCTGAAATCGCTACGCGACAAACTGGGACTGAAAGTGCGGGTTTATGAAGCCGGTGAAAGCGTCGGCGGCACCTGGTATTGGAACCGTTACCCGGGCGCTCGCTGCGATTCCGACGCCTACATCTATTGCTTCACCTGGGACAGGCAGTTGTTGCAAGAGTGGGAATGGTCCGAACGCTATCCCGAGCAGCCTGAAATCCTGCGCTATCTCGAGCATGTCGCGAGGCGCCATGATCTGAAGCGCGATATGCAATTCAACACCCGCGTGACGGGCGCCGAATTCGACGAAGCAGCCAACCTGTGGAGGGTGCACACAGACAAGGGCGATGAGGTGACGGCCCACTACCTGATCGCGGCCGTGGGCAGCCTGTCGACCACGAACATGCCTCAGATCAAGGGCCTGGAGACATTCAAAGGCAGATGGTACCATACCAGCCGCTTCCCGCATGGCGGCGTTGACTTCACCGGGAAGCGCGTGGTCGTGGTCGGCACGGGTGCTACCGCGGTACAGGCGATTCCCGAAATCGCGCAGCAGGCGAAGCGGCTCACCGTGTTTCAGCGTACCGCCAACTACTGTGTGCCGGCGCGCAACGGCAAGGTGGACCCCGAAGTGACCGCCGCGCGCAAGGCGGATTATGACGGGGTGGTCGGGCGGATCCGCGAATCGTTCTTCGGCTTCGAGTACGACTTCATTCCGAAATCGGTGCTGGAGACCACGCCCGAGGAACGGAAGCACGAGTTCGATAGGATGTGGGATGCCGGCGGCTTTGCCTTCTGGCTGGCAAACTATCAGGACATGTTCTTCAGTCAGGAGGCCAATGAACTTTGCGCCGACTATATCAGGGGCAAGATCCGCAGCACCGTGAAGGACCCGGGTGTCGCCGAAAGACTGATGCCCAAGGGCCACCATTACGGCACCAAGCGCCAGCCGCTGGACACCAACTACTATGAGACCTTCAACAAGGATAACGTGTCGCTGGTCGATGCCGCCACCGACGGCGGTATCGAGGAGATCACCGAAACGGGCATCCGGGCAGGCGGCAAGGAATACGAATGCGACATCATCGTGTTCGCGACCGGTTTCGATGCCATGACTGGCCCACTGAAGGCTTTGAACCTGAAGGGCCGTGGCGGTGTTACGCTCGACGATGTGTGGGCCGACGGTCCGCACTCCTACCTCGGCATCTCCGTTGCCGGTTTCCCTAATCTTTTCACCATCACCGGCCCGCAAAGCCCGTCGGTGCTGTCGAACATGCCGGTTTCGATCGCGCAGCATGTGGAATGGGTCACCGACTGCATCGATGCCATGCGCAAAGATGGCAAGACGATCATCGAAGCGACACGAGAGGCACAGGACCTGTGGGTCGCCCATGTCAACGAGGTCGTAGACACGACGCTGATGACCAGCGCCAACTCCTGGTACATGAGTGCCAATATCGCAGGGAAGCCACGCGCCTTCCTGCCGTATCTGGATCCGGAAGGCGTTGCGGGATACCGGAAGCGGTGCGATGAGGTGGCCGCCAATGGTTATCAGGGATTCGCATTGGCGTAGCCGGCCAGCCGTAGAACAGACAACAGGGCGGGCGACTGGACAACAGCTCTGGCCCGCCCAATGAAACCACCGGCAGAGAAAACCATGATCGATAGTCCCTATTATTCGCAGGCCGTACACGGCCCTTACGAACTGTATGACCTCGGTGATCTCGAGTTGGAAGACGGCGGCACCATACGCGGCTGCAAACTTGCCTACGCGACGTTCGGTGCGCTCAATGCTGCCAGGGACAACGCCATCCTGATTCCCACCTGGTACTCCGGCACCAACAAGATCATCGAGCAGGTGTATATCGGCAAGGGACGGGCGCTCGACCCCGATAAGTATTTTATTGCCGTCGTCAATCAGATCGGGAATGGCCTTTCCAGCTCGCCGCACAACACTCCGCCACCGGGAGGAATGGCGTATTTTCCGCATGTGCGCATCGGCGATGACGTGCGCGCGCAGCACAAACTGGTGACGGAGAAATTTGGCGTGACGAGTCTGGCGCTGGTCGCCGGGGGGTCGATGGGCGCGCAGCAGACCTACGAATGGGCGGTACGCTATCCCGTCATGGTAAAGCGCGCTGCGCCCATCGCCGGCACGGCGAAGAATACCATCCACGATTTTCTGTTCACTGAAACGCTGGTCGAGGCGATCACGTCTGATCCCGGTTTCAAACAGGGTTTCTACAATTCGCCGACGGACGTGCGAGAGGGCTTGTTGCGTCATGCCAAAATGTGGGCCGTGATGGGTTGGAGCACAGAGTTCTTCCAGCAGGAACGGCACAAGGCCCTGGGCTTCTCTTCGATTGACGATTTCGTCGTCAACTTCATGTATGCCTATTTCAGCGTGATGGACCCGAACGATCTGCTGTGCCAGGCGTGGAAATGGCAACGTGGTGACGTCAGTCGCCACACCGGGGGCAACTTGCGGGCGGCTTTGAGTCGCATCAAGGCCAAGACCTTTGTCATCCCGATGTCGTCGGATATGTTCTTCCCACCTGCCGATTGCCAAGCCGAGTGGCGCCTCATTCCCGATGCCGAGTTTCGGCCGATCGATACCATCGATGGGCACCTCGCGTTGTTCGGCGCGGATCCCGGTGTGATCCGGCAGCTCGATAAGCACCTGAGTGAGCTGCTGGCGACGGATGTTTAAACTCGCCATACCGGACCTGATCTCGAACTCCTACTTTCCGGCGCTGGCGGCAGCCGAGCTGGGGTTCTTTCAGCGCGAGGGGATTGCGGTCTCCGCCGAGCTGATCTTCCCGGTTGATCGCGCCTACGCGGCTCTACGTGACGGTGAAGTCGATTTTGTCGGCGGTGCCGCGCATGGCGCGCTCGCCGCGTTTCCCCAATGGCACGGCGTCAGATTGCTCGGCGCGCTGTCGCAGGGAATGTACTGGTTCCTGGTGATGCGCACTGGGCTCGGCATCGCTCGCGGCGATCTGCTGGCCCTCCGAGGCCGGCGGATCGGCGCGGCGCCGTGGGTCGAGATGGGGCTGCGGCGGCTGTTGACTGCCGCCGGCCTCGACCTTCAGGGAGATGACATCAGGATAGGACCGGTACCGGGAGCGACTGGTTCCGCAGTCAATTTCGGGCTCACCGCTGTCAAGGCACTCTCGGCCGGCAAGATCGACGGGTTCTGGGCAAACGGCATGGCGGCCGAGCTGGCGGTGACGACAGGTATCGGCAGCATTGTCCTCGATGTCCGCCGCGGTGACGGCCCGCCGGGTAGTTTCAACTACACGATGCCGGTGCTGGCGACGACCGAGCGGCTGATCAAACGCTCACCTGATGCCGTAGCCGCAGCGGTGCGTGCGCTGGTCGCGACACAGAACGCCCTGAAGCAGGACGTGTCGCGCGCCACCGAAGTCGGCCACAAGCGCTTTCCACCGCGCGAGGCTGGGCTGATCGCCGGCATCGTGCGCCGCGACCTGCCGTTCTACGACGCCTCGATAGACGAGACGGGGGTGGCCGCAATCAACGCGTTCGCCCGCGATATGGGCATCCTCGCCGGTGAGGTGCCGTATGATGGCGTGGTCGCGACGCGATACCGCCATCTCTGGCCGGTGGCGAGCCGGTGAACGGACCACGTCACCCCGCGAACACGGGGCTTTCGGGCAGGCGGGCACCGCCGTCGACGACGATGGTTTCGCCGGTGATGTAGCTCAACTCATCGCTCGCGAGGAACACCATCGGGCCAGCGATTTCCTCCGGGCGGCCGAGCCGTTTGGCCGGGATGAAGTGGGCGATCCGTTCAGCACCGAAGCGGGCCTTGAGGCCTGAGAGACCCGGCGTGTCGATGTAGCCGGGTTCGATGGCGTTCACGGTGATGTTGTCCGCGGCCAGTTCGATGGCCGCGGTATGGATGAAGCCGGTGACCGCGGCTTTCGACGTGGCATAGGCGCCCGAACCCGGCATCGAGACCTTCGGGCCGGTGACCGAGGAGGTGACGATGATGCGCCCGGCGCCTTGCCTGCGCATGTGCGGCAGCGACGCCTGGGTCAGCGTGAAGCAGGCTTTCACGTTGACGTTGAACAGCCGATCGAGGGTTTCGTGGTCCATTTCCTCGATGGTGCGGCGACCGAAGGCGGCAGCGTTGTGGACCATGATGTCGAGCCGGCCGCAGGTGGCGGCGGCCTCGTCGACCATGGCGCGGGTGGCGTCATGGTCGGCGATATCGACTTGGCGGAAGATCGCCTTGCCGCGCTTCGGCCTCGATCAGGCGCAAGGTTTCCTCGCCATGCGCGGCGGTGCGAGTGGCAATGACGACGACGGCTTCCTCGCGCGCGAAGGCGATCGCGATGGCGCGGCCAATGCCCTGTCCGGAGCCAGTGACGATGGCGACCTTGCCAGTGAGGCGGGTGCCCATGGGAATGTCCTCGCTGGTCAGGCGGCGACGTCGATGATGCCGCCGCTGGCGTCGAAGCCCTGATTGGCGCGCAGCAGTTGTTGCGAATAGGGATCGGTGACGCGGCCCTCGGCAAGTGCGGCAGCGGTGGTCATTTCGAGCAGGCGACCGCTGTGCATGACACCGATACGGTCGCAGATATGCGCGATGACGGCGAGGTCGTGGCTGACCATCAGCATGGTCAGGCCATGGTCGCGCCGCAGTCGGGTCAGCAGGTTGAGGATCTCGGCCTGGACGGAGACGTCGAGCGCCGAGGTGGGTTCGTCGAGCAGCAGGACTTTGGGCTCGAGAATAAGCGCGCGCGCGATGGCAACGCGCTGGCGCTGGCCGCCGCTGAGTTGGTGGGGGTAGCGGTAGCGGTGCTCGCGGCCGAGCCCGACCTCGGTGAGGGCGGCCATGATGCGATTCTCGGTGTTGCCGAGCCGGTGTATCGCGATCGGAGCACTGAGCGTCTGGTCGACCGTCTGGTTCGGATGCAGCGACCCGTAGGGGTCCTGGAAGACCATCTGAATGATCTTTCGGGATTCGCGGGGACGGCGGTTGGACAATTCGCGACCGTTGATCACCACGCTTCCCTCGGCGTGCGGGATCAGGCCGGCGACGGCGCGAAGCACGGTGGATTTGCCGGAGCCGGATTCGCCGACCAGGCCCAGCGCGTCGCCGGCCGGAATGCGAAACGACACCTCGCGGGCGGCGCGTACCAGTCGTGGGACCGGCGCCGTAGGTGACGGAGACGCCGTCAAGTTCGATCAAGCGGCGGCTCCCACGGCGGCGGGAAGATCGATCAGCCATTCGGGGTCGCGCCGCAACTGCGGCAGCTCGGCGCGGCGGTGGCCGAGTTCGGGGAGGGCGTCGAGCAGACCCTTGGTATAGGGATGGCGCGCTTCATTCAGCCGGCCGGCATCGCAGACCTCGACGATCTGGCCGGCGTACATGACGAGCACCCGGTCGCAGAACGACGCGACGAGATGGAGATTGTGGCTGATGAGGATCAGCCCCATGCCGCGGCGCTTCACCATCTCGTCCATGATGGCGAGCACCTGCTGCTGGACCGACACGTCGAGCGCCGAGGTGGGTTCGTCGGCGATCAGGATGTCGGGGCCAGCGATCAGCATCATCGCGATCATGATGCGCTGGCCCATGCCGCCGGAAACCTGGTGGGCGTATTGGTGGTAGACGCGCTCGGGGTCGCGGATGTGGACGGCCTCGAGCATTTCCAGCGCGGCGGTGCGAGCGGCCTGCTTGCTGCTGCCGAAATGGTAGCGGTGCGTCTCGGCGATCTGCTTGCCCACGGTCATCACCGGATCGAGCGAATATTTCGGGTCCTGCAGCACCATGGCGATGCGCTTGCCGCGCAGGCGGCGAAATCCCCTCTCGTCGAGACGGGTCAGGTCGGTCTCGCCGAGGCGCATCTCGTCGGCCTCGACGCGACCGGGATAGGGGATCAGGCCCATGATGGCGCGGCCGGTGGTCGATTTGCCCGAGCCCGACTCGCCGACGATGCCAAGACGCTCGCGGCCGAGCGAGAAGGATACGTTGCGCACTGCACGGAAATCGCCGTCGTCGCCGGGGTAGACGACGCGCAGATTGCGTATGGTCAGAAGCGGGCCATCGCTCATCCGGCGCGCGAATCCGAGACGTCGCGAAGGCCGTCGCCGAGCAGGTTGAAGCCGAGGCTGACAATGAAGATGGCCATGCCCGGGATGGTCGCGACCCACCACTGGTCAAGCAGGTACTGCCGGCCGGAGGAGACCATGGCGCCCCATTCGGGTGCGGGCGGCTGCGCGCCGAGACCGAGGAAACCGAGGCCGGCGGCGGTGAGAATGATGCCGGCCATATCGAGCGTGAGGCGGATGATCACCGAGGGGAGGCTGAGCGGCATGATCTGCGTGAACAGGATGCGCAGGTGCGAGGCGCCCTGGAGTTCGGCCGCCTCGATGAACTCGGCGTTGCGCCGCGTCAGCGTTTCCGCGCGCGCCAGCCTGGCATAGGGCGGCCAGGCGGTGAGCGAAATCGCGATCACCGCGTTCTCGATGCCCGGCCCGAGCGCGGCGGCGAAGGCGAGCGCGAGCACAAGGCGCGGGAAGGCGAGGAAGATGTCGGTGATGCGCATCAGCACGGCGTCGATCCAGCCGCCGAAATAGCCGGCCGGCAGGCCGATCGCGAGGCCGACCGGCACCACGATGACACTCACCAGAGCAACGATGGTCAGCGTGATGCGGCTGCCGAAGATGACACGGGCGTAGATGTCGCGGCCCAACTCGTCGGTGCCGAAGGGATGCGCCCAGGACATCGGCTGCAGCCGGTCCGTCGAGCGTCTGGGTGAAGGCGGCGGCGTGATTGGCGAACAGCGGGGCGAAGATCGCAACCAGCACCAGCGCCAGCACGATGACGAGCCCGGTCATCGCGAGCCCGTTGCGGTAGAGGCCGAGCCAGGCCACGATACCAGCGGCCGAACCGGGCCTGGCGACGGCTGGCCGGCGCGGGGTCGAGCAGCCAGCCACGCCAGCCGGTCGGCGCGCCGATATGCAAGCCCGGTCGCGCTCATCCGCGGCTCCGTGCGCGCGGATCGACCAGCGGGTAGATGAGGTCGGAGAGCATGTTGAGGAAAATGTACACGACGCCGATCACCATGGTGCCGCCGAGCACCGCGTTGAGATCGGCGTTGAACAGCGAGTTCTTCATGTAGAGTCCAAGCCCGGGCCAGGCGAACACCGTCTCGGTCAACACCGCGCCCTCCAGCAGGCTGCCGAAGGTCAGCGCGATGACGGTAACCAGCTGCACCCAGACATTGCCGAGCGCGTGAACCCACACCACGCGGAACGGCGACAATCCCTTGGCCAGCGTCGCCAGCACGTATTCCTGCCTGAGCTGACCGAGCATGAAGCTGCGCGTCATGCGCGCCACATAGGCGAGCGAGAGATAGCCCAGGATGGAGGCGGGCAGCACGAGGTGGCTGAGCGCGTTCCAGAACACCTCGGTCTCGCCGGCGATCAGGCTGTCGATGGTGATCAGGCCGGTGACGGTCGGCACGATGTCGTCGTAGGACACGTCGAGGCGCCCCGGTCCCTCGACCCAGCCGAGCTTGGCGTAAAACAGCAGCAGCCCGACCAGCCCGAGCCAGAACACCGGCATCGAATAGCCGAGCAGCGAGCCGAAGCGGACCACGTGGTCCTGCCAGCGACCGCGATGGGTGGCGGCGACCACGCCAAGCGGCACGCCGAACACCGTGCCCACGAACAGCGCCAGGAGGGCCAGCTCCATGGTGGCGGGAAACACGCGGGTCATGTCCTCGCAGCACCGGGTGCGCGGTGATCAGCGAGACGCCGAAATCGGCATGCAGCACTTTGTTCAGATAGCGCCAGTACTGCAGCGGGATCGGCAGGTTGACGCCGATTTCGGCGGCAACCCGGTCATAGGTCGCGCGCGAGGCCTTGTCGCCCACGATGGCGAGCACCGGGTCGATCGGGATGATGCGGCCGATGAAGAAGGTGACGCAGGTCAGCCCCAGGAAGGTAAGCGCCACCGAGAACAACATGCTGGCGAGGCGACGAATGGGCCGGGCAGCCCGCCAGACCCATCCGTCATTCGCTATCGCCGCCGTGGCGGCAGTGGCGCTCACCCCCACAGTCTCAGGTCTTGGTGATCGTCCGGAAGAAGTAGAGGTCCTCGACAATGCCCGGCGTGTAGCCCTTGACGTTCGCGCGCGAGGCGACCTCGTTGGACGGCTGGAACATCAGGATGTACGGCCCGTCGTCGGTCACGATCTTCTGCAGTTCCGCGTACATCGCCTTGCGCTTGACGGGGTCGATCTCCTGCACCGCCGCGGTCGTTTTGGCATTCACGGCGGGGTCGAAATAATGACAGCGCCAGGCCAGCGGATGCGGAGCGTCGTCGCTGTCATTGTCGTTGAAGGCGAAGGTCGAGGCGTTGGTGTGCGGGTCGAGATAATCCGGCGTCCAACTGAGCAGCGTCGCCATCTGCTTGCGGGCGCGGAATTCAGTGACCACCTGCTTTTGGTCGGTGGCGACGATGTTCACCTTCACGCCGGCCTGCCCCATGGTCTGCTGCACCGACTGGGCCATTTCGAGCTGCGGCGAGATGTTTGCGGTGCTCAGCCTGAGCTCGAAGCCGTCCGGATAGCCCGCCTCCGCCAGCAGTGCCTTCGCCTTGGCGACGTCGAGCTTGTAGGGGTCGTAGGAAATCGCGCCGGACAGACCGATGGGCAGGAAGCTCTGGTGCACCACGAAGCGGCCCTTGAGGAAGGTGTTCGCCATGCCCTCGTAGTCGACGAGGTACTTCAGCGCCAGCCGCACCTTCGGGTTCTTCAGGTGCGGGTCGGCCAGGTTGAGCCCGATGTACCAGGTGCCGGAGTAGGGGAACGACTCGATCTTGACGTCCTTGTTCTCGGCCAGCGCCTTGAGCTGATCAGGCTGCAGGCTCGAGCGCGATGTCGATATCGCCTTTTTCCAGCAGCAGCCGCTGCGAACCCGGTTCGGGCACGTGGCGAACGACCACCCGCTTCGTCTTTGCCAAACCAAGGTGGTAGCCGGGATTGGCCTCCAGCGTCACCGAACTCGTTGGCTTTCCACGACACCAGCCGGTAGGGACCCGATGTGGCCGAGTGGGTCTTCAGCCAGGTGTTGCCGAGGTCACCGTTGGCCTCGTTGGCCATCGCGACCTTCTTCTCCACCACCGAGGCTGCCACGGTGGCCATCAGGTTCAACACGAGCGAGGGGGACGAGGTTCTCGGTGATGGTGAACTTCAGGGTCGACGCGTCCGGCGCGGTGATGAGCGACTTGACGTTGTCCTTGTTCCAGCCGAGCTGGGTGAACAGGAAGGCCGGGGTCTTGTTCATGATGACGACCCGCTGCAGCGAGAAGGCCATGTCGTCCGCGGTGACCGTCGCGCCGCTCTCGAACTTCTGGTTCGGCCGCAGCTTGAACGTGTAGGTCTTGGCATCGGGCGAGACCGTCCAGCTCTCGGCAACGCCGCCGACCAGCTTGGTCATGTCCTCGGCCTCGTAGCGCACGAGGCGGTCGTAGATGCTGGAGAGCGATGATCTGCGCCGAGATCTCGTAGGCTTCGCCCGGATCGAAGGTGATCAGGTCGTCGATCTGGCTTCGCGAACACCACGGTGTCCTTCGGCGTGGCCGCCAGCGCCGCCGAAATTACCGAGGTCAACGGCAACGCCGCCGCCGATGCCATCAAAGTCCGTCTGTGCAACATGCCCGGTCTCCCTGTTCCCTGGTGTTTTCTCTGATTGCTGTGTCCGGGGTCAAGCTGTTCCCCTTGCCGTCAGCGATCCCTGCAGGCCACCCGCTTCTCCTCGCGGTCGCCGCATAGCTGCCGCATGATGGGGTCCGGATGGCGAGGCGTGCCAATCTTACCCGCGACCCTCGGGGAATTCCGCCGCCCTGGAGCAGATCCGCTGCTTAAGTCGCGGCAGCACGGCCGTCCGCGGCAGTTCAGGACGCTGATGATACCACCCCAGCTGCGCCATGTCGCGGATCAGCAGGAACATCGGCAGCAACGCTAGGTCCGGGTCCGAGATTGTGCGCACCGACCGGTAGCCCGCGACACAGGCGTCGCGGAACGTGGCGAAGTCCGGATGGTCCTGATAGGCGATCAGCGCCACCGCGAGATCGTACTGGTGCCAGCCAAACCCGGCATCGTCGAAGTCGATCACCGCGGCCCGCGCCCCATCGATCAGCACGTTGCGCGGATGCAGGTCGGCATGGATCAGGCTGAACGTGCGGGCCGGCTTGCCGTAGCGGGTCAGCGCCGCGTGCAGCCGGTCGCGCGTGCCGAGCAGCATGTCGCGATCGGCGGGGGAGAGGATGGGATGGTCCCAGAAGGGGCCCCAGAACGGTTCGGGCCCCATCAGCCCGTCGGCGTCGAGCGCGTGGCGCTGGAACCCGGCGGGCGGTGTCCAGCCGGTCGCCTGGTCGTGTATCGCCGCCATGATCGCGCCCATGTGGGCGAAGTGGCGTGCAGCGGCGGCGGTGTCGGTTTCACGCGCAACCACATCGGCTAGCAGCTCGCCTTCCGACCAGCGCGCCAGACCGGCCCAGCGGCGTTCGCCGGTCGCGGCGATCTCGACATGGACAAAATTCTCGCCCGTCTGGGTCAGCAGCGGTTCGGGGGCCGCGATGCCGGCCTGGACCAGGGCGCGGGTCCAAAGATGCTCCGATCGTAGCTCGGCGATGTCGTGGTACCAGGGGCGGTGCAGCCGCAGCACCAGCGGCGATCCGTCGCGCCCATCTACCGCGCGGAACGTGACGTTTTCGCTCAGATGCACGAAGCGCAGCTCGATGGGCTCGACGCCGAACGCCGCCAGCGCCTGGCGGGCGGCCGGTGCATACGTCCGCTCGGCCTCCGAGATCATGTGTGGTTCCGGGCGCCGGCGCCGCCTTCAATCGTCATGGACGGGCTTGACCCGCCCATCATGCCGCGAGTTCGGCAATCGTTTCATCCCAGGCGATCAGGAACGCGGCCGCGTCGGCTTGCGAGAACGGCAGCGGCGGGCGGATCTTCACGACGTTGGCGAAGGCGCCGGCATTGCTGGTCAGGAAGCCCTTGTCCTTCAGCAGGTTGATCACCCGCTTGGCGAGGTCCGTGTCGGGCGCCTGGTCCGCGGGCCGCACCAGTTCGACGCCGATGAACAGGCCATGGCCACGCACATCGCCGATC
Organism: uncultured Alphaproteobacteria bacterium; assembly: GCA_963819855.1. GTDB lineage: Bacteria > Pseudomonadota > Alphaproteobacteria > Acetobacterales > Acetobacteraceae > JAMXLO01. The sequence goes on from CAWFYC010000014.1 coordinate 254,846, forward strand.
GTGTCGCTGGCGCCCTTGCGCTGCGTGAGCGCGGCCTTCAGCGCCGCGCCGACGGTGGCGACGTTGCCGCGCAGGTCGCGTTGCTCGATCTCGTCCAGCACCGCCATGCCGACCGCCGCCTGCAACGGGGAGGAGGCGAAGGTGTTGAAGTAGCGCGTCTTCGCGCGGAAGGTCTCGACCAGCGCGCGGCTCGCAGCGGTGGCGGCGAGTGGCAGGCCGGCACCCATCGGCTTGCCGGTGACGACGATGTCGGGGGTGAAGCCGCTGACCTCGTAGCCCCACCAATTGCCGGTGCGGGCATAGCCGGCCTGCACCTCGTCGGCGATCACCAGGCCGCCGGCGTCGCGTACCATCGCCGCGGCGCGGGCCATGAAGCCGGCGGGGATGTCGGGCAGGCCTTCGTTCGCCAGGATCGAGCAGACGATCATCGCCGCGACGCCCTCGCCCGAGGTTTGCAAGTCGGCGATCGCGGCAGCGAGCTTCTGCAAATAGGCCTCGCACTGGTCGGCCTCGCTGCGGCCGGGTGCGATCGGGCGGAACGTCTCAGGGAACGGGAAGGCGCGAACCGAGGGGTTCGAGGAGGGCTGTTGGCCGAGCCGGTTGAGCGAGCCGACCAGCTCGCTGTTGCCGTGATAGGTGGCGTCGGTGCAGAGAATGCCGCGCTTGCCGGTGGCGAACCGCGCCATGCGCAACGCGACCTCGTTAGCCTCGGTGCCGCTGCAGCTCAGGATGACGCTTTCGATCTGCGGTCCGTGCAGCGCGGCGAGGCGTTCGCAGAAATCGACCACGGCTTCGTGCAGGTAGCGGCTGTGGACGTTAAGCGTCGCCTGCTGACGCGCCATCGCCTCGACGACACGCGGGTTGGCGTGACCGACGCAGGGGACGTTGTTGTACATATCGACGTAGCAGCGGCCGTCGGCGTCATACAGGTGGACACCCTCGCCGCGGACAATGTGCAGCGGGTGTTCGTAGAACAGCGGGGCGCCGGCACCCAGCGCGCGGTTGCGGCGGGCGAGCAGGGTGGTGGTGTCGGTCATGTGCCCTCCGGGCCGTGTTGTGGATGGCGGGAGGCGGGATGTTACGATGCGGAGCCGCCGCCACGCCATGGGTGGCCGGAGGAAGTCGGTTCCAACGGGACATTCTGAAGTACGATCGCCAGCTCACAGCTGCCGGAAGCATTGCCGACGGGGCAGTGCAGGGGGGCAGGCTGCCCTGTGGCCCAGCGAGATTGATGCGGTTGCGGTAGTATCCGATTGACACGGGGCACACCGGCCGATGAAATCTCGCGTCTATTGGGGAATGCCAATGACCAGAAAGTCTCAGCGCCACCTAGTGTGGCAGTACCAGGACCAGGCTACGTCCTCTGCGTGCGCACGTGTTTGTTCGTGACACGATAGCGCTGGCGGGTCAGCGGTGGGAGGAAGCCAAGGGATGATCCATCGAAGCGCCGGGCAAAGGCTGCGTCGGCTCTACTGGGCATTCCGAAATCAGGTCTGCCACAGAACGTGGAGCTTCTTCGTCTGGGAGCACCAACCACCACTGCCGCGGCTCACGCAAGGACGGGTCATTTTGGCGGGTAACGGCGATGAGGCCGTTGGCGAGCGCATGGCGGTTTTGCGCGGAGTTTCCGCGGATCAGCATCGCGCCTGGCTAAGGGCCGGACACAGGCTCCTTTATGCCGTTGGCCCAGACAATGATATCCAATCCTGGGTCTGGTTCACCGTCGCCGATGGCGGTTCTCGGGTTGCGCCATTTGATTTTGGGATTGATTTGAAAATCCCTCCGGGAGTCGGTTTCCTTTGGGACTCCTTCACCGTTCCCGTCTATCGCCGACGGGGCTTGTACAAGACGCTGCTGATGCATGCGGTGGAAGGATGTTTTGCGCACGGCGCCAGGCGGGTGTGGGGCCACGCCCAGGTAACCAATAGGTCCCACGCGATCATCCAGACCACCGACCACGCCGGAGAAACCACGATAGAGGCGATCCGTGTCGGACCGTTCTGCCGGATATCCGGGCCTGGCTTTCACCGCACTATATTGGCGCGGGGCGTGCTGGAAATGGACGCGCTCTTATCCGTTGGTGCGAAAGCGGTGCAAGATGCGTCATGACGCTGTCGTCATGGGATTCTTGGAAATTCTGCCAGGGTAACTTGAGGGACACTTTAGCGGTTGCGCAGCCATGCCATGATGCTATCAGCGAGTTTTGCGCCGACGGTCAGGTATATCCCACCGACCGCTTGCAAGGGCCAAATTGCCGGGCTGCCTAGGCTTGTGCAATCACGATAGCGCGCAGTCACTTGGATGTGCAGCATAGTTTGGGTATTCGCGGGCCCTTGGCGGGCGGGGTGACCGGGAAAATTCCGACCGAAGCCGATAACCCAGCGGAGCGTGGCGGCCAGCGTATTTCGTGCAGTGAACAAAATCTCAAAATAGACGACCAACAATGACCGACAGCAATGATTGTCGGAGAATTTTACACATCAAGTCCCAATGGGTCGTTTCCATCCTGACAACGCATTGAATTTGCGGCGTTATCAATCTTGGTATGGAAGTTGCATCCCTCCTGGCAGGGATGGTCGTGCTGTGCGGATTGGCGGAGGCTTAACGAAAATGGCCCTGCAAAAGTTGGGCTCGTGGTCCGACGCGTCCGAGATGGGTCGAGCTGACTTCAACTGGATTGAGTATTCCCCCAGCGGAACAGGAGAGAGGGTGTGAAGCAGAGTGGTTCAGGTCAGGCGGCCGCCGCGATCATCGAGGAGCTGAGCCGACGGATCGGCGAGCGTTTTCTGGACCACCCGTTCCGGAACGGCGTCAATAAGGACAACTTCGAAACGGTCATCGGCGATTATCTCGCGATGTCGATAGCCTTTCCGTTCATCCAGGCAGGCGCCATCCACGAGACCTATAAGGCCGCACTGCGCGCCGGAGGCGACGTGGACAAGAACGCCGAGATTACCGGGGCCATCGGAGCCTTTTTGGTGTGGGACGAAATGGGCGGCCATAAGCTGACGATGGAGAACGGCAATGAAGGTCTCCTCCAGCTGACCGCAACTCGCAGGAACTATCACGCGCATTGGCTGCGTGAGGATATCCGCGCCATCCTCGGCAAGGAGGTCCCGTCGCATCGAAGTGCGGCGACCGTGCGCTATCTGGACAAGCTGCTGGACGGACTTTCGGATCCGTACAGGAATCGCAACGTGGCCTACATGATCGGGTTCGAATGCCACGCGCAGGAGATGATCACCGCCCTGTGGGAAGCAGTGTGCTCGTCCTTCAATCTGCCACAGGATGAGCGGCTGGTATATTTCTCGGGCCATGTAGGCGGCGACGCTCCCGCCGAGGCCGTTCATGTCGAGATGACCCGGAAGATGGTGGCTGAACTCGTTCCCCCCGAACGGCGGGACGAGTTCATCGAGCTGTGTCTCGAAGGCTACGAACTGAACTTCCGCTGGTGCGAGGCGATCACCGCCAGCTCTGTTGCTAGGGAGCAGAATGCTGCCGCCCGCGAGGCTGCCTAGGGCTAACTGAGCGAGTAGAGTCTAGCAGCGACGGTACCTTGCAGCCGTCATCCCGTGGGAAAAGCGGGATGACGGCTGTAGCGTCTGGCGTGAATGATGCGCGTCGGTGCATGGGCTCTGATGCGTCACCATCGGCGGCTCGGTCAACAGGTCACCTTCCGATAGGTGCGCCCACGCTCGCGCGGGAATGGCGCTTGTGGAGGAACTGCTTCACTCGCTGCGCAGGTGGGCTGGCAGTCAGTACGTACCAGGCATTCCCGAGCGGGTCGCAGCCAAACAGCGAGGCCTTGGCAAGAAAACGGAGACCCGGCAAGCAAGCTCCGGAGCGATAGAGGTTGCGGCCGACCACCGAGTAACGGCTCCCAAGGATGTGTCGTCGTTCGGCGGAAGAAAGACGATGGGCCTGTGCGTCGACATGGTGTTCGATCATCGGCAGAATAAACTCCGCCTCCCGTGCCGCATATCGCTTGGTCAGACTCCCCTCGGTGTCGTGCCGCACGACCAGCGTCCCGGGGACATGACCGACCGCGCCGGCCAGTGCGAGCCGTATCCACATGTCCTGGTCCTCGGCGATCAGCAGCTTCTCGTTGAATGGACCGACCGCCGTGAGAGATGACCGCCGCGCGAAGGCGCACGACTTTGCGACGCGGCTCTCCAGGAGATAGGTACGCCAGTACTCGGTCTCCGGGACGGCCGGCGGCTCACCCGAGAACCGCTGGAGATCGACGCTGGCGAAAGCGCAGTCACAGGTGACCAGGCTCATATCTGACCGGCCGAACATTACTGCCACCTGCTTTTCGATCTTGCCCGGGAGCCATTCATCATCGGCGTCCAGGAAGGCGACGAACTCACCCTTCGCCGCCGCAAGGCCGGCATTGGTAGCACCGGAAACGCCCAGATTTTGCGACAGGGAGAGAAGTCGGATGCGTTCGTCGTCAAAGTGCTTGACAACGGCAGACGTTGCATCGCCGCTGGCATCATCGATCACGATAATCTCGAGCGCCGGATAATCTTGGATGAGTACGGAGTTAAGTGCGCGGGCGATTGTATGCTCCGCATTGAAAGCCGGGATCAGGACTGTGACGAGCGGTTCCATCCGAAATTCCTCAGCTGAACGGCCGGTGCGGCCGTCCTGGCGCAGGTTAGCCAGCGGCCCGGGCATGCGGCAACAGTGAGTGGTGTCAGATGTACAACCTCTGCGGCAATAGATTGCGCCGTTGCAAATAGGGAATGCCACGGCTCAACAGCGGGGCCACCGCACGGAGCGACCGACCGGCGACCTTTAGCGGCAGCCGCCACGCAGGGCCGTGGTATCTCAAGGGATATCCAAGTTGCTCGAGATCCTTATGAAGACAGGACTCGATGGCGAAGCATTCGAACGTAGTGAGCCTGGTTCGCCAGACAGCGATGGCGGCGTCCGACACAGGTTGCGTCACTCTGGCATGTATCCCCCGTTCGCGCTGCGGTACCAGATCGGCCAAGTGTTGCCACTGCAGCATAGCCGGCTCGAATTCCTCGGCGAGGAAGTGGCAGATCCGGCGCACCGTCGGTTCCAAATCCGCGACGAGGTCCTCGAACTTCACTTCGAGCATCTGACCAGCGAACGGCTTGTTCGCGTACTGCTCCCGCCATCGCATTGTCTGCGTCCAGGTGAATCTGTTATTCTCGTAATATCGTTCCCATCCGGCATCAATGCGCGAGATAGCAACATCTCGGCCGTCGCGAATCAGGTGGATGAACTTGGCTCCGGGGTACAGCGCAATCAATTCCTCGACGATCTCGATGTAGATTGGAGTCTTGTCGCCACAGCGCGCCTTTCCAGCCCTCGTCAGTTGCTCCGTATAGACAAGGTTGATGATATCGGCGAGGCGCGGCTGCAGAATCTGGCGTGCTGCGCACAACAGATTGCTGGCGCACATCTCCATGTCGGGCCAGCGGTAGTCCGCGACAAGCAAACCCACCGCCCGTTCGACCTGAGCCGGATTTAGCTCCTCGGTCAGCGGCAGTTTGTGAACGAGCGGGCCGATGAACCAGGTTTCCGGCGTGACGTGCAGACGCGAATGGCCCGCAAGAATCAAACGCAGCAAGGTCGTGCCGGAACGTCCGGCGCCGACGATGAAGAATGGTGTGTTATCTGACATCAGCGGCCTCGTGACGATTGTCAATCAACAGCTCTAATTTTCTAAAGAAGGTACTAGCGGGCCCAATCATGCGCAACAGTGTGATCCTGATGGCACGCGCGGCCGGCGGTGCTGGCTGGGCTTTGGTTGTATCTTGGACACGAGGATCTGGTTGATCTGGACGGCAGCCTGTATCGTGTCGGCGGCAAGAATCACCGCCGGAGGAGGAAAATGTCACCCGTACGCCGCGGTTGCGGCTGAGCCGATGCTGGCTTCCATCATTGCTTCCGGGCTCGCAATTGGCGCGGTCTACGCGCTGATCGGCATCACCTACAACACGATGTTTTCTGCCTCGCGGGTGATGAGCTTCACCGCCGGCCAGACCGGCATGCTGGGCGCCGTGTTCGGCTCGTTGTTCGTTTTGCGGCTCGGCCTGCCCCCGGTGGTCGGGTTCGTGCTCGTACTTGTCGCCTGCGCGGCGATCGGTGTGGTCACCGAGTTCGTCGCCGTCCGTCCGGTCCTCGGCAAGCTGGACCAGCACCTCTATGTCCTGTCCACGCTGGCCTTCGCGCTGATGATCCAGCAGTTGACGGCAATCGAGTGGAGCACCGAGCCGCAACCGTTTCCTCGTCTGTTCGGAATCGGCAACGGTGGCCCGTTCGATGAGAAGTTCTGGCTGCCGCTGCTGGCCTGCGTGCTGGTGGTCGGCGGTCTCGAACTTCTGCACCGTCACACGTTGGTCGGCCGCGCATTCCAGGCGATCGCCGAGGACAACTTTGCCGCCCGCGCACTCGGCCTGCCGGAACGCAACCTGCGCGTGGCGAGCTTCGCACTGGCCGGTCTGATCGGCGCCCTGGCCGGTTTCGCCAGCGGCGAACTGCTGCTCGCCTTCTTTGCCAACGGCGCCATGCTCGCATTTTATGGCTTCGTTCCCGTGGCGTTGGGTGGCCTGGGCAATAATCGCGGCGCGCTGATCGGCGGCCTCGCGCTCGGTCTGTTCCAGCAGGCGGCAAACTTCACACTCGGTGGTGTGTTCGCCTCGGTCGCGGTGTTCGTCGTGTTCATCGTGGTGCTGCTCGCCGCGCCACAGGGCCTGTTCGGTACCACCGCGGTGCGGCGGGTATGACGACCGATACCGGCAGCACGGCACTGACACCACCCTCGGTGCGGCGTCCCGCGTTGGCCGGCCTGCGCGACTTCCTGCCGTTCCTGATCCTGTTCGGTCTGGCCGTTGTTCTGCCGTTCGTCGCCAACGACTATTGGACACTGATCGCCACCCGCGCGGCAATCTATTGGGTGCTGGTCGCCGGACTGAACCTCGCGGTCGGCTTTGGCGGCCAGCTCGCCATCGGCTACGTCGCGCTGCTGACACTCGGCGCCTACACCGCGAGCATTCTCGTCCTGGGCAATCTTGGTCCACCGTGGCCGGCGCTGGCTGCGCTGGGCGCCGCCGGCGTGGTCGGCGCGCTTGCCGGTCTGATCATCGGGCTGCCGGCGCTGCGGCTCCGCACCTTCTACTTCGCCATGACCACACTCGGCTTCGCCACCATCGTCACCCAGATTGCGCTCGCCTGGCAGAGCGTGACCGGCGGCGGGACCGGTGTGCCCGGTCCCGTGTTGCCGCAACCGTTCGACACCGGCCGCGGCTTCTATTTCTTTTGTCTGGCCATCGCCGCACTGTGTACCTGGATGACCGTCAACATCGCGCGCAGCCGGTTCGGCCGCTCGCTGGTGGCGATCCGCGACGCCGAAGTCGCAGCCGAGGCCACGGGAATATCCAAGCCGGGTCTGCTGATCGCGGTATTCCTGTTCAGCGGCGCCACCGCGGCAATCGCCGGCGGTTTGTTTGCCACCCTGCAATCGTACATCACACCCGATGCCTTCACCTTCGACCTGTCGGTGCTGTTCTTCATCGCCATCCTGATCGGCGGCCGCGGCTCGGTGCTGGGACCGTTGCTCGGTACCATCATCCTGACCGTGCTTCCGGAGTTCGCTGCCCCATTGGTCGCCTGGTCGACATTCCTCTATGCCGCGTTGCTGCTGGTCATCGTGCTGGCAATTCCCGGTGGCATCGCGGACCTGCTCGACTTCGCCAACCGAAGGCCGCTGGAAAGCCACCGCGCCATCGTGCCGCGACCGCCGCTGCTCAACGAATTGCTGAACCACGGCGCCGCCGACCAGTCGATCACACTCAGCAACGTGGTGCTGAGCTTCGGTGGAGTACGCGCGATCGATGGCCTCGACCTCGAGATCAGTCCCGGGCAGGTGCACGGGCTGATCGGACCGAACGGTTCCGGCAAGACCACGACGCTGAACGTGATCAGTGGCTACAACCGCCCCGAGACAGGTCGCGTGGCACTCGGCACACACGACCTGGCGCATCTCGCACCGCAAAGCCGCGCCGGTTTCGGCATCGCCCGTAGCTTCCAGACGCCGCGGCTGATCGGCGAGGCGTCGGTGCTGCAGAATGTCATGATCGGCGGTACGATCGACGGCACCGCGAGCTTCGCAGAAGCACTGCTGTGTCTGCCGCGCCACCGGCGCGACGAGTTGGCGTTGCAGGCGGAGGCGACGCTGGCGTTGCGTGTCGTCGGACTGGAGTCGCTTGCGGCGGTACGCGCTGACCGGCTCCAGCATAGTGAACTGAGGTTTATGGAAATCGCGCGCGCCCTGATGCTGCATCCGGTGTTCCTGCTGCTGGACGAACCGGCCGCGGGCCTGTCCACCGACGAGATCCAGCGCCTCGGTGGGTTGATCACCGCGATCAGCCGACGCGGTACCGGTGTGCTGCTGGTGGAACATCATGCAGACCTCATCTTTGACATCTGCGACCGCGTCACCGTGCTGAACCTGGGACGTGAGTTGGCATCCGGTACGCCCGCCGACATCCGTGCACATCAGGAGGTGGTCAGTGCCTATCTCGGCGCCTGAGGCGTTGCTGACGATCGCCGGACTACAGGCAGGCTACGGCAAGATCGGCGTGTTGCACGGGGTTGACCTGACCGTGAGGCGCAGCGAGGTCGTCGCATTGCTGGGACCGAACGGCGCCGGCAAGACCACGCTGTTGCGTACCATATCCGGCTTGTTGCCGTGCACCGCTGGCAGTGTGCGGTTCGACTTCCGCGACCTTCGCGGCGTCGGTCCGCGGGAGACGGCGCGGCGCGGCCTGGTGCATGTGATCGAGGGTCATCGGGTGTTCACCCAGCTTTCGGTGCTCGATAATCTGTTGTTGGCCGGATACGACCTGCCGCGCGGCGAACGCGCCGCCCGTGTCGAGGAGGCGCTGGGCCATTTCCCCGAACTGGCTGCCAAACGCCGCGATCGCGGCAGTGCTTTGTCAGGCGGTCAACAGCAGATGCTGGCGGTTGCCCAGGGCCTGGTGCGCCGGCCACGTCTGCTCATGTTGGACGAGCCGTCCGCCGGTCTGTCGCCGGTGCTGGTCGATCGCGTGCTTGCGGTCGCACGCGCGTTGCAGCAGGCCGGCACCGCAATCCTGCTGGTCGAGCAGTTGATCGAGAAGGCGCTGGCCCTGGCCGATCGGGTTTACGCGCTCGCCCGCGGTCGTGTCGTACTGGAGGCAGCCACCAGCGAACCCGACCTGCCGCATCGGTTGGAGCGTGCCTATTTTGGCCAGGACGTGCCGAGTGCGATCCACGCCTGAGCAGTAGCCTCAGCCGCCCGGCGGCGCGATCACCACCTGCTCGGTCGTCAGGTACGACGTGATCTGGCCGATGAACAATCCGCCGTCGGCGAACCAGCGCTGTGCTTCCTGTGTTGTGCCATCCGCAGCCGTGCATCGTGGCTGTCGAACCAAGCCTCGGCGATGCCGTCGATGGGCGGATCGATCGGCATGGTCGGAACGTCGGCGCGGTTCGGTTCGGCGATGATACGCGACAGCACGAAGCCGCGCAGACCCGGCACCGTCAGCGCCATCGTGCCATGGATGTCCATCCAATGGTGCAGGAACGCATCGTGCGAATAGCTGTTCTTGCGTGCGATGAACGAGATCGCCTTCACCACCGGCGCCGGACCGCGCACGGGGTTGATGAACACGGTCTCCTCGGTGCGGAAACTCTTGACGTGGCCGATGAACTTCGCGCCGTCGGCGAACCAGGTCTGCGCCGCGGATGAATTGGCCATGCGCACCTGTGCCTCCGTGCTGTCGGCCCAGGTCTCGGCGATGCCATCGATCTCGCGCGGCATCCGGATCAGCGGTGCATGCGGATGGGTCAAGGTTTCGGCGATGTGTGAAATGGCGTAACCGGCCAATCCGGGGACCTGGTGCGACATCGGAACATGAATGTCGGCCCAGTGGCGGACGAAATCGTCGTGCGACAGGTGATCCCGGCGCGCCAGCAGCGAGATAGACTTGATCATCGGGTTCCTTACCTCGATGCAGACTGTGCAGGATATCCCATCTTAGGCGCAACGGCACGCACCTTTGCTCCGTCACGCAGCGCAGCTATCGTGCGGCCAACTGAGAAAGTTGGGAGCGAAACAGATGCAGATCACCCGCCGCCGGTTTGCCGTCGGTTCACTGGCCGCTGCCAGCGCCTCGGCCCTTGCGCGACCAGCGCTAGCGGACACCTCGCCGATCGTGATCGGCTATCCCGCCGCTCTGACCGGCCCAAGCTCCGCGCCGGGCGTCGGCAACAACCGTGGCGTCGTCTATGCGGTCGAGGCGATCAACGCTGCCGGCGGCGTGAAGGGGCGCAAGATCGAAGTGCTCACGCGCGATACTCAGGGCGACCCAACCAAGGCGGTGAACGCGGTGCAGGAGATGATGGGCAGCGCCACCGTGCACGCCATCTGGGGGCCGAACAATTCTGGCGAGTTGCTGGCCACGACGCCGATCATTTCCCGGCGCGGCATTCCGAACATCCACGAGTGCGGGATTACCTCACTGATAGACCCTGTGAAGTTTCCCAATGCCTTCCGGCTGGGGCCGGCCAACTTCCAATCGGCGCAGGCGCCACGCATCTACTGCATGGAGGTCCTGAAGATGAACCAGGTTGCGGTGATCGGCGACAGCACCGGTTACGGCACGGTCATGGTGAAGGACTTGGTCGACGACTTCAAATCGCACAATGGCCAGGTGGTGTATCAGGCGCAGATCGATGCCACCCAGCTCGACATGATGCCCGACATGCTGCGGATGCGTAATGCGGGCACCCAGGCGATCGTGGTGTGGACCGTCTCCACCGGAATGATCGCGCGCATGCTGAACGCGCGTGCCTCGATGGGCTGGGATGTGCCTTTCGTTGGGCATCCGGCAATGGGGTCGGGAGAAGTCGGCAAGCTGCTCGACAAGCCCGAGAACTGGAACAAAGTATACATCCTCGGCTTCAAGAGCTGCAGCTTCGATGCGTCGGGCAAGCTGCCGGCTCGCACGCAGGCATTTGTCGACAGCGTCAAGGGCAAGATCCGCCTTGACGACACATCATTGTGGTGGGTTGTTTCGGGTGTCGATGCCATCAACCTGATCGCCAAGGCGGTCGAGGAGACCGGATCGTCGACGCCGGAAGCGATCATCGGCTATTGGAATACGTTGAGGAAATATCCAGGTCTGTTCGGCAGCTATACCTACACCAAGGACGAACATAACGGCTTTCCAACCGACGAGCTGGTGATGTCGGAGGCCAACTCGGCGCGCGACGGCGCTTTCAGCCTCGCGCCAGGATATGCCTGAGCCAGGGCGACGGAGGAAGATCATGCGACGCAGTGTCGACCGCATCCTGGTCTCGCATGCCGGCAACCTGCCGCGGCCAGGCTATCTGGATGAACTGATCGGGCACGACAGGAGCCGCGCGCGGGACGTCGAGTACACTGGCCAACTGCCGCTAGCGGTTCAACAGGTTGTCGATCGGCAGATCGCGCTTGGCGTCGACATCGTCAACGACGGCGAATTTGCCAAAGCCGGCAGCTATGGCGGCTACATGCATGATCGGGTCAGCGGCTATTCCATGGTGCCGGTTGATCCTTCTGCACCACCGAAGCGAGCGGGAACCGCCGAACGCGATCGACGTGATTTTCCCGGCTTCCACGCTTGTGGTCTTTGGTACTCCGGCTCCGGCGGGCCGATCAGGCCCGGCTTCGCGGTTCCGGGACAGCGACACGACACCACCGAGCAGGATCGCCGATGTTGCACCGGAGCGGTGACTTATGTCGGGCAGGCCGCAGTGCAGAGCGATATTGCCAACCTGAAGGCGGCAATCGCCGGCAAGGATGTCGAGGGCTATCTGGCGGCTCTTGGGCCGCTCAGTCTCGGCGCCGGTATCCGCAATGAACACTACGCCAATGAAGACGACTACATGATGGCGGTCGCGGACGCCTGCCGTGAAGAGTACAAGGCGATCACTGATGCCGGCCTTGTCGTACAGATCGACGAACCGGAGTTCTGCACATCCTGGATGTTCTATCCTGACTGGAACGTGGCGCAGTACCGCGCCTTCCTGGAGCGCAGTGTCGAGATCATCAACCATTCGTTGCGGGGCATCCCGACGGAACTGGTTCGATTCCACACCTGCTGGGGCAGCGGCCACCGGCCGCACGTCAATGACATCGAGCTTCGGCACATCGCCGATCTGCTGGTGCGGATCGACGCCCAGCAGTACTCGATCGAGGCAGCCAACGTGCGCCACGAGCATGAGTATCATGTGTGGGAGAACGTGAAGCTGCCGGACGGCAGGATGTTGATGCCGGGCGTGGTGGCGCACGCCACCGATCTGGTCGAGCATCCGGAACTGATCGCAGAGCGCATCGTGCGATATGCCCGGCTGGTCGGCCGCGAGAACGTGCAGGCCGGCAGCGATTGCGGTCTGGGCTCGCGCGTGGGTCACGAGGAGGTGGTGTGGGCCAAGCTGCAGGCCATCGCGGAAGGCGCACGGATCGCCAGCGACTGGCTATGGCCGACAAAGAGGTGATGGGTTTCGCTGCGCTCTACCCATCCTACGAGTTGCCGAGCGCGTTGTCGTAGTTGTCGTAGGATGGGTAGAGCGCAGCGAAACCCATTGGATTCCGCTTGCTCACCGAATTACTCTCCCGAGATCGTCTTGCCGACCGGAACCCAACGGCCGCTCTCGAATCGTTGGATCTGAAATCTGTTGATCACGCTGTAGTCAGTGGGACTCGTCGTTACGGTGATGCCAGATAGCAGCATCGGTACGCGAAGGTTGTTCAGGTGCGTTGCGATGTTGAGCACGTTCTCCCGGGTCAGCGTCGATCCGGCCTCTGCGAGGACGTGCGCGGCCAGAAAGGAGGCGATGTAACCGACGACGACGCCGCTGTCGCGCGGGTTTCCCTGAGTCAGATTGGCTTTCACCCAGTCCAGGAATCTCCTCACGTCCGCATCATCGGCCCACGCCGGATCGAACGGATCCTTGGCGTAGGCTGTGGAGATCAGGCCTTCCGCGTTTTCCAGTCCAGCTGGCTTGAGCACTCCTTCGACACCGTTCGCTATGCTGCACACGAGATGCAGCGGCGCCCAGCCGAGCTTACGCACACCTCGAATCTGTTCCGCGCCGGCTTTTTGTGTCCCAGCGAAGTAGAACACGTTGGCCCCTGATACCTTTGCCGCGATGAGTTGCGAATCGACCGTCGGGTCCGCGACCTCAAAGGTTTGCTCGCTGACGATCAAGGATTCCGCCTTGTCGCCGAGACCCGACCTGAACCCCGCTCGAAAATCCTTGCCAAGATCGTCATCCTGGTAAAGCAGCGCGATCCTGGGCGAGGCGACAGCTTCAAGGACATAGCGTCCCATCGCGCGGCCTTCCGCCACGTAGCCGGGCATGAATGCCATCGTCCAGGGAAACACCTGGGGGTCCCTGAAGCGGCTCGCTCCAGTGGTGATGAACAGTTGCGGCACCTTTTTCAGGTTGAGATATTTCTCGACCGCCGCATTCGTAGGCGTGCCCACGGACCCGTACATCATCAGGACATTCTCGTCCTCGACCAGACGGCGTGTCGCCTCTACGGTTTTCGGCGGGCTGTAGCCATCATCCAGTACGATGAGCTTGACCTGCCGGCCATTGATTCCGCCGGCCTTGTTCAATGCGTCGAAATACGCGAGAGAGGCATACCCTACCACACCCGCAACCGAAACCGGCCCGCTGAATGGCACGGTCTGTCCCAGCTTGATCTCCGTGGCCGAGACGCCGGGTCCATACTGCTGTCCCATGGCTGCACCGGTTGCGACCAAAAGCATCGCCACAACCGATCGGAACATGCTGCCGAGCATTCGGCTGTCCTCCCCGCCTTACCGGTTGTCCGGTTTGGAACGTCAGTCGTGTCCCCACAGAGTCTTGGTCGCACGTCGTGCGCCCTCGGCCATTGCCGCAAACTTCGCCCAGCAGATCGATGGATGGCCAACCCGGGTACCAAGTCCGCAGTCCGTGCCGGCCAGCACGTTCTCTCGACCCACCAATCTTGCATAGCGGACCAACCGCTCGGCCACCAGATCCGGGTGTTCGATGAAATCGCTGCAATGGCCCACGACACCAGGGATCAAGGTGGCCCCATCTGGCAACTTCACTTCCTCGAACACTCTCCATTCGTGCTCATGGCACGGGTTCGATGCTTCGATGGAAAAACTTCCGGCGTTCACCCGAAGGATCAGGTCGATGATGTCCCGCAGCGGAACGTCATCGTGATGCGGACCGTGGTGACTGCCCCAGCAGACATGCAATCGGACTTTCTCCCGCGGAATCCCCCGCAGCGCGTGATTGAGCGCATCAACCCGCATCGCTGCATATCTGCGGTACTCCGGCAGGGTGATGTCGGGCAGGCAGTTCCAACCATCCGGCAGGTCCGGGTCGTCGATCTGCAGCAGGAAGCCGGCATCGACAATCGCTTGGTATTCCTCATGCATTGCGTCGGCGATCGCGAACACGAAGGCTTCATCGCTCTGGTAGTATTCGTTCAGCATCCAGTGTTCGATCGTGCCAGGGGTGTTGGCCGGCAGGTAGGCACCGGCGGCGCTGACGCCGGACAGCGCTGCCGTGAAGTTCTCGAGGTCCTTGGCAAGGTCGGCATGGCCGATATAGCGCAGCTCGCTGACGCAGACGGGCATCGTCGCCGGACCGGTCGGTCTGCTGCGTGGATTGGCGTGAAAATAGCCAGCAAATTTCCGTTCATCGCGTGCGGTGATACTGAGCCGCCTGACGCCCGACGACGGTCGCGCTTCGTAGCCGGCAATGCGCCAGCGCACGTAATCAGTAAAGTTGGTCTTGGAAAGTTCGCCGTCGTTCACGCAGTCGATGCCGCATTCGGCTTGGCGGTGTACCACTTCGGCCACTGCGGATTTCAGCCGTCCGTCGAATTCGGCCGGGTCATACGGCGCACCGTTGGCCTTGGCAATGACCATCTCGCTGAGGTCGGGCGGTCGCGGCAGTGAACCGGCGTGGGTGGTAAGGATGCGATCGGTACTATAGAGCATTGGATCCCTCCTGATCGCGCGCCAGGTGCGGCGGCGCTAACGGCCTCAGACGATGCCGATCACAACCCACAGCGGATCACCTTGCCGCGGCGTCGAAGCCTGACCGGTGACGTTGCTGAACCCGGCCGCTTGCATATAGGCCCCAACCAGATGTTGCTGGTCCGGTCCCGAAAGCGACTGCCAGATCGCGACCGCCTTGGTCGGAAAGCATCGGTTGGAGAACGACACCACCAGCGGCGCGCCGCGTCGCAGCACGCGACATACCTCCCTGAATACATCGACCGGTCGCTGCAGGTATTGCACAGACACGCATAGGCACGCGCCGTCGAAACCGGCGTCACCGAGCGGGAGTGCGTGTTCGACGTTCAGGTCCTGAACAAACCATCGCGAGAGCCGAGGGTTCGCCGCGAGTTCCTCCTCGTTCATCCCGTGGCCGATGACGGAGGCGTAGGCAACGTCATCCGGCAGATGGCTCACCCAGCTGCTCATCAGATCCAGCACCGTTCCACCAGACGGCAGGCTGTCGCGATACACCCGCGTCACGGCGGCGATCGCCGCATCGTCGATGTGGGTGACAAACCGTGGGTATGCATAGAATTCGGCGTCCGGTGATGGATCCGCCTTGTCGAACGCCGCCTCTGGCAATCCTGGCAACTGCTCCATCGGCAACCGATCGCGTTGGTTCACGCACGCACGTAGCTACGGCACACCAGGCGCAGCCGGTTGCCGATCTGATCACGAACACGCTGCGGCATCGGCGTCGACCCGCTTGCCTGCTTCCATTCCGGCGTGTCGACCACCCCTGGGGCGGTGAGATGATAAAGCGCGATGTATTTGGGGCCGTCGCCGTTCGTGCGGAACCGGCGCGCACGCAGCACCCCGGGCACGCCGGCGAGGGCAGGGACGTGCTCGGCGTCATACCATGTATTGAACGCGGCCTCGACCTCCGGGCCAGGAGTTATACCGACCAACAGGAGCCCGCCTGCAGCGCCCGGCGCAATCGCGTCGCCTGGGAGAATCTGCTCGCCTTCATAGCGCAGCAACCGCTCGACCTTTGCAGTCAAACGCTTCGACCACGGCGACAGGTTCTCGCCCCCGATCGCGCGATAACCTGGGCTGCGCAGCACCTCAAGACTGTCGAGGTCGTAGGTCGCGACCGATTGTCGCGGGTTCTCCGTGCCAATCCACCGCTGAGCAGTCAGAAAACCCGGCACTTGCTGGCGTTCGGGGAGATGCTCCGTGTCGTACCAATCGTTGAATTCGCCGGCGTCCACCGGCGAGAAATCCATCGCCGCGATCAGCACACCTTTCGCCATGGCATTCCTCCGTCTTTTTCGGACGCAAGTGGAGCCGCGTCGTGCATCCACTGGCTGAATTCGGTCGCGGGAACCTTAAGCCAGTCGAGCCGGAACCCAAAGAGGGCTCAACCCGCGCCCAGACCCGCGTGGCTTTTGCCGCGAAAGAAGATCAGCGGGTCGCCATCTGCCCGCGCGGCAACAGCGACAACCGTGCCGATGATGATCGATACCTCACCCCGTTGCAGAATCTCGTCGACGGTGCAGTCGAACACGCCCAGCGCGTCGCAAAAAACCGGTGCGCCAGTCGACAGGACACGCCATTCGCCGGGTGTGAAGCGGGCTGCACCCGACAGACCGGTTCTGCCGCCGAAGGCATCGGCAACCCCGGCAGCGCTCGCCGGCAGGAAATTAACTGCGAAGTGACGGCGTGACATGATGCCGGCCAAGGCGCTGGTCTTGCGATCGACCGAGACCAGCATGGTTGCCGGGCTCGCCGTTACGTGAGCCGCGGACAAGCCGAGAAATCCGGTCGGCCCATCGTCACTGTCGGAGGTAACAACTGTCATACCTGTCGCCCGTTGACCGAGGGCCGTCCAAAAGGCCCTGGCATCGATGTCTTTGCCGGTTGTCACTGTCAGGGCTGCCATGTCACTGCCTCCATCGCCAGTCGCGCCTCGCTTCCTGAATAGAAGCCCGACGCATCGGTTTGCAACGGACTTCCGATGGCGGATGATAGCGCCATTCCGACGCAAAGGGCTTGTGCGGAAGAGCAGCGGAAGGTCGCGGGACCATGACCAAGGATCCAGCCTGGGCGTTGGCGGAGCATGTCTGTGGCAGCCGCTTCGCGGACCTCCCAGCCCCAACACGGGTCGCCACATCCAATGATGTCCTCGACACGTTCGGCTGCCTGCTTGGCGGCAGCGGAGCGCCGGGCATTGCGGAACTCGCACGCATCATCGGCGGCTGGGGCGGCGCGCCGCAGAGCCAGGTGATGCTGCGGCAGATCCGGCTACCGGCACCGCAGGCGGCCACGATGAACGCCAGCATGGCGCATGCGCTCGATTTCGACGATACGCTCGATCATGGCGGTTCGATCCATCCCGGAGCATCCGTACTCGCCGCGAGCCTTGCCGTGTCTGACATGCTTGGCGGCGTGTCGGGCCAGAAGCTGCTGTTGGCGATCGCGCTCGGGCTCGATGTGTCCTGCCGCGTGGCCCTTGCCTCGACGCTCGACCGCGGTTGGCATCGCACCGCGGCGATGGGCGTGTTCGGCGCCGCGGCGGCTTCCGGCAAGCTGCTCGACCTGAATGTCGAGCAGTTGGTGAATGCATTGGGGATCGCATTCAGCCAGGCCGCCGGGAACCGTCAGTGCATCGTGGATGGCGCGCTGACCAAGCGCCTGCAAGCGGGCCAGGCCGCCAGCAGCGGCGTGTTGGCTGCGATGCTGGCCGGCGAAGGCTTTACCGGTGCGCACGAGGTCTTTCTTGGCCGGTTCGGATTCTTCGAGCTCTACCAGCCGAACGGTCATGATCCGCCGAAACTTCTCGAAGGCTTGGGCAGGGAATTCCGCGGTGACGAGTTGAGCTTCAAACCGTATGCATGCGGCCGCCCGCAACATGCCATCCTCGATGCCGCCATTGCCGCCCGAAGCCAGCTTGGGCTGGGAACCGCGGTCGATCTTGCCGAGATTGCGAACATTCGGGTGGCTGTTCCCGCCGCGACCGTTGCGGAGCAGTTCAACGGCGGTGAGCACAAACGCCGACCCACACATATCGTGGAGGCGCAATTCGCGCTGCCGTTTCTGATTGCCGCAGCCGTGGTGCACGGCCGCGTCGGCATCACGGAAGTTGCCGATATCCAACACGGCAAAGTCCTGCACATCGCCGAGCGCATGGAGGGCGTCGACACTGGGCAAGACATGGGCAGAATCACCGTCGACCTGTGCAACGGTCGCACCGCTTCTGTCAACACGGGACCGCCGCTCGGCTCACCCGAAAACCCCCTCAGCATCGAGCAGCTCAAGGCGAAGTTTGCGGACTGTGCGCGCAATGCGGTGCGGCCGCTGTCGGACGATGCAGTGCGTGCGGCGACGCACACAATCCTTCACCTGGAAGACGTGCAGGATGTCAGCGGACTGCTACGACACTTCGTTTGAGGAGGCCGAATGATGACAGCACGCAAGATGCGGCTTGGCCTGTCGATCCGCGGCCATGGCTACCATCCAGCCGCCTGGCGTCATCCGGATGTGCCGGCCGACGGCACGCTGCATATCGAGCACTACATGCGCAGCGCACAGATTGCCGAAAGCGGCAAGCTCGACCTGATCTTCTTCGCCGATGGCGCCGGCATCCGTCAGGGCGACAATCCTCCCGGCGCACTGTGTCGCACGGGCAGGGATATGATCGAGATGGAGCCGATGACGCTGCTGCCGGCGCTCGCGATGGTCACGAAGCATATTGGTCTGGTGACCACGGCGTCCACCACCTACAACGAACCGTACAACCTGGCGCGCAAGTTTGCCACGCTCGATCTGATCAGCAACGGCCGCGCCGGCTGGAATGTCGTGGCGTCATGGTCGGAGCACGAGGCGCAGAACTTTGGCCTGGAGACGACGCTGGACTACGATACGCGGTATGCGCGCTCAGCCGAGTTCGTCGAGGTGGTCAAGGGTCTGTGGGACAGCTGGGAGGACGGCGCGCTGCTGTTCGACAAAGCGACGGGACGCTATTTCGACGCAGCGAAGATGCATGTACTTGACCATCAGGGCCGGTTCTTCAAAGTGCGCGGTCCGCTGAATGTTGCCGGTATGCCGCAGGATCATCCGGTGATCGTGCAGGCCGGCGCCTCCGAACAAGGGCGCGAACTTGGCGCCGCGACCGCCGACGTCATCTACGCAATTCACGATTCGCTGCAGCACGCGCAGGATTACTATGCTGACGTGAAAGGACGGATGGCCAAGTACGGACGCAGGCCCGACGACCTGAAGATCATGCCGGCGATCTGTCCGATCGTGGGTCGCACCCGTGCACAGGCGCAGGCGAAGTTCGATCAGTTGCAGGCGCTGATCGATCCGATCGTTGGCCTGGGCCAGCTCTACAGCGTGTTCGGCGACCTGTCGGGCTATCCGCTGGACGCTCCGGTGCCGGAGGACGCACTGGGCAAGCAGGAGCTGCGCAGCCTGAGCGTTCAGTGGGTGGAGCGCGTGCGGCAGGAGCAGCCGACGATCCGCGAATTGTACTTGCGCACCGGCATCACCGGGTCCGCAAAGATCGGTACCCCCGCCGACATTGCCGACGTCATGCAGGAGTGGTTCGAAGGCGCGGCATGCGATGGCTTCAACGTCACGCCTGCGATCCTGCCAGGCGGCGGCGAAGACTTTGTCCAGATGGTTGTGCCCGAACTACAGCGGCGCGGCCTGTTCCGCACCGAGTATGAGGGCAGGACGCTGCGCGAAAATCTTGGCCTGAGGCCGGTGATCAACCGTTACAGCCGGCGCCGTCAGGCCGCCGAATGACACGTGTACTACTGACAGCGAGGACATGATGGCTGAAATCCTGGCACTGGGAATATCACACTATCCGCCGCTGAGCGGTCACGATAATCGCATGGCGGCAATCCTGCAGCGCATGCTGCAGAACCCGGACCTGCCGCCGCATCTGCGGACGCCGGAGGGATGGCCGGAGGGCATGCGGGCGGAATGGGGCAACGACCAGGGCACCACGTCCGCCGCAGGGCATCGAGCCGCGCTGGTCGGCTGGATGGCAAAGACCAGGGCCGCCTTGGATGCGTTCAGGCCGGATTTCATACTGCTCTGGGGCGACGACCAGTACGAGAACTTCCGCGAAGACATCATCCCGCCCTACTGCATCGCTGCCTACGACAAGTTCACCTTCTCGCCGCGTCCCGACAATGTTTGGGGCGAGACGGATAAGGTGTTCGAACTGCCAGGACATCGTGACGCCGCAAAGTTGCTCGCTACCCGTCTGATCGAGCAGGGTTTTGATACGGCTTACGCGTACCAGCCGTTGCACCATCCGCTCGGGCACGCCTTCACCAACGCGATATTCTACCTAGATTACGACCGTAAGGGATTCCATTATCCCATCGTGCCGTTCGCGATAAACTGTTACGGCCGTAAGGTGATCTCCCAGCGTGGTGGTGTGCCGGTGTTCGACAAGCCGCGGTCGGACATCGAATTTGACCCGCCGGCGCCCGCACCCTGGCGCCTGTTCGACCTCGGCGCTGCGACAGCGCGCATTTTGGCCGAATCACCGTATCGCGTTGCGCTGTTGGCTTCATCCGGTTGGTCGCACGCGTTCCTGACGGCTAAGAATCACTATCTCTATCCGGACAGGACGGCAGATCGGCAGATGTATGAGCGCTTGCGGGACGCCGATTACGACACGTGGCGGAAATATCCGGCACAGGCCGTTGAGGACAGCGGGCAGCAAGAAATACTGAACTGGATGTGCCTGGTCGGTGCTCTCAGTGCGCTTGGACGGAAGCCGCAGGAGAGCGGCTTCGTGGACACGTGGATCTTCAATTCATCGAAGGCCTTCCTGATCGCGCCGCCTGGCTGAAGGAAGTCATCCGGTCAGGACAAGACGATGGATATCGAGACCGCAGCCTATGATGTACTCGTCGCCGGTGCGGGTCCGGTCGGTCTGACACTTGCCATCGATCTCGGCCGGCGCGGCGTCCGATGCCTGATCATCGAGCGCAGTCCGACGACGTTGCCATATCCGAAGATGGACCGCTCCAACGCGCGGACTATGGAGTTCTACCGCCGGCTCGGGATCGCCGACCGGGTGCGCGCGTTGGGCTATCCGCCCGACAATCCGATGGACGTGTTCCTGACCACCAGGCTCAGCGATCCGCCGATCGCGGTGTTGAAATATCCGTCGGTGGCGGAGCGCCGCAAGCAGATCGCCGAATCGCCGAACGGCGCGTGGCTTCTGGAACCGTACCAGCTGGTTTCGCAGAACCAGCTCGAGCCGTTGCTGAGGGAGGTGGCCGAGGGGACGCCGAACGTCACGGTCAGATACGGCTGTGAGCTGGTCGAATTCGGGCAGGATATGCGCGGCGTATCTGTCACGATCCGTTCGGTTGATGGCACGACGGAGACGCTACGCTGTGGCTACCTGGCCGGTTGCGACGGCGGAACCAGCACGGTGCGCAAGCAACTCGGCATCAAGTTGGAGGGACGCGGCAATATTCGCCGACTGGTGCAGGTGATCTTCCGCTCGGAGGATCTCTACGAGCGGATCGTCACCGGCAAGGGACGCCACTATCAATTCGCGGACGTGGCCGGATCGAGCATGGTGGCGCAGGGGACGCGAAAGGAGTTCACTCTGCATTCCTCGCTGCCGCCCGATACGGACTTCCGGCCGGTCATCCAGGACCTGATCGGCTTTCCCTGCGAGTTCGAAATCCGCCATGTAATTCCGTGGCGGCATCATCTTCTGGTGGCCGAACGCTACCGAGACGGCCGCGTCTTCCTGGCCGGCGATGCGGTGCATCTGGTCATCCCATCCGGCGGCCTCGGCATGAACACGGGCGTCGGCGACGCCTTCGACCTGTCGTGGAAGCTGGCCGGCACGATCAAAGGCTGGGGCGGCCCCGGCCTGCTCGATGGCTACGAACAGGAACGCCGTCCGATCGGCATCCGCAACGTCGCCGCCGCGGGATGGGCCTCGGAAGCGGTGCCGATCTGGCGCGCGCTGGTAACGCCGGTGGTGTACGCGGACACGCCGGAAGGCGAGGCGAAGCGGCGGGAGCTGGCGGCATCGTTCGACGTCAATCACCGCCGCATGCATGGCATGGTCGGTGTCGAGGCCGGCTACTCCTATGCTGGCTCGCCGCTGATCGCTGATGAGCCAGGCAACGTCGGGGAGTGGGAAACCAGCAGATACCTGCCGCACGCACGACCAGGCGTCCGCATCCCGCACATGTGGTTGAAAGACGGGCGCGCGCTGCAGGATGTGCTTGGCAACGACTATACGCTGCTCGACCTACGCGGCGACTGCGATGCCCGTCCGCTGGCGGCGGCATTCCGGATCGTCGGCGCACCGCTCGAGGTTCTCCATCTGGACGAGGAAAGGGTGCGCTCGGTGTACGGCGCTTCTGTGTTCCTGTTGCGCCCGGACCTCCATATCGTTTGGCGTGGCGACCGATCGCCGCCTGATCCCGCAGGCCTGGCGGCATTGGCAACGGGGCAAACGCAACCGGGCGGCCCGCAGCGATGAGTGCAGGAGCCCGGTGCTACCCGGCGCCTGCTGCGTGCCCGCTCCGCGCCGTTTCGCCGCCGGGCGATGCGCACTTCCAGTTTGCCGCATCCCCCAGCGCGCCACTGCCCGAATAACGCGCCTGCTGCGGATAAGAGCAAAGCGGCAGGCTATGCGGTGCTGCCGCATCCGGTTTGGTGCTCGCCACAATCGCCTGCGGCGGTCGGCCGTGCTCGACCCAAGCCTCGATCGCGCTCAGCGTGTCGAACTGATCTGGTCCGATGCCGCCTGCGCAGTGTTGCATGCCCGGTACCAGGAACAGCCGGACACTCGCCTCAGCCTTCTGCATGCCGTGCAGAGTCGTGGCCAACTCATGATAGAACATCACCGAGCGCTCTGCCGGGATCGCTGGGTCACTGGCACCGTGATAAATGATCAGCTTGCGTCCCTGCTGGATGAACGGCAGCAGCTTCGCCGGATCCTTGGTCTCGCCCGGACCCATCGCGCGATTGACCATCGCCACCAACTTGTCGCCCGCGGTGTTTGTGTGCGGATCGACATCGAGCGTCGCCATCGTCGCGTCGGGGCCGAGGCCCAACCAGTAGGTGAGCGCCTGGCGCGCGAACATCCATCCCCGTGGTGGCACATCGGGGTCGCTACCCCAGGGCAATTCGCGGTGCGCAAGTTCGGGCGCCGTGTCACCGGTGGTCCAATATCCGATGCCGCGCGATCCGGACAGATTGGTGATTGCCCAGCCGGGGTACAGGACATGTCCGTGTCGATCGCGCAGCGGCGTCGTGTAGGCGTGCAATACGCGGGCCTGGGCCTGGGTCAGACAATCGGCGGTATCGGCGCCGCGGCAGACGAGGTTCTCCGGTCGAACCCGGCAGCGCGCCGGATCCTGCACCAGACCATCGGTCGCGCCATCGATTGCATCGCAGCGTGCGGTCACCACCTTATCGATCGCAGCCAGGGTCTGCTGCGGCAGATACGCCTCGGGCGATGACAGGGCCGTCTTCTGCACGGCGAACCGCAGCATCGCCGAGTTGTAGTCCATACCCGGATCGCCGGCGATGATGCCGTCGTAGTCCTCGGGGTAGCGGTCGGCTTCCATCATCGCCATGCGACCGCCGTTGGAACAACCGTCGAAATAGGCGTGCTGCACCGGAGCGCCGTAGTACGCCTGAGCGAATTGCCTGCCGGCCGCGGTGACGCCGTGTTCCGCTCGATAGAAGAAATCGACGATCTTGGTCTGGTCGCGCTTGCCGTCCGGACCGATCACCCAGTTGGCGTCGGTTCCGTTGCCGGTGTGACCGGTGTCGGTGACAATGACGACATACCCCTTGCCAAGTGCAGAGGCGCGGTCGGTGGCGTTCACTGCCGGTATCAGCCGCCCCCCGTTGCCGCCGACTCCCATCGAAAAGAAGCGCTGCTGCCAGGAATCCGGCAATTGCATCGCGAACTGCGCCACGCCGTCAGGTGCGCCCTCACCGTGTGTGGCAACTGTGCCCTGCACGTCGCAATACGCCGGTGTGGTTCCCTTGGCGGTCACAAGCGCGGACTGCGTCACGGTGACGTCGGGAACCTGCAGCGCATTCAGGTCGCCTATGGTGCAGGCGGGCGAGGCAGGCGCAGTGCTCGTGGCGGCGATCAGTAGAAGGGCTGTGAGTGCCGCAGTTTTCATGGCCTGGTTTCCTCGTTGGATCGCCGCGCTGGCGAACCACGCAATGGCTTGGTTCGGCAAAAACCGTCTCACCAAGTTTGCATCGTTGTCACGAACCACGCAAATGATGGACCGTCGCCGCGGCAGCGTCGCGGATAGTGCGATCCAATCAATTTTTGGCCTATCAGACTGGATGCCTACGCCACCTCGCTGGCATCGCAGATCAAGGCTCGCTGGTGGGCATTCCGACCCCGGTCTCCGCCCTCGCCAAGGTTCATCATCGACACTGACCTGCGTAACGGGTCGTGGCCCCTCGCGCCGGAGAGTCATCGCGTCGGTGAACCGCACCGAGGCTGGTGCGTTCCACTTGCATCACCGCACAGGGAGTATCCCATGTCGCTCGAGAACGATCTTCTGGCGATCGAGAACAACTTTTGGACAGGTGGCCCGGAGGCATATCAGCACCACGCAGACAAGGAGTGCCTGATCGCCTTCGCGGAGATGGCGGGCGTGATGTCCAATGGTGACGTGGCGAAATCCGCTGAAAAGGGCCGTTGGCGGGATGTATCCTTGGAGCCCAAGGGGTTCGTCACTCTGTCCGACACATCAACGGTAATCACCTACGAATGCAGCGCAAAGCGTAAGGATGGCAAGCCGTACCATGCGCTGGTCAGCAGCGGCTACGTAAAGCGTTCAGACGGCTGGAGACGCGCCTTCCATCAGCAGACTCCGCTGCAGTAAGCCTACCGGCGATGTCGCCGACTGCAGGCCGCACGGCAATACCGGAAACAGGCCCTGCACGGTGCCGAGCAAGGTCAGCGAGACGTTGACATCGACAGCGTAAGACTCCACGGCCCGTACCACCATGTGGCCCTGCTGCCGTTTTATATCGGTTCCTAGGAAGCCTTCTCCTCGATGTGCGTGGCCCTCATTAGTCGCAACGATTCGGGATCGCTCATCACCGAAAGCTGTGCATTCCGCAGAAAGTCCTCGTACTCCCGTGCCATCGCTGGCGAGACAACCTCAATCATCAGTCGGTTTTCGAGCCAGAATTCGATGACATGGAAGAATGGTTCCTGCCCCCGCATGCCGCGGCCGAAGGTCTTGGCGCGCCAGCCTTCGCGCGCACCGATGCGTTCGATCTGGTCGGGCTCCAGCGGCACCGAGAGCAGCACATGGAAAGGCCAGGTGTGGGGCGGTGCTTTGTTCTCGCCGAA
Organism: uncultured Alphaproteobacteria bacterium; assembly: GCA_963819855.1. GTDB lineage: Bacteria > Pseudomonadota > Alphaproteobacteria > Acetobacterales > Acetobacteraceae > JAMXLO01. The sequence goes on from CAWFYC010000014.1 coordinate 280,319, forward strand.
CACGACCTGATCGTCGCTGTCCGGAATGTCGAGAGTGGCACGCTCCGGGTAGACCTCGATCATCGTGCCGTGCGCGTCGCCGCTGGTCGCCATGAACGCGCCTTCAAGGGGCCCGAATGGGTGACATTTGCCGCCCATCAATTCGGCCAGGACCTCGGCGACATGGCGCGGCTCGTGCGCCGGAATCGATACGTGGTGGATCATTGTGCTTCTCCTACTCGGATCAGTGGTGGTTGCTCGGACATAACTTCAGGTCGCGGGCAGAGGCGTTCAAGCACCCGGCTACGGCTGAAGCACGATTCCTCCGAGTTGCAACACGGCTGCATCGTGCGGGACCCATAACAAGCGTGCTTTGCGCAGTGTGGGCCTGGAGGGCAGCACCGGACAAGGGCGTGCTCTCGCCGCAAACCGAAGCGGAGCTTCGGCCGTCGTGGGCCACACCCGAAGGAGTGGTTCCCCGGATAGCGCCGCTGGCTCGCAAGCGGTATCAAAGCACATTACAATTTTGTCCGCTTCAGCTGGATCGCGGGCGGCACGGAACGCGCCGTTGTTCTTCGGCGGTACAGACTTTGCCATGCTGGCGTCGGACGGCAGGATACGTGCGGTGACAGGGTTCGTTGACGCCACGCCGCACATGGGTGATGCGATATACAGCGATTGAGTGCCTTGGGTCCTCCCGCTAATCGCGAGCATCTTTGGGCACACGGGTTAGCGGGGCGGCTCGGCAGGTTTCCGACGTGCAGCCTCAATCTTGGCAATGTCGATCCGGCGCATTGTCATCATCGCGTCCATTGCCCGCTTCGCGGCAGCGCGATCCGGATCCTTCAGCGCGGCAATCAAGGCTCGCGGCACGATCTGCCACGAAAAGCCCCAGCGGTCCTTGCACCAACTGCACTCGCTTTCGCTGCCGCCATTCCCGATTATCGCATTCCAATAGCGGTCGGTTTCCGCCTGATCCTCGGTCATGACCTGGAAACTCACCGCTTCGTTCGGCGCAAACGCGGGGCCACCATTCAGACCGACAAATGCTTGGCCGAGCACGGTGAATTCGACGATCAACTCGCTATTTTGTTTGCCGCCCGGGTAATCGGACGGAGATTGCAGCGCCTGCCCGACATGGCTGTCCGGAAAGGTGGCCGCGTAGAATTCCGCCGCTTTCCGTGCCTCGCCATGGTCAAACCACAGACAGGTGACGATTTTTCCAGGCATCGAACTTCCCTTACGTGCGTTGACGGCATATCTCGATATAAGCCTCCGAGCCAAGTCAGTCACCAAGTTCGTAGCAGAACAGACGGGCATGCTGGAGCTGTTCTTTCTGCCGCCCTATTCACCGGAGCTGAACCCCGACGAATATGTATGGAATGATCTGAAGTCCCAGTGCACCGGGCGCAAGGTCATCAACTCGCTGACCCAACTGCGTCAAATGATCGTCTCACATATGCGGCAGCTGCAGAAGCTGCCTACGCTGGTACGCAGTTTCTTCCATGCACCCACGACGCGCTATGCATGTGCATGAATGGCAACTATTCTGCGAAGCTTAATAATGTTCGCATTTGTGGTGCGCACGAATGAACAAGCTGGTCGATTTTCCGGTCATTGTACTGGCGATAGCCTTCCTTTTGCAAGTGATTGCGGCCTACGCAGGAGATGCCCTGCGCAGAAGAACGACGCGGCCGAAGGAGAACGCGAACCCCGACTTCGCTACAATCGTCCCCTCGGCTCTGACCCTTCTCGCCCTCATAGTCGGCTTTGCATTTTCGATGGCGGTGGGCCGGTACGATCAGCGCAAGACCTATGAAGAAGAAGAGGCTAACGCGATCGGCACCGAGTATGCGCGCGCTGATATTCTACCCGATGCGCTGGCTGCACACATCCACGACCTGCTGACTAAATACACTGCGTTGCGCATCCAGTTCTATGTGCTTCGCGATCTGTCTCAGCTCGACCAAAATGCCAACAGCACATCGGATCTTCAGACTGCGCTATGGGCTTCGGTGGTCGGGCTCGCGACCACACAGCCGACACCTCCGGTGGCTTTGGTCATGTCCGGTATGAACGATGTTTTGAACACGCAGGGTTACGCACAGGCGGCATTTCTGAACCGTGTCCCCGCAGGGGCATGGCTGCTGATGATATTCGTCGCGATGGCCAGCAATTTTTTGCTTGGGTACGCTCAAGAGCGTACCTCACGGTCAACCTTGCTGGTGCTGCCGTTTATCCTTGCTATTCCCTTTCTTCTTATCGCTGATATCGACAGTCCACACGGAGGTTTAATACGCGTGGTGCCACAAAACCTGATCTTGCTGGCGCAATCGCTCTCGCCGCCGATCGCTACCCGGTAGCAAACGTGGTATGCGTTCAGGATCCGGACATGAAGCAAGCTTGGTGCCAGGTCGTTAGAGCGGCGTGATCGGTTGCGGCTGATCAAGGCATAAGCGGTGGTTCTCCCAAGGGCGGCACGAATGCCGGAGCTTCGGAACCCGGCAGCGGGTCACCACCGGGCGGGCGACCACGAAGTCGCAAGACCGCGCGTTCCGTAAGCACTGGGCCTAACACGGCAGTGACGACTACCAGCACCAATGTAGCGTTCAGCATCCTGCCATCGATCAGCCGCTCGCCAGCAGCGTTCACGGCGCTATAAGCGACCAGCGCGGCCGCCAATGTTGCCGCGACTTGCGGCAAGGTGAGCGAGGTGGTCAACAGCCGGTCGGTCGCGTCGAACCCAAAGACGCGCCCCGAAAGCTCTGCCGCCGCCCATTTCGCGGCGATCAGTGCGATGATGATAGCAAGCACGAGCGGTAGATCTGAGGTCAGTGACACCACCAACAGCCGCAGATCGATCAGAAACCCAGTGACGATGAAGAAGGCAGGAATGAAGACGCCATTGCCGACGAATTCGAGCTTTTCCTTTGCGCGAGAGGACTTCACCGCTTGGTTCACCGCCATGCCGGCGAGGAAGGCGCCGATGATCCCTTCGAGCTGAATCGCTTCCGCGGCGATGGCGGCGACGGAGACGACAAGGAGCAGGAGGGTGAAGCTCACTTCCTCGCTGTCACCGAGGCCGGCCGCGACACGTCGAGCCAGCGGACCGACCACCCCGAGCAGAATTGCCGTGAAGGCAATCAGTTCCCCAATCTGCACCATGATTGCCGCGGGCGCGAAACCGGACCGGTGCGTGGTTAGGCAGGCCGCGAGCACCAACAACGACAGCATATCTGTCAGCATCGTCGCACCGACTGTCACAACGACCGCGGGCCGGGTGGCGAGCCCTGCCGCCGTGACCATCGGAAAAGCAATGAGCGTATGTGACGCGATCAGCGAACCCACCAGCAGCGCCGAGACCGGCGAATAGCCGAAAACGTGCGCCACCACGATGCCGCAGACCAGCGGTAGAGCGAAGGTCACGAGGCCGAACAGGGCCGCACGCCGACGCACCTGCGCAAATTCGTTGAGGTCAATCTCCAGCCCAACGAAGAACATAAGCAGCAGCTTACCGAGCTCGGCGAAGAAATTCGCGACATCAGCATGCTGCGGAACTACGCCAAGCAGATGCGGCCCGACCAGAACGCCGAGCAGAATGTAGCCAACGCAATCCGGTAGGCGCAGGCGTGGGCTGACCCAGCGGACCGCCAACATGCCGAGAAGTAGGATGGCGAAGCGCGCCAGCGGCGGAAGATCGAGTCCGGACGTCTCGGGAATCGTCATCTGCATCTACCCTGCGTCGCGCCACAGACCTGCCGTATCATCGGTCGGTCCGAGCCGGCTACGGCAAGGCGCAGGCCAACTTTCACTACCAACGATATTTTTGCCAAACTGCGCCACATGATGGCGGTTCCTCGGTCAGTTGCCTCGGCCGAAGCGTAAGGCAACGCGGCTATGCGCGCGATGCTCGCAACGACCTAGGCGAGTTGTTCGAAATCAGCGAGCTGAAGCTCTCTTCGGAGAACGGCTGCTCCAGCAGTGCGGGAACAGACACTGCATCCTCTAGGGGGTCCGTCGAGCGATACAACATGGTCAAGCGAGCCTGAGGACCCGGGCCCGGCGCTACGGCATCAATCAGACTATTGGCGTATAGTGGCGGAGGGGGCGGGATTCGAACCCGCGGGAACTTGCGCACCGCCAGTTTTCAAGACTGGTGCCTTAAACCACTCGGCCACCCCTCCTCCGCTCCACCTGTCTAATTCGCGCCGACGGCCCGGTCGATCTCCGCCGCCGTGATGCCGAGCCTCGCCGCCGCATCAACAACGTCTCCCCATGTCGTCGCGTCCACCGAAATGCCCGTCGCCGCTCGCTCCAGCGCCGCACGCCGCTCCGGCTCGCCCGGCAACAGCACCTCGTCAAAGCCGGGCGCAACGCGCGAAGAGCGGATATGCGCCTTGGTCGCCTCGGCACCTTCCGCCACCGCCGCTGGATCGCCCAGCCGCGACAAATCGATCACCGTCGCCAGCATCGAGTTTAGGATGCCACCCTGCGCCGGCTGATCCACCCGCTGCCCGCCGCCGATCGCGCCCGCCATGATCTCGCAGATCACTGCCAGACCCGAGCCCTTGTGGCGGCCGAACGACAGCATCGCCCCGCTGCGATCGCGCATCAATCCGGTGGGATCGTTGGTTGGCTGCCCCGCGGCATCGATCAGGCAGTCGTCCGGAACCGGGACGCCCTTGTTGTACGCCACGCGTGCCTTCCCGGCGGCGATCGTGGTGGTCGCCATGTCGAGCAGCAGCGACGGCCCATCCTCCCCTGGCACCGCGACGCAGAATGGATTGGTGCCGAGGCGTGGCTCGGCGCATGCCCAGGGCGCCTGGATGTCGCGACCATCGGCGACATTGACGAACGCGGTGAACGCGCAGCCGGCTCGAGCGGCGAGCTCGCCGTAGGTGCCGATGCGGCCGACATGCGACGCGTTGCGCAGCGCCAGCACACAGGCGCCAAGCTCCCGCGCGCGGGCGATCGCGCGGCGCACCGCATCGGCCGCCATCCGCTGGCCGAAGCCGCGGCGCGCGTCGATCACCAGCAGTGCGCCGGCATCGAGCACGGTGTGCGGCGCTTGGTTCGGCACCAGCAGTCCATCCTGCAGCAGCCGGATATAGGCGGGCAGCATGCCGATGCCGTGGCTGTCGTGGCCTGAGAGGTTGGCGCGCACCAGATGGTCGGCGACCTCCTCGGTTTCCTCCGCGCTGCTGCCCATGCGGCCGACGATGAGGCTGATAAGCGCGTGCAGCGCCTGGGGCGTGAAGTTGGGCATGCAGTTGCCTACTCTCCTGCCAGGCGCGCTGGCATCAACGGCGCAGCGAGCCGCATGAGATGCGCGACGTCGGCCGCGGTATCGATCGCCAGCACCGCATCGGCCAGTCGTGCCGAGCGCTCGGTGCCCAGCACCGCATCGGTCAGGCCGGTGAATTTCCCGCGCAACTCCGTCTCGGTGAGGAAGTTGCCAGGCTCGCCCTTCGGCACCACGACCTTCTGGGAAAAGCTTTCGCCGCGCGCCGCGATGGTCAGCTTGCCGGACATATTGGCGGGGAACTCGGCCTCGATTTCGGGATCGAACGCGCAGGTCACTTTGGGGAGCAACGAGCGCACGGTCGCGTCCCGCAGCAACCCGTAGCTGTCCCAGCCCATCGCGCCAGTCGCCAGCGCGGCCGAGATCACGAACGGGCCGCTGAATTGACCATCGACCACGTTCTGCGGATCCGCCTTCTGTTCGGGCGGCTGGCCGATCAGCATCATCCCGGCGCGCGGCAGGCCGAGGGTCACGGCGGTGATGTCAGTCGGCCTGAGGTCATTGGCGGCACGCAGCGCGAGCGCCGCGTCGATGCCGGCGTGGCCATAGCGGCAGGACGGATACGGCTTCACCGCCGTATGCATCAACTCGAACACCGCGCCGAGGTCCTGCACCGCGCGGGCCGGGTTCGGGTTGGGCGCGTAGGCGTGCAGGAAGCCGTGGCGGCCTCCCAGCGCCTCGGTCGGGCCCTTGAAGCCCTCGCGTACCAGCGTGGCGGCCATCAGGCCGTTGCAGGCGGCCCAGCCGACCTGGAACCGCTTGGTCCACGCGCCGTTGACCAGGAACTGGAGGCTGCCGGCGCACTGGCTGAGCACTGTGCCCAGCGCGCCCTCCACCTGCTCGGCAGTCAGCCCGAACACCCGTGCGGCGGCGGCGGCGGCACCGAACGCGCCACAGGTCGCGGTGGGGTGGAAGCCGCGGTCGTAGTGCTCGCCGGCGGGCAGCGCGAGGGCGACGCGGCAGGTGACCTCGTAGCCGGCGACGATCCCGGCCAGCACATCCGCGCCGGATGCGCCGACCATCTCGCCCGCCGCCAGCGCCGCCGGGATCACCGGCGCGCCGGGATGCAGCGAGCCGGCGGCATGCGTGTCGTCGAAGTCCAGCGAGTGCGCCAGCGCGCCGTTCAGCAACGCCGCGCCTGCCGGAGTATAGCGGGCGGCGTCGCCGAACACGCCGGAATTGCCGGCGGCCATGCCCATCGCGCGGACCGCGGCGAGGAACGAGGGCGTGCTCTCGGCGTCGTGCCGGGCGCGGACGATGTTGCCGACCAGGTCGAGCACCAGGAAGCGCGCGCGCTTCACCACGTCGGGCGGCAGCCGGTCGAGGCGGATGTCGGCGGTGAACTGCGCGAGTTCGGCGGTGATGCCCATGGGATCGGTTCCTCCAGCGTTGCCGTCACTGTGGCGCAGACGGCGGTGGGCGAGCAAGCTGGCGGGAGGCGGGCAATTGAGGCTCAAGAGCCGTGTGCGGTGACTTTGTTTCCGTAGGTGGGCCAACACCTCGGGTAGCGCTGTGGCGAGCAAGTGAGGTCGGTATCAGCTTGGAGCGGGCACTGCATCGCCGGAATGTAGTGTTAGTCAGTATGTCTGACAATAGCCGCCACGCCTAACGGCAACTGCGGCCCCACCTTGTGAACGGCCGTCGCGATCGCCGCAGCGATCGTGGCCTGGCTTCGGCCAATCGTCACAAGCAGACCGCTGCGGTTGCGGACCACCGCGTCGCGATGGGGTGGGCGTGGCCGGTATGTCGCTGGAAGGCGGGGAAGATCGCCAGCGCGCGACGCATCAGCGGCTCAGCCTCGCCGAGATGGTTGGTGTCTTGTAGCACGTCGGTCAGCGCAGTGCGTGCCGAGCGGAACTCGCTGGATACCCGCGGAGAGGAAGTTTCCACCCAGCGGTTTGGCCCGCGCCGCTCCTTCCGGTATCGTGTCGTTGCCCACGAAAGGAACCGTCCATGCTGCTGTCACGCCGTACGCTGCTTGCCGCCACGACTGCCGCCGCCATCCCCGCTGGACGTGCCCGCGCCCAGACCCGCCCCGTCGTCCGCATCGGCGTGATGAACGACATGTCCGGACCGTATCGTGACGTGAACGGTCCCACCGGCGTGGCCTGCACCAAGCAGGCGGTGCAGGAGTTCGCCGCCGGCGCATTCGATGTGGAGGTCCTCTCCGCCGACCACCAGAACAAGCCGGACGTCGCCGTCTCGCTCGCCCGCGAGTGGTTCGACCAGCGCGGGGTGGACATCATCATCGACGTCGCCGCCACCTCCTGCGCGCTGGCGCTCGCCGGCGTCGTCAAGGAGAAAAACAAGATCCTGATCCCCACCAGCACCGCGAGCTCCGACGTGACCGGCAGCGCCTGCACGCCCAACTCGATGCACTGGGTGTTCGACACCTACATGGAGGCGAAGTCCACCGGCGGCGCAATGGTGAAGGCCGGCGGCGATTCGTGGTACTTCATCACGCCCAACTACGCCTTCGGCGCCGCCACTCAGCGCGACACCACGAAGTTCGTCGAGGCGGCCGGCGGCAAGGTACTGGGCGCGCAGATCTATCCGTTCCCGGAGACCACCGACTTCTCAGCCTTCCTGGTGAAGGCGCAGGGCTCGGGTGCCAAGATCCTCGGCATCTGCGGCGCCGGCGCCGACCTGATCAACATCGTCAAGCAGGCGCATGAGTTCGGCCTGACGCAGAAGATGAACCTGGCGGCGATGGTGGCCTATACCACCGACGTGCGTGCGATCGGCATCGAGATGGCGGCCGGCACGCGGCTGTCCGAGACCTACTACTGGGACCTCAACGACCGCACGCGCGGCTTCCAGAAGCGCATCGCGCCGAAGGTGACGCTATGGCCGAACATGGCGCAGGCGGGCGACTATTCCTGCACGCTGCACTACCTGAAGACGGTCGCCGACATGGGTGCCGCTGCGGCAAAGTCGGACGGAGCGGCGACAGTGGCGCGTATGAAGGCGATGCCGACCGACGACGACTGCTTCGGTCCCGGCAAGATCCGCGAGGACGGCCGCAAGCTTACGCCGGCCTATCTGTTCGAGGTGAAGCAGCCATCCGAGAGCAAGGGCGAGTGGGACCTCTACAAGCTGATCGGCACCACGCCGGCGGACGAGGCGTTCCGGCCGCTGTCGGAGGGGGCGTGCCCGATGGTGAAGGCGTAGCTCGCTCGCCCCGTCGGGTTGCGATAGTTTCTCGCCCGGAGGCCTCCATGACGGTTGCGCTGCGAGGAAATCGTCGAACTCTACCAGTCCGAGCGCGCCTGCCACTGCCGAGCGTTGGTCTCGAGATTCCGCTGGTTGACATCCTTGGGTTCGCCGCGATGCCGGAACCGGAAGCCGACGAGGCAGCTTCACTCGGCAGCTGACCTGCACCGCGCTACCCGCGGGTAGCGCAATCAGACGGCCGGGTGCACAATCACCGTGCTCGCTGAACGTCCAGGAACAATGTCCGACTCCACCCGCGTTCCCTATCGCGGTCTGATCACCGCCTCCGCCATGCTGGCGATGTTCATGCAGACGCTGGACTCCACCATCGCCAATGTGGCGCTGCCGTACATGCAGGGCAGCATGTCGGCCTCCTACGACGAGATCACCTGGGTGCTCACCTCCTATGTGATCGCCGCCGCCATCATGACCGCGCCGGTCGGCTGGCTGGCCGTCCGCTTCGGCCGCAAGCGGCTGTTCATCGTCTGCATCATTGGCTTCACCGCCGCCTCCATGCTGTGCGGGGCGGCACAGTCGCTGGAGCAGCTGGTCGGCTTCCGCCTGCTGCAGGGCATGTTCGGCGCGGCCCTGGCGCCGCTGTCGCAGGCGACGATGCTCGACATCTACCCGTTCTCACGGCGCGCCCAGGCGATGGCGATCTTCTCCATGGGTGTCACCATGGGCCCGATGATCGGCCCGACCCTCGGCGGCTACCTCACCGACCTGTACTCCTGGCGCTGGGTGTTCTACGTCAACCTGCCGTTCGGCATCCTCGCCCTGGTCGGCATCGTGCTGTTCATGCGCGAGACACCGGCGCGACCGCAACTCACCTTCTCCTGGTACGGCTTTGCCATGCTGGGCCTCGCCGCGGGGTCGTTCCAGATGTTGCTGGACCGCGGCCAGGAACTCGACTGGTTCGGTTCGCGCGAGATCATGATCGAGGCGGTGGTGGCGGGCCTCGCGTTCTACCTGTTCGTCGTGCACATGTTCACCGCCGATAAGCCGTTCCTGCCGCCGGGCCTGTTCAAGGACCGCAACTTCGCCTCCGCCATCATCATGATCTTCTGCGTCTCGTCGCTGATGCTGTCGACATCGGCGCTGCTGGCGCCCTATCTGCAGAACCTGGCGGGCTATCCGGTCTACACCGCCGGCTGGGTGATGGCGCCGCGCGGGATCGGCATCATCATATCGATGTTCCTCGCCGCACGCATGGGCATGCGGGTGGACCAGCGCAAGATCATGGCGTTCGGCCTGATCAGCCTGGGCTGGGTGCTCTACACGATGAGCAACTGGACGCCCGACGTGACCGCCGAAGCGATGATCTTCACCATGATCATCCAGGGCTTCTCGGTCGGCCTGGTGTTCAACCCGATGACGGTGATGGCCTACACCACACTGCCGCCGTCGCTGCGCGGCGAGGCGACGTCGATGCAGTCGCTGGCGCGCAACATCGGCTCCGCGATCGGCATCTCGGTCACCTCGTTCAGTCTGACGCGCGGGGTTCAGGTCACCCACGCCGACATCGCCGCCGGCATCACGCCGTTCGATCGTGTGCTGCAAGGCAATGACGCGGTGTCGCACATGCTGAACCCGGCGACGCGGCACGGCGCGGTGCTGCTCGACCAGATGGTCAATCACCAGGCGCAGATCATCGCCTACAACAACGACTTCCGGCTGATGATGCTGACCGTCGTCCCGCCGCTGCTGCTGCTGTTGCTGATGCGCAAGCACGACCGGCCGGCGGTGGCAGCGGGGGATTGAACCTGCGTCGGCAACTTCGTCTCATTGTTTACGATGGTGAGACGGCAGCGACTAAAACGAGAAGCGATACCAGAATTGAGCGCGGACATGCTGCGGATGTTCGATCAGGCAGGGACGGTGGCACGCGCGCCCTGGTCGAGCGCGAGCAGGATGGGGCTGCAGCCGTGCACCAGGTCCTCGATGATCGCCGGTTCGGGCGGGCCATAGCCGGCGTTCGGCGGCAGGCCGCCGTGCGCCCGGATGCTGGCGGCGCGGGCAGGGTAGAGCAGGGCGTACTGCTCGGCCTCGGTGAGCTTGCTGAAGTCGTCCTCGTTCCGGCCGGGGTTCGGCGCAGCGGCAGGATCGGGTGGCGCAGCCTGGGCCGGCTCGGGCAGCGGCACCGATACATCGCGGAACCAGTAACCGGCACGCTCCATCGCGGCGGGATGCATCGCCGCCAGGGCCTTGTCGCGTCTCGCCTGCCTGGCCTCGTAGTCGCGCAGCAGGCCGCGCATCTGCCGCAGCATGGTCGCTGCCTGGGCACGGCAGCGGTTGGTGGCGGCGAGGTCGCCGCGGTACTCGCCGGCCTGGCGGACCGCGTCGGCGTAGCAGGCCTCGGCCAGGACGATGTCGATGGCGAGCATGGCGTCCAGCGCATCGGTGGGATGCAGGGCGGCGACCGCGGCCATGGCGAGTTCGTCGCGGGCGGCGAGGGCTTCGGGGGTATCGGCGCGGGGCGGGGCAAGGCTGTCGCAGAGTTTGGCGAAGACTTCGCGGGCGATGGAATCGGGGAGGTTGGGGAGGGTGTGCATGGCGGGACCGACCGGTTGCTGTGGGGAAAGGAGGGGAGGTGGGAGTTAGATATAATGGTGTCAATGGGTAGTAATATTAACAAATGTTGAGGGAAGGCACGCTGTGGTTGCGATGGCGCGCAGTAAGGGGATTTGAAACCACGGATGAACACGGATGAACACGGATTGCGGCGATGCGGTTGCGACGTCTGTGCCCCACCACGACCTTATCCGTGTCCATCCGTGTCCATCCGTGTCCATCCGTGTCCATCCGTGTCCATCCGTGTCCATCCGTGTTCATCTGTGGTTTCAGTTACCCACTTGACGCGATCACGCCGGCGGGCGTGCAGCAGAATCTGCTGCCGCTCGCGAAGGCCTGCCGTGACGAGCTGACGCGGGAGCGTGTGCGTGATCGTGGGCCAGGGGGCGTCTATGTTGGACGATAGAGCAGGACGTTCCCTGTGGGATGGAGCTGCAGCAGCAGGTCCATGTGACGGACATTGGCGCTGACCAGCAACATGTTCTGCTCCACCGCAGTGAGGTAGATCAGCGAAGGTCTGCCTGGATGAGCTGGCGCGGGAGCAAGCCCACGAGCAACGGGACGGGAATGAGCATTGACGAAGGGTGGCACCAGATTCCGGCGCGCAGTGCACCCCGGCGGTATTCTGAAGGATGAACTGGACGAGCTGGGCATCACGCCCACTGAATTCGCACGACAGATCGACGTACCGCCGAACCGCGTCAGCTAGATCATCGCCGGCAAAGCGCCCGATCAACCGGCGACACGGCACTGCGGTTTGGCCATTGGTTCGGCACCGATCCCCAGTTCTGGCTCAACCTTCAGGTGCAGGTCGACCTTGCTGTCGCCGATCGGCAGGTGGGGAAGGCAATCCGTATTTTGCCTACTCAGACCGACCTGCCGTCCCGGGCGGCGTAGCGTTGGCTATTTGCGCCGTGCTGCACGGACGACCAGCGTTTAGAGTCTGCCCAGATCGAACCAGTTAAAATGCCACTCAATGCAATCGTCAGCGAGCGCATGCCTGAGAACGAGAAGTTTGTTGTGCAGGATGTCTCCTCTTACCCTCGAAATGATAATATAGTTTGATCCTTGTTTCTTAATCCGTAGCATACCACGGTCGAATTGAAGGTGATGGTTCGGGCACAGCACGATCATATTCGCAACTTTATCTGGCCCATTGTGAGGGTGCCCAATAGCCCTTAGTGTCTGTCCGGGAACAAGTTGAGTCTTTAGAATCGGTTAGCGCAAGGAGCTTGAAGCGGCAGAATGCCTTGTGATTCGCTGTGCGGCATCGATTCGCGAGGTGCCACATGTGGACGGAAGAGAACCGCCGCCGCTACGACCGCAGCGGGCTGCGCTATGAGAGCGACCTGACCGACGATGAATGGGCCGAGATCGCGCCCCTGATCCCGCCTGCCAAGCCAGGCGGTAACAAGCGTTCGGTCAATATTCGCGAGGTGGTCAATGGGCTGATGTACATCCTCAGCACAGGCTGCCAATGGCGGGCCATCCCGAAGGACCTCGCACCGCGTAGCACGGTGTACGATTACACCGACCGCTGGAGCTGGGACGGGACGCTGGAGCAGATCCACCATGCGCTCTACCTGAAATGTCGGGAACAGGCCTCGCGAGAGGCCAGCCTGTAGCGCGACAATCAGGATGGTGGCGGGCGACAATCAGGATGGATACCTGCGACACCGCTTGGCTGCATAATTGTGGCGTCTGTTTGCGGTTGGCAAGTGGCATGAGACGCGCCTCTGATTGTCGCTGGAGAGCGACAATCAGAGCGGGCGGGATGGATCAGGCGGGCTCGTCGTTGGACTGACGATCGGCCCTGGTCTTGCGTGCGATGGCGGTGCGCCGCCGGTAGCTTTCGACATTCATCTCGAAGATGGTGGCGTGATGGACGAGGCGGTCGATGGCGGCGACGGTCATCGCCGGATCGGGGAACACCTTGCCCCAGTCTCCGAACGGCTGGTTTGCCGTGATCAGCAGCGAGCGGCGCTCGTAGCGGGCGGCGATGAGTTCGAACAGCACGCTGGTCTCGGCCTGATCCTTGGTGACGTAGGAGAGATCATCGAGGATCAGCAGGTCGAACCTGTCCAGCTTGGCGATGGCCGCCGCCAGCTGCAGTGCCTGTCGCTCCACCTGGAGGCGCTGAACGAGGTCGGTGGTGCGCATGAACAGGTACGGGTGGCCGCTCTCGATCAGCGCGCGGCCGAGGGCCGCAGCGACGTGGCTCTTGCCGCTGCCGGGGGGTCCGAACAGCAGCAGATTGGCGCCCTTGCTCAGCCAAGTGTCGCCGGAGGCGAGCGCCATGACGTGTGCCTTGCTGATCATCGGCACCGCCAGGAAGTCGAAGTTGTCCAGCGTCTTGCCCGGTGGCAGGCGTGCTTCGGCAAGGTGGCGGTCGATGCGCCGCTTGGCGCGCTCGGCGATCTCGAATTCGGCAAGTGCCGCGAGGAACCGAGTGGCAGGCCAGCCCTCCTTGTCGGCGCGAGTGGCGATATCCTGCCACAGGCGGCTGATGGCTGGCAGCCGCAGCTCGTGCAGCAGTAGCGGCAGCCGGGCGATGTCGGCAGTGATCTTGCTCATGCTGAGACCTCCATCGCGTGGTTGCTGAGCAACGCGTCGTAGGCAACCACCGACGGCAATGCGACGGTGACATGTGGCAGGCAGGAGCTGGCCGGGGCGAACTGCGTCTGCAAGGCATTGAGGTCCGGCCGTTCCCCGGCAGCGAGGATCAGTTCCAGTTGGTCGGCCAGTTCAGCCTCGCAAGCCCGTTCATGCGCGAGTGCGAGCAGACCGACCATGATGCGGCAGGCAATGCGCGGCGGCTCGGCGGCGATCAATGCGTCCCAGGTATTGCGGAACGCTGTGCGCGGGAACAGCTGATCGCGATAGACCAGGTTGAGCAATGCATGCGGCTTGCGACGCAGGGCATGGATGACATGGCGGTAGTCGACGACATGAACGGTGCGGCTGCGCATGGCGCGGCCTTGCGGCGCGCGACCGCGTGGCAGCGTCAACACGGGTTCACCGCCGAGGAAGCACTCGATCCGGTCATCATATATACGCACGCGCAGCCGATGGCCGATCAGCCGCGATGGCACCGTGTAGAACACGCGGCGAAGCAGGAAGCCGCCGCTGCGGGTGACAGTGACCAGATCCTCTTCGAAGTCGGTGGTGCGGCGCAGTGGCAGCGACGTGAGCAGCGGACGCTCGATCTCCAGCTCACGGCGCCGACCGGCATTGGCACGACCCACAATCTCGGCAACGAAGCGGCGATAGAGCGGCATGTCAGCGAAGTCACTGCTGCCACGAAGCAGCAATGACTGCGCCAAGGTCTGCTTGAGATGTCCGTGACTGGCCTCAATCACACCGTTCTCGTGTGCGATCCCCAGGTTGTTGCGGGTCGCGGTCATGCGGTAATGGGCGCACAGCGCCTCGTAGCGGTTGGTCTGGTCTTCGGCAGCATCACGGTCGAGATTGCGAAATGCCGCCGAGAGACTGTCGCTGCGATGCTCGCGCGGTGCGCCGCCGAGCGCCCACAATGCGTTCTGAAGTCCGCCGGCCAAGGCCACGAAACTCTCGCCGCCGAGCACCACCTCGGCATGCTGCCAGCCGGAGAACGCCAACCGAAAGTGATAGAGCCGATGCAGCAGCGGCACGGCGGCGATGGTGACGCCGAGCGGGTTGGCGTCGGTGAAGTCCGACAGGCCCTGCTGTCCCGGCGGATGCTCCTGGCGGAAGATCACGTCGCGCTCCGCGCCATGCAATGCCTGCCAGGTCCGCACCCGGCGCTCCAGAGTGCGGCGCGTAGCTGCGGAGAAATCGCGATGACGACGCAGCATCTCGGTCACGATGCTGACCGGGCGCAGACCGGGCACCGCCTGCAACATGGGGACAATCTCACTGTCCCAGATCGCTACCAGCGGATCCGGCCTGCGGCGTCCGCGCGGGGTCTGCTGTTGAGATGGCAACCGGGGATCGGCATCAAGCCGGGCGCCGGTCGTGACGCTGAGCGCCGCCTTGGCGGCAGCGGCCTCGCGTGTGTGGGTTCGACGAAGGTCCATGTACAGTCTCACCTGCTGATCCGTGATGTGATTGCCGGGCACCGGGGGTCTCTTCTGGGGAGTTGAGAACTCCCGACATTCGGCACGCGTCACGGAGTTGCAGGCCGGTCCCACGCAGAGGACCGTCGCCGGGTTCAGCCTACGGCTGGGCTACGCCCAACCTGCGGCCGAACCCGGCGTCATCCATCCTGATTGTCGCTGACATCCATCTTGATTGTCGCTGAACACCAGCCCCACTGCCGCGGTAATTGATAGCCAGAGCGTCAAGAGCGCCGAAAAAGGGGGGCCTGTATCGACCCACATGGCTATGATGCGGGCAAGAAGATCAAGGGGAAGAAGCGGCATATCCTGGTAGATTTACAGGGATTGCTGCTGCACGCCATCGTGCACGCGGCCGACATTCAGGATCGCGACGGCGGTGCAATGCTGATGGCCACTTTGTTTGGGCTCTACCCCTTCTTGCTGAAGCTCTACGCCGACGGTGGCTATCAGGGGCCGGAATTCCGCAAGGCGATGAAAACGATCCTCTCCCAGGTGGATGTGGAGATCGTCAAGCGTTCGGACCAGGCAAAGGGCTTTGTCGTCCTGCCCAAACGTTGGGTGGTCGAGAGAACCCTCGCATGGCTCAACCGCTGTCGTCGCCTGGCCAAGGATTGGGAGAGCCTCAACCACAAGGCGCGCGCGTTCCTGCTCCTGGCATCCATCCGCCTGATGGTCAGAAGGCTATGCAGAATCGCGTGAGGTTTCCGGACAAACTCTTATATGCGCCGCC
This sequence comes from uncultured Alphaproteobacteria bacterium, assembly GCA_963819855.1. Taxonomy (GTDB): domain Bacteria; phylum Pseudomonadota; class Alphaproteobacteria; order Acetobacterales; family Acetobacteraceae; genus JAMXLO01. The sequence goes on from CAWFYC010000014.1 coordinate 296,211, forward strand.
TCAGAGTAATATTCACGGTCGCCGATAGATAATCTTGCGCCACAGAACATGCACACATTTTCGTAACGGAGCCTGAGTGCGGCAGCCTTCCGTCGATCCCGTACCTGCGCCTGTATCTCGGTGCTTCGGCGCTGGACAGCTCGGCCGACCTCTTCGTCGTCGAGCCAAGCCTCGTCTGTCTCCTCGTTAATCTCAGGAGATGGGGGCGCGGGTTTGGAAAAGCGTTCGGCTCCGCCAAGGTTGCTGTATAAAGCAGCGATTGCTGGCGCATGCTCGAAAAAGGTTCTACTCGAAATGCCAAGCAATTTATGAACTTCCTCCGCCTGCGCGTATGCAATAAGATCGTCACTGTGCGGATTCCGACGAAGCCGCTCGGGTATACCGAACGTGTTCCGCGCACCGTTCCAATCTGATGCCGCCCACCAATCCAATCTGATGGCGCCCAGGATGGTGTCGTCTCGAATGCCTGTGCCGGTCATGTCATAACGATCGTCGATGGGTCAAGCGGCAGTGCGCGGTTGGACCAAGACTGGCCGAGAGTTCTCCGCTTCATCGCACATCAATCCCGGCCGTAGCCGCGTGGCGGCTTGACCTCGGCCAGCGTGGTGAGGTCGAGATCGGCGATCGCCTCAAGCGCTTCGGCCATGACGGTGGCGCGCAGGCTGTCCGGCAGCGCCTCCAACCAATTGACACACTCGGCCTGGATCCCCAGCAGCAGATTGGTCGCGTCATCCCACCGCTGAAGGCGGCTGCGTCGGTCGACGGGCCGGCGGGTTCGGATCACGACCTTTGGCGGCTGCTGTAAGTGGCGAGCGCGATAGCGCGCCTGGCGCTCGGCGTTGCTGAGCGCCTGCTCGCCTTGTGGTTTCTGACCTCTCGGCATGGTCTTCGATCTCCGTTACGTAACGCATTGCAGTGGGTTTGGATGCCAATGAGCCTGCCCACTGACGCTGCTTGGGGAAGTTGCGGCCGGCTCGTTCAGGGAAGCGCTCATCCGCCGGTGGGCGGCTTGCGCATGGTCTCGCCACGGAGTTCGATCCGGTGCGCGTTGTGGATGATCCGGTCGAGGATGGCGTCGGCCAGCGTCGGGTTGCCGACGATCTCGTACCAGTGGTCGACCGGCACCTGGCTGGTGATGATCAGCGAGCCGGCGCCGTAGCGATCCTCGACGATCTCCAGCAGATCGCGCTGCTGTTCGGCAAGTAGCGGCTCCGGGCCCCAATCGTCGATGATCAGTAGATCGACCCGGGCGAGCTGACGCAGCAGTTTGGCGTAGCGACCATCGCCGCGGGCCAATGCCAGGGCAGCAAACAAGCGCGACGCACGCTGGTAGAGTACGGACAGGTTCTCGCGACAGGCCTTGTGCCCCAGTGCGCAGGCCAGCCACGACTTGCCGGTACCCGTCGGACCGGTCAGGAGACAATGACGTTTCTCGCGGATCCAGTCGCAACCTGCCAACTTCAGGAACATCTTGCGATCGAGCCCGCGCGGCGTGCGGTAGTCGACATCCTCGACCGCCGCCTGATGGCGCAGCTTGGCGGTTTTGGCGCGGCTCTCGAAGCGCTTCTGCTGGCGCAGCGTGCTTTCGCGCTCGAGCAGAATGCCGAGCCACTCCCCATGGCCGAGCGCGGCACTCTCTGGATTATCGGCCATGTCCCGAAAGCCCTTGGCCATGCCGTGCAGGGCGAGGTCATGCAACAGGTCGAGCGTGGGATGCGTGAGCAAAGTTGGTCTCCTAATGGTAGTAGCGGGGGCCACGGATGTTCGCGTGCAGCAGGGGCGTGCCGTCCGCGGCTTGCGGCGACGCCGACCGGTCGAGCCGGTGTTTGAGGATCGAGGCGACCGAGGCGTAGGTCAGCGCGCCGATTTCCACCGCGCGCAGACTGACCGCCTCGGCTCTGGCGGCGTCGACGCCACGAAACAGCCGCAGCACGCCGAGGCAGGTGCGGAAGCCTTGTTCGGGGTGCGGCCGGCGGGCCATCACCGCGATAATCAACGCCTCGGTGTTCGGCCCGATCCCCTGGGCCTGACGTTGCAGGCGCTCCGGCGTCCACTCGGCGTAGCGCCGGTGCGCGCACGGCATATGCTCAGGCAGAGTGCCGTGGCGGGGACCGCCGTAACGCCGCGCGTGGGCGGCAACGCGTTTGCCGCGATGGAATATCTCGATCGTCCGCGTCGTGGCGCGGGTGTCCACCTGCTCGCGGAGCAGGCTGTGTGGCACCGAGTAGAGGAAGCCCTGGACCTCGACGTGATAGTCGATGCCGACGCGGGCGAGATGCCACTCGGCATATTCGTAGTCGTCCTGCGGCAGCGCCTGCATGAGAGGCCGTTCGACCGTCTCGAACAGCTGGCGGCGGCTCACGCCAAGGCGCCGCATCTCGCGGCCGTTCATCCGCTCCACGGCGCCGGCGATGGCGGCGTTGCACTCAGCCAGGGAGAAGAACGTGACGTTGCGCAGCCGGCCAAGGATATAGGACTGTGCAAAGCGGCCCCCCGCTTCGACCGCGGCCTTATCCCGCGGGCGTTTCGGCCGGGCTGGCAGGATGCCGACGCTGTAATGCGCCGCCATCGCGGCATAGCTGCGATTCACCTCGGGGTCGTAGAACGACGCCTTGTTGATGCCGCTCTTGAGATTATCCGGCACTAGCAGACGCGGAGTTGCCCCATAGAAGC